>NZ_JAWIIL010000004.1:0-305482 GCF_034724055.1 Intrasporangium zincisolvens
GCGATCCATGCTCACCCTTGTAACGCCGATAATCGACATTATGTCATTTCAGTGGAGAGAACCCCTCTACCCGAGGAGGTAGACGACGCCCGGCGACCGTAGCCTTGGCCCCGATGCTGTGCGACTACTTCGATGCCGACCGGTGCCGCTCGTGCACCCTCATGGGCGTCCCCCACGACCACCAGCTGGCCGACAAGCAGCGACACGTCGTCGACGTCCTCGCACCGGTCACCGCCGGCGTCACGTGGCTGCCGCCGCACGCCGGTCCCGAGTCGCACTTCCGCAACAAGGCAAAGCTCGTCGTCGGGGGCTCCCCCGGTGCGGTGACGGTCGGCATCCTCGACCGCAGCGGCCTCGGCACCGACCTGCGCCACTGCGGCCTCTACGAGCCCGGGCTCGCCGAGCTCGTGCCGCGGGTCGCCGACCTGCTCGACGCGCTGGCGCTCGAGCCGTACGACGTGCCGTCCCGGCGCGGCGAGGTCAAGCACGTCCTGCTGACCCACTCCCCCGACGGGGACGCGATGCTCCGTTTCGTCCTCCGGTCGCAGAAGCACCTGGCGCTTTTGCGCTCCCGCTTGGCCGTCATCCTCGACACGCTGCCCGAGGTGCGCGTCGTGTCGGTCAACCTCCAGCCGGAGCACAAGGCGGTCACCGAGGGCGACGTCGAGATCCTCCTCACCGACGCCGACGTCCTGCCCATGCGTCTCGACGACGTCGAGCTGTTCCTGCGGCCCAACAGCTTCTTCCAGACCAACACCGGCGTCGCCACGGCGCTCTACCGGCAGGCCCGCGACTGGGTGGCGCGGGTCGACCCGGCCGTCGTCCTCGACCTCTACTGCGGCGTCGGCGGATTCGCCCTGCAGGCAGCCGTCGCGCCGGGCCGGGCCGACCGCGTGGTCCGGGGCGTCGAGGTGGCCCCCGAGGCCATCGTGTCGGCCCGCCGCAGCGCCGCTGCGCTCACGGCGTCGGGCGCCACCAGCGCGGACCTCGGCTTCACCGTGGGCGATGCCACCGACGTGACTGCGCTGCCCGGCGTGACCGAATCCGACTCGGGCCGTGGGCTCGTCGTCGTCAACCCACCCCGACGCGGCATCGGTCCACGTCTCGCTGCGTGGCTCGAGGCGTCGCCTGCCTCGCACGTGGTCTACTCCAGCTGCCACGTCGACAGCCTGGCCCGCGACCTCGGCGCGATGCCGTCGCTGCACGCCGTGGAGGCCCGCCTGTTCGACATGTTCCCCCAGACGTCGCACCACGAGGTCGCCGTCCTGCTCGAGCGAAACCCATTGCGCAGCAACCACTTCGGAGGCAGACCGTGACGACCACCCCGCCGCCGTCGGACCAGGCCGAGCCGGCGGCCCCGTGGACCGCGCCGCCCGTCGAGCAGCCGGGCGGCTCGCTCGTCGCCGGCGAGCGTGAGCTGCTCTCCGGGCTGCTCGCCTACCACCGGGCGACGCTGCTCGCGATCTGTTCGGGCCTGACCGGCGAGCAGCTGGCGACGCGCTCCGTCGAGCCCTCCGGGGTCAGCCTCCTCGGGCTGCTGCGTCACCTGCGCAAGGTCGAGCGCATCTGGTGGCGCCAGCGCGTCGGCGGCCAGGACGTCGTGCCGCTGCACGGGTTCGGTGAGGGGGTCGACCGCGACTTCGACGAGCTGGACCCCGAGCGCGCCGCCGAGGACTACGCGGCGCTGCTCGACGAGTGGAGCCGGGCCGACGCCGTGGCGGCTGCCCACGACCTCGACGACGTCGTGCGATCAGGTGGTCAACCCTTCAAGGTCCGGTTCGTCTACCTGCACCTCATCGGCGAGTACGCCCGCCACAACGGTCACGGCGACCTCGTGCGCGAGAGGGTCGACGGTGCCACCGGCTTCTGACCGGCACACCTCACGCGAGGGGGACGACGACGGCGCGGCCGAGCGCCTCGCGCACGTGCGGCGGCGGTTCCGCGAGTTCGGTGCGGAGTACGCGTCGCTCCCGCTCTACGGTTCCGTCAGCCGACGCGTCGCCGAGGACCCGGAGACCGCCGGGCTGCTCGTGTCGGCCCAGCCGGGACAGGCGCGTCCGGTGCTGTGGTTCGCGGCCCTGCACGACCTCGTCCTGCGCCGGCCCGACGTCCCCGCGGCCCGCTGGTACGCCAGCGTCGTGGGCCGGGACGCCCTGCCTGAAGGCGACCCGTGGCCCGACGTGCGCACCACGGTCCTGGACCACGCCGACGAGCTGCGGCAGCTCATGGCGACGCGCACGACGCAGACGAACGAGGTCAACCGGTCCGTGTACGCGGCCGCCGGTCTCGCCATGGCCACGACGGATCGCCCGGACGTGCCGGTCGCGCTCGTCGAGCTGGGCGCGAGTGCCGGGCTGCTGCTCGGTGTCGACCGCTACGCGGTCGAGCTGTCCTCGCCGCACGGGACCGTGGTCCTGGGCGACGCCACCTCCCCGGTGCGCTGCTCGGGGGTCGACCGCGCGGGCGTCGGCACCGCGCTGCATGCACGAGGTGCCGGGCTGCCGCCCGTGCGTGCACGGGTCGGGCTCGACCTCGCCCCCGTGGACCTCGACGACGACGAGGCGGTCCGCTGGTTGGAGGCGTGCCTGTGGCCCGACGTGCCGGGCCGGGTCGAGCGGTTCCGTGCGGCGCGGGGCCTGCTGCGCCACGACCCCCCGCTCGTCCTCGCGGGCGACATGGTCGACGGCCTGCACGACGCGGTCGGGCGTGCGCGCTCGCTGGCCGGGCCCGGCGCGCACGTCGTGGTCCTGACCTCGTGGGCCCTCACCTACCTCGAGGCGTCGCGCAGGATCGGGCTCGCGTCGGTGCTCGACGCGATCTCGCGTGAGGTGTCCGACCTCTCGTGGCTCACGGCGGAGCCGCCGGGCTGCGTCCCGGCCGTCCCCGTGCCGGACGGTGCCGGTGACCGCGGCACGGTCGTCGGGCTGAGGCGCTGGCGTGCCGGTCGTGAGGGCGAGCCGCGGGCGCTCGGCACGTGCCATCCGCACGGTGCCTGGGTGGACCTGAGCCTCTAGTCGGCCACCCCGGGTGTCTCGCCGGTCACGGAGTTCGCCGAACCACTGACGTGGGATGCGAGTCGTGCCTACCCTCGACGTATCGGGGCCGTACTGCGAATTCCGTTGCAGCAGAACGCATTACGGGAATGGGTGGTTTTTCACGCAATTCGGCCCCGGGAGGACGAAGCATCATGATGCTGCGACGACGGGGCGGTCTTGTCGCCCTCCTTGCCCTGTCCCTGCTCGTTCCGGCGTCGGTCGCCACGGCTCAGGCGTCGGCGACCGCCGCGGGTCCGTCGCCCAGCGCGGTCTCGGCGGCCCCGGTGCCGCCGACGAACCTGCCGCTCCTGTCGGTGGCGCTGACCGACCCGGACCCGACCAAGAACACGCTCGCGTACATCCACGCGTCCAAGGACAACTCCGTCGCGGCCACGGTCAACCTCGTCGACGGCTCCACCCCCGGCAACGACATCATCGACGCCGGCGCGACGATCAAGGGTCGCGGCAACTACACGTGGACCCTCGACAAGCGTCCGTACCAGATCAAGTTCACGACCGCCGTCGGCCCGCTCGGCATGCAGTCGAGCCGGACCTGGGTGCTGCTGGCCAACCACCAGGACCCCTCGCTGCTGCGCAACAAGATCGCCTACGACCTCGCCGACTCCTTCGGCCTGGCGTACTCGCCCGAGTCGCGGTACGTCGACCTGAGCATCAACGGCGAGTACCTCGGCAACTACCTGCTCGTCGAGAAGACCGAGGTCGGCACCAACCGGGTCGCCCTGACCAGCGACCACGGCGTGCTCCTCGAGCAGGACCCGATCCACGGCCGGGCGGAGCCGCACTACTTCCTGACCGCCCGCACCGGGACGTTGTTCGTGCTCAAGGACGCGACGCTCGGGGTGGACGACGTGCTCGACCCCACCGTGGCGGTCGCCTATGCGGAGATCCAGGCCGACGTCAACGCGCTGGAGACGGCGCTCTACGCGCCGACCCCGGACTGGCAGAGGATCAGCTCGCTCATCGACGTGGACTCGTTCGTGAAGTACGCCTTCATCCACGAGGTCACGGAGAACTACGACTTCGACCGCTCGAGCGTCTACTTCTACAAGAACGGGCCCGGCGACAAGCTCCACGCCGGGCCGGTGTGGGACATGGACGTCGCGATGGGCAACTTCACCCCGAAGATCTGGGGCGGCGACCCCAGCTCCGAGTATGTCAAGTCCACGACCTACCTCCGGGTGAAGCGGCACAACTGGTTCGAGACGCTGACGCGGAACCCGCAGTTCGTCGCGCTGACGAAGCAGATGTACGCCTCCACGTTCCGCAGCCGGATCGACGCGACCCTGGCCGAGATCGACGACCTGCGGGCCGACATCGAGGACTCGGCCCACCTGAACTTCCAGCGCTGGGACGGCAACCTCGGCTACACCACGGGCTCGTTCGAGCAGGGCGTCCGGTCGTTCAAGAACTGGATGTCGGCCCGCGCCGCCTACCTGCGACTGGCGTACGGCCCCGGCGTGCCGACCCTGACCTTCCCGGCGCATCTCGCCGGCACCGGGTGGCAGCCGGCGGTCTCGTCGGGCATGATCGCCGGAACGACGGGCGAGGCTCGGCGCCTCGAGGCCGTGCGGTTCGCGGTGTCGGGCACGACGCTGACCGGCGGGGTGCAGGGGGACGGCCACGTGCAGAACCTCGGCTGGATGGGCTGGGGCGCGCCCGGTGGCCTGGTGGGTACGACTGGTCGCGCCCTGCGGCTCGAGGCGGTCCGGCTGCGACTCACGGGTGAGCTCGCGTCGAGGTTCGACCTCTCCTACCGCGTGCACGTGCAGAACGTCGGCTGGATGGGCTGGGTCCGCAACGGCGCCACGGCCGGCACCACGGGCCGCGCGCTGCGCATCGAGGCCATCCAGGTGCGGCTGCTGGCCAAGGCGCCGTCGACGACGTACGCCGCCTACGTGCAGGGTCTCGGGTGGATGGCGGCCGTGAGCGACGGCGCGGTGAGCGGCACGACGGGTCGCGCGTTGCGTCTCGAGGCGCTGCGGATGTCCACCGCGCGACTGCCCTTCTCCGGGCAGGTCCAGTACCGCGCCGACGTCGAGGGCCTTGGCTGGATGGCCTGGACGACGACGCCGGCCATGATCGGCACGGTCGGTGAGTCGCGACGGATGGAGGCGCTCCAGGTCCGGCTCATCGGTGACCTCGCGACGTTCTACTCCGTCCGCTACTCGGCGCACGTGCAGGACGTCGGCTGGCAGCCGTGGGTCGTCGACGGGGCGACCGCGGGCACCGTCGGACAGGACCGGCGCCTGGAGGCGGTCAAGATCCAGCTCGTCCCGAGGGTCTTCTGACGCGTCGGTCGGTCACGAGCCCCATTGCATAATGTCGATTATGGGCGAATTACATTGTGGCACAGTGGGATTCGCTCACCCTACTCTACGACCGAGCCCGGCGGCGTACTGGTCGAGCGCCCGGAGCACGTCAGGTGCCCGATAGACCCGGTTGCGCCGATGCCCCGTCGACTCGACGACGATGCCGTCGGCGACGAGGCGCTGGATCGCGGTCTGCGCCGTGGGGGCGGTGACGCCGAGCTCCCGAGCCACGACGCGGGCCGTGACGACGGGCTGGCGGACGAGCAGGTCGAGCGCGGCCCGAGCCGCGGACCCGCCACGGGCCGTGAGCCGTTCGTCCCACTCGGCGCGGACGTCGCGGAGCGTGCCGACGAGCCGCTCACCGATGTGGGCGCCGCTGCGGGCGGCGCCGGCCACGCACCGCAGGATCGGCTCGGCGTCGCCGGCGCGGTAGGCGGTCAGTGCCGCGAAGTAGTCGTCGCGCACCGCGAGCAGGCCGGCCGAGATCGGCACCGTGACCCGATGGATCGCCCCGGTGTGCAGGAGCACCGAGTGGAGCAGCGCCCGCCCGGTGCGGCCGTTGCCGTCGGTGAACGGGTGGATCGTCTCGAACTGCGCGTGCGCGAGGGCCGCCTGCGCGAGCGGCGGCAGGTCGTCGCGGTCCATGAACGCGACGAGGTCGGCGACAAGCGTCGGGACGTCGGCGGCCACTGGCGGGACGTAATCGGCCTGGCCCGGGTGCAGGGGCGAGCCGCCGACCCACACCTGCTCGGTACGCCACTCCCCTGCCGCGTGTCGCACCTGCTGGGCCATGAGGGCGCGGTGCATCGCGAGAATGGCCGACTCGTCGAGCCGGCCCGCGAGGTCGAGCGCTGCTTGCATCGTGCGGACGTTGCCGAGGATGAGCGAGGCGTTGGCGCGGTTGCCCTCACCGATCTCGGCCTCGGCGAGCGCCCGGGCCGACGACGTGAGGTTCTCGATCTGCGAGCTGGCCGCGCTCTCCGAGCGCAGCAGGACCGAGGCGAACGGGGCGATCTCCCCCGCTCCCCCGGCATCGAAGGCCGCGAGCAGCCGGGTGGCCTCGTCGAGGTCGGCGGCGAGGTCGCCGGGCAGCACCAGCGACGCGTCGACGACCGTCGGCACGAGGGCGGCGTCGTAGGTGCGCGGGGTCGAGCGCAGGGCCCGGCGTGAGAGGTCGAGCAAGCCCTCGACGGGCTGCCACGGCACCGTACGGCGACCGAGCGTCGGCCAGCTGACTGCCACGTGGACCACCTCCTTGGTAAAGGTTATCGCACAACCTTTACCAAGGAGATGGGTCGTGGCCGGGGAACGGCTCACACCGACGCGTCGACGACCCACCACGCGGCGTACGGGCTGAGGGCGGCCATGCCGTCGGGCCCGGCGTAGACCGGGTGACCGCCGAGGGCGTCGACGGGCTGGGCGATCCCGGCCTCGTGCAGGTGCCGGACGGCCACGGTGCGCCACGTCGGGGTCACGTTGTAGACGCCGACCATCGGCCCGCTCGGGTGCGAACGCTCGACGACGAGAACGCCGTCGTCGCTGTCGGCGACGACGCGCACGGGGGCGGACGCGTGCAGCTGGGGCAGCGAGGCGCGCACGCGCGCGAGGTGGCGCAGGCCCTGGAACGCCTTGCCCGCGTCGGTCGCGAGGTCGGCCCGTCGGGTGGCGACGTCCCAGTCCAGGCGCTCCCGGTGGGCCCACCGGTTGTCGTCCTCGTGGCCGGGCTCGAGGTCCCACAGCGGGTCGTTGGGCAGGCCGAGCTCGTCGCCGCTCCACACGACCGGGATGCCGCCCCAGCCCGCGACGACGGCGTGGGCCAGGAACAGCCGTGCGAGGCCGAGGTCGCGCCCGTCCCGGTCACCGGCCTCCTCACCGGCCTGCAGCCCCGCCAGGGCCGCTGCCGTGCCGGAGATCCGCTTGTCGCCGGTGGCCGGGTTCGCCTGGAAGACGAGCCCGCGCGCCCACGAACCCGGGAACTCGCCGGCGTACCAGTCGGACAGGAAGCGGCGGTGGGCGAAGCCGTCGAGACCTGCCCGGGCCGCGTCCTCGTCGTCGATGGCCCAGCCGATGTCGTCGTGGCAGCGCACGTAGCAGATCCACGTGCCGCTAGGCGGGGTCGGCGGCAGCGACGAGAGCGCCACCCGCGCCAGGTGCGTACTCCCGGTCGCGAGCATCGACCAGACCTGCACCATGAGGCTGTTGTGGTACGCGAGGTCGCTGACGCGTCCGGCGTGGGCGCCGAGGCCGAGGTACTGCACGAGGTCGCGCGGGCCGACGATGGCCTCGGCCTTGAACGCGAGGGCGGGGCACGCGATCCGCGCGACGGCGCGCAGCGCCTGGGCCACGGCGTGCACCTCGGGCTGGTTCTGGCAGTTGGTGCCGAGCCGCTTCCACGTGAAGGCGATGGCATCGAGCCGAAGCACCTCGACGCCGAGGTTGGCCAGGTGCAGGACGATCTCGGCGTACTCCACGAGGACGTCGGGGTTGGACCAGTCGACGTCCCACTGCCACTCGTTGAAGGTCGTCCACACCCAGCCGCCGAGCTCGTCGTCCCACGTGAAGTTGCCCGGCGCGAAGTCGGGGAACACTTCGGGCAGGGTCCGCTCGTAAGCATCGGGCATGACCCGGTCGGGGTAGACGTGGAAGTAGTCGCGGTAGCGCGACTCCCCCGCGCGGGCCCGCCGGGCCCACTCGTGCTCGCGCGCGACGTGGTTGAGGACGAGGTCGAGGACCAGCGAGATCCCCTCGGTGCGCAGGGCCCGGGTCAGGGTCCGCAGGTCCTCGACGTCGCCGAGGTCGGGCCGGACGCGCCGGTAGTCCGCGACCGCATAGCCGCCGTCGTTGTCGCCGTCGCGCGGCAGCAGCAGCGGCATGAGGTGCAGGTAGGTGACGCCGAGGTCGCGCAGGTAGTCCAGGCGCCCGGTCATCCCCTGCAGGTCCTCCGCGAACCGCTCGGTGTAGCAGGCGTACCCGAACATGTCGGGCTGCTGGAGCCAGTCGGGCCGCAGGAGCCGCTTCTGGTCGAGGCGACGCAGCTCGGGGTCGCGATCACGGAAGCCCGTGACGGCGCGCTCGATGAGGCGCAGTGCGAGCGCCGACACGTCGTGCTCCGGGTAGAGCGTCGCGAGCGCCGTGACGAGGTCGTCGGTGAAACGGTCGAGGCGCAGCCGGATCGTCTCCCGCTCGGCGGGGTCGAGCCCCGCGAGCAGTGCCGTCATCGACTCCTTCGTCGGCGCGTGGCTCATGGGGCGATTGAACCCCACCGGAGGACGTCGCGACAGTGGGTCGCTCGTCGGCGCGCGCCGGGCACGCGTCGGCTCACTCGAACGGCGACGGGTCCCCGGCGCCGACGCGCGTCACCTCTGGGTAGCCCTCGGACCAGTCGACGACCGTCGTCGGCTCGAGGCCGCACTCCCCCGAGTCGATCACGGCGTCGACGACGTGGTCGAGGCGGTCCTTGATGGCCCAGCCCTCGGTCATCGGCTCGTCGTCCTCGGGCAGCAGAAGGGTGCTCGACAGGATCGGCTCGCCGAGCTCGCGGAGCAGCTCGCGGACGACGGGGTGCTCGGGGATGCGCACGCCGACGGTCTTCTTCTTGGGGTGCAGGAGGCGACGCGGCACCTCCTTGGTGGCGGGGAGGATGAACGTGTACGGGCCCGGGGTGGCGGCCTTGACGGCTCGGAAGACGGCGTTGTCGAGGTGCACGAACTGGCCCAGCTGCGCGAAGTCGGCGCACACGAGCGTGAAGTGGTGCTTGTCGTCGAGGTGGCGGATGCGCAGGATCCGCTCCTTGCCCTCGGGGTTGTCGAGGGTGCAGCCGAGGGCGAAGCACGAGTCGGTCGGGTACGCGACGAGACCGCCGTCGCGCAGCACCTGCACCGCCTGGCGGATCGCGCGCGGCTGGGGGTCCACCGGGTGGACGTCGAAGTACTTCGCCATGGGGCCCACCCTGCCATGCTGGGGCGATGAGCGAGCCCGCGAGCCAGCCCGAGGACGGCGCCGCCGACCCGTTCACCGTCGCCGACGCACCGGATGCCGGTCGCTGGGAGGTGCGCGACGGCGACCGCGTCGTCGGCATCGCCGAGTACGTCGTCGTGCCCGGCACCGACGGCCGGCCCGACCGGGTCGTCTTCTTCCACACCGAGGTGCGCCCGGAGGCCGAGGGCCACGGGCTGGCGAGCCGCCTGGCCCGCACCGCCCTCGACGCGACGATCGCCTCCGGGCACGCCATCGTCGCGCTGTGCCCGTACATCCGCGTCTGGGTGGCCCGCCACCCGGACCCGTACGCCGAGCACGTGGTGCCGGCCACGCAGGCCGACGTCGACGCCGTCGAGCAGGGCGCGTGACCGCCGGGCCGGCGCGGAGCCGCGTGGTCGTCGTCGGCGCCGGCATCGTCGGGGCCGCGGTGGCGCGTCGCCTCACGCGGCCCGGTCCGGGTGGGACGGTGCCCGAGGTGACGGTGCTCGAGAAGGAGGCCGAGCCCGGCACGCACCAGACCGGCCACAACAGCGGCGTCGTCCACGCCGGCGTCTACTACGCGCCCGGCTCGGACAAGGCGCGCCTGTCGCGGGAGGGGGTGCGGCGGCTCTCGGCCTACTGCCGCGAGCGCGGCCTGCCCTACGACGAGCTCGGCAAGGTCGTCGTCGCGCTCGACGCTGACGAGGAGGTTCGCCTGCGCGAGCTCGAGCGCCGGGCGAGCGCCAACGGCGTCCCCGGCCTGCAGCGGCTCGGTCCGGACGGCCTGCGGGACGTCGAGCCGCACGTCACCGGGCGGGCCGCGTTGCTGTCCCCGACGACCGCCGTCACCGACTTCGGCGCCGTCGCGCGGGCGTTCCTCTCCGACGCGTCGGACGCGGGCGCACAGGTCCTCACTCGTTTCGAGGTCGTCGACGTGCGGCGCCGGGACTCCGGACCGGTGCGGCTCACCGCTGCCGACGGGCGCGGGGTCACCGCCGACGTCGTCGTCGTCGCGGCCGGGCTCGGGGCCGACCGGCTCGCCGCCCTGGCCGGCGACGGACCGGAGCCGCGCATCGTGCCCTTCCGCGGTGAGTACCTGCGGCTGCGGCCCGAGGCGCGTCACCTAGTGCGGGGGCTCGTCTACCCGGTGCCCGACCCGCGCTACCCGTTCCTCGGCGTGCACCTGACCCGCCGTACCGACGGCGAGGTGCTGCTCGGGCCCAACGCCGTGCTGGCCACGGCCCGCGAGGGCTACCGGCGCGGAGACGTCGACGCGTCGCAGCTGCGCGAGCTGGTGGCCTCGCCCGGGTTCCGACGCTTCGCCCGGGCCAACGTGCGCACCGGCCTCCACGAGGTGGCCGGCTCACTGAGCCGACGCACGTACGTGGGCCGCGTCCGTCGCTACGTGCCCGAGCTGAGCCAGTCCGACGTGCTCCCCGCGCCCGCCGGAGTGCGGGCCCAGGCAATGGACGGCGACGGCTCGCTCGTCGAGGACTTCCGCTTCAGCCGCGTCGGCGCGGTGTTCTGCATCCGGAACGCGCCCTCCCCCGCGGCCACGGCGTCGCTGGCCATCGCCGACCTCGTCGTCGACCGGCTCGAGCTCGCCTGAGCCGCAGTGTGTTTCGGTGGTCGCCGGGGCGTCACTGCTTGCCGAAGTAGGTGCTCGCCTCCATGGCGTCGATGACCGAGGGCGCCTGGTGCTCGTGCACCGACCACCCGCCGAGGTCGGTGGCGACGTCGATGGCGCCGACCACGGGGCTGAGCGCGGCCCATCCCGACACCGACACGTGCGGCCCTTCGGCGGGGTCGAGGGCGATCTGGGTGCCGAGGGCGTCGGGGGCGAGGGCGTTGTCGCCGATGCCGAACGGGACGTGGTCGACGAAGGACCCGAGCGGGTTCTGCAGCGTCGTGAGCAGCTCGCCGCGCACGTGGTAGTTGCGGACCTGGTCGGCGGCGACGCCGAGGTGGCTGCCGCCGAGCGCCGCGGCGGCGAGCAGGGTGTTGGGGTGGACGCCGGCCGCGTTGAAGGTGACGGCCGGGTCACCGGTGGCGGCCGCCGCCGTGCTGGCCAGTCCGCCGCCGAGCGAGTGGCCGGTGAGGACGAGGTGCTCTGGACCGACCGCCGTGCCGAGGGCCTGGGCCAGGCGGATCGCCTGCAGGTGCTGGGCGCTCAGCTGCCCGGTGCCCTGCTGGACGTTGGTGGCCCAGTCGCTGACGCTCGTCGGGTCGGTACCGGCGAAGGCGAGGACGTAGCCGCCGTCGGCGTCGCGGTAGACCTGGGCCTGGAAGCCGCCCGGTCCGGTGAGTCGCGACGGGTCGATGCCGAGCGCCCGCAGGTCGTCGTCGGCGACGGGGCTGAAGCGGTCGGTGCCCTCGCCGTCGTAGACGCCCTGCGCGAGGTGTGCCAGCTCGAGGTCGATCGGCTGCGGCTCCGTGCCGCGGGTCTCGTCGGCCAGCGGCTCGGAGGCTTCGCTCCCGCTCGGGGAGGGGGCGAAGGGGAAACCCGGGACGCCACCGCCGCCGAAGGGCCACGGGAACACGGGCACCCCACTGCCACCGGCGGCCTCGCTCGCTCCACGTTGGGCGCGTGCGTTCTCACGCAAGCGGGAGGCGAGGTCGTCGAGACGCGTACCGAGGACGGACAGGTGCGCGGATGCCCGGCGCCAGTCGTCGGCGGCACGGTCGGCGTCGGCCCCGCCCCAGGCGTGTCCGATCGCTGTGACGGCGCGGGAGGCGTCGGCCCGCACGGTGTCGACGTCGCGCGCGCAGCGGGCGAGCTCGCCGGCGACGCGGTCGAGCACGACGGGGTCGGCACCCTTGCGGTACAGCACGGCACACCTCCTGACGACGGTGCGGCCACGCTAGGGCGCGCCGAGCCCGGAGTCCATGGGGAGAGGTCCCCCGTGCACGGCGTCAGGCGTGTCGCGAGCGCCGGACGCGGCGGACGACGAGCCGGCCTAGCAGACCGACCGCGAGCACGAGCGCCCCGGCGACGAGCGACGCGAGCGGCACGGCCCAGGCGAGGACGAGGCACCCGACGAGCCCGAGCACCGCGATCGGCCGCGGGTACCGCCGGTGCTCCGCTGCCTGGGTCAGGGCCGAGGCGTTGGCCACCGCGTAGTAGGTCAGCACGCCGAACGAGGAGAACCCGATGACGCCGCGCAGGTCGGTGAGCAGCACGAGCACGACGACGACGACGCCGAGGACGAGCTCGGCGACGTGCGGCACGGCGTAGCGGGGGTGGACGGCCGCGAGCGCTCGCGGCAGGTCGCCCTCGCGGGCCATCGCCAGGGTCGTGCGCCCGACGCCGGCGACGAGCGCGAGCAGCGCCCCGAGCGTGGCCACCGCTGCCGCCACGACCGCGACCCACGACAGCCAGCCGTCCAGGCCCTGGGCCACCTCGGCGAGCCGGTGCACCGGAGCCCGCGTGGCGGCCGTCGCGCCGGGTCCGAGGACGTGCAGGAGCAGGGCCGCCGTCACCGCGTAGAGCGGCAGGACGACGGCGAAGCTGAGGGCGACGGCCCGCGGGATGGTCCGGGTCGGGTCGACGACCTCCTCCCCCAGCGTCGCGACGCGGGCGTAACCGGCGAAGGCGAAGAAGAGCAGCGCCGCGCCCTGCAGCACGCCACCGACGCCGCCGGTGCCGGGCGCGGCGACGCCGCCGTCCAGGGGCGGCTCGCCCCAGCGCAGGACGGTTGTCGTCGCGAGGACGACGCCGAGCAGCACGAGGACGACGGTGACGAGCACGCGCGTCAGGGCCGCGGTGCGGGTGATGCCGCGGTAGTTGACGGCCACGAGGGCCACGACGACCGCCGCCGCGACCGGGCGCTGCCAGGCCGGCGGGGCCACGTAGACCGCGAAGGCGAGCGCCATGGCGGCGCAGCTCGCGGTCTTGCCGATGACGAACCCCCAGCCGGCGACGAACCCCCACCAGGGGCCGAGGCGCTCGCGTCCGTAGACGTACGTGCCTCCGGACGTCGGGTACTGGGCAGCGAGCTGGGCCGAGGACGCCGCGTTGCAGAACGCGACGACGCCGGCGACCAGCAGGGCGAGCAGCAGCCACGAGCCGGCCGACGCGGCGGCCGGCGAGAACGCCGTGAACAGGCCCGCGCCGACCATCGACCCGACGCCGATGAGGGTCGCGTCGGAGGTGGTGAGGCGCCGCGCGAGAGCGGGGACGGTCGAGCCCGTGGGAGTCGAGGTCACGGGCCCGAGTCTGCCCGGTCGCCCACCCGCGGCGCCTGATCGGCCTTGCGGGTGGGCGACGGGGTCTCTCAGGCGCTGAGGCCGTCGAGGAGGGCCGCGAACGGCGTCACGTCCTCGAAGGGGTCGACGCGCTCCCGGCGGGGGGCTCCGGTCAGCAGGCCGGCGAACGCCGAACCCGCGCGGGTGATGCGCTCCCCGAGCCGGCCCGCGTCGACGCTGCCCCAGTCCTCGGAGGCCGCGAACACGGCGACCGGGGCCACGAGCGCGCCGAGGTGGGCGAAGAGCGGCCGCAGCGCGTGGTCGATGGCCAGCGAGTGCCGGGCGGTGCCGCCGGTGGCCCCGAGCAGGACCGGGGTGTCGCGCAGGGCGTCCTTGGGCAGCACGTCGACGAGCATCTTGAACAGGCCGCTGTAGGAGGCCGCGTAGACCGGGGTCGCCACGATGACGGCGTCGGCCCCGGCGACCGCGTCGAGCCGGGACTGCAGCTCGGGGGCGGCGAAGCCGGTGAGGACGTTGTCGGTCAGCTCGTGGGCGACGTCGCGCACCTCGACGACCTCGACGACGACGTCGCGGGGCGCGAGGGCTGCGACGACGGCGTCGGTGAGGCGGTCGGCGAGCAGGCGCGTCGAGGACGGCTGGGTCAGGCCGGCCGTGACGACGGCGAGGTGGAGCGGCCGGTGCAGGTTCGTGGTCATCGGGTCACCTCCGCGGTGTCCTGGGTGCTGTCGGTGGTGTGGGTGCCGGTCTCGGGCGAGGCACCGGTGACGTCGTCGGCGGCGGCGTAGACCGTCGCGTCGTGGGCGCCGCCGGCCGCGGCGACGAGGCTGGTGTGGGTCGGGGCGTCCGGCACGTGGGCGGGCTTGAGGGCGGCGAACTCCTTGCGCAGCACGGGGACGACCTCCTCGCCGAGGATGTCGAGCTGCTCGAGGACCGTCTTGAGGGGCAGGCCGGCGTGGTCCATGAGCCAGAGCTGGCGCTGGTAGTCGCCGACGTAGTCACGGAACCCGAGGGTGCGCTCGATGACCTCCTGCGGGCTGCCGACGGTGAGCGGCGTCTGGGTCGTGAAGTCCTCGAGCGAGGGCCCGTGGCCGTACACCGGCGCGTTGTCGAAGTACGGGCGGAACTCGCGCACCGCGTCCTGGCTGTTCCTGCGCATGAAGACCTGGCCGCCGAGGCCGACGATGGCCTGGTCGGCGCTGCCGTGGCCGTAGTGCTCGAAGCGGCGGCGGTAGAGCTGCACCATCTGGGCCGTGTGGCTGGCCGGCCAGAAGATGTGGTTGGAGAAGAAGCCGTCGCCGTAGTACGCGGCCTGCTCGGCGATCTCCGGGCTGCGGATCGAGCCGTGCCACACGAACGGCGCGACGCCGTCGAGCGGGCGGGGCGTGGAGGTGAAGCCCTGCAGCGGGGTGCGGTGCTTGCCCTGCCAGTCGACGACGTCCTCGCGCCACAGCCGGTGCAGCAGGGCGTAGCTCTCGATGGCGAGCTCGATGCCCTCGCGGATGTCCTTGCCGAACCACGGGTACACGGGGCCGGTGTTGCCACGGCCCATCATGAGGTCGACGCGGCCGTCGGACAGGTGCTGGAGCATCGCGTAGTCCTCGGCGATGCGCACCGGGTCGGTTGTCGTGATGAGGGTCGTCGAGGTGGACAGGATGATCCGCTCGGTCTGCGCGGCGATGCTCGCGAGTAGCACGGGCGGGTTGCCCGGTGCGACGAACGGCGGGTTGTGGTGCTGTCCGGTGGCGAAGACGTCGAGACCGACCTCCTCGGCCTTCTTCGCGATGGCGACGGTCGCCTTGATCCGCTCGTGCTCGGTCGGTGTGCGACCCGTCGTCGGGTCGGTCGTGACGTCGCCGACGGTGAAGATCCCGAACTGCATGGCTCCCAGCTCCTTGGTTGTTGAGAATTCAACCACTCTAACGCAGGGTCCTCCTCGCCCATTCCCGGCGTGAAAGGCTGGGCACATGTCGCCGGTCCACGCCCTCGCCCGCACGGTCTGGCGCCGGATCGGGGGCCGGTGGCAGTGGCGGCTGCTGCGCTGGCGCCACGACACCTTCCTCGTCGGGCTCACCGGCGCCGTCACGACACGCGACGGCCGGGTCCTCGTGCAGGAGCACCGCTACTGGATGGGCAACCCGTGGGGGCTGCCGTCCGGCTGGGCCGAGGTCGGCGAGACGTGGGAGCAGGGCCTGGCCCGCGAGGTCCGCGAGGAGACCGGGCTGCGTCTCGAGGAGGTTCGGGTCCTGCGCGTGCGCCCGGTACCCGGCGCCCGGCGCGGGCCGCGCATCGAGGTCGTGCTCGCCGGGGTGCTGCCCGACGACGCCGTGCCGGTGCCCGACGGCAGCGAGGTGCTGCGGGCCGAGCTGCTGCCGCTCGAGGCGGCCCGGCAGCGGCTGCGCCCCGAGCACGTCGGGCTCCTCGACCTCGCTGTGACATCCTGACGCGGTGACCCCGCAGGACCGCCGCACCACCCGCCAGAGCACCGATCGTCCGAGCAGCGATCGCCACGGGTCCGAGCCCGTCTCGCCGAAGGACCGCTTCATCACGGTCTACGGGCGCAACCCGGTGCACGAGGTGCTCCTCGACGACGAGCTGCACGTCGACAAGGTCGTCGTCGCCGAGGGCGTGCGGGGTGCCGGCATCCGCGAGATCGAGCAGGCCGCGCGGCGTCGCGGCGTCCAGGTCCAGCGGGCGAGCGCCGACCGCGTCAAGAAGCTGGCCGGCAACGGCCGGCAGGACCAGGGTGTGCTCGCCGACGTCACGGCTCCTCGGATGCGCCCGCTCGACGCAGCCCTCGAGGCCTTCGACACCGACGCCTCCACCCTCGGTTCGGTCCTCGTCCTCGACGGCATCACGACCCCGGCCAACGTCGGCATGATCCTGCGCTCGGCCACGGCGGCCGGGATCGGCGGGGTCGTCGTCCCCCGCCGCGGCGTCGCCTCGCTCGACCCGCTCGTCGTCAAGGCGTCGGCCGGGGTGGCGTTCAAGGCACCCATCCTCAAGACGGCGACCGCGGAGGAGGCCGTCGCGGCGCTCAAGAGGCGCGGCTTCCACGTCGTGGGTCTCGACGCGTCGGGTGACGACGACCTCTTCGCCGCGCACCTGCGCGAGCCGGTGGCCTTCGTCCTCGGCAGCGAGACGGCCGGGCTCTCGCCCGAGGTGGCGCGCCTCGTCGACACGTGGGTGTCGATCCCGATGGCCTCGGGCGTCGAGTCGCTCAACGTGTCGGCCGCGGCCGCCGTGGTCTGCTTCGAGCTCGTCCGGCGCTCGCGTCTCTGACCGGCCGCCGGAGCCGGGCCTCCCTCAGCCGCCCCACTTGTCGGCGAGGGCGCGCACGACGGTGATGTTGCGTGCCGTGCCGACCGCGCCCGTCAGCTTCTCGATGCGGGCATTCGTCAGCCGCGAGCCCTGGACCCCGTCGGACAGGAACAGCACGATGTCGCCGCCGACGACCCGGGCGGCCTCGGTGGGCACGTCCCAGGCGTGCAGCGCCTCGACGCCCTCGGGTGCCAGGTCGCCGGTCATGAAGGTGACGTAGCGCCGGGCGTCCGACGTGATGGGTGAGTCGAGCGACTCGGCGTCGTCGGCGAGCCGGCGCAGCTGGGCGGGGGTGCGCACGACCACCGGCACGTCGAAGCCGAAGGCCTCGCTGATGAGTCGCCGCAGCTCCTTCTCGACCTTGGCGACGCTGCGCATCGACGAGGTGACCTTGACGTTGCCCGTCTGGATGTGGGTCTCGACGTCGCGGAACCCGTTGTCGGACAGCACGTTCCGCAGCCGCTCCATGCGCACCTGACGCTTGCCGACGTTCACGGCGCGGAGGAAGCCGATGTAGACGCCCATGTCAGCCCCGCTCCCCCGCCAGCACGCCGGACCCGACCCGCTCGACGCGCCCACCCACGTGCACCCGGCCCCCGGCGTCGACCTCGAGCACGAGACGCGACGGTCGGCCGACCGCCGCGCCCTGCCGCACCTCGATGGTCGCGTCGCGGTGTCCCTGCTCGGCCAGCCAGCCCCCGAGGTTGGCGCAGGCCGACCCGGTGGCCGGGTCCTCGACGACCGAGGCGTCCTGGGTGAAGAAGAGGCGCGCCTCGATCGAGGCCGGACCGGTCCAGGCCCACACGTAGACGTGCGGCGGCCACCCGGGAGAGGTCATGTGCTGCGCCATGAGGCGCGGGTCGGCGACGCAGGCCCGGACGTCCTCGGGCCCGCGCAGGCGCACGACGAGCTGCTCCACACCGGCATCGACCCACGCCGCGTCGCACACGGCCTCCACGCCCAGCCCCAGGGTGCGGGCGAGGTCGGCGGCACTCGCGGGGACCGGACGCGTGGTGGCGGCCGGGGCGTCGAGGCGCCAGCCGCCTGCCACGCGGTGCACGGGGATGCGCCCCGCCGGCATCGTCAGGTGGACCCGCTCGGGCGGGGCGGCGCCCCCGGCGGCCGCGAGCCCGGCGACGACCTCGGCGGTGCCGAGCGTCGGGTGCCCGGCGAACGGCATCTCGTGCCCGGGCGTGAAGATCCGCACAGACGCCTCCCCCGCGTCGTCGTGCCCGGTGACGAACGTCGTCTCGCTGAGGTTGAACTGCCGGGCCCAGCGCTGCATCGCGGCATCGGACAGGCTTGCGGCGCCGGTGAGCACGCAGAGCGGGTTGCCGGAGAACGGGTCGCCCTCGACGGCGAAGACGTTGAGCAGCTCGAAGGACAGGTCCATGAGGCGAGTCTGCCCGAGCGGGTGCGAGGATGGCGCCATGGCCCAGCGCGACGGCGTCGTCCCCGGCGACATCTACCTGTTCCGGCACGGCGAGACCGAGTGGTCGCTCACCGGCCAGCACACCGGCACCACCGACCTCCCGCTGCTGCCCGAGGGCGAGGCGGCCGCGCGCGAGCTCGCCGACATCCTGCGCCCCCGCACCTTCTCTCGCGTCCTCGTCTCTCCGCTCCAGCGGGCCAGGCACACGGCCGAGCTCGCAGGCCTCGGCGACTTCGAGGTCGAGCCGCTGCTACGCGAGTGGGACTACGGCGCCTACGAGGGCGTCACGACGAAGCAGATCAGCGCCGACATCGGCCACCCGTGGGAGGTCTTCGTCGACGGCGTGAAGCCCGGCGTCACCCCGGGCGAGACGATCGAGCAGGTGGCCGAGCGGGGCCGGCAGGTCATCGAGAAGGTGTGGCCCGCCCTGCAGGACGGCAACGTCGCCCTCTTCGGGCACGGGCACGCGCTGCGCGTCCTCACCGCCGCCTACCTCGGGGTCGACCCGCGCTTCGGCCAACAGCTGGTCCTCGACGCCGGATCGATGAGCGTGCTGACGCACCACCGGTCCACGCGGTGCATCGGCTCGTTCAACCTCTCGCCCTGGCGCCTGCTCAAGGACGCCTGACCCGCGACATCCCGACGCGTCACGGCGCCGAGGGCAGCTCCCACGTGTGCACCGGCTCGTTGGCCATCATCCCCTCGATGTAGCGCCCGAGCATCTCGCGCAACGCCTTGTCGCGCGTCAGACCGCGGGCCTCGAGCCGGGCGACGCACTCGGTCTGCCACGAGGCCCCGTTGACGCCAGTGAGGCAGCGCTGCTCGATCATCGTCAGGTAGCGGTCGCGGACCGCCGAGGACACGCCCCACCGCTCGAGGCCCTCGTGCGCCATCGGCAGCAGGCGGCGCAGGACGAGCTCGGTCGTCGGCACCTCGCCGAACCCGGGCCAGTACGAGCGGGCGTCGATGCCGAGGCGGGCGCCCTCCTCGAAGTTCGCCTCTGCCGCAGAGAAGCTCATCCGCGTCCACACCGGGCGGTCCTCCTCGGCGAGCACGCGCAGGGTGCCGTAGTAGAACGCGGCGTTGGCGAGGACGTCGGCGATGCTCGGACCGGCGGGCAGCACCCGGTTCTCGACGCGCAGGTGCGGGCGGCCGCCGACGATGTCGTAGATGGGCCGGTTCCACCGGTACACGGTGCCGTTGTGCAGCCGCAGCTCCTTGAGCTCGGGCACCTCGCCGCGTTCGAAGACGTCCTCGGGCTGCTCCTCGGAGATCTCCGGCAGCAGGGCCGGGAAGTAGCGCACGTTCTCCTCGAACAGGTCGAAGATCGAGGTGATCCAGCGCTCCCCGAACCAGACCCGGGGCCGGACGCCCTGGTTCTTCAGCTCGACCGAGCGGGTGTCGGTCGACTGGGTGAACAGCGGGATGCGCGTCTCGGCCCAGAGGCGCTGGCCGAGGAAGAACGGGGAGTTGGCGCCGACGGCCAGCTGCGGGCCGGCGAGCACCTGGGCGGCGTTCCAGTGGTCGGCGAACCGCTCTGGCTGCACCTGCACGTGCAGCTGGATCGAGGTGCACGCCGACTCGGGCGCGAGGCTGTCGGAGTAGCGGGCGATCCGTTCGCCCGTCGGTCCCTCGAGCTCGAGCCACACGTCCTCGCCCCGCGCGTCGAGGACGGCGTTGTTGAGCGCGGCGTAGCGGATGTTCTCGCTGATCCAGTCGCCCTCGAAGTGCTCGGACATGATCGTCGGCAGGATGCCGATGGCCACGATGCCGACGCCGAGGTCGGCGGCCCGGGCCGAGGCCTGGTTCAGCGACTCGCGCAGGTCCTTCTCGAGCTCGAGCGCCGAGTCGCCCGGCAGCGGCCGCGGGTGGACGTTGAGCTCGATGTTGTAGCGGGCGAGCTCGGTCTGGAAGTTCTCGTCGGCGATCTGCTCGAGGACGGTCTTGTTGTCGAGCTTCGGACCGAGGTCCTCGGACACGAGGTTGAGCTCGATCTCGAGGCCCGTCATGGGCCGGTCGAACTCGAACTCGCTCTTGCCGAGCATGCGTTCGAACACGTCGAGGTCGCGCCGGACCTTCTCCCGGTACTGCTGTCGCTGTTCCCGGGTGTACCTGGCCTGCTCGACGTCGGCTCCCACGAAGCGAGACAACCACATGTGGGAGCCCGACGCGAGCCAATCGGGCCGGGGTGTTCAGCCCTCGAACGCCTCCGGCGGCGGGCACGAGCAGACGAGGTTGCGGTCGCCGTAGGCGCCGTCGATGCGGCTCACCGGCGGCCAGTACTTGTCCGGGGCGCACACCCCGACCGGGAAGGCGGCCGTGGCGCGGTCGTACGGGTGGTCCCATTCGCCGGCCAGGCGCATCGAGGTGTGGGGCGCGTGCCGCAGCACGCTGTCGGCCACGGGGACCTCGCCGCGGCCGACCTGCTCGATCTCGTCGCGGATCGCGATCATCGCGTCGCAGAACCGGTCGAGCTCGTAGAGGTTCTCCGACTCGGTGGGCTCGACCATGAGCGTGCCGGCGACCGGGAAGCTCATCGTGGGCGCGTGGAAGCCGTAGTCGATGAGCCGCTTGGCGACGTCGTCGACCGTGACGCCGGTGCGAGCGGTCAGGGCGCGCAGGTCGAGGATGCACTCGTGCGCGACGAGGTCGTCGGTGCCGGAGTAGAGCACCGGGTAGTGCTCGCGCAGCCGGGCGGCGACGTAGTTCGCGTTGAGGACGGCGGTCTGCGTGGCGTGGCGCAGGCCCGCACCGCCCATGAGTCGCACGTACGCCCACGAGATCGGCAGGATGCTCGCCGAGCCGTACGGCGCCGCGGAGATCGGGCCGACGCCGGTCTCGGGCCCCGCCTCCGGCGCGAGCGGGTGGTTCGGCAGGTGCGGCGCGAGGTGGGCGCGCACCGCGACCGGTCCGACGCCGGGGCCGCCGCCACCGTGCGGGATGCAGAAGGTCTTGTGCAGGTTGAGGTGGCTGACGTCGGCGCCGAACTTCCCGGGCTGGGCCAGGCCCACGAGCGCGTTGAGGTTGGCGCCGTCGACGTACACCTGGCCGCCGGCGTCGTGGACGAGCTCGCACAGCTCCGTGATGGTGTCCTCGTAGACGCCGTGGGTCGAGGGGTAGGTGACCATGATCGCGGCGAGGTCGTCGCGGTGAGCCTCGATCTTGGTGCGCAGGTCGTCCATGTCGACCGTGCCGTCGGGGGCGGTCTTGACGACGACGACCTTGAGGCCCGCCATGACGGCCGAGGCGGCGTTCGTGCCGTGCGCGCTCGCCGGGATGAGGCAGACGCGGCGGTGGCCCTCGCCGTTGGCCTGGTGGTAGGCGTGGATCGCGAGCAGGCCCGCGAACTCGCCCTGGGAGCCGGCGTTCGGCTGCAGGGACACGGCGTCGTAGCCGGTGATCTCGCAGAGCCACGCGGCGAGGTCGTCGATGAGGGCGCGGATGCCCTCGGACTGGTCGGCCGGCGCGAACGGGTGCAGGTTCGCGAACTCGGGCCAGGTGACGGCCTCCATCTCGGTCGTCGCGTTGAGCTTCATCGTGCACGACCCGAGCGGGATCATGCCGCGGTCGAGGGCGAAGTCGCGGTCGGCGAGCCGGCGCAGGTAGCGCAGCATCGCGGTCTCGGAGTGGTGCGCGTGGAAGACCGGGTGGGTGAGGAAGTCCGACGTGCGCGCGAGCGTCGCGGGGACGCCGGACGCGTCGGCCTCCCCGGATGCGACGGTGCCCGACGCGTCGACGCCGAAGGCCGCGAGGATCGCGGACACCGTTGCGGCCGTGGAGGCCTCGTCGAGGCTGAGGGAGACGCGGTCGGCGTCGACCCGGCGGAGGTTCATGCCGCGGTCTGCAAATGCCGCGACGACGTCGTCGGCGCGCCCGGGGACCACGACGGTCAGCGTGTCGAAGAACGCGGTCGTCTCGACGTCGACACCCCCGGCGACGAGCTGCTCGCGCAGGGCCGTGGCGAGGCCGGTGACGCGGCGGGCGATCCCGACGAGCCCGGCCGGGCCGTGCCACACGGCGTACATGCTCGCCATGACGGCGAGGAGGACCTGGGCGGTGCAGATGTTCGAGGTGGCCTTCTCGCGGCGGATGTGCTGCTCGCGGGTCTGCAGCGCGAGCCGGTAGGCCTGGTGTCCGTCGGCGTCGACGGACACACCGACGAGGCGGCCGGGCAGCTGGCGCTCGAGGCCGCGGTGCACCGCCATGTAGCCGGCGTGCGGGCCGCCGAAGCCCATCGGCACACCGAAGCGCTGGGCGCTGCCGACGGCGATGTCGGCGCCCCACTCCCCCGGCGCCGTGACGAGGGTCAGGGCGAGCAGGTCGGCGCACGCCGTGACGAGCCCGCCGGCCGCGTGGACGGTCTCGGTGAGCGTCGCCCAGTCGTGCAGCTGGCCCGACGCGTCGGGGTACTGGAGCACCACACCGGCGACCGGCGCGCCCTCGGCGACCGCGGCCAGCGCGTCGGCGTCGGTGACGGGGCGCAGGTCGGCGACGACCAGCGGCAGGCCGATCGCCTCGGCGCGGGTGCGCATGACCGCGATGGTCTGCGGGAAGACGCGCTCGTCGACGACGACGACGGCCTCGGCCTTCGCGCGGGTGGCCCGGTGCATGAGCGACATCGCCTCGGCCGCCGCGGTGCCCTCGTCGAGCAGCGACGAGCCGGCGACGTCGAGGCCGGTGAGGTCGGTGACGACGGTCTGGAAGTTGAGCAGCGCCTCGAGGCGGCCCTGGGAGATCTCCGGCTGGTACGGCGTGTAGGCCGTGTACCAGGCGGGGTTCTCGAGGACGTTGCGCTTGACGACCGGCGGCGTGACGGTGCCGTAGTAGCCGAGGCCGATGAGCGAGGTGAGCACCGTGTTGCGAGAGGCGAACCCGCGCAGTTCGTCGATGACGGCGCTCTCGCTGGGGGCGGCCTCGATCGCCAGCGGCAGGTCGGAGCGGATGGCGCCCGGGATCGCCCGGTCGCAGAGGACGTCGAGGCTCGGCTGGCCGACCACCTCGAGCATCCGGGCGACGTCGTCCTCACGAGGACCGACATGGCGGCCGACGAAGTCGGCGAAGCCCTCGGTTGCGGTGGTGAACGCCGCGGTCTCGGCGGCGAGCTGGTCGGTCGACATGCGGGGCTCCTGGCGGGATGAGCGGATGACACACACGCTCCCCGTCTGTCACCCACCGGCTCCAGAGGTGCCTCGCCCGCGTGGTCCTGGCGCCTGAGAGGTTCCGGGGATGTTGCCCCTTCGGCGCCTCGCAGGTGGTGACACCTCGAGGACTCTCCCACGCGGGGTGATCGGCACCGCCAAATCTACCAGCCGACGCAGCAGGGCCCGCCCGGACGTACCGGGCGGGCCCTGCTGGTGCTGGTGTCGCTGTGGGTGTCGCTGGTGGGCTCAGGCCATCTTGCGGGCCTGGCGGCGCGCGGTGAGCTCGTCGCCGGGGTGGTCGGCCGGGGCCTCGTCGTCGGGACGCTCGCTCGGCAGCTGTGCGAGCTCGCCCTCGACCTCGCGCCACACGCGTCCTACGGCGATGCCGAAGACGCCCTGCCCGCCCTGGACGAGGTCGATGACCTCGTCGGCCGACGTGCACTCGTAGACCGAGGCGCCGTCGCTCATCAGGGTGATCTGGGCGAGGTCCTCGACGCCGCGCTCACGCAGGTGGCTGATGGCGACGCGGATCTGCTGGAGCGAGACGCCGGTGTCGAGCAGGCGCTTGACGACCTTGAGCACGAGGATGTCGCGGAAGCCGTAGAGCCGCTGGGTGCCCGAGCCGGTGGCGCTGCGCACCGACGGCTCGACGAGGCCGGTGCGGGCCCAGTAGTCGAGCTGCCGGTAGGTGATGCCGGCGGCGCGGCACGCGGTGGGCCCGCGGTAGCCGATGTCGTCGGCGAGGTCGGGCAGGTCGTCGGTGAAGAGCAGACCCTGGGCGCTGCTGGGCACCGTGCGGCCCGGTTCGGGCGCGTTCTCCATGGCGGCCATGCCGTCCTCCTCAGGGCGGGTCTGCGCGACACGCGCAGACGACATCGGGATAACTACACACACGTCGTTATCCGACGGTAGGACGCGGGTAGGTGGGCGTCAATCACCGGGCGCTGCCGGCGTCGGCGTGTCGCGACGTCCGGGCCCACCTTCACCTTCCACTTCAACCTGAGGGTTGGTCACTCCCCCGGGCCGGGCTGCCCGGGACGGCCCGGGTCACCCTGCTCATCCGGCTCACCGCCGGAGGGGCCCTCGAAGTCCTCGGCCGACACGTGGTCGAGAAACTCCTTGAAGCGCTCCACCTCGTCGTCCTCCTCCGAGCTGACGACGATCGCCGCCTCGTCGAGGATCGCGGGGTCGACGAGCACCGGTGAGCCGGTGCGCAGCGCGAGGGCGATCGCGTCGCTCGCCCGCGAGCTGATCTCGACCGAGCCGTCGACGACGAGCGCGGCGTGGAAGACGGAGTCCTTGAGGGCGACGATGCGCACCTCCGTCAGCTCGTGGCCCAGGACCGCCAGCACGTCGCGCAGCAGGTCGTGGGTCAGCGGGCGCGGAGGCACGACACCCTGCTGGGCGTAGGTGATGGCTGCCGCCTCGGCGGCACCGATCCAGATCGGCAGGTACCGACCGCCGTCGCGCTCGCGCAGCAGCACGATGGGGTTGTTCGTCGGCATCTCGACCCGGACGCCCAGGACATCGACCTCTCTCACGACTCCACCGTACCCCGGGCCTCGCCACCTGTCGGGAGGGTCCGGCAGGGGTTCGGCAGTGCGCTCAGCGGGCGAGACCGGCCTTGACGAGAGCGACGTGCAGCGCGATGCACGACGCCGCGATCTGCGCCGCGCGCTCGCCCCTGGTGTCGTCGTCGCGATGGGTCGAGAGCACCTGGTCGACGAGCCCGATCTCGCGGTCGGCAGCCGTGCGGAAGGGGCGCAGGTGGCGCGGCTCGAGGCCGTGGGCGGCGAGGGCGTGGGCCGCCGCGGCGACGGCCACCTGGTCCTGCCCGTAGTGGCCCGACGCGTCGGCGGCGAGCAGCCCGAACGTCTCGAGGGCGTGCATCGTCGGGCGGTCGATGCCGGTGGCCTGGCGCAGCTCGGGGCCGGTCAGGGTCACGCCGCGGCGCGGCGCGAGCTCGGCGGGGTCCGGCACGTCGGGGTCGGGGGCCGACTCGGGCGGCACCGGTCGCCCTCCCCCGCTGCCGGCGTCGGTGAGGCCCCGGTCGAGGGCGTCGAGGGCCTCACGGATGACCTTGAGGGGCCAGAACCGGTCCCGCTGCGCCGCCAGGACGTAGCGCAGCCGCTCGACGTCGGACTCCGTGAAGGTGCGGTAGCCCGACGCCGTGCGGTGCGGCGTCACGAGGCCCTCGGCCTCGAGGAAGCGGATCTTGGACGCCGAGACGTCGGGGAAGTCCTCCGAGAGGGCGGCGATGACCTTGCCGATGGTCAGGCGTGGTCCCGAGGGCAGCACGCCCTCGCCCGTCGTCCCCGTGGGCATCCGTCGGTCAGGCGGCGTAGTAGACGAGGCGGAACTTGCCGATCTGGACCTCGTCGCCGGTGTGCAGCGGTGCCTCGTCGATGCGCTCGCGGTTGACGTACGTGCCGTTGAGCGAGCCGGCGTCGCGCACGAGGTAGCCGGTGTCGCCCTGCTTGACGAAGAGGGCGTGCTTGCGCGAGACGGTGACGTCGTCGAGGAAGATGTCGGAGTCGGGGTGACGCCCGGCAGCGACCTCCTGGTCGTCGAGCAGGAACCGGGCTCCGGTGTTCGGGCCGCGCAGCACGACGAGCAGCGCCGTGCCGGGGCGCAGCGCCTCGATCGTGGCCTGGTCCTCGGCCGTCAGGCCACGCGGGTCCAGGTGCTCGGTGTCCTGGGCCGGGACGCCCTGGAACCGCATGGTGCGCGGCTCGACGTTCATGTCGTCGGAGTCGAACTGGTCGCTCGACATGCGGTCCTCCTCGTTCTGGTGTTCGGAGTTCGGCTCGTCCCGGTCGGGAGCGCCGTGCTCGTCGCGATCGTCGTGATCGTTCGACATGCCGTCCTCCTGCCGTCGGTGGGGCGAAGCGGGCGTCACCACTCTAGTTGACGCCTGTCCCCGTCGCGCCCGCCGACGCGGCCGGGTGGACCGACCATTCGATGGTCGCCGTGGCGCGACGGACGGGCACGACGGACCGCACGTGAGGACGGTGCGGGTGTCGCTGGACGTGCGGGGTGCTGCGTTGCTGCTGGGTGCTGCTGGGTGCTGCAACCGGTCAGGACAGCGTCGCGGTGTAGGTCGAGGCGTCCATGAGGCCCTCGACGGCTGCGGCGTCGGCCGGGCGCATCTCGAACATCCAGCCCTCGCCGTACGGGTCGGAGTTGATGAGCTCGGGCGAGGCGTCGAGCGCGTCGTTGACGGCGGTGACCTCGCCGTCGAGGGGCGCGAAGACGTCGCTGACCGACTTCGTCGACTCGACCTCGCCGCAGGAGTCGCCGGGCGACACGGTGTCGCCGACGCCCGGGAGCGAGACGTACACGACGTCACCGAGGGCGTCCTGCGCGAAGGAGGTGATGCCGACGCGGACGACGCCGTCGTCACCCACCCGGACCCACTCGTGGTCGCTGGTGTAGCGCAGGTCGGCGGGGTACTCGAGGTCGCTCATGTCGCTCCTAGCTCGTCGCTGAGGTGGTGGGGATCGGCAGTCTGACTCCAGGTCACTCCACCGGCAAGGGAGAGGATGCCATGCCCGGGTCGGTGCGTCCTGCGCCGGGCGGTCACTGGGCCGGCTTCGCGTGGGTCATCGGGTGCGACTCGTGCACCGAGGTGATCTGGATCGACGGTGACTCGGTGACCGTGGCGTTGGCGCCCTTCTGTCGCACCGTCTCGACGATCCCGCCCGGGATCGTCATCGCCGAGGACAGCGTCTTGGAGTCGCCGATGGCCTTGATCTCGATGGGGCGGGTGATCGCCTTGCCGTCGATGAGGAGGTCGCCACCGGCGTCGCCGACGAACGAGGACGCGACGACGCGCACGCCACCGACGTCGATCGACTCGGCGCCGGCGTCGCGCATCTCCTGGATGATGTCGAGGACGACCGGCCCGGTGACCTGCTTGTCGGGGTCGGTGATCGTCAGGACGATGCCCTGGCCCTTGGCGCCGATGGTGCCGGCGAGGATGCCGAGGGTGTCGACGCGCTTCTGGGCCTGCTCGAGGGCCTCCGCGGCCGTCCCGGTGCCGTTCTTGAGCCGGTCGCGGGTGGCCTCGAGCTCACGGACCTGCTGGTCGAGGCGCGAGGACTTCACGGAGATGTCGTCGAGGACCCGGACGAGGTCGGTCTGGCTCAGCTGGTCCAGGCCGCGCTCGTTCGTCAGCTGCACCTGCGCGGCGATGCCGGCCCCGAGCAGGACGGCGAGCAGCGCCCCGAGGAGGTTCGCGCGGGTGGCCCGGGGGCGCGACATCGCGAAGAGGCGCCGCCACGCGGCCACGCCCTCGACGGGACGCCGCCCGGGCTCGGCGGCCGTGTCGGCCTCGGTGAAGTCGTCCTCGACGCCGTAGCGGTCCTCCATGGGGACGGCGGGCTCGGGCGGCTGCACGTCTGCGTCCGGCGCGCCTGCGGCCTCCGGGGCGTCCGGCTCGTGACCGGCGTCCGTGGACGACGTGTCCTCGGGGACGGGCACGTCGTGGCTGACGACGGGGGCGTCCGGTTCGGGCGTCTCGTCGGGCGGTGTCTGCTTACGGCTCATCGTCACGCCTTGAACAGGTGCCGCCGGATCGAGGCCACGTTGGAGAAGATCCGCACCCCGAGGACGACCACGACGCCCGTCGACAGCTGGGCGCCGACGCCGAGCTGGTCGCCGAGGAAGACGATGAAGGCGGCGACCACGACGTTCGACAGGAACGACACGACGAAGACCTTGTCGTCGAAGATGCCGTCGAGGATGGCCCGGATGGCCCCGAACACCGCATCGAGCGCCGCGATCACGGCGATGGGCAGGTAGGGCTGGAGCCACACCGGGACCGACGGGTGCATGAACAGACCGATCGCCAGGCCTGCCAGCAGTCCGAAGACGGGGATCACGGGTTCTCCTGACTGTTGCCTGCGCTGGTCGTCGGTGGGGCGGTGGTCGGGCTGTCGGTCTGGGTGGCGCTGTTGGTGGCGCTGTTGGTGGCCGTGTCCGTCGCGGTGCCGCCCGGGGGCGCCGTACCGGGGGCGGCCTTGCGCTGGGTCGAGGTGATGCCGGGGCTCGTCGAGGTCGCCGATCCCGCAGGCGTGATGGGCTGGGCCACCTCGAGGCGCGACGCGGAGTCGGCCGGCACGCTGAGGGTGTCTGCGGTCTTGAGCACCGAGCGGATCTTGAACTCCTGGGTCAGCTGCGAGAGGTAGACGCCGGCGAAGGCCTGGTCGAAGAGCTGCTGCATCCCGGTGCCGTCGCCGAGGGCGGTGATGACGTACGGCCGCGCGAGGGGCCGGAAGTCCACGATGATCGCCTGCCCGGCGAACCGGATCGCCGCCGTGGAGCTGAGCCGGTGGCCGTTGATGGAGATCGCCTCGGCGCCCGCGCCCCACAGCCCGTTGACGATGATCTGCAGGTCGGCGGACGTCACCCGTCCCGGCTCGAACCCGCTGCTCGGGCGCGACCCGGCGCCCCCGCCCGCCTCGGTGGAGGCGGCGTCGTCGATGGTGAGGGTCAGGCCCGGGCCGGTGAGCCCCACGGTGCCGGCCTGGACCTCGAGCCCGGCGATCTGGCCACCGAGGTCGCTCGACCCGCTCTGCTTCAGGGCCAGGGCCTCGTAGTCGCGGACCTGCCGGGTCAGTGCGACGACCTTGGCGTCCTGCGTGCTCGCCTGCTTCTGGAAGCCTTCGATGCGGGCCACGAGCTGGGCCTTGACCTGGGCGGCCGCCGTCGGCTTGGGCCGCAGCGAGAGGGCGGCCAGGGCGAAGAGGAAGCCGGTGAGCACGGCGAGGACGATGACGAGCGGCGTGGTGTAGGAGGTCGAGCGCGGCAGACCCTGCGCCTCGCGCCGGTCCGCCGCCTGCTGGTAGCCCGGGTCGAGCGGGCGCTCGAGCATCGAGGTGATGAGCGTCATCGACGCGTCGGGGCGCCGGCGTCCGCTGGTGCCGCCCGTGTCGTTCGTGCCGTTCGTGCCGGTCGGGTCGTTCGTCATGACGGCACCGCCCGGGCCGCGCGGTCGCGCAGGACGATGCGCGCGTGGATGCCGTAGAGGACCGCGGCGAGCCAGTAGAGGGTGATCCCCCACCAGGCGAAGGCCCAGCCGATGGGCTGGGCGAGATCGCCCACCCAGTCGTCGCGGTGGGCCAGGAGCAGCAGCGGGAAGGCGTAGAGGAGGTTGAAGGTCGCCGCCTTGCCGACGTAGTGCACCGGCAGGCCGAGCTGCCCGCGCAGGCGCAGGTAGCCGAGCATGACGCCCATGACGACCTCGCGCGCGAGGAGCACGACGACGACCCACCACGGGATGACCTCGCGCCAGGCGAGGCCGAGCAGCGTCGTGAGGATGTAGAGACGGTCGGCGATCGGGTCGAGGAACTGCCCGAGGCGCGACTCCATGCCGAACGTCCGCGCGATCTTGCCGTCGAGGTAGTCGGTGACCCCCGACAGCATGAGGATCAGCAGGGCCAGGCCGTCGCGCTCCGCGAGGATCGCCCAGAGGAAGACGGGCACGCCCAGCAGTCGCAGCACCGACAGCGCGTTGGGGATCGTGAGGAGCTGGTTCGACACCACGTGCTCGCGGTCCGCCGCGTCCTTCTGCTCACCCACGGCGGTCAGCCTAACGGGCGCCTCGCGGCCCCGCGTACGCCACTCGGCATCGATCCGGACACGCTGTGACACACTCCGCACCATGTCCGGCGGTCACAGCCACAGCCACCGACCCGGCGATCACGAGGCCGCGGCGTCCGTGTCCGTGAGCGTTCTCGCCCGTGTCGCCCTGACGGCCCTCGTCGTCCTCGCCGCAGCGGCGACGCTCTTCGGCGTCGTCCGCTTCTGGCCGTCGGACGCCGGGGCGGCCGGGCGTGTGGGCACCACCGACTTCGCCGCGCCGGGCGTCACCTTCCCGCTCGCCGAGGTGCTCGACGTGCTGCCGGTCTGCGCGGGGCAGGACGCCTCGACCGGGGCCCCCACCGCACCGGGACAGGGCGGTGAGGTGGCCGAGGCGGGTGCGACGTGCGGCGCGATCCGGGTGCAGCTCGAGCAGCCGACCGCGTCCTCCGGTGACGTGCACCCCACGGTGACGGTCGCCGTGCCGCCCCCGGTGACGGAGTCGGGCCTGCGCGCGGGAGACACCGTCCAGCTGATGCGCACCCCGCCGGCTCAGGGCCAGCCCGAGGGCTTCTCCTTCCTGCAGGTGCAGCGTGGTGCGCCCCTCTCGCTCATGCTCGGGCTCTTCGTCCTCGTCGTGGCGCTCGTCGCCCGGTGGCGCGGGATCCTGGCGCTCGTCGGGCTCGGCTTCGGCGGGCTCGTCGTTGCCCGGTTCATGCTGCCGGCGCTGCTCGAGGGGCAGTCGGGGTTGCTCGTGGCCGTCGTCGGCAGCTCGGCGATCATGTTCGTCGTCCTCTACCTGGCCCACGGCCTCTCGATCCGTACGAGCACGGCCCTGGCCGGCACCCTGTTCGGCGTCGGCATCACCGCCGGGCTCGGCCTGCTCGCCGTCGACCTCGCCCGCCTCAGCGGCGTGGCCGACGACGAGGGCGCCACGCTGTCCTCGTTCGTCACGACGCTGCACCCGCAGGAGCTGCTGACGTGCGCCATCATCGTCGCCGGCCTCGGCGTGCTCAACGACGTGACGATCACGCAGTCCTCGGCCGTCTGGGAGCTGCGCGCGGCCGCCCCATCGATGGGGCGGCGTGAGCTGTTCCGTTCCGGCATGCGCATCGGCCGTGACCACATCGCCTCGACGATCTACACCATCGTCTTCGCCTACGCCGGTGCGGCGCTGCCGGTCCTCATGCTCCTGTTCCTCTACGAGCGGCCGGTCCTCGACCTGCTCCAGACCGAGTCGCTGTCCGAGGAGATCGTGCGCACGCTCGCCTCGGCGATCGGGCTCGTCCTCGCGGTGCCGGTCACGACGGCGATCGCAGCCCTCACGGTCGGTGCCGCCGAGGTGCGGGCCGACGCACCGGGCGTCGACGGGCCCCGGACCCGCGATCGGGAACGCGACACGTCCGGGGCCACCGACACGAGGCATCCGGGCGGGCCCACCGCCGCGGACCTCGAGCTCGCGGCGGGCGCCCCTCCCCCACCCCGCACCCGGGCCGAGGCCCGCTCGCGCGGCGGCGCCTGACCAACCACCCGGGGCCCGGGCGGCTCCGACTCGGTGGGATGCGCCGGCGCCACTAGGCTCCCCGCCATGGCTGTCATCACCGTGCTCGAGAACTGGCAGGACGACCAGGGCAACCGGATCGAGTTCGACGGTCGCGTCGACGCGAACGTCAAGGTCAAGTTCACCGGCTCCAACAACGTCCTGCGCATCGCGTCCCCCTTCCGCATCGGCAAGCTCGTCATCGACTTCGACTGCGACAACGGCCTCTGCGAGATCGGGTCGAGCCACGGGGTGCCGGCCCTCATGGGCGCCATCCGCGTCGGTGACGGCGCCACGATCCGCCTCGGCGACAACGTGTCGACGACGACCACCGTGTCGATGTCGGCGGCGGAGGGCGCGACGATCACGCTCGGCGACGACGTCATGATCGCCTCCGACGTCCAGGTGCGGGCCGACGACGGCCACCCGATCTTCGACGTCCGCACCGGCAAGCGCGTCAACACCCCCCGCGACATCACCATCGGCAGCCACGTCTGGCTCGGCCTGCAGTCGTGCGTGCTCGGCGGCGCGGTCATCGGCGACGGCACCGTCATCGGGATGCGGTCCATCGTCACCCGACGCCTGCCGAACAACGTCATCGCCGCCGGCGTCCCGGCGAAGGTCGTCAAGCGCGACATCGCGTGGGAGCGTCCGCACCTGACGCTCATGAAGCCGTGGCGCAAGCCGGACGCCTCGACGGTCAAGAAGTCCAAGGCGTACTGGAACCTCACCGACGACCCCGAGGGCGCCACCGTGGCGTCCCGCAGCCGAGACCTCGTCGCCGGCGCCCGACGCAAGGCGCGTCGCACGGCCCGCAAGGTCGTCAAGAAGGTCCGCACCCTCACCTGAGCCACTGCAGTGCGACGGCCCCGCTAGACGCCTCTCGCGGGGCCGTCGTCGTCTTCGGGCACGTGGGTGCCGAGCCTCGGCATCGCCGGCCGACGACCGTTGGTCGACGCCGGTGCCCGACACTCCGGCACCTGGGGCCTGACGCGCCGCCGCCGGGGCCACCTCGTCGCGCAACGGTCGTCCGGCGGCTTGCCGCTGAGAACCGGGGACCGGTCGGGCTGACAGGACGCCGCCGTCGCGTCCCGTCGCTCGTTCCTCGCGGCGGTGCGCTCCGGCGGATCCTGGCTGCCCGCCGAACGACGAAGGGACTGTTTCCACGACTACGTCGTGGGAAACAGTCCCTTCGTCAAACGGTCGGGCTGACAGGATTTGAACCTGCGACCCCTTGACCCCCAGTCAAGTGCGCTACCAAGCTGCGCCACAGCCCGTTGCCCCTCGGGGCGATCGAAACCATAGCGCACCCCCTGCCCCGCAACCGAATCGGGGTGCCGGGCCGGGGTGCGACCTGCTGGTCCGGCCTCGGGAGGTCAGCGGCGGCGCTTCTCCCGGACCCGCACCGACACCTCGATCGGGGTGCCCTCGAAGCCGAACTGCTCGCGCAGGCGACGCTCGATGAAGCGGCGGTAGCCGGCCTCGATGAAGCCCGAGGCGAAGATGACGAACCGCGGCGGACGCGTCGAGGCCTGGGTGGCGAAGAGGATGCGCGGTTGCTTGCCGCCGCGCAGCGGGTGCGGGTGCGCGGCCACGATCTCGCCGAGGAACGCGTTGAGGCGGCCCGTCGGGATGCGGGTGTCCCACGAGTCGAGCGCCGTCTCGATGGCCGGCACGAGGCGGTCCATGTGGCGGCCGGTGCGCGCCGAGATGTTGGCCCGCGGCGCCCACGGCACCTGGACGAGCTCCTTCTCGATCTCGCGCTCGAGGTAGTAGCGGCGCTCCTCGTCGAGGTTGTCCCACTTGTTGTAGGCGATGACGAGGGCGCGGCCGCTGTCGATGACCTGCTGCACGACACGGATGTCCTGCTCGGCGATCGGCTGCTCGGCGTCGATGAGCACGACGGCCACCTCGGCTTTCTCCAGGGCGGTCTGGGTGCGCAGCGAGGCGTAGAAGTCGGCGCCGCGGGACTGGTGCACGCGGCGGCGGATGCCCGCGGTGTCGACGAAGCGCCACGTCTTGCCGCCGAGCGTGATGAGCTCGTCGACGGGGTCGCGGGTGGTGCCGGCGACGTTGTCGACGACGACGCGCTCCGAGCCGGCGAGCTTGTTGAGCAGGCTCGACTTGCCGACGTTCGGGCGCCCGATGAGCGCGACGCGTCGCGGGCCGCCCTGGGCGTAGGCGCCGTGGGCCGACACGTCGGGCAGCACCTCGAGGACGGCGTCGAGCGCGTCGCCGCTGCCGCGACCGTGCACGGCCGAGACCGGCCACGGCTGGCCGAGGCCGAGGTTCCACAGGGCGGCCGCGTCGGCCTCGCCGCGCTCGTCGTCGACCTTGTTGGCCACGAGCACGACCGGCTTGCCGGAGCGGCGCAGCAGGCGCACGACCTTCTCGTCGTCGTCGGTGGAGCCCACGGTGGCATCGACGACGAACATGACGACGTCGGCCAGCTCGATGGCGATCTCGGCCTGCTCGGCCACGCGCAGGTGGATGCCCGACGCGTCGGCCTCCCAGCCGCCGGTGTCGACGATGGTGAACCGCCGCCCGCCCCACTCCGCCTCGTACGAGACGCGGTCGCGGGTGACGCCGGGGACGTCCTCGACGACGGCCTCGCGGCGGCGCAGGATGCGGTTGACGAGGCTCGACTTGCCGACGTTGGGGCGGCCGACGACGGCGACGACCGGCAGCGGTCCCCGCTCGGCCTCGTCGCCCGCCAGCGGGCCCTCGGCCGACAGCAGCGCCTCGTCCTCCGGGCTCAGCTCGAACTCGGTGAGCCCGGCTCGCAGGGCGCGCTCGACGCTGGCGTCGTCGGCGGTGGTGGTCGAGATCGGAGCGCCCTCGTCGGTGGGGCGGGCGGTCTCGTCAGTCACGGTGTCCTCGAATCAGTGAACGTCTCTGGAGGCACCATTCTCCACCCGCGCGAGACGCACGTGTGACGCGAGGCGGTCGCGCAGCTGTTCGCTGGCGAGACGGAGGCGGTCACGGCCCGGTGCGGAGGCGTCGACCTCGAGGTGGAACGCCTCGCCGAAGTCGACCAGGAGGCGCGAGCGGGGCGCCGGCCAGGAGTCCTTCGTGCCGCCCTCGACACGGGTGCCCATGACGGCCACCGGCACGATGGCGGCATCGGTGCGCAGGGCGATCCACGCCGCGCCCTGGTTGACCTGCTGGACGTCGCCGTCGGCCCGGTTGCCCTCGGGGAAGATGCCGACCGCTCCCCCCTCCTCGAGCACGGCGGTGGCGGCCGCAAGCGCAGCCCGGTCGCCGACGGTGCGGTCGATGGGGATCTGCCCGACGTTGCGGATGGTCCAGCCGAAGAAGCCGGAGAAGGCCTCCTGCTTGACGAGGAAGCTGACCGGGCGCGGCGCCATCGAGAAGACGAGCGGGCCGTCGAGGAACGCGGCGTGGTTGGCCACGAGGATGACCGGTCCGGTGCGCGGCACCCGCTCGGCGTGACGGGCCACGCCGCGGTAGAGCGTGCTGAAGATGAAGCGTCCGATCGGTCGGCCGACGCGGGCGCGGTTCGGGTGCGGCGCGGTGGCTGCCGTCATGCCCGGGCCGCCTCGACGACGGCGAGCACGGCCGCGACCGACCCCTCGAAGTCCAGGTGCGAGGTGTCGACCGTGGTGACACCGTCGGCGGCCACGGTGAACTGCGACACCGTCGAGTCGGCCTTGTCGCGGTCGACGATCTGCGAGCGGGTGGCGGCGACCGAGTGCTCCTCGGCGTCGCCGTGCAGCTCCTTGCTGCGGCGGGCCAGGCGGGCCTCCTCCGAGGCCGTGAGCAGGATCCGCACCGGGGCGTCGGGGGCCACGACGGTGGTGATGTCGCGCCCCTCGGCGACGACGCCTCCCGACGCGGCGCCGGCCTCGGAGACGAGCCGGCGCTGCAGGTCGCGCAGGATCTCCCGGACCGGGATGACGGTGGCGACGGCCGAGACGTTCGTCGAGATGCGGGTCTCGCGGATCGCGGCGCCGACGTCGGTGCCGTCGACGCTCACCGTCGGGTGGTCGGGGTCGGTGCCGATGGCGAGCGGGAAGTCGGCGGCGGCCCGGGTGATGGCGTCGGCGTCGGCGAGGTCGACGCCCTCGTGCAGGCACCACCACGTCAGCGCGCGGTACATGGCGCCGGTGTCGAGGTAGCCGTAGCCGAGCGTGCGCGCGACCTGCTTGGAGACGCTCGACTTGCCCGAGCCCGACGGGCCGTCGATGGCGATGACGAACCCGGAGAGGGCCTGGTCGTGCTGCTCGTGCTGATCGGCGGTCTGCGACATGCGCCAGAGGATAGTGCCTGGGCGGGGTGCCGCCGCGGGCACGCTCAGTCGTGGACGCGCCAACCCAGGCGCGTCAGCTCGGCCTGCAGCGGCTCGACCGACGCCGGGACGACCGACACCTCCGCCACACCGACGGCCTGGCCGAGGCCGTGCTCGAGGTGGAGGTCCTCGAGGTTGATGCCGGCGGCACCGATGTCGGTGAGCAGCCGGGCGAGGGCGCCGGGCTCGTCGGGCACGACCACGGAGACGACCTCGTAGGCGGCCGGTGCGGCACCGTGCTTGCCGGGGATGCGGGCGTGGCCGAGGTTGCCCGACTCCAGGACGCGGCTCAGCGTCGCGAGCGATCCGGCGCCGTCGGCGTCCACGAGGTGGTCGAGCGCGACGAGCACGTCGTCGACCTGGGTGCGCACCTGGCGCAGGACGACCCGGACGGCGTCGGCGTTGCCGGCGAGGATCTGGGTCCACAGGCGGGGGTCGCTCGCGGCGATCCTGGTGACGTCGCGCAGGCCCTGGCCGGCGAGGCCGACGGCGGGCTCGGGCAGCTCGCGCAGGCACGCGGCGACGATGCTCGCCGCCAGCTGCGGCACGTGGGAGACCGCGGCGACCGCGGCGTCGTGCTCGTGCGCAGGCATGACACGGACCGCGGCGCCGACCTCGAGGGCGAGGGCGCGCACGGCACGGACCGCGGCGTCGCTCGAGCCCGCGTGCGGCACGACGACCCACGCGCGTCCGTCGAAGAGGTCGGCCCGGGCGGCGGCGGCGCCGGAGCGCTCGCGCCCGGCCATGGGGTGCGACCCGACGTAGCGGGACGCGTCGGCGCCCGAGGCCAGGACGCGCTCGAGCACCGTCTCCTTGACCGACGCGACGTCGGTGACGACGGCGTGCGGCCAGCGCCTCAGGGCCGCGGTGACGGCGTCGGCAGCCACGTCGGGGGGTGCCGCGACGACCACGACGTCGGGGTCGCGCCCCTCCTGCCCGGCCTCGAGCGGCTCGCCGGCCCGCAGGTCGCGGGCCAGGTGCACGGCCGTCGGGGACGGGTCCTCGAGCGTGACGCGGTGGCCCTGGTTGGTCAGCGCGATGCCGAGGCTCGTGCCGATGAGGCCGGTGCCGACGACGTGGACGTGGGTCGCCGGGGTCGCACGTGTCACAGACCGGCGGCCTTGTAGAGGGCTCCGATCTCGGCCTTGTTGAGGCGGCGCAGGCGCCCGGACTTGAGGTCGGCCAGACGGATCGGGCCGACCTCCGTGCGGACGAGCTCGAGGACGGGGTGACCGACCGCCTCGAGCATCCGGCGCACGACGTGCTTGCGGCCCTCGTGCAGGACCACCTCGATGAGCGCGCGGCCGGGTTGGTGGTCGACGATCTTGAAGGAGTCGACGGTGACCGGGCCGTCCTCGAGCTCGACGCCCTCGCGCAGCCGCTTGCCGACGTCGCGGGCGACCGGGCCGCGGACCGTCGCGAGGTAGGTCTTGAGGACGCCGTAGGCCGGGTGCTGGAGCCGGTGTGCGAGGTCGCCGTCGTTGGTCAGCAGGAGCAGGCCCTCGGTGTCGGCGTCGAGGCGACCGACGTGGAAGAGGCGCTCCTCGCGGTTGCCCACGTAGTCGGCCAGCGAGACGCGGCCGAGGTCGTCGCTCATCGTCGTGACGACGCCCTTGGGCTTGTTGAAGGCGAGGTAGACGCGGTCCTCGTCGAGGTTGACCCGCACGCCGTCGACGTGCACGACCGCGGTGCGCGCGTCGACGCGGACGCCGAGCTCGGTGACAACCTGGCCGTCGACCTGCACGCGGCCCTCGGCGATGAGGTTCTCGCAGACACGCCGCGAACCGACACCGGCCGCCGCCATGAGCTTCTGCAGGCGCGTGCCGTCGGGGTCGTGGACGTCGACCTGCGGCTGCTGGCGACGATCCGGCAGGCGCGTCGGCTGGCTCGGCTTCGTCGAGCCCGCGAACCGCGGGGCCGACCGCTGGCCGCGCCCGCCCGAACCCGCGGTCTTGCCTCCGCGCGTGGGCTGGCCGGAGCGTCCGCGCCCGGCACCCCCGGCGCCGGTGCCTCCGGAGTGTCCGGAGCCCTTCTTCCGCGGCTGGCGCGGGGAACGTGAGTACTCGCTCATGCGTGTCCTTCCTCGATGAGCTCGTCGATGACGTCGGCGTCCGGCAGGTACGGCGCCAACGGGGGCAGGTCGTCGATCGACCCGAGGCCCATGCGCTGGAGGAAGAACGGCGTCGTGCGGTAGAGCACCGCACCGCTCTCCCCCGTGCCCTCGACCTCCTCGATGAGACCGCGCGAGACGAGCGTGCGCACGACGCCGTCGACGTTGACGCCGCGGACCGCGCTGACCCGGGCCCGCGACACGGGCTGGCGGTAGGCGATGACGGCGAGGGTCTCGAGGGAGGCCTGGGTCAGCTTGGCCTGCTGGCCGTCGAGGACGAACTTCTCGACGACGGGGGCGTAGTCGGTGCGGCTGTACATCCGCCAGCCTCCCGCGACGGGGCGCAGGGTGAAGCCGCGCAGCTGCTCGGTGTACTCGGCCTCGAGGGCGTGCAGGTGCTCGCGGACGTCCTCGACCGGCAGCTCGAGCGCGGAGGCGAGGGCGAGCTCGGTGACCGGCTCGTCGATGACCATGAGGACGGCCTCCAGCGCGGAGCGGGCGCCACCCGGGAAGTCGTTGATGTCGAAGGCGATCTGCTCGTCGGCCTCCACCACCGGTTCGGCGTCCGGTTCGGCGTCGGGCTCGACCTCCGGCACGGACTCAGGCTCGGGCGCCGGTACCTCGTCCACGGCGTCCGCCGGCACGGTCACGGCGTCGTCGTCACTCATCGTCTGCTCCTGCGTCGGTCTGGGGTGCCGCGGCCGGCGTGTCGGCGGTGTTGTCCGGCTCGTCCGCCCCGTCGGCCTCGTCGAACTCGTCGGTGATGTCCACGTCGCCGTCGTCGGCACCGGTCCAGCGGATGTCGAGCTCGCCGAGGGCCTCGGCCTGCTCGAAGGCGATGGCCGCCTCCTTGAACAGCTCGAGCAGCGCGAGGAACCGGGCCACGATGACGAGGGTGCTGTCGGCGTCGGACACGAGGCTGCGGAAGGACACCTGGCCACGCGAACGCAGCCGCGCCACGACGATCGCCGCCTGCTCGCGGACGCTGACCTGCGGGGCGTGCAGGTGGTCCAGGCCCACGGTCGGGGGCACCTTGGGCGTCATGGCCCGCGCCGCGATCATCGCGAACTGCTCGGGTGTCAGGGCGATGACGAGCTCGGGCAGCAGGCTCGCGAACTCGGGCTCCAGGCCGGCCTGGCGCGGCGTGATGCGCCCGGCCGTGGCCATCCGCTCGCGGAAGGCGCCGGCGATCTCCTTGTACGCGCGGTACTGGAGCAGCCGGGCGAAGAGCAGGTCGCGGGCCTCGATGAGGGCGAGGTCCTCGTCGTCCTCCGGGCCGGACTGCGGCAGGAGCCGGGCGGCCTTGAGGTCGAGGAGGGTCGCGGCGATGAGGAGGAACTCGCTGGCCTGCCCGAGGTCCCAGTCGTCGTCGGCTGCCTGTGCGGTGCGGATGTGGGCGATGAACTCGTCGGTGACCTGGGCCAGGGCCACCTCGGTGATGTCGAGCTTGTGCTTGCTGATGAGGCCGAGGAGCAGCTCGAAGGGCCCGGAGAAGACGTCGAGGTGCACCTGGAAGGGCGCGCTCGCCGTGCGCCGCGTGAGGATGCCGCCGGGGGTGATCGCCGGGGCGGGATCGGTGCCGCCCGCCTGCTGACCCCTGGCGGCCGGCTGGGCGCCGAGGTCCTCGAGGTCGCCGAACGCGCCCGCCTTGGGCGCGGGGCTCTGCGCGTCGACCGGCACGCGGTCGACGATGTCCTGCTCGGTCATCGCGTCAGCCGGGATCAGGCGGCGCCGCCGCGCGAGATGAGCTCGCGCGCGAGCTGCCGGTAGGCGTTGGCCCCGGAGTGCTCGGAGGAGTACGTCGTGATCGGCTCGGCGGCGAGCGTGGCGTCGGGGAACTTCACCGTGCGGCTGATGACCGTGTGGAACACCTGGTCGCCGAAGTGGTCGACGACCGACTTGACGACCTCGCGGCTGTGCAGCGTGCGTGCGTCGTACATCGTGGCGAGGATGCCGTCGACCTGCAGGCGCGGGTTGAGCCGGTCGGTGATCTTCTCGATCGTGTCGACGAGCAGGGCGACGCCGCGCATGGCGAAGAACTCGCACTCGAGCGGGATGACGACGCCGTGCGCCGCCGTCAGGGCGTTGACCGTGAGCAGCCCGAGCGAGGGCTGGCAGTCGATGAGGATGACGTCGTACTCGTCGGCGACGGGCCGCAGCACGCGGGCGAGGATCTGCTCGCGGGCGACCTCGCCGACGAGCTGGACCTCGGCCGCGGAGAGGTCGATGTTGGCCGGCACGACGTCGAGGCCCGGGGTGCGGGTGTGCTGGATGACGTCGTGGATCTCGTGGCCACGCTCGACGAGGAGGTTGTAGATCGTCGTGTCGAGCTCGAGGGCGTTGACGCCGAGGCCCACGGACAGCGCGCCCTGCGGGTCGAAGTCGATGACGAGGACCTTGCGGCCCAGCTCGGCCAGGGCCGCGCCGAGGTTGATCGTCGTCGTCGTCTTGCCGACGCCGCCCTTCTGGTTGCACATCGCGATGACGCGGGCGGGACCGTGGCTCGGCAGCCGCGGCGGCACCGGGAAGTCGGGCAGGGGGCGACCGGTGGGGCCGAGCCCGTTACGCGCGTCGACCTGCAGCTGGGCGGCGGGGACGATGCGTTCGGGCGCGGGGCCCGGGCGGGCTCCGGCGTCGCCGGGTCGCGTGTCGAGGCGCTCGGACGGCACGGACTGCATGGTCTCGCGTGACTCCTCGTTCACCTGGTGTTCCACTCGGTCGACCTCGTCTCAGGTCAGTGGTCGGCCTCTCGCCGATCACGAGTGACCCTATCAGCGCGCACGCGGATGAGCCGTCGCATACACCTCTCGGAGCCGGTGTGTCGAGACCATCGTGTAGATCTGGGTCGTCGTGACCGACGCGTGCCCGAGCAGCTCCTGCACGACGCGCACGTCGGCGCCACCGTCGAGCAGGTGGGTCGCGAAGGAGTGGCGCAGCGTGTGCGGCGAGACGTGCTCGGTGAGGTCGGCGCGCTCGGCCGCCCGCCGGATGACCGCCCAGGCCGACTGCCGCGAGAGCCGGTTGCCGCGCTGGTTGAGGAAGAGGGCGGGCCCTCCCCTGCCCTTGACGGCGAGGGCAGGACGCCCCCGGACGAGGTAGGCGCTGACGGCGTCGACGGCATAGCGCCCGACGGGCACGAGCCGCTCCTTGCCGCCCTTGCCGTGCAGGCGCACCGCCGAGACCCCGGGTGCCCCCGCTGTGCCGCTGCCGGTCGGCAGCTCGAGGTCGTCGACGTCGAGCCCGACCGCCTCGCTGATGCGGGCCCCGGCGCCGTAGAGCAGCTCGAGGAGGGCCCGGTCGCGCAGGGACTCGGGCGTGTCGCCGACCGACGCCGCGGCGAGCAGCCGCTCGACGGCGTCGACGGAGATCGCCTTGGGCAGCCGCGCCGGGGGCTTCGGGGGCGCGACGTTGGCGGCCGGGTCGGTCGGCACCTCCCCCTCGAGCGCGAGGAAGCGGTGGAAACCCCGCACGGCGACGAGCGTCCGTGCGGCCGACGACGCGGCAAGGCCCCGCTCGCGCATCGCGGCGAGGAAGTCGGTGACGTCGGCCTCGGTGACGCGCCCGGCGTCGGTGATCCCACGCGCTGCGAGGTGGGCCGTGTAGGCCCGCAGGTCGCGTCGGTAGGAGGAGAGCGTGTTGTCGGACGCGCCCTTCTCGACGCGGACGTGGTCGAGCCAGCCGCGGACGTCACGTTCGATGCGCGTGACGACCGCGGCCGGTGCGGCGAGGGGCTCGACGGGCTGCTGGGTCAGGACAGGGCCTCGTCGAGGGAGACCGAGGTCATGCCGTGCGCCTCGGCGACGCCCGCGTAGGTGACGTGGCCGTCGTGGGTGTTGAGGCCGAGGCCGAGGGCGTGGTCCGAGCGAAGGGCGTCGCGCCAGCCCTGGTTGGCCAGCTTGACGGCGTAGGGCAGCGTCGAGTTGGTCAGCGCGTACGTCGACGTGTTCGGCACGGCGCCGGGCATGTTCGCGACGCAGTAGAACACCGAGTCGTGCACCCGGTAGGTGGGGTCGGCGTGCGTCGTGGCGTGGCTGTCCTCGAAGCAGCCACCCTGGTCGATGGCGATGTCGACGAGCACCGAGCCCGGCTTCATCTGCGCGACGAGGTCGTTCGAGACGAGCTTCGGGGCCGCCGCGCCCGGGATGAGCACCGCGCCGATGACCATGTCGGCCTGCATGACCTGCTCCTGCACCGTCAGCTTCGAGGACGCGAGGCCGTGCACCTGGTTGTCGTAGCGCCAGAACGACATCCGGAGCTTGTCGAGGTCGGTGTCGAGCAGCGTGACGTCGGCGCCCATGCCGAGCGCGATGTTCGCCGCGTTCTGGCCGGACACGCCGGCGCCGAGGATGACGACCTTGGCGTTGGCGACGCCGCCGACACCTCCCAGGAGGACGCCACGCCCGCCCTGGGCGCGCATCAGCGCGTGCGCGCCTACCTGCGGCGCGAGGCAGCCGGCCACCTCGGACATCGGGTAGAGCAGCGGCAGCGCGCCGGACGGCAGCTGGACCGTCTCGTAGGCGATGCCGGTGACCTTGCGCTTGACGAGCTCCTCGGTGAGCGGCTTGTCGGCGGCAAGGTGCAGGTAGGTGAAGAGCGTCAGGCCCTCCCGCATCCGGTGGTACTCCTCGGCCACGGGCTCCTTGACCTTGAGCACCATGTCGGCCTCGCCCCAGACGTCGTCGGCCGAGCCGATGATGCGGGCTCCGGCCGCGACGTAGTCGTCGTCGCTGATCTGGGAGCCGACCCCGGCATCCTTCTCGACGAGCACGTCGTGCCCCTGGTCGGTGAGCTCGTGGACCCCGGATGGGGTGATGGCCACGCGGTACTCGTGGTTCTTGACCTCGCGAGGGATGCCGACCTTCATCGTGCTGCACTTCCTTCCGGACTCACGACCACCCGTGGCGCCGTTGCCGCGGTCGGGCGGCCCCGTCCACCGGCCGCGAGGCCAGCGTATCCGCGCCACCGCACGGTCCGTGACCACCTCGGCACACTCGCCCACTCCCCCGTTCCGGCGCGTAGGTTGGCCCGGACGACGAGGGAGGCCACCCGATGAAGCTCTACGCCGACACGCCCGTCCGCCGGACGCGTCAGCTGCTGTCCGACGTGCTCGTGCTCCTGTGGGTCGGGGTGTGGGTGTGGCTCGGCCGGCAGACCCACGACGTCGTCATGGGCCTGAAGGCGCCCGCCGACTCGATCACCTCCGCCGGCAGCTCGGTGCACAGCTCGCTGACCGGTGCAGGCGACCAGGCCGGGCAGATCCCGCTCGTCGGCGACCAGCTCAAGCAGTGGCTGGGGCAGGCCGCGTCGTCGGGCACGACGCTGAGCCAGGCCGGCACGACGATGGCGACGACGGTCGAGCGCGTCTCCCTCGTGCTCGGGCTCGTCGTCGCCCTCGTGCCGATCGCCATCGTCGTGGCGCTGTGGCTCTACGTCCGGGTCGGCTTCGTGCGTCGGGCCTCGGCGGCCCAGCGGTTCATCGACGCCAGTGCCGACCTCGACCTCTTCGCGCTCCGGGCCATGGCGACGCAGCCGATGGGCGCCCTGGCCCGGATCAGCGACGACCCTGCCGGCGCATGGCGCCGGCAGGACACCGCCGTCATCCGCGAGCTGGCGACCCTCGAGCTGCGCGACCAGGGCCTGCGCCCGCCACGCGTCTGAGTGCCGCCCGACGCAGGTCGGTCGGCAGACGCGGGTCGGGCGGCAGACGCGTCAGTCGGCGACGCGCGTCACCGCGGGGTGCAGGTCCTCGGCTGGAGGCGTCCACGACGCGGCGTCGGCCGCCACCTGCTCGCCCGAGCGGATGTCCTTGACCTCGTCGCCGGACTCACCGGCGGAGGGGAACCACACGAACGGGATGCCCCGGCGCTCGGCGTAGCGGATCTGCTTGCCGAACTTCGCCGCCTTCGGCGCGACCTCGCAGGCGATGCCGCGACGGCGCAGGGCCGTCGCGATCGTGACCGCGCCCTCGCGCGACGCGTCGTCGTTGAGGGCGACGAGGACCGCCGCCGGCGTGGACCGCGACGCCGTGACGAGCCCGCGCCCGACGAGCAGGCCGAGGATTCGGGTGACGCCGATCGAGATGCCGACGCCCGGGTAGGTGTTGCGGCCGTCGCTGGCGAGGGCGTCGTAGCGGCCGCCGGAGCAGAAGGAGCCCCACGACTCGTGCCCGACGAACTGCGTCTCGTAGACGGTGCCGGTGTAGTAGTCGAGGCCGCGGGCGATGCGCAGGTCGGCGACGATGCGTCCGGGCGCGTGCGCCATGCCGGTGCGGATGACGTTCGCGAGCGACTCGAGACCCTCGTCGAGGAGCGGGTGCTCGACGCCGAGGGCGCGGACGCGATCGACGAAGGAGAGGTCGTCGGTGCGGATGTCGGCGAGGGCCAGGCACTGGTCGGCCTGCTCGTCGGTGGCGCCGGCCTCGAGCAGCATGACGCGGACCTTCTCGGGGCCGACCTTGTCGAGCTTGTCGACGATGCGCAGGGTGCCGACGACGTCGGTCAGGCCGATGCCCTGGTAGAAGCCGTTGGGGATCTTGCGGTTGTTGACCTGGATGACGAAGTCGCCGACCGGGAACCGGCTGAAGACGTCGGCGATGACGAGCGGCATCTCCGCCTCGAAGTGCGGGCTGAGCTCTCCGGTGTCGACGACGTCGATGTCGGCCTGGGTGAACTCCCGGTAGCGGCCCTCCTGGGGCCGCTCGCCGCGCCAGGCCTTCTGGATCTGGTAGCGGCGGAACGGGAAGGACAGCTTGCCGGCGTTCTCGAGCACGTAGCGGGCGAACGGCACGGTCATGTCGAAGTGCAGGCCCCACCGGGCGTCCTCGTCGTCGCCGGCCAGGCGGGAGACGGCGTAGATCTCCTTGTCGGCGTCGCCGCCCTTGCCGAGGAGGCGGTCGACCGGCTCGATGGAGCGGGTCTCGACCGAGGAGAAGCCGTGCAGCTCGAAGGTCTCGCGGATGACGTCGAGGAAGCGCTGCTCGACGATGCGCTCGGCCGGCAGGTACTCGGGGAAGCCGCTGATCGGCATGACCTTTGTGCTCGGGGTGCTGCTCACGCGCCCAAGTCTCTCAGGTACGGGTTCGTGGCCCGCTCGTGGGCCATCGTCGTGGCCTGGTAGTGCCCGGGCAGCACGAGCGTCGTGTCGGGCAGGGGCAGCACCTTCTCGCGCAGGCTGCGCTGCATCGCCGCCGGGTCGCCGCCCGGCAGGTCCGTGCGCCCGATCGAGCCGGCGAAGAGGACGTCGCCCGTGACCATGGTCCGGTCGACGTCGACCTGGTCGCGGATGCCGTCGGGCACCCGGTCGATGCCGAACATCACCGACCCCTCCGTGTGCCCCGGCGCGTGCACGACGTCGACGTCGATCCCGGCCAGCGACAGGCGCGTGCCGTCGCCGATCTCGACGACGGTGCTCGGCTCGGTCCACGTGGCGGCCGTGCCGAACTGCTGCTCGAGCATCGCGACGAGCTGCGGGTTGCTCCGGGCGAGCAGGTCGGTGAGCCGGTACCGGTCATCGGCGTGGATGTAGGCGGCGGTGTCGGCGCCGCACACCGGCGTCACCGAGTAGACGTGGTCGACGTGTCCGTGGGTCAGCAGCACCGCCGCCGGCCGGAGCCGGTGCTCGGACAGCACCTCGCGCAGCGTGTCGACGACGCCGACCCCCGGGTCGACGACGAGGCACTCCTCCCCCGCGGCCGGCGCGATGACGTAGCAGTTCGTGTCGAAGGCCTGGGCCGGGAAGGCGATGGTGAGCACCCGGCGAGCCTAGCGAGGGGCACGTCGGAGGCGACGTTCGCCGCAACATCTCCGGAACGGAGCCAGTTGTCATGGACTCGTGACCGGTCCCGCTGCGTGAGCGCCGTGCACCTTCCCTAAAATGACCGAACGCCCGGGGACCACCCCCAGCGGCCCGTCCGAGGAGAGGTTCGTGACCAAAGAGCAGGAACGCGCACGTGCGCGCCGCCGCCACGAGGAGCAGCTGAGCAAGGCGAAGCCGCCGGTCAGCGACTCGACGCGGGACAAGCAGGTGTTCGGCGTGATCCTCGCGGTCATCCTCGTCATCGCGGCAGTCATCGTCGTGCCCAAGATCGTGGGGAGCTCCGACACGCCGGCTCCCGCGGCGGCCCCGACGACGACCGCGACCCCGAGTGCGTCCGAGTCGAGCCCCACCACCGGCGCCAACGGCCTGCTGGCCGGCCAGAAGCTCGCGGCGGGGTGCACCAAGCCCCCGGCGCTGCAGAAGACCCCGAAGAAGCTGACGCAGGTGCCCGACAAGAAGACGGCCGCCGGCAAGACCTTCGTCGGCACCATCAAGACCACCTGCGGTGACGTCGTCATCGAGCTCGACGGCGCGAAGGCACCCCAGACGGTCGCCTCGTTCCTCAACCTGGCCAAGGTCGGGTACTGGGCGCCGAGCCCCTGCCACCGCGTCACGACCGAGGGCATCTACGTGCTCCAGTGCGGCGACCCCACCGGCACCGGCTCGGGCGGCCCCGGCTACACCTTCGGCATCGAGAACGCCCCGAAGGACGGCACCTACCCGACCGGCAGCCTCGCGATGGCCCGCACCTCGGACCCGAACAGCAACGGCGGCCAGTTCTTCATCACGTACAAGGAAACAAAGTTGCCGACCGACGGCGGCGGCTACACGATCTTCGGGAAGGTCACCAAGGGCCTGGACATCGTTGCGAAGATCGCAGCGAACAAGGCCCTGCCGCCGAGCCCTGCCGACGGTACCCCGGTGTCCCCGATCAGCATCCTGAGTGTGAGCGTGACGGAGAAGAAGGCATGAGCGACGTGCACGAGCCCCGCCCCGACGAGGCCCCCGAGGCCACCGAGACCCAGACGGAGACCCAGACGGAGACCCAGCCGGAGGTCCAGAACGGCCTGCCCGACGCGTCCACCGACGCCGGTGCCGACGCCGGTGCCGACGCGGCCGCCGAGGAGCAGGCACCCGTGACGCCCGCCGCCGAGATGGCCGACACCCTCGAGTCCGTCCGCAGCACCGAGGGCAGCGACACCACCGAGGCTGCTGAGGAGGCGTCGGTCGAGCCGGTGGCCGAGGAGCCTGCCGTCGTCGAACCCGAGGCGGCCACGCCCGCCGAGGTGACGGCCCCCGAGTCGGCCGAGCCGGCCGGTACCGCCCCGGAGGAGCAGCCTGGGCTGGTCGCCGCCGTCGAGGCTGCCGCGCCCGTCGAGACGGGCGAGAGCGGCGAGGCCCCCGCGGCGACCGAGGCCGCGACCCCCGCGACCCCCGCGCCGCCCAAGCCGAGCGCCGTGCCGAAGCCGTCGGTGATCCCCTCGCCGGCCGCGGTCGCCAAGGTCGCCGCCCACGCCCCGGCCCCGGCCGCTCCGGCGCCGATCACGACCGACCACTCGGCCTCGGCCGCCTTCGGTCGGGTCGCCGAGGACGGCACGGTCTTCGTGCGCACCAAGGAGGGCGAGCAGGAGGTCGGGTCCTACCCGGGTGCGACGCCCGAGGAGGCCCTGACCTACTTCGCCCGCAAGTACGACGAGCTCTTCGCGTCGGCCGTGCTGCTCGAGCAGCGGCTCGGTCAGCCGGAGGTGCCGTCCAAGGATGTCGCCGAGGGCCTCAAGACGCTGAGCGCCCAGGTCAAGGACGCCACCGTCGTCGGCGACCTCGACGCGCTGGCCGCCAAGCTCGACGAGATCCAGTCCGGGATCGCGAGCAAGCGCACCGTCGAGCAGCAGCACCGCGCCGAGGCACGCGCGCTCGCCACCACCGAGCGGGAGAAGATCGTCGCCGAGGCCGAGGAGATCGCCGGCCAGCCGGAGAACCGGATCCAGTGGAAGAGCAGCGGCGCCCGGATGCGCGAACTGCTCGACGAGTGGAAGGCCCACCAGCGCGCGGCCACCCGCCTCGACCGTGAGACCGAGTCGGCGCTCTGGCAGCGTTTCAGTGCCGCGCGCAACGGCTTCGACAAGGCCCGACGCGCCCACTTCGCGCAGCTCGACGCCTCGCACGCCGACGCCAAGTCGCGCAAGGAGCAGCTCGTCGGCGAGGCCGAGCGTCTCGCGACGAGCCACGACTGGGCCGCGACGGCCGGCGCCTTCAAGCGCCTCATGGACGACTGGCGTCGGGCCGGGCGGGCCAGCCGCACCGACGACGACAAGCTGTGGGCGCGGTTCAAGGCCGCGCAGGACGCGTTCTTCGCGGCCAAGGACGAGGTCGTCGCCGCCGAGGAGGAGCAGTACCGGGGCAACCTCGCCGTCAAGGAGACCCTGCTCGTCGAGGCCGAGGCGATCCTGCCGGTCACCGACCTCGAGAAGGCCAAGGCCCAGCTGCGCGTCGTGCAGGACAAGTGGGACGCGGCCGGCAAGGTGCCGCGGTCCGACATGGACCGCGTCGAGAAGGCGATGCGACGGGTCGAGCAGACCGTCCGCGACGCCGAGGACCGCAAGTGGCGCTCGAGCAACCCGGAGGTCGCCGCGCGCGCCCAGGGCATGGTCGACCAGCTCGAGCGGGCCGTCGCCGACCTGCGTGAGGAGCTCGAGAAGGCCGAGCGCACCGGCAACGAGTCCAAGGTCCGCAAGGCCCGCGAGGCGCTCGACGCGCGTCAGGCGTGGCTCGACCAGGCCCGCGCCGGCGTCGCCGAGTTCGGCGGCTGACCAGCGCACCAACGACGACGAGGGGCCCCCGACCGCACGGTCGGGGGCCCTCGTCGTGGAGCCGACGTGGAGCCGGCGGGTCAGGCGCGACTGTTGCGCAGGACGGCGTCCGAGGACTTGCTGCCGTTGACGCGGTACACGTCGAAGACGCCGTCGATCCGGCGCACCGCCTTGATGACGTGGTCGAGGTGGGCCGGGTCGCCCATCTCGAAGGTGAAGCGCGAGATGGCGACGCGGTCGCGGGACGTCTGCACGGAGGCCGACAGGATGTTGACGTGCTGGTCGGACAGCACCCGCGTGACATCGGACAGCAGCCGGTTGCGGTCGAGCGCCTCGACCTGCAGCTGCACGAGGAAGACGCTGGCCGAGCTCGGCGCCCACTCGACGTCGATGAGGCGCTCCGGGTTGGCGGTCAGCTGCGAGGCGTTGGTGCAGTCGGCGCGGTGCACCGAGACGCCGTTGCCGCGCGTGACGAAGCCGATGATCGGGTCGCCCGGCACCGGGGTGCAGCACTTGGCGAGCTTGACCCACACGTCAGCAGTGCCGACGACGACGACGCCGGGGTCTCCCCCGCGGCGCCGCTTGGCCTGGCGCGTCGGGACGGTCGCCTCGGCGAGGTCCTCGGTGGCGCCCTCGACGCCACCCATCGACGCGACGACCTTGCTGACGACGTGCTGCGCGGACACGTGGCCCTCGCCGACCGCCGCGTAGAGCGCCTCGATGTCCTGGTAGCGCAGGTCGGTCGCGACGGCCGTCATCGACTCGTGGCTCATGAGCCGCTGAAGCGGGAGGTTCTGCTTGCGCAGGGCCTTGGCGATGGCGTCCTTGCCCGCCTCGATGGCCTCCTCGCGGCGCTCCTTGCTGAACCACGCCTTGATCTTGTTGCGGGCCCGCGGGCTCTTGACGAACTGGAGCCAGTCGCGCGACGGGCCGGCGCCGTCGGCCTTGCTCGTGAGCACCTCGACGACGTCACCGTTCTCGAGCGTCGACTCGAGCGGCACGAGGCGGCCGTTGACGCGCGCGCCGATGCAGTGGTGGCCGACCTCGGTGTGCACCGCGTAGGCGAAGTCGACCGGCGTGCCGCCCACCGGCAGCGCGACGACGGCGCCCTTGGGCGTGAAGACGTAGACCTCGCTGCTGCCCATCTCGAAGCGCAGCGAGTCGAGGAACTCGCCCGGGTCCTCGGTCTCGCGCTGCCAGTCGAGCAGCTGGCGCAGCCAGGCCATGTCGTTCTGCGGCGTGATCTCGCCCGGCCGGGCTCCCCCGCCCTTGTCCGACTGGTCCTTGTACTTCCAGTGCGCGGCGACGCCGTACTCGGCCCGGCGGTGCATCGTGTGCGTGCGGATCTGGATCTCGACCGGCTTGCCCTGCGGACCGATGACCGTCGTGTGCAGCGACTGGTACATGTTGAACTTCGGCATCGCGATGTAGTCCTTGAACCGGCCGGGCACCGGGTTCCACCGCGAGTGCAGCGCGCCGAGCGCCGCGTAGCAGTCGCGCACCGTGTCGACGAGGACGCGCACCGCGACGAGGTCGTAGATCTCCTCGAAGTCGCGGCCGCGCACGATCATCTTCTGGTACACGGAGTAGTAGTGCTTGGGCCGGCCGGTGACGGTGGCCTTGATCTTGGCCGCCGCGAGGTCCTCGGTGACCTGTGACCGGACGCCGGTCAGGTACTCCTCGCGGGCCGGGGCGCGCTCGGCGACGAGGCGCACGATCTCGTCGTAGACCTTGGGGTAGAGCGTCGCGAAGGAGAGGTCCTCGAGCTCCCACTTGATGGTGTTCATGCCGAGGCGGTGCGCGAGCGGCGCGTAGATCTCGAGGGTCTCGTTGGCCTTGCGCTTGGCCGACTCCGGGCTGACGTAGCGCCACGTGCGCGCGTTGTGCAGCCGGTCGGCGAGCTTGATGACGAGGACGCGGATGTCGCGGGCCATGGCGATGACCATCTTGCGGACCGTCTCGGCCTGCGCGGCCTCGCCGTAGGTGACCTTGTCGAGCTTGGTGACGCCGTCGACGAGCATCGCGATCTCGTCGCCGAAGTCGCGCCGGAGCTCGTCGAGTCCGTAGTCGGTGTCCTCGACGGTGTCGTGCAGCAGCGCGGCGGCGAGCGTCGGCGGGGTCATGCCCAGCTCGGCGAGGATCGTCGTCACCGCGAGCGGGTGGGTGATGTACGCGTCGCCGCTCTTGCGCATCTGGCCCTCGTGGGCCCGTTCGGCGACGGCGTACGCGCGCTCGATGACCGACAGGTCGGCCTTCGGGTGGTTCTGGCGGACCACCGTCATGAGCGGCTCGAGCACAGGGTTGCCCGCCGGTCGGGTGGCCCCGAACCGCGCGAAGCGGGCGCGCACCCGCGACGGGGTGGACAGCTCGCTGCGGACGTCCTCGCTCATGGAGAGAGTCTAGGTCCCCGTGTCGGGATCACACTGTGAGGACGGCGTCGACGGGCCGATGTGCGAGACGATCTCGCCCGTCGAGGAAGGCGAGCTCGATGACGAACTCGAGGCCGGTGACCTCCGCGCCGCAGCGCTCGATGAGCTCGCAGGCCGCGGCGGCCGTGCCGCCCGTGGCGAGCACGTCGTCGATGAGCAGCACCCGGGCCCCGGGGGCGAACGCGTCGGCCTGCACCTCCACCTCGGCGGTGCCGTACTCGAGGGAGTACACCGAGGCGATCGTGTCACCGGGCAGCTTGCCCGCCTTGCGGATCGGCACGAAGCCGAGGCCCAGGGCGAGGGCCACCGGCGCGCCGAAGATGAAGCCCCGCGCCTCGATGCCGGCCACGACGTCCACCTGCCCGGCGTAGCGGCCGGTGATGTCGTCGACGAGGGCCCGGAAGGCAGAGCCGTCGGCCAGCAGCGGGGCGATGTCCTTGAAGACGATGCCCGGCTTGGGGAAGTCGGGCACGTCGCGGACGCGGGCCGCCACGAGGTCACTGATCTTGCTCACGTCGTCTCCTGCGGCGCTCGAACGGGTGGTCGGCGGGCGGTCAGGCCGCTCGAGGGCGGCCTGACCGTCTCGTCAGCGACGCGACTTCGGGGCGCGCTTGGGCTGGTTGCGCGGGCCGGCCTGGGCGTACTTGTGGACCGGACGCGCCGACGCGGGGCCGTCCCCGTGGGCATCCCCGTGCGCCCCGACGGACGCGTCGGCACCCACGGCGACCGGCTCGCCGTCGGCGAACGCCCCGACGACCTCGTCGTGCGACTTCGTGCCGTGCTTGGCGACGTAGCGCTCGAGGTCCTTGACGCCCTTCTCGCCCCGGCGCAGGTCGACGAGCAGCGGCGTCGCGATGAAGATCGAGGAGTACGCGCCCACCGAGATGCCGATGAAGAGCGCGAGGGCGAGGTCGAGCAGCGTGCCGGGGCCGAGCATCGTGAAGCCGACGAAGAGGATCGCGGCGATCGGCAGCAGGGCGACGACGGTCGTGTTGATCGAGCGCACCAGCGTCTGGTTGACGGCCAGGTTGGCGGCCGCGGAGTAGGTGGTGCGACGCGTCCGGAAGGCCTCGGCCGTGTTCTCGCGCACCTTGTCGAAGACGACGACGGTGTCGTAGAGCGAGTAGCCGAGGATGGTCAGGAAGCCGATCATCGACGACGGCGTGATCTCGAACCCGAAGAGGGCGTAGATGCCGACGGTGATGACGAGGTCGTGCAGCAGCGCCACGAGGCCCGACACGGCCATCTTCCACGTCCGGAAGTAGAGCCCCATGACGAGGGTGACGAGGACGAGGAAGACGATGAGGCCGCGGATCGCCTGCTGGCTCACCGTCTCACCCCAGCTCGGGCCGATGAGCGAGGCGCTGACGTTGCTCGGCTGGACGCCGAACTGCTGGGCCAGCTCGGACCGCGCCGCGTCGGTCTTGTCGTCGGCCGCCTCGGTCTGCACGCGGACGGTGTTCTGCCCGACGACGGTCGTGACGACGTTGCCGCTGATCTTGGCGTCGGCGATGGCCGTCTGGGCCTTCTCCTCGTAGCCCTCGGTGTTCGTGACGCTCTGGACCCGGAACTCCGAGCCGCCGCTGAACTCGATGCCGAAGTTGAGGCCCTTGGCGAAGATGCCGAGGAGGGCCAGGGCGATGAGGACGCCGGAGAAGGCGTACCAGAGCTTCTGGCGACCGATGAAGTCGATCGAGCGCTTACCCGTGTAGAGGTCGTTGCCGACCTGGGCGAAGTTGATCATGGGTCAGGCCTTCCCCTCGGCGGTGCGGGTGGCGGCGCCGGAGCCCGCCGCGGCCCCGGCACGGGCGGCCGGGCGCGACGGTCCGAACTGGCCGCGGCCGCGGTAGCGCGGCGACTCCTTGGCGCCGAGGCGCTTCGGGTCGAGGCCGGACCACTTGTGGCCACCGCCGAAGAAGTTCGTGCGGGCGAGGAGCTGGACCATCGGGTGCGTGAAGACCATGACGACGAGCAGGTCGATGATCGTCGTCAGGCCGAGCGTGAAGGCGAACCCGCGCACGTTGGCCGAGGCGAGGACGTACAGCACGATGGCCGCGATGAAGTTGACGGTGTCGGCCGCGATGATCGTGCGCCGCGCGCGCTTCCACCCGGTCTCGACAGCGGCCACGAGCGGACGGCCGTCGCGGACCTCGTCACGGATGCGCTCGAAGTAGACGATGAACGAGTCGGCCGTCACGCCGATCGCGACGATGAGGCCGGTGACGCCGGCCATCGTCAGGCGCAGCCCGTGCGTCGTGCCGAGGATCGTCACCGCGAGGTAGGTGATGCCCGAGGCGACGAGCAGCGACGCCACGGTGACGAAGCCGAGGGCCCGGTACTGGATGAGCGAGTAGATGACGACGAGGATCAGGCCGACGAGACCGGCGAGCAGGCCGATGCGCAGCTGCTCCTCACCGAGCTGGGGCGTGATCGTGTCGTTCGTCTGCAGCGCGAACTGCAGCGGGAGCGCACCGAACTTCAGCTGCTGGGCCAGGGCCTTGGCCGAGTCGATGGTGAACGAGCCGGTGATCGAGGCGCGCCCGTCGGAGATGACGGCGCGGGCCTGCGGGGCGGTGATGACCGACTTGTCGAGCACGACGGCGAACTGGTCCATCGGCGGCTGGCTCTGCAGCCCGTACAGGCGCTTGGTGACCTCGGCGAACTTCTTCGCGCCGGCCGAGTTGAACGACAGGACGACCTCGACGATCGAGGTGGGCTGGCCGTTCGGGCCGGGCTGGTAGCCACTCGAGGCGTCGGAGATCTGGCTGCCGTCGATCTCGACCGGGCCGAGGACGAACTTCGACGTGCGGTCGTCGCTGCACGTCGCGAGCGGCAGCGTCGGGTCGTCGACGATCGCGTCGACGGCACCCGGCTTGGCGCAGCTGAGGGCGACGAAGTCCTTCGCCGTCTTCGCGGCGGCGGTGTCGGCCTTGGCCTTGTCCCAGCCGAGGCCGACGAGGCCCTGGCTCACCTGGGCCTTGACGGCGGCCTCGGTCTGCTCGGCGGTGGGCGCCACCGGCGTCGTGGCCGCGGGGGCCGGGGTCGTCGCGGCGCCGGCGGGCGTCGTCGCCGACGGCGTCGGAGCCGTCGTCGCGGCGCGCAGCGCCTGCGGGACCGCGCCGTTCTGGGCCGTGGCCGACGTCGAGGGGGTCGTGGCCGGCGTGGTGGCGGTGCCGGTGGGCGTCGGGGTGCCCGTCGAACCGGTGGAGCCCGTCGAGCCGGTCGTCGCACCCGGGTTCACCTGGGCGGCGCTGGTGTCGGCGTTCTGGATGAAGACGGCACGGAAGCGCAGCTGCGAGGGCTTGCGGATCGCGTCGAGCTGCTCCTTGGTGGGGCTGCCCGGGATCGACACCACGATGTTGTCGCCGCCCTGGGTGGAGATCTCGGCCTCGCTGACGCCGTTGGCGTCGATGCGCTGGCGGATGATGTCGACGGCCTGGTCGATCTGGCCCTGCGTGACAGGGGCGGCGTTGCCGACCGTGACGGGCTTGAGGACGAGCTCGGTGCCGCCCTCGAGGTCGAGGCCCAGGCGCGGGGCCCAGGAGCCGCCGCCCCACTGGGCGAGGCCTGCGGTCAGTGCACCGAGGCCGAGGATGATGACGACGAGCGCGACGAGCGTGCGGGTCGCGGACTTGCGGATGGACGTACGAGCCACGGACGCCTCACTGACCCGTCGGGGTGCTGCCGGGGGCGTCGTCGCCCGGCAACGAGTCCTGTCCGGTCGTACCGGTGGCCGCGTCCTGCTTCATGGCTACGGCGCGACGGTCGACGCGGATGGTGACGCCCTCGGCGATCTCGAGCCACGCCGTCGAGTCGTCGAGCCGGCGCACGGTGCCGAAGATGCCCGAGGAGGTGACGACCTCGTCGCCGACCGACAGGGCGGAGCTGAACTGCCGCATCTGCTTCATCCGCTTGTTCTGGGTCCAGAACAGCCAGCCGATGAGCAGCAGCGGCAGGAGGAAGATCAGCAACGAGAAGGACCCGTTGGAGTTCATGTCAGCTCAATCCTTCGTGTCTACGTCCGATGTCGGCGCCGGGCACAGCGAGCCCACTCGTGTGGTGTCGGCTGTGGCGTCAACGACCGGAGGCACCCGATGGTGCCGCGGCAGCGGCGATGGTGCCCGCAGGAGTCTACGTGCGCGCCCGCAGTTTGTCAGAACGGTCACACCGGCCACACGCAGGCCCCCGGTCACGTTTTGGCACCGGTTGCCGCAGGCGTCGGCGCGGGCGTGGGCACAGGTGTCGGCGCAGCGGTCGGCTCAGCCCTCGAAGCGTCCGCCGCCGGCGTCGTCGAGCGGCAGCGTCGCCGTCCAGATGCCGTGCGCCTCGGCGGGCGGCGTCAGCCCGAGGTGGTCCCAGGCGAGACGCGACGCGGCGCGGCCACGAGGCGTGCGCACCATGAACCCCTCGCGCACGAGGAACGGCTCGGCGACGGTCTCGACGGTGTCGGGCTCCTCCCCCACGGCCACCGCCAGCGTCGACAGTCCCACCGGACCGCCGGCGAAGCGTCGGCACAGCGCCTCGAGGACGGCTCGGTCGAGGCGGTCGAGGCCGCGCTCGTCGACGTCGAACAGCTCGAGGGCGCGCCGGGCCGCCGCGTGGGTGACCCGGTCCTCGCCGTGCACCTGGGCCCAGTCGCGGACGCGCCGCAGCAGCCGGTTGGCGATGCGTGGCGTGCCGCGGGAGCGCAGCGAGATCTCGCGGATGCCGTCCTCGTCGGCCTCGAGCCCGAGCAGCCGAGCCGACCGGTGCAGGATCGTCACGAGGTCGGCCGCGGCGTAGAAGTCGAGGTGGCCGGTGAAGCCGAACCGGTCGCGCAGCGGCGCGGGCAGCAGCCCGGCGCGAGTGGTGGCGCCGACGACGGTGAAGGGCGGCAGCTCGAGCGGGATCGCGGTGGCGCCGGGGCCCTTGCCGATGATGACGTCGACGCGGAAGTCCTCCATCGCCAGGTACAGCATCTCCTCGGCCGACCGGGACATCCGGTGGATCTCGTCGAGGAAGAGCACCTCCCCCTCGGCGAGCGAGGACAGCACCGAGGCGAGGTCGCCGGCGTGCTGGATGGCCGGACCGGAGGTGATGCGGATCGGCTGCTCGAGCTCGCTCGCGACGATCATCGCCAGGGTCGTCTTGCCGAGGCCCGGCGGACCGGACAGCAGCACGTGGTCGGGCGGCGTGCCGCGCCGGCGAGCGGCCGTGAGGACGAGCCCGAGCTGCTCGCGGACGCGGTCCTGCCCGGGGAAGTCGTCGAGGCGTCGCGGCCGCAGCGCGGCCTCCACCTGGCGCTCGTCGCCGGGACCGTCCTCGTGGACGCGGGCGTCGACGATGCGCGAGGTGGCATCGAACGAGCCGTCCTCCCAGACCTCGAGGTCGGGCAGGTCGGGCAGGCCGGGCAGGTCGGGCAGGTCGGGGGCGGCGCCCGCCTCGGGCCGAGTGCCGCTCACCGGCCGAGCTCCTGGAGGGCCGCGCGCAGCAGAGCCGACACCCCGGCGCCCTCGGCGGCCTTCGGGGCCACCTTGTCGAGGGCGTCCTCGGCCTGGCGCACGGTCCACCCGAGCCCGACGAGGGCCTCGCGGACCTGCTCGCGCCACGCCTCGCCGGTGTCGAGCGGGACCGGCTCGGCGGCGGCGCCGGAGCCGGGCAGGGCCCCGATCTTGTCCTTGAGCTCGAGGACGAGCCGTTCGGCGCCCTTGCGGCCGATGCCGGGCACCTTGGTCAGGGCGGTGAGGTCGCCGGTGCCGAGGGCGACGCGGACGGCGTCGGGCGAGTGGACGGCGAGGAGGGCGAGCGCGAGGCGCGGGCCGACGCCGGAGACGGTCTGGACGGTCTCGAAGACGAGCTTCTCGTCGTCGGTGGCGAACCCGTAGAGCGTCAGGGAGTCCTCGCGGACGACGAGCGTCGTGGCGAGCTCGGCCTCCTGCCCGTGTCGGACGGAGGCCGCCGTGGCGGGGGTCGTGTGCACGAGCATCCCGACGCCGCCGACGCGGACGACGAGGGAGTCGAGGCCGACCTTGAGGACGGTGCCGGACAGGGACGCGATCATCGGGGGCGGGCTCCTGGGAGGGTGCGGGCGTACGGGGTGGCGGCCGACGGCCGCTGGGCGGTGCGGGTGGTGGGGGCCGGACGCGTCCGGCGCGGGGTGCGCGCGAGCAGCTCGTCGCGGGCCTGCTCGAGGCGGTTCTGGGTGCCGCCGCGCCACACGTGGCAGATGGCGAGGGCGAGGGCGTCTGCGGCGTCGGCGGGCTTGGGCGGGGTGTCGAGGCCGAGGAGCCGGGTGACCATCGTCGTGACCTGCGCCTTGTCGGCCCGGCCGTTGCCGCTGACCGCAGCCTTGACCTCGGTGGGCGTGTGGAGCGCGACCGGCAGACCCCGCCGCTCGGCGAGCATCATGACGATGCCGGTGACCTGCGCGGTGCCCATGACGGTCGAGACGTTGGCGTCGGCGAAGACCCGCTCGATGGCGACGGCCTCGGGCCGGTGCCGCTCGAACCACAGGCGCATCTCGTCCTCGACGGCGACGAGACGGCGCGGCGTCGGGTCGCCCGCCGGCGTGCGGATGACCCCCACCTCGACGAGCGAGAGCCGCCGGCCGGGCAGGCCGTCGACGACGCCGACGCCGCAGCGGGTCAGGCCGGGGTCGACCGCGAGGACGCGCACGCCGGACCTCCTCGTGGGTGGACGTGGACGGGACCGGGACCGGCCTCGAACCGAACAGGTGTTCGGGAACACGCTAACTGCCCTCCCCCGCAACGGGCAGGAGGCACGCCGGTCTCCGGCGTGCCTCCTCACCCGCGGTCGGGCGTGCTCACTCCTCGTCGTCGAGCTGGGCCAGCACGTCGTCGGGGATGTCACCGTTGGCGAACACGTTCTGCACGTCGTCGCTGTCCTCGAGGGCCTCGATGACGCGGATCATCTTCTTCGCGCCGTCGAGGTCCAGCGGCACCTGGAGGTTCGGGACGAACGACGCCTCGGCCGACTCGTAGTCGATGCCGGCGTCCTGGAGCGCCGCGCGGACCGCGACGAAGTCGGTGGCCTCGGAGATGATCTCCCACGTGTCGCCGTTGTCGTTGACCTCCTCGGCGCCCGCCTCGAGCACCACCTCGAGGATGTCGTCCTCGGAGCCGGCCTCCTTGAGGACCGTCACGACGCCCTTGCGGTTGAAGACGTAGGACACCGAGCCCGGGTCGGCCAGCTGGCCGCCGTTGCGCGTCAGCGCGATGCGCACCTCCGCGGCGGCGCGGTTGCGGTTGTCGGTGAGGCACTCGATGAGGACGGCGACACCGTTGGGCGCGTAGCCCTCGTACATGATCGTCTGCCAGTCGGCCGCGCCTGCCTCGGCGCCCGACGCGCGCTTGACGGCACGGTCGATGTTGTCGTTGGGCACCGAGGTCTTCTTCGCCTTCTGGATGGCGTCGTAGAGCGTCGGGTTGCCCGCGGGGTCAGCGCCGCCCTGACGGGCCGCGACCTCGATGTTCTTGATGAGCTTGGCGAAGAGCTTGCCGCGCTTGGCGTCCTTGGCAGCCTTCTGGTGCTTCGTGGTGGCCCATTTGGAGTGGCCGCTCATGCAGTTCCCTCGCGTTCCGGTCTACTGGCTGTGCTGCGTGACGATGCTGACGAACTCGGCGTGGATGCGGCGGTCGCCCCCGACCTCGGGGTGGAAGGACGTCGCCATCAGGTTCCCCTGCCGAACCGCGACGATCCTACCGGCGGCGGGCCCGTCGCTCACACGGGCGAGCACCTCGACGGCGTCTCCGGCCTCCTCGACCCACGGCGCGCGGATGAAGACGGCGTGCACGGTGCCCTCGAGCCCGGCGAACTCGATGTCCTGCTCGAAGGAGTCGACCTGCCGGCCGAAGGCGTTGCGGCGCACGGTGACGTCGAGGCCACCGAGCGTCTGCTGGTCGGAGCGGCCGTCGGCGATGCGGTCGGCGAGCATGATCATGCCGGCGCAGGACCCGTACACGGGCAGGCCCTCGGCGATGCGCCGCCGAAGGGGCTCCTGCAGGTCGAACGCGCGGACGAGCTTGTCCATCGTCGTGGACTCGCCGCCGGGGATGACGAGCCCGTCGAGCTGCTCGACCTCCGTCGGGCGCCGGACGAGCGTGACGTCGGCGCCGAGGTCGGAGAGGGCGGTGGCGTGCTCGCGCACATCGCCCTGGACGGCGAGGACGCCGATGCGGGGTGCTGCCATGGAGGCGAGGGTATGACGCGCCCGCCACCTCGCGGACACCGGGCCCCGCCCGCGGGGTGTCCCGCACCCGAGACACTCCGTGGGCCCGAGGCCCTGACGTCGAGGCCTGCGCCCGGGATACGTTGCGGCCATGACCGTCAGCGCCCTCGACACCCTGCTGTCCGCCGCCGAGGTTGCGGACGCCGACTCGCCCCTGGCCGGTACGCGCGACCTCTTCGAGCTGCCCGAGGACGTCATCTACCTCGACGGCAACTCGCTCGGCGCCCTGCCGCGTGCCGTGGGCCCGGTCCTCGACGACGTCGTGCGCCACCAGTGGGGCCAGCGGCTCATCCGGTCGTGGAACGAGGCCGACTGGTGGGGCGCGCAGACCCGCGTCGGTGACGCAGTGGGCCGGATCGTCGGGGCCGCGCCGGGCCAGGTCGTCGTCACCGACTCGACGTCGGTCAACCTGTTCAAGGCGGTCGTCGGTGCGGCCCGCCTGCGCCCGGGGCGCACGGTCGTGCTCACCGACCCCGACTCCTTCCCGACCGACCTCTACATGACCGAGGCCGCCGCGCGCCTCGCCGGTCTCGAGGTCCGGCGCGTCAGCCCGCGTGACGCAGTGGCGGCCGTCCGCGAGGCGGGCGACGCGCTCGCCCTCGTGTCGTACTCGAGCGTCGACTACCGCACCGGCGAGCTGTGGGACCTGCGGCCGGTGACCGACGCGGCGCACGAGGTCGGCGCGCTCGCCTGCTGGGACCTGTGCCACTCCGCCGGCGTCGTCGAGGTCGACCTCGACGCGAACGGCGTCGACCTCGCCGTCGGCTGCGGCTACAAGTACCTCAACGGCGGTCCGGGCGCCCCGGCGTTCATCTACGTCGCCGCCCGCCACCAGGACGGCTTCGACCAGCCGCTCGCCGGGTGGAACGGGCACGCCCGACCCTTCGACATGAGCCCGGACTACGAGCCGCACGCCGGCATCACGCGGGCCCGCACCGGCACACCGCCGCTGCTGTCGGTGCTCGCCCTCGAGGCCGCCCTCACCGCCTACGACGGCCTGTCCCCCGCCGACGTGCGCGCGGCGTCGCTGTCGGTGACGGACACGTTCCTCGACGCGCTCGGGGCGCTCGGCGTCGACCTGCCCCTCGCGACGCCGCGCGAGCCGGCCCGACGCGGCTCGCAGGTGTCGCTGCGCCACCCGCAGGCCTTCGCCGTGGTCCAGGCCCTCATCGCCCGGGGCGTCATCGGCGACTTCCGCGAGCCCGACATCGTGCGCCTCGGCTTCGCCCCGCTCTACGTGACGCACGTCGATGCGGTCCGCGCGGCCGAGCACGTCCGCGACGTGCTCGAGGGACGCGAGTTCGAGCGTCCCGAGTTCGCCGAGCGCGGCGCCGTCACCTGAGCGCCGGTGTGCCGGCACCGCGACCGTGCGGTGAGGTGACGGTGGGCGAGCCCACCGTCACCTCAGGTCCGGACGCTGGTCCGGCCCTCTACTTGCAGTACACCTCCACGCGGTACGTGATGTCGTCGCCGTCGTTCCATGGAGCGACGGAGACCGACACCGAGTACTTGCCCGAGCCGTTCTTGTACGTCTCGCCACGCGAACCGACCACGTGGTCGATGGTGCAGCCGGACTGGTTCGACACGGTCACCGTGTGAGTGCCCTCCTCGACCGCCTCCACGTGTGCCTCGTCGTACGCGAGGACCGCGGGGTTGTACTCGGAGTACTTGACGTTGGTCGCACCGTTGGTGTCGACCCACCCGGCAGCCATGCCGAGCAGCGGCGTGGCCGAGCCGGACTTCCAGAAGCGGGTGTCGAGCTCGACGATCGCGTTGGCCTTCACCTTGAAGTTGTCCGTCTTGCTGTCCCCCGGCACGAAGCAGTTCTTGTTGCCGGACGCCTTGCAGTTGAGGTCCGCGGTCCGGGTGACCCACACCTTGTAGACCCCGCCCTTGTTCGGCGTGTCGGCGAACGGGAACAGCTGCACCGTGGTCCCGAGGTCCTCCTGGTCGGTGCTCGTCTGGTGGGCCCCCGTGGTGCACGGCGGACCTGCGAAGACGGTCGCGATCCGACCGGTGGCGTCGACGGTGAACTGCCGGCAGCTCACGTCGTCCTGTGAGAGCAGGACCTTGCCGTTCGGGTTGGTCACCTGGAACGAGTACGTGCCCGCCGGAAGCCCTGCGGCTCCGACGGGGGCGTTGATGCCGGGCCCACCGTTGAGGTAGACGTCCTGCTTGTTCTGGTAGTGGTTGAGGTTCACCGGTGCCCCCGTGACGTCGGTGGTGAAGATCGCCCCGGAAAGATTCCCTCCCGGTGCCCCCGAGGCTGATGCGGCCACCCCTAAGAGTGCCGCGGCGGCGACAGCCACGGCGGTGGTCAGCTTGCGCAACATTTGGCCTCCTCGACGATTCCCCTGACCAGTCGAATGTAGGCACTGGCAACGCCGCCAGTCCGCCAAAGAGCGGGACTGCCGGTTTTGAATCGTTCTGTGCCCCAAGGCGATCCGCGTCGCTTGTCGGATGTGACCCGTCTCGTTCCGCATTGGGGCCAGCTTGCCGGAGCCGGCGACATCAACCGCACACAGCCCGCGGTCACGACGGCGGGCGACGCCGTGATGGGTCCACGAGCACGTCGACGTTGGTGCTCCACTGCTCGACCGAACCGACGCCACGAGGCAGGGCGCGCACGGCAGGGTCGGTGACCGCGTCCTCGAGCGAGACCACCACGGCCTCGCGCACGCCGCGGTAGGGGCGGTCCCAGAACGGCTCGACCGGGTCGTCCACGGCCGGCAGCCCGGCCTGCTCCTGCTCGCGCCCCAGCAGACGCAGCGCCTCGACGATTGCGTGCTCTCGCTCGCGCCACCCGCCGGCCCCGAGCGCGCGCCCCAGGGGCGCGACGACGCCGCCCGTGCGCGGCAGGTGCGCCGCACTCGTGCCCAGCCACTTGGCGTACGGCGGCCAGCGGCGTTCGACGAGGTGGGCCAGGTGCAGGGCGACGTGAGTGAGGCGCACGGCCACGACGCGCGAGCCGACGTCGTCGCCCCGCTCCCCCGTGCGTCCGACGAACGGCAGCTCCTGCGCCAGCCGGGCCCAGTCGGTTGCGACGACGTACCGCCAGACGTCGTCCGGATACCAGGCGAGGGTCCGGCGGATCGCCGCGAGCTCGCCGACGTCGTCGACGAAGACCTCGCCGGCGGTCACCTCGAGGACGGCCTGTCCGGTGAGGGCGAGCCAGTCGCCGACGCCCAGCGGCTCGGTCGGGTCGACGCCGAGGCGCGAGAGCGCGAGGTCGCGCGCCGTCTGCACCTGCACGCGATGGCGAACCGTCGGGTCCCAGGTCGTGGCGAACCGCGTGGGCAGGCCACCGACGGCGTCAGGCAGCGCGGCCGCGAGGTACGCGTCGACGCCCTCGACGAGCTCGTGCGGCACGAGGAGGTTGAGCCGCAGGCCCCAGTCGTGGTCGCGCGACATCCCGTCGTCGAGCCCGAGCACGTCAGAGCCGCTGCCGAGCCGGCCTGCCGCACAGCGCAGCCCGGGCCACTCCCTCCGCACGATCGGCTCGACGACGTCGGTCCAGTAGGCACGTGAGAGCTCGGTCCCGGTGGCTGGCACGCCCCGATCCTGTCAGGCAGGGCGGGAGGACGCAGGTCGCCGCCGCGCCCAGGAGGGCACGGCGGCGACCTGGTCGGTCACGTCAGGAATGGCGCCCGGGGTCGACGTCGATGACGTCGTCCAGGTGGTCGGCCGAGAACAGCGACGTGCCGCGGACGCTCGCAGGCAGGCCGAGCGCGTCGACCGCCGAGACGAACAGCGTCGAGATCGGTAGGGACGACCCGTCGGGCGCGGGCTGGCGCACCTCGCCGAGCGCCGCCCCACGATCGGGCAGCCCGGCCCGACGCGCGAAGTCGTTCGCGCTCGACCGCCAACCGCGCACCCAGAGCCGGCCCATGAGGCCGCGCGGGGGCAGCCATCCCTCGCTGAACATCCGCGGTTCGGAGTCGCCCTCCGCGCTGGCCGCGAGGCCCGCGATCTGGGCGTTCTCGAACACCGCGACGACCGGGGAGCCGAGCCGTGCGCTCGTCCGGTCGGGCGTCTCGTCGGGCCAGCGGTCGGTGACGAGGTCGGGGTCGATCCCGGCGACGCTCCACCCGTCGAGCGTCCCGACGCGAGCCGGCACCGGCAGTGCCGAGGCCAGCTCCGAGGTCGACGCCCGGGTGAGCAGCGCGTAGGTCGGCCCCACCGTCACCAGCCGCGCTCGGAGAGGCGGTGCGGCTGGGCGATCTCGTCGACGTTGATGCCGACCATGGCCTCGCCGAGGCCGCGCGAGACCTTGGCGATCACGTCGGGGTCGTCGTGGAAGGTCGTGGCCTTGACGATGGCCTCGGCGCGCTGGGCCGGGTTGCCCGACTTGAAGATGCCCGAGCCGACGAAGACACCCTCGGCGCCGAGCTGCATCATCATCGCGGCGTCGGCCGGGGTGGCGATGCCGCCCGCAGTGAAGAGCACGACGGGCAGCTTGCCGGTCTCGGCGATCTCCTTGACGAGCTCGTACGGGGCCTGCAGCTCCTTGGCCGCGACGTAGAGCTCGTCCTCCGGCAGGCCCTGCAGGCGGCGGATCTCCTGGCGGATCTGGCGCATGTGCGTCGTCGCGTTGGAGACGTCGCCGGTGCCGGCCTCGCCCTTGGATCGGATCATCGCCGCGCCCTCGGTGATGCGGCGCAGGGCCTCGCCGAGGTTGGTCGCACCGCAGACGAAGGGCACCGTGAACTGCCACTTGTCGATGTGGTTGGCGTAGTCGGCCGGCGTGAGGACCTCCGACTCGTCGATGTAGTCGACACCGAGGCTCTGCAGCACCTGCGCCTCGACGAAGTGGCCGATGCGCGCCTTGGCCATGACGGGGATCGAGACGGCCTCGATGATGCCGTCGATCATGTCGGGGTCGCTCATGCGCGAGACGCCGCCCTGGGCGCGGATGTCGGCAGGGACCCGCTCGAGCGCCATGACGGCGACGGCGCCGGCGTCCTCGGCGATCTTGGCCTGCTCAGCCGTGACGACGTCCATGATGACGCCGCCCTTGAGCATCTCGGCCATGCCGCGCTTGACGCGGGTGGTCCCGGTGCTCGTGCCGGCGTGCCGGTCGGCCGCGGCCGCGCCGCCGGGCGTCTGGGTCGTGCTCACGATGTCCTGCCTTCGCTGTGTCGGGGGTGGCCCGTGGGAGGTCACGAGCCCCTCGACTCCAAGGGTAGGGCCCGCGGCGCGGTGCTCCTGACCGGGTCCGGGCGCGGCCGTCTCATTCGGTGACGAGCGCGGAGACCTCGTCGTCGAACTCGATGGTGTGGGGCATCGGGGTGTACCCGGCCAGGTGGAAGACGCGGACCGTCCACGTGCGGCGCACGCGCCGGACGTCGGTGACGGCGTCGTTGTGGAAGCGCCGAGCCAGCTGGACGCGCGTGCACGCCGACGTGACGCGTCCGATGACGTCACGACCGACGGGGTCCTCGCGCAGGTCGGCGACGAGCTCGGCCGGCAGCGCGACGTCGAGGGCCTCGGTGAGGTCGCTCTCGGCCTGCTCGCGCTCCTCCCCGTGCTCCGACGGGGCCTCGAGCGAGTCGGCGGCCGCGTTGGCCACGATGAGCGCCGTGGCGCCGTCGAGCAGCCCGCTGTTGGCCAGCTCGACGGCGGCCTCGGCCCGACGCACGAGGCGGGCATCGAGGGCGGCGAGGGTGCCGCTGAGGCGCACGTGCAGCCGGTCGAGCCGCGCGGCCGTGTACGACAGGTACCAGGCGATGACGACGAGGACGAACAGGACGGCGAAGACCCACGTCAGCAGCTCACTCACCGGGTCCTCCCACCGGGCAGGAAGCGGCTCCACCGGGCCGGCGGTTCGAAGCTGGCGGCCGCCCGTCCCTCGATGACGGTCTCGTAGACGGCCAGGATGCGGTCGGCCACGACGGACCAGTCGAAGATGCGGGCCCGCCGGGCTCCGGCCTCGGCGAGGCCGCGACGCCGCGCCGGGTCGCGGATCAGCTCGACGAGCACGCGCGCGAGGTCGGCCGGGTCCTCGTTGGTGAACATGGCCCCGGCCTCACCGCCGTCGAGCACCCGGGAGAAGGCGCCGAGGTCGCTGGCGAGGACGCAGGCGCCGGCCGACATCGCCTCGATGAGGATGATGCCGAAGCTCTCGCCGCCGGTGTTGGGGGCGACGTAGACGTCGACGGACGCGAGCAGCGAGGCCTTGTCCTCGTCGGAGACGGCGCCGAGGAGCTCGCACGCGGCGGCGACCTCGGGCGGCCAGCCCTCCGTGACCTCCTCGGGGTCTCCCGGCCCGGCGACGAGGACGCGCAGCCCGGGCACGGCACGCAGCACCTCGGGCAGCGCCGCTGCGAGGACCGGCAGACCCTTGCGCGGCTCGCCCATCCGGCCGAGGAAGGCGATCGTCGGCGCGGCCGGCGTGCCGATCCAGGCGCTGCGGCGCGGGGCCGCGGCGAACCGGTCGACGTAGACGCCGTTGGGGATGACGACCGCGTCGCCGCCGACGTGCGTCGTGACGGTGCGGCGAGCGTCCTCGCTCACGGCGATGCGCCCGGCGATCTTCTCCAGGCTCGGACGCACGATCGGGTACGCGGTCTGCATCGTGCGGGACCGCACCATCGAGGTGTGGAAGGTCGCGACGATGGGGCCCTCGGCGGCCATGAGCGCGAGCACGCTGATGCTCGGGGTGACGGGCTCGTGCAGGTGCAGCACGTCGAACTCGCCCTGCTCGAGCCAGCGCCCGACCTTGGCCGCCGTGACGGGGCCGAAGTTGAGGCGCGCGACGGAGCCGTTGTAGCGCACCGCCGTGGCCCGGCCCGCCGACGTGACGTAGTCGGGCAGCGCGGTCTCGCTGTCGGCGGGCGCGAGCACCGACACCTCGTGGCCGAGGCCGATGAGGTGCTCGGCGAGGTCGCGGACGTGGAACTGGACGCCGCCCGGCAGGTCGAAGGAGTACGGGCAGACGATGCCGACCTTCACGGCGTCGCCCCGGCGTCGGTGCTGGGGGTGGGAGCGGTGGCGGAGGCCGAGGGCGCCGGCGTGCGGGCCGGGTCGAGGTCGTCGACGAAGACGCGCTGGAGCATGTGCCAGCTCGACGTGTGCTCGCGGATCGTGACGGCGAGGTGGTCGGCGCACTGCTGGATGAGGTCGGCGGCCCGGACGGCGGTCGTGCCGGTGACGCGTGGCTCGAACCGCGGGCTGAACTCGATGACGGTGCGGTACCCGCCGAGGCCCTGGCCCTCGGGCGCCGGCTCGTACCAGATGCGGGCGGCGTAGAGCGGTGCGCCGGTCATGAGCGAGAGCACGGCGGGGCCCTTGGCCATCCGGGCTCGGTGTCCGAGCAGGTCGACCTCGACGCCGCCGTTCGTGAGGTCGCGGTCGGCGGCGAGGGCGATGATGCGGCCGCCGCCGCGGGCCGCGGCGAGCAGTCCCTGGAACGGGTCGTCCCCGCCCGTCAGCGGAATGATGTCCATGTCGATGCTGCGCCGGAAGGCGACGAACTCCTGGTACACCTCCTCCGGCTTCAGGCGCTCGGCGACGGTCGTCACGGGCATGAGGTTGCCGGCCGACCACGCGGCGGCGAGGTCGAAGTTGCCGAGGTGCCCGACGAAGACCACGGCTGCCTCACCGCGGGCGGAGCGCTCGGCGACCTCCTGCTGACCGCGGGCCTCGACGGCACCGTCCACCTGCTCCCGACGCAGCGACGGCAGCCGGAAAGCCTCGCAGTAGTAGCGCATGTAGGACCGCATGCCGGCGCGCACGAGGTCGTCGAGCTCGGCCTCGGACAGCTCGGGACGCACCCTGCGGTAGTTGGCGCGCAGCCGCTCGATGCCCGACCCGCCGCGGCGCACCGCTAGGTCGGCCACCCGGTCGAAGAGGCCGTAGGCGGCGCGCTCGGGCAGGGCGCGGACCGCGGACCACCCGAGCCGGAAGCCGAGGACGCTCAGCGTGTCCGTGGCCCGGCCGACGACCCCGCTCAACTGCGGGCCTCCCCCGCCTCGAGCGCCTGGCGCCGGACCGTCAGCATCCGCTGCAGGACGGTGACGAAGCTCGCGACCGCGAGCAGGCCGAGGACCACACCGAGCAGGAGCGTCGAGTCGAAGAGGTCGGCGAAGAACGCGGCGACGAGGACGGCGACGAGCCGGTCGGCGCGCTCGGCGATACCGACGTCGGCCGTGTAGCCGAGGCCCTCGGCCCGGGCCTTGGCGTAGGACACGACGCTGCCGAGGATGAGGCAGGCCAGGGCCAGTCCGGCCATGAGCTGGTTGTTGCCGCGGCCGGCGTAGTAGAGCACGAGCCCGCCGAAGATCGCGGCGTCGCCGATCCGGTCGAGGGTCGAGTCGAGGTAGGCGCCCCACTTGCTCGAGCGTCCGGACTCGCGCGCCATGATGCCGTCGACGTTGTCGGAGAAGACGAAGGCGGTGATGACGAGGACGCCGACCCAGATCTGTCCGCGCGGGAAGAAGGCGAGGGCTCCGACACAGACGCCGACGGTGCCGACGATCGTGACGACGTCCGGGCTGATGCCGAGCCGGAGGAAGAGGTGGGCGATCGGACCGAGGACCTTGGTCAGCGACGCGCGCAGGAGTCTGTTGAGCATGGTGGTGACAGCGTAACGACCGGGGCTCAGCGCTCGGGCCATGCGGCGACGAGCCGCGAGCGCGTCTCCTCGAGCAGGACCGGCAGCGCCTTGGTCTGGGCGACGATGGGCAGGAAGTTGGAGTCGCCGCTCCAGCGCGGCACGACGTGCTGGTGCAGGTGGGCGGCCACCCCCGCGCCGGCGACGGCGCCCTGGTTCATCCCGAGGTTGAACCCGTGCGGGGCCGACGACGCCTCGAGGGCGCGGACCGCCTGCTTGGTCAGGGCCGTGAACTCGGCGGTCTCCTCGTCGGTGAGGTCGACGTAGAGCGAGACGTGCCGGTACGGGCAGACGAGCAGGTGGCCCGGGTTGTACGGGAAGAGGTTCATGACGACGTAGCAGTGCTCGCCGCGGTGCACGACGAGGCCCTCGGCGTCGTCCTTGCCAGGGGCCGCGCAGAACGGGCAGCCGTTGCCGGCCTCGTCCGTGGGCTTGTCGCTGAGGATGTAGGCCATCCGGTGCGGGGTCCACAGGCGCTCGAAGCCGTCCTCGACGCGGGCGAAGCCAGCTGCCGGCTCGGGTGGCTCGGGCGCCTCAGGCGCCTCAGGCGCGCTCCCCTGCTCCGTCATGGTTGTCGATCCTAGGGCGCGGGCGTCCGGAGACGTGAGCGGCCCTGCGGTCTCACACACCGCAGGGCCGAATCCATTGAACCGTGTCGCCCGTGGCAGGGGAAATCCGACACGCCCCGGCGGCGCGACTCCAGGGAGGCTGCGCGGCCGGGCACGGCCTCGGACGCAGATCAGCCCCGCGGGTGTGAGATCCGCGGGGCCGAGGTCCTGAGGGCGCGCCGGAGCGCTGCCGGAGGCGTCCTGAGAGAGGTGAAGGCCCGGGAAGTATGAGTTCCCGGGCCTTCTGTTCTGTCCCACCGGAGTGGGTCAGAAACCGTTCCGCCGAAGCGGATCGGTAAGAACAGTTGTAACCCCGGGATCGGGTGCGGCGCAAGGGATCCGCGAAAGAATCCCGGGCTGTTTCCGGCGTGACGGCGTGTCGGTCGGGACACGCCGTCCCAGGCGTCCGAAGGAGTCGCCGAGCGGGCCGGCGCTTGCCCCGTGGCCGGCGCGAACCTAGGGTCCGGCTGTGCCCACCCCGGACGACGCCTACCCCTACCTCAGCGACCTGGTGAAGGCGCTGACCGGCGCCGACCTGCCGCTGCCGGTACCCATGTTCGGCCTCCTCGTGCTCCTCGCGGTCGGGGCGGCCACCGTCGTGCTGCGGATCGAGCTGCGACGCCGGTGGAGCGCCGGCGAGCTGGCCGGAGACCCGGGCGTCGACCCGACCCCGCCGGACGGCGACACCTCGTCTGGGCGCGTCGGGGTCCGCCGCACCTCCCGCGCCGTGACGTCCCTCGAGGGGCTCGACGAGTTCACGACGACCTTCGCCGCCGCCATGCTCCTGTCGGGCATCGCCGGGGCCAAGCTCTTCTCGGTGGCCGAGGACCCCGGCGCCGTGTTCGCCGACCCGGTCGGGCAGGTCTTCAGCAGCAACGGGTTCAACATCATCGGCGGCCTCGTGGTCGCCACCGCGGTGGGCGTCATCCTCCTGCGCCGCAAGGGCATCCGCGTCGCGCCGTTTCTCGACGCGGCCGCGCCGGCCCTGATGCTCGGCTACGCGGTCGGGCGGATCGGCTGCCAGGTCTCGGGCGACGGGGATTGGGGCGTGGCGGCGGGCCTCGCGGGCAAGCCGGGGTGGCTGCCGACGTGGCTCTGGGCCCAGCAGTACCAGGGCAACATCCTCGGCGTGCAGATCCCGGCCCCCGGCGTCCACCCGACCCCGATCTGGGAGACGGCGATGGCGCTCGTCCTCTTCGGCGTCCTGTGGGCGCTGCGCCGCCACCCGTACCGGGCCGGCTGGCTGTTCAGCCTCTGGATCGTGCTCGCAGCGGCCGAGCGGCTCGCCATCGAGCCGTTCCGCGTCAACGAGCTGCACGGCCCGCTGCACCTGAGCCAGGCGCAGTACCTGTCGGCGGTGTTCCTCGTCGTCGGGCTGGCCGGTGTCGTGCGGTTCCGAGCCCGGCGCACGACGGCGCCGGACCCGGAACGCGTCGACCTCAGCCGAGCGTGACGGCGTAGACCTCGAAGCGGTCGTCGCCCGGGAGGATGATCGACTGGAGCTGCTTGGCAGGGTCAGCGGCCACGGTGGTGCCGAACAGCTGGACCGGCGGCCCGTCGACTCCTGAGCCACCCTTGATGCGGTGGTCCATGGCGATGGCGACCTGGTTGCCGTTGTGGCCGCTGCCGGCGGCCCAGTCGGTCAGCGAGATCGGCACCGACTGGACGCTGCCGTCGGTGTAGGTGAGGCGCAGGGCCGTCGAGACGTCGCCGTTGTGGGTCGAGCCGATGACGTGGATCGCGGTCCGGCTCGCCGCGGGCACGAGGATCGTCTGCCCCCGGCCCTCGACGAAGTTCGGCGTCGTGCCCGAGGTGACGGGCGCGGCGTACGTCACGCCGTTCCAGTCCCACGTGGTCCCGGTGGGCAGCAGCGCCGCGTCGTAGCTCCACCCGCTGTTGTCGAAGTTGCCCTCGCTGGGCGAGGACACCGTCGCGGTGCCGTCGTGGTTGCGGGCCGGGGCGAGGTCGACCGCGCAGCCGGTCGCTCCGGGCACGCACGCCAGGGCCTGCTGCAGCTGCACCGTGACGACCTTCGTCACCGGGTCGACGCCCGGGGCCGAGGCGGTGACCTGCACCTCGTGGGACCCGACGCCGAGCCCGGCGGGCAGGGTCAGGGTCACGGGCACCGACGCGCTGGACGGCACGCCGTTGCTGTGCAGCACCTCGGCGCCGTCACCGCTGCCGCCGACCGCGGCCGACCAGCCCTGCGGGGCCGCGACGTCGACCTGCACCGGCAGGCTCTTCGGCGCCTGGCCGACGAGGTCGACCGAGAGGCGGGCCTCACGCGCGCCGGTGGGCACGACGACCGGGTTCGGACGCGCCGTCATCGACAGCGACAGGCGCGGATCGCGGCCGGCCTGCACGGCCGAGGGCGGGACGTCGGCGGGCGTCGTGCCCCAGCGACTCGGCGTCGTGCCCACGGTGTGGGCGATGGTGCCGCCGCCGCGCAGCGCGTCCCAGCCGACCCAGCTCTTGGTGCTCTTCGCCCCGTTGACCGTCAGCGTCTGCACGTAGCGGTTGTCGTCGGAGACTCCGGGCGCCGTGACGGTCAGGCGGCCGCCCTGTCCGGTGCGGACCGACGCTGGGGACGCGACGTCGATGTCGACGCGCTCGAACTGCGGCGAGCTGACGACGAAGAAGTTCGCCCCGCTCATCGTCGGGTAGAGCCCCCACGAGGAGAAGACGTACCAGGCGCTCATCGTGCCGAGGTCGTCGTTGCCGGTCATGCCGTCGGCGCCGTCGGTGAAGAGGGTGAACGCGGCGCGGGCCACGGTCGCGATCTTCGCCGGCTGCTGGACCCACGCGTAGACGTAGGGGGCGAGCAGGTCGGGCTCGTTGTTGGGGTTGTAGGTCGGCTTGCTGTAGTACGCGTACGTCGCCTCGATCCAGTCGGTCCGCGCGGTGCCGGCCGGGTCGGTGAGCAGCTTGTCGTAGGCGAAGAAGTCGTCGAGACGCTTCGCGGTGGACGCGCGACCGCCCATGAGGTCGACGAGGCCCGACGGGTCCTGCGGTGCCAGCCACTGGTACTGGTAGGAGCCGCCCTCGTGGAAGGCGTGCGAGGCCTCGACCGGGTCGTACGGGTCGAGCCACGTGCCGTCGCTCATCCGCGGACGGAAGGCCTGGGTGCCGGCGTCCCAGAGGTTTCGGTACCAGCCGCTGCGCTCGGTGAGCATCGACGCGTCGGCCGTGTGGCCGAGCCCCTTGGCCATGATCGCGAGCGACGCGTCGGCCGCCGCGTACTCCATCGTGGCGGATGCCGGGTGCGCGCAGTCGTTGTCGCCCCCGTGCGACACGCAGTCGGTGCCCACCTTCAGGCCGAAGGGGATGTAGCCGAGCTTCTCGTACCAGTGCTGGCCCGACCGTCCGTTGTACTGGCTGTCGGCCGGTGGCTGCTCGGTCGCGTTCTGCTTGAGCAGCGCGTAGGCCTCGTCCTCGTGCCCGGCGAGGAAGCCCTTGCTCCAGCCCTCCACGAGGAACGGCGTCACGGGGTCGCCGGTCATGATGTTGGTCTCGCTGTTGACGAGGGCCCAGCGCGGCAGCCAGCCGCCCTCGCGACCGATGGCGAGCACCGACAGGTAGGAGTCGCGGGCGACGTCGGGGGCGAGCACCTCGAGCAGCTGGTTCTGCGGGCGGTAGGTGTCCCACAGCGAGAAGTTCTGCCGCGGGGTGTAGCCCTGCGCCACGTGGTTCTTGCCGTCCCAACCGTGGTACGTGCCGTCGACGTCGGACGCGAGGTTGGGGTGCATGAGCGAGTGGTAGAGCGCGGTGTAGTAGGCCGTGCGCCGCCCGGTCGAACCACCGGTGATCCGGGCGTGCCCGAGCTGCTCCTCCCAGCGCTGCGTCAGGGCCGCGCGCGTCGCGTCGAAGTCGAAACCGTCGCCGGTCTCCTTCGCGAGGTTGGCGCGGGCGCCGTCCGCCCCGGTGTAGCTGAGGCCGACCTTCATCGTCACCGACGTCGTGCCGTCGGGGAACGTGACGGCGGCGCCGTTGCCGCCGCCCGTCGTCGACGCGTCTCGGCGACCGCTGGTGAGCGTCGACCCGCTCCACGTGCCGAACGAGCTGAAGGGGCGGTCGAACTCGGCGCGGAAGTACACCGTGTGCTCGTCCTTGCCGGCGCAGAAGTTGCCGTCGTGGATGCGCCCCTCGACGACGCGGTCGCCGACGACGTGCACCTCCGAGTCGAAGACCTTCATGTTGGCCTTGCCGGTGTTGAGCAGGACGTTGGCGGCCTTGCCGGCCGGGAAGGTGAACCGCTGCCAGCCGGTGCGGTCCGTCGCGGTCAGCTCGGCCTGGACGCCGTAGGTCGGCAGTCCGACGCGGTAGTAGCCGGGGCTCGCCTCCTCGTCGGAGTGCGAGTACGTGGACGCGTAGCGCGACGCGTCGACAGTCGTGATCGCGCCGCTCGTCGGCATGACGGGCAGCTCGCCGACGACGGGGCACCCGACACCGGACAGGTGCGTCTGGCTGAAGCCGTAGACGGACTTCTGCGAGTAGTCGTAGCCGCCCTCTCCCCCGGTGTCCGGGCTGACCTGGACCATGCCGAACGGCGCGCTGGCGCCCGGGAAGGTGTTCCCGTTGTCCTGCGTGCCGATGAACGGGTTGACCGCCGACACGAGCGAGTCCGCGGCGGTGGCGGCCGCCGCTGTCGGGGGCGCCCCGGAGGGCAGCACCGGCCCGAGGGCGGTGGCGGCGAGGACGACGGTGCCGAGCGATCTGAGCACGATGCGCATGGGGGCGTTCCTTCACGGGGGCGACAGCGGTGTCTCGCCCGAGACTCGTGTCGTCCGCCCCACCGGGCAACCCGTGACCGCCGCCCTGTCCGAAGTCGACACGACATCGGACAGGACAACGGTCCTGCGCTCAGCGCACGCGCGGAGGGTCAGACCTGCGCTCGGCCCTCGATCGCGGCGAGCACCTCGGCGATGGCATCGTCGACCGGCACGCCGTTCTTCTGCGAGCCGTCGCGGTAGCGGAACGACACGGCGCCGGCGGCGCGGTCGTCCTCACCGGCGATGAGCGTGAACGGCACCTTCGACTTGCTCGCGTTGCGGATCTTCTTCGGGAAACGGTCGTCGCTGGCGTCGAGCTCGACGCGGACTCCCTTGCGGCGCATGCGGTCCAGCACCTCGCCGAGGTAGTCGGCGTAGTCCTCGGCGACCGGCACGCCGAGCACCTGGACCGGCGAGAGCCACACCGGGAACGCGCCGGCGTAGTGCTCGACGAGCACCCCGAGGAAGCGCTCGATCGAGCCGAACTTCGCCGAGTGGATCATGACCGGCTGCTGGCGCGAGCCGTCGGCCGCCTGGTACTCGAGGCCGAAGCGCTCGGGCTGGTTGAAGTCGTACTGGATCGTCGACATCTGCCAGGTGCGGCCGATCGCGTCGCGGGCCTGGACCGAGATCTTCGGGCCGTAGAACGCGGCACCACCCGGGTCGGGCACGAGCTCGAGGCCGGAGGCGACGGCGACGTCCTCGAGGACCTTCGTCGCGACGGCCCACTGCTCGTCGCTGCCGATGAACTTGTCCTTCTTGTCGCCGTCCTCGTCGCGCGTCGACAGCTCGAGGTAGAAGTCGTCGAGGCCGAAGTCGCGCAGCAGGCTCAGCACGAAGTCGAGCAGGTGCTGGATCTCGGCCGGGGCCTGCTCCGGGGTGACGTAGCTGTGCGAGTCGTCCTGCGTCATGCCGCGCACGCGCGTCAGGCCGTGCACGACACCCGACTTCTCGTAGCGGTAGACCGACCCGAACTCGAAGAACCGCAGCGGCAGCTCGCGGTAGGAGCGACCGCGCGAGCTGTAGATGAGGTTGTGCATCGGGCAGTTCATGGCCTTGAGCTGGTACTTCGCGCCCTCGAGCTCCATCGGCGGGAACATCGTGTCGGCGTAGTACGGCAGGTGGCCCGAGGTGTGGACGAGGCCGTCCTTGGTGATGTGGGGCGTGCCGACGTAGTCGAAGCCCTCCTCGATGTGCCGGCGGCGGACGTAGTCCTCCATCTCGCGCTTGATGACGCCACCCTTCGGGTGGAACACCGGCAGCCCGGAGCCCAGCTCGTCGGGGAAGCTGAAGAGGTCGAGCTCGGCACCGAGCTTGCGGTGGTCGCGGCGCTCCGCCTCGGCGAGGCGGTCGAGGTAGGCCTTGAGGTCGTCCTTGGTCGGCCACGCAGTGCCGTAGACGCGCTGCAGCTGCGGGTTCTTCTCCGACCCGCGCCAGTAGGCGGCGGCCGAGCGCATCAGCTTGAAGGCGTTGCCGATGACCTTGGTGCTCGGGATGTGCGGACCCCGGCAGAGGTCGCCCCAGGCCCGGGTGCCGTCGCGGCGGATGTTGTCGTAGATCGTCAGCTCGCCCGCCCCGACCTCGACGCCGGCGCCCTCGGCCGCCTCGTCGGCGTTGCCGCCCTTGAGCCCGACGAGCTCGCACTTGTACGGCTCGTGGGCGAGCTCCTCGAGGGCCTCGGCGTCGGTGACGACGCGACGCTCGAACGTCTGGCCCTCGTTGATGATCTTCTGCATGGCCTTCTCGAGGGCCTTGAGGTCATCGGGGTGGAACGGGGTCTCGACGTCGAAGTCGTAGTAGAAGCCGTCGCGGATGGGCGGGCCGATGCCGAGCTTGGCGTCGGCGTGCAGCTGCTGGACCGCCTGCGCGAGCACGTGCGCGGTCGAGTGGCGCAGCACGGCGAGGCCGTCCTCGCTGTCGACGGTGACCGCCTCGACGACGTCGCCGTCGGCGAGCACGTGGAAGAGGTCACGCAGGGTGCCGTTGACGCGGGCCACGACGACGGAGCGCTCACCCCCGAACAGCTCACCCGCCGTCGTCTGCTCCGTGACCGTTCGCTCGCTCCCGGCGACGGTGACGGTGATCTGTGCAGACACGGTGCGTGCTCCTTCTCGTCACGGTCCCGACCGGGACCGGTCGGGACGCTACGTGTTGGTGGGTGGGCGCCGTCGGGTCACGGCGCGACCAAGGGTATCGAGGACCCGCGGGGACCAGCGACACGGTGCTCCACGGATGGTCCACCGAGGGTGAGCGAGGGACCCCGCGACGGCGACCGGCTGACCTACGCTGGTGCGAGTCGCCGACGCCGTCGGCCGGCCCCGGGAGGCGTGCGTGCGCGTCGATGAGCTGAGCGTGTCCGAGACGGTCGCGGTGGCCGAGACCGCCGAGGCGGAGTTCATGTACGCCTTCGAGCGCGGCGCGCCCACCGAGGCCCAGGTGGCCCTCGGGATGGAGCAGGCCCGGGTCGGTGGCGGCGTCGTTCTCGTCATGGCCGGCGACCCGACCGGGGGCTACTGGAACAAGGCGCTCGGCTTCGGCGTCACCGAGCCTTTCACCGAGGACGTCGCCCGCGACGTCGTCGACCGCTACCGCAGCGCCGGCGCGCCTGCGGGGGTGCTGCAGCTGGCACCCGCGGTGCTGCCCGAGGACTGGGAGGACGTCAGCGGACGCCTCGGCATCGTCGCCGGGAACGTGTGGGCGAAGCTGCTGCGCCCGGCCGACGAGCCTGCCGCTCAAGCACACTCGGACCTCGAGGTCGGTCCACTCGATCCTGGCGAGTCCGAGGCGTGGGCACGCCTGTTCGCCCGTGGGTTCGGCATGCCCGAGCACCCCTCGCTGCTCGCGATGTTCGCCGAGGGTGCGCGGTCGGGGCAGCGCTCCGGCTTCCGTTCCTGGGGCGCCCACGACGGAGCGCGCTTGGTGGCAGCCGCGCAGCTGTTCGTGCATGGCGGCCTGGGCGCGTTCTGCGGGGCCGCGACCGACGAGGACGCCCGTGGCCGCGGGGCCCAGTCGGCCTTCATGCACCAGCGCGTCGAGGCAGCGCGCGCGGCCGGGTGCACCTGGCTCAGCTCCGAGACGTGGCAGGAGTCCGACGGCCACCACAACCCGTCGCTGCACAACATGGAACGGGCCGGGTTCGTGCAGGTCTACGACCGCGTCAACTGGGTGTGGCGCCCCTGAGCGAGCACCCGGGGCCCTGCCGATCAGGTGGGTCCACCTGCCGTAGGGCCCCGGGTGCACTCACCAACTGTTGCGTACCACCGCGTGCTCGACGTCGCCCTTGGCCGACTCGAGCACCGAGAGCGTCGACGTGTCGTCGAAGGCCGTGCGCAGGCGCACGGTCGACGGCAGGCGGACGGGTTTGCGGAACCACACGCTGCTCGTGAGGCCCGACAGGGGCAGCTTGGGTCCGAGCGAGGCGAGCACCCTTGCGTACGAGTACATCCCGTGGGCGATGGCGGTCGGGAACCCGAGCGGCTTGGCGGTGAGAGCGTGCACGTGGATCGGGTTCCAGTCGCCGGAGACCGACGCGTAGGCCCTCCCGGTGCCCTCGCCGAGCCGCCAGAGCGGCCCGGTCGTCACGGCGTCGAGCGGTGCCAGCGTCGGCGGTTCGGAGGCCACGGCGTCAGGGTGCTCGGTGCCGCGCGACAGGTAGGTGCTGACGCCGCGCCAGACGAGCTCGCCGGCGACGCTGGCCTCGGACACGAGGTCGACCTGCCGACCCCGGCGGTGCGGGCGCAGGTCGGCCGCGCGGACCGAGACGTCGAGCACCTCGTCGACGCGGACCGGACGGGTCGCGGTGATGGTGTTCTCCACGTGCACGGCGCCGAGCAGCGGCAGGGGGAACCCGTTGCCGCTCATGATGACCATCTGGAGCGGGAACGCGAGCAGGTGCGGGTAGGTCGGCGGGAGCGTGCCGTCGACGGTGAAGCCGCAGACCCGCGAGTACGCGACGAGGTCGGCGACATCGACCCGCACGCCGGCGCGGGACACCTCGACGTCCGGGAGCTCGTGCGACGACGAGCCGCGGCGCAGGGCCGCTGTGGCGTAGATGCGGCGCAGGTCCGGCGGGCCGTCGAGCGTCGTGTGGCGCGTCATCGGCCTCACGCTCCCAGCAGGCTCTGGCCGCAGACGCGCACGACCTGCCCGGTCACGGCGGCGGCGCCGGGCTGGACGAACCAGGCGATGGTCTCGGCGACGTCGCGCGGTCGGCCGCCCTGCTGGAGGGAGTTCATCCGGCGACCGATCTCGCGCGTGGCGAACGGGATCTTGGCCGTCATCTCCGTCTCGATGAACCCGGGAGCCACGGCGTTGACGGTGATGCCGCGCGCGGCCACCTGCGCCGACAGCGCGGTGACGAGCCCGATGACGCCGGCCTTGCTCGCCCCGTAGTTCGTCTGCCCCCGGTTGCCGGCGATGCCGGCGATCGAGGCGACGCAGACGATCCGTCCGCTGTCTGACAGCCCACCCTCGCCGAGGATCGCCTCGTTCATCCGCAGGATCGAGGCGAGGTTGACCCCGATGACGGAGTCCCACCGCGCGTCGTCCATGTTGACGAACAGCTTGTCGCGGGTGATGCCGGCGTTGTGGACGACGATGTCGAGCGATCCGTGGCGCGAGCGCGCGTGCTCGACGAGGCGCGCACCGGCGTCGGGCGCCGTGACGTCGAGCTGGAGCGCGGTTCCCTTGACCTCGTTGGCGACTCGCGCGAGGGCGTCGCCCGCCTGCGGCACGTCGACGGCCACGACGGTCGCGCCGTCGCGGGCCAGGACCCGCGCGATCTCGGCACCGATGCCGCGGGCGGCACCGGTGACGACCGCGACCTTGCCCGCGAGCGGGCGCAGGGCGTCGGCCGCGGCGCCGGTGGAGGCGTCGACGCGCACCACCTGCCCGTCGACGTACGCCGAGCGGCCCGAGAGGAAGAACTCGACGGCCGAGCGGACGCCGTCGGAGGCCTCGCCGGTGGCGAGCACGAGGTTGGCGGTGGCGCCGGCCCGCAGCTCCTTGCCGATCGAGCGCACGACGCCCTCGAGGGCGCGCTGCGTGGCCACCTCGGCGACACCGGTCACTGACGCGGGGTCAGTGCCGACGACGACGACGCGTCCGTTGCGGGCCAGGCGCTTGACCGCGGGCGCACCGACGACGCGCAGCGCGGCCAGCTCGTCGGGGTGGGTGGCGGCGCTGAGGTCGAGGACGACGGCGCCGAGGCGGGTGCCCTCGGCGACCGCGTCGGCCGACTCGACGGTGACGATCCCGAGCGAGCCGAGCCACTCGGCGAGCGCCGTGGCGAAGCGGCCTCCGCCGGCGACGAGGACGGGTCCCTCGCAGAGCGGCAGACCGGGCTCGTACCGCCGCAGCGGCGTCGGCTGCGGGACGCCGACCTTCTTGGCCACGGGCGAGCTGATGAGCGTGGTGAACAGGTCGGGCACGGGTCAGGCCTCCAGGATCGCGACGACGCCCTGCCCACCGGCAGCGCAGATGGAGATGAGGCCACGGCCGCCGCCGGCCTCCTTGAGCTGCTTGGCCAGCGAGGCGACGATGCGCCCGCCCGTGGCGGCGAACGGGTGCCCGGCGGCGAGGGACGAGCCGTTGACGTTGAGCTTCGAGCGGTCGATCGCGCCGAGGGGGGCGTCGAGGCCGAGGCGCGCCTTGCAGAAGTCGGGGTCCTCCCACGCCGTCAGCGTCGTGAGCACGGTGGCGGCGAAGGCCTCGTGGATCTCGTAGTAGTCGAAGTCCTGCAGGGACAGGCCGTTTCGGGCGAGCAGCCGGGGCACGGCGTAGGCGGGCGCCATGAGCAGGCCCTCGTCGCCGTGGACGTAGTCGACCGCGGCGGTCTCGGCGTCGACGAACCAGGCGAGCGGCTCGAGGTGGTGCTCGGCGGCCCAGTCCTCGCTCGCGAGCAGCACGGCCGACGCGCCGTCGGTGAGCGGCGTCGAGTTGCCGGCGGTCATCGTCGCGCCCTCGCCGCGGCCGAAGACCGGCTTGAGGGCCGCAAGCTTGTCGGCGCTCGTGTCCGGGCGCAGGTTGTTGTCGCGGGTGAGCCCGAGGTAGGGCGTCATGAGGTCGTCGAAGAAGCCGCGGTCGTACGCGGCGGCGAGGTGGTGGTGGCTCGCCGCGGCCAGCTCGTCCTGGGCCTCGCGCGAGATGCCCCACTGGGCGGCCGTGACGGCCATGTGCTCGCCCATCGACATCCCGGTGCGCGGCTCGACGTTCTGCGGCACCGACGGCAGCAGGTCGCCGGGACGCAGGCCGGCGAGGGCCTTGACCTTCGCCCCCGGGGTGCGCGCGCGGTTCGCTGCGAGGAGCGTGTGGCGCAGCCCCTCGCTGACGGCGATGGGCGCGTCGCTCGCGGTGTCGACGCCACCGGCGATGCCGGACTCGACCTGGCCGAGGGCGATCTTGTTCGCGACGAGGATCGCAGCCTCGAGACCGGTGCCGCACGCCTGCTGGACGTCGTAGGCGGGCGTGGCCGGCGACAGACGCGTGCCGAGGACGGTCTCACGGGTGAGGTTGAAGTCGCGGCTGTGCTTGAGGACGGCCCCGGCGACGACCTCGCCGAGCCGCTCCCCCGCGAGGCCGTACCGGGCGACGAGGCCGTCGACGGCGGCGGTGAGCATGTCCTGGTTGCCGGCCTGCGCATACGCGCCGTTGGCCCGGGCGAAGGGGATGCGGTTGCCCCCGAGGACCGCGACGCGGCGGGGCGCTCGGAAGGCGGTGGTGTTGGACGCCATCTGTCTGTACCTGCTCTCGCTGTGGTGGAGGTGTCTGGCTGTCGTTGCTCCCAAGATAACCGAAACTGGCAGTAGTCGATACAGCACGTACCTGTTACTTTCGTGAGATGGACGACGTGAACGAAGCCCGGCCGAGCGGCGCCCGCACGCCGCGTCGCGGTCGGGCCGGCGCAGACGCCCGCGACGGGCGTGACGCCCGGTGGGAGCGCCACCGCGAGGAACGGCGAGCCGCCCTCGTCGACGCGACGATCCGGGCCATCCGCCGCCACGGGGCGACGGTCGGCATGGACGACATCGCCGCCGAGGCCGGCACGAGCAAGACCGTCGTCTACCGGCACTTCGAGGACCGCGCCGGGCTCTACCGGGCCGTGGCCGCACGCATCGACGCGCGGGTCGTCCGCGACGTCGGGGCGGCCCTCGCGCGCAACGACGCCGACAGCGGTGCGGGCGACCCCCGCGGGCTCATCGCCTCGACCGTCGAGGCCTACCTCGCGCTCGTCGAGTCCGACACCGAGGTCTACCGCTTCGTCGTCAACCGGCCCCTCGTCGACCGTCCGCTGCCCGACGACCCCGTCGGCGGCACCGTGGCCCAGGTGGCCGACCGGCTCACCGGGCTGCTGCTGCGCTCGTTCGAGGCGTCGGCGACCGACCCCGCCCGCGCGCGCACCTGGGCCATCGCCCTCGTCGGCTCGGTGCAGGCGGTCGCCGACGACTGGCTCGCGACCGCCCACCGCACGCCCCGCGCCGAGGTGGTCGCGGCCCTCACCGACCTCGCGTGGACCGGCCTTGCGCCCGTCCTCTCCCCTGCCGGCCGGCCCGCACACTCCCCCGACATCCCCTGACATCCCTGACATCCCCTGGCACCCCCGCCAGCACGCCCGCCGAGGAGGCCCGCCGTGTCCGCTGAACCGACCACCGCCCCGATCCTGCCCCCGCCGGGTGCCGACGCCCTGCGCGCCCACCTCGACGGCCCACGTCGGGCCGTGCGCGAGCGCTGCCGCGAGCTCGACCACGCCGTGTTCGGCCCACCGGCCGAGCCGCTCCCGCTCGAGGAGCACCGCGCACGGGTGCGCGACCAGATGCGGCGACTGGCCGCCGAACCCTATGCGGCACAGGGCTGTCCGGAGCGCCAGGGTGGCAGCGCGCAGTACGGCGACTCGGTCACGGCGTTCGAGATGCTCGGCCACAGCGACCTCTCGCTCTTCGTCAAGGCGGGTGTGCAGTGGGGCCTGTTCGGTGGGGCGGTGTCGATGCTGGGCACCGAACGTCATGACGACCTCGTGCCGCGCATCACGAGCGGCGAGCTGCTCGGCTGCTTCGCCATGACCGAGACCGGTCACGGCAGCGACGTCCAGGCGCTGCTGACGACGGCCACCTACGACGCGGCCGCCGACGAGCTCGTCGTCCACTCGCCCTCGCCCGCCGCGCGCAAGGACTACATCGGGGGCGCGGCCCACGACGCCCGCGTCGGCGCGGTCTTCGCCCAGCTCGTCGTCGACGGCGAGTCCCGGGGCGTGCACTGCGTCCTCGTGCCGTTGCGCGACGCCGAGGGCCGCACGCTGCCGGGCGTCACGGCGACCGACTGCGGGCCCAAGCTCGGCCTCGACGGCGTCGACAACGGCCGGCTCTCCTTCGACCACGTGCGCGTGCCCCGCACCAACCTGCTCGGCCGTTACGGCGACATCGACGACGAGGGCCGGTACGCCAGCCCCATCGACAACCCGTCACGGCGCTTCTTCACGATGCTGGGCACCCTGGTCCGGGGTCGCATCTCGGTGGCCGGCGGTGCGGGTGCCGCCGCCCGTTCGGCCCTCGCGGTCACGACGCGATACGCCCTCGGGCGCCGGCAGTTCGCGCCACCCGGCGGTGGCGACGAGGTCACGGTGCTCGACTACCGCACCTACCAGCGCCGGCTGCTGCCCCGCATCGCCGCCGCCTACGCCCTGCAGGTGGCCCAGCACGAGCTCGTCGGCGCGATGGACGACGTGCTGTCGGGCCGTACCCCCGGCGAGGAGGCCCAGCGGCGCCTCGAGACCAGCGCCGCCGGGATCAAGGCGCTGACCACGCGACACACCACCGACACCATCCAGGAGTGCCGCGAGCTGTGCGGAGGGGCCGGCTACCTCCACGCCAACCGGCTCGCGCAGCTCAAGGCCGACACCGACATCTTCACGACGTTCGAGGGCGACAACACGGTCCTGCTCCAGCTCGTGGCCAAGTCGCTGCTCACCGACTACCGCTCGACGTTCGGCGACCTCGACACCGCGGGCATCGTCCGGTTCGGCGCCCGCCTGGCGGCCGGCACCGTCATCGAGCGCTCCGCCGCCCGCGGCATCGTCCAGCGCATCGTCGACGCCTCACCCGGCCGCGACGAGGACCTGACCTTCGCAGCCCGCGGCACCCAGCTGCGGCTGCTGCGCGAGCGGGAGGAGCACCTGCTCGAGGGGCTGGCCCGCCGGCTGCGTCGGGCCGAGGCGCGCGACGCCGACGCGTTCGCCGTCTTCAACGCCTGCCAGGACCACCTCGTCGACACCGCGCAGGCCCACGTGGAGCGAGTCGTCACGGAGTCGTTCGCGGCCGCCGTCGAGGAGTGCGACGACCCGCAGGTGCAGGCCCTGCTCACGCGGGTCTGCGACCTGTACGCCCTCACGACGATCGAGGCGCACAAGGCCTGGTACCTCGAGCACGACCGTCTGAGCCCGGCCCGCGCCAAGGCCCTCACCGCGGTCGTCAACGAGCTGTGCGCCGAGCTGCGTCCGCACGCCGGCCTCCTCGTCGACGGCTTCGGCATCCCCGACGCGTGGCTGACGACCGAGATGAATGACGACCTGATGGGCGCCTGACGAGGGCCGGGTTACGGTGCGCCCCAAGGGAATCGCTCAGGCGTCGGGTCGCTGGTACCGGCCGCGTCGGTGCACGAGCGGCTCGGCGTCGTCGCCGAGCTCCACGTGCTCGACGACGGCCTCGACGAGACGCGACCACCCGACGTCGTGGGTGGTGGCGGGGTCGAGACGGACGCCCGCCCACGTCGGGACGTCGAGCAGGCGCGGCCCCCAGGCCGTCTGCTCCCAGGCTCCGCCCCGGAACGGACCTCCGGGGGCCGGGCGCACGCCGGCGAAGACGTCGGCCACCTCGCGCTGGCGCCAGCCGAGCAGAGCGACGACGGCCGTGCCCTCCTCCTCGAGGCGCTCGAGGAGGTCGGACTCGGGGTGGAGCAGGGCCACGACCCGGGCAGGCTCCCCCGCGGCGACGAGGTAGGAGGACACCGTCAGCCCGGCGCGCTCGACCCCGGCTCCAGCGGTCCACAGCGTCACCGTCGACCCGACGCGACCCCGCAGCCGCCGGACCGGGTCACGGTCGGGCTCGGGTGGCAGGAACGGGTGCTCGGAGTGGATCGTCACGAGGGGCCCGCGCCCGAGTCCGGCGAGACGGCCGGCGCCACGGGCACGCCGGTCACTCCGGCGCTGCGACGAGCAGCAGGTCGTCGACCGCGACCTCGCCCGGCTCGACGACGTCGGCGTAGACGCCGGCGCACTGCGACGGCGTCCGGGTCACCCGCAGGGTGCACTCACCGAGCCGGACGGTGCGCCCGACGAGCCCGGCCAGCACCGAGGCGTCCATGTCGAGCACGACGTTGGCCTTCGGGTGCGTCTCGACGTAGTCGGTGGCTGAGACGAGGTGGACGGCGTTCTTCTTGGACCGGTTGCCGGCCGGCCCGGTCGGCGTGATCTCGACGCTGTCGAGCTCCTGCCCCGGGGCGTCGGAGTCGGGATAGATGAACAGGCTCGACACGGCAGCGTTCATGCGGCTCAGGCTAGTCCGTCCCGCTGGCAGCCGCGCGCGGCGCGCGGCCCCGGGACAACGACGGCCCCTGACCTGTGGTCTCACAGGTCAGGGGCCGTTCGGTGCCGGTGGACGTGAAGGGACTCGAACCCCTGACCTCTCGCGTGTGAAGCGAGCGCTCTAACCAACTGAGCTACACGTCCGGGCGCCCGTGTGCCGACGGCGATCGGGGCGACGGAGGGAAACAATAGCCTGTGGCGGACCGGTGGCGGAAATCGCCCCGTCGGGGGCTGTCCGGAAGCCCGCTCGGCCCGCGCGGCGATGCAGGTCAGTCGATACCGGGCAGCTGAGACAGCAGCTCGTCGGCCCACTGCGGCACGAACGGCGGGACACCGGCCACGGCCAGATAGCCCCAGATCACCGCCCACACGATGACGAGCGTCGCCAGGGCGACGAGGCCGCGCACCCAGACGGCCTGCGCCATGATCCAGTCGTTCCACCGGCTCACGTGACGCTTGGCGAAGTCGAGCCACCGCTGGGCGAACTCGAACTCGCTGGCGAGGATGAGCAGCCCGAAGAAGACGACGAGCCAGCCGGGCCCGGGGGCCGGCACCATGATGAGGCCGGCCACCGTGACCACCGTGCCGACGACGCCCACGGCGGTGCGCCACACGAGGTGCGTCACGCGGTTGCGTCGCAGCCGGGCACGCCAGGCCCAGCGGTCCTCGTCGGCGTCGAGGGTCAGGTTGGGGTCGGAGTAGTCGACCTCGCCCGACGCGTCGGACGCCACGTGCGTCGGCTCGTCCGGGTGGGCGCCGTCGGGGCCGGTCACGGGTCGAGGTCCTGCCCGGACGCCTCGCGGAAGACCCGCTGCAGGGCGTCGGTGACCGGGCGCTCGGCCGGCATGGCCCGTTCGTCGACGGCGTGGACGGGCAGCACGTCCTTGGTCGAGCTCGTGATGAACACCTCGTCGGCCGAGGCGAGCACCTCGACCGGCAGGGCCTCCTCCCGCACGTCGAATCCCGCGGCCCGTCCCCACTCGATGACGAGCTCACGGGTGATGCCGGGCAGCAGCCCGGAGTCGGCAGGAGGAGTCAGCACGACGCCGTCGACGACGACGAAGACGTTGCTGCCGGTGCACTCGCACAGCTCGCCGCGGGTGTTGGCGAAGACCGCCTCGACCGCGCCGACCTCCCGGGCCCGCGCCAGCGCCACGACGTTCTCGGCGTAGGAGGTCGTCTTGAGGCCGACGACCGCCGAGCGCTCGTTGCGGGTCCAGGGCACGACCGTCAGGGCACCGCTCGCCGGCGGCAGGGGCTGCGGCGCGGCGAGCACGATGTAGGTGAGGTCGGCGTCGGCCCGGTCCGAACCCAGCGGACCGATGCCCCCGGTGACGCTGTAGCGCAGGCGCCCGAACGGGATCGGCTCGCCCTCGAGCACCGCGGCCACGCCCTTGTCGACGAACGCGAGGTCGACCGGCGGCAGGCCCAGGCCGGCGGCGGAGCGCTCGAGGCGGCGGTGGTGCCGGGACAGCGCGAAGGGATGCCCGTCGATGATCTTGGCCGTCTCGAAGACGCCGTCGCCGACGGTGACGGAATGGTCGAGGGCCGACACCGCCGGCCCGGTGGGGTCGACGAGCCGTCCGTCGACCCAGACGCGTGTGGTGGTGCTCATGGTTCCTCGTCGTGTCGCCGCTGGGGTGGGCCTCATGGTGTCACAGCGCCTGCTGCCAGCCCGACGAGCCGGGCGGCCTTGAGCTCGGTCTCGGCCCACTCCCCCTCGGGGTCCGAGCTCCACGTGATCCCGGCCCCGGTGCCGAACCGGAGCCATCGGCGTCCGTCGTCGTCGTTCTCGGCCCAGAAGGTGCGGATGCCCACCGCCAGCTCCGCGTCGCCGCGGTCGGCGTCGACCCAGCCGACGGCCCCGCAGTAGGGCCCCCTCGGCGCGGCCTCGAGCTCGGCGATGGCCCTGAGCGCGCTCGACTTGGGCGCGCCGCTGACCGAGCCCGGCGGCAGCGTCGATGCAGCGATGTCGCGCCACGACGCGTCGTGACGCAGCCGGCCGCTCACCGTCGACACGAGGTGCACGAGGCCGGGATGCCGTTCCACGGCGCAGAGCGCGTCGACCGACACGGTGCCCGGCTCGCACACCCCCGAGAGGTCGTTGCGCATGAGGTCGACGATCATGACGTTCTCGGCGTGGTCCTTGGGCAGCATCTGCTCGGGGGTGGGTGCGGTGCCCTTGATCGGACGCGTCACGACGCGGCCGTCCGAACGGGACAGGAACAGCTCGGGTGAGGCACCGACGACGTCGAGCCCCGCCGCGTCACAACGGATGCGGGCAGCATGGGGCGCCGGGTTGCCCTGTCGCAGAAGTGAGTCCAGTGCGTCGAGGTCAGCGTCGGGGTCGAGCTCGTGGCTGACGACGCGGCAGATGTTGACCTGGTACACCGTCCCCGACGCGATCCGGCGCCGGACGTCACGGACCGCTCCGACGTACTCGGAGCGGTCCAGCGACGAGGCCCACTCCCCCGCCAGCGGCGCCCACGGGAGGTCACCCGGCACCGGTACCCCACGCGTCACGTCGGCGAAGCGGACGGCCGTGACCTCACCCTCGAAGGTCGCGACGACGGCCCAGAAGCCCTCGCCGTCGAGGGCGTCGAGGGCGTCGGCGCCACGGCGGACGTCGACGACCGTCGTGGCGACCCGGTCGGCGAAGCGGGCGAGGTCCACCCGCAGATCGTAGGGCCCGCTCCGCCGGCGCTCTCAGCCGGCGAGCGCCGCCTCGACCTCACCGGCGAGCGCCGACGGCTCGGTCGTCGGCGACCAGCGCCCGATGAGCTGGCCGTGGCGCCCGACGAGGAACTTGGTGAAGTTCCACTTGATCCGGCTGCCGAGCAGGCCACCGCCCTCGGACTTCAGCCAGGTGAAGAGCGGGTGCTCGCCGGCGCCGTTGACCTCGACCTTGGCGAACATCGGGAAGGTGACGCCGTAGTTCTTCTCGCAGAACCCGCTGATCTCCGCCTCGGTGCCCGGTTCCTGCCCGCCGAACTGGTTGCACGGGAAGCCGAGCACGGTGAAGCCGCGGTCGCGGTACGCGCGGTAGAGCTCCTCGAGGCCCGCGAACTGGGGCGTGAAGCCGCACTCGCTCGCGGTGTTGACGACGAGGACGACCTCGCCCTCGTACTCGGACAGGGAGATCTCCCGCCCGTCGATCGTGGTCGCCTTGAAGTCGCCGAGGGCGCTCACTGGTCCTCCTGGGTGTCCTGGGATGTCATGGTCGGTGCTGGTGTGTCGTGCGGTGTGCTGATGTGTCGGGTTCGGAGCGCCGGCCCGATCGGTCGGGTCTCAGGCGTCCTCCGGTTCCGGGGGGACGCCGGCACCGTCCCGCTCGTCGCGGTCGGCCCACTCCAACAGAGGAGTGAAGTCGAAGACGGCGTCGTCGATTCCCGCATGGAGGTCGCCGAGCTCGGCGAAGCGCGCCGGCATCGTGGCGATGGTGAGGTCACGCGGCTCGACGTCGGCCACCTCGTCCCAGCGGATCGGTGCGGACACGGTGCCGTGCGGCGTGCCGCGGACGCTGTAGGCCGCCGCGATGGTGTGGTCGCGGGCGTTCTGGTTGTAGTCGACGAAGAGGTCGCTCGGGGCCCGGTCGCGACGCCACCACGTCGTCGTGACCTCGTCGGGCAGGCGTCGTTCGACCTCGCGGGCGAAGGCCAGGGCGCCGCGTCGGACGTCCTTGAAGCCCCAGCGCGGCTCGATGCGCACGTAGACGTGCATGCCCTTGCCGCCGGAGGTCTTGGGCCACCCGACCGCGCCGAGCTCGTCGAGGATCTCGTGCACGGTGAGGGCGGCGCGGCGCACGGTGTCGAAGCCGCACTCCGGCATCGGGTCGAGGTCGATGCGCCACTCGTCGGGCTTCTCGGTGTCGGCCCGGCGGCTGTTCCAGGGGTGGAACTCGACCGTCGACATCTGCACCGCCCAGATGACGTCGGCGAGCTTGGTGACGCACAGCTCGTCGGCGTGCAGGCCGTAGCGCGGAAAGTGCAGCCGGACCGTCTCGACCCACGGCGGGGCCCCGGCCGGCAGGCGCTTCTGGTGGACCTTCTGGCCGTCGACGCCCTTGGGGAAGCGGTGCAGCATGCAGGGCCGTTCGCGCACGGCGTTGACGATCCCGGGGCCGACCGAGAGGTAGTACTCCACCAGGTCGAGCTTGGTCTCGCCGCGTTCGGAGAAGTAGACGCGGTCGGGGCTCGAGAGGCGCACCGTGTGGTCGCCGACCTCGAGCTCCACGGCGGGGGCCTTGCTCGACGCAGCCATGCCCGACAGCCTACGTACCTCGGCGCCCGCACCGTCCCGGCGGACGTGGCCGACGTGCGGGAGGGCCCGTCGACGTGAGTCGACGGGCCCTCCCTGTGGAGCGGACGACCGGGCTCGAACCGGCGACCTCAACCTTGGCAAGGTTGCGCTCTACCAACTGAGCTACGTCCGCCTGCGGACCAGCGGCGCCGGAGCGCCGCGGTGCGTCGTAGACGATAGCGGACGTCGGGCCTCAAGACGAAACCCGGCGAAAACGTCTGTCCGCGTGGCGGTTCGGCTGCGGCGCCGCCGGGTCGGCACCGAGTCGTTCCCGAGTCGTCCGCGAGTCATCCCCGAGGAGTGATGATCGGCCACCTCGGGGCAGGTTCCATGAACGCATGTGCCGCTGGATGGTGTACTCAGGTGACCCGCTCCTGGTCGAGGACCTCCTCTTCAAGCCGGAGCATTCGCTCATCGAGCAGAGCCTCCACTCGACGATGGGGGCCACGACCACCAACGGTGACGGCTTCGGCATCGGCTGGTACGGCGAAGGTTCGGTGCCGGCGATCTTCAAGAGCGTCGACCCGGCCTGGAACGACCAGAACCTCCGCGAGCTCACCCAGCAGGTGCGGACCGGCCTGCTCTTCGCGCACGTGCGCGCGTCGACGGGGACGCCGGTCCAGCGCAGCAACTGCCACCCCTTCCGGCACGGCTCCCGGCTGTGGATGCACAACGGGGCCGTCTTCGGCTTCCACCAGCTCAAGCGTGACCTCATGTTCGCCGTGGACCCGTCGCTCTACCCCGACATCGAGGGGTCGACCGACTCCGAGGCACTCTTCTTCCTCGCGCTGACCTTCGGTCTCGAGGACGATCCCATCACGGCGGTCGCCAAGGCCGTGGGCTTCGTCGAGCACGTGGCGCAGAAGCATGGGGTCGCCGACCCCGTTCAGGCCACGATGGCGACCTCCGACGGCGAGTCCGTCTGGGCGTTCCGCTACTCGACGACCCACCAGAGCCGGACCCTCTTCCACTCGACGAACGTGGCGCAGCTGCGCGCCCTGCACCCCGAGATCGAGATCCTGCAGCGGGCGAGTGACGAGGCGCGGTTGGTCGTGTCGGAGCCGCTGCGCGACCTGCCGGGGGCCTGGCGCGAAGTGCCGGAGTCCTCCTGCGGGATCATCCAGCCCGGTGACGACGAGATCCGCGACTTCGCGCCCATCCCGCCGGCGTTCGTGGCCTGAGCCCCCGTCCCCTGAACCTCGCCTGAACCCCGTCGCCGGTCGGCGACGGGGTTCGGCGGTGGGCGACGCCGGCCCTGCCACGGGGCTCGTCGGCGCACGACATGGGCCGCGCCGGTGGGACGGCGCGGCCCGTGGGAGTCGATGCGTTGCTGCAGTCCTTCCGACTGCTCTTCCTACTGCCCTGCCACTGCCCTGCTCAGAGCCCGAGGATCCGGGCCTTCTGGGCCTGGAACTCCTGCTCGGTCAGCACCCCCGAGGCGCGCAGCTCGCCGAGCTGCTGCAGCCTGGCCAGGTCCGCGTCGGCACCCACGGGAGCGGCGGCCTCCGGAGGCGGCGGGGGCGGCGGCGGCGGGGGTGCGTACTGCGGCTGGGCGTACTGGGGTTCTGCGTACTGGGGCGGCGGAGGCGCCTGCTGCTGCTCCTGGGCTGCCCACCGTCCCGCCTGGCGGCGCGACACCCGGTTCGACACCGCCGTCGCGGTCCCGGCCACCACGGCCGTCCGGGCCATTCCACCGATCAGTCCCATCGTCTGCTCCTCTGCTCTGGCTGAGAGTTCCCGGTCACGCCGGCGTGCTGTCCGCCGCGGGGGCGGCGCTGTCCGCGCTGACCGAGTCGCCCGCCTCGGCCGCACGGGCGGCCTCGAGCTCCTCGAGGCGCGCGACGACCACGTCGGCGGGCACGCGCATGCTCGCCACGACCTCGGCCCCGGCGCGACGCATGGCCGACACGAAGGGGCCCGCCCACGTGTTCTCGTAGACGAGGACCGCGGCGGCGTTGCCCGGCTCGAGCAGGTCGGCGGCCTGCGCCAGGTCCTCCTCGTCGAGCAGGTCCGACTCGACGCCCTCGAAGACGGCGAGGTCGAGCGTGCCGTCACCGTCGAGGTCGGTGATGGCCACGGCCGTCACCGTCCCGTCCTCGCCGCGGACCATGGCCTTCATGTCGAGGATCCGGATGATGCCGCGGTCGACGAGGTCGACGAGGATGGCCATCCCTTCCCCGTTGATCCGGGCGCCCGGGAACTCGAGCGCGAGAAAGTCGATGGGTCCGACGTCGACGTTGACACTCATGTCCTGCCTCCTTGACGGCTGCCTGCAATACACCGACCCTCGCGTCCGGCACCGGCCCCGCACATCGCCCGCTGAGGATGAGTGGAGCAGGCCCCCGCGGCCCTCAGCCCGGGTCGGCGGCGTCCTGCCCGGGGCCGGCGTCGGCCACCTTGTGGATCGCAGTGACACCGATGCCGAGCGACTCCAGCAGGTCGAGGGTCCGCCCGAGCGCGTCGGGGTCTCCGGCCGAGACCGACAGGATCGTCGCCTGTCCGCTGTCGCGGCGCCGGACCGGCGAGCCGAGGTCGGGCAGGTCCGCGGTCAGCTCTCCGTCGAGGACGATCTCGTACCGCTGCATGACCTGCTCCACATCCCAGATGCCCCGAAAACCGGCTCTCCTGCCGGTGCACGTCGTACGCTCTCAAGTATCAAGCCCTCCACACATCCATCGTCGGGGATGACATGGTCGGACCACGTCACGCGCGGATGACGGTGCCTCTGCCGTCCGCCCACACGATCGACCGAGCGCGCCTCGTGCCGCTCATCGACCATCGTCCGGTGGTCGTGCTCGCCGGCATGGCGGGCTACGGCAAGTCGACGCTGCTCGCTGCCGCGTCGAGGCGCCAGCAGGTCAACGGGGCCGCCATCTGGCTGGACGTCGATGACTCCGACCGGTCGCCGGTGCGCCTCGTCGCCGACCTCATCACCGCCGTCGGCCTGTCCGGGCTCGAAGAGCTGGGCGCGAACCTCGAACCCCTCCGAGCCTCCGCCCTGCGCGCAGAGCCGTTGACGCTGGTCGACTCGCTGCTCGAGGTGCTCTACGACGCGGCGCTCCCCCTGACGCTCGTCCTCGACGACCTCCAGGACCTCACCGGCTCGCGGGGTTCCATCCAGATCATCGACCACATCCTGAAATGGGCCCCGGCGAATATGCGCATCGCCGTGGCCGCACGCGTCGTCCCCCCGCTCCGGCTGCAGCGTCTCCGGCTCGACGACCGGCTCGCCTATCTCACGCACGAACAGCTCGCGTTCGGCCCGCAGGAGACGGCCGAGGCCGTGCGCGCCGCCGGTCTGGACCTCGATGCCGAGACCGTCGAGGGGATCCACCGCGCCACCGGTGGATGGCCGGCCGGCGTCCGCATGGCGATCCTCGCCTCGCGCCAGTACGGCCTGCGCAAGCAGGTACCGACCCAGCTGCGGCGCGACCAGGCGCTGGCCGAGTACCTCGCGACGGAGGTGCTCGCGTCCCTGTCGGACGACCTCCGGGACTTCGTCCTCGACGCCACCCTGGACGAGCACGTCTGCCCCTCCCTCGTCGACAGCGTGCGCGGAACGCACAACGCCGAGGCGCTCCTCGAGCAGTGCGTCGCCGACGGCCTCTTCCTCTCCCGCGGCGGCACCAACGCCGAGGAGGCCTGGTACTACTGGCACCCCCTATTCGCCGCCCACATCCACCGACGCCTCGTCGCCGACTACCCCGAGCGGGCCACCGTCCAGCACGCCGCAGCGGCGGACTGGTGGAGCAACGTCGACGCCCCGACCGCGATCCGGCACGCCGTGGCCGCGGGCGACGGTGAGAGGGCCTCCAGGATCTTCGCCGACCGCTGGCTCGAGCTGTTCCTCGAGGGACGGGTGGACGCTGTGCTCGACGCCGTGGACCAGGTACCCGAGGGATCGGCCTACTCGGCGGACACCCACCTGGCCAGGGCGCTCGTCCTCGTGCAGCGCGGGAAGATGGACGACGCGCAGGTGCAGATCGACGCCGCACACGACGCGGCCGTCCTGTTGCCGTCGGAGGCCAAGGCCGTGTTCGAGGACCGGCTGGCGGTCGTCCAGCTGTTCCGTACCGGCTACGGACTGGGTCTGAGCGCGGCGGTCGAGCCGGGGGCTGCGCTGCTCGAGCGCTTCGACCGGAGCCAGCGCCCGCCGGACCCCGCCGTCCTGGCGTCGGTGCAGATGTTCGTCGGCATGGGCGAGGCCCGGCTGCAGGCCGAGCCGGCGCCCACCCTCGAGATGCTCCGGTCATCTGCCGCCACCGCACGCGACACCGGCCTGCTGGCCCTCGAGCTGACGGCGCTCGCGGAGTCGTGCCTGCCCGCCATCGTCGAGGAACGCCTCGACGAGGTACGCGACCTCGCGATCAGCGTCCTTGCGCGGGCGGACGACCGCGGCTGGGTCGGGCTCGCGACGCTGGCTCCGGCCGTCGCCTTCCTCGGATGGCTCGACTACTGGAGGGGCAACGTGCACGAGGCACGGGCGCAGCTGGAGCGGGCCCTGTCGATGATGCTGCCCTTCGACTGGGAGCTGCGTGGCCTCACGCTGAACTACCTGACGAAGGCATGTCTGGCTCTGGGCGACCTCGTCGGCGCCAAACGGGCCATCGCACAGGTCCGAGCAGTGATGGACTCCGGTCGCCGCGCGCCCGGGTGGCCGTCGATGCTCTCCGGGCTGGAGGGGCTCGCCCTCATCGCGGAGGGAAGGACGCGTGAGGCGGTGGCCCTGGCCTCCGCACCCATGAGCGAGCCCGAGTACCCGCTGGCCCGCGCGCACCGGGCGAAGGTGCTCATCCAGGCAGGACGGCCTGCCGAGGCCCTCGCCGAGCTCGACCGGACGACGTCGACAGGCAGGTTGGTCCAGGTGGAGTGCCTCTCACGCTGCCTCGAGGCGGAGGCACGCGCAGAGCTGGGCAGGCCCGACGCGCACGCCTCCCTCGAGGCGGCCCTCGCAGCCGCCGAGCCGGACGAGCTCTACGGGCCCTTCCTCCGCGTCGGCGAGCGACTGCCCGACCTGCTCAAGGCCCACCTGCGCCATGGCACCGCCCACCCGGCTGCGGTGACCCAGGTGCTCGGGCGGATCGCCGCAGGGCAGCGCCAGGAGACCACCGGGCGAGGTGAGCAGCTGACCGAGCGCGAGCACGTGATCCTCCGGTACCTCGCCACCAACCTCACCAACGCCGAGATCGCCGAGGCGGAGTACATCTCGCTGCACACGGCCAAGACGCACATCGCGCACATCTACCAGAAGCTGGGCGTCAGCAGCCGGCGTGCCGCCATCCGCAGGGCCGCCGAGCTGGAGCTCTACTGACCCGTGGCTGCGGCCACGGGTCCGGACTCCGCGTGCGCGATCTACTCCCCATGAAGTGACGCGGCACGCCTCGGACATCGGCATCCTGTCGATGACGCGAAGTCCTTCGCAGGAGAAGGAGGATGCCGATGCAAGCCGTGGTGATCGTGAACGGTGAGGTGGACGAGCGCGACGTCTGGCCCTATGCCACGTGGTGTGACAGCGACGGGATCCGGACGACCTTGACGGTCCGGGTGCACGACAGCCAGGAGCTGGTCGCCGTGCTGGGCAGCCTGACGGCCATGGGTCTGGAGGTCACCTCGACCCAGCTGATGGACGAGCCGGGCGCAGGAGGGGCGGACCACGCCCAGCCGGACCCGTGACCCGCGATCTCGCTCGCAGAGTGCGATGCCGGGTTTGTTCGGTGGCGTGAGGCTGATGTCGAAGCGGTCCCCCTGACCGCCACCGCGACGAGTCGCGACAACGAAAGGACTGGCTCACCATGGACTTCTGGAGCTTCTTCTGGCTGCTTGTGTGGTCCTTCTTCTTCGTGGCCTACCTCATCATGCTCTTCCACATCTTCGGAGACCTCTTCCGGGACAAGGAGCTCGGTGGGTTCTCGAAGGTGCTGTGGGTGCTGGCGCTCTTCATCGTCCCCCTCCTCTCGGCCCTCATCTACCTCATCGTCCGGGGCCGTGGCATGGCCGAGCGCGAGATGCAGGCCGCTGAGGCCCAGATGGCCGCGCAGGAGAAGTACATCCAGCGCGTCGCCGGCGGCTCCACCGCCTCGACCACCGACCAGCTGTACCAGGCCAAGTCGCTGCTCGACAGCGGCGCCATCTCCCCCGAGGAGTTCTCGCAGATCAAGGCCCGGGCTCTGGCATGAGCCCCGCGCCCGCAGCCGCACTCCGGCCCGCGGACGCGGTAGACCGTGACCGGCTGCTCGCCACCTTCCTCGAGCTGGTGGCGATCGACAGCCCGACCGGCCACGAGCAGCAGATCGGTGAGGTGCTCGCAGCCCGCTTCCGCGAGCTGGGGTGCACGACGACGCAGGACGACGTGGGCAACCTCGTCGCCGTGTACCCGGGCACACGCCCGGGGACGGTCCTGGTGTCGACGCACATGGACACAGCCGGGACCGACCGCGGGATCGTGCCCGTCATCGGCGACGACGGCGTGGTGCGCACCGACGGCACGACGATCCTCGGGGCGGACGACAAGTCGGGCCTGGCCGGGTGCCTCGAGCTCGTCCGGCTGCTGCGCGACCATCCGGACTGGTCCCACCCGACGATCGAGTTCGTGTCGACCGTCGGTGAGGAGCGGGGCCTGGTCGGCTCACGTCACCTCGACGTGAGCCGGCTGCAGGCCACCCACGGCTTCGTCCTCGACACCGCAGGGGTGATGGGCTCGGTGACGTACTGGTCGCCGACCTCGGTGTACCTCACCATCACCGTCCAGGGGCGCAAGGCCCACGCGGGGGTCGAGCCGGAGAAGGGCGTCAGCGCCGTCCAGGCAGCCGCGGACGCCATCGCCGCAATGCCCCTCGGGCGCATCGACGAGGAGACCGTCGCCAACATCGGGACGGTGCACGGGGGCGAGGCCCGCAACATCATCCCGGACACCGTCGTGCTCGAGGGCATGGCACGCAGCCACGACCAGGGCAAGCTCGACCGCCAGCTCGCGGCCATGCGGCTCGCCTGCGAACGTGCCGCCGAGGCGCGCGGCGCGACGGTGGACGTCGTCGCCGAGGAGATCTACCGGACCTACCGGATCGCCGAGGACGCACAGCCCTACCGCGAGGCGGCCCGCGCCATCCGGTCCCTCGGGCTGGAGGTCTCGCCGCGGAAGTCGGGCGGCGGGACCGACGGGAACTACTTCAACGCCAAGGGGATTCCGTGCGTGGCGCTCCCGACCGGGATGGTCGACGAGCACGCCACGAGCGAGCACATCGCCATCGACGACCTCGTCCTGGCGTGCCAGGTGCTCGTGGCCGTCGTCACCCAGCCCGTCGACGGAGAGGGACCGCCATGACGAACCGGCGTCTGCGCCGGCTGGCCGCAGCCGCGACCCTCGCGGGCACCCTCGTGGTGGCCGGATGCGGCACCGACCTCACCGCGCAGAACCTCTGCGCCAACGCCAAGAGCCTCGCCACCGCGGTCGACGGCCTCAAGGCGCAGAAGCCCGACGGCAGCAAGGTCGCCGAGCTGACGACGAAGGTCGACGCCGCCCTGGCGAAGCTCGACCATCTGCAGGCCGTCACGGAGGGGCGCTACGACAGCGCCATCTCGACGCTGCGGGCCAACCTCGAGGGCTTCAAGCAGACCCTCGCCGCTGCGGGCAAGGGCGCCTTCACCACGGTCGCCCCCGAGCTCACGGCATCGCTGAAGGACATCAGCGCGGCGTACGCGCAGCTGTCCCAGTCCATCGCCGCCCAGTGCGCGTCGGGCTGAGCCCGCGCGCTGGTGCAAGGGCCGATCGCAGGAAGGAATCGACATGAGCGTCAGTTTCGTGCTCGAGGCACTCGTGGTGCTCGGGGCGATCGTCATGGGAACCCGGGCCGGCGGTGTGGGGGTCGGCCTCTGGGGCGGCCTCGGCGTCTTCGTCCTCGTGTTCGTCTTCCGCGAGCCGCCCGGTGAGCCCCCCGCTGCGGCCCTGGCGATCATCCTCGCGGTCGTGACGTCGGCCGCGATGATGCAGGCGGCCGGTGGCATCGACTGGATGGTCTCCGTGGCCGCCAACGTCATCGAGAAGCGGCCGAAGCAGATCACCCTGATCGCCCCGCTCACCGCGTTCCTCTTCTCCATCGGCGCCGGGACGAGCAACATCATCTACCCGCTGCTCCCGGTCATCTACGACGTGTCGTACAAGAACAACATCCGGCCGGCGCGTCCGCTCACGGTGACCGTCGTCCAGTCCGGCATGGCCCTTGCGGCCTCGCCCGTCTCCGCCGCCATGGCGGCGATGCTCACCCTCACCGACGTCGCGCCCTACAACCTCGGCCTGACCCAGATCCTCGCGATCACCATCCCGGCGTGCGTCGTCGGCATCGTCGTCACCTCGCTCGTCGTCAACCGGATGTGGAAGGACCTCGACGACGACCCCGAGGTGCAGGCCAAGATCGCCTCCGGCGCCCTCCTGGCTCCTCAGCTGGCGGGCACGGGCGAGTCCGCGGCGTCACGGCTCACGTACACCAAGGAGGGCCGCAACTCGGCCCTCGCCTTCCTCTTCGGCGTCGTGGCGATCGTCGTGTTCGGGCTCTTCCCCCAGCTGCGGCCGGCTTTCGCCGCCGAGGGCGAGGAAGCCGTTCCCATCGACATGACGACGACCATCGTCATGGTGATGTTCGTCGTCGGCGTGGCGATCCTCTTCCTCGGCAAGCCCGAGGTGAAGACGGTCCCGGACCAGTCGGTGTTCAAGGCCGGCATGATCTCGGCGATCGCCCTCTTCGGGATCGCGTGGCTCACCGCCACCTTCATCTCCGCCCACGAGGAGTACATCGTCTCGACGATCGGCGGCTGGGTCACCAGCTGGCAGTTCATCTTCGCCGTAGCCGTCTTCCTCGTCGCCGCCCTGACGACGAGCCAGTCGACGGCGACCCGGACCATCGTGCCCATCGGCCTCGCCGCCGGGCTCCCGGCCGGGGTCGTCACCGGCATGTGGGCCGGCGCGCTGAGCGGCGTCTACACCCTGCCGGCCAACGGCACCCAGATCGCGGCCGCCAACTTCGACCTCACCGGCACGACCAAGCTCGGCACCAAGCTGCTCGACCACAGCTTCTTCGTCCCGATGCTCGTCATGTCGGTCGTGACCATCGCCGTGGGCGCCCTCATCGGCGGCATCTTCTTCTGACGCAAGGCATCCCGCACCGCACAGACACAGACACAGACACGACACCGACGCTGGAGGACCGACCATGCACGTACAGGAGATCGCCGCCCGGACCACGGACCTCATGCCCGGTGTCGTCGCGGACCTCGAGACCCTGATCAGGATCCCGTCCATCGCCTTCCCCGGGTACCCGAGCGAGCCCGTCCACCAGATGGCGGACACGACGCTACAGCTGTTCCGCGATGCCGGCTTCACGGACGCCCGCCTCATGGACGTGCCGTCCGGGTACCCGCCGATCTACGGCGAGATCCCCGGGCCCGAGGGCTCACCCGTCGTCGTGCTCTACGCCCACTACGACGTCCAGCCGGCGCCTCCGGAGCAGGGCTGGACGAGCGACCCGTGGACGCCGACGCGCAAGGAGGACGGGCGCGTCTACGGCCGTGGCGCGGCCGACGACATCAGCGGGCTCGTGGCGCACCTCGGCACGCTGCGCGTCTTCGACGGGAAGCCGCCGTGCACCGTCAAGCTGATCCTCGAGGGGATGGAGGAGACGGAGAGCAACCTCGAGGCGTTCGTCGAGGCGCACCCGGAGCTGTTCGCGTGCGACCTCTTCGTCATCTGCGACATGGGCAACCTCCGGGTCGGCGAACCCGCTCTGACGACGGCCCTGCGCGGCGACGTCGCGTGCATCGTCACCGTGCGCACCCTCGAGCACCCCCTGCACTCGGGTGTCTTCGGTGGTCCGGCCCCGGACGCCATGATGGCCCTCGCGCGGCTCCTGTCGACCCTGCACGACGACGAGGGCAACGTGACGATCGAGGGGGTCACCGAGACGACCTGGGAGGGCGCCGAGCTCAGCGACGACGACCTCCGGTCGAGCGCCGACGTGCTCGACGGCGTGGCGCTGACGGGCAGCGGACCGATCGGCGGCCGGCTCTGGGCACGCCCGTCGGTCAACGCGATCGGGCTCGACATGACGAGCATCGCGGCGTCGTCCAACGTCCTCATCCCCCAGGCCCGCGCGAAGATCTCCATGCGCATCGTCCCCGGGTCCGAACCCACTGCCGAGCTCGACGCGCTGGTGCGCCACCTCGAGTCGCACGCGCCGTGGGGCGCCAAGGTGGAGGTCCAGCGCACCAAGGCGGCGCCGCCGTTCCTGTGCCGCACCGACGGTCCGGGGTACGCCGCTGCGCGGGAGGCCCTGAGCGAGGCCTTCGGTCGCCCCGCCGGGGAGGCCGGGTGCGGCGGGTCGATCCCCCTCCTGCGGACGCTCCAGCAGGCGGCACCGGACGCCGAGTTCGTCCTCTGGGGGCCCGAGGACGTCGCCGCGTCGCGGATCCACGCCTCCGACGAGAGCGTCGACGTGTCGGAGATCGAGAAGCTGATCGTGACCCAGGCACTCCTGCTCCAGCGACTGGCGGACGGTCATGTCGGGTAGAGGCTCGCCCGTCGGGACGGGTGGCTCGGTCGGGTCCGGGGCGGGCGCGACCGCCGGAGCCGGAGGCGTCCTCGCCGCCACGTGCCTGTCGACCTTCGTCGTCAACGCCAACACCTCGGCCGTGAGCATCCTGCTGCCCGCCATCAGCGCCGACACCGGCACGGACGTGACGACGCTGCAGTGGGCGGTCACCGGGTACTCCCTCGTCGGTGCCGCCGTCATCGTGACGTCGGGCTCGCTCGGCGACGTCTTCGGTCGCAAGCGCGTCTTCCAGCTCGGCCTCGTGCTGTTCGTCGTGTCGTGCGTCCTCATCGCCCTGTCGCACTCCGGCGGTGCCGTCATCGCCGGTCGCTTCATCCAGGGGGCCGCCGGCGCCACGATCCTCGCCTGCGGCCTGAGCCTGCTGTCCGTGGCGAACAGCGGAGAGGCACAGCTGCGGGCCGTCTCGTTCTGGGGCGCAGCGGCGGCCGTCGGCGCCGCGGCCGGCCCGCTCATGGGTGGTGCGCTCGTCACGGTCGCCGGATGGCAGGGGCTCTTCTGGGTCGACGCGGTGATCGGAGCGATCTGCATCCTCATCGCGGCGGCCAAGGTGTCCGAGTCGCGCGACCCGACCCGTTCGCGGTCCATCGACTACGCCGGCTCGGCCCTCATCGCCCTGACCCTGGGGCCGGTCATCCTGGCCCTGAGCAAGGGGAGCTCGTGGGGCTGGGTCTCGGCCGCGACCATCGGGTGCCTCGCGGTCGGGGTCGCCGCGGGCATCGGGTTCGTCATGGTCGAGCAGCGGGTCGCCGTGCCCATGCTCGACCTGGCACTGCTGCGCAACCGCATCCTCGTCGGCTCGACCATCGCCATCCTCATCGGCGCGGGAACCATCAACGCCCTGATGTACCTGCTCAGCCTCTACTTCCAGGACCCGGACACGCTCGGCTTCACGACGCTGCAGGCGGGCCTCGCCACCCTTCCGGCCACCGTGGGGCTCGTCGCCATCGCGGCGGCGGTGCCGCGGCTCACCGCCCGGCTCGGGGGGCGCCAGGTGGTGGGCCTCGGGTTCCTCCTCACAGCCATCGGCTTCGCCGCCATCGGCTTCGTCGACGCCTCATGGGCCTACCGCGCCTTCCTCCTGCCCCTCGTGGCCGTGGCGGTCGGCATGGGGCTCTCGAACGGGCCGGCCTCCTCGGCGTCGACGGCCTGCGTCCCGGCGCACCAGGTCGGCTCCGCCTCCGGGGTCTCCAACATGGCCCGCTACGTCGGGGCCGCCGTGGCGACGGCGCTCGCCGCCACGATCTACGGCGGCGTCATCGCCGACCGCACGGCGCAGGGCCAGCCGCCGGGCGACGCGCTCGCCTCGGGTCTCGCGGCGGCGTCCTGGGTCATGGCGGTCATCAGCCTCGCGGGCGTGGCGATGGCGGTCGTCATGGGCCGCCACCAGGCCGCGCGGGGCACCCTCCAGGACGCGGCCGCCGCGGCGGCGTCCTCCACCTCCCTGACGCTGCCGACCACGGCATCGGGGCGCGTCACCACCGGTGCCTAGCCGGAGGGGCGACCCGCCCGACGGGCCGACGAGGGGCCCACATCTCAGCCTGCGAGGGGGACGAACCGCGCGGCCGCGAGCGGCAGGGTGGTCCTCGCGGGACAGGCGCGCCCCGAAGACGCAGGTGCCTGCCGACGACACCACTCGCAACCACCGCCGCACGGCCGACCGGTCGACGGCGCCAGGCAAAGGAGCATGACATGGCTGCTTTCACGGTGTGGAAGTTCGACGACCCGGGCGGTGCCGCGCAGGCGGAGTCCGTCCTCGAGGGCTGCCAGACCGACGGGTTCCTCAAGATCATCGACCACGCGGTCGTCACGTGGCCCGTCGGCGAGGACAAGCCCCAGATGTCCCACAGCAACGACGAGAAGTGGCGGGGCACCGGATGGGGCGCGCTGTGGGGTGTCCTCGTCGGTGCCCTCTTCTTCGTCCCGGTCGTCGGCGGCATCGTCGGCGCGGGGATCGGCGCCATCAGCAAGATCACCGAGGACGCGGGGATCACCAAGGAGCAGCTGGAGACCATCCGGACCCAGGTGACCCCGGGCACCTCCGCGCTCTTCGTCGTCACCGAGGACGGTGACCTGGACCGGGTCGGTGAGCGTTTCCGCGGGATGCACAACACCCTCATCGCCACCAACCTCACCGACGGCGAGCGCGACATGCTCCTCGAGAGCTTCGGCGGGCGCTGAGCGCCGGCACGCAGATGCGAACGGCCCCCGACCGGTGTCGCGCAGGTCGGGGGCCGTCTCGTGCGGGTGGGCGATACTGGGTTTGAACCAGTGACCTCTTCCGTGTCAAGGAAGCGCGCTACCACTGCGCCAATCGCCCTCTGGTGGTGCACGATCCGGGCTGCGCCGGACCGCCAACGGAAGGGCCTCACGACCGAGGTCGTGAGGCCTTCCTGCTGGAGCGGACGACCGGGCTCGAACCGGCGACCTCAACCTTGGCAAGGTTGCGCTCTACCAACTGAGCTACGTCCGCACGTGCTGCTCCGGGGCGTGCCCTCGGCTGCGAGGTAGACCATAGCGGACGCGTCGCGCGACGGCGAATCCGCCTGCCCGACATGCCCCGTCGCCCGCCCGCGGCGCCGCGGCGCCCGGACCCCCGAGACGGCGAGAGGCCCCCGGCGGTGCCGGGGGCCTCTCCTGCTGGTGGGCGATACTGGGTTTGAACCAGTGACCTCTTCCGTGTCAAGGAAGCGCGCTACCACTGCGCCAATCGCCCTCTGGTGGTGCACGATCCGGGCTGCGCCGGACCGCCAACGGAAGGGCCTCACGACCGAGGTCGTGAGGCCTTCCTGCTGGAGCGGACGACCGGGCTCGAACCGGCGACCTCAACCTTGGCAAGGTTGCGCTCTACCAACTGAGCTACGTCCGCACGTGCTGCTCCGGGGCGTGCCCTCGGCTGCGAGGTAGACCATAGCGGACGCGTCGCGCGACGGCGAATCCGCCTGCCCGACATGCCCCGTCGCCCGCCCGCGGCGCCGCGGCGCCCGGACCCCCGAGACGGCGAGAGGCCCCCGGCGGTGCCGGGGGCCTCTCCTGCTGGTGGGCGATACTGGGTTTGAACCAGTGACCTCTTCCGTGTCAAGGAAGCGCGCTACCACTGCGCCAATCGCCCTGGGGTGTTGCTACCCGAGGTGGAGACGGGATTTGAACCCGTGTACGCGGCTTTGCAGGCCGCTGCCTCGCCTCTCGGCCACTCCACCGTGTGAAGGCAAGTACCGATTTGCCTCCGAGCGGACGACCGGGCTCGAACCGGCGACCTCAACCTTGGCAAGGTTGCGCTCTACCAACTGAGCTACGTCCGCGGGAACACCAGCGATGTAACTTCCCCGCTCGGTGCGAGGTAGACATTAGCGGATGGATCTGCGCGACACCAAACCGGCCCCACGCTCCCCCACGACCCCCTCCTGAGCCCCGGAGCCCGACGGCTCGGACGCGTCGGACGGCTCGGACGCGTCGGACGCCTCCGGCACGCGGGTGCGGCGGCTGCGCGCCACCTGACGCTCCTCGGCGCGCCGGCGGGCGAGCCACTCGGCGAGGCTCGGGGGCCGGTGCTCGGTCAGCTCGACGGGCCACAGCACGCGGGTGGCCGCGTTGAGGCCGGCCCCGATGAGGATGGCGATGGCGAGGAAGTAGAGCCAGATGAGCAGGACGATGGGGGCGCTGAGCGGGCCGTAGATCGTCGAGCCGCCCAGGGAGGCCTCGAGCGAGATGCGCACGAGGTAGGAGGCGCCGAGCCAGATCGCCAGGGCGAGCAGGGCCCCGGGGACGTCGCGCCACCAGGGCCCGCGCCGCGGCGTCGCCACGTGGTAGAGCGTCGTCAGCGCGACGACGCTGAAGACGAGCACCGCCGGCCAGTAGAGGTAGCGCAGGAAGCCGAGGGAGTCGGGCAGCCACCCCGACACCAGCTGCGGACCGAGCAGCACGAGCGGCAGCAGGATGATGCCGGCCACGGTGCTGACCGTGTAGAGCGCGAGGCTCAGGGCCCGCAACCGGATGATGCCGCGCACGTCCTTCTGCCCGTACATGATCGAGACGGTGTCGATGAAGACGTTGAGGGCGCGCGATCCCGACCACAGCGACAGGAGGAAACCGACCGAGACGAGCTCGGGCCGTCCCCGGCCGAGGACGTCCTGGACCGTCGGCACGAGCAGGTCGCTGATGCTGTCCTCGGTGAGGAAGCGCGCCGCGTACTCCCGGATCGACTCGACGACGGTGTCGACGTTCTCGGGCCCGATCCACGCGCTGACGTAGCCGAGCCCGCCGAAGAGGCCGAGCACGAGCGGAGGCAGGGACAGGAGCATGAAGAAGGCGGCCTCGGCGGCGAGGCCGGTGACCCGGTAGTCGAGGCAGACGTCGACGGTCCGCACCGTGAGCCGCCCGACGGCGAGGCCGCCGGGTACCCGTCGCAGGGTCGCTCGCGCCCGCTCCTTGACCGTCATCGGCACGAGGCTATCCCGCGGCGCGGCGCGCGTGAGGAGCGCGACACCGCGCGCACCGACCCCGACGCGTCGGGGCGTCCTACGCTCGGGCGATGAGCACGCACGAGGTGACCAACCAGGTGCCGCCCTACGAGGGCCACGACCTCCTCGCGGAGGACCCGGCCCTCGCCGAGGCCGTGCGCCGGTGGGTGCCGGAGGCGGACGTCGAGGGCCCGGTCGGGCTGGCCGACCTCGCGCGCCGGGCGGGCTCGGGCGAGGCGCTCGAGCACGGCCGTCTCGCCGACACCCACCCGCCGGTCCTGCGCACCCACGACGCGCGCGGCAACCGCGTCGACGAGGTCGAGTTCCACCCGTCATGGCACTGGCTCATGGAGCGCGCCGTCGGCGCGGGCCTCACGGCCGAACCGTGGACGCGTCCGGCCGGGTCGGGCGCCCACGCGCGCCGCGCCGCCGGCTTCATGGTCTGGTCGCGGGTCGAGGCCGGCCACGGCTGCCCCGTCTCCATGACCTACGCCGCGGGTTCGGCGCTGCGCCACGACCCGACGCTGGCCGGGCGCTGGCTGCCGGCCCTCGCCAGCCGCCGGTACGAGTTCGGCATCCGGCCGGTCACGACCAAGGCCGGGGCCATCGCCGGGATGGGCATGACCGAGAAGCAGGGCGGCTCGGACGTGCGCGCCAACACGACGCAGGCGGCGCCCGTCCCCGGCGGTCCGCTGCCCGGCGAGACGTACCGGCTCACGGGTCACAAGTGGTTCTGCTCGGCACCGATGTCGGACGTCTTCCTCGTCCTCGCGCAGGCGCCGGGCGGGCTGACGTGCTTCGTCGTGCCGCGCGCCCTCGACGACGGCAGCCGCAACCCCTTTGCGCTCCAGCGCCTCAAGGACAAGCTCGGCAACCACTCGAACGCCTCGAGCGAGGTCGAGCTGGACGGCACCTGGGGCAGCCGCCTCGGCGACGAGGGCCGCGGTGTCCGCACCATCATCGACATGGTCGGCGCGACGCGCCTGGACTGCGTGCTCGGCTCGACGGCGACGACGCGCGACGCCGTGGCCCGTGCCGTGCACCACGCTCGCCACCGCAGCGCCTTCGGGGCGCGGCTCGTCGACCAGCCGCTCATGCGCAACGTGCTCGCCGACCTCGCCCTCGAGGCCGAGGCGGCGACGGTCCTCGCGATGCGCCTCGCCCACGCGGTCGACGCCGGCGAGACCGACCTGGCGCGCCTCGGCGTCGCCCTCGGCAAGTTCTGGGTGTGCAAGCGCACGGCCCCCGTCGTCGCCGAGGCCCTCGAGTGCCTGGGCGGCAACGGCTACGTCGAGGAGAACGGCCTGGCCCGCCTTTACCGCGAGGCGCCCCTCAACTCCATCTGGGAGGGCTCGGGCAACGTCAACGCCCTCGACGTCGTCCGGGCGCTCGACCGGGAGCCGGCGAGCCTCGAGGCCCTCGAGAAGGAGCTGCACCGAGTGCGGGGACGCAGCCACGAGCTCGACGCGCTCGTCGACGCCGCGGTGGGCCGGGCCCGATCTCTCGACGCCGCGACGGCAGCAGCCGCCTTCGAGGCGCGGTCGGTCGTCGAGGGTCTGGCGCTCGCGCTGCAGGCAGCCCTCGTCGTCGAGCACTCCCCCGCCGCCGTGGCCGACGCGTTCGTCGCGAGCCGCGTCGCCGGTGGGCGCGGGGCACGGGGCACCGTCTTCGGCACGCTCGGCGCCGACCTCGCCGGCGCCGCCGGCGCGGTGCTCGACCGCGCCGGCTGACGCCGCAGCGCCCTCGGGCGCCTCAGCTCTCCGAGAGCCGGCGCTTCTCCACCTCGACATCGAAGTCGGCGTCGGGCCACTGCAGGTGCATCTCACGCAGGGCCTCGAGCAACAGCTGCTGGACGGCGAGGCGCGCGTACCACTTGCGGTCGGCCGGCACGACGTACCAGGGCGACCCGACGGTCGAGCACTTGTCGAGGGCGGTCTGGTAGGCCTCCATGTAGTCGAGCCAGCGGCTGCGCTCGTCGACGTCGCCGGGGTTGTACTTCCAGTGCTTGTCGGGGCGGTCGAGGCGCTCCTGCAGGCGGGCGCGCTGCTCGTCCTTGGACAGGTGGAGCATCACCTTGACGACCTGCGTGCCGGACCGCTCGACCTCGCGCTCGAAGGCGTTGATCTGCGCGTACCGCTTGCGCCACACCTCCTCCGGCACGAGGTCGTGCACACGGACGACGAGGACGTCCTCGTAGTGCGAGCGGTCGAAGACGCCGAGCTGACCCGGACCGGGAAGGGCCCGTTCGATGCGCCAGAGGAAGTCGTGCTTCCTCTCCTCGTCGCTCGGCGCCTTGAAGGCCGTCGCCTTGACGCCCTCGGGGTTGACCGACACGACGTGGCGCATGATGCCGCCCTTGCCCGAGGTGTCCATGCCCTGCACGACGAGCAGCACCGAGCGGCTCGCGCCGGCCGTCGACTCGGCCCACAGCCGCTCGAGCAGGTCGCCGAGCTCGGACTCCCCCGCAGCCAGCGCCGCCTCGCCCCCGGACTTGCCGCCGTCGAACGCGGGTGTCGACGACGGGTCGACGTCGGCGAGGACGAAGCCCTTCCCGACCCGCAGGGCGTCGGCGAACCCGTTGAGGATCGCGCCCTCACCGACCGCCGCGGCCGCTGCCTCCGCGGCCTTGCGGGCCTTCTTCTCGGCCTTCTTGCGGCCCTTGTCGGACCCCTTCTTCGACCCCTTCTTGCCCATGGTCGTCATCCTGCCCGACCGGCAGCCGCAGCAGGGCCGACGCGCGGCACGCATCGTGGCCACGGGGCCGCGGCCGGAGACGCGGGGTGGCCATACTGGCCGCATGCGCCTCCTCGTGCCGGGCCAGACCGGCCTCGACCCGTTCACCGAGCTCGACGCCGACGGCCTCGTGGCGGCCTACCGGTCGCCGGGCGACACGTGGCTGCGCGCCAACATGGTCACGACGCTCGACGGCGCCGCCACCGGCCCCGACGGGCGGTCCGGCTCGATCAACAGCGACGCCGACCACGTCGTCTTCGAGCTGCTCCGGGCGCTGAGCCACTGCGTCGTCGTCGGGGCGGGCACGGTACGCACCGAGGGCTACCCGGCACTCGCGGTCGACGCGTCGTTGACGGCACTGCGCGCGCAGGAGGGTCTCCCCGAGGCGCTGCCGCTCGTCGTCGTCAGCAACTCGGGGCAGGTGCCGGATTCGGTGCGCCCGTTCACGGACGGCTCGGTGCTGCTGGCGGTGCCGGCCGGCTCGGACGGTCTCGGCGCGGCCCGCGAGGCACTGGGGGCCGGCAACGTCCTCGTGCACGGCACCGACCGCGTCGACCTCGCCTCCCTCGTCGCCGACCTCCACGCCCGGGGGTGGACCCGGGTGCACACCGAGGGCGGTCCGGGCCTGCTGGGCAGCCTGCTCGCGGCGGGGCTCGTCGACGAGCTCTGCTTCACGGTGACCCCGGCGGTCGTCGGAGACGACGCGCGACGGCCGGTCGCCGGTCCCGCGCTCGACGTCGACCTCGACCTCGAGGTGCTCGTCGAGCAGGACGCGACGCTGCTCGGCCGCTGGCTGGTGCGTCGCTGAGCGTCAGGGCCCGACGCGCCGAAGCGGGGAGCCGAGGCCGCCCACGAAGTCGCCGACGACGCGCTCCCACCGTTCGGCGTCGTGGTTCCACTCGCGGCAGTGACGAGCCACCTCCCACCGCTCGAACCGGACGAGGTCGGGCCGTCGCGCCGCGAGCGCGACGGCGGGCCCGATCGGCACGAAGTCGTCGCCGTCGGAGTGGATGACGAGCATCGGCACACGCAGCTCGTCGGCACGGGCCACCCAGTCGGTGCGGGCGACGTCGATGGGCTCGCGGACGCCGACCAGCCGGCGGCTGCGCGCCGAGCCCATGAGGTCGGTGGCGACCCGCACGAGCGGGCCGGGCAGCCGGTGCAGCCGCCCGTGGTGGCGCAGCACGACGCCCCAGTCGAGCACCGCCGAGTCGAGGGCCACCCCGACGACGCGGTCGGCGAGCGGCGAGCGGTCCAGGGCCTGCAGCACGACGGCCCCGCCCATCGACCAGCCGAAGAGGAGCAGCCGACGCGCTCCGTGGGACACGGCGTGGGCCATGGCCGCCTCGACGTCACGCCACTCCGAGAGCCCGAGGTTGTACCGGCCGTCCGGGCCACGCGGGGCGTCACGGTCGTTGCGGTAGGAGGTGACGAGGCAGGTCCAGCCCGCCTCGCGCAGCACCGGCACGGCCCGCAGCGTCTCCTCCCGGCGGGCGCCGCGCCCGTGCACGAGCACGGCCCAGTCGCGCCCGCGCCGGCGTCCCCGCGATACGCCGGCCGCGGGACGCACGACCCAGCCGGGCAGGGGGCCGACGTCCGAGAGCACCGAGACGTCCTCGTCGGGCAGCCCCAGGGTGACGCGTGGCCGGTCCCAGTAGTAGTACTGGTTCCACCGGGCCGGGCCGGGCACAAGCCGGCCCCGGTCGACCGACAGCAGCCGCCGGGTCACCGACGCGTCGTCGGCCGCGACGATCTCCCCGACCCGGGCGTGGCCGAGGCCGCCGTCGAGCCACAGCCCGTAGCGGCCCGGCACGACCGGGTCGGGCGCGGCGGCGAACCGGACGGTCTGCTCGTCGCACTCGAGGACGACGACGTCGTCGGGCTGCAGCTCGTCCGGGGTCAGGACGCGTCGGGCGAAGTAGGCGGCGGCCGCCACCGACCCGGCGGCGGCCCCCACGGCGGTGCCGGCCCCCGCCGCGGCCGCGGCGAGGAGCGGGCGCGGGACCCTCTGGCGCTGCTCCACGGGCCCCATCGTGGCAAAGCCTGCCCCGCGCGTCCCAGCAGCACCACTTTTCGGCGGTTCTCGTATCAAAACGGACGAACGGGAACACGGTAGGAGCAGGGAGCCTCGGGCGGACGCCTCCACCGGCCGGACCCGACCGCTCCCCGGTCCACCACCAGGACCGTCGACGGCAGGGGACGACGACATTCGGGGTCGTGACGTCGCGCCGACCGCCTCGGGGCCGCGCCGGGAAGCACGGGCGCCGGCCACCCACCCAACCCTCGCGTCCCACGAAAGGGGACAACCGTGCTCAACGGAATGCGCCGCGGCGCACTCTCGATCCTCGCAACCGGAGCCCTCGTCGCCGTCCCGACCGTCGCGTCCGGAGCCGGTGTCGCGCCGGCCGGCTACGACGACTCGCTCGACCCGGGCCAGACCGTCCACGTGACCAAGACCGTCACAACGCCGGAGATCCCGCCCAAGCCCGACATCGTGCTCGTCGTCGACGAGACCGGCAGCATGGGCTCGGCGATCGCCAACGTGAAGTCGGAGATGAGCTCGATCGTCACGAGCGTGCAGGGCGCGCAGCCGCTCGCCCAGTTCGCCGTGACCTCCTACCGCGACGTCAGCGACGGCGCGCAGCTCTTCCAGGTCGAGACCGGCCTCACCGGCGACCAGACGACCGCGCAGAACGCCATCGACAGCCTCTCCGCGGGCGGCGGCGGCGACCTGCAGGAGGGCCAGCTCAACGCCCTCTGGGAGGTCGGGTCCGGCGGTAACGCCATCGCCTACCGCCCCGGCTCGAGCCGCATCGTCGTGTGGTTCGGCGACGCCAGCGGTCACGACCCGAGCAACGGCCACACCGAGGCCGATGCCCTCGGCTCGCTGCAGGGCGTGTCGGCGCAGGTCATCGCGATCAACGTCAGCTCAGGGTCCGGCGACGGGCTCGATGCGACCGGTCAGGCCTCGCGCATCACGTCGGCCACCTCGGGCACGTTCTTCCCGAGCGTCGCACCCGGCGGCGTGGCCTCGGCCATCCTCGCCGGGCTCGGCAACCTGCCGGCCGAGGTCACCGCGAACGTGTCGTGCGACCCGGGCCTGTCGGTGGCGTACTCGCCGTCGCTGCCGCAGACCGTGACGAGCGGCACCGACCTCGTCCTCGACGAGGCCGTCACCGTCGCCGCGGACGCGCCGCAGGGCTCGACGCTGACGTGTACGACGACGTTCCTCGTCAACGGCGCCGACGCCGGGCCGGACTTCGTCCAGACGGTCCGCATCGCCGTCAACGACGTGACCCCGCCGACGGCCGACTGCGGGCCGGGCGTCAACCCGGCGGGCAAGACGCCGCCCGGGTACGCGTCAGCCGGCTTCTACCGACTGCTCGCCGACGACAACCTGCCCGGGGTGTCGGTGACGGTGTCCGACACGGCCTCCTCGGCCACCTTCGGCCCGTACGCGCCCGGCACGACGATCAAGCTGACGCAGGCGCCGGGGGCCACCCCCTCGGCCGTGCCCGGCTCGGGCGCCGTCGACTGGCACGTCACGGTCAAGGGCGACCTGCTCGTCACCGCCACCGACGCCGCCGGCAACACCGCCACGGCCACGTGCACGGTGCCGCCGAAGCAGAAGTGACGGACCAGGGCTGAGCCGAGCGGCCCGGGCGTGCGCAACCGGCACGCCCGGGCCGTTCCCCGCCGGGACCCCCACAGGGACGCCCCGGGCACAAATGCGGGTGCCGCAGCGTTGCCCGGACATGAGCGACCAGAGCACCTCCCGCCAGCCGTACGCCGTCCAGCGCACCGACGCGGAGTGGCGCGACGCCCTCTCCCCCGCCGAGTACCAGGTGCTGCGCGGGGCCGGCACCGAGCGCGCCTTCACCGGTGAGTACACCGACACCAAGACCCAAGGCGTCTACTCGTGCCGGGCGTGCGGGGCCGAGCTGTTCCGCAGCGACACGAAGTTCGAGTCGCACTGCGGGTGGCCGTCCTTCTACGCCCCGCTCGCGGGCGACAGCGTCGAGTACATCGAGGACGTCAGCTTCGGCATGAAGCGCGTCGAGGTGCGCTGCGCCACGTGCGGCTCGCACATGGGCCACGTGTTCGAGGGCGAGGGCTACGACACGCCGACCGACCAGCGCTACTGCATCAACTCGATCTCCCTGCGGCTCGAGCCCACCACCGGCACGGCGAGCGACGACGCCTGAGGCTGCTGCGCCTAGATTGGTGCCATGGCCGGGGACGACGACCTGCGCATCGGCAGCCAGGAGCGTGAGGACGCGCTGGCTGCCCTCGCGAGCCACCACGAGGCCGGACGCCTCGACGCGTTCGAGTACGAGGACCGCAGGGGCCGCGCCGCCGACGCGGTGACGCGCAGCGACCTCACGGCGCTGTTCACCGACCTGCCCGAACCGCGTCCGGCGTTCCTGTCCAACCCGCCGGCGAAGGCGGGCCGGGTGACGACACCCCCGGCACGCACGCCGTCGCCGGCTCCGCAGGCGCGCAGCGGCGGGCGCGTCGGTCGGACGCTGGTGAGCCTGTCCCCGTTCATCGCGATCGCCGCGTTCTTCCTGACGCGGTCCTGGCTCGCGTTCCTGCTCATCCCCGTCATCGCCATCATCGCCAAGGCCCTCGACGACGACTGAGCCACGGGCCTGCGCGGGCCCGAGGCCTGCGCGCCCAGCGGCCGGCGGTCAGCGCAGGTTGGCGACGAGCTGCGCGGGCTCGATCCGCGGTCCGGTGAAGAACGGGACCTCCTCGCGCACGTGCAGGCGGGCGCGCGACGCCCGCAGCTCGCGCATGAGGTCGACGATGCGGTGCAGCTCGTCGGCCTCGAAGGCGAGGAGCCACTCGTAGTCGCCGAGGGCGAACGAGGCGATGGTGTTGGCCCGCACGTCGGGGTAGTCGCGCGCCATCTGGCCGTGCTCGCGCAGCAGGTCGCGCCGCTCGGAGTCCTCGAGCAGGTACCACTCGTAGGAGCGCACGAACGGGTAGACGCAGAGGTACTGGCGCGTCTCCTCCTCGGCCATGAAGGCCGGGATGTGGCTCTTGTTGAACTCGGCCGGGCGGTGCAGGGCCGCCGAGCTCCAGACCGGCTCGAGGTGCTGGCCGAGCTCGGTGCGCAGCAGCCGGTGGTAGGCCGACTGCAGCTGCTCGATCGACTCGGCGTGCCACCACACCATGACGTCGGCGTCGCCGCGCAGGCCGGCGACGTCATAGAGGCCCCGGACGACGACGCCCTCGCCGGCGATCTCGGCGAGGAAGCCCTCGAGCTCGGCGAGCACGGCGTCACGGTCGTCGCCCAGGGGCGTGGCCGACGCGAACACCGACCACATGCTGTAGCGGATCGTGTCGTTGATCTCCCGCATCCGGGCCGGGGTCAGGCGCTCGCTCATGCCGCCATCATCCCAAGGCGGCCGCGGCGTCCGGCCACCGGGTCAGCACGGCCCGGGCGGCCGCGCGGCCCGAGCCGATGCACGCCGGGATGCCGACGCCGTCGTAGGCGGCCCCGCAGACGGTGAGCCCCGGCGGCAGCGCGCGGGCCGGCCGGATGCGCGCCAGGTGCCCGACGGCGTACTGCGGCAGGCCGCCGCCCCAGCGCTGCACGTGGACCGCCGACGGGTCGGGCAGGCCGTCACCGAGCACGGTGCGCAGGTCGGCGAGCGCCGTGGCCACGAGGTCGTCGTCGGAGCGCTGGAGCGTGGCCTCGTCGCGGTGCCTGCCCAGCGAGGCGCGCAGGAAGGTCCGGTCGGGGTGCGCGCGGGCGAGCCATGGCCACTTGACGGTGCTGAACGTCGAGGCCTTGATCGACAGCGGCTCGGTCGGCGGCACGAGGAAGCCGCTGCCCTCGAGCACCGCCGGCGGCGCACCGTCGAGGCAGAGCGTGACGATCGCCATCGACGCGTACTCGATGGCGGCGAGCGCCGCGGCCGCGTCGGGAGCCGCGTCGGCGAGCAGGCGTGCGGTCGGGCGGGCCGGGGTGGCGAGGACGACGGCGTCGAAGCGCTCGTCCACCTCCGCCGTCGTGGGGCCGGTCGTGACGACCCAGCCGGCACCGTCGGCCCGCAGACGGCGGACCACCGCCCCGGTCCGCAGCCGCACGCCGGCGTCCACGAGCGCGTCGGCGAGCGCCGCCGGGAGCGTGCCCAGCCCGCCCTCGAGCGTGGCGAAGACGGGCTGCCCGGCCGAGGCCGCGGCGGCCGAGGCCACCTCGCGGGCGACCTCGAGCAGCGAGCGTCCCTCGCGCGCGGCCCGGGCCAGCACGGGCACGGCCGCCTCGGCGGAGATGGCGCGGGCGTGGCCGGCGTACACCCCGGCGAGGAGCGGTTCCACCAGGCGGTCGGTGACGGCGCGGCCGAGACGGGCGTCGACGAGGTCGCCGACGGACACGTCGGCGGCACCGGACGGGACGGGGTGCTCGGCCCGCACCCGCTCGACCTCGGCGTCGGACAGGAGCCCGTGGAGCGAGTCGGGGTCGGACGGGACGCCCATGAGCGTTCCCTTCGGCAGCGGCCTGCGCCGGCCGCCCGCCACGACGGAGGCACCGACGGCGGCTGGGTGGGTCAGTCGGCCCGACAGTCCCAGCTCCTCGACCAGGGCCAGCGCCTCGGGCCTGCGGGCGAGCACCGACTCGGCACCGACGTCGACGGCGATCCCCCCGACGTCGGCGAGGCGCAGCTTGCCCCCCACCCGGTCGGTCGACTCGAGCACCGTGACGTCGAGGTCGCCGGCCGCGCGAGACAGCTCCCACGCCGCCGCGAGCCCGCTGATCCCGCCACCGACGACCGCCACGCTCCTGCGACCCATGCGCCCACTGTCGCACCCGGCGCCTCCGGTGCGGGCGCGGGGGCCGGCCCGGGGCCGTCCGGCACGGATGTGAGGATGGGGGCATGACCGCGCAGGCCGCCCCGGAGACCTACGGATCCCCCGAGCTGTCCGGTCTCGTCGGCGTCGCGACGCGTGTCATCGGCGCGCTGGGCGAGGTCGGGGTCGGCGTGCTCACCCTCGTCGAGACCGTCGTGCCCCCGATCCCGAGCGAGGTCGTGCTGCCCCTCGCCGGGTTCATCGCCCGGCAGGGCGGGCTCGACCTGGTCCTGCTCCTCGTGGCGAGCACGCTCGGTGCGTACGTCGGCGCGCTCGTGCTCTACCTGCTCGCGGCCCGGCTGGGCCAGGACCGCGCCGTCGACCTGCTCGCCCGGCTGCCGCTCGTCGACCGCGAGGACTTCCTCCGCGCCACGGAGTGGTTCAGGCAGCACGGACGCAGGTCGGTGCTCTTCGGACGCCTCGTCCCGGGCGTGCGCAGCCTCGTGTCCCTGCCCGCCGGCGCGGTGCGGATGCCCCTGGGCCGGTTCAGCCTCATGACCGTCCTCGGCAGCGCGGTGTGGAACGGCCTGCTCATCGGCCTGGGCTGGGCGCTCGGGTCCCGCTACGAGCTCGTCGAGCAGTACTCCGGGCTGCTCGACTGGGTCGTCCTGTCGGCCGCCGCAGGCCTGCTCGGCTGGCTCGTGGTCCGCCACGTGCGTCGTAGCCGGGTCGCCACGGCCGACCGCGACGACGCCTGAACCGCAGCGCCGCTGGCAACGTTCGGGGGCGCGTCCGTGTCTACCGGTCAGGACGTCGCCGACGGACGTGGCCGGAAGGGGCCACCGGTCCGGGCGACCCGTCGGAAGGCTCGCCATGGACCCGCTCGCCCGCCTGCGCCCCCTCGTCCACCGCGTCCCGGCCGCTCGACGCCGGTGGGTCGCCGCCGCGCTCGTCGCCGTCGCGGTCCTGGCCCTCGCGGTGCCGGTCGGCCTGACCATCCTCGGTCGCGGCGCCGCGTCGAGCGGGTCGAACGGGGCCAGCACGTCGACGCGTGGCTCGCTCGGCTCCGACACGGGGTTCGGCAGCGCCGGTACGCCCCAGGCACCTGCCGAGGGCAAGGCCCTCGCCCCGGGCGCGTCCACGGGGTCCGGTGCATCGTCCGGTACCAGCGGCTCGAACGGCTCGAGCGGGGCGGACGCCGCGGGGTCGTCGGTCCTCGACGCGCTGCCCGCCGACCTCGGCGTCCGGCTCGCACGGACCGCGTGGCTCGGCGTCAAGGTCGGGGACCTCGCCGCCGCGAGCGCCCGGGCGCGGGTGACCACGTCGGAGGCGGGCGGCGTCGTGACCTTCGAGAACGTCGTCACGGCCACCGACCCGACGGGCCTCTACGGTGCCCCGGACGGCGTCCCCTCCCCCGGATCGACCGGTACCGGCACCACGTCCGAGGGTTCCCTCGCGGCACAGCCGGTCGGCGTCGACGAGGCCCGCATGGTGCTGAGCATCCCCGCCGACAAGCTCGACGGCGTCCTGACCGAGCTGTCCGGCCTCGGCTCGGTGTCCTACCGCTCGTCGCAGAGCGAGGACGTCACCGAGACGTACGTCGACGCCCAGGCGCGCGTGCAGCCGGCCCGCGACAGCATCACCCGCGTCCGGGCGCTGCTCGCCAAGGCCACCGACCTCCAGCAGGTCGTCCTGCTCGAGAGCGAGCTGAGCCGCCGCCAGGCCGACCTCGACTCGCTCGTTCGGCGTCTCGCCGACCTCGAACGGCGCACGACGTACAGCGACGTCACCCTGACGATGTGGACCGCGGCGACGACGCCGGTCGTGGCCGCCACCGGTGACGACATCACCTCGCGGCTGCGCGGCGCCTGGGAGGGTCTGCTCACCTCGGCCACCGTCATCCTGACCGGCCTCGCGGCCCTGCTGCCGTGGATCGTCGTCATCGGCCTGGGCGTGCTCGTCGTGATGCGGGTGCGACGCCGCCGCACCGTGGGCTCCCCGGTGCCGGCCGTCGCGACGGCGGGGGCGTCGGGGGCGTCGGGGGCGGCGGGGGCGCCGTCGCCGACCGGGGCCGGAGGCGTCGGGGACCCGGGCGCACCGACCCCGACCGGTGGGCCGAACGCCACGGGCACCCCCGGCGGGGCGGCGGCACCGGCGTCGGACGACTGACGAGCGGCGCGCGGTCGCTGACCCGCGGCCGGACGGACGCGGGTCAGCGACCGAGGCGTCGGCGCACGAGGTCGCCGACGTCACGGACCTCGCGGACGTGCAGCACGTGCGCGACTCCGACGTAGACGGCGGTGAAGACCACCCCGACCAGGCCGATCTCGACGGCGTTGGCGATCATCCGGCCGATGGCGGTCGTGTCCTCACCCTCGGCGGCGTACACGCGGATCGGCGCGAGCACGTTGTGGGTGCCCAGCGCGAGCAGCCCCGCCACGAGGGCCGCGACCCCGACGCGGGCCGCGGTGTCGATGATCGCCGCGCCGCCCAGCGGACCCACACGGCGGCGGCAGGCCCGCAGGCCATAGGCGCAGCTGACGACGTTGCCGAGGGTCTGCCCGAACGCCATGACGGCCACGGCGTACTGCGGAGGCACGAGGAGCGTCGCACCGAGCGCCAGGAGGCTCGTGCCCGTGAGCAGCACCTGCATGACGAACGTCGGGCGCCCGTCCTCGAGGGCGAAGAGGGTGCGGTAGCAGAGCAGGTCGATGCCGAACGGGATGATCCCGAGGACCATGATGACGAGGGTGATGGCCGCGGTCTCGACCGATCCGAGGTTGAGGCCGGGGTTGAGCAGGGCGATGATCGGCTCGGCCTCGACCATGACGAAGGCCATGACGGCGACGTTGACGACGAGCGGCAGGGCGATGCCGGTGCGCATGTCGTGGCGCATCCGCTCGACGCGACCACCAGCGGCCGCGGCCGACAGGCGCGGGAAGAGCGCCGTGATGATCGAGACCGTCACGAATGCGTGCGGCAGCATGAAGATCGTGAAGGCGATGCCGTAGACGGCCGGGCCACCGATGGGGACGTTCCCGGGAACCCGCGCCACGGCGTGGTTGAGCGCGCCCTGGCTGACGAAGAAGCCGAGCTGCGACACGACGAGTCCGACGAAGGCCCAGACCGCGAGGCGGCTGACCCCGCCGAGCCCGGCGCCGCGGATACCCCACTTGGGCCGGTAGCGGAACCCGGTGCCGCGCAGCGCCGGCACGAGCGACAGCGCCTGGACGACGACCGAGATCGTGGCCGAGCCGGCGAAGAGCCAGATCATGCCGGGCGTCCACTGGTCCGGGGTGCGTGGGAAGGGCTGGCCGTTGCTGTGGAACTGGCGCGGCGCCGGGTACATGAGGATGAACACGACGAGCCCGGTGACGGCGACGATGTTCGCCATGAAGGGCGCCCACGCGAAGGCGCCGAACTTGCCCCGCGCGTTGAGGATCTGGCCGAGCAGCGCGAAGAGGCCGTAGAAGAAGATCTGCGGCAGCGTGATGTAGGAGAAGGCGAGCGCGAGCTGCTTGACGCTCGGCGGGCTGGTGCCCGCGAGCATCCACACGAAGAGGCCGGCCCCGGCCGTCACGAGCACCGTGATGACCGCCATGCCGACGAGGGCGAGGGTGATGACGCGGTCGGTGAACTCCTGGCCGCCGTCGGGCAGGCGCATGGCGCGTGAGAGCGACGGGATGAGGACGGCGTTGAGGATGCCGCCGGCTGCGAGCATGTAGAGGACGTTGGGCAGGGTGTTGGCCAGCGAGAACGCGTCACCGGCGAGGCTGGCGCCGATGATCGCCGTGATGAGGGCGGCCCGGACCGTGCCGAGGACGCGCGAGGCGATCGAGCCGCCGAACATCGTCAGGCTCGAGCGGGCGACCGACGGCGCCGACTCCGGTTCGAGCCCGGGGGCGGCGTCGCGAGGTGCTTCCGGTGCGGGCGCCGTCATCGGCGGCTCGAGTGCTCGTGGACGAGCTCGGTGACGCGCGTCAGCACGTCGGGGTCTGCGTTCGGCGGGACGCCGTGGCCGAGGTTGAAGACGTGGCCCGGTGCGTGGCGACCCTCGTCGACGATCTCGCGGACGCGTCGCTCCAGGGCCTCCCACGGGGCGAAGAGCAGCGCCGGGTCGAGGTTGCCCTGGACGGCGTACCGGGGCCCCAACCGCTCGACGGCGTCGGTGAGCGAGACGCGGTAGTCGACGCCGACGACGTCGGCGCCCGCCTCCCCCATGAGCGTCAGCAGCTCTCCGGTGCCGACGCCGAAGTGGATGCGGGGCACGTCGAGGTCGGCGACGGCCCCGAGCGCGACGGCCGAGTGCGGCATGGCCCGGGCCCTGTAGTCGGCGCGCGAGAGGGCGCCGGCCCACGAGTCGAACAGCTGGACGGCGCTGGCGCCGGCCTGGACCTGCACGCGCAGGAACTCTCCGGAGATCTGGGCGAGCCGCTCGCAGAGGGCGTCCCACAGCTGCGGGTCGCCGTGCATCAGGGCCTTGGTCTTCTCGTGGTTCTTCGACGGCCCGCCTTCGACGAGGTAGGACGCGAGGGTGAACGGGGCACCCGCGAAGCCGATGAGCGGCGTCTCCCCGAGCTCGGCGACGAGCAGGCGCACGGCCTCGGTCACGTAGGGCACGTGGTCGGCCGTCAGCGGCACGAGCTGGTCGAGGTCGGCACGCGTGCGGATCGGGCGGGCCACGACCGGACCGACCCCGGGCACGATGTCGAGGTCGACGCCGATGGCCTTGAGCGGCACGACGATGTCGCTGAAGAAGATGGCGGCGTCGACGCCGTGGCGGCGCACCGGCTGGAGCGTGATCTCGGTGACGAGCTCGGGGCGCATGCACGACTCGAGCATCGGCACGCCCTCGCGGACGGATCGGTACTCGGGCAGCGAACGCCCGGCCTGGCGCATGAACCACACCGGGGTGCGCCCGACCGGCTCGCGGCGCGCGGCTCGCACGAGGTCGCTCTGTCGCGTGGCAGCAGGGGCATACGTCGGCACCGGTCAATCCTGCCACGGGCGCGGCCGTGCCCCGGTCCGCCACGACGGGCGCGGCGGTGACGGGAGTGACGCCTGCGAAGAGTGTGCCGACCTGCCCGGAACGCCCCGGCGTGCCCTGAGACAGATCCGGGGCTCCCGGCTTACCCTCATCTGGTGCACACGAGAACGTTGCCGGGAGGCCACGGGGCGGTTTTTGCGAGGACGCTGACCGCCCTGCGCGACGTCCGGCTGCGTTCGGAGGTGCGCCTCACCGAGGTCCCGGCCCCGACGCGCATCGCGCCCTACGCCGCGGCGCTGACCGCCGACGTCATCGACGTCGCCGACCCCGAGGAGGACCTCGCCACCGGGCGGTTCGTCCTCCTGCACGACCCCGCCGCCCCCGACACGTGGGACGGCCAGTGGCGCGTCGTGACGTTCGCCCGGGCCGAGCTCGAGCCCGAGCTCGCCGGCGACCCGATGCTCGGCGCGGTCGGGTGGTCGTGGCTCAGTGACTCCCTCGCCGGCCGTGGCCTCGCGTGGACGGCCGAGGCCGGCACCGTGACGCGTGTCGTCAGCGAGAGCTTCGGCGGCCTGGCCGACCGCGAGGCGAGCGTCGAGATGGAGATCCGGGCGTCGTGGACCCCGACCGCCGGTGACGTCGTCGAGCACCTGCGCGCCTGGGCCGACATGCTCTGCACCATCGCGGGCATCCCGCCGCTTCCCGACGGCGTCGTCCCCCTGCCGGGACAGCGCCGGTGACGGCGCACGCAGAGCACACCGGCACCGACCCGGCGGCCGACCTCGCGCCTGACGCCCCGACGCAGGAGCCGGCGGCCACCGCCACGGCTACAGCGACCGCCACCATCGAACCGACGCCGCTGCTGCACCCGCGCGACGGCGTCCCCGACGTCGTCACCGACGAGCGCACCCTGATGCGCGCGGCGGAGGCGATCGCCGGTGGCACCGGCCCCGTCGGCATGGACGCCGAGCGCGCGTCCGGCTACCGGTACGGACAGCGCGCCTACCTCGTCCAGCTGCGCCGCGAGGGCGCCGGCACGTGGCTCGTCGACCCCGTCGCGTGCCCCGACCTCTCCCCGTTGCAGGAGGCCATCGGCGACGCCGAGTGGATCCTGCACGCGGCCACCCAGGACCTCCCCTGCCTCACCGAGGTCGGGCTGCGCCCGCACGCGCTCTTCGACACCGAGCTCGGCGGCCGGCTCGCCGGCCTGCCACGCGTCGGCCTCGGCGCCATGGTCGAGCACTACCTCGGGCTCCAGCTGGCCAAGGAGCACTCCGCCGTCGACTGGTCCACCCGCCCGCTGCCCGAGCCGTGGCTGCGCTACGCCGCCCTCGACGTCGAGGTGCTCGCCGACCTGCGCGACGCGGTGGCCGCCGACCTCGGCGCCCAGGGCAAGGGGGCCTGGGCCACCGAGGAGTTCGAGAGCCTGCTGTCCTTCACCGGGCCGGAGCCCCGCGTCGACCCGTGGCGTCGCACGTCGGGCATGCACCGGGTGCGTGGGCGTCGCGGCGTGGCCGTCGTGCGCGAGCTGTGGTTCTGGCGCGACGCCGTGGCCCAGCAGCGTGACGTCTCCCCCGGACGCGTGCTGCCCGACGCCGCCATCAGCGAGATCGCCGTGGCCAACGCCCGGGCCACGACGCCGCCCCGCTCGGTCGGGTCGTCCGACCCGCGGCTGGCCCGCTCGATCCGCCGCAACCAGGAGGCGATCATCGAGGCCGTCGCCCGGGCTCTCGCCCTGCCCGAGGGCGACCTGCCGCCGCTGACCCTGCCGCCCACCGGTCCCCCGCCGCCCAAGGCGTGGGCCGACCGCGACCCCGTCGCCGCCGGGCGCCTGGCCCGGGCCCGCGAGCTGCTGACCGCCGTGTCGGGTGAGCTCGCGATCCCGGTGGAGAACCTGCTGACGCCCGACCTCCTGCGCCGTTTCCTCTGGGAGGGCCCGGCTGCGCCGTTGACGGCCGACATCGCCACGGCCCTCGAGGACATGGGCGCACGGCACTGGCAGACCCGCATCGTCGCCCCTCTCGTGGCCGTGGCCTGCGCCGATCACCCACGGTGAGGTGGCTCACGCCCGCCGACAGGGACGGGAAAGTTACCCGGCAGTAGGATCGAGGGAGCGGCTTCGCGCCGCCCACCCCTGTCCACGACCGAGGAGGCCTCGTGCCCCGTCAGCTCCAGGAGGTCGTCTTCGTCGACGGCGTGCGAACGCCGTTCGGCAAGGCCGGTGAGAAGGGCATGTACGCCCACACCCGTGCCGACGACCTCGTCATCAAGTGCGTCCGCGAGCTCCTGCGCCGCAACCCCGACCTGCCCAAGGACCGCGTCGAGGAGGTCGCGATCGCGGCCACGACGCAGATCGGCGACCAGGGCCTGACGCTCGGGCGCACCGCTGCGCTGCTCGCGGGCCTGCCGAACACGACCCCCGGCTACTCGGTCGACCGGATGTGTGCCGGCGCCATGACGGCCGTGACGAACACCGCCTCCTCGATCGCCTTCGGCGCCTACGACGTCGCGATCGCCGGCGGCGTCGAGCACATGGGCCGCCACCCGATGGGCGAGGGCGTCGACCCGAACCCCCGGATCATCGCCGAGAAGATCGTCGACCCCGACGCGCTCGTCATGGGCAAGACGGCCGAGAACCTCCACGACCGCTTCCCGCAGCTGACGAAGCAGCGCGCCGACGCGTTCGCCGTCGCCAGCCAGGACAAGCTCGCCGCCGCCTACGCCGACGGCCGAATCCAGCGGGACCTCGTGTCCGTCGCCGTCCGCGACGGCGACGACGCGTGGGGCCTGGCCACCACCGACGAGCCCCCGCGGCCGGGCACCACCGTCGAGGACCTCGCCGCCCTCAAGACCCCGTTCCGGCCGCACGGCAACGTCACCGCGGGCAACGCCGCCGGTCTCAACGACGGCGCCACGGCCTGCCTGCTCGCCTCGGAGACCGCGGCCTCCGAGCTGGGGCTGCCCGTCCGGATGCGTCTCGTGTCCTGGTCGTTCGTCGGCGTCGAGCCGGAGGTCATGGGCGTCGGGCCGGTCCCGGCCACCGAGAAGGCCCTCGCCAAGGCCGGCCTGACGATCGACGACATCGGTCTCTTCGAGCTCAACGAGGCGTTCGCCGTGCAGGTGCTCGCCTTCCTCGACCACTTCGGCATCGCCGACGACGACCCGCGCGTCAACGAGTACGGCGGAGCCATCGCCACGGGCCACCCGCTCGCCAGCTCGGGTGTGCGCCTCATGACCCAGCTGGCCCGTCAGTTCGAGGCCCACCCCGAGGTGCGGTACGGCCTCACCGCGATGTGCATCGGCATCGGCATGGGCGGCGCCGTGATCTGGGAGAACCCGCACCACGCCGACTACGTGCCGTCCAGCACCCAGGAGGAGGTCGCGTGACCGCCACGACCGACAAGCCCACGGCCGCAACCGGTTTCGCCGACGAGGTCGTGACGCACGCCCGAGTGCGCGACGTCGAGCTGCCCGCCGGCGCCGGCGCCCTCGCGCTCATCACCCTCGACAACGGCTTCGACCACACCAAGCCGAACAGCTTCGGCCCCCAGGGTGTGGCCGAGCTGACGGCCGCCGTCGCCCGGCTGCACGAGCGGGCCGAGGCCGGCGAGATCGTCGCGGCCGGTGTCACCGGCAAGCCGTTCGTCTTCGCCGTCGGTGCCGACCTCACCGGCATCCCCTTCGTCCGCGACCGGGAGCAGGCCCTCGAGATCGCGCGGGCCGGTCACGCCGCCTTCGCGGCGTTCTCCGACCTGCCGGTGCCGACGTTCGCCTTCGTCAACGGGGCGGCCATGGGTGGCGGCGTCGAGCTCGCCCTGTCGGCGACCTACCGCACCCTGAGCGCCGGCGTGCCGGCCGTGGCACTGCCCGAGGTGTTCCTCGGTCTCGTCCCCGGGTGGGGCGGCTGCTGGATGCTGCCGAACCTCGTGGGCATCGAGAAGGCCCTGACCGTCGTCATCGACAACCCGCTGAGCCAGAACCGGATGCTCAAGGGCGTCGAGGCCTACCGGCTCGGCCTCGCCGACGCGCTCTTCGAGCCGGCCGACTTCCTCGAGGAGTCGCTGGCGTGGGCCTCTGCCGTCGTCCGCGGCGAGGTCGTCGTGGAGCGCCCCGAGGTCGACCGCGACGAGCAGCACTGGGAGGCCGCGGTCGCCAAGGCCCGTGCCACCGCCGACGTCAGGACCGGCCGCCAGGCCCGCAGCCCCTACGCCGCCCTCGACCTGCTCTCGGCGGCGCGCACCGCGACCCGCGAGGAGGGCTTCGCGGCCGAGGACGAGACCCTCGCCGACCTCGTCATGAGCGACGAGCTGCGCGCCGGGCTCTACGCCTTCGACCTCGTGCAGCGTCGGGCCAAGCGCCCGGCCGGGGCACCGGACAAGGCGCTGGCGCGCCCCGTGACGAAGGTCGGCGTCGTCGGCGCGGGGCTCATGGCCAGCCAGCTCGCGCTGCTGTTCGTCCAGCGTCTCCAGGTGCCGGTCGTGCTCACCGACGTCGACGAGGCGCGCGTCGCCAAGGGCGTCGGCTACGTGCACGCCGAGCTCGACAAGCTCGCCGCCAAGGGTCGGCTCAACCCCGACCGTCTCAACCGTTACAAGGCGCTCGTCACGGGCGCGGCCGACAAGGCCGGCTTCGCCGACGCCGACCTCGTCATCGAGGCGGTCTTCGAGGAGATGGGCGTCAAGCAGCAGGTCTTCGCCGAGGTCGAGGCCGTCGTGTCGCCGCGGTGCGTCCTCGCGACGAACACCTCGAGCCTGTCCATCGCCGAGATGGCCTCACGGCTCGAGCACCCGGAGCGCGTCGTCGGGCTGCACTTCTTCAACCCGGTCGCCGTCATGCCGCTGCTCGAGGTCATCCCCGGCGAGGCCACCGACGAGGCGACCCTCGCCACCGGCTTCGCCGTCGGCAAGGCGCTGCGCAAGACGTGCGTCCTCGCCGCGGACCGGCCCTCGTTCATCGTCAACCGGCTCCTGGGCCGGTTCATGGGCGAGGCGGCGCGGATCCTCGACGAGGGGACCCCGATCGAGGTCGTCGACCGCGCCTTCGCGGGGCTCGCACCGATGCCGCCGTTCGTCCTCATCGGGCTCGTCGGGCCGGCGATCGCGCTGCACAACGGTGAGACGCTCGTACGGGCGTTCCCGGACCGCTTCTACGCCTCGCCGACGCTGCAGCGCGTCGTCGCCGCGGGCAAGCCGGGCTTCTACGACCTCAGCTCGGGGCGCCCCGTCCTCGACCCGGAGGTCGCCGAGCTCGTCGAGAAGCCGGCCGAGCCGGTCGTCCTCGATGCCGCGCAGGTGCGCGAGCGGGTCCTCACGGTGCTCGCGGACGAGGCCCGACGGATGCTCGACGAGGGCGTGGCCCAGTCCCCCATGGACCTCGACCTCGCCATGATCACCGGGGCCGGGTTCCAGTTCTGGAACGGCGGCATCACCCCGCTGCTCGACCGCACCGGCGTCGCCGAGCGCGTCACCGGCACCCGGTTCCTGCCGCCGGGCGCGGCCGACGCCCCTCGCTGAGCAGGGTCGGCACGGCACCCGCCGAGCCGACCCGGGCCGCCCCCGATGACCTCGGGGGCGGCCCCAGCCATGCCCGTCCCGGGGTATACGATTCGCCCCGATTTCGCCTCCACGGCACTCAGGCGCGGCGAGCCTGTGTGCATCTATCTCATATATGAGTTAGAGTCGCCGCTCGTGACCCAGACCTACCTGACCCGGATCGGCGGACTCATCCGCGACGCCCGACGCCACAAGGGGATGACACAGTCCGAGCTCGCCGAGCTCCTCGGCACCTCGCAGAGCGCCGTCGCGCGCATCGAGCAGGGCCGCCAGAACCTCAGCCTGGACACCCTCGCCAAGATCGGTGACGCGCTCGACTCCGAGTTCGTCTCCCTCGGCCATTCCGGCCCCCAGCACCTGCGCATCGTCGGCGGCCAGAAGCTGTCCGGCGAGATCGACGTCAAGACGAGCAAGAACGCCGCCGTCGCCCTCCTGTGCGCCTCCCTGCTCAACCGCGGCCGCACGACGCTGCGCAACCTCGCGCGCATCGAAGAGGTCAACCGCATCCTCGAGGTGCTCTCCTCGATCGGCGTGCGCACCCGCTGGCTGCCCGACAGCAACGACCTCGAGATCGTGCCGCCGGCCCGTCTCGACCTCGACGGCATCGACGTCGCGGCCGCCCGACGCACCCGCACCGTCATCATGTTCCTCGGCCCGCTGCTGCACGAGCACGAGGGCTTCCGCCTGCCCTACGCCGGCGGCTGCGACCTCGGCACCCGCACCGTCGAGCCGCACCTGAGCGCCCTGCGCCAGTTCGGGCTCGAGGTCACCGCGACCCACGGCTTCTACGAGGCCCGCAGCGACCGGTCGGTCAACCCGGGTCGCGCCATCGTGCTCACCGAGCGGGGTGACACCGTCACCGAGAACGTCCTCATGGCCGCGGCGCGGTACGAGGGCGAGACGATCATCCGCAACGCCTCGTCGAACTACATGGTCCAGGACCTCTGCTTCTTCCTCGAGAAGCTCGGCGTGCGCATCGAGGGCATCGGCACCACGACGCTCACCGTCCACGGCCGCACGGCGATCGACGTCGACGTCGAGTACTCACCGAGCGAGGACCCGATCGAGGCGATGAGCCTCATCGCGGCGGCGGTCGTCACCGACTCCTCGATCACGATCCGCCGGGTCCCGATCGAGTTCATCGAGATCGAGCTGGCGACGCTCGAGGGCATGGGGATGAAGTACAACCTCACGTCCGAGTACGTCTCGGCCAACGGCAAGACGCGCCTCGTCGACCTCACGACAATCCCCGGGCCGCTCAAGGCTCCGACCGACAAGATCCACCCGATGCCGTTCCCCGGCCTCAACATCGACAACCTGCCCTTCTTCGCGCTCATCGGGGCCGTCGCCGAGGGCAGCACGATGATCCACGACTGGGTCTACGAGAACCGGGCGATCTACCTGACCGAGCTGACCAAGGTCGGCGGTCGCGTCCAGCTGCTCGACCCGCACCGCGTCATCGTCGAGGGCCCGACGCGCTGGCGCGCGGCCGAGGTCGTGTGTCCGCCGGCGCTGCGCCCGGGCGTCGTCATCCTCCTCGCGATGCTGGCCGCCCCGGGCACGTCGGTGCTCCGCAACGTCTACGTCATCAACCGTGGCTACGAGGACCTCGCCGAGCGCCTCAACCGCCTCGGCGCGACGATCGAGGTCTTCCGCGACATCTGAGACGACACGCGCAGCCCCGGGCCGGGAACGCGCCCGGGGCTGCGTGTGTCGTCAGGCCCTCCCCTGGCCCTGAAGGGATCTGCCGCGATTCCGGACCGTTTCACGCCCCGTCGGTGTCACCATCTGCAGACGCGGCCACGCGTGCAGACAGGGGATGCGGATGAGTGGAAGAGATGGGTCGTCGCTCGCCCGGGCGGGACTGCTGCGGTGGGCGCTGACCGCCTCGCTCGGGGCGGCAGCGCTCGCCGGATGTGGCAGCACCGTTGCGCCCCAGGCCTCGTCGCCGCCCGGCACCACCGTCGTCGGAATCCTCGAGGTCGACCCGAGCCCTGGCACGAACACGCCGACCGTGTCGGTGCCTGACGACTTCAGGGTGGAGCGGCGGACCTGGGGTGGGATGTGCGCGGGCGGACCGTGCGGCAGCACGTTCGTGGCCACGGCCGACGGCCACTGGGTGCTCAGCTCCAACGGCAGGACCACGACGGGCACGCTGTCGCGACAACAGGTCATCGCGCTCACCATGGCCGTGCGCGTCACGCAGCTGCAACGGGCGACGGGCGTCCCCGACTGCGCCGCCAACCGCGACGGCACCTCGGTGGCGTACGCGTGGACCTATGCCGGCACCTCGGGATCGGCCTCGTCGTGCAAGCACCCGATCAACCTCAACGACTCCCTGCCGATCGAGGTCGAGCGCGTCGCCCAGTCGGTCATCCCCTGACGCGACGAAGGAGCACCGCCCCGATTGCGCCGACCACCACGGCGATGAGGGCGGTCGTCGTCGGGGTGGCGGGGCCGAACGCAGTGGCCGTCGAGGTGAGCGACAGCCGGAACACCTCGAGGCCGTCGTGCGCGAGCTCGGCCAGCTCGGCGCTGCGCACCGCGGTCCCGCGCAGCGACTCCAGCACATAGCGAGTGGCGGTCAGTACCGAGGGCGTCAGGACGAGGAGCGCGAGGGCCAGCACCCAGCCGACCAGCCGCCAGACCGGGCGGAACCCGAGGACGGCCAGCAGGACGCCGACCCCGACGCCCGTGAGCACCGTGAGCGTGGGCGGCAGCCACGTCAGGGGTTGCGGACGGGCCGGGTCGGCGAGCGCCACGACGACGAGCTGGCCCAGCCAGTCGGCACCGACGACGACGAGCGGCGTCGCCGCCACCGTCCGCAGCACGGGTCCGCCGAGCGAGGCCCCGAGCCCGAGCAGCAGGCCGAGCAGCGAGCCGGCCACCGTGAGCGCGACGAAGGCGAGGCGCACCGTGTCGGCGGTGGCTCCCGAGCCGCCGAGGTCGGGCTCGGGCGCGAGCGTCTGCGTCACCGCCCAGCCGGTGGCCGCAGCGGCGCCGAGGGTTGCCAGCAGCGCGAGCAGCCACCGGCGTCGCAGCCGGTCCCGGCTCCACCAGGGCGCCGACCCGGCCAGGGCGCCGGCGACGACCGTGACGACGAGCAGCGTCATGAGCTGTTGGTGGTGGAAGGGCAACAGGGCAGTGCGCAGGTCGTTGCGCGGGTTCCACGGCGAACCGAACGTGTGGGTGCTCGAGCGCGTGACGATCCACGGCAGCAGTCCGACGAACCAGGCCCCGAGGGCCAGCAGCGGCACCGGCCACACCCACGAGCGCGGCGACGTCCCGGACCGCTGCGGCGGCGGAGCCGCATCCTCGCCACCGCTCACGTCGATGACCGCGGTGTCCTGCCGTCCGGCCGGTCGGCCCGCCGTGTCGTGCGCTGCGCCGTCTGCGCCGTCTTCGCCGTCCGCCCAGATCGGACGCGGCACTCCTGATGTCGACGTCACCGTCGAACCTCCCCTGTCGTGACCGCGACCGGTCGGCCGCGGTGCATGGCGTCGACACCACCAGACTGCGGTGCGCGCGTCAACGAGAACGAGCCACGGGGAAGGTGTCGTTCTCGTGACGGTTGTGCGAGGAGACGAGCCCCTCGGGGCGGCACCAACGCACATGTGTGATCGCACACCGGAACGGCCGTTTTGTGTCCACGGCCCACACAGGTGCCCCCAGAGGCCGTCCCTAGTCTTCCCGCATGGCCGACGCCCGCAACGACGCACGCGACGCCGCCCCGGACTCCCCCGCGCGGGTCCGCACGGCGGCCAACGATCCCATCGACCTCACCGGGCGCACGGCCCTCGTGACCGGAGCCGCGAGCGGCATCGGGGCGAGCATCGCCCGCGCGCTGGCCGCTGCCGGCGCCAAGGTGCACGCCGTCGACCGCGACGCCGACGGCCTGGCCTCGCTCGACGGCGTCGACGGCGTGATGCCGGTGACGGCCGACCTCGCCGACCTCGACGGGCTCGCGATGCTGCCGACCGACGTCGACATCCTCGTCAACAACGCAGGCATCCAGCACGTCAGCCCGATCGAGGAGTTCCCGCTGGAGCGGTTCGACCTCATCCTCGACCTCATGCTCGTCTCCCCCTTCCGCCTCATCCGGCAGTCGCTGCCGCACATGTACGACCGGGGCTGGGGCCGCGTCGTCAACGTGTCGAGCGTCCACGGGCTTCGGGCCAGCGCCTTCAAGTCGGCCTACGTCACGGCGAAGCACGGCCTCGAGGGCCTCTCGAAGGTCGTCGCCCTCGAGGGCGGCCCGCACGGCGTCACCTCGACGTGCATCAACCCGGCCTACGTGCGGACGCCCCTGGTGGAGAAGCAGATCGCCGACCAGGCCCGCACCCACGGGATCCCCGAGTCGGAGGTCGTCGAGAGAGTCATGCTCGAGCCGGTCGCCGTCAAGCGGCTCGTCGAGCCCGACGAGGTCGCGGCCCTCGCGCTGTTCCTGTGCGGGCCCGCGTCTGCGTCGGTCAACGGCACCTCCTTCTCGATGGACGGCGGTTGGACGGCGCACTGAGCGCCGCGGCGCCGCGTCGACCTAGGATCTGGCCGTGGTGACCCGCAGCGAGACGACGACGGCCGACCAGGCGATGCGCCTGCTCGAGCTGCTCGCCACCGACGCCACCGTGGCCGAGGTGGCGGCCGCGGACGCTCCTGCCGAGGCGCGTGACCTCGCCCTACGCATCACGAGTGCCCGTGAGGTGCACCAGCACCGCGAGGCGGGGCTGGCCGCGCTCCTCGACACCGCCCGCGAGCTCGCGACGGAGAGCGACCCCGGGTCGGTCCTCGACGCCATCGTGCGCCGGGCCCGCCGGCTCGTCGGCACCGACCTCGCCTACCTGACCCTCTACGACCCCGAGGCCGGCGACACCTTCATGCGCGCCACCGACGGGTCGGTGTCGGCGGCCTTCCAGTCGGTGCGCCTCGCGCTCGGTGCCGGCCTCGGCGGGCTCGTCGCCTCGACGCACAAGCCGTACTGGACGGCCGACTACTGGTCCGACGAGCGGTTCCGGCACACCGCGGCCATCGACGGTGCCGTCGGCGAGGAGGGGATCATCGCCATCTGCGGCACTCCTCTCATCGTCGAGTCGCACTTCGTCGGCGTGCTCTTCGCCGCGAACCGCTCCTCGCGCCCCTTCACCCGCGAGGAGGTCGCCCTCCTCGGCAACCTCGCGACGCTCGCCGCGGTCACCCTCGTCCAGACGCGCGCCCTGGCCGACGCCGAGAACGCCCTGGCCCAGCTGTCCGAGGCCCACGAGACGGTCCGCCAGTACGCCGAGGGCATCGAGCGCGCCGCCGCGGCCCACGACCGGTTCGCCTCGCTCGTGCTCGGTGGTGGCGGCGTCGACGACGTCGCCCGGGCCCTGTGCGACCTGCTCGGCGGCTGGGCCGTGCTCGTCGACGAGGACGGCGGCCGCATCGGCACCGCCGGCCCTGCACCCGACCCGGGTTCCGGGCGCGTCGGGCTCCTCGAGGACCTCCTGTCGAGCGTGCCCGGGCAGGGCTCCGGCCGTCTCCTCGAGCGCGAGGGTATGTACGTGCTCCCGGTCACCGCGGCACGCGAACGGCTCGGCACCCTGGTCATCGGGGGCATCGACCGGCTCCGCGAGTCCGAGCAGCGCACCGTGGAGCGCGCGGGCGTCGTCACGGCCCTCGTCCTGCTCTTCGAGCGGCAGGCCGCCGACGCGCGGCAGTCGGCCCGCAACCGCCTCGTGTCCGACCTCGTCAGCGCGCGCGGCAGCCGCGAGGAGCGCCTCCAGCTGGCCCGCACCGCCGGCCTCGACCCGACCCGCCCCTTCTGCGTGCTCGTGCTGCGCGGCGAGGACCCGCACGGCCACCGCGCCCTGCTCATCTCCGCCAGCGCGGCCACCGACGAGGTCGCCCTCGTCGGCTCGCACGACGGCGACGTCGTGGCGCTGGTCCCGGGCACCGACGCCGACGGCCTGGCCCGCGCGGTCGCGGCCCGCATCGGTCGGCGCACCTGCGTCACCGTGGCCGGCGTCGGACCGGTGGAGGGCGTCGACGGGGTGCCGACAGCCCACGAGGAGGGCGCGCGCACCGTGGGCGCGCTCATCGCCCTCGGGCACAAGGGCAAGGGCGCCGCCGCCACCCAGCTCGGCTTCGCCGGGCTCATCGTTGGCTCGGCGCCGGACGTCGACGACTACGTGCGGCGGCTCCTCGGCCCCGTCATCGAGTACGACGACCGCCGCGGCACCGACCTCGTCGGCACCCTCGCCGCCTACTTCGCGGCCGGCGGCAGCCCGCGTCACGCCGCGGGCACGCTGCACGTCCACGTCAACACGGTGTCGCAGCGCCTCGAGCGGATCTCGGCCCTGCTCGGCGCGACGTGGCAGCAGCCCGACCACGCCCTGGAGCTGCAGCTGGCCCTGCGCCTGCGCGCTCTCCAGTCCCCCGCCTGACCCGCTGCCCGGTCCCCGACGCACGGGCAGAGTCACCCTGCCACCGGGTCCGGGGCCGGCGCGGTGTCACTCGAAGACGTCTGCGCAGCCTGGGTTCACCGCGTGTCTGTCAGGGCTTGCGTGAGGAGGCGACCGACCTCGGGGAAGCGAGCGGGGTCCTCGCCGGAGTAGTTGAGGCGGATGTAGGGGCCGGAGGGTTCGGCGGGGAACCATTCGTCGCCCGGGGCGATGACCAGGCCCCGGTTCTCGCATGCGCGCACGAGGTGGTGGACGTCGGTGCCGTCGGGCAGCCGGGCCCAGAGGTTGAGTCCTCCGGGTGGGGTCTGCTGCAGATCGACCTCGCGTGCCCCGTCGCGCAGGCTCTGGGCGAGCAGGTCGCGGCGGGTCCTGAGCTGCTGGCGCATGGTACGCAGGTGCGTCGTCCAGCCGGGTTGGGTGACGACGTCGAGGGCAGCGGTCTGCAGCAGGCCGCTGACGTACATCGCCTCTGCGGCGCGGTCGGCGAGGATGCGGTCGCGGGCGGGGCCGCGGGCTATGACGGCGGCGACGCGCAGGGCGGGTGACACGCTCTTGGTGAGGGACCGCAGGTAGATCACGTGACCGTCGCGGTCATGTCCGATGAGCGGGTTCGGGTCGGCGTCGATGCCCAGGTCATGAGCCCAGTCGTCCTCGATGAGGAAGGCGTTGTGGGCCCGGACCATGTCCAGGACCGCGCTACCGGTTTCTCGGGACCACTGTGCCCCAGTCGGGTTGGCGAAGTTGGGTTGCGTGTAGAAGGCACGCGCGCCGGTGAGGGCGAAGGCGCGCTCGACCTCATCTGGGTCGGGTCCGGCCGGGCCGCTGGGGACCGGGACGAGGACGACGCCCGCCTGTTCGGCGGCGAGGATGGCGCCCCAGTAGGTGGGTGACTCGATGACCAGTGGCTGACCAGGGCCGACCAGGGCGCGGAAGATGGAGCTGAGCCCGCTCTGGCTACCGGCGATGATGAGCGCGTCACGCGGAGACGGTGGCGCGAGCCCGGACGGCGTGCTGGCGGCAACCTGGCCGGCGAACCAGGCTTGCAGCTCGGGCAGGCCTCCGGCGGGGGTTCGGGTCAGCGCGGCGTGCCGCGGGCGGCACGGGTGAGGGCGGCCCGCACCAGCCGTTCGGGCAGCAGCTCGCGGGCCGGGTAGCCGGAGTGCAGCTGGATGGCATCGGGGACCGAGGCGCGCTGGGTCGAGGACAGCGCCCCGGCCCGGGTGCGTGGCGTGCCGAGGGCCGCGGTCTGCCAGCCGAAGTCGGCCGGGCGCGCGGGACGTACCGAGCGGGTGAAGGTGCCGACGCCGGGGCGGGTCTCCACGATCCCGAGTCCCGTCAGCTGGCGCAGCGCCTTCTGCACGGTGACCGGGCTGGCGCCGTGCTGCGCGACCAGGGCCCGGGTCGAGGGCAGCCGCGCTCCGGGAGGGGCGGTCTCGACCCAGGAACGCAGTGCGGTGACAATGCGCCCTGCGCTATCGTCGTTCATGACGCAACAGAGTAGCGCTATCGCCCAGCAACCGGCACCGCTATCGGGCCACTCAACCCGGTCCGGTCTACGGTGGGGGCTGGTCGGGACCACCGCCTTCTCCTTCACGGTGCCGTTCACCCGGGTCGCGGCCGATGACGGGTTGTCACCGCTGTTCATCGGGGCGGGGCGCGCGGTCGTGGCCGCGATCCTGGCCGCCGTCGCCCTGGCGGTGACGCGGCAGGTCTGGCCGAACCGGCGTCAGTGGGTGCGGCTGGCGGTCGTGGCCGGCGGCGTCGTGGCCGGGTTCCCGCTGCTGACCTCCTACGCGCTCAGGACCGCGCCGGCCAGTCACGGCGCCGTCGTCATCGGGCTGCTGCCGGCGGCGACCGCGGTGATGGCGGTGCTGCGCGGCAAGGAACGCGTGTCGCGCTCGTTCTGGGTGTTCGCGGCGCTCGGTGCCGCGGCCGTCGTCGCGTTCGCGGCACTGCAGAACGGCGGCCTGGGCGGGCTGCACGGTTCGGACGTGCTGCTCTTCGGTGCCGTGCTCGCGGCCGCCGTCGGGTACGCCGAGGGCGGGCTGCTCGCGCGTGAGCTCGGCGCCTGGCAGACCGTGTCCTGGGCCCTGGTGCTGTCGGCCCCGCTGATGGTCGTCCTGACCGTCGTCTCCCTCGTGGACGAGGCGCCGGTCGCGACGACGGTGCAGTGGCTCGCGTTCGCCTACCTCTGTGTCGTGTCGATGTACCTCGGCTTCTTCGCCTGGTACCACGGCCTGGCCATCGGGCCGATGGCCCAGGTCAGCCAGGTGCAGCTGGTGCAGCCGGTCCTGAGCATCCTGTGGGCGGCGCTGATCGTGCGCGAGCAGCTGACCTGGCCCACCGTCCTGGGCGGACTGGTCGTCATCGCCTGCGCCCGGTTCGCGGTCCGGGCCCGCCTCCGTCGGGAGGCGAGCTGAGGCGCCACACACCAGCGCTCCTACCGGCGGCTCGCTAGCAGCGAGGCCGGTGCGACACCCCCCGCGGGAACGTCTACGGCTGGGGGCACGCGTCCTGACATCGTCTCGGTGAAACGGTGAGGGACGGACAGACGAGGCGACGGCGCGTCCCCACGTGGCTGTCGGTTGCGCGGCTGAGGTGTTTGCGTCGTTGAGGCGTTCCGTCCCGAGGCGCCGTGCTACATGTACCTCGGAAGTTGCATGCGTCCGCCGGTTCATGTCCGTCAGGTCGTGATCGATGCCGCAAGTCCGTCGATGGGTCCGAATCTGATGAGTTCTTCTGCCCCTGTCCGGGCCGAGCGCGCCACAGAGACGTCGGTCGCCGACGACGAGCGGTCCTCCGTCCGAAGCCGGCGGCAGCCTTGGCTGTGGGGCCTGCTCATGCTTCCGCCTGCCATCGTCGCGATGCACCTGCTCGCGCTCGGCGCCTTCGCCAGCCCGACCGTTCGCCTGGCGGCGGAGGACTGGTGCGCGGCAGCACGGGTCCGCGACTACGGCTCACTGGGGTTCATCGACTACTACTACTCCAAGGTGAACGGCCGGCTGGCCTACCACGTGGGCCAGGTTCTGCTCTTCTCAGACGGGCTCCGAGGCATTCGCCTGCTGCCGTTCGTCCTGATCGTCACGCTGACGGTCGGGATCTTCACCCTGCTGTACCTGGTGCTGCGCCACCTGCAGTGGCGATGGCCCGCGGCGGCGGCTGGGCTCCTCGCGGTCGTCGTCGCGGCGCTCACGTTCTTCGCCGGCAACGTGGTGTACCAGATCCTCTTCTGGTCGGCTTCCACCGTCACGCACACCGTCCCGGTGATCCTGGGCATCTGGAACGTCATCCTCCTCGTGGTCGCAGCACGCAGCCCCCGTCGGTGGGTGCGTGTCACGGCGGTCGTGGTCGCACTGCTCATGGGCTTCGTGGTCGCATCGCTCGGCGAGGCCTTCTTCGTGGTCAGCGGCGTCTATGCGGCGGCGGCCCTGCTCCTTGCCCTGCTGTCGTGGCGCGACCGGCGGACACGCCTTCCGATCGCGTGGCTCGCGGCGTGGCTCATGGGTCTGCTCGCCGGATTCGCCGTTCTGTACTTCTCGCCCGGTCAGCGCCTGCGGACCGAGATCTCGTACAGGTACGAACAGGCGTCCCTGATGTCCGTCCGTGGCCTCTCGGAGGTCGCTCACGGATGGCTCAGCTCCTGGGAGATCATCCTTTCCCGGCCTGGGTACTACGCAGCGATCGTCGCCGGGCTCCTGGTCGGCCTGCTCGCAAGCAGCGCACCCCTTCGCAGGACCTCGCTGCCGTTCGCCGGGGGCTCGTGGACGCTTCCACGCAAGGTGCTCGTGGCGGCGCTGCCGGCCGTCCTGGTGATGGTCGCATCGTTCGGTGTCATCGCCGGGTTGCGGCAGGGCTACGGACCCGACGGCTGGCGGTACCAGCGCGCCTGGACGAGCTTCCTGGCCCCGGCCGTCGGGACCGCCGCGCTCTACGGTGCCGCCGCTGGCTACTGGTTGGGCCGCCAGGTGAGCGGTCGACAGCGGAAGGCGGCGGTTCCGGTCATGGCGGCGCTGCTCGGGGCGTCGGCCGTGTCCAGCACGGTGTTGCTGGCGTCCATCGTGCCGCGGACCACCGCGCTCGTGCACGAGATGACCGACCGGGCCACGGCCTGGGATCAGAACAACGCAGCCGTCGAGCAACAGATCCGCGAGGGCAAGCGCATCGTGAGCTTCACGCCCACTCCGATCCGCAACTCGAACGAGCCGTTCCGGTTCGCCACCCGGCCCGAATGGGCCCGCAACTGCGCCACGGCCTACTACGGCGTCGACCAGCTGATCCCTTCCGAGGAATGGCTGTCGACACCGGACTCCGCCGCTTGGCGCGAGAGCTGACGCCCGACGCCGCGGTCCACGCCATGCCCACCATGGCCCAGCCCGACCTCGCCCCCCGCGGCCTGACCCAGCGACGGGTCAGCCCGCACTGCGTGGTGCTGCTGCCGAACCGGCCAGCAGGCGGTCGACGGCGTCGACGACGGCCCCGATGCCCGTCTCGCCGAGGATGACGTCGTAGTGGTTGGCGTCGACCGAGGTGGTGTGCACCGAGGCCGGCACGTCGAGGGCGGCGAGACGCTGCTCGTCGTAGAGCCCCTGCGGCTCGTCGAGCAGGCCGCGGTGGGCCCAGACGAGCTCGAGGGGCACGCCGCGCTCGGCGGCGGTGCGCACGGCGGCGTGCGTCTCGGGGTCGGCGAGCACGTCGGCGCCGTCGGCGCGCACCGCGTCGAGGACGCACGTGCTGTGCCACGAGCCGGGCGCGTCGGGGTCCTCGACGAGGTCGTGCTCGATGTAGGCACGCGCGGCGTCGCCTCCGGGGCCGTCGAGGACCGGGCCGAGGGCTGGGTGCTTCTTCCAGAAGTCGAGGTACTCCCCCGGGCCGTCGAAACGCATCCGGAGCCGGTCCATGGCCGGGCCGATGACGGCCTGCAGGGCCGCGTCGATGTCGACCGAGGCGTCTACGGGGAAGGCGAGGCCGCCGTCGACGAGGACGGCGCCGGCGAACCGCTCGGGGTGGCGGGCCACGGCGAGGGCGCCGATGAAGGCGCCCATCGAGTGTCCGACGAGCACCGGCGCCGCACCGAAGACCGACGCCGTCTGCACGAGGTCGTCGACGTGCGCCGCGAGACCGTAAGGCCCGGGAGCCGTCCGGCTGTCTCCGCGGCCGCGCAGGTCGGGGGCGAGGAAGCGCACCGCTCCCGGGCCGTGCCGCCGCGCCATCTCGTCGGCGACGCGTCGCCAGGAAAGCCCGTTGGCCGTGATGCCGTGGACGGCGAGCACGACAGGCCCCTCGGGCGATACGGGTCCGACCGTGAGGTCGTGGATCGCGAGGCTGCCCTCGGGCAGCTCGATGACGAACGCGGACTGGGTCATGACGCGGCCCCTGCCTTCCGGATGATCCTCCCGCCGAGACCGGTCAGCCCCGACGGTGCGAAGTAGACGACGACGACGAAGAACGCGCCGAGGATGAACAGCGGCTGCGACAGCACCTGCCGCACCACCTCCGGCAGCGACTGCAGGATGCCGGCGTCGCTCACCTCGACGAGTCTGGCATCGGCGTAGGTGTAGAGCACGCCGCCGATGACGGCACCCCACCGGCTGCCCGCGCCCCCGAGCACGACCATGACGAGCAGCGAGAGGGTGAACTCCGACGTGGTCAGGTGCGGGCTGGACCCGCCGAGCACGAGGGCGTGCACGACGCCGCCCAGCGCGCCGAGGAACGACCCGGCCACGAGCGCCAGGAGCCTGACGCGGTAGGTGCCGAGCCCGATGACCGCGGCCCGCTGCTCGTTCTCGCGGACCGCCGCCATCGCGTGCCCGGCGCGGGAGGCGACGAGCAGCGAGACCGCGGCCCACGTGACCGTCAGGAAGCCGAGGGCGAGCCAGTACCGGTAGGGCGCGTTGGCGACGCCGACGAGCATCTCGGGCAGGGCGGCGCGGTTCACCGTGCGACCCTCCTCACCGCCGGTCGTGCCGCCGGGGTCGCGCATGACGATGATCGAGGCGGCCTGGGCGAACGCGAGCGTCACCATGGCGAAAGCGATCCCGCCGACGCGCAGGGCGACGGCGCCGACGACGAGCGCGAGCAGCGTCGACAGCCCGAGTGCCAGCCCGACGGCGGCGGGCAGGGGCAGGGACCACGACGCCGTCGAGATCGTCAGGAGGTAGCTGCCCGCGGCGACGAAGAGGGCGTGGCCGAAGCTGAGCAGCCCGGTGCGGCCGAAGAGGACGTCGTAGCTCAGGGCGATGCCGCCGACGACGAGGCAGGTGGCGAGCAGCTGCATCGAGCCGGGCCCGTTGAGCCGCCCGGGGAACACGCCGGGCACCTCCACGGGCAGGTACGGCAGGTAGGCCAGGACCGCGAGGACGGCGACCGGTGCGAGCCGGGCTGCCCACCGGCGCAAGTCTGCCCGACCCTCCATGTCCGCCGAGGGCTCCTGTTCGGAGGCCGGCACGGGACCCGAGGCCCCGGTCTCGACGTCGGTCGACGCGTCGGTGTCGCTCGGGGCGTCGGTGACGCCGGCGCGCGTGCTCGGGATCATGCGGGGGCTCCCTTCAGGGACGTCGGCCGCAGGAGCAGCACGAGGGCGAGGAGCAGGACGACCGACAGGTCGCCGACGCCGCTCGCGGCGTAGTAGTTGGCCAGCTGCTGCACGAGCCCCACCGCGACCGCCGCGAGGGCGGTGCCGGTCAGCGACCCCATCCCGCCGATGACGACGACGATGAACGCGTAGATGAGCAGTGACCCGCCCTGACCCGGTGACACGGCACCGGCGTACTGGGCGTAGAGGACGCCGGCGAGGCCCGCGGCGGCACCACCGATCGCGAAGACGACGGTGAAGGTGCGCCGCACGTCGATGCCGAGGGCCTCCACCATGGTGCGGTTCTCGACCCCGGCGCGGATGACGAGGCCGAGACGGGTCAGGTGCAGCAGCGCGAGCAGCCCACCGAAGACGACGAGCGCGACGAGCAGGTAGACGAAGCGGTCGTTGGGGACCGTCGCCCCGAGCAGACGGGTCGTGCCGGACATCCACGCGGGCTTCTCGACGGGACGGGGGTCCGCACCCCAGATGCCTTGTGCCGCAGCGACGCCCGCGAGGGACAGACCGACGGTGACGAGCACCTGCTGGATGTGCCGCCGGTAGAGCGGCCGGATGAGGACGACCTCGGCGACGAGACCGACGACGGCACCGACGAGCACGGCCACGAGCACCGCGACGACAAGGCGGAGCGCCACCGGCCACCCCTGCGGCAGGTCGCCCATCGTCAGCCACGCCGAGTACGCGCCGGCGGTCATGAAGGCGCCGTGGGCGAAGTTGAGCACCCCCATGAGGCCGTAGACGAGGCTGAGGCCGGAGGCGGCCAGGAAGTACAGTGCGCCGAGCCCGAGGCCGGTGAAGAGGATGAGGACGAGGTCGCTCATGCGGCACCCTCACGTCGCATCGAGACTCCGAGCAGCTCGCGCGTCAGGTCGGCGTCGGCCACGAGGGCAGCCGCCTCGCCCCGGTGGACGACGCGTCCGGCGTCGAGCACGACGACGCGGTCGGCGATGCGCCGCACGAGGGGCAGGTTCTGCTCCACGAGCAGGATGGGCGTGGTGCGGGCCACCTCCGCCAGCACGTCGGCGACCTCGGTGACGAGCTTGGGCGCCAGGCCTTTGGTCGGCTCGTCGACGAGGAGGAGGTCGTTGTCGCGCAGCAGGACCCGCGCGAGCGCGACCATCTGCTGCTGTCCGCCGGACAGCGTGCCGGCCCGCTGTCCGCGCCGTTTGACGAGGTCGGGGAACAGGTCGGCGACGACCGGCGCGTCGACGCCGCGCTCGGGGTCGACGAGCCGGAGGTTCTCCTCGACGGTCAGTCCGCCGAACACCTCGCGGTCCTCGGGCACGTAGCCCACTCCCCCGCGCACGACCCGGTGGGTGGCCATGGCCTGGATCGGTTTGCCGCGCAGAGTGATCCGGCCGGTTCGCGGGGCCAGCCCGATGACGGCCTTGAGGGTCGTCGTCTTGCCGACGCCGTTGCGCCCGAGCAGCGCGGTGACCCCACGCGACGCGACGTCGAAGGAGACGCCCTGCAGGACGTGCGATCCGCCGTAGCGGACGTGGACGTCCTCGAGACGCAGGACGGGTGGGTCTGCCGGTCGGTCGAGGGTCACAGCGCTTCTCCCAGGTAGGCCTGCTGCACGCGCTCGTCGGCCGTCACCTCGGTGGGTGCGCCGACGGCGAGCAGCTGGCCGTGGTGGAGCACGGCGACGCGGTCGGCGAGGCCGAGGACGACGTGCATGTGGTGCTCGACCATCGCGACGGCGACACCGGAGTCGCGGACCTCGCCGATGATCTCGGTGAGGCCGTCGACGTCCTCGGCCGAGACCCCGGCCATCGGCTCGTCGAGCAGCAGCACGGCGGGGTCGGCGGCGAGCGCCATCGCGAGCTCGAGCTTGCGGCGGTCGCCGTGCGACAGGTCGCGGGCGAGCGCGCGGGCTCGGCCGGGCATCCGGACCCGGGCGAGCAGCCCGGCCACGCGCCCCGAGGTGCCCGAGCCGCCGCCGGCCCGCCGGAACGGCGAGAAGGGCGCCGGACCGGCGGCCTGCACGGCCAGACGCACGTTCTCCCCGGCGGTGAGTCCGTCGAAGAGGGCGGACGTCTGGAACGACCGGGCCAGGCCCTGCCGGGCACGACGCGTTGCGCTCGCGCGGGTGACATCGTTGTCCCGCAGCGTGATCCGGCCCTGCGTGGGCCTGGTCACACCGCTGAGGATGTTGACGAGCGAGGACTTGCCCGCCCCGTTGGGGCCGATGATGCCGAGCAGCTCACCGGCCCCCACGGAGAGGGTGACGTCGTCGAGGATCCGGGCGCCGCCGACGCTCCAGCCGACCGCCTCCGCGCTGATCATGTGCTGGTCGTGCTGGTCATGCCGGTCACGTGCCGATCACTTGAAGGGCGTGACCGGCGGGGCGACGCTCTCCGGGTCCAGGGTCTTCACCAGCTGCGGCACGACGTTGGTGCCGTCCTTCTTCAGCGTCGCGGTGAACATCGGCTGGAGCAGGGCATGGTCCTGGGCACGGATCGTCAGCTGCCCCTTGGGGCCCTCGAACGACCAGCCCTCGAGCCCGGTGACCATCTTGTCGACGTCGGTGCCGCCCGTCTCGAGCGCGTGCACGATCATCTGGCCGGCGACGAAGCCGTCGTTGGTGAACAGGTCGACCGACGCGCCCTGCTTGGCGAGCCCGTCCTTGAGCGCCGTGTACGCGGTGTTGTCGGCCGCACCCTCGAAGAAGTGCGAGAGGAAGTCGATCTTCGTGCCGACCTCGCCGAAGAGCATGTGGGTGGCCTTGATGTCGAGGCCCGTGACCACCTTCGTCGTGTCGAAGACGCCCTGCTGCCCGAGGGTCGTCCACATCTGCGTGGCGTTGGCCCCGGCCCATGCGACAAAGAGCAGGTCGGCGCCGGCGGCCTTGACCTTGGAGGCGAACGGCGTCAGGTCGGTGGCGGCGGCCGGCACCTCGACGGCCGAGACCGTCGCACCCTTGGCGCCGAGGATCGCCGTGACGGCAGCGACGTTGGCCTTGCCGAAGGCGCTGTCCTGCGCGAGGACCGTGACCTTCTTCCCCTTGACGTCACCGAGCATCGAGCCGGCCGTGGCGACGTCCTGGTAGGTCTGGCGACCGGAGCGGAACGTGTAGCGGTTGGCGCCGGTCACGGCGTCGGCCGCGGCGGGGCCCGAGATGAACAGCACCTTGTTGTCCTGCGCGAGCGGCGCCACCTGGAGCGCGACGCCCGAGGCGGTCGAACCGGCGATGATGGTGCTGCCCTTGCCGATGAGGTCGGTCGCGGCCGACACGGCCTTGGCGGGGTCGCCCGCGTCGTCGGCCTCGCTGAACTCGATCTTCTTGCCCGCGACCGTGCCGGTTCCCTTCGTGGCGAAGTCGATCCCGGCCGTCAGGCCCTGGCGGTACTGCTCGCCGTAGCTCGCGAGCGGTCCGGACTTCGAGTAGACGAGGCCGACCTTGAACGTGCCTCCCGACCCGTTCGTCGACCCCGCTCCCCCGTCACCGGCCGCCGGAGCTCCCGGCTGCCCCGGTGAGCCGCAAGCAGCGACCGACAGGGCGATCATGGCGCTCGCGAGCGCCAGGCTCCAACGCTTGGACACCGATGTCCTCCACCTCTGGCGGGCGCTCGCGCCTTTGCCGCAACGAGATCCGTTGACGCCCAGCCGTTTCGGCGAACCTAGGTGAGCGTTCGCGACGCGGCGGTGGGACGTGGGACCACAAAGCGGGCAGGCGCATGTGGCTGGCCGCCACTCGCGTCAGGTGGAGGACGCGGGCCTGTGCGGGTGCCGCGACGGGGCGCGTCAGGCCAGGCGGGGCTCGAGGTCGGCGACGACCTGGTCGGCGGTCAGGCCGAGCTCCTCGAGGATCTGGCCCCGTGAGGCGTGGTCGAGGAAGCGCTTCGGGATGCCGTACGTGTGCACCGGCACCTCGACCCCGGCCTCGCGCAGGGCGAGGGTGACGGCCGAGCCGACGCCGCCGCTGACGAGGTTGTCCTCGACGACGGCGACGGTGCGGGCCCGGCGGGCGAGCTCGACGACGGTGTCGCTGACCGGCAGCACCCACCGCGGGTCGATGACGCGGACGGCCCGCCCGTGCGCCGCGATCTTCTCCCCCGCCTCGATGGCGAGTCCCGCGAAGGCGCCCACCCCGACGACGAGCAGGTCGACGTCGTCGCCGGCGTTCTCGAAGAGCACGTCGACGTCGCCGATGCTGCGCTGGGCCGTGAGCGGGTCGGCGACGTCGCCCTTGGGGAACCGGATGACGGTCGGGCCGTCGGACACTTCGACGGCCTCGCGCAGCCGGCGGCGCACCTGGTCGCCGTCGCGCGGGGCGGCGAGGCGCAGGCCCGGCACGATCGAGGTGAGGGTCATGTCCCACATGCCGTTGTGCGAGGCGCCGTCGCTGCCCGTGACGCCGGCACGGTCGAGGACGAAGGTGATGCCGGCGTGGTGGAGCGCGCAGTCCATGAGGAGCTGGTCGAACGCCCGGTTGAGGAAGGTGGCGTAGACGGCGACGACGGGGTGCAGGCCCGAGTAGGCCAGCCCCGAGGCCATCGTGACCGCGTGCTGCTCGGCGATGCCGACGTCGAAGACGCGGTCGGGGTAGGCGGCGGCGAACCCGTCGAGGCCCACCGGGATGAGCATCGCGGCGGTGATGGCGACGACGTCGGGACGCTCCGCGCCGAGGGCCACCATCTCGTCGTTGAACTCGTCGGTCCAGATGCGGCCGGACACCTCGAACGGCAGCCCGGTCTCGGGGTTGAACTTGCCGACGCCGTGGAACTGGTCGGCCTCGTCGTCGACGGCCGGCTGGTAGCCGCGGCCCTTCTGGGTGAGGACGTGGACGATGACCGGGCCGCCGAAGTCGCGGGCCTTGCGCAGCGCGCGCTCGACCGCCTGCTCGTCGTGGCCGTCGACGGGACCGAGGTACTTCAGGCCGAGGTCCTCGAACATGCCCTGCGGGGCGACGATGTCCTTGATGCCCTTCTTGACGCCGTGGAGCGTCTCGAACATCGCGCCGCCGACGACGGGAGTGCGGGCCAGGGAGCGCTTGCCCCAGTCGAGGAAGCGCTCGTAGCCGCGGGTCGTGCGCAGCGTGGCGAGGTGGTCGGCGAGGCCGCCGATGGTCGGGGCGTACGAGCGCTCGTTGTCGTTGACGACGATGACGAGCGGGAGGTCCTTGTCGACGGCGATGTTGTTGATCGCCTCCCAGGCCATGCCACCGGTGAGGGCGCCGTCGCCGATGACGGCCACGGTGTGCCGGCCGGTCTCGCCGGCGAGGCGCCGGCCCTTGGCGATGCCGTCGGCCCACGACAGCGCGGTGGACGCGTGGGAGTTCTCGACGACGTCGTGCTCGGACTCGGCACGGCTCGGGTACCCCGACAGACCGCCCTGCTTCTTCAGCTTGCTGAAGTCGTGCCGCCCCGTGAGCAGCTTGTGGACGTAGGACTGGTGGCCGGTGTCGAAGACGAGGGTGTCCTGAGGCGAGTCGAAGACGCGGTGCAGCGCGATCGTCAGCTCGACGACGCCGAGGTTGGGGCCCAGGTGGCCGCCGGTCTTGGAGACCTCGGTCACGAGGAAGGTGCGGATCTCCTCGGCGAGCGCCGTCAGCTGGTCGGCCGGCAGGGCCTTGAGGTCCGCGGGGCTCGTGATCGTCTCCAGCAGGGCCACGCCGGGTCTTCCTCTCGAAGTTCGGTGCCGCATCGTCAGGGTGCGTCGGTGGTCGTCGGGGGTCCGGTCCCGACGCGTCGGAGCGGGTTGATCGAGTCTAGGTGCAACGTTCAGGCCGGCGAAAACGTGCACCGCCCACCGCATGGCACACCACACATGATCCTCGCGTCAGCGCCACAGGACGTCCAGAAGGGACCGACTGCCCAGGCTAGAGCCGCGGGGCGAAGACCTTGCCCTGTAGGGCCTCGTGGAGCAGGCGCGCCGAGCGCGTGGCGGCGACGAGCCGGATGCCCTCGGCCTCGATCTCGGACAGGATCTCGGTCAGCGCCTCGGTGGGCACGTGCGGCCCGATCTCGACGCGCGCCTCGCGCCACGCGTCACGGGTGGCGGCCACCTGCCCCTCCAGGTGGCGGCAGGTGATCCACGCGAGGGCGATGGGGTGCTTGCGCCAGCCGGCGTACCCCCGGTAGTCCGGTGGGCACTGGTCGAGCAGCCAGAGGACGGCCCGCTCCTGCCAGCCCGGCGACTGGGCCGGCGGCACGCCCGGCGGCCAGCCGGGCGGGGTGTGGGCGGACATGGCTCCAGTCTGCCTCCCCTACGCTCGGGGCATGACGACACCCTGGTCGGTCTCGTGGGTCACGGCCTTCCTCGACGTGCCGCCGTCGGTGCGTGCGGACGTCGTGCGGTTCTGGTCGGCCGTCACGGCCTCGACCGAGTCCCCGGCCCGCGGCGACGAAGGCGAGTTCGTCAGCCTCCTGCCCGAGCAGGGCGACCCGTTCCTCGCCGTGCAGCGCACCGGCACGGCCGGCTCCGAGGCCACCGGCCCCTCGATCCACCTGGACCTGCACGTGCTCTCACCGGCCGACGCCGCCGACCGGGCCGTGGCGTCCGGGGCGAGGGTGCTGCACCGATCGCCACACGGCTACGTCGTGGTCTCCTCCCCCGGGGGTCTCGTCCACTGCTTCGTACGGGCCGGTCACCACGTGCGCCCGGAGCCGGTGCGCTGGCCCAGGGGTCACGAGAGCCTCGTCGACCAGGTGTGCCTCGACATCCCGCCGTCGGCGTACGAGGCGGAGTGCCGCTACTGGACGGAGCTGACGGGGTGGCGGCTGCGCCGCTCGGCGTCGCGTCCCGAGTTCCACCACCTCGAGCGTCCGGTGGGGGTGCCGCTGCGCTTCCTGCTCCAGCGCCTCGACGCCGACCACCCCGACGGCGCCGACACGGGCGTCACGGCGCACCTCGACCTCGCGTGCGACGACCGCGCGGCCGAGGTGGCGCGGCACACGTCGCTCGGTGCCGCGGTCGTCGGCGACCCGGGCGGCGGCTGGACGGTGCTGCGCGACCCCGCGGGCTCGAGCTACTGCGTCACCGACCGCGACCCGCACGCCGGCTGAGGCCCTCGGCGCCCGGACCCACCTGCCGCACCGGCCGGCCCGGACCAGCACGTCCGGGCCGGCCCGCGCGTCACCAGTTGCTCTCGGGGCGCGGCGGCGCCGGCAGCGGGTGGTCCTGCGGGTGGATGACGTAGACGATGCCGCCGCTGTGCGGCACCCAGGTGTTCTCGAACTGCTCGCGGTCGTAGGTGACGCGCACCTGGCCGTTGTCGCGGATGAGGTGCGAGGCCGGGTCGTTGCACACGACGTCGCCCTCGGGCGTGAAACCGACGACCACCATGAGGTGGCCGTTGGTGCCGTAGCCCGCGCCGTCCAGCTCGCCCTTCTTGAACGACACCGAGGTGACGAGCGGGATGCCCGCGGCGATGAACTCCTCGGCCTCGGTCAGCGAGCGCAGCCGGGTGACGAACGCACGCATCCGCGGTCGGGTCGCGGCGTAGGCCGCGTTGAACGGCCAGTTGCCGGCGCCGTCGTAGGTGTAGTCGTAGACGTTGCGCGCCGCGAAGTCGACCTGCGGGTCGGTCTCGTCCGGGATGGCCTCGGTGACCCACGCCGTCTCGTCGGCGCGCGGCCCGGCCCCCCAGTAGGCGAGCACCATCGACGTCGAGGTCGGCGAGCACCAGGCCTCGCCGCCGTTGTCCCACTGCGGGAAGTGCCCGATGTGGCGCTCCTGCGAGAAGGGCGGCACGTCGAGGGTGGTGCCGCACGCCCGGCCGTTCGGGCTGCGCGGCACCCGGTCGGCGTCGGGCAGGGCCGAGGCCATCGCCCCGACCGAGCGCAGCCGGGGGGTCTGCCACGTGCCCGTCGGGCGCATGAGGCGCACGACGAGCTGCCACGACTCGAGCGTGTGACCGCTGCGCGTCGCGAGGGTGTCGGTGTAGACCGTCGCGACGGCGTCGCCCTGGCCGCCCAGGCTGGTGCGGTGGATGCCGCCGCCGTCGGCCGGGTCGTACCGGGCCCAGCGCCCGAGGACGTACTCCTTGGTCTCGACGCCGCCGCTGCGCCCGCGGACACTGACCTCGACCCACGAGCCTCCGGGGGTGTCGGCGTTCCACGACGCGACGAGCTCGGTCAGGCCGAAGCCCGGCCGGACGACGGGCGAGGTCCACGTCGCGACGTCGTAGGTGGCCGGCGTCGCCGTCGGGTCGAACGGGTCGACGTACTCCCGGGTGCCGGTGAAGGCGCCGACGGCCAGCTGCGGGCCGCTCCACTCGCGGTAGGCGACGTGGCGGGTGTCAGGCCCTCCGGGCACCGACGAGGCGGACGCCGTCGACGCGGCGGACAGGCCGAGGAACGCGGCGCCGGCGGCGGACCCGAGCACGACGCGTCGGCTCGGCGTCGCGGGGCCCGCGGGTACCTCGCGCGAGCCGGGGGTGCCGCTGGGGACGATGGGGACGGACGACATGGCTCACCTTCCGTGGGGGGCGGGCGCCCCCGGGCCGGCGTGGTGGACGCGGGCGCCGGGGTGCGGGGCCCGGTCAGTGAACACCCGCGCACCCCGTCCACGGGGCCTTCGGGTCAAGGATTCTCGCGATTCGGGCGCTGGGCGTGGAAAATTTACGCCCGCTTGACCTGACGCCGGCCCGCTCAGGCCCAGTTGGCCTCGGGCGGCGGGGGTGGGAGCTCGACCCCGTGGGGGTGGATGACGTACGTGAGGCCGCCGTTGTCGCCGAGCCACGCCCGCTCGAACTGGTCGCGCCGGTAGACCCGACGCACCGCGTCGTTGCTGGCGATCCGGCCGGAGTTCGGGTCGTTGGACACGACGTCACCCCCGGCGGTGAACCCGACGATCGTCAGCAGGTGCCCGCTCGTCCCGTAGCCGGCGCCGTCGAGCTCGTCCTCGCGGAAGGTCACCGACGCGACGAGCGGCACCCCGGCGGCGAGGAACGCCTCGGCCTCGGTGAGGTCGCGCAGCCGCGTCACGTACGCCCGCAGCCCACGCGTCGCGGCGTAGGCCGTGTTGAAGGCCCAGTTGCCCGCCCCGCCGTAGGACCGGTCGAAGACGCGGCGCACGCCGTGCACGACGACGGGGTCGATGTCGTGGCCCACCCAGGCCGCCTCCGCCGCGCTCGGGCCCGACGCCCAGTGCTCGAGCAGCATCGTCGTCGACGTCGGCGAGCACCAGGACTGGCCACCGTTGTCCCAGTGGGGGAAGGTGTCGACGTGCAGGCGCTGCGAGTGTGGCGGCACCGGCACCTCGTGGCCCGCTCCCCAGGCCGGGCCGCTCGTCGGCTCGTCGGGCGCGATGGCGAAGCGCGAGGCCACCGCACCGACGAGGGACACCTCGACGCCCCCGCCCGGCGCACCGTCAACCGCCTTGACCGCGTCCTCGGTGGCCAGGGCCGTCAGCCGCAGCTGCCACCGTTCGAGACCGCGCCCGGGAGCGGCGTGCCACGTGTCGGCCGACACGTGACCGGCGTCGAGCTGCTGGCCGCGGACCGTCGTGCGGGTCACCGGCGACTCGCCATCCGGGTCGTCCTCGGCCCAGCGGGCGAACGTCACCCAGGGGGCCCAGCCCGACGCGTCGCCGACGCGGCCCTCGACGTGCAGCCACGTGCCAGCCGGCGTGCGGGCGTTCCACGAGGGGATGAGCTCCGTTGCCGTGAAAGCGATCTCGACGACCGGCGACTCCCACACGCTGGCGGCGTAGGTCCGCGGCCCGGCATCCTCGACGTGCACGTCACGGTAGGCGACGTCCGCCGCAGGCTCCCATCCGAAACCCGACTCCCAGACGGTCAGGGACGCGTGTCGCTCGCTCACGCGTCGAGCATGCCATCCGCGGCACGCCGGGGACGCGTCGGGGCCCGGCCACCGACGAACGGTGACCGGGCCCCGACGGGGTGGCGCTGCAGGCGCCTACCGACGCCTGGGCTCAGCTCGCGACGAGCGAGCGCAGCACGTACTGCAGGATGCCGCCGTTGCGGTAGTAGTCGGCCTCACCCGGGGTGTCGATGCGCACGATCGCGTCGAACTCGACGGTCTCGCCGCCGTCCTTCGTCGCGACGACCTTGACGGTCTTCGGCGTCGTGCCCTCGTTGAGGGCGGTGATGCCGGAGATCGAGAAGGTCTCGGTGCCGTCGAGGCCGAGGGAGTCGGCGTTCTGGCCGGCCGGGTACTGCAGCGGGATGACGCCCATGCCGATGAGGTTGGAGCGGTGGATGCGCTCGTAGCTCTCGGCGATGACCGCCTTGACGCCGAGCAGGCTGGTGCCCTTGGCAGCCCAGTCGCGCGAGCTGCCCGAGCCGTACTCCTTGCCCGACAGGATGACGAGCGGGGTGCCCGCGGCGGCGTAGCTCTGCGCGGCGTCGTAGATCGTCGTCTGCTCGCCGCGGTTGGTGAAGTCGCGCGTGAAGCCGCCCTCGACGCCGTCGAGCAGGAGGTTCTTCAGGCGGATGTTGGCGAACGTGCCACGGATCATGACCTCGTGGTTGCCGCGGCGCGAGCCGTAGGAGTTGAAGTCCTTGCGCTCGATGCCGTGGTCGGCGAGGTACTTCCCGGCGGGGCTGTCGTTCTTGATCGCACCGGCCGGGCTGATGTGGTCGGTCGTCACGGAGTCGCCGAGCTTGGCGAGCACGCGGGCGCCCTCGATGTCGGCGACCGGGGTCGTCTCCATCGACATGCCGTCGAAGTACGGGGGCTTGCGCACGTACGTCGACTCACCGTCCCAGGCGAACGTGTCGCCCTCGGGCGTCGGCAGCGACTGCCAGCGCTCGTCGCCGGCGAAGACGTCGGCGTAGTCCTCGGTGAACATGTCCTGGTTGATGCTCGCGGCGATCGTCTGCTCGACGTCCTCCGGCGCGGGCCAGATGTCCTTGAGGAAGACGTCGTCGCCGTCGGCGTCCTGGCCGAGCGGCTCGGACTCGAAGTCGAAGTCCATGGTGCCGGCGAGGGCGTAGGCGATGACGAGCGGCGGGCTCGCGAGGTAGTTCATCTTGACGTCGGGGTTGATGCGACCCTCGAAGTTGCGGTTGCCCGACAGGACCGAGGTGACGGCGAGGTCGGCGTCGTTGATCGCCTGCGAGATCTCCTCGTTGAGCGGGCCCGAGTTGCCGATGCACGTCGTGCAGCCGTAGCCGACGAGGTGGAAGCCGAGCTTCTCGAGGTAGGGCCACATGCCGGCCTTGTCGTAGTAGCCGGTGACGACCTTCGAGCCCGGCGCCATCGACGTCTTGACCCAGGGGGCGACCGTGAGGCCCTTCTCGACGGCGTTCTTGGCGAGCATCGCGGCCGCCATCATGACCGACGGGTTGGACGTGTTGGTGCAGCTGGTGATCGAGGCGATCGAGACGATGCCGTGGTCGATCTCGAAGGTGCGGCCCTCGGCGTCGGTCACCGAGACCTTCGTGGAGGGGCGGCCGTTCGTGGCGCCGTCGGCCGGCTTGTCGCCGCCGTTGTCGACACCGGGGTCGCTGGCCGGGAAGGACTCGACGTCGCCGGCGTCGCCCTCGTCGTGCGCGACGTAGGTCGGCAGGACCTTGCGGAACGACTCCTTGGCGGCTGACAGCTCGATGCGGTCCTGCGGGCGCTTGGGGCCGGCGATCGAGGGGACGACGGTCGACAGGTCGAGCTCGAGGTACTCGCTGTAGCGGGCCTCGGCGGTGTCCGCGCCGAGCCACATGCCCTGCTCCTTGGCGTAGGCCTCGACGAGCGCGACGCTCTCGTCGGACCGGCCGGTGAGGCGCAGGTAGTCGAGCGTGACGTCGTCGATCGGGAAGATCGCGCACGTCGAGCCGAACTCGGGGCTCATGTTGCCGATGGTGGCGCGGTTGGCGAGCGGCACCTGGGCCACGCCCTCGCCGTAGAACTCGACGAACTTGCCGACGACGCCGTGCTTGCGGAGCATCTCGGTGATCGTCAGGACGACGTCGGTGGCCGTCGCACCCGACGGGATCGAGCCCTTGAGCTTGAAGCCGACGACGCGCGGGATGAGCATCGAGACGGGCTGGCCCAGCATGGCCGCCTCGGCCTCGATGCCGCCGACGCCCCAGCCGAGCACGCCGAGGCCGTTGACCATCGTCGTGTGCGAGTCGGTGCCGACGCAGGTGTCGGGGTAGGCGACCTGCTCGCCGTCGAGGTCGCGCACCATGACGGTGCGGGCCAGGTGCTCGATGTTGACCTGGTGGACGATGCCGGTGCCCGGCGGGACGACCTTGAAGTCGTCGAAGGCGGTCTGGCCCCAGCGCAGGAACTGGTAGCGCTCCTTGTTGCGCTGGTACTCGATCTCGACGTTGCGCTCGAAGGCGTCGGCGCGGCCGAAGACGTCGATGATGACCGAGTGGTCGATGACGAGCTCGGCCGGGGCGAGCGGGTTGATCCGGGCCGGGTCGCCGCCGAGGTCGGCGACGGCCTCGCGCATCGTGGCGAGGTCGACGACGCACGGCACGCCGGTGAAGTCCTGCATGATCACGCGCGCCGGCGTGAACTGGATCTCGGTGTCGGGCTCGGCGTTCTCGTCCCACGAGCCGAGCGCACGGATGTGGTCGGCGGTGATGTTCGCGCCGTCCTCGGTGCGCAGCAGGTTCTCGAGGAGCACCTTGAGGCTGTACGGGAGGGTCTCGTGGCCCTCGACCCCGGCCAGCCGGAAGATCTCGTAGGACTTCTCACCGACCTCGAGGGGTCCCTTGGCCTTGAAGCTGTCGATGCTGCCCACGTCGGGCTCCTTCCAGCAACTCTGTTGGATGTCGCAGTGCGCGATTTATCTTGACGTCAAGATATATCTAACCACACGGGCTCGCGGCCCGGGCCACCCGTGTCCACGGGGTGACGCCTCGTCGTCCCGTACCCGGACCGACCCGGCCGCCTGCGGCCCATCTTCGTCGTTCACCCCCGCGTTGTCTGCCCCGGGGCGCGGGCCTCGGCGACGACCGAGACGGCGAGCATGACGACCGTCGCGGTCACCGTCAGCAGGTAGCCGCCGCGGGTCTGGTCGAACAGGCGGTGCGCCACGACCCACCACGCCAGGACCATCCCGGCGGCGACCGACGAGGCGACCGACGAGGCGACCGACGAGGCGACCGACGAGCCCACCGAGGTGCGCCAGCCGCGCGCCGGATCGAGCAGCCGCGCGGCGTGCAGCCACACGAGGGGCACGAGCAACAGGAGGTAGTTGAGGTTGTTGACGGGCTGGAGGAACAGCCCACAGCCGACGAGGTGCCACAGGGCGAACCGCGGGTCCCCCGGCCGGCGCAGGACGAGGACCACGAGCGCCAGCCCGACGAGAACCAGCAGGCCCGTCGCCGTCCAGCGCAGCCCCGGCGACCGGACGAACGGCTCGAACCCGGCCCCTCCCGCGAAGAGCTCGCGACCGACGCCGAAGGCGGAGTAGGACGCGATCGGGCGCACCGAGCCCGACCGGGTGGCCGTGGCCCACTCGCCGAGGACCGCCGGCCCCCACGTCGCGACGAACACCGCCACCGCCGCCGCCAGCGTCACGGCCACCGCGGTGAGCGCGCGGCCCCGCCCACGCATCCCCCGACGCAGCAGCCACAGGACGCTGAAGGCCGGCCAGGTCTTGACGAGGGCCGCGACCGCGATCGCCGCGCCCGCCGCTGCCGGGTGCCCGCGCCGGTTCGCGGTCATGGCCGCCACGAGGGCCACGAGGACGAGCATCTCGACCTGGCCGAGCGCGAGCGAGAGCCAGGTCGACCACGACCAGAGCAGGGTGAGGGTGGCGAAGCCGGCGAGGACCGGCGTGCGCCAGCCGGGCAGCTCGTCGCGGACGGCGACGACGGCCAGCGCGACCGCGGCGAGCCCGGCGGCGAGCTGGAGCAGCGTCCAGACGGTCAGCGGCCAGGCCGTGGCCAGCGCCGGGATCGTGGCAGCGGCGATGATCGGCGAGTACACGTAGCCGTACACGCCGTAGGGGGTTCCGCCGGAGGCGAGAGCCCGGCCGGCGGGGACGTAGTACCCCCAGAAGTCGAAGCCGGGGTCACCGAAGCCCTCCACGCCGGACAGGCGCGCCCGCACGAGCAGGCCCGCCAGCCCGACGACCGTGAGCCACAGCACGACGACGACACCCCGGCGCGCGGTCCGCCGCCGGGGCGGGGCGGCGGGCTGCGGCGGCATCATGCCGGTCGCCGCTCCAGCACCGCGATGCACTCGACGTGGTGGGTCATCGGGAAGGCGTCCCAGCCCTCGAGGGAGGTCATCTCGTAGCCGTGCTCGGCGGCCTGGCGCACGTCACGTGCGAGCGCGGCCGGGTCGCAGGCCACGTACACGACGCGTCGGGGAGCGACCTGCGCGAGCAGGGCCATGACCTCCTTGCCGGCGCCGGTGCGTGGCGGGTCGAGGACGACGAGGTCGGCGGTGACGCCCTGGCGCACGAGCGAGCGCAGCTCGCGGTCGACGCGGGCCGCGCGCCACTCGACGTTCGGGAGGTGCTCGGTGTTGCGCTCGCCGTTGGCGACGGCCACGGCGTCGCCCTCGACGCCGAGGACGAAGCCACCGGGCTCGACGAGCTCACCGAGACGCATGGTGAACAGGCCCGAGCCGGCGTAGAGGTCGAGGACCCGGTCGCCGGGGCCGGCCTCGAGCAGGTCGACGACCCGGGACAGGAACGTCGACGCCGCACCGGGGTGCACCTGCCAGAAGCCACGCGCGGCGACGACGTACTCGCCCTCCCAGTCACCCTGGCGCACGAGCTCGCCGACGAGGCCGCCGGACGGCGGGCCACCGCGTTCGGCGACCCGGCCCGACGGGTCGTCACCGGACGCGTCGTCGGCCGGCACCGGCACGAGCACCGGCTCGTCGGGGTGCACGGCGTCGATGACGTCGACGGACGCGCACCCGTCCCAAGCGGTGTCGAGGACGCCCGAGGCGATGACGCCCTCCGTCGCGATGAGGCAGTCGTCGACGGGCACGACCTCGCGGGAGCGGTGGGCCCGCAGGCCCGCCAAACCCTCGGCGTCGACCGCGAACTCGACGCGCGTGCGCCAGCGCAGGCCGTCGGCGTCCCCCGGCACCGGACGCACCTCGACGTCGACGTCGGGCATCTTCGCGACGCGGGCGAACTGTTCGCGCACGACGTCGGCCTTGAGGCGGCGCTGCGCCTCGAGCGTCACGTGCTGGAAGTCGCAGCCGCCGCAGAGCCCGGGGCCGGCGAAGCGGCACGGGGCCGCGACACGGTCCGGGGACGCCTCGAGCACCTCGACGGCGTCGGCGCGCACGAAGCTGTCGCCGTCGCGCCCCTCGGTGACGACGGCGGCGACGCGCTCGCCCGGCAGGGCGTGCCGGACGAACACGACGCGTCCCTCGTGCCGGGCCACGCAGTGCCCGCCGTGGGCGACGCCGCCGACCTCGAGCGTCCACCGGGCGCCGACGAGGCTCTCCCCCTTGGCCGCTCGCTCGCGGGGCTGGCGCGCGCTCACAGCGCCCCGCCGCGCACCGAGCCACCGACCGGCGGCTCGTCGATCCAGTCGCGCTCGGCGCCCTGCGAGGACTGCAGCTGCCACGGGACGCTGACGACCATGACCCCGGGAGTGAAGAGCAGGCGACCCTTGAGCCGCAGCGCGCTCTGGTTGTGCAGCAGCTGCTCCCACCACCTGCCGAGCACGTACTCGGGCAGGTACACGGTCACGATGTCGCGCGGGTTGCCGCTGCGGATCGAGCGCACGTAGTCGAGGATCGGGCGGGTGATCTGCCGGTAGGGCGAGGCGAGCACCTTGAGCGGCACGGGGATGTCGTGCTTGTCCCACTCGGCGAGCAGCGCCTGCGTCTCGTCGTGGTCGACGTCGACCGTGATGGCCTCGAGGTAGGTCGGCCGGCTGGCCCGCGCGTAGGCGAGCGCGCGCATCGTCGGCTTGTGCACCTTCGAGATGCAGACGATGGCGTGCACGTGGCTCGGCAGCATGGGCCGCTCGATGGTCCAGTCGATCTGGAGCTCGTCGCGCACCCGCGAGTAGTGCCGCTTGATGCCGAGCATGACGACGAAGAGGATCGCCATCGCGATGATGGCGTAGCGCGCGCCCGCCTGGAACTTGGTGATGAGCACGACGACGAGGACGGTCGCCGACATCGCGGCGCCGACGGCGTTGATGACCCGCGAGCGCTGCATCCGGGCCCGCTCCTTGGGCGCGCGCTCGAGGCGCAGGTGCCGCGTCCAGTGCCGCACCATGCCGATCTGGCTCGTCGTGAACGACACGAAGACGCCGACGATGTAGAGCTGGATGAGCGCCGTGACCTCGGCCTTGAAGATGATGACGAGGACGATCGCCGCCGCCGAGAGCATGACGATGCCGTTGGAGAACGCGAGCCGGTCGCCGCGGGTGTGCATCTGGCGCGGAAGGTAGCCGTCGCGGGCCAGGATCGAGGCGAGCACCGGGAAGCCGTTGAAGGCGGTGTTGGCGGCGAGGACGAGGATCAGGCCGGTGACGATCGAGACGAACACGACCCCGACCGGGAAGTTCGCGAACACCGAGTTGGCGAGCTGGCCGATGGTCGTGTGCTGCACGTAGTCGTCGCCGACCGGTGCGCCGTTGCGGAGCAGCTGCGTCGACGGGTCGTCGGCCATCTTGACGCCGGTCCACATGCTCAGGGCGATGATCGACCCGAGCATCGTGATCGACAGGACGCCCATGAGCAGGAGCGTCGAGGCGGCGTTGCGGCTCTTCGGCTTGCGGAACGCGGGGACGCCGTTGCTGATCGCCTCGACGCCGGTGAGCGCCGCGCACCCCGAGGAGAAGGCGCGCAGCAGCAGGAAGGCGGCCGCGAGGCCGGTCAGCTCCTCGCCGCCCTCGGGCACCAGCGTCAGTGCCGCGCTCTCGGCCGGCTGCAGCGTCCCGGTCACCTTCTGGAGGACGCCGTACAGGCCCATCCCGAGGATCGCGATCATGAAGGCGTACACCGGGATCGCGAAGGCCTTGCCCGACTCGCGGACTCCCCGGAGGTTCATCGCCGTGAGGAAGGCGATGAGCCCGACCGCGACGACCACCTCGCGCCCCCGGACGAAGCCGAGGACGGTGGCGGCGTTCTGCACGCCCGAGGAGATCGACACGGCGACGGTCAGGACGTAGTCGACGAGGAGCGCGCTCGCCACCGTCAGCCCGGCCTTGGGCCCGAGGTTGACCGTGGCCACCTCGTAGTCGCCGCCACCGGAGGGGTAGGCATGGACGTTCTGCCGGTACGACGCGACGACGACGACCATGACGAGGACGACGCCGATCGTCACCTGCCAGCTGTGCGTCGTGACGAAGGCGCCACCGGCCAGGCCCAGCATGAGCAGGATCTCGTCGGGCGCGTACGCGACCGAGGACAGCGCGTCGCTGGCGAAGATCGGCAGGGCGAGCCGCTTGGGCAGCAGGGTCTCGCCGAGCTTGTCGCTGCGCATGGCGCGACCGACGAGGAGGCGCTTGAACAGCGATCCGGTTCCGGGCACGACGACAGAGTATGCCGTCGTGACGCCCGCGCCGCTGCACTCCGACACCGCCCGTCCACCCTCCGAACGAGACCGTCGACCCGCTCGCCGACGCACGCGTCCAGCCACCCGCCCAACCGCCACGGGACCCGCCCGGACCTGCACGGTGCGAGGGGAGTCCACGGTGTAGCGTCGCGTCCGTGCACTTCGTCATCATGGGCTGCGGCCGTGTCGGGTCGACCCTGGCCCGGACGCTCGGTCGGGGCGGCCACGACGTCGCGATCATCGACGTCGACGCGTCGGCCTTCCGCCGCCTCGGCACCTCGTTCGAGGGGCAGACCGTGACCGGTGTCGGCTTCGACCGCGACACACTCATCGCCGCCGGCATCCGCGACGCGTACGCCTTCGCGGCCGTCAGCAGCGGCGACAACTCGAACATCCTCGCCGCGCGCGTCGCCCGCGAGACCTTCGGCGTCGAGCACGTCGCAGCCCGCATCTACGACCCCCAGCGCGCCGCCGTCTACCAGCGGCTCGGCATCCCGACCGTCGCCACGGTGCGCTGGACCGCCGACCAGATGATCCAGCGGCTCCTCCCCCAGGGCGCCGTGCCCGAGCTGACCGACCCGAGCGGCAAGATCGTCATCGCCGAGGTGCCCCTGGCCGAGAGCTGGATCGGGCGGCGCCTCGTCGACGTCGAGGAGCAGACCGGGGCGCGCGTCGCCTACGTGACGCGCCTCGGCGAGGGCACGATCCCGCGCCCCGACATGGTCGTCCAGCAGGGCGACCTCGTGCACCTCACCGTCCCCCGCGACGACCTCGCCCGTGTCGAGCGCGTCTGCGACCAGGCCCCGGCAGCCGGCTGAGCGGCACAGGAGAACCCATGCGCGTCGTCATCGCCGGAGCCGGAAGCGTCGGCCGGTCCATCGCCCGCGAGCTGCTCGGCAACGGCCACCAGGTGCTGCTCATCGACAAGGACGCCGACGACGTCCAGGCCTCCCGCGTGCCCGAGGCGTCGTGGCTGCTCGCCGACGCCTGCGAGCTCGCCGCCCTCGAGGAGGCCAGGCTCGAGGAGTCCGACGTCGTCGTGGCCGCGACCGGTGACGACAAGGCCAACCTCGTGCTGTCGCTGCTGGCCAAGACCGAGTTCGGGGTGCCGCGCACCGTCGCCCGCGTCAACAACCCCAAGAACGAGTGGATGTTCGACGAGTCCTGGGGCGTCGACGTCGCCGTGTCGACCCCCCGCCTCATGACCGCCCTCATCGAGGAGGCCGTGAGCATCGGCGACCTCGTGCGGATCTTCGAGTTCCAGCAGGGCCGCGCGTCGATGGTCGAGATCACCCTGCCCGAGGCGAGCCCCTTCGCCGGGCGGCGCGTCGGCGACGTCGACTGGCCCAGCGAGACCGTCCTCGTGGCGATCATCCGCGAGGAGCGCCCGCTCGCCCCGACGCCCGACGACGCGATGGAGGTCGGCGACGAGCTGCTCTTCATCACGACGACCGAGCAGGAGGTGGAGCTCCAGAAGCTCGTGGCTCCCGGGGCCCGCATCCGCACCGGCGACGACGACGAGCTCTGAGCCGCGGGCGAACCGACGGCGCTGAGCCGCAGGCGAACCGACGGCGCTGAGCCGCAGGCGAACCCAGCACGCGGGCGCGAGACCCGGACTCGCGTCAGGCGACGCGGTTCGGGTCGATCGGGGTGCGCCCGCGGAGCAGGATCGCCCCCATCGCGGTGATGGCGAGCAGGTAGGCGGGCCACCCGAGCACGACCTTGGCCACGCCGAGGGCCGCCACCTGCTCTGCGAGGTAGAGCGGCACCATGATCGACAGGCGCACGACGTTGAGGGCGATGAGCACCCACGCGAGGCGCATCGCGACGGTGACGATGCCCCGGTGCCGCCGCCACCATGTCGGGTTCTCGGCGAACGCCTCCGGTTCGGCCACCCCGACGACGAAGCCGAAGAGCGGCCAGCGGAGCAGGTTCGTCACGAGGAGCAGCACGAGCAGCCCGGCGTTCTGGAGCATCCCGGGCAGGAACGCGTCCTCCGCCTTGCCCGACCGCAGCGCGAAGAAGGCCGAGATGGCGACGCCGACCGCGGCGTAGGCGATGAAGCGCGGGTCCTGGCGCTGGACGAGCCGCACCACGAGCAGCAGGCCGACACCGACGCCTGCGACGACGAGCGCCGTGCGGAGGTCCTGGGTGCGGGCCCACACCAGCGCGAAGGCGAGGGTCGGCACTGCCGACTCGACGGCCCCGCGCCAGCCGCCGATCGCCTCGGACAGCTTGTCGCGGAGCAGCTCCTCGACGGTGTCGTAGCGCCGCAGGTCGGCCTCGCCGCGCTGCACGCCGTCGACGGATGACTCGGTGGGCGACCCGACGGACGTCTCGGCGGCCGACTCGACGGACGGCTCAGCGGCCGGCGTCACGGCTCGGTCGGTCTCGCGGTCAGGCATGGGAGGACCCCGGCTTCCCGATGATCTCGTAGGCGGGGTTGAACATCGTCGTCACGGAGCGCTGCCGGGTGACGCGGCCGGTGGCCTCGATCTTGATGCCGGGCACGATGCCGGCAATGCGCCGCCGGCCCAGCCACACCAGGTGCAGGGACGCGGTGCCGTCCCACAGCTCGGCGTCGAGGGCCGGCGTCTCGTCGCGGGGGCGCAGCGTCACCGAGCGGATCTCGCCGCGGACGGTGGCCCGGCTGCGCAGCCGGGCGTCGACGATGTGGATGACGCCCACGTCGGTCGACTCCTGGCGCAGCTCGGCCGCCTCGAGCTCGTGCGACGGGCGCACGAGGTCGGCGAGGCGGCGCAGCGTGCCCCCGCGGACGGACACCTCAGCGGACCTCGGTGATCTCGGGGCCGCGCTCGAACGGGCGCAGGTCCTCGACGTTCGGGGCGCCCTCGGGCTGGTCCTCGCCGGCGTCCTGGTCGGCCTCCGGGGCCTCGGGCAGGCGCAGCGGCAGCAGCTCGCGGGGCGGCATGGCCTCGTCGCCGCGGTCGACCACCGCGGTGCGGATGACCTCGTGGACGGCCTCGGCAGCCGCCGGCTCGATCGCGGCGCGGCCGGAGACGACGGCGCGGAGGAACCATCGCGGACCGTCGACGCCGACGAAGCGGGCCGGCATGAACACGGTGCGCCCGTCGGGGCCGTTCTGCGGCATCCGCGTCAGCAGCTCCTCGCCGAAGTCGCCGGTCTGCACCTCGGCGGTGCCACCCGCGTCGGTGATGCTCTTGGCGATCTCGTTGCGGATCTCGACCCAGACGCCCTCGGTGCGCGGGGCCGCGAAGGCCTGCAGCTGCACGGCCGACTCGCCGATGACGGCCGTGACGCCGACGATCTGCTGCTCCTGCTCGTTGACCTCCAGGCGCAGCTCCATGTCCTGCTGGCCGCGCAGCCAGAGAGAGCCGAGGTTCAGGTAGTCGGTGTCGTCGTCGACCGACCCGCGGTCGAGGGGGCCGGTGAGGGCCGGCGCGAGGCCGCCCTCGGTGACGTCGTCGGCCCCGTCGGGACCCTCGACGCCACGGGCGCCCTCAGCGCCCTCGACGTCGTCGACGAACGCCTCGTCGTCGTTGCTGCGCGACTTGCCGCGGCTGAAGAGTCCCACGTCATTCCGTCCTTATGAGTACTGCTGCGTCGAGCTGGGTTCGAGCTGGGGTCGAGCTGTGCCGTGCTGGTCGGGGCGGTCCGGAGTGGGCGCCCGGCGAACCGTACCCGATCACCCGCGCGCTGTGGTGGCATCCTGCCCGCTCGGCGGGGCGCCGGCCCCGTCGCCCCGCAGACCCGGTCCGGGCTCACCCGGGCCGAAACCGCCGGTGGACCCATGTCCAGTGTCACCCCGGACCGTGTCGTCGAGCGAGTCAACCTCGAGGAACACCGGCCGCTCGACCCGCTGCACGACGAGCTGGGCGATGCGGTCGCCGCGGCGCACCGTGAAGGGCTCACGCGGGTCGAGGTTGACGAGGTTGACGCGGATCTCGCCCCGGTACCCCTCGTCGACGGTGCCCGGCGCATTGACGATGGAGATCCCGTGCCGGGCGGCCAGGCCCGAGCGCGGGTGGACGAAGCCGGCGTGACCGGGCGGCAGCGCGATGGCCACCCCGGTCGGCACGAGGACCCGCTCCCCCGGCGCGAGGGTGACGTCCGCGCGGGCCCGGAGGTCGGCCCCCGCGTCGCCGGGGTGCGCGTAGGCGGGCATCGGGAGCTCGGGGTCGAGCCGGAGCACCGCCAGCGCGGGCGCGGGGTCCGGGACAGCACAAGGGTCGGTCACGTGGACCGACCCTACTTGCTCCTGCGCTGCAGGCACCTGCGCGTCGACTGGACCGACCTGACGGCTCAGGCGGCGCAGTCCGTGCAGATCATCATGCCGTTGCTCTCCTTGGCGAGCTGGCTGCGGTGGTGGACCAGGAAGCACTGGCCGCACGTGAACTCGTCGGCCTGCTTGGGCAGGACCCGGACCGACAGCTCCTCGCCGGACAGGTCGGCGCCGGGCAGCTCGAAGCCCTCCGCCTCCGCGGTCTCGTCCACGTCCACGCTCGACGAGGTCTTGTCGACCCGTCGCGACTTGAGCTCCTCGAGCGAGTCCTCGCTGAGGTCGTCGTCGGTCTTGCGTGGCGCGTCGTAATCGGTTGCCATCTGGAATCTCGCTTCTCTTCGTGCGCCTGCGTCTGTGTGGCGGAGAACGCTCGGTGCCTCACGCTTGTTCCCGCGTGGTGGACCGGTGCGACCGCCCCGTAACTTCTCTCTGCGTGCGCGGATTGTGCCTGAACATCACGGCGATGTCACGTCGGCCCTTTCACAGCCTGAGACGCTCGCCACACTCCCGGCATCCCGACCCCGGTGCCGCACGCTCCGCAGGGGCTGTCCCTACCCACTGCAGACCAACAGTTCACCGTTCCTTTGCCCTGGACCGACCTGGTCGGGTGCACAGTCGAGGTCCGTCGCCGCGGTAGGGTCTGCGGACCCGACCGACATCCTTCCACCGGCCCGGAGGTGCACCATGACCCAGTTCGTCGACGAGATCCGCCAGCGCGTGAGCGCGACGCTCGACGAGCTCGCCGAGGCGCAGGCCGCCGGCGACGAGTACCGGGTGCGCGTGCACACCGGTGAGCTCGAGTCGTTCGCCCGGCTCGCCCACGACAACGACATCCACGTCCCCGAGCTCGTGCCGTTCGCGGCTGCCTGAGCCCTCGACGGACCCGCTCGACGCTCGCGCAACGACGAACGGGCACCCGGCCTCGGCCGGGTGCCCGTTCTTCGTGTCCGGACGCGGGGCCCGTGGCCCCGTCAGGACGTGAACAGCTCCCGGACCGGCTCGACGAGGGCCGTTCCCGCCGCGACGGTCAGCTCCTTGCCGGGAGCGTCCCCGACCCCGACGACGACGCCACCGGCCTCCTCGACGACGAGCCATCCGGCGGCGAGGTCCCAGGCGTTGAGCCCCGACTCGGCGTAGGCGTCGACGGAGCCGTCGGCCACGCGGACGAGGTCGAGGGCCGCGCTGCCGATCCGGCGGATGTCGCGGACCTGGGGCAGGACGCGCGTCAGCACCTCGGCCTGGCGCGCCCGCTTCTCCGGCGCGTAGCCGAAACCGGTGGCGAGCAGGGCGCGCCCGAGGCGGTCCTCGGTCGAGACGGTCAGACGGGTGCCCGGGTCATGGGGCGTGGCGCCCTCGGGACGCGTCCACGCGCCACCGCCGCGTCGGGCGTGGTGCACGAGGCGCAGGCACGGGTCCGCGACCGCGCCCGCCACCGGTGTCCAGCCGCCCTCGACCGACGGGTCGCCGACGACGACCGCGACCGATACGGCGTAGGCCGGGATCCGGTAGAGGTAGTTGACGGTCCCGTCGATCGGGTCGACGACCCACGTGAGGCCCGAGGTTCCGGCGACGTCGACGCCCTCCTCGCCGAGGATCCCGTCGTCGGGGCGCGCCTGCTGGATGAGGCGGTGGAGCAGCTCCTCGGAACGTCGGTCCATGACGGTGACGACGTCGGTGTCGGTGGACTTCGTCGCGGCGACCCCGACGCCGTCGGGCCGCTCGTCGCGGATGAAGCGGGCCGCCTCGGTGGCGATGGCGACGACGGTGCGCTCGAGGTCGGCGAGGTCGATCCCCTCGGGGAGGTCGGGCAGTCCGGTCACGGGGTCCTCCTCAGTCGCGGCCGCAGAGGGCCGGTCGGGCGGTGCGCAGGTTGGGGCAGCAGCCGGGGGCGCACACCGAGGGCATCCGCCCCTCGAACTGGGGCACGACCTCGCCGCGGGCCTCGGCCGCCCGCTCGAGCAGCGCGTCGGCGAGGTCGCGCACGAAGGCCTCCCCCGTGCCGACGGTGGGCACCCTCACGAGCCGGACGCCGAGCCGGTCGCACGTCTGCTGCGCCTCGGTGTCGAGGTCGTAGACGACCTCCATGTGGTCGGACACGAAGCCGATCGGCGCCAGCACGACGGTCGAGATGCCCTCGGCCGCGAGCTCCTCGATGCGGTCGTTGACGTCCGGCTCGAGCCACGGCTGGCTCGGCGGGCCCGAGCGGGAGCAGTAGACGAGCTCGCCGGTGAGCTCGCGACCCAGCACGCGCCCGGCCTCCTCGGCCAGGTGCGAGGCGAGCGCGAGGTGCTGGCGGCGGTAGAGGTTGCCCTCGCCGTCGCCCGGGCCCGAGGTGTCGTCCATGGCGTCGGGGATCGAGTGGGTGACGAAGAGGAGCGCGAGCTCGGCGTCGGGCAGGCCGTCGAGGGACCGCAGCGAGCGCACCAGCTCCTCGAGGTTGGCGACGGCGAAGCCGGGTCGCGGGGCGTACTGGGCCACCTTGTCGATCTCGAGCTCGATGCCGTCCTCGCGAAGCTCGGCGTCGGCGTCGGCGAGGTTCTCACGGTACTGACGGCACGAGGAGTACGAGGAGTAGGCGCTCGTCGTCAGGGTGAGGACGCGGCGGTGCCCGTCCGCGTGCGCCTCGCGAAGGGCGTCCGGGATGAACGGCTCGCTGTTGCGGTTGCCCCACACGACGGGGGTGTCGATCCCCCGGGCGTCGAGCTCGCGACGCAGGGCCGCGATGAGCGCACGGTTCTGGTCGTTGATGGGGCTGCGACCGCCGAAGAGGAAGTAGTGCTCACCGACCGCGGCGAGCCGCTCGTCGGGGATGCCGCGGCCGGCCGTGACCCGGCGTAGGAACGGCATGACCTCGTCGGGGCCCTCGGGGCCGCCGAAGCCGAGCAGGAGCACGGCGTCGTAGGGCTCGAGCGAGGCCCGGGCCGACGCGCCGGGCCGGGCGCTGCTGGGGGTCTGACCTGTCATGGGTGGCTGCGGCCTCTCGATCGGGTGTGGCTGGTGCGGTGCGGTCCGGCGCGCTCAGGTGCCGGACCGCAGCGGGGTGGGGGCGTTGAGGTCGAGGCGCACCGCGACCATGCGCACGACGAAGACGAGGCCGACCGCCGTCCACAGCAGCCAGTCCTGCAGCGATCCGAGTCGGGCCGCGACGACGATGACCACCGAACCGAGCATGGCCGGCAGGGCGTAGAGCTCGCGGCGCAGCACCTCGGGCACCTGCCCGGCGAGCAGGTCGCGCACGACGCCGCCGCCGACGGCGGTGATGACGCCGACGAGGACGGCCGCGATGGGCGCGACGCCCGGCGTCGTGACGGCCTTGAGGCTGCCGGCGACGGCGAACACGGCCAGGCCTGCGGCGTCGAGCACCCGGACGAAGCGCGTGGTGCGCTCGACGGCCGGGTGGTAGAGGAAGGTGACGAGCCCACCGAGGGCCGCCGCCGTGAGCAGCCGCCAGTCGCTGATGCCGACCGGTGGGATGTCGCCGATGAGCAGGTCGCGCACGATGCCGCCGCCGAGCGCAGCGGCGCAGGCGAGCACGAGGACGCCGAAGAGGTCGAAGCGCTTCTTGACGGCGACGAGACCGCCGGAGAGCGCGAAGACGAACACGCCGACGATGTCGAGGGCGAGCTGGGCGGAGGCGTACGAGGTGGGCATGCCAGAGCAAACGGTACCGGTGCGGCGTGGGCGCTTTCGTGCCCGCCCGGCCGGTGGCATGCTCGATCCACCACCAGCCCACCGACCCGTCCGACCCCACCCACCGAAGGACCCTTCCATGCAGCACCTCCGGCTCGTCGGCGTCCACGAGGACGGCACGCACCTGCTGCTGACCGACGACGACGGCAACGGGTTCGCCCTCCCGCTCGACGAGCCGCTGCGCGCGGCCGCGCGGCGCGACCGGCCGCGGCTCGGGCAGCTGCAGATCGAGATCTCCGGTGGCCTGCGTCCGCGCGACGTCCAGGCGATGATCCGGGCGGGGCTGTCGGCCGAGGAGGTCGCCGAGCGCGCGGGCTGGGCCGTGGAGAAGGTGCACCGCTACGAGGGGCCGATCCTCGCCGAGCGCGAGCACGTCGCGGGCCTGGCCCGCCAGGCCCGGCTGCGCGCCCGGGGCGCGTCGCACGGTGGCTCTCCCACGCTCGACGCGCGGGTCTCCGAGCGCCTGCGCTCCCGGGAGATCGACCTCGGCTCGGTCCGCTGGGACTCTCGACGCACCGAGGCCGGCACGTGGACGGCCCTGCTGCGTTTCACCGCCGGCGGCCGCGAGCGTGAGGCCGCCTGGCACTACGACCCGCTGTCGCGGACCGTCACGGTGCTCGACGACGAGGCCCGCTGGCTCAGCGAGGACGAGGAGCAGCAGGCTCCCGGACCGATCCCCGCCCCGCACCTGTCGGCGTCCACCCGCCCGAGCCGCGTCTACGACGTCGAGGCCGAGGGCGGTGTCAGTGAGCCGCGCGACACGGGCGAGACGCGTCGGGCCACCGGTGTCTCGGCGAGCGCCAGGCGCCGCGAGGGCGAGACCGTCGACCTCATGGCGGCGATGCGCGAGCGCAGCGCCCAGCGCCGCGGGCGTCGCCGGCCGCGCGCCGCGGAGGTACCCGGGCTCGAGGACGTCCCCGAGGAGGCCCTGCCCCTCGAGGAGCTCGCCCGCGACCCGCGCGAGGAGCTGCCTCCGGCCGCGCACACCCACCCCGAGGACGACCCGGAGGTCGAGAAGCACGGCGAGGCCGCCGACCGCATCGGTGTCGAGGCCGCGGCGCGCAAGGCCCGCCGGGCCGAGCGCACCCAGCCGGTGCGTCAGTCCGACGCCGCCGCGCGGCCCCGGCGAACCGAGCGGAGCGAGCCGAGCGAGGACATCGAGAACGTCGAGAACCGCGAGCACGGCGAGACGGAGCCGGCCCGAGCCGACACCGGCCATGCCGCCGACCTCCACCGCGCGGACGTCGACGGCAGCAGGGACACCACGGATGACACCGCGGGCGCGGACAACACGGCGGACGCAGAGCCTGTCGAGGACGTCCGCCCGGCGGCGCCGGCCGTCGCTGCCGTCCGGCGCGCGGAGCCCGCGCACGACGCCCCGGAGGCAGCGGACGCGCGCGACGAGCGCGGTGTGCACGACGTGCCCGACGCGCCTGAGCCGGACGACGAGGAGTCGGGCGAGCTCATCGAGGAGCGGGCGACCGCGAGCGACCCGCGCCCGACTCCCCCACCGCGTCCGGCGGCGGCCCGCAAGTCCGGGCGTCCGAGCGTCCCGAGCTGGGACGACATCATGTTCGGCCGCCGCGGCGACTGACGTCGAAGGTCGGTCAGTCGGCCTGCGTGATCGGCAGGGGCGGCAGCGGACACACGTCGAGGTCGAACGGGAGCAGCTCCGGCGACACCGCCGCGGCCCGCGCCGCGTGGGAGGTCATCCGCCGCATGTAGTGCCGGCGGCACAGCACCTCGTACTCGACGACGCCGGCGCCGGGCTTGGTGTCGCCGACGACGACCTGCTCGCCCTCGACGACCATGACGCCGTCGAGGACGCGGGCGTTGGTCGTGGCGCGACGACCGCACCAGCACAGCGCCTCGACCTGGAGCACCTGGACGCGGTCGGCGAGCTCGATGAGCCGCTTGCTGCCCGGGAACAGCTCGGTGCGGAAGTCGGCGGTGATGCCGAAGGCGAAGACGTCGATGTCCATCTCGTCGACGATCCGGGCCAGCTGCTCGACCTGGTCGCCGGTGTAGAACTGGGCCTCGTCGCAGATGAGGTAGTCGATGCGCTGCCCGGACGTGGCGCGCTCGACGACGGACTCCCAGAAGTCGAGGGTGTCCTCGACCTCGAGCGCGCCGGTCGACAGCCCGAGGCGCGAGGACAGGACGTTGGTGCCGGCGCGGTCCATCTTGGTGTAGATGAGTCCGACGCGTCCGCGGGCGCCGTGGTTGTGGTCCATCTGGAGGGCGAGGGTCGACTTGCCGCAGTCCATGGTCCCGGAGAAGAAGACGAGCTCAGCCACGGGGCACCACCCTAGGGGGCGAGGCGGGGCGGCACCACGACCACCGGCACGGCGAGTTCCGCGTCGCTCGTCGACCCGTGCAGGCCGAGCAGGCGGACGACCTCGGGCCGCATCAGGCCGGAGTGCACGACGGCCAAGCCGTCGCCGGTGACGACGAGCAGGTCGCCGATGCGCGGGGCGACGCGGGCGCTGACGGCCCCGAACCAGCCCTCGTCGACGGCCTGCTCACGGGTCAGCACGCGGGCCCGCCCGGCGAAGCGCTCGGTCCAGGCGGCGGCGACCTCGGCGAGCGCCCCGGCCTGCGTGTACAGCTGGGGGTTGCGGGGCTCGCCGCCGAGGTGGCGCACCCCGGCCATGAGGGCCGGCTCGTCGACGAGGTCGACGCGTGCCTCGAAGGGGACGTCGACCATGCCGTGGTCGGCGGTGACGACGACCGACGTGTCGGGAGGCACGCTGCCGACGAGGCGGCGCAGCGCGGCGTCGACGGCCTCGACCTCGTCGCCCCACTGCCAGGACTGGCAGCCGTGCACGTGCCCGACCTTGTCGACCTCGCCCCAGTAGAGGTAGACGAGCGAGCGCGGGGCGGCACGCACCGCCGACAGCGCGGCATCGACCCGGGCCTCGAGCGCGTGCGCGGCGCGGAAACGGCCGCCGCGCAGGGCCGCCGTGGTCAGGCCCGAGCCGTCGAAGTAGTGCGGGCCGACCATGGTGACTGCGAGCCCCGCCGACGCGGCCTCCTCGAAGACGGTCCGGTTCGGCTGCCACGTGCGGGGGTCGGGGCCGTTCTCCCACGACAGCTCGTTGAGGACGCGGTCGGTGTCGGGGTCGAGCACCTGCATGCCGACGAGGCCGTGGCTGCCCGGTGGCAGCCCCGTGCCGAAGGAGCCCATCGAGGTGGCGGTCGTCGTCGGGAAGCCGCACGGCACCCGCTGCATCGAGTCGAACCGCGAGCGCAGGAACGGGGCGTGGCCGCTGCGCTGGCGCAGCAGGTCGTGCCCCAGCCCGTCGACGAGGACGACGACGGTGCGCGCCGCGTCGGGCAGGCCGAGGACGTCGCGGCCGGCGTATGCGGGCACACCGAGACCGGCGGCCACGGAGGGCAGGACCGACGCGAGGGTGGGTCCGGACCAGTCGAGCACGGGCACCGGTGAGGGCGGCGACGCGTCGGGGCTGCTCACCTCAGAGGGCCGAGCCGCCGCCGATGCTCGCCGACAGGACGCGCGAGAAGCGCATCGCCTTGCCGACGGCGGCCTCGCCGTCGGCGGCCGAGCTGATCCGCAGCGAGATGTCGTCGGAGGCGATGGTGCCCTCGAAGCCGTGGTCGGCGGTGCAGTCGGGGTCGCCGCACTGGGCCGGGATCATGTCGAGGCGGCTCACCGCTCCCCAGCCGAGGGTGAGGGTGAGGTCGCGGCCGTGGCTGCCGGCGGTGAAGGTCTCGGGCTCGGACACGACGTGGGTCAGCATGACCCCTCGGACGGCGGCGAGCGGCACGGTCTCGGTGGTGGCCGTGGCCATGAGCTTGTCGTCGGGCTCGGCGTGGTCGTCGGCGTGGGCGATGACGAGGCGCTGCGGCGTGACGACGAGGACCGTGACGTGCCGGCGCACCGTCTCGTGGTCGAAGGTCGTCTCCTGGTGCACGAGGTGGCTGACGACCTCGTCGTCGGCGACGGCTGACTCGACGACGTCGCACACGAGGTCCGGGTAGTAGCCCGCGCGGGTGATGTCCGCCGTGAGGTCGTCGGGGAGGGCCCGGTGGGCGTCCTGGGTCGTGCGTCGCATGACCCCATCCTTGCACCCGCCCGGCCCGGTACCGCCCACGCCGACCTGTGGGTGTGGACGCCGGCCCGGCCGGGCGGGGCGTCGTCCACAGGGCCGGGGGTCGGAGGGCGACGCGTCAGGTCATCCGGCGCCGGCCCGGATCCTTGCGCACGAGGGCGTGCCGCACGACGACCTCGGCACCGAGCACGTCGACGCCGCCGGTCCACGCGTTGACGGGGTTGAGCTCGACGGAGGCGAGCTCGGGGTGGTCGTCGGCGAGGACGGAGAGCCGGGCCACGAGGTCGGCGAGCGCCGCGCGGTGCACGGGGGCCGCCCCGCGGTGGCCGCTCAGCAGCGGGGCGGCCTTGACGCCGTCGATGAGGTCGGTGACGTCGACGTCGGTGAGCGGCGGGATGCGGTGGGCGACGTCGCCGAGCAGCTCGGTGGGTGGGCCGGCCACGGAGAAGGAGACGACCGGCCCGAAGAGCGGGTCCTCGCTGGCTCGCACGACGCACGAGACGCCGGGCACGGCCATCCGCTGCACGACGAACCGGTCGGCGCCGAGCGGGCCGAGGCGACCGGTCAGCGACGCGTGCGCCTCGCGGACCGCCTCGGCGTCGACGAGGTCGCCGCGCACGCCGACGAGACCCGGCTGGTGGCGCACGACCGGTGAGGTGGACTTGAGGATGACGGGGTAGGTCAGCAGGTCGGCGGCCGCCACGGCCGACTCGACGGTGGTGACCTCGACGGCCGGCCACAGCCGGATGCCGTAGGAGCCGAGCAGGTCGCGCGACTCCTCGCGGGTCAGCGCACGACCGTCGGGCGAACCGGCGAGCACCTCGTCGATGATGCGCTCGGCCCGCAGGCGGTCGATGCCGATGGGACTCACCTGGCTGCCGCGGTCGCGGGAGCGCCACTGGGCGTAGCGCGTCACGGCGGTGAGGGCGCGGATGCCGTCCTCGGGCATCGAGTAAACGGGCACCGAGCGGTGCTGGCCGTCCTGCTCGTACGACAGCAGGTCACCCACGCCGCGCATGCCGAGGAAGGTTGCCACGCAAGGCTTCTCGTGGCTGGCCGCGATCGACCGCACCGCGGTGAGCACGTCCTCGTCCTGGGTGACGAGCGGCGGGATGAACGCCGCGACGACGCTGTCGACGTCGTCGTCGGCGAAGGCGGCGTCGAGCGCGGCCGCGAACTCCTCGGCGGACGCCTGCGGCAGCAGCGACACGGGGCCGTGCGTCACGCGCATCCCCCAGCTGAGGCACGCCGACGCGCTCAGCGCGCCGAGCGCGTCGGAGTTGCCGACGATGGCGACCCGCTCCCCCTTGGGCAGCGGCTGGTGCAGCGTCAGCTGCGCGACGTCGAAGAGCTGGTGCACGTTCTCGACGCGGATGACGCCGGCCTGGCGCAGCAGGGCGTCGAAGGCCTGCGGCGGGGCGTGGGTGACGCGGGTGCGGTGCCCGGGCGGTGCCGCGTAGCTCGAGACGCCGGACGAGACGACGACCACCGGCTTGACCTGCGCCAGCTGCCGGGCGATGCGGGAGAACTTGCGCGGGTTGCCCATCGACTCGAGGTAGAGGCCCACGGTGTCGGTGGACTGGTCGTCGATCCAGTACTGCATGAGGTCGTTGCCCGAGACGTCGACACGGTTGCCGGCCGAGGCGAACACCGAGATGCCGAGGCCGCGCCGGGCCGCCGAGGCGAGCACCGCGACGCCGAGGGCGCCGCTCTGGGCGAAGAGGCCGAGACGCCCCCGCTCGGGGATCACGGGGGCCAGCGTCGCGTTGAGCCGCACGTCGGGGTCGTTGTTGACGAGGCCGAAGCTGTTCGGGCCGACGAGGCGCATGCCGGCCCGCCGGACACGTCGGCGCAGCCGGTCCTGCAGGTGCGCCCCCTCCTCCCCCGCGTCGGCGAACCCCGACGACATGACGAGCAGGGCCCGGACGCCGGCCTTGCCGCACTCCTTGACGACGTCGACGGCCTGCTCGGCGGGCACGACGACGACGGCGAGGTCGACCTGCTCGGGCACGTCCGCGATGGTCGGGTAGGCCCGCAGGCCCTGGATCGTGTCGGCGACGCGGTGGATCGGGTAGATCTCGCCGGCGAACCCGGCCGCGAGGATGTTGCGCAGCACGAGCGCGCCGATCGACTCCGCGCGCCGGCTCGCACCGATGATGGCCACCCGCTGCGGGAAGAGGATCGTGCTCATGCTGCGGGCCTCGGCGCGGTGCTCGCGCGCGAGCTGCACCGCCTTGCTCTGCTCGGTGGGCAGGATGTCGAAGGACACCTCGACGACGCCGTCCTCGACGTGGTGCGACACCTCGTAGCCGGCCTCGCGGAACACCTGGAGCATCTTGCGGTTCTGGGGCAGCACCTCCGCGGTGAACCGGGTGATGCCGAGCTCCTGGGCGATGGCCGCGAGGTGCTCGAGCATCACCGAGCCGATGCCCTTGCCCTGGTAGTGGTCGGAGATGTTGAAGGCGACTTCGGCGCTGCTGGCGTCGATGCGGTCGTAGCGGCCGATGCCGATGATCTCGTCGTCGAGGGTGGCCACGAGGGCGACGCGGTCGTGGTGGTCGACGTGGGTGAACCGGTGCACGTCGCGGTCGCTCAGCTGGCGCAGGGGCGCGAAGAAGCGCAGGTAGATCGACTCGTCGGACTGGCGCGCGTGGAAGGTGCGGATGCCGTCGGCGTCGCCCGGCCCGATCGGGCGCACGTGCGCGACGGTGCCGTCGCGCAGCACGACGTCGGCCTCCCACTCGACGGGCCCGGCGGGCCAGTCGTCCGTGGCCGCGCCTGCGGTCGGCACGGCCTCGGGCGCGCCGGTGCCGGCCTGCTGGTCCGCTCCCGAAACCATGGGGCCATCGTGTCACGTCGCGCCGAGGGCGCACCTGCGATGCGAGGCTGGCCACATGGAGTTCACCCAGGTCGTCCGCGCCCGTCGCATGTCCCGCCGCTACGACCCGGACCGCCCGGTGCCGCGCGAGGTCGTGGAGCGCTGCCTCGACAACGCCGTGCGGGCTCCCAGCGCCGGGTTCAGCCAGGGCTGGGACTTCCTCGTGCTCTCGACCGACGCCGAGCGCCGGGTCTTCTGGGACGCGTCGGCCGAGCCGGACGCGTCGAGCGAGCCGGACGCGTCGGGCGACGACCCGTGGCTCGCCGGCATCAAGGGTGCACCGGTGCTCGTGCTGTGCCTGTCGGACAAGGACGCCTACCTCGACCGGTACGCCGCGCCGGACAAGGGCTGGACCGACCGCGACGAGGCCCGCTGGCCGGTGCCGTACTGGGACGTCGACACCGGCATGGCGGCCCTGCTCGTGCTGCTCACGGCCACCGACGAGGGCCTCGGCAGCCTCTTCTTCGGGGTCCCGGCCCCACGCCACCCGGCCGTCAAGGCGGCCCTCGACATCCCCGACGCGCGCCGGATCGTCGGGGTCGTCTCGCTCGGCTACGTGGTCCCTGGGCCGAAGAGCCCGAGCCTGCGCCGGCACCGCCGGACCGGCTCCGAGGTGGCCCACTGGGGCCGTTTCGGCGTGGCAGGTGAGCCGACCTGATCGGCCTGCGGGAAGATGGGGCGTTCACCCGACAGCGGCACGGCAAGGAGCAGCACCCGGCATGGCGCGACGCACGACCACCACGCCTCCCCCTGAGGACTTCGAGGAGAAGATCGTCGGGATCGACGTCGAGGAGGAGATGCAGAACGCCTTCCTCGAGTACTCCTACAGCGTCATCTACTCCCGGGCCCTGCCCGACGCCCGTGACGGGCTGAAGCCCGTCCAGCGGCGGATCCTCTACGGCGCCAACGAGCTCGGCCTGCGCCCCGACCGCGGCCACGTCAAGAGCCAGCGCGTCGTCGGCGAGGTCATGGGCAAGTACCACCCGCACGGCGACCAGGCGATCTACGACGCCCTGGTCCGCATGGCGCAGCCGTTCACGCTGCGCCTGCCGCTCGTCGACGGCCACGGCAACTTCGGCTCGCTCGACGACGGCCCGGCAGCCGCCCGGTACACCGAGGCGCGGATGGCCGACGCCGCCCTGCTCATGGTCTCGGGACTCGACGAGGACACCGTCGACTACGTCCCGAACTACGACGACACCCAGCTGCAGCCGGGCGTCATGCCGGCCGCGTTCCCGAACCTGCTCGTGAACGGTGCCGCCGGCATCGCCGTCGGCATGGCCACGAACATGCCGCCGCACAACCTCGTCGAGGTCATCGGCGCCGCGCGCCACCTCATCGCGAACCCGACGTGCTCGCTCGACGAGCTGATGAAGTTCGTGCCCGGCCCCGACCTGCCGTGCGGTGGCAGGATCGTCGGGCTCGAGGGCATCCGCGACGCCTACCTCACCGGCCGCGGCAGCTTCCGCACCCGCGCCACGGCCCGCATCGAGTCGATCACCGCGCGCCGCAAGGGCATCGTCGTGACCGAGCTGCCCTACCTCGTGGGCCCCGAGAAGGTCATGGACAAGATCAAGGACCTCGTCCAGGCCAAGAAGCTGCAGGGCATCTCCGACCTCAAGGACCTCTCCGACCGCACGCAGGGCCTCAACCTCGTCATCGAGATCAAGAACGGGTTCAACCCCGACGCGGTCCTCGAGCAGCTCTACAAGCTGACGCCGATGGAGGAGAACTTCGGCATCAACAACGTCGCGCTCGTCGAGGGCCAGCCCCGCACCATGGGCCTGAAGGACCTGCTCAAGGTCTACGTCGACTTCCGCACCGACGTCGTCCGGCGGCGTACGTCCTTCCGGATGAAGAAGGCCCAGGACCGCCTCCACCTCGTCGACGGTCTGCTCATCGCGATCGTCGACATCGACGAGGTCATCCAGCTGATCCGCTCGTCCGACGACGCCGGCACGGCCCGCGCGCGGCTCATGGACGTCTTCGACCTGTCCGAGCTGCAGGCCAACTACATCCTCGAGCTGCAGCTGAGGCGCCTGACGAAGTTCTCGCGCATCGAGCTGGAGAAGGAGAAGGAGACCCTCGAGCAGACCATCGAGGAGCTCCGGGCCATCCTCGAGAACGACAAGCTGCTCATGAAGCTCGTCTCCACCGAGCTGGCCGACGTCGCCAAGTCGCACGGCACGCCGCGTCGCACCGTGCTGCTCGAGGGCTCCGGCCAGAGCGCGGCGGCCGCTGCCGCGTCGCCCCTCGAGATCGCCGACGACCCCTGCTGGGTGCTGCTGTCCTCCACCGGGCTGCTGGCCCGCACCGGGTCCGACGAGCCGGTCACCGCAGAGGGGTCGCGCTCCAAGCACGACGTCGTCGTCGGCGCCGTGCGCACCACGGCCCGTGGGGAGTTCGGCCTGGTCACCTCGGCTGGGCGCATGGTCCGCCTGTCCGCCCTCGACCTGCCGACGCTGCCGCCGACCAACGGCGCCCCGAGCCTGTCCGGTGGCGCGCCGCTCGCGGCGTACGTCGACCTCGGCAAGGGCGAGGAGCCGCTGACCATCGTGCCGATCGGCGCGGAGGCGCCGGTCGTCGCGCTCGGCACCGCGAGTGGCGTCGTCAAGCGGGTCACGCCCGATGCCCCCAAGAGCAACGACTGGGACGTCATCAGCCTCAAGGACGGCGACTCCGTCGTCGGTGCCGCCGTCGTCGATCGCGACGACCTTGACCTCGTCTTCCTCACGACCGACGCCCAGCTGCTCCGCTTCCCCGCGAAGTCCGTTCGCCCGCAAGGCCGCTCGGCCGGTGGCATGGCGGGCATCAAGCTGGGTGGCTTCGGCCGTGCTGTCTTCTTCGGCGTCGTTGACCCGACGCGCGAGGGCATCGTCGTGACCTCGGCCGGCTCGTCGGGAGCGCTGCCCGGCACCGAGGGCGGCTCGCTCAAGGTGACGCCGTACTCCGAGTACCCGGCCAAGGGCCGGGCCACCGGCGGGGTCCGCTGCCACCGCTTCCTCAAGGGAGAGGACACCCTCGTGCTCGCCTTCGCCGGCAACACCCCGGCCCGCGCCGCGGCGGCCAACGGCGTCGCCATCGACCTGCCACCGGCCGACGGCCGGCGCGACGGTTCGGGCGTCCCGACGAACACCGTCATCGGCGCCATCGCCGGTCCCCCGTCGGCGGGCCCGGCGTCGTGACGCCCCGCCCCGCCGACACGTCGGCCCCCGGACCGGAGGAGGAGCGCGGCGCCGCAGCGGTGCCCGACGACGCAGCCGAGGTGACCGAGTCGGCCGACACCGCCCAGCAGCCCGACGACACCGACGAGGACTCGGCTGCCGGCGCCGAGCCCGAGGGCCCGGCCACGATGGCCGACGCCACCGACACGGCGCCCGCAGGGCCGGACGGGCAGGAGCCGGGCGCCGAGGAGTCCCTGGCGCCCTCCGACGACGCCGAGTCTCCCGAGGACGACGAGACTCCCGAGGAGACCGAGGACGACGAGACTCCCGAGGAGACCGAGGACGACGACGATCCCGAGCACGCTGATGTCGTGGCCGCCGCCGAGAAGTCGGACGGGGCCGTGACGACTGCCGAGCCCGCGGCCGAGCCCGTGCCCGAGGACGGGCACGACGCCCATCCGGCCACGACGGGGCACGGTGAGCCCGCGAGCGACGCGTGCTCGGTCCTCTTCGACCACGACGGCACGAGCGCCTACGGAACGGCCGCACGCGCCCGGTTCTTCGTCGCCGTCGAGCAGCCCGGCCCGTGGGGCCGCGACGCCGCGCGCGAGTCGCACCTCGACCGCGAGCTCGGCGCCGAGCTCGACGCGCGCACCGCCCAGGCCGGCGGGCGGTTCATGCTCATCCGCAAGCCCGGTGGCCACCCCGCCAGCGACGCGCCCCGCACCGTCCTGCTCGCCCACGCCGGTGCCCGGCCGGCCGACGCATGGCTGCTGCGGGCGACCGTCACGAGCATCGGCGACCTGCTCGGCCTCGACTGGGGCGCCCTGGCGCGCGGCAGCCGGGCCATGGTGCGCGCGTCGCTGCCGGGCGCCGAGCCCGCCGAACCGACGCTCCTCGTGTGCACGAACGGCCGCCGCGACGTGTGCTGCGCCGTGAGGGGCCGTCCGCTCGCCGTCCACGCGGGTCGGGTGGCACCCGGGCGCGTCTGGGAGGTGTCGCACACCGGCGGTCACCGGTTCGCCCCGACCGCCGTGCTGCTGCCCTGGGGGCAGACCTACGCCCGGCTCGACGACCCGGCTGCGGAGTGGGTGCTCGGTGCCAGCGCCACCGACCACACCCCCGAGGAGCTGCTCGGGCCGCAGCACGACCGCGGTCGCTCCTCCCTCGAGCCGGCCGCCCAGTGCGCCGAGTCGCACGTGCGGGCCCTCCTCGGCGAGACGCACCTGCCCGCGCTCTGGGCCGGGGGCGCCGAGCCGCGGCCCGCCACGACCCGGCCCGACCAGCCCTCGGACGAGACACCGCCCGACGCCTGGCTCGTCCCGGTGACCCACGAGGACGGACGCGTGTGGCGCGTCCGCGTCGAACGTGCTGCCGGCGGGCTGTCGCGCCCGGAGTCCTGCGGCAAGAAGGCCGTGCCGGTCCACGAGTACCGCGTCACCGTCGTCGCCGGCCCCTCGCCCGCCGCGTCACTCGCCCAGCCACAGCCCTAGGAGGAAGGGCCTTCACCAGGGCTTGGGGTAGGTCTGGCCGCCGTCGCCGGGCTGGATCCGGTCGTCCTGGCCCTGCTGCTGGTTGCGCTCGATGGTGTTCTGGCGCTGCTGCTGCTGGAGGTAGTCCTGTTCCTCCTGGCTCGGCGTCTGGTTCGGGTCGGGCGTCGGGGTCGGCTGCGGCGTCGGGCCGGGCTGCGGCTGGTCCTCGTTGCCCTGCCCCTGGTCGGGTGGCGCGTCGGCGTTCTTCTGCTCCATCCGCTGCTGCGCCTGCTGCAGCTGGTCACCGGTCTGCCCGCCCTCGGGAGCGTCGCACAGCGGCGGCCGCTCCTTGGTGATGCGGATCCCCTTGTCGTAGAACTGCTTCCACTCGTCGGTGCGCTCACGGGCCTTGGCGTCGTCGCCAAGCGCCTCGTAGGTGAGGCCGAGGTTGACCCGCACCTTGCAGTCGTCGATCCCACCCTTGGGGACCAGCTCGAAGGCCTGCTCGAACCACGGGCGGGCCAGCGCGTAGTGGCCGGTCAGGATGTGCGCGTCGCCGACGGCGAACGGGGCCCGGAACTGCTCGACGACGTTGACCCAACCCTGCCGCTGCGCCCACGTCATCGTGCGCTCGGCGTCGCCGGCCGTGTACGCGTCGAGCGTGCGGTCGTGGACGACGTTGAGCGTCAGCAGGCGCGCCGCGACGAGGACGAGAAGCACGGCGACGGGCAGGGAGGCCAGCACGAGGCGGCGTCGGCGTCGCCGCACCTGGGGCGGTCGGGGCAGCAGGTCCGACCGCTCCCCACGGCCGCGCGCGCCACCCGGGAGCCGCGAGCGCAGAGCCGCCAGGCGTCCGCCGGGGCGAGGGGTGTCCTCGGGAGCGGGTACGGGTCGGTCGAGCAGCGAGGTCATGACCCCACCTCCTTGCGTCGGCGGGTCTGGGCCAGCGCTGCGGCGCCCGCGCCGACCTCCCACGCCGCGATCCCCGCGAGGCCGACAAGCGCGATCCAGTAGAGCTCGCGCCGAGCCGCGACCTTCTGCTTCTCCACCTGCTCACTCGTGCCGAACTGGGCGAGGTCGACGTCGGCGAGCGCCTCGTCGACCCCGTCGCCGGACTGCCGGTGCACGTACGGGACGCCGAGCTGCTCGGCGATCTGGCGCAGCGTCGGCTCGGAGATGACCGAGCGCGCGTCCTCCCCGGTCGAGGGGTCCTTGATGTAGGAGGAGCTGGAGTCGAACCGCGAGCGTGTCGACTTCATCCGGCCGCCGTCGCTCGTGCCGTAACCGAGCACGGCGCCGCCGTTGACGAGGGCGTGGTCGATCGCGAACGGCGTCGGCGGGTCGGGCGCGGTCTGCTCGCCGTCACCGAGGTAGTAGACGATCCGGCCGCGCTCGGGGGTGCGCTGCCGAGCCTGCTCGAGCAGCGTCTTGAGCCGGTCGTTCGCCTCCGTGACCGAGGACCCGTGCGAGTACTCCGACGGCTCGGGCATGAGCGTCTGGAGCGCGGCGTCGAGCGCGTTGGTGTCGGTCGTCAGGGGCAGCCGGACGCGGGTGGCCTGGTCGAAGGTCACGACGCTGTAGCGCGCCCCGGGCAGGCGTTCGGCGATGGCCGCGATGTCGGCGGCGACGCCGGCGATGCGGGGCTGGCCGTCACCGTAGTCCTCGGCGATGATGCTGCTCGTCGTGTCGACGACGAAGTAGACGTTGAGGTTGGCCGCCGTGGTGTCGACCTGGTCGCCCGGCACCCCGGGGCGCAGCGCCGCGAGACCGAGCAGGACGACCCCGGCGGTGAGGCGCCAGTGGGTGGCCCGCGACTCCCCCGGCGTCGCCCGGGACGACGGGTTCCACCACACGGCGGCCAGGCCCGCCACGACGAGGACGAGCAGGACCGGCCACGGGAGGACGGGCAGCAGGCTCACGTCGACCACCTCCGGCTCGCTCCCACGACCCCGACGAGCCCCACCCCGGCGAGGAGGATCGGCACGGTCGGGTTGTCGGAGTAGAGCGCCCGGGCCGCGGAGTCGATGATCGTGGCCTCCTGGGCCTGGACCGCGTCGACGATCCCCTTGATCGCCGCCGGGTCGCTCATCGGGTAGTACTGGCCGGCCGTACCCGTGACGACCTCGCGCATCTCGGCGGCCTCGTCGTCGGGCCCGTCCTCCTCCGGGTTGAGGCCGTAGACACGGACGCCCTTGGCCTTGGCCAGCTCTCCCGCCTCCGGGAGGTCGATGATCGGGCGCCCCGCCACGTGGTTGTCGGTGGCGAAGACGACCGAGCGGGCCCGCTGGAGGTCGACGCGGTCGAAGCTCGACACGCAGGTCGCGAGGCCGTCGCCGATGAGGGAGGTGCCGCGTCCGTTGAACGTGCCGGCGAAGAACGACTCCTGGTCGGGGTCGCCGCCCAGCGCGGCGGCCGCCGTGTCGAGCTCGTCGTTGATGAAGTCGTAGTCGTCGGTGAGCGGGAAGACCGTGGCGGCCGAGGAGTTGAAGATGACGAGGCCGATGCGCTCGCCCTCGAAGCTGCTGACGAGCGTCTTGAACGTGGCCACGAGCTCGGCGTCGTAGGCGGCCATCGACCCGGAGATGTCGAGGCACAGCATGATGTCGCGCGACCGGGTCTGCGGCTTGTCGATCGTCGCGTCGAGGGGACGCGCCGCCCCAAGCAGTGCCGCGCATGCGAGCAGGGCCGCGCTGCCGGTGAGCACGCCCATCCGGACCCGGTGGACGCGCAGGGCGTGGCGGAACTCCGGCAGCTCGGTCAGCGCCCGCGAGTTGGCCACGGCCGCCCCCGCGCGTGCGGCGCGACGCACCCGGAGCCGGTACACGGCGAGCGCGGCAGCCGCGACGACGAGCAGGCCGACGGTGAGTACGGCCGGCCACTTCAGGTCGAGGGAGGTCAGGCCCATCGCGCCACCACCTGCTTGGCCACCTCGCCGGCGCCGGCCACGGTCTGCGCCTCGTGCGGTGCGAACTCGCCCGGGTAGAGGCGACCCACGACGTGCGAGACGGGCGTGAACCGCTCCCCCGAGGCGGTGAGCTCGGTCAGGGTCATCGTCGGCGCGTGGACGCCGGAGACCTCCTGGACGAAGTGGCGCACGAGGACGCTCAGCTGCTGGTGGGCCCGCCGCTGGGTGATCTCGCCCGCCGCGGCCCGACCGAGGACGACGTCGATCTGGTGGGTGTAGTCGGCGCGCAGCCGGGTCAGCCGGTCGAGGGTGATCCGCGGCGGCACGACGACCCGGCGACGCCGCGTCGACCAGAGCACCCACGCGTACCAGAGCGCGACCAGCGCGAGGGTCGCGATGCCGAGCCAGAGCCACCGTGACGCGTACGGGTCCGGGGCGTAGAAGCCGGGCGGCGGCGCGTCAGCGGCGTGCACGACGCTGCCTCTCGAGCAGGGCGAACACCGTCGGCACGACCTCGTCGCTCGACCCGAGCCGGGCGTGGTTGATGCCGCGGCGGTCGAGCAGGGTGGCCGTGCGGTGCACCCGCTCCTGCACCGTCCGCGCGTACGCCGCCCGCACCTTTCGGTCGAGACGCACGAGCGTCGGCAGCGTGTAGGTGTCGGCGACGTCGTAGGTGGTGCGGTCGCCCTCGACGGCGGTCGGGTCGGCGTCCTCGACGGTGAGCCACAGGATCTCGTGCTGCACGTGGAGCCGGCGCAGGAGGTCGTCGAGAGCGGGGTCCAGGTCGCGGTCGTCGGAGACGACGAGCAGCACGAGCCGGCGACGCACGTTGCGCACGACCCACCGCAGCTGGGTCGCGAGGTTGCTCTGGTCGCCGTCGAGGCGGGTCGCGGCATCGACCGCGCGCAGGAGCAGCTCGAGGTGGGCCTCGCTCCCCCGCAGCTCGTGGGACACCGTCGTGGACGCCGTGCCACGCACGAGGCCCACGAGGTCGCCGTGCCGCTGGGCCAGGTAGCCGACGAGCCCGGCGGCCGCGATCGCGACATCCTTCTTCGTCTCGCCGCTGCGGGTCGTCGCGGCCATCCCCCGACCGGTGTCGACGACGAGCATGAGGTTCTGCTTGCGCGTGGCGACGTAGCGCTTGACGAGCGGCGACTGGTGGCGCGCCGTCGCCTTCCAGTCGATGTCGCGCACCTCGTCGCCGGGCACGTACGCCCGCAGGTCGTCGTAGTCGAGGCTGCGCGCGTGGAAGACCGACGCGTACTCGCCCTCCAGGAGGCTGCGCGACCTCCGGCGGGCGTGGACGAAGAGCTTGCTCTTCACCCGGGTCAGCAGCGTCGTCGGCATGGTGGCTCCCACCCCGGTCAGGGAGTGCGGATCCCGCCCACCATGGCGTCGATGACGCGCTCGACCGGCACCTCGTCGGCCGCGGCCTCGAACCCGAGGGTGACGCGGTGGCGCAGCACCCGGTGGGTCAGTGCCTTGACGTCGTCGGGGACCACGTGGTTGCGGCCGTCGATGAGGGCCCGGGCCCGCGCGGCGCTCGTGAAGGCGATGCTCGCCCGCGGGCTCGCCCCGAAGTCGACGTAGCCGGCCAGACGCGGCTCGATGTAGTCGCGCGGGTGGCGCGTCACGTACGTGACCCCGACGACGTAGTTGACGATCGCCGGGTCGATGTACACCCGTGACACGAGGCCCTGCAGCTGCTTGACGTCGTCGGTCGAGACGACCGGCGTGCCCGGTCGGGCGTACACCCCGGCGTCGATGCGCCGCAGCACCTCGGCCTCCTCGGCCGGCGACGGGTAGTCGAGGACGTCCTTGAGCATGAACCGGTCCAGCTGGGCCTCGGGCAGCGGGTAGGTGCCCTCCTGCTCGATGGGGTTCTGGGTCGCGAGGACGAGGAACGGGTCCGGCAGGGCGTAGCTGCGGTTGCCGATCGAGGTCTGCCGCTCCTGCATCGCCTCGAGCATCGCCGACTGGGTCTTGGCGCTGCTGCGGTTGATCTCGTCGAGGAGCACGAAGTTGGCGTGGACCGGGCCGAGCTGGGTCTCGAAGGCGCCGGAGTGCTGGTTGTAGACCTGCGTGCCGACGATGTCGCTCGGCAGCAGGTCGGGCGTGCACTGGATCCGGTGGAACCGGCCACCGACCGCCTGCGCGACGGTCTGCGCGGCCGTCGTCTTGGCCAGACCCGGCACGCTCTCGAGCAGCACGTGGCCGCCGGTGAGCAGGGCGATGAGCAGGGTCTCCTGCAGTCGGGCCTGCCCGACGACGCGGGCCGCGAAGGAGCCCGAGATGGCGCCGATGCGGTCGGCGGCCCAGCGCAGCTCGTCGGGCGAGAGGTAGCTCGTGGCCGGCACGGTGCGCTCCGGGGCCTCGTCGATGCGGGCCACCGCGACGTCCTCGTCGGGGACCGGCGGGCCCGCCGACAGGTGGTCGGGCTCGACCGGCGCGACCGGGTCGTCCTGCGCCGACGCGGTCGCGGAACCTGTGGCGTCGACCGGCACCTCGACGGTGAAGCTCTCCCCCTCGGTGCCCGCACCACCCTGCGAACGCCCGGCGGGACCCGCCCAGCGCTCGTCGCGCTCCGCGTCCACCGAACCGTCGGCACCGCCGTTGCCCACCATCGACACCCCTTCTCGACGACAACGCCGGAGGGAGCCCCGCCGGCACGCACATGGTAAGCACGCCACCCCGGGCGGCGTCCCGCGGACGCCCAACCCGGCGGCGTCCTCAGACGCCCCCAGGCGCCCTCAGGCGTCGATGCGCTCCCGGTCGACCTCGGACGCGGACCCGATGATGAAGTCCTTGCGCGGGGCGACCTCGTTGCCCATGAGCAGCTCGAAGACCCGCTCGGCGGCCTCGAGGTCGCGCATCGTCACCTTGCGCAGCGTGCGGTGGCGCGGGTCCATCGTCGTGTCGGCCAGCTGGTCGGCGTCCATCTCGCCGAGGCCCTTGTAGCGCTGCATCGGCTGCTTGATCTTCTTGCCCGACTTCTCGAGCCGGGCCAGGGTGCGGCGCATCTCGACCTCGTTGTAGGTGTAGATGAGCTCGTTCTTCTTCGCGCCCGCGTTGATGACCTCGATGCGGTGCAGCGGCGGCATCGCCGCGTAGACGCGGCCGGCGTCGACGAGCGGTCGCATGTAGCGGAAGAAGAGCGTCAGCAGCAGCGTGCGGATGTGGGCGCCGTCGACGTCGGCGTCGGTCATGATGATGACCTTGCCGTAGCGGGCCGCGTCGAGGTCGAAGCTGCGGCCCGAGCCGGCGCCGATGACCTGGATGATCGAGGCGCACTCGGCGTTCTTCAGCATGTCGGAGACCGACGCCTTCTGGACGTTGAGGATCTTGCCGCGGATCGGCAGCAGGGCCTGGAACTCCGAGCTGCGCGCCTCCTTGGCGGTGCCCATCGCCGAGTCCCCCTCGACGATGAACAGCTCGGAGCGCTCGACGTCGGTGGTGCGGCAGTCGCGCAGCTTCGAGGGCAGCGTCGAGCTCTCGAGGGCGTTCTTGCGTCGCTGTGTCTCCTTGTGCAGCCGCGCGCTGATGCGCGACTTCATCTCCGAGACGACCTTCTCCAGCAGCAGCGAGGCCTGGGCCTTGTCGCCGCGCCTGGTCGAGGTGAGGCGCTCGGTCAGCTCCTTCTCCACGACCTTGGCGACGATGGCGCGCACGGCGTTGGTGCCGAGGACCTCCTTGGTCTGGCCCTCGAACTGCGGCTCGGCGAGGCGCACCGTGACGACCGCGGTCATGCCGGCGAGGATGTCGTCCTTCTCCGGCTTGTCGTTGCCGACCTTGAGCCGGCGGGCGTTGACCTCGAGCTGCTTGCGGAAGACCTTGACGATCGACTGCTCGAAGCCGGCGACGTGGGTGCCGCCCTTCGGCGTCGTGATGATGTTGACGAAGGACTGCATCTTCGTGTCGTAGCCCTGGCCCCAGCGCAGGGCCACCTCGACGCCGCACTCGCGCTCGAGCTCGGTGGGCGTCATGTGGCCGTTGACGTCGAGCACCGGGACCGTCTCGGTGAAGGTGCCCGAGCCCTCCAGGCGCCACACGTCGGTGATCGGGGTGTCGGGGGCGAGGAACTCGACGAAGTCGGTGATGCCGCCGTCGTGCTGGAAGACGTCCTCGATCGGGCCCTCCTCGCCCGGCGTGCCCTTGAGCCGGCGGTCGTCGCGGATGACGAGCCGGAGGCCGGGGACGAGGAACGAGGTCTGCCGCGCGCGGCCGAGGATGGCCTCGTAGTCGAGCTCGGCGTCCTTGAGGAAGATCTGCCGGTCGGGCCAGAAGCGCACCCGCGAGCCGGTCACACCGCGCTTGGCCTTGCCGACGACGGGCAGCGCGCTCTTGCGCTCGTACGGCGTGAACGACGCCTCGGGCGAGTGCGGTGCGCCCTGGGCGTCGGTGAAGGTGCCGGGCTCGCCGCGACGGAAGCTCATGCCGTAGGTCTTGCCGCCCCGGTCGACCTCGACGTCGAGCCGTGCCGACAGGGCGTTGACGACCGAGGCGCCGACGCCGTGCAGGCCACCGGTGGCGGCGTAGGAGGCGCCACCGAACTTGCCGCCGGCGTGCAGCTTGGTGAAGACGACCTCGACGCCGGACAGGCCGGTGCGCGGCTCGATGTCGACCGGGATGCCGCGGCCGTTGTCGCGCACCTCGATCGAGCCGTCCGAGCCGAGGATGACCTGGATGTCGGTGCAGACGCCGGTCAGCGCCTCGTCGACGGCGTTGTCGATGATCTCCCAGAGACAGTGCATGAGGCCGCGCTGGTCGGTCGAGCCGATGTACATGCCGGGACGCTTGCGCACGGCCTCGAGGCCCTCGAGGACCTGCAGGTGACGCGCGGTGTAGTCGCCGTTGCCGGAGGGGGCGGGGCGGGAGGCGGAGGCCACGGGTGTCGGTTCTCTCTCGTTTCGTCGGACTGCTCGCCGGCGGCGGGAGGGGGCTTCACGGGGAGTCCACGGAGGGTCCACCGGTCCCGGCCGGCACCCTGCAGCCTAGCCACCATCGCCGACGACCCTTCGGAGGCTCGCGGCGACGGTCGCGGGCCCCTTGCGGGTATGGACCAGGCGCCGGCGGAGGGGGGCCGAACTGCGAGGCATCCGGACCGTCATCGGCTCCGAACCCTCGACAGTCCATAACGATCCGGGAATCTTGCGGGGCCCTTGCAGCCGAGCGTGCCATCGGGGAAGCATTCCGCGTGATTCACTGTTGGAACAGCCGCGAGGACGACGGGCAGCCGCAGGAGCCCCGAGCCTCGAGGACGCGGGACATCCCTCCGGGGAGGTCCCCGAGGAACAGAGAGAAGGCGAGCACTGAGATGACGACAGCACTGGCACCCGAGTTGACTGCAGCAGACCGCTGCGACCGGTGTGGCGCCCAGGCCTACATCCGCGCCCGCCTCGTCGGCGGCGGTGAGCTCCTCTTCTGCGCACACCACGGCCGTCAGCACCTCCCGGCGCTGGCGGACAAGGCCGTCGACATCCACGACGAGACGGCCCGACTGGTCGAGACGCAGGCCTCCGCCTCGGTCGACGAGCGCTGACCGGCAGGTCCGGAGCGCGGCAACGGAGCCCACGGACGCGATGCGTCCACCACACGTCCCAGCGGTCCCGACCGGCTGACCCGTGATCACCGAGACCAATCTCCTGATCCTCGTGGCCATGCTGGTCGGGACCGCTGGCGTCGTCGTGCCCGTGCTGCCCGGGCTCCTCCTGGTCTGGGGTGGTGTCCTGGCGTGGGCGCTGCTGCGTCAGGACGCGGCCGGCTGGGTCGTCCTCGCCGTGGCGACGGTCCTGCTCGCCGTGGGCATGACAGCCAAGTACCTCGTGCCCGGCCGGCGGATGACCAGCCGCGGCGTCGACTCGACGTTCGTGGCGATCGCCGCACTCGTGGCCGTCGTCGGCTTCTTCGTCATACCGGTCATCGGCGGACCGCTCGGCTTCGTCCTGACCGTCTACCTGCTCGAGCGCATCAAGCACCGCGAGCACGCGCGCGCCTGGTCGGCCACCCGCGAAGCCGTGCGCGCCGTCGTCACGAGCACCGGCATCGAGTTGCTGACGGCGGTCGGCATCCTCGTGACGTGGGTGGCGGGGGTCTACCTGACGCGTCCGTGACCGGGCGTCTCACTCGTGTCTCCCACACATCTCCCACGCATCTCCCACGTGGCGCTTCTCACACCGACGTCTCCGCGGACGCGCCTGACGTTCCGGACATCCCGGACCCGCGGACAGGGCGGGGACGTGCACGAAGGCCGCCCTCCCGACGGGATGGCGGCCTTCCGTTCGTGCGGTCGTCGCAGTGGTGTCACCACTGGTCGCGGCGACGCTTCTCCCAACGCTCCTCGAGGCGCTCCATGAAGGTGCCCTGACGCGAGCTCGCCTTCTGCCGCCCGGCGGGGCGCGGCTTGGGCGTGCCGTCGGCGTCGACGGCCGCGAGGCGCGTCTTCGAGGGCGTGATCGCGTAGACGATGCCGGCCACCATGATCGCGAAGCCGACGGCACCGAGCCAGATCGTGCTGCTCATGGCCGAGAAGACGACGAGCGCCAGGCCCGCCACGCCCGCGATGACTCCGGCGACGATCCTGCCTCGCCCGGCGCCACGCGACTTGGTCTTGCGGATCCGCGACGCGAAGCGCGGGTCCTCGGCATAGAGGGCCTCCTCCATCTGCTGGAGCAGGGCTTCCTCGTGTTCCGAGAGTGCCACTAGGCACCTCCCTGTGCGATCTCGACTGTCACCAATCGTATTCCGGCGACACCCGACTGGGGTCTCTTTCCCTCAGGATAGGTCCCGCGTCTCACGATGGGAACCCGAGGTCGGGTCACGCATGAGGCTGGCCGGCCGCACCGACCCGGCACCGAAGCGAGCGCTGGCCCGGTCGACCGCGCGGTCGGCGTCGCGCCACCCCTTCTCCGGCTCGTCGAGGCGGGCCTGGATGGGGGCGTTCTCGGTCGGGACGAGCCCCTCGAGCCGGACGCCGACGAGGCGGATGCGGGCCCGCTGGAGGCCGAGGCGGTCGTAGAGCTCGCGGGCGGTGGCGTAGATGTCGCGCGAGACGTCGGTGTGGTGGCGCAGGGTCTTGGCCCGCGTGATCGTCGTGAAGTCGGCGAACCGAACCTTGATCGACACGGTGCGCCCCGACATCCCGGCCGTCCGGGCCCGGGCCGCGGTGCGGTCGGCGAGGCGGAGCAGCTCGCGGTGGATGCGGACCGGGTCGTCGATGTCGTGGGCGAAGGTCTCGTCGGCCCCGATCGACTTCTCGCGGCGTTCCGGCACGACGTGCCGGGGGTCACGGCCCCAGGCGAGGTCGTGCAGGTTGCGGCCGGCGACGTCACCGAGGGCGCGTTGGAGGGTCTCGACCGGCGTGTGGGCGAGGTCGGCGACGGTGCGCAGGCCGAGCCGGTGCAGGTGCTCCTCGGTCTTGTCGCCGACACCCCAGATGGCCGCGACCGGCAGCTGGTGGATGAAGGAGACGACCTCCTCGCGCGGCACGACGATGAGCCCGTCGGGCTTGGCGAGGTTCGAGGCGAGCTTGGCGACGAACTTCGTCGGCGCCACCCCGACCGAGCACGTGATGCCCTGCTCGTCGGCGATGGTGTCGCGCAGCCGCTCGGCGATGGTGGCCGGGCTGCCGAGGCGCCGTATCGCGCCGGAGACGTCGAGGAAGGCCTCGTCGAGGGAGAGCGGCTCGACGGTGTCGGTGACGGTCGCGAAGGTGGCCATGACGGCCTCGGAGATCGCGGCGTAGCGCCGGTGGTCCGGCTCGATGACGACGGCCTGCGGGCACAGGCGCCGGGCCCGGGCCATCGGCATCGCCGAGGCGACCCCGAAGGCGCGTGCCTCGTAGGTGGCCGACAGCACGACCGAGCGGCCGCTCGCTCCCCCGATGATGACCGGCTTGCCGCGCAGGTCGGGCCGCGAGATGAGCGAGGCCGACGCGTAGAAGGCGTCCATGTCGACGTGCAGGACGGTGCACCCGGCGTCGTCGGGCGGTCGGCCGTCCGGACGCGTCGGAGCCGTGAACTGGCGGCGGCTCACCGGCGGCACCCCGTCCCGGCGGGCGCGTCGGCAGCGGCGGGCCCGTCAGTCGCGGCGGGCGACGACGTGCAGGGCATTGCCGAGCGTGCGGAGGAACTCGCGGCCGGGACCGGAGACGAGCAGCTCGTCGAGCTCGACGAGAGCCGCCCGGTCGGCGTCGGAGTCGACGAGGGAGGCCGGCACGAGGTGGCCGACGATGTTGGTGCCGCGGACCTGGACGTCGGTGAAGCCGGCCGCACCGAGCAGCGCCTCGAGCTGGTCGGCGTCGAAGCGGCGCGGGAGCGGGTCGGTGCCGCCCCACCGGCCGGACGGGTCGACGAGCGCGGCGCGGGCCTGGGCGAACTCGCCGGCGATCGCCTTGGCGAACACGACGGCGAGCCGGCCTGAGACGAGCAGCGACAGGACGCCACCGGGTCGCAGGGCCGCCGCGAGGGCGCGCAGCGTCGCGTCGGGGTCGTCGACGAACTCGAGGGTGCCGTGGCAGCAGGCGAGGTCGACGGAGTGGTCGGCGAGGACGCTGGCGAGGGTGTCGCCGTCGCCCTGGACGCCGGTGACCCGGTCGACGATGCCGGCCTCGCGAGCACGCCGGGCCAGGGCCGCGAGCGCGTCGGGGCTGGGGTCGACGACGGTGACGCGGTGGCCGGCCTCGGCGAGCGGGACGGCGACGCCGCCGGTGCCGCCCCCGAGGTCGAGGACGTCGAGCGGACGGCCGAGCCGGTCGGCGCACTCGCTCGCGATGCGTCCGACGGCGGACACGACGGCCGAGGGCCGGACTCCGCCGCGTCGCTGGGGGCGCTGCTCGTCGGGCACGGGGTCCTCCGGGGAACGTCGGTCGCGTGGTTGCGCAGGTGGTCGCGCGGGTGGTTCGTGTGCATCATCACCCTAGTGCCCCGAGCTTCCCGGGCTCGCGTGCCACAGCTTGCGCGGCGGGCCACCGACGCCACCGACGCCACCGACGCCACTCGGGTCGGTCGGGACGAGCCCCGCCGTGCCCCGGGCGCCGCGCACCTCCTCGCCCGCCGGGCGGATGTCGGCGTACGGCGACTGCCGGAAACCCGAGGCGTGGACGAGGACGCGCCGGCCCTCCGGAGTCTCGCCGACGCCGGAGCCCGGGCCCTCGAGCGCACCGGCGCGCTCCCACGCCGCGCGGTCGGCCTCCTCGAGGGCCGCGTGGACGGCCTCGACGCCGCCGGCGGTCCACGCCTCCTGCAGCGCGGACAGCTCCCACGCGCCGGTGGCCCGGATCGAGACGCCCCGCGGGCCGGTGCGCCGCACGAGGCCGCGGGCGAGGATGAGCCAGGAGTGGAACACCGTCGCGGCGTACGGGCCCTGGACGTCCTCGAAGAAGGTGAGGTCGGCCGGGCCGCTGGCGTCGTCGAGGGTGAGGAACACGACGCGGCGCCCGGAGCGGATCGGCGGGGTCTGGGTGGCGACCTTGACCCCGGCGACCCACACCTCGCGGCCGCTGCGACCCTCGAGCAGGTCACGGGCCCGGGTGACGCCGAGGGTGTCGAGCAGCGGGCGGTAGAAGTCGACGACGTGGCCCGACGCGTCGAGGCCGAGCACCTCGAGCTCGGCGCGGACCCGCTCGGGGCCGGTCATCTCGGGCAGGCCGCTCGTGGCGGTGAGCTGGGGCGCGTCGCCGAGGTCGAGGGTCAGCTGGGTGGCGAGGTGCTCGGGCACCCCCGCGGACGCCTGCGACTGGGCCGCCGCGAGGGCACGGATGTCACCGGCGGCCGACACCGACGTGACCCGCCCACGCGACCTGCCGGCGGCTGCGACCCGGCGACCGGACCGGCGCTGCGAGGAGGACCACCGGTCGAGCTCGGCGACGTGCAGGAGCAGGTCGCGCCGGGTGACCCGGCCCCGCCGACCCAGGCCGCTGCGGGCCCGGCGGGACAGGCCGCCCGCGTCGTCGAGACGTGACGGTCCGCCGAGGTCGATGCCGTGGATCGAGTCGAAGGCCCCGGCGAGGACGAGCCGCTCGGCGACCGGGCGCGAGACCTGGGCCCGCTGCCAGAAGTCGGACAGGCTCGAGTACGGCTGCCCGGCGACGACGCGGGCGACCTCCGCCTCGCTGATGCCGTGGACGTCGGCGAGCGAGAGACGGATGGCCTCGCCGCCGTCGTCGGTGCGCTCGTACCGGTACGTGCCGGTGGAGGCGTTGACGTCGAGGCCGAGGATCGTGACGCCGAAGGCGCGGGCGTCGTCGAGGATGAGCCTCTTGGGGTACATGCCGGGGTCGTGGGTGAGCACGCCGGCGAGGAACGCGGCCGGGTGGTGGGCCTTGAGGAAGGCCGACTGGTAGGTCGGCAGGGCGAAGGCGGCGGCGTGCGCCTTGCAGAACCCGAACGAGGCGAACGCCTTGAGGACCTCCCAGATGCGGTTGACGTCGGCGGGCGCGTAGCCCCGGGCCCTCGCGGCCGGGCGCCACCACGCCTCGATCCGCTCCTGACCGGCCGGCGTGCCGAGGGCGCGGCGCACCTCGTCGGCGTGGGCGAGGCTGACGCCGGTGGTCTCGGCGACGATCTTGAGGACCTGCTCGTGGAAGACGACGACGCCCTCGGTCTCCTCGAGCGCCGGGATGAGCGTCGGGTGCAGGTAGGCCGGCTCCTTCCAGCCCTGGCGGGCGTTGAGGAACGGCACGATCATGTCGCTCTTGACCGGGCCGGGCCGGAACAGCGAGATGTCGACGATGAGGTCCTCGAAGGTCCGCGGGCCGAACTTGCCGATGAGCTCGCGCTGCCCGGGGCTCTCGATCTGGAAGCAGCCGAGGGTGCGGGTGGAGCGGATCATCTCGAAGGTCGGCTCGTCGTCGAAGGGCACCTGCTCCTCGTCGTCGAGGTCGACGCTGACGCCGTCGACGCGCTCGACCTCCTCGACGGCGTGGGCCATCGCCGACTGCATCCGGATGCCGAGGACGTCGAGCTTGAGCAGGCCCATCTCCTCGACGTCGTCCTTGTCGAACTGGCTCATCGGGAAGCCGAGCCAGCTGGCCTCGACGGGCGTGCGGTCGAGCAGGCCGGAGTCGGACAGCACGACGCCGCACGGGTGCAGGGCGATGTGCCGGGGCAGGCCGTCGAGGCGCTCGACGATGTCGAACATCAGCTGCAGGCGTGGCACGTCGAGGCCGGACGCCCGCAGCTCGGGCAGCTCGGCGAGCGCGTGGCGCACGTTGCGGGCGGCGATGTGCGGGAACGCCTTGGCCATGGCGTCGATCTCGGGCGGCGGCAGGCCGAGCGCCGCCCCGGCGTCGCGGATCGCGTGGCGCACCCGGTAGGTGTCCATCATCGAGACGCACGTGACACGCTCGCCGCCGAAGTGCTCGAGGATGCGCTCGTAGATCTCGGTGCGGCGGGCCGACTCGACGTCGATGTCGATGTCGGGCAGCTCGGCGCGCAGCGGTGAGCAGAACCGCTCCATGAGGAGGCCGTGGCGCATCGGGTCGACGCCGGAGATGCCGAGCAGGTAGTTGACGAGCGAGCCGGCGCCGGAGCCGCGGGCCGCGACACGCACGTCCATCTCGCGGATGAGGTCGCACACCTGCGCGACGGTGAGGAAGTACGTGGCGTAGCCGAGGGTCTCGATGACGCCGAGCTCGTCCTCGAGGCGGTCGCTGACGGCGGTGAGCTCGGGCCCGGACCGGTCGGGGTAGCGGGTCGCGATCGACTCGCGGCAGCGGCGCGCGAGCACGTGCTGCGGGTTGGTGCCGGGACGGATGCCGAGGACGTCGGGCTCGGGCAGGTGCACCGAGCCGATGCCGAGGTCGGCGCGCGGGTCCTGGACGCACTGGGTGGCGAGGGACGTCGTGCGCGCGACGAGCTCGTGGGCCTGTTCGCGGGCCAGCGCCCCACCCCCGACGAAGCCGGGGCCGGACACCTGGACGACGTCGAGGGCGAGCGCGTGCATGACCGGTGTCGGCGCGAGGTGGCCGGCGGTCGTGACGCGGTCGAGGTGGCGGGTGTCGAGGGCGACGAGCCGGCGGGCGGCGTCGAGGACGTCGACGACGGCGGCGTCCTGGGGGTCGGCGTGGCGCACCGCCGCCGTGAGGACGGTGGGCACCCCGACCTCGCGGGCGAGGGCGAGCATCCGGCCGGCCTGGCCGAGGCTGCCTGGTAGGTGCTCCGGTCCGCCGTGGCAGACGAGCTCGACGACGACGGCCCCGGGCGGCAGCTGGGCGACCCACCGTTCGAGGGCTGCCCGGGCCTCGCCGTGGCGGCGGGCGAGGACGGCTCGGCCGACGTCGGAGTCGGGCCCGAGCAGGACGACGAGGGGCGCGGGCCCGGCGTCGGGGCGGGCGTGCTCGGCGTCGGGACGGGCGTGCTCGGCGAGGAGGCCTGCCGTCGTGACCGGTGTGCCGCGCTCGCCACGCAGGTGGGTGGCCGTGACGAGCCGGCACAGGGCCGCCCACCCGAGCCCGGGCGCGAGGCCGCCGGCCTGGCCGCGGGCCAGGACGGTGACGCGGGGCAGGCGCGGGTCGACGAGGGCGCCGCCACGGACCGGGGTGCGGACGTGCTCGGCCCGAGGCGGGCGACCGGCACCCGGCGGCTCGACCGCGAGGTCGACGCCGAGGACGGGCGCGAGGTCGTGCTCCATGCAGGCACGGACGAACTTGACCGCCCCGTAGAGGCCGTCGCGGTCGGTGAGTGCGAGCGCCGGCTGCCCCCAGGCGGCGGCCCGCTCGACGAGCTGGCGCGGCGTGGCGGTGCCGTAGCGCATCGAGTAGCCGCTCGCGACGTGCAGGTGGACGAAGCCGTCGCCGCCGCGAGCGGCCCTGACCGATGAGACCGATGAGACCGACGAGACCGATGAGACCGCCAGGCCCGTCGTGCCGATGGCCGTGCCGGTGGTGCTGGTGCTGGTGGTGGTCGTGCTCGTCATGCCCGGCTCGCACGGCTCCTCGACCCGGACGAGACCGGGGTGATGGTCCGTGGCAGCGGCACGGCGAGCGGCACCCCGAGCAGGTCCTGGACGATCTCGAGGAACATCTCGGCCTGGCGGAGCAGGTCGTCGGCTTCACGCGGTGCGATGTGGCCGCCGCGGTCGACGACGGACCGGCGCGCGGAGCACGCGGCGAAGAAGGCGGCCCACTCCCCCAGCTCGGGGGCGACGACGGGCAGCACCTGCCAGACGCTGCGGGGCCGGGACCGTGGCGTCGGTGCCGTGCGGGCCGCGACGAGGGCGGCGGCGGCGCGGAGGGCCCCGAGGTGGGCGTCGCGGTAGCGCTCGGTGGCCTCGCTCGCGCGGCAGGCCGACTCGAGGGTGTCCCTCGAGCGGTCGAGCAGGGTGAGCACGGCGATCGAGATGGGTGGGCGGTGCAGGGGTGCGGCGGCCACGGGTCGGCTCCTCTCTCTCATAGAGGCAGGTACGGGTGCAGAGGCGGGTGCGACGGACATCAGTCGGCGACCCGGACGAGAGACCAGTGGTCGCCACGCGGGGACGCGTCGTGGGCGAGGTCGTAGACCCCGGGCGTGAACGACCACCCCGGGCTCGCCTCGACCCGCCAGACGTGCTGCTCGCTCGCGGCCGCGACGAGCGTCTCGCCGGGCCGCACCTGCGACTCCTCGGCGTCGAGCGCGTCGTGCCACCAGGCCCGCCGCTCGCGCCACTGGGCGAGGACCTCGCGCACGACGTAGAGGCGGCCCTTCCAGATGAAGGCCTCGGGCCGCTCCCGGGCACCCGCGGCGGACCCCTCCTGCTGTCGGTCCCACCCGGACTGCCCGGACTGCCCGGACTGCCCGGACTGCCGAACCGGCTCGGACTGCTGCTCGGACCGGACCCTGACCTGCACGACATCACTGAACCTGCGCACCACGACACGTCTCCCTCGGACACGTCGAAGCGGGAAATCACGACCCAGGCCGCCCGCGCCCCACACGGACAGCCGACACCCCAACCGACGACTGGACTGAACGATGATCGTTCGAACATCTGTTCGAACACCATCAGCGTAACCCCTGCCGCCGACACCGTGTCAAGGCGGTCGACGCCCCGCCGACGACCCAGCCGGCGACCCGCCGACGACCCGCCCGGTTCCGGCTGGTCCGTCCCTTTCGACCGGAGCTGAGTACCAGTGCTCAGGAGCCCCGCGACGGGCTCGGCCAGAGTGGGAGCACACCACGGGCCCGGTCCGTGGCCGGAAGGGCGCAGGGGTCCCGTCCGTCCACGCCCCGGGCCCGTCCTGCTGCCGCGAGACCCGCCGCCCGCCTCCCCTTGCGCCGGCCCGGGGAATACGGGAGCGTCGGCAGCGTTGGACCGGTGCTCGGCCCTCGGCCGGGCACGACCGGACACCGGCCGACCGGCAGACAGCAAGGAGTCACGTGGGCGCCGAGCTCATCCCCATGGCCTTCACCACCGGGTGGGGCAGCGGCATCAACGCCTACGCGGTCGTGCTCGTCCTCGGGATCGCCGACCGCTTCCTCCACGTCGGGCAGATCCCCGACGCCCTGGGCCGCACCGACGTCCTCGTCGGCGCCGCGATCCTCTTCGTCCTCGAGCTCGTCGCCGACAAGATCCCCTACGTCGACTCGGTGTGGGACTCGGTCCACACCGTCGTGCGCCCGGCCGTCGGCGCGACGATCGGCTACCTCATCGGCCACGAGACCGCAGGCCTCGCCGCCGCGGTCGGTGCCGCCACCGGCGGCGTCACGGCGCTCGTCTCGCACGGCGTCAAGGCCGGGCTGCGCGGCATCATCAACACCTCGCCCGAGCCCGCGAGCAACATCGTCGTCAGCACCGGCGAGGACATCACGGTCACCGGCGTCACGGCCCTCGCCATCGCCCACCCGTGGGCCGCGGCGACGATCGCGCTGCTGCTCCTGGCCGTCGGCGCGTTCATCGTGTGGAAGCTCGCGGGGCGCCTGCGCCGGCTCAAGCGCCGCTACGACGCGTGGGGCGAGCGCGTCGGGATCGCCACCCCGACCGGACGCGGCGCACCCACCGACGACGCCGCCCCACCGGGCGTCCGGCCTCCCCGGCGTCGGGCCGACCCGACGCGCCCGCTCCCGACGGACGACGCGGAGCGCGGGCGCCCCGGCTGACGTGCTGACGAGCTGACGAGCTGACGAGCAAACGTCCGCTGGTGCCGTCAGAGCCGGCCGAAGACCTCGAGCGTGGCCGAGGACCGGTTCATGGTGATGAAGTGGATGCCGGGCGCGCCCTCGTCGAGGAGGCGCTGGGCGAACTCGGTGGCGATGGCCATCCCCTCGGCGCGCACGCCCGCAGCGTCCTCGCCGTGCCGGTCGAGGCGGTCGGTGACGGCCCTCGGCATCGGCTGGCCCGCGAGCTCGGCCATCCGGACGACCTGGCGCGCGTTGGTGATCGGCATGATCGCCGGCACGACGGGCAGCCGCGACCCGCGTCGGGCCAGCTCGTCGCGCAGCCGCAGGTAGTTGTCGACGTCGAACACCATCTGGGTGATGGCGAACTCGGCCCCGGCCCGCTCCTTGCGGACGAGGGTCTCGACGTCGTCGGCGGGGTCGGCGGACTCGGGGTGGCCGTCGGGGAAGGCGGCGACGCCGACGGTGAAGTCGCCGAGCCCGCGCACGAGGCCGACGAGCTCGTCGGCGTGGTCGAGCCCCTCGGGATGGGCCACCCACGGCCGGCCGAGCCCGCCCTGCGGGTCGCCGCGCAGCGCGAGGATGTTGCGCACCCCGGCCGAGGCGTACGCCCCGACGATGCCGCGCAGCTCGGACACCGAGTGCCCGACGCACGTCAGGTGCGCCATCGGCGTCAGCGTCGTCTCCTCGAGGATCCGCTGGGTCAGGCGCACCGTGCGGTCGCGGGTGCCGCCGCCGGCACCGTAGGTGATCGACACGAAGCTCGGCGAGATCTTCTCGAGGCGCCGGACGGCCTCCCACAGCTGCACCTCGGCGGCGTCGTCCTTCGGCGGGAAGAACTCGAAGCTGAAGGTGGGGGTGTCGGCGGCGATCATCGCCGGGATGGACCGGGTGAACCGCTCCGCCCGTGCCATCGAGGATGCCGTGCCGTGCGCCATGCCGCTCACCCTAGGCGCCCGCCGTCCGCGGCGTGCGGCCTGTTCACGGGACGGTCGCGCGCCCGCGTAGGCTGACCACGAATCCCGACTCGCTCGACTCGCTCGATGGAGGAGCCCGTGCAGACCCCCACCGACCTCGACGTGCTGCGCCGTCGGGTGCAGCAGGCGATCGACGGCCAGGTCACGGGAGCCACGACGGCGCTCGCGGCCATCGGCGAGGAGACCGCGCCGCTCGTGACGGCCGTCTCGGGCCTGCTGTCCGGCGGCAAGGGCCTGCGCGCCGGGTTCCTCTACTGGGGCTACCGCGCCGCGGGCGGCGCCGACTCCGACGCCCTGGTGCGCCTCGCCGCGAGCATGGAGTTCTTCCAGGCCGCGGCCCTGCTCCACGACGACGTCATGGACCGCAGCGACACCCGACGCGGCAAGCCGTCGGCGCATCGCTCGGTCGCCACGCTGCACACCGACCACGGCTGGTCCGGCGACTCCGACCGGTTCGGCGAGGGCACGGCGATCCTCGCCGGCGACCTCTGCCTCACGTGGTGCGACGAGCTGTACGCCTCGTGCGGCCTGCCCGCGCCCGAGCTGGCCCGCGGCCGCGCCCTCTTCGACCTCATGCGCACCCAGCTCATGGGCGGCCAGTTCCTCGACCTGCTCGAGTCGGCCCGCGGCTGGGACGGCCTCGACCTCGACGCACGGGTCGCCTCGGCGCGCAAGGTGATCCGCTTCAAGAGCGCCAAGTACACGATCGAGCACCCGCTGCTCATCGGCGCCCTCGTCGGCGGCGCCCCCGACGAGGCCCTCGGCGCGCTGTCCGACTACGGTCTCGCGCTCGGTGAGGCGTTCCAGCTGCGCGACGACCTCCTCGGCGTCTTCGGTGACCCCGAGGCCACCGGCAAGCCCGCGGGCGACGACCTGCGCGAGGGCAAGCGCACCGTTCTCGTCGCCCACGCCCTCGACGCCGCGTCCGGGCCGGACCGTCACCTCGTCGAGTCGCTCCTCGGCCGCGACGACCTCGACCTCGCCGGCGTCGAGCGGATCCGGTCCGTACTCGTCGGCACCGGCGCCGTCGACCGTGTCGAGGCGCTCATCTCCGAGCTCGCCGACGCGTCCCGCGGCGCCGTCGCGCGGGCCCGGGCCACCGGAGTCCTCGAGGACGCCGCGCTCGACGTCCTCGAGGGACTCGTCGAGGTCTCGACCGCGCGCCACGCCTGACCGGAGGCACCGCCACAGCTCAGGCGTGGCGTGGCCGACACGCGTCAGTGCGCCGACGCGTCAGGGCTCAGAAGGCGAGCTCCTGGGCGCGCCGGCGGATCTCGGTCTTGTGCCCGGCGCGGAGGGCGTCGATCGGCGCGCCCTCGACGGGCAGCGTCGGGTCGGGGGTGAAGAGCCACTCGATGATCTCGTCGTCGTCCATGCCGCCGTCGGCGAGGACGGTGAAGGTCCCCCGCAGCTCGGGGCGGGGGCCGGTCTCGTCGATGAACTTGGCCGGGACCGAGGTGACGCGGCGCTCACCGACGCGCACGGCGATGACCTCGCGGTCGGCGATGAGGCGCCGCACCTGCGACAGCGGCACGCCGAGCCGCTCGGCGACGTCGGGGACGGTCAGCCACTCCCCGACGAGGTGCTCGAGTCGCTCGAGGGCGCGGGCGTCGGTGGTGTCGCCGGAGTCGGCGGCGGTGTCGGGGTTCGGGCTCTGGCTCACGTCGTCAGAGTCTGCCACCCGTGGCCGGTGTCGCGACACGGCCCGGGGGCGTGAGCGCCTCGCCCGGCGGTCCCACACCCCATGTCCTCGAACGCGGCTTCTGTGCACTTCGTCGGAATTACACCCGTGTATTTATACTTTAGCGCTCAATTATGGAATCACCATGCGCTACCGTCACACACGTCACACCACTCACAGTCGTCGCACCACCCCCCCGAACTCGTACGCCTGAGCACCACCAGCCCCTTCCCGAGTGCCCCTCCACACGTCCTTGCAACCGGGCCCAGGAAAGGACCACCCCATGCCCTTCGCCGACGTCGCCGCGCTGGCGCAGCCGCCCCACGCCGTCGTCGTGCCCGTGAGCACGACGCCGTGGAAGACGATCGCCGTTCGACCCGGCGACACGCTGTGGCACCTCGCCATCGCCCACCGCACGACGGTGCGAGCGCTCGTGGACAAGAACCGCCTGGCCGCCGGTGGCAGCCTCATCCACCCCGGCCAGAAGCTCCTCGTGCCCGGCTCCCCCGCCACGGCCGCGGCGCCGAAGCCGGCCACCAAGCCCGCGCCGAAGCCCGCCCCCAAGCCGGCCACCAAGCCGGCGCCGAAGCCCGCCACGAAGCCGGCGCCCAAGCCGTCCGGCACGACCACGCCGACCCCGTCGGTCCCTGCCGGCGGCCTCGTCCACGTCGTCGTCCGCGGCGACACGATGTCGGGCATCGCCGCGCGGTACAAGGTGTCGCTGACCAAGCTGCTCGCCGCCAACAAGCTCAAGGACGCCGGCGTCATCTACATCGGCCAGCGCATCGTCGTGCCCGGCGTGACGAGCGCCCCGGCTCCGGCGACGCCCGCCCCGGCCCCGACCCCGCCGAGCGGCTACACGACGCCGACGAAGACACAGCAGGCCGTCGCCGCCAGCAAGGCCGAGCTGGCCGACCGCGACGTCCCGAGCCGCACCGAGACCTCCGACCTCATCCGGGCCACGGCGACCCGCAACGGCGTCGACCCCAAGCTCGCCCTGGCGATCGGCTGGATCGAGTCCGGGTGGTACCAGCGCGCCGTGTCCTACACCGACGCCGTCGGCGTCATGCAGCTGATGCCCATCGCCGGGACGTGGGCCTCCCAGCTGGCCGGACGCTCGCTCGACCGCTACGACACCCAGGACAACATCACCGGCGGCGTGCTCATCATCCGCGCCCTCATGGCCACGGCGGACTCCCGTGAGCAGGCCATCGCCGCCTACTACCAGGGCCTCTACTCCGTGCGTACCAAGGGCCTCTACGAGGACACGAAGAAGTACGTCGCAAACGTCCTTGCGGTCTACGACCGCATGTGACGCTCCCACCCCCCGGGAGCCCCCAGAAGACCGCGGCCCCGCACATCCATCCCCACGGGTGTGCGGGGCCGCGGCTCGCCTGCACGGGATGCGGCCGTGCAGCCCGTAAACTCCTGCCCGTGACGTCCAGCGTGGCGGACGCCCTCGTCGGTCGGGTGATCGACGGCCGGTACCGCATCCTCTCCCACCTCGCGGACGGAGGCATGGCCTCCGTCTACGTGGCGCTCGACGGACGCCTCGACCGCGAGGTCGCGGTCAAGATCATGCGCCCGGGGCTCGCGGTCGACGACGTCTTCGTCGAGCGGTTCCGCAGCGAGGCGCGCTCGGCCGCGCGGCTCAGCCACCCCAACGTCGTCGCGGTCTTCGACCAGGGCGAGGACCACGGCGACGTGTTCCTCGCGATGGAGCTCGTCGAGGGCAAGACGCTGCGCGACGTCATCCACGAGGAGTCGCCGCTCACGGCGCGCGAGGCCCTGGCGATCCTCGAGCCGATCCTGCTGGCCCTGCGCGCCGCGCACACGGCCGGGATGATCCACCGCGACGTCAAGCCCGAGAACGTCATCGTGCGCCACGACGGCGAGGTCAAGGTCGCCGACTTCGGCCTGGCCCGGGCCATCACCAACCAGACCGCGACGAGCCAGACCGGCGTCCTGCTCGGCACCGTGTCCTACCTCTCGCCCGAGCAGGTAGAGCGCGGTCAGGCCGACGCCCGCAGCGACGTCTACGCCGCGGGTCTGCTCCTGTTCGAGATGCTGACCGGCCGCAAGGCGGTCACCGGCGACACCCCGATCCAGATCGCCTACCAGCACGTCCACGGCTCGATCCCGTCGCCCTCGACGCTCGTGCCGACCGTGCCGCAGTCGCTCGACGACCTCGTCGCGCGGGCCACCGCGCTCGACCCCGACCACCGCTTCGACTCGGCCACGGAGTTCGTCGCCGCCCTGCGCCACGTGCGTCGCGGCCTGACTCCCATCGAGCTCGACCGACGCGGCGGCGCGAGCAGCGGCGACACCGCCGGCCTGCCCTCCAGCGGTCCCGCGCCCCGCCCGGGCGACCCGGTCGAGGCTCGCGACGGCGGGGTCATCGACGCCGTGACGGGGGCCGTCGCCGCCCCTTCGACGCGTCGCGACGCCGCATCGCCCACCGACCGCACCGACCGCACCGACCCTCCGCAGCGTCCGCGCCTCGCCGGGCTGCCCGTCCATGAGGACGGCCCCGTCATCGAGCGCACCACCGCGATGCCGCTGCAGCGCCGCCGGCGCTCGCGCTGGCCGTGGTGGCTCGCCGCCGCCCTGCTCGTGCTCGGTGGCGCCGGTTCCGGCTGGTGGTTCACCGCCGGCCCGGGTGGCACGACCGTCGTGCCCGGCCTCGTCGGGCAGCCGGTCGCGCAGGCGCAGGCCGGCCTCGCGGCCGCGTCGCTGTCGATGGACGAGCAGGACGAGTTCTCCGAGACCGCCGCCAAGGGCACCGTCCTGCGCGTCGAGCCCGCCGCCGGCACCGAACTGTCCAAGGACTCCACGATCCGCGTCGTCGTGTCCAAGGGCCAGGAGCGCTACACCGTCCCCAAGCTCGTCGGCACCAAGGCCTCCGAGGCCGCGGGCGTCCTCGGGCCGCTGACGCTCGCGATCGGCGACACGAAGCAGCAGTGGAACGAGACCGTCGCCAAGGGCCGGGTCATCTCCCAGTCGCCCGACCCCAGCGCCTCGGTCAAGCGCGGCACGCGTGTCGACCTCGTCGTGTCCAGGGGCCCAGAGCCGATCAAGGTCCCCAAGGTCGCCGGCACCCCGTTCGACGCCGCGTCCGCGAAGCTGGGCGGGCTCGGTTTCGTCGTGCGCCGGGGCGCCGACGTCAACAGCGACTCCGTGCCCGCGGGCAGCGTCGTGAGCCAGGACCCGGCGTCCGGCACCCTGCACCGTGGCGACACCGTGACGCTCGTCGTGTCCAAGGGTCCGGTCATGGTCCAGGTCCCGAACGTCGTCGACCAGCCCGACGCGGCGGCCGAGAAGGCGTTGACCGACCTCGGGTTCAAGGTCGAGAAGCAGTACCCCTTCGGCGACCTCTTCGAGAAGAAGGTCCGCGCGCAGGACCCGCCCGCCGGGGCCACGGTGCCCAAGGGCAGCACGATCCACCTGACGATCGTCTGAGGCTCCCGTGCGGCCCTCGGCGCGCTCGCGCCTCGCGACGATCCTGCTCGTGTCCCTGACGGCCGTCTGGGGCTCGACGTTCTTCCTCATCCGCGACCTCGTCGCCCACGTTCCGCCGATCGACTTCCTCGCCGTCCGCTTCGCCATCGCGGCCGTCGTCATGGTCGTCCTCTTCTGGCGTCCGCTCCGGGCCCTCGACCGGCGTCAGGTGCTCGTCGGCGTCGGGCTCGGCGCCCTCTACGGCCTGGCCCAGATCGCCCAGACCGTGGGCCTGGCCACGACGCCCGCGTCGGTGTCCGGCTTCGTCACCGGCACCTACGTCGTCCTGACGCCGCTGCTCACGGCGGTGCTGCTGCGCGAGCGGGTCTCGGGCTCGACGTGGCTCGCCGTGGGCCTGGCCACCGCCGGTCTCGCCCTGCTGTCGCTGCGCGGGCTCACGGTCGGGCCCGGCGAGGCCGTGACGCTGCTGTCGGCGCTGCTCTACGCCCTGCACATCGTCGGCCTCGGCCGGTACAGCGCCTCGGAGGTGGCCACCGGGCTGTCCGTCGTGCAGATGGTCGTCATCGCCGTCATCTGCGGGGTCGGCGCGGTGCCCGGCGGCATCGTCCTGCCGCAGACGCCGGGCCAGTGGGCCACGGTGCTCTACATGGTCGCCTTCGCGAGCATCCTCGCCCTGTGGGCCCAGACGTGGGCCCAGGCCCACCTGCCGGCGACCCGGGCCGCGATCGTCATGACGATGGAGCCGGTGTTCGCGGCGTCCTTCGCCGTCGCCCTCGGCGGCGAGTCGCTGACCTGGCGCATGGTCGTCGGGGGCGCCCTCGTGCTGACGGCCATGTACGCCGTCGAGATCGTCGCGACGCGCCGGCGTCCCCGCGAGCTGCCCGCCGAGGCCTTGCACCACGAGGTCTGACGGCCGGACGAGGCCCCGTCAGTCGACGTGGGCCACGGCCTCGCGCACGGCCGTCAGGACGGCCGGCGTGATCCCCTCCGGGCGCAGGACCGCGTTCCACGCGTCGGCCTGCTCCTCGGTGTACTTGTGGCCGAACCCGCCCGGCACGCCCGTTGAGAAGGGGAGGTCGGCGGTGACCTGCCAGAACGTCACGAACGGGATCCACACCATGTCGAGCGTGTCCGTGCCGGGCGGCTCGCCGACCCAGTCCGGCTCGCTGAGGATGAGGTTCGGGCTCCACCAGACGATCGGGTCCGACGCGTGCATGAGGTAGAGCACGCGGTTGCCCTCCCAGGGCCGGCCGTCGGGTGGGATGTCGGCGCTCGCGTCGCTGGCGAACCGCACCGTGCGCCCGTCCTTGTAGACCGGCTGGATCTCCGGGCTGCCGGAGTCACGGTCGTCGCTGAACTCACGGAACAGGGTGTTGAAGTTGGGCGGGCCGACGAAGACCGTCCCGACGGTCCGGTTGCGCAGGTCGAACTCGCCGCTGAAGGCGGTCTCCCCACCGAAGGAGCCGAGGCTCTCCCCCGCGACGTAGAGCCGGGGCCGGTGGTCCTGCGGCAGGCCGATCCAGTGCTCGTAGACCGCGTCGAACAGGGCCCGTCCGGCCTCCCGGGCCTTGGACTGGTCGACGAGGTAGGAGATCCACGACGGCAGGTAGGAGTACTGCATCGCCACCGCCGCCGAGTCGCCGCTGAGGTACTCGAAGCTGTCGATGAGCGCAGGGTCCACCCAGCCGCTGCCGGTCGTCGTGATGACGACGAGGTCCCTGCGCTCGAAGCCGCCCGCCCGGACGAGGTCGTCGACCGCGAGGCGGGCGCGTGCCTCGGCGTCGCCGGCCGACTCGAGGCCCGCGTAGGTGCGGATGGGCTCCTTCGCCGGACGGTGGACGACCGACTGGATCTGGGCCGCCGACGGACCGGACGCGGCGAACGTGCGGCCCTCGCGCCCGAGGGTGTCCCACGGCACGACCGACCCGGGCCCGCCCGAGCGAAGCGCCGTCGTCGGCTGCGTCACTCCCTCCTCGGTGATCCCGTTGCGCACGGAGAACATCTCGTCGGCCGCGGTGCGCAGCCCGTCGAGCAGCAGCCCCGTGACGAGCAGGTACACGACGGCTGCGGCGAGGCCCCAGCCGACGACGTTCGCCGCGCGCGGGCCGATCCAGCGCCGGAGCAGCCGGGCCAGGCGGCGGTAGAGCGCCCGCACGCCGCGGCCGGCCGCGAGCAGCAGGCCGAACAGCACGAGGGCGACGAGCGGCGACAGGACGACCAGGACGATGTCGTACTCGTCGATGCCCATGATGCGGCGGATCTCGGACTGCCAGTACTGGCCGAAGCCGAACGCGACGGCGAGCAGGACGCCGCCCGCGACGAGCGACCTGCGCCACGAGCCCGACCGGGGCGTGCGGACCGGCCGGTCGGCGAAGGCGCGCCAGATCCAGGCGACGAGCACGCCGAGCCCGTAGCCGATGGCGCCGGTGATGCCGCAGACGATGCCCTGCAGGAGCCCACCTCGGGGCAGGAGCGACGGGGTGTAGGACACCGCCGCGAAGACGACGGCGCCCCAGCAGCCGGGAAGGGTCAGGTGGGCCCAGCGCACCAACCGGTCGAGCACGCCGGTGGGACGCGCCGTCGGCGGCGTCGGGGCGGATGCACCCGCGTCCGACATGTGCTCATCCGGATCTGTCTGGCGCACCACGGCGACCTCCTGGACGTCCAGGTCTGTCCCTGACTGCCCCAAACGTAGGTCTCGGACACGTGACACACTCCGCAAACGCGGAAGAGTCACCCTGGACGTATGACCCGCGCCGGTCGGCGCCTCAGCGCGTCGGCGGGTGGCGCAGCAGGCCGGTGAGGACGTCGGTCGCAGCGTCGGTGGCGGCGTCGTCGACGTCGAGGTGCCAGACGAGGCGCACCGCACCGGGGCCGACCGCGTACGTGCGCACCCCGGCGTCGAGGGTGGCTGCGACGAAGGCGGCGGACGTCCACCCGGCGGCCGCGACGTCGACGATGACGATGTTCGTCTCGACGCTCGCGAGGTCGACGGAGCCGGGTGCCGCCTCGGCCATCGCCTCGGCGGCCCGGCGGGCTCGCGCATGGTCGTCAGCGAGCCGTTCGACGTTGTGCTCGAGCGCGAACAGCCCTGCAGCAGCGAGGATCCCGGCTTGGCGCATGCCTCCACCGAACCGCTTGCGCCAGATGCGCGACTCGGCCATCGCGTCGGCCGAACCGACGAGGACGCTGCCCACCGGTGCGCCGAGGCCCTTGCTGAGGCACACCGACACGGTGTCGAACTCACGGCCGTAGTCGGCGACCGGCACGCCGGACGCGACGTGGGCGTTGAAGAGCCGCGCCCCGTCGAGGTGCATCGCGACCCCGCGCTCGCGCGTCAGGGCCCGCGCCCGGCGGATCTGCTCGAGCGACTGCACGGTGCCGCCGCCGAAGTTGTGGGTGTTCTCGACGACGAGCAGGGCGCTGTTGACCTGGTACGGGCCCGCGCCGGTGACCATGAGGGCGGCCGGGTCCTCGGCCCGGAACCGCCCGCGCTCGGACACCCACGTGCGCGAGGTGATGCCCGAGAGCACCGCCGCCGCGCCGAGCTCGGCCCGCACGACGTGCGCGAGGGAGTCGGCGACGAGCTCCTCGCCCGGGCGCACGTGCAGCCGGATGCCGAGCTGGTTGGCCATCGAGCCGGACGGCGTGAAGAGCGCCGCCTCGTGGCCGAGCAGGCCGGCGACCCGCTCCTCGAGGGCCCGCAGCGTCGGGTCCTCGCCGAAGACGTCGTCGCCGACCTCGGCCGCGGCCATGGCGGCCCGCATCGCCTCGCTCGGTCGCGTCAAGGTGTCGCTGAGCAGGTCGGCGCGCAGGGCCGTCACGGTCGGGGCCACCTCAGGCCTGGCTGAGCATCTCGGCGACGAGGAACGCCAGCTCCAGGGACTGCTGGTGGTTCAGGCGCGGGTCGCACACCGACTCGTACCGCTTCTCGAGGTCGGAGTCGATGATCTTCTCGGCGCCACCGAGGCACTCGGTGACGTCGGTGCCGGTCAGCTCGACGTGGATCCCGCCGGGCACCGTACCGAGGGACTGGTGCACCTCGAAGAAGCCGCGGACCTCCTCGACGATGTCCTCGAAGTCGCGCGTCTTGTAGCCGGTCGAGCTCTCGAAGGTGTTGCCGTGCATCGGGTCGCAGATCCACGTCACCGTCGCGCCCGAGGCGGTCACCTTGTCGACGATCGCAGGCAGCGCGTCGCGGATCGTGCCCGCGCCCATGCGCGTGATGAACGTCAGGCGGCCCGGCGTGCGGTTCGGGTCGACCTTGTCGATGAGGCGCAGCACCTCGTCGATGTCGGCCTTGGGCCCGAGCTTGACGCCGATCGGGTTGCTGATGCGCGAGACGAAGTCGACGTGCGCGCCGTCGAGCTGGCGGGTGCGCTCGCCGACCCAGACGAAGTGGCCCGACGTGTCGTACAGGCGCCCCGACCGGGAGTCGATGCGCGTCAGCGGGCGCTCGTAGTCGAGCAGCAGCGCCTCGTGCGCCGCGAAGAACTCGACGGTGCGCATCGCGTCGAAGTCGGCACCGCAGGCCGCCATGAAGCGCATCGCCTTGTCGATGTCCTTGGCGAGCTTCTCGTAGCGCTGGTTGGCCGAGTTGGCGACGAAGCCGCGGTTCCAGTCGTGCACGTGGCGCAGGTCGGCGAAACCGCCGGTCGTGAACGCGCGCACGAGGTTCAGCGTCGCCGAGCTCGCGTGGTATGCGCGGACGAGCCGCTGCGGGTCGGGCACACGGGCCGTCTCGTGGAAGGCGAAGTCGTTGACCATGTCACCGCGGTACGCGGGCAGGGTGACGCCCTCGCGGGTCTCGACGCCGGACGAGCGCGGCTTGGCGTACTGGCCGGCCATCCGGCCGACCTTGACGACCGGCACCGACGCGCCGTAGGTCAGGACGGCGGCCATCTGCAGGATCGTCTTGATGCGGTCGCGGATGTTGTCGGCCGTCGCGGACGCGAACGTCTCGGCGCAGTCGCCGCCCTGCAGGACGAAGGCCTCCCCGACGGCGGCCGAGGCCATCCGCGCGGTGAGGATGTCGCACTCGCCCGCGAAGACGAGCGGCGGATACGACGCGAGGGTCTCGATCACCTCGGAGAGCGCAGCCGTGTCGGGCCACGAGGGCTGCTGCCCGGCCTCGAGCTCGGTTGCTGCCGCCGTGAGGGCGGCGAGGGCCTCGGACCCGTTCGCGGGTTCGAGACCGACATCGGCGGTGACGGTCCTCATGTTCACCCGATCAGGGTAGACGGCACGCGCCCGTGCTCCGTGCCGGGTCCGCATCCCGATACCTCCACCCGCACGGCGTCGGGCCCTGCGCCGCTGTCCGTCACTCCCCCGGTTCGGGTCGTCCCTCGAGGTCGAGGCCGCGCTCCATCGCGAACCGGACCAGCTCGACGCGGTTGTGCATCTGCAGCTTGCCGAAGATGTTCTGCACGTGGTTCTGCACGGTGCGGTGCGACAGGAACAGCGTCGCGGCGATCTCCTTGTAGCCCATGCCGGTCGCGACGTACTTGAGGATCTCGGTCTCGCGGTCGGTCAGCTCGGGCACCTCCCGCTCGGGGCTGGCCGAGCTGCGGGCCCGACGGAACTCGCCGAGGACGAGCCCTGCCAGACCCGCCGTGAAGACGGGGTCGCCCGCGGCGGTGGCTCGCACGGCGGCGAGGAACTCCTCCCGGCCGGCGCTCTTGACGAGGTAGCCGAGCGCTCCGGCCTTGACGGCCTCGAGGACGTCCTGGTGGTCGCCGGACGCCGACAGGATGAGCACGCGCGTCGGCACCCCGGCCGCTGCCAGGGCGGCGCACACCTGCGACCCGCTCAGCCCGGGCAGGTTGAGGTCGAGGACGAGGACGTCCGGCACGGTGGCCCGGGCGCGGGCCACGGCCGATCGCCCGTCGTCGGCGGTCGCGACGACCTCGAACCCGGCGTCGGCGAGGTCGCGGGCGACGGCGTCGCGCCACATCGGGTGGTCGTCGGCGACGACGACGCGGATGCGCGCCGCACCGTCCGGGTTCGGGTCGGATGTCCGGTCGCGCGTCGGGTCGGGCGGCGTGGCAGCGTCGTCGCTCACGGTGCTCCTCGTCGGTCGTTCCGGCCGCGTCGGGCGGGCCGGTCGGGTCGGTGGGAGGGGTGGGAGGCCCGGCGCGGGACGCGCAGCTCGACGGTCGTGCCGCCCGCCGGACCCGAGGTGATGACGGCGCCGCCGCCGAGATCGGTCAGGCGCCCCCTGATGCTCGAGGAGACGCCGAGTCGGCCCTGGCCCACGGCCTCCTGGAGCCGGGCCTCGCTGAGGCCGCGCCCGGAGTCGCGGATCGTCACGGCGACGTCGCGGCCGTCGTCGTCGAGCAGCACCCAGGCGCGGGCACCCTCGCCGGCGTGCTTGCGGACGTTGTCGAGCGCGGCCTCCACTGCGGCGACCACCTCGTCGGCGACGCGTCGGGGCAGCAGCACGGGGTCGGCGGGCGACACGAGCTGGACGTCGTCGGTCTCGACGTGGCGCAGCAGGGTGCGCAGGTCGGCGTCGCCGCTCACGGCGCGGCCCACCTCCGAGAGGTCGGTCTGGCTGACGAGGGTGCGCAGGATGCGCTCCTGCTCGCCGGCCATGGCCCCGAGCGTGGCCGACTCCCCGCCGAGGTCGGTGGCGCGTCGGTGGATGAAGGAGAGGGTCTGCAGGACGCCGTCGTGCACGGTGCGCGCGAGGCGGTCGCGCTCGGCCCGGGCGGCGTCGAGGCGCATGGCCTCGGCGAGGGCGGAGTGGCTGTCCCGGGCGAGGTCGACGCAGTACCCGATGCACCCGCCGAGGAGCAGCCCGAAGATCGAGTTGGACACGGTGTTCGCGGTGGGCTGCACGACCTCGACGAACGAGCTCGCGGCGACGAGGCACGCCGCCGCGACACCGCCGCGCCAGCCGCGCAGGATCGCGAAGCCGACGACGGCGGCCGAGGGCCAGATCGAGGGCAGCGTCTTCGCGCCGGCGGTGATGACCTCGGGCGTGTCGACGAGCCGGGTGGCGAGGATGGCGCCGCATCCGATGGCGAGCTCGACGGTATAGGCGCGGACGGTGCGCATCGGCCGGACGGTCTGCACGGCGGTCCAGCCCGCGAGCACGCCGAGCACCACCACCGCCACGGACAGGTGGGCGACCCCGGCGCGTCGCTCCCACACCGAGTACACGGCGTAGACGAGGGCGAGGATCCGGAACACGTCGACGGCGCGCCACAGGCCGCGCACGACGACGTGCTCGTGCAGGGCCGGGCCCACGGGCGCCTCGGACCCGCCGGTCGCGACGGACATGGGTCAGGAGGCCGCCACGACAGGGCCGCCGTCCTCGTCGGAGTCTGCGTCCTCGTCGGAGGCGCGGCCGCTCTCGGAGCCGTCGGTGCGGTCGGTGTGCGACGACGCCCCAGCCGTCGCGGCGCGCACCACGCGCTCGTTGCCGTCGGCCCCCTCGGCCGCGTCGAGCGCCTGCTCGAGCTCTGGCGCGGCGCTGCCCGGCTTGGCGGCCTCCTGCAGCTCGCGGGCCTTGGCCTTGGCGGCGGCGACGAGGCGGTCCTTCATCGACGTCGCGTACATGTCGACGTACTCCTGGCCGGACAGCAGCATCAGCTCGTACATGACCTCGTCGGTGATCGAGCGCAGGACGAAGCGGTCGTCCTCCATGCCCTCGTACCGGGAGAAGTCGAGGGGCTTGCCGACGCGCACACCGATGCGCATGATCCGCGGGATGACCTTGCCCGTCGGCTGGGCCTTGTCGGCGCCGATCATCGCGATCGGGATGACGGTGACCTTGCCCTCGAGGGCCATGCGCGCCATCCCGGTGCGGCCGCGGTAGAGGCGGCCGTCGGGCGAGCGGGTGCCCTCGGGGTAGATGCCGAGCAGCTCGCCGCGGCGCAGCACCTTGAGGCCCGAGTTGAGGGCCGCGTTGCTCGCCTTGCCGCCCGAGCGGTCGACCGGCAGCTGCCCGACGCCCTTGAAGAACGCGGCGGTGAGGCGGCCCTTGAGGCCGCGGCCGGTGAAGTAGTCGCTCTTGGCCAGGAAGGTGACCCGGCGAGACACGACGAGCGGCAGGAAGATCGAGTCGGAGAAGGACAGGTGGTTCGAGGCGAAGATCGCCGCACCCGTCTCGGGGATGTTCTCCTCCCCCTCCACCCAGGGGCGGAAGAGGAGCTTGATGATCGGCCCGATGACGACCATCTTGAGGAACCAGTAGAACACCCGCGCACCCCTCCTGACTGTGACCGCTCGAACTCTACGGCACTCGCGCACGCACAGCGCCGCATGCGAGGATCATGAGGTCCAGCCGCACCGTCGCCAGGAGCCCACCGTGCCGGTCCCCACCGAGGTCGCCGCCACCCCACGCGGGGCGTCCTGGTCGCGCCTCCCGCGGCGCAGCGCCGCCGTCGTCGTCCACCTCGCCGCAGGGATCGGGAGGCTGTCGTGAACGACCGGGACCTCGACGACGAGTTCGCACGGATCATCGCCGGCTGGGACGCCGAGGCACCCGACCCGCTGCCGCGCCGCACACCGACCGCCGACGCGGATGCGACGGAGGCGCCGGATGTCCCGGACGCCACCGGCGACGCCACCACCGGCACGGCGAGCACGGCGAGCACAGACGCGCCGGTCCCCACCGACGACGTCCTCACCGACCCTGCGTCGAACCCCGCGCCCGCCGCGGACCCGGCCGCGCCCGGCGGCTCGGGCAGCCCTGCGGGCGCGGGCGGTTCGGACGTCCTCGACCTTCCGATCGCCTCGACGACATCGCACGTCTGGCGCGGTGGCCCGCCGAAGCGTGACGACGCCGACGCGCTCCTGGACCGGGTCGGCACCGACGAGCCCGACGACGACCACTTCGTGCCGCCCTCGGAGATCGACCTGCCCTCTGCCGAGACCGACCCGATGTTCTGGGCCATCGTCGGCGGCCTCGTCGGTGGTCCGCTCCTGCTGCTCTACGTCCTCTTCTTCGACCGCGACGGCAGCGGCTGGTGGGTCGTCACGGCGCTCGCGATGATCGTCGTCGGCTTCGTCCTGCTCGTGCTGCGCGGCGGCACCGAGCGCGACCCGTTCGACGACGGCACCCGCGTCTAGCCCTCCACGCCCTTCGGCACGAGATCGACCCAGAGGGGCCGGTGGTCCGACGCGACGGCGACGTCCGCGGCAATGGCCCGCTCCAGCGCGTCACGCCCACCCGGACGGTGCGGATCGCCCGGATCGCTCGGATCGCTCTGTGCCGCAACGAGATCCGGTACGGCCAGCACCGCGTCGATGGCCACCGACGGCGAGGCCGCGGGGAACGTCGGCTCGTCCGGGAGCACCGGAGGCCAGTGGCGTGTCAGCACGCGGCGCGCGTCACCCTCCGGTCCCTCGTTGAGGTCGCCGGCTACGACGCTGCGGGCCGGCAGCGTGGCGACGAGGTGCTCGGCGTGGCGCACCCGCTCCCCCGACCTCAGCCCGAGATGGATGCTCACGACCGTCACGGACGCGTCGGGCGGCCAGCCGTCAGGGGTCACCGTGACACCCGCCCAGCCGCGCGTCCGGTCCGGGAACCGCGTCCGCAGCCGTCCATGAGGGGAGGCGACCACCGCGACCCCCGGAGCCGTCAGGACGCTGGTTCCTCCGGTGCCGAATCTGCCTCTGCCCCAGTGCATCCCGCACTCCTGGGCGAAACGGGGCAGGCGCACCTCGGTGGTCAGCCGGCGTGGCACCTCCTGGAGGCACAGGACGTCGGGCGCCACCGCACGCACGACCCGGGCGGCGGCTCGACGGTCGTCGAGGAAGTCGCGGACGTTGTACGACATGACGCGCAGGGGCCGGACCCGCCCGGCCCCCGTATCCGACGTCACTGCGGAGTCACTGCCCGGTGCGCGCCAGCTCCGCCGCGCCGATGAGGCCGGCGTCGCTGCCGAGGACCGCCCGCACGATCCGCGCCTCCGGGCGGTAACCGCGCCCGGGCAGCTGGCGACGGAAGGCGTCGCGCGCCGGCCCGATGAGCATCTCGTCGGCCGCACTGACTCCCCCGCCGATGACGAACAGACCGGGGTCGAAGGCGGCGGCGAGGTTGGCCATCCCCACGCCCAGCCACTCGCCGATGTCCGCGAGCAGCTCACGGGCCGTGGCGTCCCCGTCACGGGCGGCTTCGGTGATGAACGGCCCCGTGAGGGCGCCCTTGTCACCACCCAGGCGCGCCAACAGGTCGACGACAACGGGCGAACCAGCCTCGATCATGGCCCGCGCCTCGCGCACGAGGGCGTTGCCGCTCGCGTACTGCTCCCAGCAGCCGCGGTTGCCGCACTCGCAGCGAGCGCCCTGGGGGACGACCTGCATGTGGCCGAACTCGCCGGCGATGCCGTACCGACCACGTTGCACCCGGCCGTCGATGATGAGGGCGCCACCGATGCCGGTGCCGAGCGTGATGACGACGACGTGCGACTCCCCGCGCGCCGCGCCGAACGTCGCCTCGGCCCACGCCGCGGCGTTGGCGTCGTTGTCGACGGTGATCGGCAGCTCGATGCGACCGGCGAGCGCGTCGCGCAGCGGCTCGTTGCGCCACGACAGGTGGGGTGCGAAGACGACGGTGGCGCGGTCCTCGGCGACGAACCCCGCCGCACCGATGCCGACCGCGACGACGTCCTCGCCGCTGTCGGCGCGCACCTGCGCGAGGAGGTCCTCGACCGCCTCGACGATGGTGTCCTCGACGACGCGCGGCGAGGTCGAGCGGTGCGGCGTGTCGCGCCGGACGCGGTGGGAGATGCGTCCCTGCTCGTCGACGACGCCGCCCGCCACCTTGGTGCCGCCGATGTCGATGCCGATCGCGAGTCCGGTGCTCACTCGGGCGTTCCCTTCCCGTCGTCGCCTGCCGCACCCGCGGCGCGGTCGCGGCGCTCGCGCTGAGCCGTGGCGAGGTCGCGCAGTGCAGTGGCGGCCAGCCCCACGACGTCGGCGAAGCGCTCGATGGCGTCCGGCTCGATCCGCTGGACGAAGGCGATGAGCTGGCAGACGGGGCAGACGGCGCACGCCGCCGGCGTCCGACCCCCGCAGGTGCACTCGTGCGCGTCGGCGCCGGAGGTCTCGCCACGGTCACCGGCCGGAGCCGAGCGGCTCGAGGCCGACGCGCCTTCCGGGCCGGTCTCGTCCGTCGCGTCGTCCGTCGCGTCGTCCGTCGGCTGGTCCGCTGCGGCACCCGCGCCGCCCCAGCCCCGGGAGGAGAGCAGGTCGACGAGCAGCGCGGCCTCCTCGGCGACCGAGCCGGTGGCGTCGCTGCGCGGCTCGCGCGTGTCGGTGTCCTCTGGCGTCACGGTCGATCAGGCCTCGACGCGCTTCTTCAGCTCCTTGAGGGCGGTGTCGACGATGACCTTCTCCGCCTTGCGCTTGAGCAGCCCGATCATGGGGACCTTGACGTCGACGGCGAGCCGGTAGGTGACGCGGGTGCCGTCGCCGTCGGTCGAGAGTGTGTACGAGCCGTTCATCGCCTTGAGCACCTGCGCCGAGACGAGGGACCACGACACGACACCGGTGCCGTCCTCGACGACGTCCCACTCGTAGTCGAGGACGTAGGTGTCCTTGATGGCGCCGGCGTCGAGCGTGAACTCCACCTGGTCGGCCCAGCCGTCGCCCTCCTCCGCGAGCACCCGGACGTCCTTCACCTCGCCCGCCCACTCCGGATAGGCCTCGAAGTCGGCGATGACGTCGAGCACCTCGCCGGGCGGTGCGGCGATGACGATGGAGGACTCGGTGCGATCGGCCATGCGCCGAAGGCTATCGCGCCGGGGGACGCGGCCCCGTGTGCCGCCGCGGGGCGTCGTGGGAGGATGGCGGCGACGGCGCGTCCGTGCTCGTGGACGCGCCGGCCCGACCGGGTCTCCGGTGCTGTGACGACGGCGACGTGGCCATCACGGTTACCGCTCGGTAGTGTCTGTCGCAGCCCGGCCCCGGCCAACAGGAGTGTCAGTGAAGGACAACGTCGTCGCACCGCTCGCCCCCGTCACGACGGAGGGGAGCCTCGCCCAACTGCCCCGTCGCAACGCGACCGAGGCGCCGAACGAGACCGCGTTCTCGATCAAGCGCCCGTCCGGCGGGTGGGGCCAGGTCAGCTGGACCCAGTTCGCCGACGACGTCGACGCCGTCGCGCGTGGCCTCGTCGCGGCCGGGGTGCAGCCGGGCGACCGCGTCGCCCTCATGTGCCGCACCCGCTACGAGTGGACGCTCGTCGACTTCGCCGGGTGGGCGGCAGGGGCGGCCGTCGTGCCGGTCTACGAGACGTCCTCCGCCGAGCAGGTGCAGTGGATCCTGTCCGACTCGGGCGCCCGCTTCGTCGTCGTCGAGACCCCGGCCCACGCGTCGGTCGTCGAGCAGGTGCGCGCCGACCTTCCCGGCCTCGCCGACGTGCTCGTCATCGACGACGGAGCCCTCGACGACCTGCGTGAGCGCGGCCGCGACGTGCCCCAGACCGACCTCGACGCCCGCCGCGACGGGCTCGACCGGAGGTCGGTCGCGACCATCATCTACACGTCCGGCACCACCGGCCGTCCCAAGGGCTGCGAGCTGACCCACGGCAACTTCCTCGACCTCGCCGAGAACGCCATCGGCAAGCTCGGCCAGGTCGTCCTCACCGACAACGCGTCGACGCTGCTCTTCCTGCCGCTCGCGCACGTCTTCGCCCGCTTCATCGAGGTGCTCTGCGTCGCCGGCAAGGCGCGCATGGGCCACTCGTCCGACATCAAGACCCTCCTCGACGACTTCGCCGGCTTCCAGCCGACGTTCGTCCTCGCCGTGCCCCGCGTGTTCGAGAAGATCTACAACTCCGCCGAGGCGAAGGCCTCCGGCGAGGGCAAGGGCAAGATCTTCCTGCGGGCCGCCACCGTGGCCATCGCCTACAGCGAGGCCCTCGACGAGGGCGGACCAAGCCTGTCCCTGCGCCTGCAGCACGCGCTCTTCGACCGGCTCGTCTACGGCAAGCTCCGCGCCGCGATGGGTGGCCAGGTGCGCTACGCCGTGTCCGGCGGCGCGCCGCTCGGCACCCGCCTCGGCCACTTCTACCGTGGCATCGGCGTGCTGATCCTCGAGGGCTACGGCCTGACCGAGACGACGGCGCCGGTGGCCGTCAACACGCCCGATAAGGTGAAGATCGGCACCGTGGGCTACCCGCTGCCGGGCTGCGGCATCCGCATCGCCGAGGACGGCGAGGTGCTCCTCAAGGGCGTCGGCGTCTTCACGAGCTACCACAACAACCCCCAGGCCACGCAGGAGGCGATCGTCGACGGCTGGTTCCGCACCGGCGACGTCGGCGAGCTCGACGACGACGGCTACCTGCGGATCACCGGTCGCAAGAAGGAGATCCTCGTGACGGCGGGCGGCAAGAACGTCGCCCCGGCCGTGCTCGAGGACCGCCTCCGCGCCCACCCGCTCGTGTCGCAGTGCATCGTCGTCGGCGACCAGAAGCCGTTCGTCGGGGTCCTCATCACGATCGACGAGGAGATGTGGCCGGGCTGGGCCAAGACCCACGGGCTCGAGGACGTCACCATCGAGCAGGCGCGGACCCACCCGAAGGTGCTCGAGGCGCTCCAGGCGGCCGTCGACCGGGCCAACCAGGCGGTGTCGCGCGCCGAGTCGATCCGCAAGTTCGCGGTGCTCCCCGGCGACTTCACCGAGTCCAACGGCTACCTGACGCCGTCCCTGAAGCTCAAGCGCGCCGTCGTCATGAAGGACTTCGCCGAGGACGTCGACAAGCTCTACGCCTGATACCCGGCGCAGGAGGCGTCGGCCCCGACGCGTCAGCCCTGGCGCAGCAGGGTCCGCAGGCGCGCCTGCCACCACCGCACCAGGGCGGCACGGTCGGTGCCGAGCTCGGCGCGCAGGGCCCGGTCGGCGACGGCATCGGGGTCACCGACGGCGTCGGCCGGCACCGCCAGGCCACCTGCCGCGGCACGGTAGAACTTCACGACCCCGGCCGTGCCGTAGCGGTCGGCGAGGGTGCGCAGCACGAGCAGGCTCTCGCCGTAGGCGACGGGGAGCCGCCCCGTCGAGGGGTCGAAGGCGGAGTCCGCGGGCAGGCCCTGCGGGAGCCCGTCCGCGCGGGCCGCGTCGAGGGCCGGGGCCACCACCGTGGCCTCCGGGAGGTCGACGGCGCGGTACCCGACGAGCTCGGCGAACCCCTCCGACAGCCACAGGGGCACCGGCCGTGTCGTCGAGGAGCGCACCGTGGCATGCGTCAGCTCGTGGGTCATGACGACGTCACGTCCGGCGGGACGCAGCGAGTCCCACGGGCCGGGAACGACGACGATCCGGTCGGCGCCGGCAGGGCTGCCCGCGACGAGCGGCCCGTCCGTCGCGGCCGCGACGCCCTCGAGGTCGCTGGCCTGGCGGCCCAGGAGCCGGGCCGCGTCGGCGTCGGTGGCCGGTGCCACCCAGACCGCGGGCCGGGACCGTCCCCAGACCGCGGCGACCCGCGCGCCCGCAGCGACGGCGCGGCGCTGCACCTCGGCGACACGGCCCGCGGAGCCGACGGCGAGCACGAGGGCGCGGTCGGTGCGCCGGACCACGAGGCCGGGCAGGTCCCACGGCTGCGGCCGGTCGGCAGGCCGCGAGGCCACGACCGTGACCGCCGCGGGATCGGCGGGGTCGGCCCTCACCGTCAGGTCGAGGTCGAAGGTTCGCGGCGCGGTGTCGAAACCCTCGAGCCGGTACGTCGAGGTGACCCTCACGTCCCAGTCGACCTTCGTTCCGCGCGGCGCCGGGACCGGGGCGCTGCGCTCGCGGACCCCGGCCACGGTCACGTCGCCGGCGCGCATGGCGACCATGCGCGCCAGGACCGCCGTCTGCGCCGCGCGCAGCCGGGGGTCGCCCGCGTCGAGGTCGGCGAGCCACGCGGCGCGGTCGCCCCTGCCGGCCGCCGCGGCGCGTCGCTCGGCGAGGGCCTGGACGGCGCGTGCCCGGGCACCCGCCCACGCCTCGGGCGTGACGTCCGCCGCGGCCGTCTCCGAGGCGACCGCGGCCGTCGTGCTCGTGGACCGGGTCGTGGCCACCGCTCCCCCGTCGGGTGACGAGGAGCAGGCGGCGGCCGTCGCGACGAGGACGCCGGAGGCGACCACCGCGACGAGTCGCACGCTCCCGGCCCTCACCACCGCGCCATCGTGGCACGCGGGGCTGGGTGCCGAGCCGTCAGCCGGCGTGGCGCGCCCGGTCGGCCGCCGAGGGCAGCGGGTCGAGCACGGCGCTGGCGGCGTTGGCCGTCGCGGTCGTGACGAGGCCGGCGCCGAGCAGCGCCGAGACGGCACGGCGTTCGGCGCGGTCGAGCGGCGCGGTGCGCACCTCGTCGTCGGGGGTGTCGGGCACCCGGTGCTGGTGGTGCGCCCGGGTGGACGCGGGACCGGGAGCCCGCACGGGGCGCGGCACCGTCACGATCGGCAGGGCCGACAGCGCGGTCACCATGCAGTCCGCGCAGTGGACGCCCCGGACGGGGCAGGTCTGGCAGTCGACGAGCATTCTTGGCCACCCTTCTGTCTCTCGTTGCGATGTGTCACCGGACACGCTAGGAGCCACCACCGACACCCCGCCCCACGACGTCGCGGCCACGGCACGCGGCGTGCGGAAGTCCCACGGCCGCAAGGGCGTTGCCCGGCCTGCCTCCGCGGTGATGTCGGCACCGACCCCTACCGTCGATGCCATGCACTCCTTCCAGGCCACGTTCGACGACCTCGGCACCCCGCTGGCCGGCGTCACGTTCGTCGTCGTGGACCTCGAGACCACCGGCGGTTCGCCGGCGCAGTGCGGCATCACCGAGATCGGCGCGGTCAAGGTCCGGGGCGGCGAGGTCCTCGGGGAGTTCCAGACCCTCGTCAACCCGGCCGAGCCCATCCCGGCCTTCATCTCGGTCCTCACCGGCATCACCGACGGCATGGTCGCCGACGCCCCGCGCATCGACACCGCCCTGCCCGCGTTCCTCGAGTTCGCCGCGGGCAGCGTCCTCGTCGCGCACAACGCCGGCTTCGACATCGGCTTCCTCAAGTCGGCGGCGTCGCTGACCGACAACCCGTGGCCCGGCTTCACCGTCCTCGACACGCTGCAGCTGGCCCGCCAGCTCGTCGTGCGCGACGAGTCGCCGAACCACCGGCTGTCCTCTCTCGCACAGGTCTTCGGCTCGCCGACGACCCCCGACCACCGCGCCCTGCACGACGCGCGCGCCACGGTCGACGTGCTGCACGGGCTCATCGAGCGCGTCGGCAACCTCGGCGTGCACACCCTCGAAGAGCTCGCCAGCTACACGTCCCGCGTCACGCCGGCGCAGCGGCGCAAGCGCTTCCTCGCCGACCCGCTGCCCAGCGCGCCCGGCGTCTACCTCTTCAAGGACGCCCAGGGCCGCGTCCTCTACGTCGGCACGAGCCGCGACATCCGCACCCGAGTCCGCACCTACTTCACGGCGTCCGAACAGCGCAGCCGGATGGCCGAGATGGTCCGCCTCGCCCAGGCCGTGCACCCCGTCGTGTGCCAGACCTCCCTCGAGGCGCAGGTCCGAGAGCTGCGGCTCATCGACGAGCACCAACCGCGCTTCAACCGCCGGTCCAAGGACGGCCGGCGCCTCTCGTGGGTCAAGCTGACCAACGAGCGATTCCCCCGCCTGTCCATCGTGCGGCGGGTGCGAGACGACGGCGCCCACTACATCGGGCCGTTCCGCTCGCGCGCCACCGCCCAGGCCGCCGTCGACGCCGTGCACGAGGTGGTGCCCCTGCGCCAGTGCACCGGCCGCCTCGCCGGTGGTCGCGGCTCCGCGTGCGTCCTCGCCGACATGGGCCGTTGCGGTGCGCCGTGCACCGGGGCGCAGACCCCCGACGAGTACGCCGTCGTCGCCGCGGGGTGCGCCTCCATCTTCACCGGCGACGCCCGCCCCGTCGCCGACCGGCTCCGGGCCCGGCTCGAGGAGCTCGCCTCGCAGGAACGTTTCGAGGACGCCGCCCGCGTCCGCGACCGCTTCCTCCAGCTCGTCCGCGGGGCTGCGCGCGCGCAGCGCATCACCCCGCTGACCCGCTCCCCCGAGATCGTCGCGGCCCGGCGCAGCGACGCCGGCGGCTGGGAGCTCGTCGCCGTCCGCCACGGTCGCCTCGCCGGCACCGCCGTGAGCCCGCGCGGCGCCGACCCGATGCCGTTCGTCCGCTCGATGCAGGCCACCGCCGAGGTCGTCGAGGCGCCGACGCCCGAGCGGCCCGCCGCCCTCACCGAGGAGACCGAGGTGATCCTGCGCTGGCTCGAGGCCCCCGGCGTGCGCATCGTCGAGCTCGACGGCTCGTGGACGTGCCCGGTCGGCGGCGCCGGGGCGGTCCGGCTCGAGCTCGAGCCGGCCGTGGCGTCGGCCCGCGACGCCGTCGGCTTCGACCACGACGTCCCGGCCCCCACCGCGTCGGGGCACCGGCGCCACGGCCTGCGCCGCGCCGGCTGACGACGGCTAGGGTGTCTCCCGTGATCACCGCCATCGTCATGATCAACTGCGAGGTCGACCGGATCCCCGAGGTCGCCGAGGCGATCGCGAACATCCCCGCCGTCTCCGAGGTCTACTCGGTCACCGGCGACGCCGACCTCATCGCGATGGTGCGGGTGCGGGCCCACGAGGAGTTCGCCGACGTCATCGCCGACCGCCTCAACAAGGTCGAGGGCGTCGTCGGCACGTCGACGCACATCGCCTTCCGCACCTACTCGGCCCACGACCTCGAGGCCGCGTTCAGCCTGGGCCTCGAGGGCGACTGACGCGACGCCGCTGACGCTGCTCGCCGCCGGTCAGCCTCGGGTCGCCGCGACCCAGCGCTCGACGACGCGCGTCGCCGAGCCGTCGTCGATCGCGGCCGCCGCACGCTCCATCGCGGCGCGCAGGTCGGCGTCGAAGTCCTCCTGACGCGCGCCGGAGTCGGGCCGGGTCAGGGCCAGCGCGATGCCGGCGTTGAGCAGCACGGCGTCGCGGACCGCACCCGTCGCGCCCGCGAAGACCTCGCGGACGACACCGGCGTTGTGCTCGGCGTCGCCGCCACGCAGCGCCTCGATCGGGTGCAGCGACAGGCCCAGACGGGTCGGGTCGACGACGCGGTCGCCGACCTCACCGTCGCGCACCCACCACACGGTCGTCGTCGTCGACACGGTCACCTCGTCGAGGCCGTCGTCGCCGCGGAACACGGCGGCGTCCTTGCCCCGGCCGGCGAAGACGCCCGCCAGCAGCGGGGCCATCCGCGCGTCGGCGCAGCCCACGGCAGCGTAGGTCGGCTGCGCCGGGTTGGTCAGCGGGCCGAGGAAGTTGAAGGCCGTGCCGATGCCGAGGTCGCGGCGCGGGACGGCCGTGTGCCGGAAGCCCGGGTGGAAGGTCTGGGCGAAGCAGAACGTGATGCCGGCCTCGTGGGCGACCTCGACAACGCGCTCGGGGGTCAGCGACAGGTCGATGCCGAGCGCCTCGAGGACGTCGGCGGAGCCGGACGACGACGACGCGGCGCGGTTGCCGTGCTTGACGAGGCGCACCCCGGAGGCCGCGACGACGATCGCCGACATCGTCGAGATGTTGACGGTGTGGGCGCGGTCGCCGCCGGTGCCGACGATGTCGACGCTCGGGCCGGGCACCTCGATGCGACGGGCGTGGGCGAGCATCTGCTCGGCCAGGCCCTGCATCTCCTCGATGCTCTCGCCCTTGGCGCGCAGGCCCATGAGGAAGCCGGCCACCTGGGCCGGGGTCGCCTCGCCGGCCATGATCTGGTCCATGGCCCACGCGGCCGTGCCGCGGTCGAGGTCACGCCCGGCGATGAGGTCGGCGTAGACGGAGGGCCAGCTCGTCGTCGTCGCGTCCGAGGTCATGCGCTCAGGCGCTGGTGGCGCCCGCGCGCGCGAGGGTCGTCACGGCGGCCGTCAGCGCGATCGGGTCGAGCGGGTGCGGCACGGCGAGGTCGGCCTGCGACCACGCGGCCAGCCAGCTGTCCTGGGGCCGGCCGGTGAGCACGATGATCGGCGGGCACTCGAAGATCTCGTTCTTCAGCTGACGCGCCAGGCCCAGGCCGCCGACCTTGGCGGCCTCGCCGTCGAGCACGAGGATGTCGAAGCGCTCGCCCTCGACAGAGCTGATGACCGCGTCGGCCGTGGCGCACTCGTGCCAGCGGACCACCTCGACGTCCTTGGCGGGACGACGGCCGACGGCAGCCCGGACGGCGTCGCGCGTCGTGAAGTCGTCGCTGTAGAGCAGGACGCTGACGCGCGCCACCCGGGGCGTGCCGGCCGTCGACGCCACGACGTCGGTGGAGGTGCCCTGGGCTGCGGTGTCGTTCGAGGCGGTCATGCGGCAGATGCTACCGGCCCGCACACGCGCGGCCGCAGGACCCTCCCGCCGGTCGGGACGCCGTCCCGTGCCGCCCGCCGGGCGGTGGCTCGGCGGGCGAACCGGACGTATCGCGCCCTCCCCCTCGGCGACGTGTCGGAATGGTCACGAATCCTCGACAGGGCGGTCGCAATCGGGGGGGTCGCTCGCCACCCCCGACATGAATGTGGGAATAATGTCCAACGTGGCGACAGCATCAGCAGTTCCTTCCAGCGCAGTAGCGAACCCGGCCGCTCACGGCCCGGCGACCCGCCCGAACATGGTTGCCGTCGGCACCATGGTCTGGCTCTCCAGCGAGCTCATGTTCTTCGCGGGTCTGTTCGCGGTGTACTTCCAGCTCCGCTCCGTCCGGGGCGACCTCTGGGCCCAGCAGACCGAGAAGCTCAACCTGCCGTTCGCGAGCGTCAACTGCCTCGTGCTCGTCATCTCCTCGGTGTGGTGCCAGCTCGGCGTCTGGAAGGCCGAGCGTGGCCACAAGGCCCGCACCGGCCGCCTCGTCGACATCAAGAACTGGGGCATGCGCGAGTGGTACGTCCTGACCTACCTCTTCGGCGCGTTCTTCATCGCCGGCCAGGTCATGGAGTACGCCGAGCTCGTCAGCGAGGGCGTCACGCTGAGCTCCGACGCCTACGGCTCGGTCTTCTACATGGCGACCGGCTTCCACGGTCTGCACGTGACCGGCGGCCTCATCGCGTTCCTGCTCATCATCGCCCGCACCTTCACGACGCGTCGCTACACCCACGCCAACGCGACCGGCGCCGTCGTCACCTCGTACTACTGGCACTTCGTCGACGTCGTGTGGATCGCGCTCTTCGCCACGATCTACATCCTGCGCTGACCCCACCGCCTCCGAAACCCTTCCGGCGCATGCCCCCTCGCACCACTCCGACCGTGACCCCCTTGGACGACAGGAAGACACAGTGAAAGCCTTGGCCGCCCGACGCCGACACCCCGCCGCGATCGCGGTGCTGCTGCTGCTCGGCCTGCTCGTGACCGGGGGCGCCTACTCCTTCCTCGCCCCCAAGGACGCCAACGCGGCCGCGTCCGTCGCTGCCGACACCGTCGCCGAGGGCAAGGACCTCTTCCTCGCCAACTGCGCCAGCTGCCACGGCCTCAACGCCCAGGGCACGAAGTCCGGCCCCTCGCTGGTCGGGGTCGGCGCCGCGTCCGTCGACTTCCAGGTCGGCACCGGCCGCATGCCGCTCGCCGGCCCGAACATCCAGGCCCCGGTCAACAAGGTGAAGTTCTCGCAGGAGCAGATCAGCGCCCTCGCCGCCTACGTCGCCTCGCTCGGCTCGGGCCCGGCCGTCCCGGACTCGAAGTACACGACCGTCATCGAGCCCGGCTCCGCCGAGGACAACAAGGCCATCGCCGAGGGCGGCGAGATCTTCCGCGTCAACTGCGCCATGTGCCACAACTTCGCCGGCGCCGGTGGCGCGCTGACCCGCGGCAAGTACGCGCCGTCGCTGCAGGAGACCACCCCGACGCACATCTACGAGGCCATGCTCACCGGCCCGCAGTCGATGCCCGTCTTCAACGACACCAACCTGACCCCCGAGGCCAAGCAGAAGGTCATCTCCTACCTCAAGGCGCAGGAGAACGAGACCAACGTCGGCGGCCTGACGCTCGGCAACCTGGGCCCGGTCTCCGAGGGCCTCTTCGCGTGGGTCTTCGGCCTCGGCATCCTCATCGCCTGCGCCGTCTGGCTCGGCAAGAAGGCCGCATGAGCACCCACTGCATCGTCCAGATCACGCACGACGACAGGACCACCACCCGATGAACGACAACGAGACGACGGACACCGGAGCGGGCAGCGCGCTCGCCCACGGTTCCGAGTCGGGCGCCGTCGAGCGCCACGCCGACGCCGCAGCGGACCTCTTCGAGAACCCGGGGCTGCCGCCGCACGTCCACCGCGCCGCCGACGACGACCCCGCCGCCGCCAAGCGCGCCGAGCGCCAGGTCGCGACGCTGTTCGGCCTGTCGATGCTGGCCACGCTCGTCTTCCTCGTCAGCTACTTCGCGATCCCCGACGAGGCCACGTTCTTCTTCCCGGGCATCGGCAAGGCCAAGACGCAGAACGTCGTCCTCGGCCTCTCGCTCGGGTTCGCGATCTTCCTCATCGGCATCGGCGCGGTCCACTGGGCCAAGACGCTCATGTCCGACGAGGAGATCGTCGAGGAGCGCCACGTCCAGGCCTCCACGACGCAGCAGCGCGCCAAGGCCGTTCAGGTCGTGTCCGCCGGCGTCGAGTCGACGCAGATGAACCGCCGCCCCGTCCTGAAGTACACGCTCGGCGGCGCGCTCGGCCTCTTCGCCCTCCCCCTCGGCCTGCAGGTCGCCGGCTCGCTCGGCCCGGTCACCGTCGACGAGCTCAAGCACACGATCTGGGACCCGAAGGACAACGGCGGCAAGCCGATCCGCCTCATGCGCGACCCGGAGATGACGCCGATCCGCCTCGACGAGGTCACCCTCGGATCGGTCTTCCACGTCATGCCGGAGACCCTTCAGAAGTACATCGACGAGGGCAAGCACGTCCTCGAGGCCAAGGCCAAGGCAGCGGTCATCCTGATCCGCCTCGAGCCTGACCTGATCAAGGTGCAGAAGGCCAAGGACTGGGGCGTCGACGGAGCCGTCGCCTACTCCAAGATCTGCACCCACGTGGGCTGCGCGGTCGGCCTCTACGAGCAGCAGACGCACCACCTGCTCTGCCCCTGCCACCAGTCGACCTTCGACCTCACCGAGGACTGCGCCGTCATCTTCGGCCCGGCCAAGCGGCCGCTGCCGCAGCTGAAGATCACCGTCGACGACGCCGGCTACCTCGTCGCCCCCCAGGGCTTCCTCGAGCCCGTGGGACCGAGCTTCTGGGAGCGTGCACGATGAGCACCATCAACGAGTCCCGTCCCGCCGACGCGCTGCGTTCCGGCGACCGTCAGGCCGACGCCGAGGCGTCGGCCACCAAGCCGCTCGGCGGCATCGCCGGCTGGGTCGACGACCGCGTCGGCGCCGCCAAGGGCGTGTCGTTCCTGGCCAAGAAGGTCTTCCCCGACCACTGGTCGTTCATGCTCGGCGAGATCGCGATGTACTCGATGATCGTCTGCCTGCTGACCGGCGCGTTCCTGACGTTCTGGTTCGTCCCGAGCGCCAGCCAGGTCGTCTACGACGGCTCGTACGTGCCCCTCCAGGGCGTGACGATGTCCGACGCCTACCGCTCGACGCTCGACATCTCGTTCGACATCCGTGGCGGGCTGCTCATCCGACAGATCCACCACTGGGCGGCGCTGATCTTCGTCGTCTCGGTCTTCGTGCACATGGCGCGCGTCTTCTTCACCGGCGCCTTCCGCAAGCCGCGCGAGATCAACTGGGTCTTCGGCACCATCCTGTCGATGCTCGCCTGCATCGAGGGCTTCGCCGGCTACTCGCTGCCCGACGACCTGCTCTCGGGCACCGGCATCCGCGCGATGAACGGCTTCGTCCAGTCGGTGCCGGTCATCGGCTCGTACATGAGCTACTTCATCTTCGGCGGCGCGTTCCCGGGCGAGGCGATCATCCCGCGCCTCTACTCGGCGCACGTCCTGCTCATCCCGGCGATCCTCGTCGGCCTCTTCACGGCGCACATCCTGCTGGTCTTCGTGCACAAGCACACCCAGTTCCCGGCGCCCGGCCGTACGAACAACAACGTCGTCGGCTACCCGCTCCTGCCGGTGTACATCGCCAAGGCCGGCGGCTTCTTCTTCATCGTCTTCGGTGTCATCGCCCTCATCTCGGCGGTCGTGACGATCAACCCGATCTGGGCCTACGGCCCGTACGACCCGTCGCCGATCACGGCCGGCTCCCAGCCCGACTGGTACATGGGCTTCGCCGACGGTGCGCTGCGTCTGCTCCCCGGCTTCCTCGAGTTCGTCTCGTGGGGCAACTTCACGTGGAGCATGAACATCTTCCCCGGCTCGATCCTGCTGCTGCCGATCATGTGGACGATCATCGGCGCCTACCCGTTCGTCGAGGCCTGGGTCACCGGTGACAAGCGCGAGCACCACCTGCTCGACCGCCCGCGCAACGCCCCGACGCGCACGGCCGTCGGCATCGCCGGCATCACGATGTACGTCGTGCTCTTCTTCGCCGCCGGCAACGACCTCATGGCGATCAAGCTGCACCTGTCGATCAACGACATCACGCAGACGCTGCGGGTGCTGTTCTTCGTCGGCCCGGTCATCGCCTTCATCGTCACCAAGCGGATCTGCCTGAGCCTGCAGCGGGCCGACCAGCAGAAGGTTCTCCACGGCCGTGAGACCGGCACCATCTGGCGCTACGCCGACGGTCGCTTCGAGGAGATCCACGCACCGCTGACGCCCGAGGAGCGGTGGGTGCTCGTCCAGCACGAGTCCCCCGAGCCCCTGGCGCTCACGGCGGGCAAGGACGCCAACGGCGTCGACAGCCCGATCGCCCGCAAGGAGCGGCTGCGCGCGAAGTTCTCGCACTTCTACTTCAGGGACCGCGTCGCCCCGGTCACGCCGTCCGAGCTCGAGGCCGCGCACCACGACCACGGCGGCCACGCCGCCGCCCCGGCGGGCGAGCACGAGGCCATCGAGGCCGGTGCGGGCAGCGAGCGCGAGACGATCAAGGCCGACCGCCACCACGACTGAGGCCACCGTCCTGCCGCCCGACGCACCGCGTCCGGTTCGCCCGAAGGCCCCGACCCGCACCGGGTCGGGGCCTTCGGCGTCCCCGCCGCAGCACCGGTCCCGACGCGCCGACCGCACCCTGCTCTGAGAAACTTCTCAGAACCGGACGAAAGGGTCTGCTCGGGTGACCGGCGCTCCCGGTGCCCTCCCCCACCTCGAGAGGTACATGCATGCTCGACACGATCTTCGGCCTCCCCGTCCATCCGCTCGTCGTCCATGCGACGACCGTCATCGTTCCCTCCGCGGCCGTGGCCGTCCTCCTCGCCGCGGTGTGGCCTCGGTTCCGTCGCTGGGCCGGCTGGCTCCCGCTCGCGCTGTCGGTGCTCGCCGTCGTCCTGACCCCGCTGTCGACCCAGTCAGGCGAGGCCCTCGAGCGCCGCGTCGAGCACAGCGACCTCATCGAGCAGCACTCGGAGCTGGCCGACGGCCTCCTCCCCTGGGTCATCCTCCTGCTCGTCGGCGCCGCAGCGCTCTACGTCGTCGCGCGCCGCGAGCGGGCAGCCGCCGCCGACGCGACCGACGGGGCGACCGATGGCGCGACGGCACCGGCCCCGCCGGTGGCGGCCGAGCGCGTCGCGCCCGCGGCGGTGCTGCCGCGCTGGCTGCTCGTCGGCGCGGCCGTGGTCGGCCTCGTCGCCGCCCTCGGCACGTCGGTGCAGGTCGTCCGCATCGGCCACAGCGGCGCCCAGGCCGCCTGGTCCGACTCCGTGTCGCAGACGCCCGCCCCGCAGGGCGGCGACGGCGACGGCAACTGAGGGCGGGCGTGCCCTGACCTCGCCGACGAAGCGTCCTGCGCCCGCACTCGTCCCGTAGGACCCCCACGACACCGGAGACGGCCCGTGGAGGCGCTCAGCGCGCTCCACGGGCCGTTCTGCGTGCGTGGAGCGTCCCCTCGGGCTTCCGTCTGCCGCCGCGGCACTCCGGTGCTGCTGCGGCCGCGACGGTGCGGGCCACCCGCCGTGCGAGACTGCTGCCGTGCAGCACCTGTCCGAGGCGGAGTTCGAGCAGGCCGTCGGCGACGCCCTCGACACCATTCCCGAGGACCTGGCCCGAGCCATGGACAACGTCGTCGTCCTCGTCGAGGACGAGCCGCCGGCGCACGACGCCGAGCTGCTCGGCATCTACGAGGGCACGCCGCTCACCGAACGCGGCGAGTGGTGGTCGGCCGGCTCGCTGCCCGACCGGATCACGATCTTCAAGGGGCCCCTCGAGCGGATGTGCACCGACCTCGAGGAGCTGCGCGAGGAGATCGCGGTCACCGTCGTGCACGAGGTGGCCCATCATTTCGGCATCGACGACGAGCAGCTGCACGAGCTCGGCTGGGGCTGACCTGTCTCGTGCGGTGGACACTTTGCCCCTGCCCGGGGGCACCTGCCCTTTACGGCCCCGCCCGGAGGATCTACGGTCGTAGGACCGACCACCGATCGGATGGAGGTGCAAGCGAGGATGTTCTCTCCCACACGATCGCACCACGAGCCCGAGGGTCCGTGACGCACGTGGCCAACACGAAGGGGAGGGTCCTGCGCCCTCCCCTTCGTCATGTCCTGGACCAGATATCCCGACCAGATGTCCTGACCCGATGTCCTGACCCGGATGTGCGCCGCCGCCGGGACGCGGAACGGGCCCGGTCGCCAGTGGCGACCGGGCCCGTTCCGGTGTCTGCGGGTGTCTGCGGCTGCCTCAGATGGAGTACTCGCCCGAGAAGGACTCGAACACCCAGAGGACGACCGCGGGGATCGCGAAGAACACGCCGATGATGAACAGCCACCAGCCGATCGCGAGCCCGGCGAACATGATCGCGCCGGAGGCGCCGAGCCACAGCGGCGTCCAGGAGCTGGCGACGAAGTAGCCGTAGTTTCCCTCGGCCTCCTCGATCTCGCCGCTCGCGTTGTCCTCGGGACGCAGCGGCAGCTTCTTGCCGGTCATCCAGAAGTAGAAGCCGGACAGGGCGAAGAGGGCACCGGTGAGGACCAGGGCGGTGACGCCGATGGGCTCCTCCCACTTGGACCAGAACCCGTAGATCAGCGTGACCGGGACGAAGAAGATGAACAGGTAGACCAGCAGCTTGGTCTCGACGCGCATCGGTCAGTCCTCACGCTTGTCGGTACGGGCGGGGGTGGTCTCGTGCTCGACGTCGGCCGGGCCCATCACCTGCGTGAGGGTGCCCTGGTCGGCCACCGGCCGGACGCCCGCGGCGGCCTCGGGGTGGTGCAGGTCGAACGCGGGGCGCTCCGAGCGGATGCGCGGCAGCGAGGTGAAGTTGTGCCGCGGCGGCGGGCACGAGGTGGCCCACTCGAGCGAGGCACCGTAGCCCCACGGGTCGTCGGACTCGACGAGCGGAGCCTTCCGCCAGGTCTTCCAGACGTTGTAGATGAACGGGATCATCGAGGCGCCGAGCAGGAACGCACCGCAGCTCGAGACGATGTTCGCGGCCTGGAAGCCTTCCTCCGGCAGGTAGTCCGGGTAGCGACGGGCCATGCCCTCGATACCGAGCCAGTGCTGGATGAGGAAGGTCGTGTGGAAGCCGATGAAGAGCATCCAGAAGTGGATCTTGCCGAGCCGCTCGTCGAGCATCCGGCCGGTCAGCTTCGGCCACCAGAAGTAGTAGCCGGCGAACATCGCGAACACGACGGTGCCGAACACGGTGTAGTGGAAGTGCGCCACGACGAAGTAGCTGTCGGACAGGTGGAAGTCGAGCGCCGGGCTGGACAGGATGATGCCGGTCAGGCCGCCGAAGAGGAACGTGACGAGGAAGCCCATCGCCCACAGCATCGGCGTGGCCATGACGACCTTGCCGCCCCACATCGTGCCGATCCAGTTGAAGAACTTCACGCCGGTCGGGACCGCGATGAGCATCGTCATGACGGCGAAGAAGGGCAGGAGCACCTGGCCGGTGACGTACATGTGGTGCGCCCAGACGCTGGCCGACAGGGCCGCGATGGCGATCGTGGCGAAGACGAGGGTCTTGTAGCCGAAGATCGGCTTGCGCGAGAAGACCGGCAGGACCTCGCTGATGATGCCGAAGAACGGCAGCGCGATGATGTACACCTCGGGGTGGCCGAAGAACCAGAACAGGTGCTGCCAGAGCATGGCACCGCCGTTCTCGGCGTCGAAGATGTGCATCCCGAAGCGTCGGTCACCACCGAGGGCGAACAGCGCCGCGGCGAGGATCGGGAAGACGATGAGCACGAGCAGCGACGTGATGAGCGCCGTCCACGTGAAGATCGGCATCCGGAACATCGTCATGCCGGGCGCGCGCATGCACACGATCGTCGTGATGAAGTTGACGGCGCCGAGGATCGTGCCGAAACCGGCGAGCGCGAGGCCGAAGACCCAGAGGTCGCCGCCGAGGCCGGGGCTGTAGGACACGTCCGACAGCGGCGCGTAGGCGAACCAGCCGAACGCGGCCGCGCCCTGCGGCGTGAAGAAGCCGGCCGAGGCGATGAGGCCACCGAAGAGGTAGAGCCAGTAGGCGAACATGTTCAGGCGCGGGAACGCGACGTCCGGGGCGCCGATCTGCAGCGGCATCAGCGCGTTCGTGAAGCCGGCGAAGAGCGGCGTCGCGAAGAGCAGCAGCATGATCGTGCCGTGCATCGTGAACAGCTGGTTGAACTGCTCGGGGTTGTCGACGACCTGCAGACCCGGGGCGAACAGCTCGGCCCGGATGAACAGGGCCATGATGCCGCCGAGCAGGAAGAAGACGAACGAGGTGATGAAGTAGAGGTTGCCGATGACCTTGTGGTCGGTGGTGGTGACCCACTTGACGAAGGTCTGGCCCTTGAGGCGCGGACGCGGGGTGGCGGCCGGGACCGAGGCCTCACGGTTGAGGGTTGCGGACGTCATTGGTTGCTCCCAGTACGAGCGGGTGCGGGGATCTTGTCGGCGTCGGCGGGCACCATGTGCTCACGGCTGACGTCGACGGGCACGAGGCCGCTCTGGCCGATGTCGGCGAGGTGCTTCATCTGCTGGTCGTACTCATCCTGGGTGACGACCTTGACCATGAACAGCATCTGCGAGTGGTAGGCGCCGCAGAGCTCGGCGCACTTGCCCTGGAACTCGCCGGTCTGCGTCGGGGTCAGCGCGAAGGTGTTCGTCTTGCCCGGGAGCATGTCCATCTTCATCATGAACGACGGGATCCAGAAGCTGTGGATGACGTCGCGGGCGTTGAGGATGAACTGGACCCGCTTGTTGACCGGGAGGTAGAGCACCGGCATCTGGGCGCGCTTGCCCGTGCTGCCGTCGAGCTCGGTGTGGACGCCGCTCTCGTGGACGTTCGCCGCGATGTAGTTGAAGTCCCAGCTCCACTGCTTGGCGACGACGCTGATCTGCAGGTCGGGCTTCTTGCTCGTCGTGTCGATGAGCGCGGCCTCGTCGCGGGCGGTGTAGAAGAAGAACACGGCGACCATGAAGACCGGGACCACCGTGTAGAGCAGCTCCATCGGCACGTTGTACCGGAGCTGAACCGGGAGGGTCTCGTCGCCCTTGCGCTTCCGGAAGCGGATGGCGGCGTAGAGCATGAGGCCCCACGTGATGGCGCCGACCGCGAGGACGGCGATCCAGCTGCCGACCCAGAGGTCGGTGACCGTCCTGCCGCTGTCGGAGACCGCCTCCGGGAGGAACCCGTTGGAGAGCTGACCCTGACAGCCGGCCAGCGCGAGACCGGAGACCGCGGCCACCGCCGCGACCCGGAACGCCCTGCGTCCCCGTCCTGCCGAGGTCACCGCCGGCGTGGCCGGGGTGTCGTCGTGCTCAGGCACCAGGTGCACCTTTCTTGCCGTTCGTGTGCGCGCCGGGCGCGCCACTGAGCGCTTCCCGTCATCCGTCCGCGGGCAGCCTCTGCCCACATCCCCGAACCCTACCGCCCTGCCACAGACGTTGTCCGGCAGGGTACGGCTAACGTTGCGGCGTGGTCAGTCACGATCCGGGCACGAACCCTGGACCCGCTGGGCAGGTCGGTGAACACGTCGGTGGGACGGCCACCACGCCCCCCGCGCGGCGCCTCCTCGACGCCGCCGCCGGGCCCCTGCACCCGACCGCCCGCGACACCCTCGTCGCCGCCGTGGACGCCGGTTGGGCCGACCCGGCCCGCCTGCACTCCGAGGGACGCCGGGCACGGGCCCTGCTCGACCGCTCGCGCGAGGTGGTGGCCGCCGGTCTCGGGGTGCGTCCGGGCGAGGTGAGCTTCCTGCCGAGCGGGCCCGCGGCGATCTCGCGCGCCGTCGAGGGGATGCTGCACGCCGCGCGCCGGCGCGGGGCGCGCACCGTGGCCTCGGCGGTCGAGCACTCCGCGGTGCTCGTGCCCGCCCGGGCCCGCGCGTCGTCGGTCGATGACCCGACCCTGCTCGCCGAGGTGCCCGTCGACGCGCTCGGCCGCGTCGACCTGGACGCGTGGGCGGCGGCCGTGGCGGAGCCCGGCACCGTCGTCGCGGCGCTGCAGAGCGCGAACGGGGAGGTGGGCACGCGCCAGCCGGTCACCGACGCATACGAGGCGTGCCGGCGGGCCGGCGTGCCCCTCGTCGTGGACGCGTCGGCCTCGCTCGGGCGCGACGACGTGCCGGAGCACTGGGACGTCCTCGTGGGCGACGCCCGCACCTGGGCCGGTCCCCCGCTCGGCGTGCTCGTGGTCCGCGAGGGCGTGCGCTGGCACTGGTCGGGGGCCCGGGCCGACGTCGAGCACGGCCGCACCGACGTCGTCCCGTGGGTCCCGGTGGCCCTCGCCGCCGCCGAGGCGTGGCAGCAGACGCAGGCGACGCGCGTGCCGGACGCCGCCACGACCTCGCGGCTCGTGTCGCGGGTCCGCGACGCCGCGGCCGGCGTGCCCGACACGCAGGTCGTCGGCGACCCGGTCGACCGCCTCCCCCACGTCGTGACGTTCTCCAGCCTCTACGTCGACGGCGAGGTCGTCGTCGGGGCCCTCGACGCGGCCGGGTTCGCCGTGGCCAGCGGGTCGGCGTGCACGTCGAGCACGCTCGAACCGAGCCACGTCCTCTCGGCCATGGGCGTGCTGACGCACGGCAACGTCCGGGTCACGCTGCCACTACCGGCCGTGTCGCCGGGCGTCACCGCTGACGTCGACGCCTTCTGTGCCGCGCTGGCCCCGACGGTCGCCGCGGTGCGGGCCAGCCTCGGGGTGGGCGACCTGTGAGCCACTCCCCTGACTCCACGGAGTCGCCCGAGACGGCGGACGTCGTCGACGCCCGGGGCGAGCGCTGCCCGCTGCCGGTGATCCGCCTGGCCCGGCTCGTGCGTGACGACCCCACGCCTCGTGTCGTCACGGTCCTCGCGACCGACCCGGCCGCCGCGCACGACGTGCCCGCCTGGTGCCGGATGCGGGGGCACCGGTTCGTCGGCGCACGCGACCGCGCAGACCACACCGCCTACGACGTCGAGGTGCTCGCGCCCGAGACTCCCTGATCACCGGTCAGGGCGTCGGTCGGCACGTCGGTCAGCGCCAGGGCTCCGGCAGGGGCGCCCGCAGCGCGTCGGGCAGCATCGCGAGGTACTCGTCGCGGGTCACCTCGAGCACGCCGAGCGTGGCCAGGTGCGGCGTCTGCCACTGGACGTCGACGACCCGGCGCGGGTCGCCGTCGGCGCGGAGCAGCTCGCACAGGCCGACGAGGGCCACCTTCGAGGCGTCGGTGACGTGGTGGAACATCGACTCCCCCGCGAACAGCCCGCCGATCGCGACGCCGTAGAGGCCCCCGACGAGCCGGTCGTCCTGCCACGTCTCGACCGAGTGCGCCCAGCCGGCCCGGTGCAGCTCGGTGTAGGCGCGCGCGATCTGGGGCGTGATCCACCGTCCCTCGCGGTCGGGTTCGGCGCACGCCGCCACGACGTCCTCGAACGCCGTGTCGACCCGCACCTCGAACCGGCCCCGGGCCTTGCGCAGCGATCGGGTCACCCGCAGGCCGTCGGGGCGCAGGACGCCGCGCGGGTCGGGCGACCACCAGCCGATCGGCTCGGCACCGTGGTCGCCGATACCCATGGGGAAGACCCCGATCGAGTACGCCTCGTAGAGCGTCGGCACCTCGAGGTCGGCGCCGATGCCGATGAGGTCCTCGCCGGGCGGCACCCGGTCGAGGGCGAAGTCCCAGGCGGTGGGCGGGGGCGGGGTGGGCACGGGTCCGCTCGTGGGTTCGGGGGGCGTCGGGGGTCTCGTCGGGCTAGCCGTCAGCGTCCGGCCGTCACGGGCGCGGGCACCGGATGTGCGGACCGATCTCGTCGGCGGACTCCGCGCCGTACGCGTCGGCGAGCCGCTCGAGGAAGCGCGACTGGGACAGCGCGTACTCCTGAGTGCCGATGGTCTCGATGACGTACGTCGCGAGCATCGAGCCGAGCTCGGCGCACCGGCGGACGGGCAGGCCCGCCCCGAGGCCGGTGATATAGCCGGCACGGAAGGCGTCACCGACACCGGTGGGGTCGGCCTTGCGCACCTCGCGGGCGATGCCGACCTCGACCGGCTCCTCGCCCCGGACCCGGACCGTCACGCCGTCCTTGCCCCGGGTCTTGACCTGCACGCGGACGCGGTCGGCGAGCTCGTCCTCGCTCCAGCCTGTCTTCTGGCAGGCGAGGTGGCTCTCGTACTCGTTGGTGAACAGGTAGTCGGCGCCGTCGATGAGGCGCGCGATGGTCGGGCCGTCGCAGAACGCGAGCTGCTGGCTCGGGTCGGCCGCGAAGGGGATGCCGCGGCTGCGGCACTCGTCGGTGTGGCGCAGCATCGCCTCGGGGTCGTTGGCGCCGACGACGACGAGGTCCAGGCCGCCGACCCGGGAGGCGACCGGGGCCAGCTCGATGTCGCGGGCCTCGGACATCGCGCCGGCGTAGAACGTCGCGATCTGGGCCATGTCCTTGTCGGTGGTGCAGATGAAGCGGGCCGTGTGCTGCGACTCGGAGTAGTGCACCGACGCGCAGTCGACGCCGTGCCGCTCGAGCCAGGACCGGTAGTCGGTGAAGTCCTCACCCACCGCGCCCACGAGGATCGGGCTCTGGCCGAGGTTGGCCATGCCGAAGGCGATGTTGGCCGCGACCCCTCCCCGCCGCACCTGGAGGTCCGAGGTGAGGAAGGACAGCGAGATCTTGTCGAGCTGCTCGACGACGAGGGAGTCGGCGAAGAGTCCGTCGAAGGTCATGAGGTGGTCGGTGGCGATGGAACCGGTGATGGCGATCTGCACACGGAGAACCTAGCGTGACTGGGGACGACCGGGGCGCGCCGCACCTACTTGCCGGTACCCCTGTGCCCGCCCCCGAGCCGGAACTAGCGTTGGTGCATGGATACGGCGCTGGAGTTCCCCTCCCCCAGGGACGAGCTCGACTCGGGCAGCGTCTCCGAGCTCGTGATGGACTGTCGGGACCTCGACCTCCCTCACACCGCTCCGCGGGCCTGGCAGCCCCGGCACGTCGACATCGAGGTGCCGGACGACGCGGAACGGCTCATACGGGGTCTCGACGACTACGGCAGCTAGCCGGCTGACGTGGACGGCGCCGGACATCGCGAAGGGCCCGACCGGTGCGGTCGGGCCCTTCGGCGGTCCTGCGGGTGCCGGCGAGGGCCGGCGCCTCGTGCGGCGCTGCGACTCAGCTGAAGGAGTCGCCGCAGGCGCAGCTGCTGCCCGCGTTGGGGTTGTCGATGGTGAAGCCCTGCTTCTCGATGGTGTCGGCGAAGTCGATCGTGGCGCCCTCGAGGTAGGGGCTGCTCATCCGGTCGACGACGACCTCGACACCGTCGAAGTCGCGCACGAGGTCACCGTCGAGGGTGCGCTCGTCGAAGTAGAGCTGGTAGATCAGGCCGGAGCAGCCGCCGGGCTGGACGCCCACGCGGAGGCGGAGGTCGTCGCGACCCTCCTGCTCGAGGAGGCTCTTGACCTTGGTCGCCGCGACGTCCGTGAGGACGACACCGTGGGCGGGAGCCTCGGTCTGGGCCTCGGCGGGAGAAGCGTTCGTCTCGACACTCATGTGCTGGTCCTTCGCGTCGTGGTGCACGGGTCAGGAGTGACAACCCGTGGCGCGCCGGAAGTGTTCCCGGCTCGTCAAGGATACGTCGAGGGGGCCCGTGCGCACGCAACCCGGCCCCCGGCAGGTGCCCACGATGCGGACGCGCCGTGCTGCGAAGGCGTCCGTGAGCGGGCGCGTCGGCGGCCCTCAGCGGGCCGGCGACCACGTCCGCGCGACCCGGGCCACCCGGGCGGCGAGGCTCGCTGCGGGGTCGGCGAGCGAGCCGGCGACGTCGGCCGGCTTCTCGGCCACGGGGTACACCCCGGAGAGCCCGGCCGCCATGGCCTCGCGGCGCCCGACGACCGCCTGTCCGGGCACCGCGACCGCGGGAATCCCCACCGCGGCTGCCGCCTCGGCGACGCCGACCACGACCTTGCCCTGCAGGGACTGCCAGTCGAAACGCCCCTCGCCTGTGACGACGAGGTCGGCCGCGGCGACGAGCCGGTCGAAGCCGACGGCCTCGAGCACCGCGCCGACGCCGGACGCGTGCCGCGCCCCGAGGAGGAATAGGGCGTAGCCGAGCCCGCCGGCGGCACCGGCGCCGGGCTCGCGCTCGGAGCGGATCGCCGTGCCGGTGAGCAGGTCACGCGCCGGCGGGCGCACCCGCGCCACGACGCTCGCGAAGTGACCGAGCGCGTTCTCGAGGCGCTGCGCGTCCTCCTCGCTCGCTCCCTTCTGCGCCGCGAAGACGGCGCTCGCGCCCTTGAGACCGAGCAGCGGGGAGTCGACGTCGCTCGCGACGACGAGCTCGACCCCGCGCAGCCGCGCCCGGGCGGCGTCGAGGCCCGCGACGTCGTCCGCGTCCACCGCGGCGAGGGCGAGGCCCCCGCGGGCGAGGCGTTCGCGCGGGCCGGCGCCGAGCGCGGCGAGCAGCCCCGCGCCGGCGTCGTTGGTGCCCGAACCGCCCAAGCCGACGACGATCCGTCGGGCCCCCGCCTCGAGGGCGGCGAGGACGAGCGAGCCGACCCCGAACGTGGTGGTGCGCGTCGGGTCGCGCTCGTCGGGGGCGAGCAGGTGCAGGCCGGCGGCCTGGGCCGACTCGACGTAGGCCGTGCGACCGGACGGCTCGTCGACGAGCAGGACCGTCGCGGGCACCTCGCGCCCGAGCGGGTCGGTCGTGACGACGCCGAGCACCTCGCCGCCGAGCGAGGCCGCGAGCACGTCGACGAAGCCGGGGCCGCCGTCCGAGAGCGGCACGAGGGTGAGCGCGTCGTGCGGGGCGCTGCGCGACCAGCCGTCGGCCATCGCGGCCGCGGCCTGCGGGGCGGTCAGCGTGCCGGTGTAGCAGTCGGGCGCGAGGATGACGTGCACGCGACGCATCCTCCCACCCGCCCGCCGCGGCCCCGGCCGGGGTGCGTCAGGGCCGGCGCGCGGGCAGGAAGAGGCCGGCGTCGCCGAACTCGTGCCAGCCGTACCGGTGGGCGAGGGCCTCGTCGTAGGCCGCCTGCGTCAGGGCCGGGCCGGCGACCGACTCGACGAGCAGCAGGTGCGAGGCCTCCGGGTCGTGCCAGCCGGTGACGAGACCGCCGACGACGCGCACCGGACGGTCGGGCCCGATGACGAGGTCGGTCCAGCCCTCGGCGGCGTGGACGGTGCCCGACGCGTCAGTGGCCGACTCGAGCGCCCGCGTCGCGGTCGTGCCGACGGCGACGACGCGTCCGCCCCGGCTCCGCGCGTGGTCGACGAGCGCGGCGGTGGCGTCCGGCACGCAGAACCACTCGGGCTGCGGCGCCTCGCCCGCCTCCTGCGAGGACACCCCGGTGTGCAGCAGCACCGGGGCGACGAGGACGCCGGCGGTGACGAGTCGGGTCACGAGGTCTGCCGTGAAGGGGCGGCCGGCACTGGCCATCTCTGCGCTGCCCGGGACCCTCGCGAACACGGTCTGGTAGGCGGCGAGGGGGTACCGGTGGGCCAGGTACCCGTACGCGATCGGCCGGCCGACCCGGTCGAGCCCGGCGAGCAGCTCGCCGACGTCGTGGGCCGCGGACGGGTCGTCGGTGCCGGACGCGTCGGTCGCGAGGACGGCCGCGCGCCAGAGGCGGTTGCCCTCCCCCGTGGGCGAGGACCCGTCCTCCGGGTAGGGCGCCTCGAGGCGCAGCCCAGCCCGCAGCACCGTTGACGCCGGCTGCGTCGATGCGTCCGTGCCGCGGGGTGCGAGGTCCACCTCCACGACGTCGCCGACGGCAGCGTCGAGGAGAGGCGCCGACGCGTCGGGCGACGTGCGCAGCTCGACGACGGCGGTGCTCTCGTCGAGGGCCGTGGCGACGTGGAGGACCACGGGCCCTCGGCGCTCGAGCTCGGCATCGACCTCACGGGCGCAGGTGGCCGACGTGTTGACGACGAGGACGTCACCGGGATGCAGGTGGTCCCCGATCCGGTCGAACCCGGTGTGCGTGACCGTCGGCCCCGCCGGGGTGCCTTCGGCGACGAGGAGCCGGACGGCGTCGCGGCCGCCGGCGCGTTCCTCGGGTGGGGTGGCGGCGGTGAGGTCGCCGGTCGAGCGGAAGTGGGTGGAGGGGGCGTGGCGCAGCAGCGTCGTCACCGGGCCACCACCCGGCCCGCGTCGGGCGTCCCGGCCGCCGCCACGACGTCGGCAGCGACGAGCCGGCCGCTCGGCGGGCGCGTGTCCAGGAGTGCCAGCACCGCCGGCACCGCGACCTGCTCGGGCAGCGGCCGGTCGCTGATGTCCTCGCCCGGGAACGCGTCCTGGTGCATGCCGGTGCGCATGTCGCCGGGGTCGAGCGCCCAGGCCCGCACGCCGGGCACCTCCTCCCCCAGCGTCAGGGTGAGGTGGTCGAGCGCCGCCTTGGAGGCGCCGTAGGCACCCCACGTCCCGTAGTGCCCGACGGCGGCGTCGGACGAGAGCGTCAGGACGGCGCCCGTGGCCTGCTCGAGGTCGGGCAGGAGGGCGCGGACGAGCTCGTGCGGGGCCAGGACGTTGACGGCGAGGACCGCGGCGAGGTCGTCGCCCGTCACCTCGCGCAGGCCGCGCATCGGGAGCGGGCCGAGGGTGCTGGCGTTGGCGACGAGCAGGTCGAGGCCGGCTCCGTCGCTGGTGGTCCGCACGGCGTCGACGACGTCGCGGCGGTGCACGGCGTCGGAGACGTCGCCGGCCACGCCGACGACGGCACCGGCCCTCGCGCCCGACGCACCGGAGCCGATCTCGGACACCGTGCGGTCGAGATCGGCCGTCGTGCGGGCCGTGAGGACGAGGGACCAGCCCCGGTCGGCGAGGGCTGCGGCGAGGGCGCGGCCGAGACCGCGGCTGGCGCCGGTGACGAGTGCGATGGGCATCGGGATCTCCTGGTTCGTGGTCGAGAGCCACAGCGTCAGACATCAAGTGAGCTTGAGGTCAAGAGGCGACCCGTCCACGGCGTCGGGCCCTGGCACGACAGCCGCGCGCCGCGGCATACGATCTGGGCATGACGACGGCACCGGCACCGCTGCCCCTCCTCGTGCTCGGCCAGGGCACCGACCTGCACACCGAGCGCGGCGTGGAGTGCCCGGGCGACCTGCCCGCGCCGTCCGACCCCGGACTGGTGGAGCGCGCCCGTGCGGCGAAGGCCGCGCTCGGGGACCGCGTCTTCGTGCTCGGGCACCACTACCAGCGCGACGAGGTCATCGAGTTCGCCGACGTCACCGGCGACTCCTTCAAGCTCGCGCGCGACGCCGCGGCCCGGCCCGACGCGCCCTACATCGTCTTCTGCGGCGTGCACTTCATGGCCGAGTCGGCCGACATCCTCACGAGCGACGACCAGACCGTGATCCTGCCCGACCTCGCCGCCGGGTGCTCGATGGCCGACATGGCCGCGATCGCCCAGGTCGAGGACTGCTGGGACCAGCTCGCGGCAGCCGGCGTCGCCGAGCAGACGATCCCCGTCACGTACATGAACTCCTCGGCGGCCATCAAGGCGTTCACCGGCCGGCACGGCGGCACGATCTGCACCTCGTCCAACGCCCGCACTGCCCTCGACTGGGCCTTCGAGCAGGTGGGCGGCGTCGGGCTGGACGGCGGCGGCACCGGCAAGGTGCTCTTCCTGCCCGACCAGCACCTCGGCCGCAACACGGCGGTGCGCGAGCTCGGCCTCTCCCTCGACGACTGCGTCGTGTGGGACCCGCACCGCCCCAACGGCGGCCTGACGCGAGAGCAGCTCGAGGCCGCCCGGATGATCCTCTGGCGCGGGCACTGCTCGGTGCACGGGCGGTTCTCCGTCGAGGCCGTCGAGGTGGCCCGCCGGGACATCCCCGACGTCAAGGTCATCGTGCACCCCGAGTGCCGGTACGAGGTCGTCGAGCTCGCCGACGAGGTCGGCTCGACCGAGAAGATCATCCAGACGATCGCCGCCGCGCCCGACGGCACGTCGTGGGTCGTCGGTACCGAGCTCAACCTCGTGCGCCGCCTCGCCGCGCAGTTCCCGAACCAGCGGATCGCCTTCCTGGAGAAGAACGTCTGCTACTGCTCGACGATGAACCGCATCGACCTCCCCCACCTCGTCTGGGCGCTCGAGTCGCTCGTCGAGGGCCGCGTCGTCAACCCGATCCGCGTCGACCCGACCGTCGCCGCCGAGGCGCGCGCCGCGCTCGACCGGATGCTCGCCCTGCCCGGCAAGACCCACAAGGACTGACGCGGATGCGGCCACCGCTCGACCGCATCGCCATCGTCTCCGACGTCCACGGCAACGTCACGGCCCTGGAGGCCGTCCTCGCCGACATCGAGGCGCGCGGCATCACCCGCGTCCTCAACCTCGGCGACGTCGTGGGCAAGGGACCGCGCGGCTCCGAGGCGATCAAGCGCACCCGCGAGACGTGCGAGCTGACCGTCCGCGGCAACTGGGACTCGCTCATCGGCGACTGGGAGGGCTACGTCGGCCGGGGCGACGTCCCAAGGTTCGAGGCCGGCCAGTGGACGCGTGACGAGCTCACCGACGAGGACGCCGCCTGGCTGTCGGGGCTGCCCAACGCCCACGACCTCGTCATGAGCGGCAAGCGGATCCGCCTCTTCCACGCCTCGCAGACGAGCGAGTTCGTGCGGGTGCGCTGGGAGCACACGATGGATGAGTTCCGCGGCATGTTCACCAACACCGACTTCACCGGGCCCTGGGCGCCCGCCCTGCCCGGGCACCCCGCGGACGCGTGGCCGGAGGGGACGACACCCGACGTCGTCGGCTACGGCGACATACACGGCACCTACCTCGAGGTCGACGAAGGACTCCAGCTCTTCAACGCCGGAGCCGTCGGCAACCACCTCGACGACCCCACCGCGCCCTACTGCATCCTCGAGGGCGTCACGGACTCCCTTGCCCCCCAACCTTTCTCGATCCAGTTCGTGCGCGTGCCGTACGACATCGAGGCGGAGGTCGCGGCCGCCCGTGACCTCGGCATGCCCGGCGCCGAGGCGTACGCCCTCGAGCTGCACGAGGGCATCTACCGCGGCCGCGGCTCCGACTCCTGACTGCGCGTCGAGGACGCCTTCGAGGCCTGCGGTCGACGCCCGTCGCGGCCCGTTCTCGACGTGCGGTCGCCGGTGCCACCCGTGCTCGTCATGCGGATGCTCGGCGAGATGGCCACGGCCAACCCGGACACCGGCTCGTTCTCGACGTACGCCGACCGGGCGCTCGGCCGCTGGGCCGGCTTCTCGGTCGGCTGGCTCTACTGGTGGTTCTGGGTCCTCGTCATCCCGTGGGAGTCGATCGTCGCCGGGCAGATCGCCCACGGGTTCTTCCCGGGCGTGCCCGAGTGGGCGTTCTCGGCCGGCATCCTGCTCGTGCTCGTCGCGACGAACCTCGTGTCGGTCACCAGCTACGGCGAGTTCGAGTTCTGGTTCGCCCTCGTCAAGGTCGTCGCGATCGCGGCGTTCATCGTCGTCGGCGTGCTCGCCATCGCGGGCGTCCTGCCCGGCGACGGGGCGTCGGGGCTGACCCAGCTGACCGCGCACGGCTTCGCGCCCAACGGCTGGAACGCCGTCGTCACGGCGATCGCCATCACGATGTTCTCGTTCATGGGCACCGAGATCGTCACCATCGCGGCCTCGGAGTCCGGCGACCCGGTGCGCGGCATCCACCGGGCGACCAACTCGGTGATCTGGCGCATCGGCACCTTCTACCTCGCCTCGATCTTCATCGTCGTCGCCCTCGTGCCGTTCCCCGTCTTCGCGGCCGGGAAGGGCTCCGGCGGCCACGAGATCGGCACCTACGGCGAGGCCCTGACCGCCATGGGGATGGCGCCCGACACCGCGTACACGATCGTCAACGTCATCGTCCTCACCGCGGTCTCCAGCTGCCTCAACTCGGCGCTCTACACCGCCTCGCGGATGGTCTACTCGCTGGCCGTCCGGGGCGACGCGCCGGCGTCGTGGGCGCGCACGAGCCGCACCCGCGTGCCGGCCCGGGCCGTGCTCGCCTCCACGGCCGTCGCGGCGCTCTGCCTCGTGCTCCACTACGGAGCGTCGGGCACCGGGCTGTTCGACTTCCTCCTGCTGACCTCGGGAGGCATCGCCCTCGTCATCTACCTCGTCATCGCGGCGTCGCAGCTCGTGCAGCGCCGCCGGGCCGACGCCCGCGGCGAGCGTGCCCCCGTCCGGATGTGGGCCTTCCCGGCCCTGACGTGGGCCACGATCGCGTTCATCGTCGTCGTCATGGCGGTCATGGCGTTCGGGCCCTCCAGCCTCGAGCTGTACTGGACGCTCGCGCTCAGCGCCGCCACCGTCGCCGCGGGGCTCATCGTCCAGCGACGACACCACGGCCGGCTCGGCCGGCTGGACGCCGACGACGAGCCCGCCCGCGCGCACTGACGCGAGCGCAACGGGCAGGTACGACGAAGGGGGCGGACGCCACGGCATCCGCCCCCTTCGTCGTGGGCCCGGTGGCCCGGTCCTCAGCGCGGCATGGCGCCCAGGCGGGCCAGCAGGAGGGCCTCCGCCTCGCAGACGCGCGCGAACTCCTCGAGGTGCAGCGACTCGTTGGCGCCGTGCGCGCGGGTGTCGGGGTCCTCGACGCCCGTGACGAGGATCGCGGCGTCGGGGAAGCGTGCGGCGAAGTCGGAGATGAAGGGGATGGACCCGCCCACGCCCATGTCGACCGGGTCGACGCCCCACGCGTCGGAGAAGGCGGCGCGGGCCTGGTCGTAGACGGGCCCCTCGGCGTCGGCCGCGAAGCCGGAGCCGTGCTCCTCCAGCTCGACGGTGACCTTCGCGCCCCACGGGGCGTTCTCGAGCAGGTGCGCGCGGAGCAGCTCGAACGCGGCGAGGGGCTCCTGCGTCGGGGCCAGACGCATCGACACCTTGGCCGCGGCGCGCGCGGCCAGCGTGTTGGACGCCTTGTCGACCGAGGTGACGTCCATGCCGATCGTCGTGATCGACGGCTTGTTCCACAGCCGCGTCAGGATCGAGCCGGTGCCGATGAGCTCGACGCCGTCGAGCAGGCCCGACTCCTCGCGGAAGCGCGCCTCGTCGTAGTCGAGCTCGGCCGCCGTGCCCTCGTCGAGGCCCTGGACAGCGACGTCGCCCCGGTTGTCGTGGAGCGTCCCGAGCAGCCGGATGAGTGCGGTCACGGCGTCCGGGGCCGCGCCACCGAACATGCCGGAGTGCACCGAGTGGTCGAGCGTCTCGACGCGGACGACGGCCCGGACGCCACCGCGCAGCGTCGTCGTCAGCGCGGGCTCGCCGATGGCCCAGTTGCCGGAGTCGGCGATGACGATGGCGTCGGCGGCGAGGCGGTGCCCGTGCTTCTCGAGGATCGCCGGCAGCGACGCGGAGCCGTACTCCTCCTCGCCCTCGACGAAGACCGTGACGCCGACCGGCAGGTTGCCGGCGTGGGCCCGCAGGGCGGCGACGTGCGCCATCACCCCGGCCTTGTCGTCGGCGGCGCCGCGGCCGTAGAGGCGGCCGTCGCGCTCGGTGGGCTCGAACGGCGCACTGTCCCAGTCGGCGTCGTCGCCGGGGGGCTGCACGTCGTGGTGGGCGTAGAGCGTGACGGTCGGGGCTCCCTCGGGCCCGGCGAGGTGGCCGATGACGGCCGGGCGGCCGCCCTCGACGACGACCTCGACCTCCAGCCCCTCGCGCCGGAGCAGCTCGGCGACAGCCTCTGCGCTGCGCGCGACGTGGCTCTGGTCGAAGCTCGTCGCGGAGACGCTCGGGATCCGCACGAGGTCCTCGAGGTCGGCCCGCACCTGTGGCATGAGCTGGGCCACGCGGTCGCGGATGGCGCTGATCTGGTCCTGGGAGAGCACGTCGTCGGTCACAGGCCGACCCTACCGACCGCCGGAGCGCGCTTCGCGCCGGCCGACGCCGCGGGTGGCCGCGCGGGCCGGACGCGCGTCGGTTAGGTTCTGGCGCCGTGGGAACGAACGCCTTCACGCCGGGACAGGGCCCGTGGCTGCACCGGCTGGGCAACCTGCGCAACGTCGTGCGCCAGGAGATGGTGACGCGCCAGCTCGCCGCGCACCTGCCCCGAGGGCCCCTGCGCGTGCTCGACGTCGGCGCCGGACAGGGCACGCAGGCACTGCGCCTCGCCCGGCTCGGGCACAGCGTCACGGCCGTCGAGCCCGACGCGCGGATGCGCGCGTCCTTCGAGCAGGCCGCCGCCTCGCTCGAGCCCGGGCAGCGCGACCGCGTCACGCTCCTCGCCGGCGACCTCGCCTCCCTCGCCAGCGTCACCCGACCCACCGCCTACGACGTCGTCATGTGCCACGGCGTGCTCATGTACCTGCCGGAGAGCCGGTCCGCGATCGCCGCGCTCGCGCGCCGCACGGCGCCCGGCGGGATCGTGTCGATCGTCGCCCGCAACGGCGCAGCGATGGCGTGGCGGCCCGCCGCGCGCCGCGACTGGGCCGGCGCCGCGGCACTGCTCGACGAGATCGACGAGGCGCGTGCCGAGGGCCGGGATGCTCGCTACCGCAACGAGATCGGTGTCGACGCGCGCGCCGACACCCTCGAGTCGCTGACGGCCGACTGCGCGGCGAACGGCCTCGCCGTCCAGGCCTGGTACGGGGTGCGCGTCGCCTCGGACACCGTCCCGGTCGACGAACCGGCGCCCGACGCCCAGACCCTCGGAACGCTGCTCGACCTCGAGGAGCGGCTCGGCCGCACCGACCCCTACCGCGCGCTCGGCACCCTGCTCCACGTCGTCGCCGCGCCCGCCTGACGCGCCACCACGCGCCACCACGCGCCGGTCCGACCCGAGGCCCGGCCCGGCGACCGTCCCCGTCGACCGGGGCGGACGTCGGTGGTTGACTCGGTGGATGGATCGGGTGGACCGGGCCTTCGAGGCGGTGCCGCGGACCGGGTTCCTGCCCCGCGCCGCGCGCTGGCGGGCCGGCCACGACGGCCCCATCCTCATCGGGTACGGGCAGACGAACTCGCAGCCGCGGACCGTCGCCGACATGCTGCGCCTGCTCGACGTCCACCCCGGCCAGCGCGTCCTGGACGTCGGGGCCGGCTCGGGGTGGACCACGGCGCTGCTCGCCCACCTCGTCGGACCCGACGGCGTCGTCGTCGGCGTCGAGCTCGAGCCCGACCTCGCGGCCTGGGGCGGCGACAACCTCGCCCGGTGCCACGCGCCGTGGGCCTCGATCGCCGTCGCGGAGCCCGGGGTGCTCGGACGGCCCGACCGCGGCCCCTACGACCGCATCCTCGTGTCGGCCGAGGCGGCCTCGCTCCCCCGGGCCCTCGTCGACCAGCTGGCCGACCCCGGCCGGATGGTCGTCCCCGTCGCCGGCACGATGCTCCTCGCGGAGCTGGTGGACGGCGTCGTGACGACGAGCGGGCACGGTCGGTACCGCTTCGTGCCCCTGCGGGAACGACGGGAGGGGACGCTGGGACACGAGTGAGGCGTGCGCCGGGCGGGGTGGACGATTCCGGACCAGCCCCGACCCTCGCCTAGAGTGGTCCCGTGTTCGGACGCAAGAAGACCCTCAACGACGAGCTCGCCTCCTCCTCCACCGCGGTGCAGGACTCCGAGGCGCGCCCCGGCGCCAAGAACCGGCCCACCCCGAAGCGCCGTGACCAGGAGGCCCTCAACAAGCGTCCGCTCATCGTCACCGACCGCAAGGCCGCCGGCAAGCAGGACAAGACGGCCCGCCGCGAGGCGATGGCCACCCAGCGAGCGGGCATGCTCGCGGGCAACGAGAAGTACCTCCCGGCCCGCGACAAGGGCCCGCGACGTCGCTTCATCCGCGACACCGTCGACGCCCGCTGGAACATCGGCGAGTTCATGCTGCCGGTGATGCTCCTCGTGCTGCTGCTGAGCTTCGTGCGCACGACGTGGACGCTCATGCTCGTCTTCGTGCTCGTCTACGGCCTCATCCTCGTCGCGATCGTCGACGCCTACCTCATGTGGCGCCGCACCCGCACGAAGATGGAGGCCAAGTTCGGCGGCGCCGAGAAGGGCGACGCCTGGTACGCGATCATGCGGGCCTTCCAGATGCGCCGCACCCGGATGCCCAAGCCGCAGGTCGCCCGCGGCGAGCAGCCCCGCTGAGGCTGCCGAGAACGAACCCGAGAGCCCTCGGACGCCGACCGGCGTCCGAGGGCTCTTCGCGTGGTGGTCCGCGACGCGTTGGTGCAGGTCAGTGCTGCAGGTCGGCGAACGCGAGCGGCTCGCGGGTGACCGCGTACGTCGCGAAGTAGAGCTTCTCGACCGACCCGTCGGCGGCGCGCACGACCTCGAGCACCTCGCCGCGCTCGCGCCCGGCCGCGGCGCGGTAGCGGTCCGGGCCCTCCGGTTCGAAGCGGGTCTCGGACAGGGCGTCGTCCTCGGACAGGCGCGACCACAGCCGGCCCTCCCGCACGAAGAACGTGATCGGCGACCCCTCCGACCACCACAGGCCGAGCAGCTCCTCGAGCTCGGGCCGCGGGGTCTCGGGGACCCACGCCGGCGCGAGCGCGGGCTCGGTGTCGAGGACGGCCTCGACGAGGTCGGTTGCGAGGGCGAGCGTCAGGGCGCCCGACGTGCAGTTGGCGAAGACGACCGCCCCGACGGCGTCGCGACGCCGGACGCGCAGGCCGGTGAGGTAGCCCGGCATCGCGCCGCCGTGGCCGACGTACACCCGGTCGCCACGCCGGCCCATGCCGAAGCCGAGCCCGTAGGCGCCGGACCAGCCGTCGACGTCGGTCATGATGAGCGGCCGGCACATCTCCTCGACCGTCTCGGGGGCGACGACCCGCTCGTCGGGGCTCGCGACGTAGGCGGCGTACCGCGCCATGTCGGCGACGGTCGACCACAGGCCGCCGAGCGGGGCCGTGGCGTTGAGGGTGAAGAGCGGCTCCTCGGTGGCGGTGCCGCGGTACGGGTCGACCTGGTAGCCGCGGGCCCGGTCGGGTGTCGGGGCCAGGCCGGTGCGGGTCATGCCGAGGGGCGCGAGCACGCGATCGCGCACGACGTCCTCCCAGCCACGGCCGGTGACGGTCTCGACGACGTGCCCGAGCAGGCCGTAGGCGAGGTTGGAGTAGTGGAAGGCGTGATGGGCCGGCAGCACCTGCTCGGCGTCCTCGACACCGGCGAGGAACGCCTCCTTCTCCGGCGCCGACAGCGACTCCCAGATGTTGCCGACCGGCTCGCGCTGCAAACCGGACGCGTGGGCGAGCATCTGCCGCAGCGGGACCCGCGCGTGGCGGGTGCCCGGCAGGTAGGTGCCGAGCTCGTCGTCGAGGGTGAGCAGGCCGTCGTCGCGCAGCGCCATGACGGTGAGGGCGGTGAACGTCTTGGTCACCGAGCCGATCATGAACTGCGTGTCGTCGTCGGCCGGGCGCGACGCGTCGCCGAGCTCGGCGGAGCCGACGTGCCCGGACCACACGAGCACGCCGTCGCGCACGACACCGGCACTGACGCCGGGCGAGCGCCACGTGCGCTGCGCCGTCGTGACGCGTCCGAGCAGGTCGCGGGACAGACCCTCCGACAGCGTGCCGGGGACGACCGGTGCGCTCACTCGGCGGCCCGCAGGCTCATCGGGCCGTAGACGACGGCACCGGCCTCGCGCAGCGTCACCGACTCGACACCGTGTCCGAGCAGGTCGCGCCACGTCTCACCGAGGTAGTTCTCGGCGTCGCCCTGGGTCGGGAAACCGGTCGTGGCCAGCCCCTCCCCCTCCATCGGCTCACCGTGCGCGTCGAGGTACAACCAGGACCAGTCTCCGCTCATGCCCGTCACCCTAGACGCCCACCGGACGCCGACTGACGCCGACGGGGCCTGGTCGTTTGACGCGTGGCCCGGGCGCGTGCCACGGTTCGCCTAACCGATGGACGTCGGGGCAAGCCGGTGCGACTCCGGCGCTGACCCGCAACCGTGACCCGGAACTGCGCCCCACAGGGGCGTCGCGCCGGCAGCCGGAAAACCCACGCCCGTCCGGCTCCCAGTCAGTCTGTCGTGGAATGCGGACCGGAGTCACCGAGGACGGCTCAGTTGGTTCGGGGCCCGGCACGGTGTCCGACCGCAAGGAGGAAACCGTGTCCACCGTTGCCCGCACCCCGCTCCGGGTGCTGCTCGCCGTGCTCGTCGCCGCGGCCGTCACCATGCTCACCACCGGGCCCGCTCAGGCGGCCGCCTACCGGTTCTGGGGCTTCTACCAGCTCTCGAACGGCCAGTGGACATTCGCGCAGAAGGGCTCGGACCAGACCGTGCCCGCCGACGGCAGCGTCGACGGCTGGCGCTTCGCGGTCGGCGACGAGAGCTCGACCCGGCTCCCGCGCGCCGTGCTCACCTTCGACGCCATCTGCGCCTCGACGCCTGCCGTGTCGGGCTCCAAGCGCGTCGGCGTCGTCGTCGACTACGGCCGCCCGGCCGACGCCGAGGACGCCGCGACGCCCCCGGCTCCCCAGGCTGTCTGCGCGGTCGTGCCCACGACCGCGACGAGCACCGACGTGCTGGCCAAGGCCGGCGAGCTGCGCATCGAGAAGGGCCTCGTGTGCGCCGTCGCGGGCTACCCGGCAACCGGCTGCGGCGGCCCCGTCAAGCAGGTCAGCGCCGAGGCGAAGGCCGCGGACACTCCGGTGACGATCGCCGCACCCGCCGCGTCGGCGAGTGCGACGCCCGCGGCCGGCGACACCAACGTGCCCGGGACCCCCGTGAGTGCGGCACCGTCCTCGACCGGCACGACGGTGGCCTGGGTCCTCGTCGCGCTCGTCGTCCTCGCGCTCGCCGGCTACCTCGTCGTCCGGTCGCGGCGCTCGCGCTCCGACGCCTGAGGCGGGTGACCCGACGGCGATGCGACCCCGTGCGCGGCTCCTGCACCCCGCAGCCTGGTGGCTGTGGGGGCTCGGGCTCGCCACGGCCGCGTCCCGCACGACGAACCCGGCAGTGCTGCTGCTCGTCATCGCCGTCTGCGTCCTCGTCGTCACCGAGCGTCGCGACCCCGCCACCCCGAACCCGCTGCCGGGCTTCCTCGCCATCGCTGCCGTCGTCCTCGCGTTTCGCGTCTTCATGACCGCGCTGCTGGGCAACGGTGTCCACGGCGAGGTCGTCATCGTGACCCTGCCGCGGGTGCCGCTGCCGGACTGGCTCTCGGTCATCCGTCTCGGCGGGCCGGTCACGCTCGAGGCGCTGCTCTTCAGCCTCTACGACGCGCTGCGCCTCGCCGCGGTGCTCGCCTGCCTCGGCGCCGCCAACGCCCTGGCCACCCCGCGCCGGCTGCTGCGCTACCTGCCGGCCACGCTGTACGACGTCGGCACGGCCGTCGTCGTCGGCCTGACCTTCGCCCCGCAGCTGCTCGCCGACGCGCGCACCGTCCGGTCGGCGCGCGCCCTCCGGGGCCGGGACGCCCGCAGCCTGCGCGAGACGGCCCGCCTGACCGTGCCGGTGCTCGAGACCGCCTTCGAGCGCTCGCTCGGGCTCGCCGCGTCGATGGAGTCGCGGGGTTACGGCCGCGCCGTGCACAGCAACAGCGGCACGCGTCGGCTCGCCAGCGGCCTGGCCCTGCTCGGCCTCGTCGGCGTCCTCGGCGGCCTCTACGGGCTCCTCGACGCGTCGGCCGGCGGGGCGCTGGGGCTGCCGCTGCTCGTCGTCGGCGTCGTGCTCGCCGCGAGCAGCCTCGTCGTGGGGGCGTCGCGCGAGGGCAGGTCGGGCCACCGCCGCGACCGCTGGGAGTGGCCCGAGACCCTCACCGTCGTGGCCGGCGCCGTGCCGGCCGTGGTCCTCGTCGTGGCCGGGCTGCGCGGCTGGGACGGCGTCACGCCCACCCAGCGCGCCGCGCTGCCGGCCGTGCCGATCCTCGCCGTCCTGGCCGTGCTCGTCGCGGCCCTGCCGGCGTGGCTGACGCCGCGCCCCCGGGAGGTCATGCCGTGATCAGCTTCGAGCACGTCAGTGTCACCTACGCGGGGGCCGAGGCCCCGAGCCTCGTCGACGTCACCCTCGAGATCCCCGAGGGCGAGCTCGTCCTCGTCGTCGGCCCCACCGGCAGCGGCAAGTCGACCCTGCTGCGCACGGTCAACGGCCTCGTCCCGCACTTCAGCGGCGGCACCCTGAGCGGGCGCGTCGTCGTCGACGGCCTCGACACGGCCGCGCACCGGCCCCGCGACCTGGCCACCGTCGTCGGCCTCGTCGAGCAGAACCCCTCCTCGACGTTCGTCACCGACGTCGTCGAGGACGAGATCGCCTACGGCATGGAGACGATGGGCCTGGACCCCACGACGATCCGCCGTCGGGTCGAGGAGACGCTCGACCTCTTCGGCCTGACACCGCTCCGGGCCCGCGCCCTCGGCACCCTGTCTGGCGGCCAGCAGCAGCGCGTCGCGATCGCCGCCCTCTTCGCCGCCGGGCCGCGCGTACTCGTCCTCGACGAGCCGACGTCGGCCCTCGATCCCGTTGCGGCAGAAGAGGTCCTGGCCTCGCTGCACCGCATCGTCCACGACCTCGGCGTCACCGTGGTGCTGGCCGAGCACCGCCTCGAACGGGTCGTGCACCACGCCGACCGCGTTCTCCTCGTCGACGACGGCCACGTGTCCGAGCTGCTCGACCCGGCCGAGGCCATGGCGCTGTCGCAGATCTTCCCACCCGTCGTCGGGCTGTCCCGGCTCGCCGGGTGGACGCCGACGCCGCTGTCGATCCGCGATGCCCGGCGTCGGGCCGCGTCGCTGCGCGAGACGCTCGGCGCGCGCACCCCTCCGGACCACCCCGTGCGGTACGCGGGCTCCGTCGCGGGCGGCGCGGCGCTCTCGCTGGAGCGCGTCGCCGTGCGACGCGCCGGACGCGTCGTGCTCGACAGAGTCGACCTCGAGGTGGCGCGGGGGTCGGTCACGGCCCTCATGGGCCGTAACGGCGCCGGCAAGTCGACCCTGCTCGGCGCGGTCGCGGCGCAGCACCGGCTCGCGGGTGGGCGGGTCCACGCCGGGGCCGGCGGCGACGACCCGCACGCCCTCGCTCCCCGCGACCGGGTGCGCGTCGTGGGGCTCGTGCCGCAGCAGCCCGAGCTGCTCCTCTACGCCGACTCCGTGGCCGCCGAGTGCGCTGCGGCCGATGCCGACTTCGGCGTCCCCAAGGGCACCGCCGCCGCCGTCCTGTCCCGCATCGCCGACGGCATCGACGCGGACACGCACCCGCGCGACCTGTCCGAGGGGCAGCGTCTCGAGCTCGCCCTCGCCGTCATCCTCGCCGGAAGCCCCGAGGTGCTCCTGCTCGACGAGCCGACGCGCGGCCTCGACTACGGGGCCAAGCAGCGGCTGTGCGGCGTGCTCGCCGGGCTGGCGGCGAGCGGCACGACGGTCCTGGTCGCGACACACGACGTCGAGCTCGCGGCCGAGGTCGCCGACCGCGTCGTCATCCTCGCCGACGGCGATGTCGTCACCGACGGCCCGGCCCGCGACGTGCTCGCCTCCTCCCCCGCCTTCGCCCCGCAGGTGACCAAGGTGCTGCTCCCGCAGACCTGGCTCACCGTCGGCGAGGTGGCCCGGGCCCTCGGGCGGACGGCGTGACGACCGGCGCCCCCGCCTCGCGCGCGGTGCGGACGCCCGTGCCGGCGTCGCGACGCGTCATCCCCCTGCGCTGGCCCGCTGTTCTCGCCGTCGCCGCCGTCGGCCTGGTCGGCCTGGCCGCCTTCACGTGGCCGTTCTTCGCACCCGGCCAGGTGGCGACCGACCACGGCAACGACGCGCCGTGGTTCTTCGCCGTGCTCCTCGGCCTGCTGGCCGTCGTGTGCCTGGCCGAGGTGACGGCCGGACGGCTCGACGCCAAGACCGTCGCCGTGCTGGGTGTCGCCGCCGCCGCCGGTGGCGCGCTACGGCTGCTCAGTGCCGGCACCGCTGGCCTGGAGCCGATGTTCTTCGTCGTCATCGTCGCCGGGCGCGTGCTCGGGCCTGGCGTCGGGTTCGTGTCGGGTGCCCTCGCGGTCACCACCGGTGCCCTCATCACCGGAGGCGTCGGGCCGTGGCTGCCCTTCCAGATGGTGTGCTCGGGCGCCATCGGCCTCGGCGCCGGGCTGCTGCCCGTGCCTGCCGGGCACCGCGCCGAACGATGGGCGCTGGCGGGCTACGCGCTCGTCACGGGACTCGGCTACGGCGTGGTCATGAACCTCTGGTTCTGGCCCTTCCTCGGGGCGAGCGCTCCGGTCGGCATGGGCTTCGTGCCCGGTGCGCCCCTGGCCGTCAACCTCCAGCACTACGCCGTCTTCTACGTCTCGACCTCGCTCGCGTGGGACCTGCCACGCGGCCTGCTCAACGCGGCGCTCGTGGTCGCGGCGGGGCCGGCCCTGCTGCGGGTCTTCCGGCGTGCCGCACGACGCGCGGCCTTCGACGCCCCGGTGCGTTTCGAACCGCGTCGGGACTCCGTCGGGGGGTCGCCGTGACGCGTCGGGCCGCGAGCACGACGATCGTCACCGGCCCGGTCCGCAGCGGCAAGAGCCGGCACGCCGAGGACCTGCTCTCGGGGTACGGCGACGTCACGTACGTCGCCACGGGGCCCGTCCCCGGGCCCGACGACGTCGAGTGGCGCGAGCGTGTCGAGGCGCATCGCGCCCAGCGGCCCGACACGTGGCGCACGGTCGAGACCGACGACGTCGCCGGCGTCCTCGCCACGGCGAGCGGCCCGGTCCTCGTCGACTGTCTCGGCACGTGGCTGACGAGCGTCGTGGACGCCGTCGGCTGGGACGACCTGGACGCTGCTGCGACCGAGGTGCGCCGACGCGCCGCCGTCCTCGTCGAGTCGCTTTGTGCCGCAACGGTCCCCGTCGTGGTGGTCACCAACGAGGTCGGCTGGTCGCTCGTGCCGACGACGGCCTCGGGTCGCTTCTTCCAGGACGAGCTCGGCCGGTTCAACGCGGCCGTGTCGGCCGTGGCCGCGCAGGTCCACCTCGTCGTCGCCGGGCGCGTCCTCGACCTCTCGCAGGCGCCCGTCGTGCCTTCTCATCCCGGGCCGCGGACCCTCGATGCGTGACGCCTGGCGCCTCGCCTTCGGCACCTTCACCGCCCTGCGCGTGCCACCCCCGGCGTCGGTGGGGCCGCGCGAGCTGTGCCGGGCCCTGCTCCTCGCGCCGGTCACCGCGCTCGTCTACGTCGTCGCCTGGGTGGCCCTCGGGGTCGCGGTCCTGCTGGGCGCCGTCCCGGCCGCGGTCGGGTCCGTGCTCGCCCTCGTCGTCGTGGCCCTCGGGTCACGGGCCTTCCACCTCGACGGCCTGGCCGACCTCGTCGACGGCCTGACCTCGGGCCACGACCCGGCGCGCTCCCTGGAGGTCATGCGGCGCGGCGACACCGGGCCCGCGGGCGCGGCAGCCCTCGTGCTCGTCCTCGGCCTCGACGCGGCGGCACTGACCTCGCTGCTGCCCACGGCGGTCGGCGTCGCCCTGGCCGCCGTCGCGCTCGTGGGCAGCAGGGTCGCGCCGGCCGTCTGCGCGCGGAGCGGGGTCCTCGCGGCACGGCCGGAGGGGCTGGGGCGGTCGGTCGCGGGCACCGTCAGCCGTGGCGCCCTCGTCGCGCTCGTCGCCACCTGCACCGTGGTCGGCGCTCTCGCCACCGCCCTCGCTGCCGAAACGCAGCCCGGAGTCGGCGTCGGTGCCGCGGTGGCCACCGTGCTCGGCGCGGCCACCGGGGCGCTCGTCGTGCGTGCCCACGCCGTGCGACGCCTCGGCGGCGTCACGGGAGACGTCGTGGGCGCCGCCGTCGAGGTGTCCCTCGCGACCGCGCTCGTCGTCGCGTCGGTCGCCGTGCGCCTCACGTCCTGACCTGCTGGTGACGAGAGAGTGCCCACCCGACCAGAGGGTCGAGTGGGCACTGTCTCCTGCTGCGGGCGTCAGGCCTCGCGGACCTGGACCTGCACGAAGGGGGGCTTCACGACCGTCGCCTCGACGGCGCGGCCGCGCACGTCGACCGACACGGTCGTGCCGTCGGCGACGTCGGGGGCCAGCAGCGCGAGCGCGATGCCCTGCTTGAGCGTCGGCGAGAACGTGCCCGAGGTGACCTCACCGACGGTCTCGCCGTCGCGGCTCACCTCGCAGTGCGCCCGCGGGATGCCGCGACCGGTGACGAGCAGGCCGCGGGACAGCCGCGTCGGGGCCGCCTTCTCGGCGACGAGCGCGTCCTTGCCCCAGAAGGCGTCCTTCTTCCAGCCGACGGCCCAGCCGGCACGAGCCTGCACGGGCGAGATGTCGAGCGAGAGGTCCTGGCCGTGCAGCGGGTAGCCCATCTCGGTGCGCAGGGTGTCGCGGGCGCCGAGCCCACAGGGCAGGCCCTCGAACGGCTCGGCCGCGGCGACGAGGGCGTCCCAGAGCGCGGGCGTGTCGTCCCAGCGGGGCACGAGCTCGTAGCCGCGCTCGCCGGTGTAGCCGGTGCGGCAGACGATGACCGGGCGACCCTCCCACTGCGCCTCGACGAACGACATGTAGTCGTGGCCGGTGGGCAGGCCGAGCGACTCGAGCACCTCGTCGCTCTTCGTGCCCTGGACCGCGATGACGCCGTACTCACGATGCCGGTCGGTCACCTCGATGCCCTCGGGCGCGGCCGCGCGCAGACGGCGCACGACCTCGGCGGTGTTGGCGGCGTTGGGGATGAGGAAGACGTCGTCGTCGGCCCGCAGGTAGGCGATGAGGTCGTCGACGACGCCACCGGACTCGTCGCAGCACAGTGTGTACTGGGCGGACCCCGGCTCGATGCGGCGCAGGTCGTTGGTGAGGCACGCGTTGACGAAGTCGGCGGCGCCCGGGCCCGACACGGTTGCCTTGCCGAGGTGGCTGACGTCGAAGATGCCGACGCGCTCGCGCACCGCGGTGTGCTCGCGGACGACGCCGCCTCCCGGGTACTCGATCGGCATGTCCCAGCCGCCGAAGTCGGCCATCTTCGCGCCGAGGGCGACGTGGCGGTCGTGGAGGGGCGAGGTGAGCGGGGAGGTCGTCCCCGACGGCGCTGTCGTCATGCCGCTCAACCTACCGCCCGGGCGTCACCGGCCCCCGCCCGCCGCCTCCTGCGAGGACGCGGGGTCGCGGCTCGTTATCATCGGCGCCGTCGCCACCGGATGCCGAGACCACACGACGGGCCGTGCGCCGGGGCGGCACCAGGACGCGCGCACCCGTGCGGCGCCCGCCGACCATCGTCGTCGCACCACGCCCGTGGACCGACCGGCACCACCGTCCAAAGGAGGCCCCCCGTGGCCCAGCTGACCATCTCGAACCGCTCGGCCGCCGACACCGCCGGTGACGCGCTCGTCGTCGCCCTCGTCACCGGCGACGACGGCGCGACCCTCGCCCCGGGCCACGACCTGCCCCGCAAGGCCGTCGCCCACCTGACCTCCGCCGTCACCGAGCTCGAGCTGGCCGGCAAGGTCGGCGAGGTCACGACGCTGCCCGCGGTCCCGGACGTCAGCGCCCGCCTCGTCGTACTGGCCGGGGTCGGCGCCCTGACGGCCACACCCGACGCCGGAGCCCTCGAGGACGTCCGCCGGGGCATCGGCGCTGCTGCGCGCGCTCTCGCCGCGAAGAAGAAGGTCGTCGTCGCGGTCCCCGGCACGTCCGTCGAGGTCGTCGCCGCCACCGCCGAGGGCGTCGCGCTCGGTGCCTACACGGTGTCGAAGGTCGGCTCCGAGTCCGCCTCGGCCGACAAGCAGCCCGCCTTCGCCCTCGTCGGCCCCGGTGACGCCGCCTCGCGCCGCGTCGTCAAGCGCGCCGCCGCGCTCGGCACGGCGATCGCCTACACCCGCGACCTCGTCAACCTCCCGCCGAACCTGCTCTACCCCGAGACGTTCGTCGACTCGCTGGCCGAGCGCGTCAAGGGCTCGAAGGTCAAGCTCAAGTCCTACGACATGAAGGCGCTGCGCGCCGGTGGCTTCGGCGGCACCGTCGGCGTCGGCCAGGGCTCGGTCAACGACCCCCGCATCGCGGTGCTCAGCTACTCCCCGTCGCGCCCGAAGGCCTCGATCGCCTTCGTCGGCAAGGGCATCACCTTCGACTCCGGCGGCCTCTGCATCAAGCCCGCGGGCGGCATGCTGACGATGAAGTGCGACATGGCCGGGGCCGCCGCCGTCGCCGGCGCCGTCCTCGCGATCGCCGAGCTCGGCCTGCCGATCGCCGTCACCGGCTACCTCGGCCTCGCCGAGAACATGCCGAGCGCGACGGCCCAGCGCCCGAGCGACGTCGTGACGATGCGCGGCGGCAAGACCGTCGAGATCCTCAACACCGACGCCGAGGGACGCATGGTCCTCGGCGACTGCATCGCCCTCGCGTCCGAGTCGACGCCCGACGCCATCGTCGACATCGCGACGCTGACCGGCGCCCAGGTCATCGCCCTGGCCGACACCGCGGCCGTCATGGGCAACGACGACGCCTTCCGCACCCGGGTCCTCGACGCCGCCCAGGGCGCCGGCGAGGCGATGTGGCCCATGCCGCTGCCCAAGGAGCTGCGCGGCGGCCTCGACTCGGCCAACGCCGACCTCGCCCACAAGGGCGGCCCGGAGGGCGGCATGCTCACGGCCGGCCTCTTCCTCGGCGAGTTCGTCGGCACCGGCATCCCGTGGAGCCACATCGACATCGCCGGCCCGGCCTACAACGACAAGGCCCCGAACGGCTACTCCCCCAAGGGCGGCACCGGCTTCGGCGTCCGCACCCTCGTGGGGATCGCCGAGTCCTACGCCTGACGCGTCCCGGCGGCCCGCACGTGCAGGAGGCCACGTCCCCCATAGGGACGTGGCCTCTGCCGTGTCGGTGTCGCTGGCTGTCGCTGGCTGCCGGTCAGCCGCCGGACTTGCGGCGGAACATCTGCTGGTTCTTCGCCGGTCCGTGCGCGCCGTGCACCTTCGAGCGGTCGTGGTCGTCGGAGACGTCCTTGCCGCCGTGGGCGTGCTTCTTGTCGAGGGCGGCCCGGAACTTGGCCTTCATCTCCTCGTCCGGGCCCACCGGGGCGCCTTCCTGCTTCGACATTCGAGTCCTCCTGGATGCGGGGCGGGACGCGCCGGAACGGCACGGTGCGGACGTCTCAACCCTGTCAGCAGGACCGACGCGGGTCCACCCCTTTGCCCGGCGCGTCGCGTCGGGCAGCGCGTCGGGCGTCCGTCAGGCGTCGCCCTGGCGCTTGCGGGTGTTGTACTCGCGCATGCGGTTCGGGTAGCCGGTGTGGTTGACGTCGTAGGCCGGGACACCGAGGCGTCGGGCCAGCTCGAAGGCGTCCTTCGGGGTGCCGACGGCGCGCCGGGTCCACTCGCCGTCCCAGGCGATGAGCACGACGGTCGTCGTCGTGACGCTCGTGGCCGGCTCGACGTAGGCCTCGACGCCGCGACGCGTCTCGGCGAAGGTGCGCAGATGGGTCTCGACGGCCTTGCGGTCGATGTCCATGGCGGGGCCGTCCGACCGCCCGAGGCGCGCGGACACCTTGCCCCCGGAGCGTCGCGAGAACCAGCCCATGGCGGCACTGTACGTGGTTCAGCCATGCCTACAGGCAGGTCCGAGCCGTGTCCGGGGTGAGTCCGAGGTGAGAGCCCCGGCAGGCGTGACCTGCCTGTGACGTCCCTCGGGATCAATGACAAGATGCTCTTGCACCCACACCCCCGGGTGCCCACCACATCTGAAGGAGCGCACCCACATGTCGGCTGACGCCGCAGGCGACTACGACGTCGTCATCCTCGGTGGGGGCTCGGGCGGATATGCCTGCGCCCTCAGGTCGGCAGAGCTGGGGCTCTCCGTGGCCCTCGTCGAGAAGGGCAAGCTCGGGGGCACGTGCCTCCACGTCGGGTGCATCCCGACCAAGGCCCTCCTGCACGCCGCGGAGGTCGCCGACACGGCGCGCGACGGCGCACACTTCGGCGTCAAGACCACCTTCGAGTCGGTCGACATGTCGGGCGTCAACTCGTACAAGGACGGTGTCGTCTCCCGCCTGTACAAGGGCCTGCAGGGCCTCGTCAAGGCCGCCAAGATCGAGTACGTCGAGGGCTCAGGCGTCCTCGACGGCCCGAACACCGTCGTCGTCGGCGACCGCCGGATCACCGGCCGCAACGTCGTGCTCGCCACCGGCAGCTACCCGCGCACGCTGCCCGGCCTCGAGATCGGCGGCCGGATCATGACGAGCGAGCAGGCCCTGACCATCGACCACGTCCCGGCGCGCGTCGTCGTGCTCGGTGGCGGTGTCATCGGTGTCGAGTTCGCCTCGGTCTTCAGGAGCTTCGGCTCCGAGGTCACCGTCGTGGAGGCGCTCCCCCGCCTCGTCGCGGCCGAGGACGAGGCGATCAGCAAGCAGCTCGAGCGCTCGTTCCGCAAGCGCAAGATCGCCTTCAAGACGGGCGTCCGGTTCACCGGCGCGACGCAGTCCGGCGACGTCGTCACCGTCTCGCTCGAGTCGGGCGAGACCATCGAGGCAGACCTGCTGCTCGTCGCCGTGGGCCGTGGCCCGGTCACCGAGGGCCTCGGATTCGAGGCCGCCGGCGTCACCGTCGACCGCGGTTTCGTCCCCACCGACGAGCGCCTGCGCACCGGCGTCCCCGGCGTCTACGCCGTCGGCGACATCGTGCCGGGCCTGCAGCTGGCCCACCGCGGCTTCGCCCAGGGCATCTTCGTCGCCGAGGAGATCGCGGGCGTGGCCCCGGCGGTCATCGTCGAGAGCGGCATCCCCCGGGTCACCTACTGCGACCCCGAGATCGCGAGCGTCGGCCTCACCGAGGCCCAGGCACGCGAGGCGTACGCCGAGGTCGAGACCTACGAGTACAACCTCGGCGGCAACGGCAAGTCCCAGATCCTCGGCACGCAGGGCTTCGTCAAGCTCGTGCGCGAGAAGGGCGGCCCGGTCGTCGGGGTCCACATGATCGGCGCACGGATGGGCGAGCAGGTCGGCGAGGCGCAGCTCATCGTCAACTGGGAGGCGCACCCCGAGGACGTCTCCGGTCTCATCCACGCGCACCCCACGCAGAACGAGTCGCTCGGCGAGGCACACTTGGCCCTGTCGGGTAAACCGCTGCACGCACACGCTTGAGCCAGTAACTGGGAAGAGGAGAGAACACGTCATGTCAGAACGCGTGACCATGCCGGCCCTGGGTGAGTCCGTCACCGAGGGAACCGTCACCCGCTGGCTGAAGAATGTCGGGGACAGCGTCGAGGTCGACGAGCCGCTCCTCGAGGTCTCGACCGACAAGGTCGACACCGAGATCCCGTCGCCCGTCGCGGGCACCCTGCAGGAGATCCTCGCGCAGGAGGACGACACCGTGCCGGTCGGCGCCGACCTCGCCGTCATCGGCGACGGTGCGGCCCCCGCCGCCGGCGGCGACGCCCCAGCGGCGCAGGAGGCCCCGCAGCAGCAGGCCCCGCAGCAGGAGCAGCAGGCCGCCCCGGCGCCCGAGGCACCGAGCACCGACCAGGAGCCTCAGGCCGCCACGAGCGAGCCCGAGGCCGCGCAGGCCGAGCAGCCGCAGGCCGCGGCGTCCTCGTCCGGGGGTGGCGAGGGCCAGACGGTGACCATGCCGGCGCTCGGCGAGTCCGTCACCGAGGGCACCGTCACCCGGTGGCTCAAGGCCGAGGGCGACGAGGTCGCCGTCGACGAGCCCCTCCTCGAGGTCTCGACCGACAAGGTCGACACCGAGATCCCCTCCCCCGTGGCCGGCACCCTGACCAAGATCCTCGTCGCCGAGGACGAGACCGTCCCCGTCGGCGGCGACCTCGCCGTGATCGGTGGCGCCCCCGCGGCGGCTCCCGCCCAGGAGACCCCGAAGCAGGAGACCCCGAAGCAGGAGGCTCCTGCACCGGCTGCTCCGGCGCAGGAGGCCCCGAAGCAGGAAGCCCCCGCGCAGGCTGCGCCCCAGGCGCCCGCCCAGGCGGAGGCCGAGTCGGCCGAGCAGCAGGCTGCCGGCCTGCCGGCCGACGCCGAGCGTCCCGCAGCGCAGCAGTCGCCCGAGGGCTCCGCGCCCGCCGCGTCGCCCTCGCGCGACGACGCCGCCGCCTACGTGACGCCGCTCGTGCGCAAGCTCGCGCAGCAGCACGGCATCGACCTCGGGTCGGTCACGGGCACCGGCGTCGGTGGCCGCATCCGCAAGCAGGACGTCCTCGACGCCGCCGAGGCGGCCAAGGCCCCGGCTCCCGCGGCCCCGGCTCCTGCCGCGTCGGCTCCGGCCCCGGCCGCAGCCCCGTCGGCACCCGCCACGGGCGCGGCGGTCTCCCCGAAGCGCGGCACGCGCGAGAAGATGAGCCGCCTGCGCAAGGTCATCGCGGCCCGCATGGTCGAGTCGCTGCAGGTGTCGGCCCAGCTGACGACCGTCGTCGAGGTCGACCTCACGAAGATCGCCCGTCTGCGCGCCAGGGTGAAGGGCGACTTCGAGGCCCGTGAGGGCACGAAGCTCAGCTTCCTGCCGTTCCTGGCCCTGGCCGCCACCGAGGCGCTCAAGGCCCACCCGATGGTCAACGCGAGCATCGACGGCGACGAGGTCGTCTACCACGGCACCGAGAACCTCTCGATCGCCGTCGACACCGACAAGGGCCTCATCGTCCCGGTCGTCAAGAACGCGGGCGACCTCAACATCGCGGGCCTCGCCCGGGCCATCGCCGATGTCGCGGCGCGCACGCGCAGCAACAAGATCACGCCCGACGACCTCGCCGGTGGCACCTTCACCATCACGAACACCGGCAGCCGTGGTGCGCTCTTCGACACCCCGATCATCAACCAGCCGCAGGTCGCGATCCTCGGCACCGGTGCCATCGTCAAGCGTCCCGTCGTCGTCACCGACGCCGACGGCGGCGAGACCATCGCGATCCGCTCGATGATGTACCTGGCGCTGTCCTACGACCACCGCATCGTCGACGGCGCGGACGCCGCTCGCTTCCTCGGCACGATGAAGGAGCGTCTCGAGGAGGGACGCTTCGAGGCCTGAGTCGGGCGATCGCCCCGCAGCGCCCATAAGGTGTGAACCATGACGAAGCGCGTCGCCATCACCGGCTCGTCCGGACTGATCGGCGGCGCGCTTCGTCGTCACCTCGAGGCCCGTGGCGACGAGGTGGTCAGGCTCGTGCGGCGCGATCCCTCCGGCCCCGGCGAGGTGCGGTGGGACCCCTCGCGCGGTGAGCTGGATCCCGTGGCACTCGAGGGCGTCGACGCCGTCGTCAACCTCGCCGGTGTGGGCATCGGCGACAAGCGCTGGGACGCCGCGTACAAGCGTGAGGTCGAGCGCAGCCGCACCGACGCCACGGGGACGGTCGCGCAGGCCCTCGCCCGGGCGCGCGGCCGGGGTGCGAACCCGCGCCTGGTCAACGCGTCGGCGGTCGGCTACTACGGCGACCGTGGCGACGAGGTGCTGACCGAGACGAGCGCCCCGGGCGGCGACGTCCTGGCCGGCATCGTGACGCGGTGGGAGGCCGCCGCCGACCCGGCCCGCGAGGCGGGGGTGCCGGTGGCGTGCGTGCGCAGCGGACTCGTCATGAGTCCCGACGGCGGCGCCTTCAAGCCGGTGCTGCTCCTCGCACGGCTCGGCCTCGCCGGGCCGATGGCCAGCGGCGACGAGTGGTGGCCGTGGATCACGCTCGTCGACGAGGTGCGCGCCATCACCCACCTGATCGACCAGCCCCAGCTCACCGGGGCGTTCAACCTCGCGGCGCCGGGGTCGGCCCGGCAGGGGGAGATCGCCAAGGCCATCGCCGCGGCCCTGCACCGGCCCGCCGTGCTGCCCGCGCCGCGCCTGGCCCTGCGGGCGGTCGTCGGTGAGTTCGCCGACTCCATCGTCGCCAGCCAGCGGGTCGTGCCCGAGGCCCTGCTGGGGGCCGGGTTCACCTTCGAGCACCCGGACCTCGAGGCCGCGGTCAGCTGGCTGGTGCGCGGCTGATCGACTCGATCCGCCACCCCTGCGCCGGACGCACGAGGTGGAAGTCGAGCAGATCACCCTCCTCCGGCGCTCGCGCCGCCCGGGCGCCGGCGTCGGTGACCACCGTGTAGGCGGTCCAGTCGACGCGAGCGCGTACGACAGCGGTCGGCGAGCCGGGGGCGGCGGGCGCGAGACCCGAGGCGGCAGCAGGCACGTACGTGGCGGTGGCCACCTCGAGCCGCAGGCCCTCCCACCGTGTTCCGGTCGAGCGCAGCGTCTGCACGACCTGCCGGTCGGAGGTCCAGCTGGGTCCGCCGGCGCGGTGCACCGCCGCGAGTCCGGCGACGTCACGACCGACGAGCGCGCGCGTGCGGGCATCCCCGAGGACCTGCATCAGCTCGGCGGCGTGGTCGGCCGGCGCGGTCGGCGACCGGAGCAGCGCAACCGGGTCGGGGGCCGGGCGGTCGGCCCCGGTCGGCGCGACGCGCGTCGTGACCGCGGGCGCGGGCGGTGTCGTGGGACGCGTCGTGGGCCGCCCGCCGGCGGGTGACGGGGCCGGCGACGCAGGCCCCGCGGTGGCCGCGACGACGGTCGTTCCGGGCACCTCGGGGCGGTCACCGCCCGCACCATCACGCGAGGCGACCGCCCAGCCCGCCAGGCCCACGGCCACGACAGCCGCACCCACGAGCGCGACGAGCGGACGGCGCAGGGCGCGGACCACCCGCTGCGGCGCCACCGGCGTCAGGACGGACCCGACCGCCGACGCGACGCCTGCGCCCGACAGCCAACGCGGCCGACGTCGCCGGTGAGGTTCGCTCGCCGGGGCCTCGTCACGGGCCTGCGCGCGCAGGCGGTGCGTCAGCGCCGAGGCGAGGTCGGCGCTGAGCACAACCTCCACCGGGTCGGCGGCTGCCGCCTCGTAGAACAGCCGGGCGAGCGTGTCGGACGAAGGACGCTCACCAGGGTCGGGGTCGATGCACGCACCGATGGCGTCGGCCAGCTGTTCCCCGACGTGGGAGGCCACGACGTCGCGGTCGAGGCGCAGCATCGTGTCGGGCGCGCCGTTGCCCGTGGCGCAGAACCAGGCCAGGGCGCCGAGCGCGTACACGTCGCTCGCCTCGGACGGCGGCGCGCCGGCGACCACCTCGGGAGCGACGAATCCCGACGTGCCCCAGACCTGCTCGTCGACAACGCCGGCAAGGCGCGCCGCGCCGAGGTCGAGCAGGACCGGCCGGCCGTCGGGGGTCACGCTGACGTTCGCCGCCGAGATGTCACCGTGCAGGCCGCCGGCGCGGTGCAGCGTCGCGACCGCGTCGCACAGGGGCGTCAGGACGGTGACGATCTCACCCGTCCGGAGGTGACCGCGGGCGTCGACCATCGCAGCGAGGGCCACGCCGTCCACGCGGTCGAACACGAGCGCCTCACGGCCGTCCTCGAGCGGGACGACCGACCGCAGCGCCACGAGGTGCTCGTGGCGGACTGCGAGGAGCACCTGCTGCTCGGCGACCGACCGCTCCGACACGGCGCCGTCGTGCGGCACCTTGACCGCGACCCGGCGGCCCGACGCGTCGACACCCGCCCACACGACCGCGGACCCGCCGGCACCGATGACGGCGTCGAGCCGGTGGCCGGGGACCTCGGGCGTCTCGTGCTCCTCGTCGCTCACCCGGTCATCGAAGCAGAGCCGCCGACGGCGCCGCGGGCGTCGTCCACAGGGCCGCGGCCGGCCGGGTGAGGGCTCGGGTAGTGCTTGGTCGGCCCTCAGTCGGGGCTCTGGCCCGGGGTCACCACGTCGACGACGCGTCGGTCGCGGGCGCTCACGCGGGCGGCGTCGATGACGGCCAGCACGTGCACGGCGTCGCGCGGGTCGACGGGCATCGTCGCCTGCGGGTCGGAGGTCGCGAGGGCGCCCACCACGGCCCGGTAGAAGTCGGCCTGGTCGGCGTCGGTGACCACCGGGCCCGGCTCGCGCTCGTCGCCGCGCACGACCCAGCCGACGGCGTCGCCCTCGTTGAAGAACTCGGTGAAGGAGCTGACGTCGTCGAACTGCTTGCCGATGACGTACGCGCCGGCCGACCCGTTGACCCGCGCACGCGGCCCGGGCGCCCCGTTGACCGAGCTCGAGATGACGTGGCTCACGACACCCGAGGTGTGGCGGCACGCGAGGAAGGTGTCGTCCTCGCCGACGGTCGTGCGGGCATCGAGCTCGGCGTACACCGACTCCACCTCCCCGTGCAGCAGCACCGCCTGGTCGACGAGGTGGCTGTGCAGGTCGAGCAGCAGCCCGCCGCCCTCGTCCGCGCCCACCTGCTCGCGCCAACGCTGCTTGGGCACGGGCCGCCAACGGTCCCAACGGTATTCGGCGCGCCAGATGTCACCCACGAGGCTGTCGTCACGCACGATGCGCAGTGCCGCCAGCTCGGGGTCGAAGCGTCGGTTGTTGAAGACGGTGAGAGGCACGCCGTGGTGGGCGGCGAGGTCGACGACGCGCAGGGCGCTGCTCGCGTCGACCGCCAGGGGCTTGTCGACGACCAGTGGCAGCCCGGCCTCGATGACGGCCTCGGCCTGCTCGCCGTGCACCCCGCTCGGCGAGGCGAGCACGACGAGGTCGAGGTCGACGCCGAGGAGAGCCTCGAGGTCGGGAACGACGTCGGCCTCCGGGTGGTCGGCCCGCACCTGCTCGGCCCGTTCCGCGCTCGACGTCGACACGGCTGCGAGCGTCAGACCGGCCCGCGTCAGCAGCGGCGCGTGGATGCCGCGCCCGGCCGATCCGTACCCGACGAGTCCGACCCGGAGAGAGCGGTGGGGGCGGGCGGCGGGGTCGCTGTCGGGCATGCGACCACCCAACCACACCGGCGCGGACGCCCTCGCCGTGCGGCGTACGCTGACGCCATGCGTTTCGTGCACCTGGGCCTCGACCCCGACTTCGTCGACTACGAGCAGGCCTGGCAGGTGCAGCGCGACACCCACGCCAAGGTCGTCGCCGGCGAGGAGCCCGACACCGTCTACCTGCTCGAGCACCGCGCGGTCTACACGGCGGGCAAGCGCACCGAGCCGCACGAGCGACCCAAGGACGGCACGCCAGTCGTCGACGTCGACCGCGGCGGCAAGATCACCTGGCACGGCCCCGGCCAGATCACCGGCTACCCGATCGTGCGGCTCCCTGCCCCCATCGACGTCGTCGGCTACGTCCGCGCCCTCGAGGAGATGATGATCCGCGTCTGCGCCGACTTCGGCGTCGAGGCCGGCCGCTCCGAGGGCGAGAGCGGCACGTGGATCGCCGCCGACGACCGCGGCCCGCGTCGCAAGATCGGCGCCATCGGCATCCGTGTCAGCCGGCAGGTGGCGATGCACGGGTTCGCCTTCAACTGCGACCCCGACCTGTCGTGGGGCGAGGTCATCGTCCCGTGCGGCATCCCCGACGCCGGCGTCACGTCGCTGTCGGCCGAGCTGGGACGGCGCGTCCCCGTCACGGAGGTGCTCCCCCACGTCGAGAAGCACCTCGCCGACATCCTGCCGACGCTGCGGCCGAACCGACGCGCCCTCGCCGGCGCGACCGAGGGCGCCTGACCGACGCGTCCGACCCCCGTCTGACCGACGCCGGACGCGCGGCGCCTGACCTCGCCCGCCGGACGCGTCCGGCCCCCTAGGGTGTGCTGCACCAGCCGGTCCACCCAGGGGGTTCGATGGACGTCGCCGTCCGCACCGTCAGCTTGCGCAAGACCTACCTGAGCCGAGGCGCGCGACGCGTGGCCGTCCAGGGCCTGTCGATGGCCGTGCCGCTCGGCGGGGTGCACGGGTTCCTCGGGCCCAACGGCTCGGGCAAGACGACGACGATCCGCATGGTCCTCGGTCTCGCCCGGGCCGACTCGGGCACAGCGGAGGTGTTCGGCGAGCCGGTGCCCCGCCGGCTGCCGCACGTCATCGACCGGGTCGGCGCCATCGTCGAGTCGCCGAAGTTCTTCCCCGCCTTCACGGCCCGACGCAACCTCGAGCTGCTCGCCGGGGGCATCGGGGCGCCGCGCCACCGCGTCCAGGAGGTCCTCGAGGCCACCCACCTCGGCGACCGGGGACGCGACCGCTACGCCGGGTTCTCGCTCGGCATGAAGCAGCGCCTCGCCATCGCAGCGACCCTCCTGAAGGACCCCGACCTGCTCATCTTCGACGAGCCGACCAACGGCCTCGACCCGGCCGGCATCCGCGAGGTGCGCGACACGATGAGATCCCTTGGCGCACAGGGCAAGACGGTCCTCGTGAGCTCGCACATCCTCGCGGAGGTCGAGCAGGTCGCCGACACCGTCTCGATCATCGGCCACGGCCGTCTGCTCGCGGAGGGCCCGGTCAGCGAGATCCTCGGCGGGGCCGGCACCTCCCAGGTGCGCGTCGGGGTCGCGTCGCCGGAGCGGGCCGAGCAGGTGCTGCGCGAGGCGGGGTTCACCGCGACCCGTGACGGCGAACACCTCCTGGTCGGCGCCGAGGACCCCTCCTCGGTCACCCGGGCGCTCGCCGGGCACGGCCTGTACGTCAGCGAGCTCGTGCCGGTCCGGCCCGACCTCGAGTCGGCGTTCCTCGCCCTCACCGCCGACGAGGGCCTCGGGAGCGAGGCCGACCGGGAAGCCGGCGGCGACACGAAGGGAGCCACGGCATGAGCGAGACGCTCCTGTCCCCCGACGCACGCCCGCGCTCGGACGTGCGCCCCACGGGCACGTCGTTCGCCGGGCTGGTCGGCGTCGAGCTGCGCCGTCTCTGGTGGCGTCGCCTCACCAAGGCCGTGCTCGCCGGCGTCGTGCTCTTCGTCCTCGCAATGGTCTACAACGCTTACAACTCCTCGACGCCGGAACGGCTCGCGCAGCAGCTCGACCAGTACAGGATCATGCTCGAGGACAACAAGCGGCAGCAGGCGGAGATGAAGGACCAGCTGCCGCAGATGATCCAGGACTGCGAGGCCCAGCAGACGCAGGAGCGCCAGGCCAGCAACGACCCCACCCTCGACCTCGGCTGCTCCACCATCGGCACGATCCAGGGCCCGACCCTCGAGGAGATGGGCATCGTCGTGCCCCTCGCCGACTCGATCACCGAGGCCGCGATGGAGCCGCTCGTCTCCGTGCTCGGATTCCTCGTGCTCATCCTCATGGGCAGCTTCGTGGCGGCGGAGTTCACGACCGGGTCGATGGCCAGCTGGCTCACCTTCAAGCCGCGCCGGGTGCAGGTCGCGGCCAGCAAGCTCGTGGCCGCCGCCATCGGCGCCACGGCGCTCGCCGGGCTCTCGGTGGCGCTGCTGGCCCTCGGGGCGCGGATGGTCGCCACCGTCAACCGGCCTGGCTCGGACCTCCAGCTGCCCGACCCGCCCCCGCTCGACGAGTCGCTCGGGCAGCTCGTGCTGCGCGCCGTCGCCCTCGTGCTCGTCGCCGGCGTTCTCGGCGCGGCCCTGGGCCTGCTCATCCGGCACACGGCCGCGGTCGTCGGCGTCCTGCTCGGCTACGTCGTGCTCGTCGAGGGCTTCGCCGTGCACGCGCTGCTCCAGGGACGCCTCACCCCGTTCGCCGTGGTGCCGAACGCCTTCGCGTTCCTGCAGAAGGGCTACGCGTACATGGCACAGACGTGCACCGCCGATCGGTGCACGTACGCCGAGCAGAGGGTCGGCTACACGCACGGCTGGGTCTACCTGCTCGTGGTGGCCGCCGCCGTCGTCGGTGCGGCCGTGCTCACCTTCCGGCGTCGCGACGTGAGCTGACCTCCGCCACCGATGCCGAGGCGTCGGGGCCGCCCACAGGGCACGGGCGTGGTCGGGAGCGTCGTTCGGGAGGCGTAACCTGTCCGCAGCAGGAAGTCCCGACCAAGGAGCCCGTGTGTCTGTCGTTCCCGACGGCCGTCGTCTGCTGCGCGTCGAGGCGCGCAACGCCGAGACCCCCATCGAGCGCAAGCCCTCCTGGATCCGCACGACCGCCAAGATGGGCCCGGAGTACACGGCCCTGCACTCGATGGTGAAGTCCGAAGGACTGCACACGGTGTGCCAGGAGGCCGCTTGCCCCAACATCTTCGAGTGCTGGGAGGACAAGGAGGCCACCTTCCTCATCGGTGGCGACGTCTGCACCCGGCGCTGCGACTTCTGCGACATCGCCACCGGCCGGCCCACCTCGCTCGACCTCGACGAGCCCCGACGCGTCGCCGAGTCGGTGCGCCAGATGGGCCTGCGCTACTCGACCGTCACCGGCGTCGCCCGTGACGACCAGCCCGACGGCGCCGCCGGCCTCTACGCCGAGACGATCCGCCAGATCCACCTGCTCAACCCGAACACGGGCGTCGAGATCCTCCCGCCCGACTTCGGCGCCAAGCCCGAGCTCGTCGGCCAGGTGTTCGACGCGCGCCCGGAGGTCTTCGCGCACAATCTCGAGACGGTGCCGCGCATCTTCCGCCGCATCCGCCCGGCGTTCACCTACGAGAAGTCGCTCAAGGTCCTCTCGATGGCCCGTGAGGCGCAGCTGGTCACCAAGTCCAACCTCATCCTCGGCATGGGCGAGACCGACGCCGAGATCGAGGAGGCCATCCGCGACCTGCACGACGCCGGCTGCGACATCCTGACGATCACCCAGTACCTGCGCCCGTCCAAGCTGCACCACCCGATCGACCGCTGGGTCAAGCCCGAGGAGTTCGTGCACTGGTCCGAGGTCGCCGAGCAGATGGGCTTCAAGGGCGTCATGGCCGGCCCGCTGGTGCGCTCCTCGTACCGCGCCGGGCGACTCTGGGCCACCGCGATGCGCAAGTGGGGACGCGAGATCCCCGCGCACCTGTCGCACCTCGCCGAGGCCGCGGAGTCCCCCGCCCGCCAAGAGGCGGCGTCGTTGGTGGCCCGCGCCCAGAGCGCCGTATCCTGAGCACCATGGCACGCAACAAGGACGGCGCCTCGAGCGCGCCCACGGACAAGAAGCCGGGACGGCTGTCCCAGATCCGCGACGTCTACCGCGCGGCGCACGCGACGGACCCCACCATCGGCTGGTGGATGCTCCTGTCGTTCCTCGTCGTCCTCGGCGTCCTGCTCGTGGCGGGCCTGCTCCTGCACATGACGATCATCTTCACGATCTTCGGTGTGCTGTTCGGCATCCTCGCCGCGACCATCGTCCTGAGCCGGCGTGCCGAGAAGGCCGCCTACTCCCAGATCGAGGGCCAGGCCGGCGCCGCCGGCGCGGCCCTCACCTCCATCCGACGCGGCTGGTACACCGACCGCGAGCCGGTGGCCGCCGACGTCGCGCGAGCCGGTGACATCAGCTCCGCCGCCATGGTCTACCGCGCCCTCGGCCGACCGGGTGTCGTGCTCGTCGGCGAGGGCCCGACCGGACGCGTCCAGAAGCTGCTCGTGGCCGAGAAGAAGCGCGTCGAGCGTGTCGCCCCCGGCGTCCCGGTCACGACGATCCGCGTCGGCACCGGCGAGGGCGAGGTCCCGCTGCCCAAGCTCGCGAGCAAGGTCCAGCGCCTCAAGCCGCAGATCACCAAGGACGAGATGGCGATGGTCAACAAGCGCCTCAAGGCCATCGGCGGCCTGCGCGCCCCGCTGCCCCCGGGCGTCGACCCGGCCCGCGCCCGCATGGACCGAAAGGCGCTCCGCGGCAAGTGACGCGGCACGTGACCTGGCTCGTGTCCAGCACGTGACCCACTGAGGCAAAAGAGCAGCTCGTCCCCTGCGGACGAGCTGCTCTTTGCGATGTCGGGGGACGAGCTGCCCTTCGCTGCTCCCCCGGTGGTCAGCGGGTTCGGACGATGACGGTGTTGGGGACCTTGTCGTGCAGGCCCCGCCCGTCGCGGTCCCAGACGATCGCCGGGATGAAGAGGCACAGCAGGACGGTGCGGACCAACGCCTGCACCGGGTGGACGCGGTCTCCGGACAGCGAGCGGACCTGGAGCCCGGCGACCCGGTGCCCGATCGTCGTGCCGAGCGTGCCGACGAGCAGCAGGTTCATGACGGCGAAGATCCCGAGCACCACGAAGTTCTGGCTCCCCGTCGCCGGCGGGACGGAGAAGGGCAACGGCACCCCGAACAGCCCGCGCGCGATGAGCGTCGCGAGGGCCCAGTCGACGAGGACGCCGACGAGCCGGATGCCGAAGCCGGCCACCGACCCGACGCCGCTCGGCGGCAGGCCGAGCGCCCGTCCGCGCCAGTCGTCGGGCTGCTGCGTGCGCTCTCGCGGGCCCTGCAGCCACGAGCCGAAATCCTTGCGGTCCACCACGGCAACAGCGTAACGAGACACGGGCCACGGCCTTTGCCCGGGCCTGTCCATCCGTAACACCGGCGAAACATTCGGGTCATGGCAGGGAAACTGCGACTCGCTAGGGTCGTTCCCGACAGCACGAGGCCGTCGCCCTGCCTTGCCCGGCGACGACCTCGCCCCACATCAGGAGGTTGGATGTTCAGCTCAGCTGACGAGGTCCTTGCGTTCATCAAGGACGAGGACGTCAAGTTCGTCGACATTCGGTTCTGCGACCTGCCCGGCGTCATGCAGCACTTCAACGTGCCGGCTGAGTCGGTCGACGAGGACTTCTTCACCGTGGGCCAGATGTTCGACGGGTCCTCGATCCGCGGCTTCCAGGCGATCCACGAGTCCGACATGAAGCTCGTGCCCGACCCCGCCACGGCGTTCATCGACCCCTACCGCGTCGAGAAGACGCTGGTCATGAACTTCTCGATCCTCGACCCGTTCACGGACGAGCGCTACAGCCGCGACCCGCGCAACATCGCGAGCAAGGCCGAGGAGTACCTCAAGTCGACCGGCATCGCCGACACCGCCTACTTCGGCGCCGAGGCCGAGTTCTACGTCTTCGACGACGTGCGCTTCGAGACGAAGCAGAACGCCGGCTACTACTTCATCGACTCCGTCGAGGCCGCGTGGAACACCGGTCGCGAGGAGGAGGGCGGCAACAAGGGCTACAAGACCCGCTACAAGGGCGGCTACTTCCCCGTCTCCCCCGTCGACCACTTCGCCGACTTCCGCGACAAGATCTGCCTCGAGCTCAAGGAGGTCGGTCTCAACGTCGAGCGCAGCCACCACGAGGTCGGCACCGCGGGCCAGATGGAGATCAACTACCGCTTCAACACGCTGCTGCACTCCGGCGACGACCTCATGAAGTTCAAGTACGTCGTCAAGAACTCGGCGTGGAAGCAGGGCCACACGGCGACGTTCATGCCGAAGCCGCTCTTCGGTGACAACGGCTCGGGCATGCACACGCACCAGTCGCTCTGGAAGGACGGCGAGCCCCTCTTCTACGACGAGCGCGGCTACGGCGGCCTGTCCGACCTCGCCCGCTGGTACATCGGTGGCCTGCTCAAGCACGCGCCGTCGCTGCTCGCGTTCACGAACCCGACGGTGAACTCCTACCACCGCCTGGTCCCGGGCTACGAGGCACCGGTCAACCTCGTGTACTCGGCCCGCAACCGCTCGGCCTGCGTGCGCATCCCGATCACGGGCACCTCGCCGAAGGCCAAGCGCATCGAGTTCCGCGTGCCCGACCCGTCGGCCAACCCGTACCTGTGCTTCGCGGCGCAGCTCATGGCCGGCCTCGACGGCATCAAGAACCGCATCGAGCCGCCGGAGCCGGTGGACAAGGACCTCTACGAGCTGCCGCCCGAGGAGCACGCCGCCATCCAGCAGGTGCCCGGCTCGCTGCCGGCCGTGCTCGACGCGCTCGAGGCCGACCACGAGTACCTGCTCCAGGGCGACGTCTTCACCGAGGACCTCATCGCCGCCTGGATCGAGTACAAGCGCAAGAACGAGGTCGACCCGATCCGCTTCCGCCCGCACCCGCACGAGTTCGAGATGTACTTCGACATCTGAGCCACGTAGGAATCTGACCTGCAGAAACGCCGCGAGGGTGGCGTTCTAGTCCGCGCCCGCTCCGCAAGATGCAGAGTTCGCGAGTCCGCTCGTGCTGCCAGCACCCCCGCAACGGCAGCGCGGGCGGACTCGTCTGCGTCCGGCCACATGTGGCCGTAGGTGTTCAACGTCATCATGGCGCTCGCGTGCCGCAGGCGGCGCTGGACGGCCTGGTCAGCGCGCCACCGAGGGTCACTCGGTGCCGGAAGAACCCGATGCCTCGCCCGACTCTCCCTTCGCCGGTTCGAGGCGAGGATGGCGCAGCTGCGGCAGCGACCGTGACGCGCGCCAGGTGGGCATCAGCCCGAGCGAAGAGCTCGAGCGTGATCGCCGGTCAGAAGTGCCCGCCGACGATGATGTTCGGCGTCCCTTCCGTGAAGCCGCCCGGATCGTCCTTGCCGCATCGGGTGCAGCGGCGGAACTGCCCACCGGTAGGAGCGTGCTCGGTCCGCCATTTGTGATGGAGATTGAGGCGACAGAGCAAGGGCTTGCGCGATCGTGAGCCTGCAGCGGTCATGTTCTACTCCGGTTCACCCGGCCGCGCCTTCACCGGCGTTCGGGGTCCTATCGGTAACGGATCTTCAAGTGATGGTTCATGGCGCGGATACGACCAGGGGTTGTCGGCCTTGTCGCGCATCTGCTTGGTCCACCGCAGCTCCTGAGCCCGCAGCGCTGGCAGACCAGCATGTCCTTGTCGCCGGGCTTGGTGCGGAACATGTGCCCCATGACCCGGCAGGAAGTTCCTGAATCCCACCTTCTGAGTCTCCTCGCCAGCGGGCGACCTCGCATGGGTTCTGTGTGCACGGTGGTCGTTGGTCGTGCCCGGCTGGGGCGTTGACCGGGCGTGGGCCAGCGAGTGCGGCTACTCGCAGGCGATACCGTCACCCTCACGGTCGAGCTTGCGGGAGTACCCTGGCTCCCCGCGTGGATCGAGGCGGCGCCGGCAGCGCGGGCAGCCGTGCAGTTCGGGCAGTAGACGTGCCCCGTGGCTGCAGGGGCTGGCGTGGTACTGGCGGCAGGCTTCGGGGTCACGCCGGGTGGGGGGCTCGCGGCCGACCTCGGAACGGTCGAGCCGACCGTGGGTGCGGTCGTGGCGGTAGATGCCTGCGCGTCGGTGGGGAGCTGCTGGCAAGGGCAGGTGGACAGGATGCGGGCGATGGCGTCGCGCTCGGGAGCGTTGACCCACAGGTGGTACTTGGCCTTGATCGCGATCTGCCGGGCCACGTGGGTGCAGCGGAAGCTCTTGTTCGGGCGGGAGCCACGAGCGGCGTTCGAGGCGCCCTTCTGCATGTTCAGGTGCCGGGGTCAGACGTCGAACAAGGTTCAGCGACATCTGAGCCGAGCGCCGCTGGTCCACAGCGACATCCGCGAAGGGCGTCCGACCTGCCTCGTGCCTGCTGGCACCTGGCAGCATCGGGTGCCCTTTCCGTCGGCCTCGCACATCGCGTTGAGCGCACGCGACCGGGCCTCGATCGACGCGTTCCACGACGCGGCGCTGGCCGCGGCGCCTGCCGGGGGCGTCAGGGCTCGAGGTCGGCAGGCTCGACGCGCGTGGTGGTGCCCGGACTGAACGTCCGCGACTCGACGACCTGGAGGGCGAGCAGGAGCCCGCCGAAGAGCAGTGGAGTGGTGAGCAGCAGTAGGCTCATGAGGGTTCCTCGTGTGGACGGTTGCGGACGTCGGTGCGACTGGTTGGTCGTCCCCACCCGAGGAGACGTCGTCCCCCACGGCGTACCCGGTGACCGGGCTGGGCAACCACCGGGACGGCCCTAGGCAACCACCGCCGACCGAGCCGGCCTGGTGGGTATGGTCGCGGTCGCCAGCAACCACGTGCGGACGGGGCCGCACCCTCACGAGGATGCCTGATGTCCCCTCACCCTCCCCTCCCTTCGTGTCGGTGCGCCCGGGTGCGCCCATGAGTGACTGGCGCGCCGACGCACGAGTCCGCGTCCGCGCGTTCGGCACGGCCCTGCACCGGGCCGGGCCGGAGCGCGATGCCCTGCTCCTGCTGCTCAAGGCCGCCCTTGCGGCGGTGCTGGCATGGCAGTTCGCCCTGCACGTGCTGGACAGCCCGATCCCCTTCTACGCCCCGATGGCGGCCCTGCTCGTCGTCGACCGCACGATGGTGCGCTCGATCGCGGGCAGCGCGCAGCGTGTCGCTGCGGTGGTGCTCGGGCTCGGGGTCGCGTGGCTGGCGGCGACGTGTTTCGGCGCGACGTGGTTCACGGTGTTCGGGGTGACGCTCGTGGCCCTCGTCATCAGCCGCTGGTCGCGGCTGGGCACGCACGGCTCGCAGGTCCCCTCGATGGTCCTCCTGTCACTGATCACCGCCGGCGGGACCGACGAGCAGTTCACCTACCTGACGATCGTCGAGACCATCGCCGGAGGCATCATCGGCGTCGCGACCAACGCCGTCGTGCTCACCCCGCTGCACCTGACGAAGCCTCGTCAGCGGGTCGCCGCGCTCGCACGACAGGTGCGCGAGCTGCTCGGCGACATCGCCACCGGGCTCGACGGCGAGTGGGACGCCGACTCCGCGCGCCGCTGGTACCAGCGTGGCAACGAGATCACCGACAAGGCGCCGCTCGTCATCGACGACATCGAGACCGGCCGTGAGAGCACCCGGTTCAACCCGCGGGCGAACCTGCGCCCGGCGATGCCGGACTGGGAGGGCTACGCGCACACCGTGGCCGCGCTGCGTCGCTGCCTCTGGCACGTGACCGGGGTCGCGCGCACCCTCGTCGACACCGCGGACCCCGACCGCGCCCAGCCGGTGCCCTCCCCCACCTTCCTCGGCCGGTACGCCGATGCCCTGCGCGCCACCGGTCGCGCGGTGAGCCGACTGGGGCGGAGCGACGACGGCGACGGTTTCGACGCGGCCGTGGAGCAGGCACGTGCCGTCCTCGTCGAGCTGCGCGACGAGGTGCGCGAGACACCGCTCGACGATCCCGACCAGTGGCCGGTGTACGGCTCGCTCATCAGTGACGCGCTGCGGGCCCTCCAGGAGCTCGAGGACGCGCGCGGGCGCGCAGCGGTGCCGATGCCCGGCCCCGTGCCACGGCCGGTGCAGCGGGGCGCCCTGTTCGGTCTGGTGCCCCGACGGCGCGCCGACGAGGCGGCTCCGCCACGCGGGCCCGGGGACGGCACGGGATGATCCTGGGAGGATGCCCGGGCCGGCTCGGCCTCGGGTGCACGCCGCGACCAGGGGCGGTGCCGATGGACGACCAGGAGGAGGCCCGGTGACGCAGGACCGCGACCCGCGCGAGCGATTCCCCCGCTCGGTGTACGCCGACGGCGAGGAGCCCGACCCGAGGTTCAGTCTCGCCAACGAGCGGACGTTCCTCGCCTGGATCCGCACGGCCCTCGCCTTCATCGCCGCCGGGCTCGCCATCGAGGCGCTGCAGGTGCCCATCACGCAATGGCTGCGCGCGGTCATCGCCGTGGTCCTCGTGCTCGCCGGGCTCGCCGCCACGGCTCAGGCCTGGCTCGCGTGGACCCGTACCGAGCGCGCCATGCGACGCCGGACGCCACTGCCGTCATCGGGCCTGAAGCTGCCGATCGTGCTGATGCTCGGCCTCGTCGCCCTCGGGGTCCTGGTCGGCGTGCTGCTGTGACCGCACCGCCCGCCGTTCCCGGTGACCGCGGTCTGCAGCCCGAGCGGACATCGCTGGCCTGGCGGCGCACGGCGCTGTCCGTGGCGGTGGGCTCGCTCGTCGGGCTGCGTGTCCTGCCTCCGCACCTGGGCGTCCTCGGCTACGTCGCGTGCGCCCTCGGCCTCGTCTGGAGCATCGACCTGTCCCTGACGTCGGTGCGGCGCTACCACCGGGCCGACGCCACGGTGCGGGCGTCCGAGTCGCCCCGCACCGACACGGACGCCTCGATGCCGCCCGTGCCGCCGGCTGGCGCGGACGTCGCACGCACCACGGCCGCCACGGCGCTGGTCGCCGCCCTCGCGCTCGTGTGCGTCGTCCTCATCGCCACGAGCTGACGCCCAGCACTCGCGTGGCGGTGTCGCCGATCCGACGCGCGTCGGCCGGACGGTACACGTCGGGACCGCGCCTCGGGGCCCGACGCGTCAGCGGCGGCCGGCGACCAGTCCGTTGACCCGGTGCAGCAGCTCGCGCGGGCTGAACGGCTTGACGACGTAGTCGTCCGCCCCGATGGCGAAGGCGGTGTCGACGTCGTGGTCGCGCGCCTTGGCCGTGAGCATGAGCACCGGGGTCGTCGGTCGCTCGCTCCCCCGGATCATCCGCAGCACGTCGATGCCCGACAGGCCCGGCATCATGACGTCGAGGACGACCATGTCGTGCGGGTCGGCCGAGAAGGCCTCCCAGGCGGTGATCCCGTCCGGCACCTGCTCCACCTCGTAGCCCGACTCGGACAGCTTGAGCCCCACGATGTCGAGGATGTCGGCGTCGTCGTCGGCGACGAGGATGCGGGTGCGGCGACCCGGGTCGGCCGGCGGGTTCGGGTCGCTCACTGCAGTGTTCCTCCGTCGTGGGGGCGGGCGCGGCGGCAAGCACCACCGGCACGGCGCGGGTCGTCGGCCCCGCCGCCAGGTCCTTTATAGGCACAAAACGGTCAGTCGGCCAGCAAACACCCCAGACCTGACCCGACGTGCGTCCGGCTCGTGGACGCAGGGTCGGGCCGTCGCCGCCGCGGGTACGTCTCCTGCCGTGAACGAACCCGTCGTCGACCCACCCGGCGCCCCGCCGTCCGTGGTGGAGCACGCCGGCCTCCCGGACCCGCGCCGCTGGAAGGCGCTGTGGGTCTGCCTCGTAGCGGGGTTCATGACGCTGCTCGACGTCAGCATCGTCAACGTCGCCCTTCCCTCGATCCACACCGGCCTGGACGCCTCGCCCAGCGAGCTGCAGTGGGTCGTGTCGGGCTATGCCCTCACCTTCGGCCTGACGCTCGTCCCCTCCGGCCGCCTCGGCGACGCCCTCGGGCGGCGGAGCGTCTTCGTCGTGGGCGTCGTCCTCTTCGGCCTGGCCAGCCTCGCCTGCGGCCTCGCCCCGACGAGCGCTCTCCTCGTGGCCGCCCGGCTCGTCCAGGGCGCCGCCGGCGGCATCCTCAACCCGCAGGTCTCGGGCCTGATCCAGCAGCTGTTCCGCGGCGCCGAGCGCGGCAGGGCGTTCGGCCTCCTCGGCGCGACCATCGGCATCTCGACGGCGGTGGGCCCGGTCACCGGTGGGCTCATCCTCGACCGGCTCGGCGCGGAGCACGGCTGGCGCTGGATCTTCTTCGTCAACCTCCCCGTGGCCCTCGCCGCCGTCGTGCTCGCGCGGCGATGGCTGCCCGATCCCCCGGCGCGCGACCGCACCCGCCGCCTCGAGCTGGACCCGGTCGGGGTCGTCCTGCTCGGGGCGGCCGTGCTCGCTCTCCTGCTGCCGGTCGTCGAGACCGGTCACGGGGCACGGTCGGTCTCCTGGTGGGTGGCGGCCGCGGGCCTGGCGCTGCTCGGCGCCTTCCTCCTCTGGGAACGTCGCGAGGCGCGGCACGGTCGCGAGCCGGTCGTCGACCTGCACCTCTTCGGCGTGCCCGGCTACGCCGCGGGTGCGACGGTCGGCACCATCTACTTCGCCGGCTTCACCGGCATCTTCTTCGTCCTGACGATCCACTTCCAGCAGGCGCTCGGCTACTCACCGCTGCTTGCGGGGCTCGCCGTCACGCCGTTCGCGGCGGGGTCGGCGGTGGCCTCGGCGCTCGGCGGGCGGCTCGTCTCGCGGTGGGGTCGCTCGCTCGTCACGGCCGGGCTCGCCGTCGTGCTCGTGGGGCTCGTCGCGACCGACGTCGTCCTCGGCGCGGTCAGCGGCGCGGCGTCCGGGTGGGCGCTGGCCGGTCCGCTGCTCGTCGCCGGCATCGGCAGCGGCTTCGTCATCTCCCCGAACGTCACACTCACCGTCGCCGACGTCCCCGTCGCGCGGGCAGGCACCGCCGGTGGCCTGCTGCAGACCGGGCAGCGGATCGGCACCGCGGCCGGCATCGCCCTCGTCGGCTCGGTGTTCTTCGCCTCGACGCCGCCGGACGCCGGTGTGGCCCTGCGGGTGGCCGCGGGCCTCGTCGCGGTGGCGCTGGTCACGAGCTCCGTCGACGTCGCGGCCCGGCGTCGCGCCACCGGGCCGCCGACGCGCTGACGCCACGGCGACGCGTCAACCGGCCACGTGGCGCCCTGTCGCGGCCCCGCGGCCTCCGTCGCCGCAACAGGCGACCACATGGCGGCCTGCCGCGGCGATGCCGGCCACCGACCGTGCGGCCCCGCGGCAGGACCCGACGCCTCGGGCAGGGGTGCACGGTCACCACGACATTCCGCGTTCTCGAGACACGAAACAGTCACAAAAGGAATACTTCGGACAGTCGTCGCTCCGCGCACCGAGAGCCACCCCCCCCGGTTCTCCTGCGTCCGGACGCACTTGCGGGGCCTGACGACACCACCCCTCGCGCCAGACGAGCCCGGTTCCCCACCGGGCCGATCCCGCACGCAGTTGGAGACCCACCCGCATGTATCCCACCACGACGCACCACCCGTCCCCCACCTCGACGACCACGAACCGGCGTCGCCCCGTCCGCGCCCTCGTCGCCGTCGCTGCGCTCGTCGCCGCGGTCCTCGTGCCCGCGCTCGCGTCACCGGCTCGGGCCGGCGACGCCACCGTCCCGCCCATCCCGAGCGGCCTCCCCGCCGCCATCGAGGGCCTGTCCCCGTACGTGCCGAACACCGGCTGCGACCTGCGCAACCGCACCGGCACGCTCAAGCTCGGCAACCTCATCAAGGCGACCTACGCCAACAGCTACAGCACCCTGCGCACGTGCACCGGAGCCACCAAGCCCAACTCCGAGCACTTCGACGGCCGCGCGCTCGACACGTTCTTCAACGTGCGCAACACGGCGCAGCGCACCGACGCCAGCGCCCTGCTGACGTGGCTGCTCGCCACCGACGACAAGGGCAACACGTTCGCCAACGCCCGCCGCCTCGGCGTCATGTACATCATCTGGAACAACAAGATGTGGAGCTCGTACCGCACCGAGGAGGGCTGGCGCCCGTACCTCAACTGCGCGACGACACCCGCCCCGTCGGCCGACACGAACTGCCACCGCAACCACATCCACCTCACGCTCTCCTGGGAGGGCGCGATGGGCCGCACGTCCTTCTGGACCAAGCGGGTCGCCACGGTCGACTGGGGCCCCTGCCGCCCGAGCGACCTCAACTGGTCGGCCGGCTACTCGACCGTCAACGCCCGACGCTGTGCGAGCTACCCCGCCGTCAAGGCCCCGACGGGCGCGAGCGCGCTGCTCAAGGAGCTGGTGCCGCGCTCGGGCCTGGTCCTGCGCCCGGGGATGTCCGGCGCTGCCGTGACGACGCTGCAGAAGGCCATCGGGGTGTCGCCCACCGGCAGCTTCCTGTCGACGACGACAGCCCGCCTCAAGTCCTGGCAGCAGGCGCACGGCCTCGGCGCCAGCGGCGTCGTCTACCACTCGACGTGGCGGGCGCTGCTCAAGGCCAACGGGATGCACTGACCCGAGACGCGTCGACCCTTCAGGTCGACCCGATGGCCATCGACCCGCTCGGCGCCCCGCCGGGCGGGTCGATGCGTCCCCGGCCCAGGGGTGTGGACGCGTCCGGCGCGGGGGATGCCGACGCGTCCGGCTCGTCCCCGCAGGCGCGTCAGGCGGCGCGTCAGGCGGCGCGTCAGGCGGCGTGGGACGAAGGCGCGTAGGCACGCTCGACGGCGTGGCGCACGTGGCGGTGCGGCCACGAGATCGCAAGCACGACGATGAGCACGAGGCAGACGCCTGCGCAGATGGCCACGCCCGCAACGGCGCTCGTGTGCGCACCGACCCAGCCGGCGGCGAGGAAGGCGACGCCGGCAGCGGCGATCGACACCGAACCGGCGAGGGAGAAGATGCGCCCGCGCAGCTCGGGCTCGGTGACGAGGGCGAAGGTGGCCTGGAGCGGCACCATGAACGCCTGGCACATGCCCGAGACGACGAAGAGCGCGGCCACGACGGCGATCGGGGGGTGGAACGCGGTGGCGATGAGCGGGAGCGGCATCGCGAGGGCGAGAGGCACGATCGACCGGTTCTGCTGGTGCACGTCACGGCGGCCGATCAGGACGATGCCGATGATGGCCCCGACGATGGGCGAGGCCATGAGGACGCCACCCCAGCTGGCCCACCCGTACTGGGCGGCGATCGGGATGGCGAGGGCCTCGGGTGCGCAGATGCCGATGCAGGCCACCGCGCTGAGCATGACGAGCCGGGCGAGGACGGGGTGGCGTGCGAGGTCGCCGGCGGCGGAGCCGAGGTCGTTGACGAAGCCGCGCAGGCCCTTGCCGCGCCCACCCGAGACGGGCCGCAGCTGGACGACGACCGCGATGACCATGGCGGCCGCGACGAACGTCAGCAGGTCGATGAGCAGACCGGTCTCGGCCCCGACGAGGGCGACGATGCCGCCACCCAGCGCGAGGCCGATGGCCTGGTTGGTCTGCTCGGCCATCGCCCCGAGGCCGATGGCCCGGGCGTAGGTGCGGCGGTCCTCGAACAGGTCGGTCAGGAGCACCATGTTCGAGGCCACGGAAGCCCCGCCGACGAGCTCGAGCACGAAGAGCACCCCGAAGACCGCCGGCAGGTTGACCCCCGCGCTGCCGACGAGGAGCCACATGAGCACGACGACGCAGGCGGCGCGGAGCAGGTGCGACCAGATGAGCACCAGCTTGTACGGGAACCGGTCGACGACCGGCCCGACGAGGCTGCGCCCGAAGAAGGAGGGCACGAGGCTGACGGCCAGGGTGGTCGCCGTCGCGAGCGGGGACTTCGTCAGCTGGAAGACGACCGCGGCGATGGTCACGCGCGCGATGTAGTCGCCCCACATGGACAGCGCGTTGGCGAGGAACACCGGCAGGAACCGCGGGGTGCGCAGGACCGCAGCGTACGAGGGCACGCCGGTCTCGGACTCGCCTCCGCTCGGTCTCACGGGATGACGCTACCCCGAGGTGGGGAGTCGTAAAAGTTGAAATCGGTGGCGTGGCGACATCTCCTCGCGACCCGCCGCCACAGCTCCCAGAGCTCGGCCCCGTCACCGGCCGGGCGGCCCATGATCCGCCCCATGCCGTCGGCGTCGCGCACGTCGGACGGGACGCTGTCGATGGGCCGTCCGCGCCACAGGACCCCGGCGTTGCGCAGCAGCACACCGAGCCGCCACGCCTCGCGCAGGGCCCGTGCGTCGTCGGCCCCGACGAGGCCCTCGGCGGCGAGGGCCTCGAGCGCGGCCATCGTGCTCGTGACCTGCAGCGAGGGGTGGTCGTGGGCATGGCGCAGCTGGCCGAGCTGCACGGTCCACTCGACATCCGTGAGGCCGCCGCGCCCGAGCTTGATGTGGGTGCGGGGGTCGGCGCCGCGCGGCAGCCGCTCGCTCTCGACGCGCGCCTTCATCGTGCGGATGTCGCGCACCTGGCCCTCGGAGAGGCCGCCCTCGGGCCAGCGCAGCGGGTCGATGAGCGCCCGGAACGCCTCGGCGAGCTCGTCGGAGCCGGCCACCGGCGTCGCCCGCAGCAGCGCCTGGAACTCCCAGGTCAGTGCCCACCGCTCGTAGTACGTGCGGAAGGAGTCGAGGCTGCGCACGAGGGGCCCGTTCTTGCCCTCGGGCCGCAGGTCGGCGTCGAGGCCCAGCGCCGGGTCGGCGCCGTTGCCGGAGAGCAGCTTGCGCAGGTCCTGGACGACGGCCGTGGCGCGGGCCTGGACGTCGGCCTCGGCGCTGCCGTCGACCGGCCGGTGCACGAACATGACGTCGGCGTCCGAGGAGTACCCGAGCTCGCCGCCGCCGAAGCTGCCCATGCCGACGACGAGGATCTCGCCCCCGATCGGGCCGTTCTCCCGCTCGGACTCGGCGACGACCGCCTCGAGGGACACCTGGACGGTCGCAGCCGTGAGGTCGGTGAGCGCGGTGCCGACCCCGGTGAGATCGACCTCGCCGACGAGGTCGGCCAGCACGATCCGGAGCAGCTCGTGACGACGGATGGCCCGGACGGCAGCCACCGCGTCGCCCGCGGACTCGCGCCGCCGGGCGGCCGAGCGCATCGTCGCCTCGATGGCGGCGCGCCCCCGTGGCCGCAGCCCGTTGGGGTCCCCGAGGATCGACACGCTCTCCGGTGAGCTGACGAGCAGGTCTGCGGCGTAACGACTTCGAGCCAGGCAGTGCGCGAGCCAGTCGGCGGCCCGCCCCTCGTCGCGGAGCATCTTGAGGTACCAGTGCGTCGTGCCCAGCTCGTCGGACACCCGTCGGAACGACAGGAGGCCGGCATCGGGGTCGGCCTCGTCGGCGAACCACGAGAGCATGACCGGCAGCAGGGTCCGCTGGATGGCGGCACGCCGGCTGACACCGGTGGTCATGGCCTCGATGTGGCGCAGGGCCCCGGCCGGGTCGCGGAAGCCCAGAGCCGCGAGGCGCTGCCTGGCGGCCTCGGCACTGAGTCGGGCGTCGGTGGGGCTCAGCTTCGCCACCGCGGCCAGCAGCGGCCGGTAGAAGAGCCGCTCGTGCAGCCGGCGCACCTCGCGCGCAGACGCCTGCCGGTCGGAGACCACGGCCTTCTCCGGGTGCGTGCGGTGGCCCATCGACCGGCCGAGCCGGCGCAGGTCGGGCTCGGTCACCGGCATGAGGTGCGTGCGGCGGAGACGGTACAGCTGGATGCGGTGCTCGAGGCAGCGCAGGTGCCGGTAGGCGCGGTCGAGCACCGCGGCGTCGTCGCGACCGACGTAGCCGCCGCGGGCCAGGGCTGCCAAGGCCTCGAGGGTCGTGGCCGAGCGCAGCGACGGGTCGGTGCGGCCGTGGACGAGCTGGAGCAGCTGGACGCTGAACTCGACGTCGCGCAGGCCGCCGGGTCCGAGCTTGAGCTGGCGTTCGGCCTCGCCTGCGGGGACGTGCTGCTCGACGCGTCGGCGCATCGCCTGCACGTCCTCGACGAAGTGGTCGCGGCTCGCGGCCTCCCACACCATCGGGGTGATCTCGGCCTTGTAGCGCAGACCGATCTCCTTGTCCCCCGCGGAGACCCACGCCTTGAGCAGAGCCTGGAACTCCCAGGTCTTGGCCCAGCGCTCGTAGTAGGCCTTGTGGCTGCTGATGGTGCGCACGAGCGGGCCCTGCTTGCCCTCGGGGCGCAGCGCGGCGTCGACCGGCCACAGGGTGCCCTCGGGCGTCGGGGCCGAGCACGCGCGCATCGTCGCTGTCGCGAGGGCCGTGCCGACGCGCAGGGCGGTGTCCTCGTCGACGCCGTCGGCCGGCTCGGCCACGAAGATGACGTCGACGTCGCTGACGTAGTTGAGCTCTCCCCCACCGGTCTTGCCCATGCCGATGATCGCGAGGCGACAGGCCTCGTGGCCGTCGCCGTACTCCTCGCGGGCGATGGCGAGCGCGGCCTCGAGGGCGGCCTCGGCGAGCTCGGCGAGGGCCTCGCCCACCGTCGGCATCATCGTGAGGGGGTCGGGCGTCGTCAGGTCGAGGGCCGCGATCCGGATGAGCCCGCGCCGGTAGGCGATGCGCAGGCACTCCTCCGCCGGACGGTCGTCGGGCCGGTCGGTTACGGCGCCGACGAGCTCCGCGCGGATCTCCTCCCCGCCGACGCGTCGGGCCCGGGCCGCCTCGACCCAGTGCTCGGGGTGGCGCACGAGGTCGTCGACGAGGGCCGTCGAGCCGCCGAGCACGGCCGTGACGCGGTCGCGGCCGGCACCTGCGGTGGCCAGCTCGCGGGCGAAGGCACTGATGCCCCAGTCGGGGTCGTCGGGGAGCCGGGCCAGGGACTCGGCGACGCGGACGAGGCCGAGGAGCCCCTCGTCGGGGTCGGCGGTGTCGCCGATCGACGCGATGAGGTCGTCGAGCTGCCCGTCAGGTGTCGCGGCCCGCAGGGGCGTGAGCGCGCGGTCGTCGAGGAGCCCCGCGGCCCGGGCCGGGTCGGCGAAGCCCAGCCGCGCGAGCGCGCCTGTGGTCGTGGTCGTGCGCGATGACATCGGTGTCGGGTCAGCTCGCTTCGGGTCGCGTCAGAGGCGGGGCAGGTAGCGGTCGAGCTCGAACTGGCTGATGTCATGCCGGTAGTCGAGCCACTCCTGACGCTTGTTGCGCAGGAAGAAGTCGAAGACGTGCTCCCCGAGGATCTCGGCGACGAGGTCGCTGCTCTCCATGACCTCGAGAGCCCGGCCGAGCGAGGCCGGCAGCGGCTTGATGCCCATGGCACGACGCTCGGCGTCGGTGAGGCTCCACACGTCGTCCTCGGTCTCCGGCGGCAGGTCGTAGCCCTCCTCGATGCCCTTGAGGCCGGCCCCGAGCAGGACGGCGAAGGCGAGGTACGGGTTGCAGGCGGCGTCGAGCGAACGCACCTCGACGCGCGTCGACTGGCCCTTGTTCGGCTTGTGCATCGGCACCCGGACCATCGCCGAGCGGTTGTTGTGGCCCCACGTCAGGTGGGCCGGCGCCTCGCCCCCGCCCCAGAGGCGCTTGTAGGAGTTGACCCACTGGTTGGTGACGGCGGCGATCTCGGCGCCGTGGGTGATGAGACCGGCGATGAACTGACGCCCCACCTTGCTCAGCTGGTACGGGGCCCCGGCCTCGTAGAACGCGTTGGAGTCGCCCTCGAAGAGCGAGAGGTGGGTGTGCATGCCCGAGCCCGGGTGCTGCGAGAACGGCTTGGGCATGAACGTCGCGTAGATGCCCTGCGTCAGCGCGACCTCCTTGACCACCGTGCGGAACGTCATGATGTTGTCGGCCGTGCTCAGGGCGTCGGCGTAGCGCAGGTCGATCTCGTTCTGCCCGGGCGCACCCTCGTGGTGGCTGAACTCGACCGAGATGCCCATGTTCTCGAGCATCGTGATCGCGGCGCGCCGGAAGTCGTGGCCCGTGCCGTGCGGCACGTGGTCGAAGTAGCCGGCGTCGTCGACGGGGACGGGCCGGCCCTGCGCGTCGCGCCCCTGCTCGAGGAGGAAGAACTCGATCTCGGGGTGGGTGTAGAAGGTGAAGCCGAGGTCGGCGGCCCGGGTCAGCGCGCGCTGGAGAACGTGCCTGGGGTCCGCGTTGCTCGGGGACCCGTCGGGCAGCTGGAGGTCGCAGAACATGCGCGCCGTGCCGGGCGGGTCGCCGCGCCACGGCAGGATCTGGAACGTCGAGGGGTCGGGCTTGGCGAGCATGTCGGCCTCGTAGACACGCGTCAGGCCCTCGATGGCCGAGCCGTCGAAGCCGATGCCCTCCGCGAAGGCTCCCTCGAGCTCGGCCGGCGCGACGGCGACGGACTTGAGCGTGCCGAGGACGTCGGTGAACCAGAGCCGGACGAACCGGATGTCACGCTCTTCGATCGTGCGAAGCACGAACTCTTCCTGACGGTTCATGTGTCGATCCTGCCCCATGGGTGTTACGCCGATGTGAAGACACTCGCACCGCAAGACGCGGCACGCGAACGGGCCCCCGGGGGAACGTCCCCGGGGGCCCGCGCGTCAGGCGAGCTCAGCTCACTTGAAGGCGACCTTGACCTGCAGCTCGTTGCCGCCGTCACGGGTCTTGGTGACCGTCATCGTCGTGCCCGAGCCGGCCACCTTGGTGGACGCCCACGGGTTGGCTGCCGACCAGTAGCGGTTCGGGTCGGAGTCGTCGAACGTCGGGATCGCCGGCTGCGAGGGAACCTCGGTGGCGACACCGTTGCGGTGGAAGGTGACCGCGTCGGTCGCCTCCTGCCCGAACGTGGCGTCGAACGGCTGCCGGCGGTTGCCGAGCATCGTCTTGGTGCCGTTGGCGTTGTTCAGCATGATCGGCGCCGGACGGGCGTCGACCGGCAGGACCTCGCCACCACCGGGGTGGGCGCTGGTGTTGTTGTCGCCGTACTCACCGTTGGCGAACCAGACGAGCATGCCGTTCTGGTACGGGAAGCGCTCCACCCAGTCGGGCTTCGTCGTGCCCCAGCCGAAGTTGTACGGGCCCGTCTTCAGCGTCTTGTCGTAGCCGCTGTAGGTGCGGTTCTCCGCGAGGTAGAAGTCCTGCACCTGCTTGGAGGTGGTGCCGTCGATGATGGCGAAGCCACCCTTGGCGACCCACGCACCGGCGCCGGCCTCGACGTCGTCGACCGGGCCGGCCACGCCGTCCTTGGTCACGGTGATGTCGTCGACGAACGCCTCGCTCGAGACGCCGCCGTCGGTGGCGACGCGGTAGCGGAACTGGATGTTCTGGCCCTTGTACGCCGACAGGTCCCACGTCTTCTGAGCCCAGCCGAACACGTCGTTGACCGGCGTGCCGACCTGCGCCCAGGTGGCGCCGTTGTCGGTGGACACCTCGCCGTAGAGGTAGTCGTAGTCCTTCTCGAGGTTGCCCTGGACCCAGGCGCTGATCGAGGCCGAGGTCGTGGCTCCGGTCAGGTCGACCGGACGGGTCAGCGTCGAGTTGAGGTTGTCACCGAAGCCGCTCCACCACTCCGCCTTGCCGGAGTGCGGCGTGTTGCGGTCGGAGGTCACGGTGCGCTCGGGCATCGGGACGACGACGGCCTGGACCGAGCCGCTCTTCGTGGCGAGGTCGGCCTGGCTGAGCTTGACCGTGGTGTCCTCACCGAAGGGGACGGTCTTGTAGTCGAGCCAGCCGAGCTGCAGCTTCTCCCACGGGCCCATGTAGCCGGGCGTCGTGCCGATGGAGTCGGTGCCGTGGTTGAGCCACGAGCCGCCGCTCATGAGGGTCCAGAAGGCGGTGCTGTTGTCGCCGCCGGCCGTGTCGTAGAGGTCGGGCAGGCCGAGGTCGTGGCCGAACTCGTGCGAGAAGACGCCGAGGCCGCCGTTCTCGGGCTCGGTCGTGTAGTCACCGATCCACATGCCGGAGTTGCCGAGCGGCACGCCACCGAGCTTGTTGAAGTCGGGACCGGAGACGCCGGCCTGGTTGGAGTAGGCGTACCAGCGGTGCGACCAGATGGCGTTGACGCCCTGGGCTCCGCCGCCGGCCTCCTCGCCCTCACCGGCGTGGATCGCCTGGAAGTGGTCGATGTAGCCGTCGGGCTCGTTGAAGTTGCCGTCGCCGTCGTAGTCGTAGCGGTCGACCTTGTCGAACTGCGCGAGGTACGCCTTGATGTCGGCGTCGCTCTTGCCCGCGGCCTTCTGGGCGTTGTACCAGGCGGTGGCGGTGTCCTTGATGTAGTTCCAGTAGCCGTCGGCGTCGTTCTTTGCGCCGTAGCGGGCCTCGTTGTACGGCACGGAGACCCAGTCGGAGACGTCGCCCTTGGCGAGGAAGCGGCCGTTGGACTGCTTGAGGTAGAAGTCCTTGAACGACTCGCCGTCGCCGAACATCATGTCGAGGTAGTGGTTCCGGTTGAAGTCCGGGATCCAGTACGTCGAGTTGTCGTCGGTGCTGTTGCCGTCCCAGTTGCGGTCCGGTTGCGGGATCTGGTTGTGGACGGGGCCGGGCGTGGCGTCGAAACCGGTCTTCGTCTGGGTGCCGAAGTCGGTCAGGATCGTGAAGATGTCCTCTTCGCGGTTGACCGGGTAGTTGACGTACTTCGACTTCTTCGGCTTGCCGTGCTTGTCCGTGCCCTTGCCCTTGACCTCGATGACGCGGTTGCCGTTGATCGTCGTGGTCGTGGCCTCACCCTTGACGAGCTTGGCGACGGCGTCCTTGCGGGCCGCGGCCTGCGCGTCGGCGAGCGGGTTGGGCAGGTTGTCCGGCTGCGAGGCCTGGGCGGCAGCGGGGTCTCCGCTGACCGGGGCCTTGGCGACGGGCGTTGCCTGAGCCTGCGTCGGGGCCGTCAGGCCGGTGAGGACGAGCGCCCCCACGGCCAGCCCCGAGACAGCACTCCACTGGCGCTTGTTCAAGAATCTGTCCTCCTGGTCACAGAAGCGCCGTCCATCCGGCGCCTCGCGTATAAGAACACAGATCACCGACAATATGGCCGTCAGAGGTCGAGGAAACGAAAAAACTTGTGGCACAAGGATGCTCGGAGTAAAGAACGTAAAATCTTCGTAAAGAGAACCGCATCTCGTCTTGGCATCGGAAAGACAATCCGATAGGGGTCACAGGCGTCACAGCGGCCCCAGACCGTGGAAACACCGGCCGATATGCTCGCGCCATGAGCGCTGACGCCCCCGAGGAGCCGAGCCCCTACGGGTCCGGCACCCGCGAACCCGCTTCGAGCGGCACGACCGGCACATCCGGCACGTCCCCCGGACCGCGTCGGGTCCGCATCCCGCACCTGCACGCCATGAAGGCCGAGGGCCGTCGCTGGGCGATGCTCACCGCGTACGACATGTACGCGGCGCAGATCTTCGACGAGGCCGGCATCCCGGTTCTCCTCGTCGGCGACTCCGCAGGCAACAACGTGTACGGCTACGAGACGACCGTGCCGGTGACCCTCGAGGAGATGGTGCCGCTCGTGCGCGCCGTCGCGACCGCCGCCCGGCGCGCCCTCGTCGTCGCCGACATGCCCTTCGGCTCCTACGGGGGCTCGGTCGAGCAGGGGTTCGCCAGCGCCGTCCGCCTCATGAAGGAGGGCCTGGCGCACGCGGTGAAGCTCGAGGGCGGCACCGCGATGGTGCCGCTCGTCAAGGCGCTGACCGACGCCGGCATCCCGGTCATGGCGCACATCGGGTTCACCCCGCAGAGCGAGCACCAGCTCGGCGGCTACCGGGTGCAGGGCCGCGGTGACGCCGCCGACGCGCTCGTCGACGAGGCGCGGGCCCTGCAGGACGCCGGCGCCTTCGCCGTCGTCCTCGAGATGGTCCCCGCGCCCGTGGCCGAACGCGTCACCGAGGTGCTCGCCATCCCGACCATCGGCATCGGCGCCGGCCCCGGTACCGACGCGCAGGTGCTCGTCTGGAGCGACTTCGCCGGCCTGCGCGCCGGCCGCGCTCCCCGGTTCGTCAAGAAGTACGCCGACCTGAGGGGCACCCTCCTCGACGCGGCACGCGCCTACGCCGACGACGTGGCCGCCGGCACCTTCCCCGGGCCCGAGCACTCCTTCGAGTCCTGACGCCCGTCTGTGACGTGACGTGATGCGACGGGGCCCGGCACCGTGCGGTGCCGGGCCCCGTCGCGTCAGGACCGACGCGGCGGCCGCGTCAGTCCTCGACCTCCTCGTCGTCCCACGAGGTCCCCGACGTACCCGAGGCGCCCTTGTCGTTCCAGGCGCGGTCCTCGGAGTCCCACTTGTCGGTCTTCGCGTGCGCGGTGTCGAGGGCCCGGCGGGCCTCGTCCTCGGTGGCGTACGGGCCCAGCACCTGCTCACCGCGGCTGCGGTTCTCGTCGGTCTCGACCTGACCGGTGTCGACGTTGTACCAGAAGCTCACTGACGCACTCCTTCTCTCCTCGGGACCACCTGCACCGCGGCCACGAAGGCCGGCCGGCAGGTCTCCTCGGCCGGGGTCCGTCTCGTGGGCAGCCCTCGTGGCGGCCCACCTGCGACGACCTAGACTCCACCGTATGCCGTTGCTCCAGCCCGGGGTGTCACCACACCCGCTCAGTCCGCGACGCCCGGTGCCGGCCTCGATCGACCGCCCGCACTACGTCGACGTCCCGAACCCGCGGGAGGACGGCGACGTCGCGGTCAAGGACGCCGAGACCATCGAGCGGATGCGGCTCGCGGGCCGGGTCGCCGCCGACGCCATGGCCGCCGCAGCCGAGCGCATCGCCCCCGGCGTCACCACCGACGAGCTCGACGCCGTCGCCCACGAGTACCTGCTCGACCACGACGCCTACCCCTCGCCGCTCGGCTACAAGGGCTTCCCGAAGTCGGTCTGCACCAGCGTCAACGAGGTCATCTGCCACGGCATCCCCGACGCGCGCCCGCTCGAGGACGGCGACATCGTCAACATCGACGTCACGGCCTACGTCGGCGGCGTGCACGGCGACACGGACGCCACCTACCTCGTCGGCGACGTCGACGAGGAGTCGCGCCTGCTCGTCGAGCGCACCCACGAAGCGATGATGCGCGGCATCCGCGCCGCCCGGCCCGGCCGCGAGATCAACGTCATCGGACGCGTCATCGAGAGCTACGCCAAGCGCTTCGGCTACGGCGTGGTGCGCGACTTCACCGGCCACGGCATCGGCCTGGAGTTCCACTCGGGGCTCATCGTCCCGCACTACGACGCCGCGCCGAACTACGCCACCGTCATCGAACCCGGCATGACCTTCACCATCGAGCCGATGCTCAACCTCGGCACGCACGAGTGGCGGATGTGGGACGACTCGTGGACCGTCGTGACCCGCGACGGCCGGCGCTCGGCGCAGTTCGAGCACACCATCGTCATCACCGACGACGGCAACGAGATCCTGACGCTCGCCACCGGCGCGACCCCGTAACCTCGCACACGCTCACACACGCTCGCAGCACGGCCGGCTGGAGGCCGACCGGTCCAGCACCACGACACGTCCTCGACAAGGAAGCAGGGACATGGGCAAGAAGGGCAAGCCCCTCGGCATCGACATCGGCGGCAGCGGCATCAAGGGCGCGCCGGTCGACCTCAAGGCGGGCGACCTCGCCGGCAAGCGGCACAAGATCCTCACCCCGAAGCCTGCGACGCCCGACGCCGTCGCCGAGGTCGTCGACCAGATCGTCGACCACTTCGCCGACGTCACGGGCGACTCCCCCATCGGCGTGACGGTGCCCGCCGTCGTCATCCGCGGCCGCGTCCTCTCGGCTGCCAACATCGACCCGACGTGGATCGACACCGACGCCGAGGCGCTCATCAAGGAGCACACCGGCCGGGCCGTCACCGTCCTCAACGACGCCGACGCCGCCGGCCTCGCCGAGATGTACTACGGCGCCGCCAAGGGCGTGCAGGGGCTCGTCATCCTCACGACGCTCGGCACCGGCATCGGCTCGGCCCTCATCCACGACGGCCGCCTCGTGCCCAACTCCGAGCTCGGTCATCTCGAGATCGACGGCTTCGACGCCGAGGACCGGGCTGCGTCGTCGGTCAAGGACGCCGAGGGGCTCTCCTGGGACGAGTACGTCGAGCGGCTCCAGCGCTACTACGACGTCATCGAGAAGCTCTTCTCCCCCGACCTCATCGTCGTCGGTGGCGGCATCTCCAAGGACAGCGACGACTTCCTGCCGCGCCTGAAGCTGCGGTGCCCGATCGTGCCGGCGCAGCTGCGCAACCAGGCCGGCATCATCGGCGCGGCGCACCTGGCCGTCGACCTCGCCAAGGGCTGACCCGCCCGCGCCGACCGACCAGCACCCGCGCTCCGCGTCCACCGATGCGGAGCGCGGGTTCGCCTGTGCCGCAGCCGATCCCGCGACCTGGCACCGATGCGCGTGATGATCAGACGCGCTGGAGGTCGGAGAGCAGGTCGGGCGCCCGCCGGTCGTAGATGCGCGCCCCGAAGCGGACCCCCACACCGGCGAGAACAGGCCCCAGGGCCACGCCGACCACCCCGGTGACCCACACGAGCCACGTCGGCCCCTCAGCGGCGTAGGCGAACCACGCGAGCAGCAGCAGCGGGGCGGACAGCGCGAAGGTGGCGGCGCTCGCGAGCGTCTGGGACAGGATCGTGATGCCCGCGGCACCCGGCGGTGCGCTGAACGGACTCTCCCCCGGTTCGGCCACCGGGTACGGCAGCACGATGTTCATGACGCTCGAGACAGCGACTCCGGCCCCGAGCACCGTGACCGAGACGCCGAGCACGAGGGGCAGCAGGTCCCACCGGTCGCCCAGCCACACACCGACGAGGACGTACACCGGCACGAGGACGCCGGCGAGCAGCAGGCCCGGCACGACCCGCCCGAGCCGGTCGTCGAGACCCCGGATGCCGGCGGCGACGTGCAGCGAGAACGCCTGCGACTCGTACGCGATGGCGTTGTGCTCGCTCCAGCCGAGGAGGAAGGCGAGCAGGGGGCCCATGAGCAGGGGTGGCCAGTCGAGGTCAGCGCTCGCCCAGGGGATGAGCAGCGCGAGAGGGAAGACCGGCGTCATGAGCAGGCTGATCTGGTAGCGCGGGTCGCGTCGCCAGTACGTGAGCACGCGCCCCGCGACGGCGCCCGCCGGGCGGTCCGGCACCCGGGCCAGGAGGCCGAGGTCGCCGGGCACACCCGGGCCGGGGTCGCGGCGCGAGACGGCTCGCGGGTTCTCGACCTGCCGGGTCACCGCGCGCGACCAGAGCACCCCGACGACGAGCAGGAACCCGACGGCCAGCACGAGACGCGCCGCCCCGACGAGAGGTCGACCGGCGGCGACATCGCCCGGTGCCGCCCACGCCCAGCCGAGCGGCGTCCAGGCGACGACCCTCGACACGGACACGGCGAGGCGCTGGATGTCGTGGACGTTGGCCGCGACCCAGACCACCGGGCCGACGAGGACGAGGATGACGAGCCCCACGACGACGAGCGTGTCGCGGCCACGACGGCTCGAGGTCGCCGCCGCCGCCAGCGCGGACACCCAGCGCGAGAGGGTGATCGCCGTGAGGATGCCGATGCTCGTGGCCACGACGGCCACGAGCGTCGACGCGGGCGTCTGCGACCACGCGACGACGACGCCGAGGCCGAGCACCCCGCTGGCCAGGGCGGGCAGCCCGACGAGGGCCGCTGCGATGAGGCCCACGGCCAGCGCCTGCGGGGGCACCGCGTAGAGCGCGAACCGGCTCGGGTCGAGGGTCGGGTCGGACCCGAAGGAGAAGAGCGGCACGACCGTCCAGAGAACGATGCCCACCGCGCCGGCCAGCGGCAGCGCGACGGTGGCCACCTCGAGCGAGGTGCGCAGCGTCGCGACGATGAGCGTCAGCCCCAGCACGAGCACGGAGAAGTAGACGACGCCGACGACCGCTCCGATGGTCTGGGACCGGCTGCGGCGGAAGACGTTGGCCAGCAGTGCGAGCTTCAGTCGGACGAGGTGCGCAACCACGACAGTCCCACCACCTCGGTCGAGCCGCCGACGAGGTCGACGAAACGCTCCTCGAGCGAGCGGCCGTCACGGACCGCGTCGAGCTCGCCGGCCGTGAGGACCGAGCCCTCGGCGATGACGGCGACGTGGCTGCAGATGCGCTCGACGAGGTCCATCACGTGGCTGGAGAGGACGACCGTGCCGCCGGCGTCGACGTAGTCGGCCAGGATGCGCCGGATCGTCGCGGCCGACAACGGGTCGACGGCCTCGAAGGGCTCGTCGAGCACGAGGACGCGCGGCGCATGGACGAGGGCCGCGGCGAGCGTCACCTTCTTCGTCATGCCGGCGGAGTAGTCGACGACCAGGGTGCCCTGCGCGCCGGTCAGGCCGAGCGCGTCGACGAGCTCGGAAGCGCGCTCGGCCGCGAGCTCGCGCTGCATCCCGCGCAGCAGCCCCGCGTACGTGATGAGCTGGAGGCCGGAGAGGCGGTCGAAGGTCCGCAGACCGTCGGGCAGGACGCCGAGCAACCGCTTGGCCGCGATGGGGTCGGCCCACACGTCGTGACCGAGGACGAACGCGCGCCCGGCGTCGGGGCGCAGCAGACCGGTGACCATCGACAGGGTCGTCGTCTTGCCGGCGCCGTTGGGCCCGACGAGACCGAAGAACGACCCGCGCGGCACGTCGAGGTCGATGCCATGGACGGCCACGAGGTCACCGAAGCGCTTGCCCAGACCGCGCACGGCGATGGCCGGGCCGTCGTCCGGGACCCCCTGCGGGGCAGGCAGGTCAGGCGGTGGTGACTCGCTCATGCTCTCCCCCCGGAGTGCGGTCAGGTGGTCAGGACGTCGGTGGGTCAGGAGGACGGCAGGTCAGAAGGTGGCGGACTCGTCGTCGCGCAGGTCGGTGTAGTCGAGGCCTTGAACGCCGGCGAGGTTGCGCACGTGCGTGGCGTACATGTCGCGACCGATGTCAGACAGGAGGGCGTCGTGGATCGGGATGAAGACCTTCGGGGCGATGCGCCCGACGAACGCGATCGAGTCGCGGCTCGCCGCCCACGGGGCGTTGAGCGGGTGGGCGAGCACGTCGACGGGGCCGGGCTCGCCGTCGTAGGCGTCGCCGGGGTGGAAGAGCGAGGGCTCGCCGTCGGCGCGCAGCACGAGACCGACGTTGGGGATGCGCGGCATCGCCTCGTGGTTGAAGGCGTGCAGCTCGCCGACCGGCGTGACCGTGACGTCACCGACCTCGAACGGCTCCCCCTGGCGCGTCGGCACGGCGTCGAGGCCCTCCTCGCGCAGCTTCTGGGCGGTGAGCGGGTCGGTGTGCACCGGCGTCGACGGGTTGGCCCGCACGAGCGCCGCGACGCGCTCGGGGTCGAAGTGGTCGACGTGGTTGTGCGTCACGAGGATCGCGTCGAGACCGGTCAGCTGCTCGAAGCCGCGCGAGAACGAGCCGGGGTCGATGAGGACCCGCCGGTCGGCCGTCTCGACGAGGAGGCAGGCATGTCCGAGGTGAGTCACACGCATGGCCTCAACCTAACCCAGCGCCTCGGGCCGGGACATGGAGTACAGCAAGCGCGCCGAGCCGGCGAGGGCGAGCACCATGCCGCCGAGGAGCAGCCAGGTCAGCGGTCTCTCCGCGTGCAGCGCCGCCCGGTCGCGGAGCATCCCGAGGAGCATCGCCGCGACCATGACGGTCTCGGCCTCGACGAGCAGCCGCAGGCGCACCCACCGCAGGTCACGGAAGGCCACGAGCCCGGCGCAGCCGAGGCAGAAGACCGCGCCGACGACGCGGGAGGTCAACGGCGTCAGCGTCCAGGGCCACACCCGCGACAGGGTGCTCGGGAGCGCCCAGAGGAGCACACCGAGCAGCAGCGACGCCGCTCCCCCGATAGCGATGACGCCCGCTGCCAGCCGCCCGACGCGTCGCTCGTCGTCACGGGGTGGTGCGGCGACGCGCGTGTTGACGGCCCAGACGACGGCGACGACCGGCGGCGCGACGACGTAGAGCGCGGCCCAGACCCAGAACGCCGGGTTGCCGTGGGTGAACCGGTCCCAGTGCACGACCGTCGCGACCCCGAGCAGCGCCGCGAACACCGTGACGGCCGGCAGTCCCGCCGACGCCAGGGCCCAACGGTGCGCGCGGGCCGTGCGCACGAAGAACCAGACCCCGCCGAGGTAGGCCGAGGCGAGCACCATCGCCGTCAGGGGTGGGGAGATGGGCCACGCGAAGAGTCGACGGGTGTCGGCCGGGAAGCCGTAGAGCAGCACGACCGCGACGACGAGGAAGGGGGTGATGCCCCACGCGAGCACCCGCGTCGATCCGAGCACCCGGTCGTCGCGCACCGGCTGCGCCCGCGTCGGCAGGGCCGCCGCCGTCACGGCTCCCCGCCCCCAACGCGTGAGACCGCGTCGAGCAGCGCGCTGTGGCTGGCCACGAGCGCACGCCGCTCGGCGACGAGGATGGGGTCGGACCGGTCGCACCCGCCGACGACCCACCGGTCCGACAGGTCCATCGCCTCTACCCGGTGCCGTGCCGCGGGCTCGACACGCTCCCGGTCCGCGCCGTAGACGTAGGCGTAGAGGTCGACGAGGGATGCCACCAGCTCGTCGCGCGTCACGTCCTCGTGGTGCTGGTGCGCTCGGTGGACGCGCCACCACTCCACCTCGAAAGCACTGGCCCGGACCGGGTCGATCGGCAGGTCGCCACGGTCGGCGACGAGCGCGTAGAAGCGCCGCATCTGCTCGCGCGCACCGTCGGCGTCGTTGTCCGGGAAGGGCGCCCACAGCTGGTTGGCCCGCAGGACGCACCAGGCGGCGCGGGTGGTGTCGATCCGACCGAGACCGAAGCCGGTGGCGACCATGCCGTACGCCCCGCGCAGGAACGCGGGCCACTCGTGGAGGTAGTAGGCGGTCCAGGCGTCGGTCTCGTGGTGCCCGACGGCGACCGGGTCGAACGAGCGCGGCCCACCGCCGGACGCGTGACGCATGAGGCCTCCTCGCACGAGGGACGCGCGGTGGCGCGTGCGCGGAACCCGCTGACGCCGTGCGCTCGTCCCCCCAGAATAGGGACGTGGAGTCGCCCCGTGAGGGAGTTCTGGACATGAGCGGACCCGTGGACGGACGCACCGTCGCCGACGTCGTGGCGACGATGGACGAACAGCTCGAACGGCTCGAATCGCCCAGCGGCGCAGGCCGCTCGGCGCAGCGCGACTTCCTCGCCACCTACCGGCGCACGACGCTCGCCGTGGGGCGTGCCGTCGAGGACGCACGCTTCGAGGACCCGGGCTGGGTGGAGCGCTGGGACGTCGTGTTCGCCGACCTCTACCTCGAGGCGCTCGATGCCGACCTGACCGGCACCGGCACCGTGACCCGGCCCTGGCGTCTCGCGTTCGACGTGCCCGAAGGTCTGCCGGCGCTGCGCAACGTCCTCGCCGGCATCAACGCCCACGTCAACTACGACCTCCCGCAGGCCCTCCTCGCCGTCATCGACGACGCCGACTTCGAGGACCCCCACCTGATGGCGCGCAGACGCCGGGACCACGAACGGATCGACGCCGTGCTCGCCGGTCGGGTCGCCGCCGAGGACGCCGAGCTGGCGTCGACGTCGGGACGGACGCTGCTCGACCGCCTCCTCGTGCCGGCCAACCGGGGCGCGTCGCGCCGGTTCCTGCGCGAGGCGCGCCAGAAGGTGTGGCACAACACGGCCGAGCTCCAGCGCGCCCGCCTCGCCGGGGCGGACGCCTACGCGACCCGGCTGGCGGAGCTCGAGGTGCTCAGCGCCGCGCGCGTCGCCGACCTGCTGGCCCCGGGCCAGGTGCTACTGCGCCTCGCCGTCGCCGGGTTCGGCGTCACGCTGCCGCCGGCCGCCTGAGCGGCGGCGGCAGCGTGACCCGATCGTGATTGGTCAGGCGATGCGTCAGGCGATGCGTCAGGCGTCGATCGAGGACATGTCGCCGTAACGGGCCCCGACGACGGCGTCCCGCGGCACCGCGGCCTCGAGCGCCGCGAGGTCACCCGGCGTCAGCGACACCGCGGTGGCGCCGGCGTTCTCCTCGAGGTAGCGCACCCGCTTGGTGCCGGGGATCGGCACGACGTCCTCACCGCGGGCGAGCACCCACGCGAGAGCGAGCTGTCCGGGCGTGACCTCCTTGGCGGCGGCGAGCCCGCGGACCCGGTCCACGAGCGTCAGGTTGGCCGCGAGGGCCTCGCCCTGGAACCGCGGGAAGTAGGCGGTGCGCCGCGAGTCGCCGGACTCGAGGTCGGCCTCGGCCGTGATGGCGCCGGTGAGGATGCCGCGGCCGAGGGGCGAGTAGGGCACCAGGCCGATCCCGAGCTCGCGCAGCAGCGGCAGGATCTCGTCCTCGACGTCGCGGGTGAAGAGCGAGTACTCGGTCTGCAGCGCGGTGATCGGGTGCACGGCGTGGGCGCGGCGGATCGTGTCGGGCGAGGCCTCGGACAGGCCGAGGTGGCGCACCTTGCCGGCGGCGACGAGCTCGGCCATCGCCCCGACCGTCTCCTCGATCGGCACGTCCTTGTCGACGCGGTGCTGGTAGTAGAGGTCGATGTGGTCGACGCCGAGCCGCTGCAGCGACGCGTCGGCCGCGCGGTGCACGTACTCGGGTCGCCCGTTGATGCCCAGCCGGGTGCCGTCCTCGGCGCGCTCGTTGCCGAACTTCGTCGCGAGCTGCACCTCGTCGCGCCGGCCGGCGACGGCGGCGCCGACGAGCCGCTCGTTGGTGAACGGGCCGTACATGTCGGCGGTGTCGAGGAACGTGACGCCGAGGTCGAGCGCGCGACGGATCGTCGCGATGCCCTCCTGCTCGTCGCCCGTGCCGTAGAACTCCGACATGCCCATGCAGCCGAGGCCGAGGGTCGACACGGTGAGCGCGGCCGACCCGCTGCCGAGCGTGCGCGTGGGGAGGGTCTGCGGGGTGGACGTCTCGGGAGGGTTCGTGTCGGGGGTGTTCGCAGTCATGACGACGAGTCAAGACCTTCGAGCGCGCTCGAGGTCAAGGCGGACGCGCCGCGCTCAGGCACCGGCTCCCTCGACACGGGCGCGGTACAGGCCGATCTTGTTGTCGATGGCGCCAAGGTGGTCGGTGACCTCGGCGAGCTGCGCCAGCACGCGGGCGCGGTGGGCCTGGAGCAGCTCGAGCCGCTCGACCTCGTTGCTCTCCCCGGCCCTGCACAGCTGGGCGTAGGCCTTGATCTCGCGGATCGGCATGCCCGTGGCGCGCAGGCAGGTCAGCATCTTGATCCAGCCCAGGTCGAGCTCGGTGTAGACGCGGTGCCCGGCGCTCGAGCGGCCGACACCGTGGACCATGAGCCCGTCACGCTCGTAGTAGCGCAGCGTGTGGGTGGTCAGGCCGGTGCGCTCGGCGGCCTCGGCGATGGTCATTCCGGTGGCGATGGCGGTCACCGACCCATCGTCGCCCTTCGAGTGCGCTCGAGGTCAAGCGGGTTCGGGCGGATCAGCCGACCCGGGTCGTGCGTGGGCCGTCAGGCCTCACGCGGGGCCTTGCGGCAGGCGAGCCTCGCGCGGCGCAGGCGCCGCACCCGGGCGCGGCCTCCGACGGCCGACGCCTCGCTCAGGGCGTGCAGCCGGCGCTCCTCGGCATCGGGCCACGCCCAGCACGAGTGCTGGTCGAGCCGCCGATGCGCACAGACGTTGTCCTCCGTCATGGCCTCGCCTCGGCGAACCGGGTGAACCGGGTGAACCGGGTGCCCCTGAAGATCGACACGCTGACCCGCTCCTTCCACACTCCTGCGGTGGCCGCGGACCCGTGAGGTTCCCCCTGACGCTCACCGGCCCGTGAACCACTCGTGCCAGCCCGGGCTCACACCCGATGTCAGTTACAACGACGTGGACGCCACCTCGGTCACGGACTGCGTCCGTCCTGCTGGTGAGCCTCCACCGACGAGGCCGGGCCGGCCCCTCCACGAACCGGCCTGGCCCCGTCACTGAGGTAGACGACGCACTGACGGATTCATGACACGGTTTTCAAAGTTTTTTCACAAGGCTCGAATTTCCCGTAACACCCGCGGTGTGCGAGACGATGGAGGCGTCGGAGCGCCCGTTCGACAACCCCTGACCGAACGGTCGCACCGACCCAGCGTCCGCCACCCCTCCACGTTCACGTGCCGCGGACGCCGTGCGGAGCCCCGGTCCGACCCCGATGGACCGGGGCTCCGTCATGTCCCCGCCCGGAACGGTGGGTTCCTCGCATTCCTGGGCGATCCGGGTGCTCTGCCGGGCACGATGGCGGCCGGGCTCGTCGGACACCCCCGGCGGGCCTCCACCGCCCACCCCGGGAGCAGAGGGATGACGAGTGACGAGACGCCCCGCGAGCACGGGGACGACGAGACGCCCCGCGAGCACGGGGACGACGAGTCGGCCCACCGGCGCCGGACGGCTGTCGCGCTCGTGGTCAGCCTGGTGCTCGTCGGCGTCGACGCCGTCTTCCTGGGCCTCTCCTACGCCTTCGGTTCGGGGGGCTTCGGCGGCGACCGGACGCAGACACCGTCCGAGCTGGCGCGTCACGCGGTCGGTGAGGGCTCGGGCCTGACCGCTCTCGTCATCGCGGCCATGGCGTTCGCCGTGGTCCTGTCCGGCAGGGTCGGCCGGGTTCGCTCGCGCGCGGTCGTGGTCCTCGTCGTGGCCCAGCTCGTGGCGGTGACGGTGCTCGTCGCGTCGACGACCTCCTGACACCGCGGCGTCAGGGTCGGGCCTTCGTGGCCACGAGCTCGTAGGTGTGCCAGTGCTTCGGCCCGGAGAACGACCTGCCGTCACACTCCACCTCGACGAGCGAGACGACGTCGAGGCGGTCGGTCAGGTGCTCGACCTCCGCACGGGTCAGGAAGGTCCCGTCCGCGCCCGCCCAGCCGTCGCGGTCGCCGAAGAGGTCGACCGCCAGCACCCCACCGGGCTGGAGCGCGTCGACCGCGCGGCGCCAGACGATGTCGAAGGACTCCCGGGGCAGGAACGGCAGTGAGACGCAGGCGAGGGTGAGGTCGTTCGCCGGCACACGCGTCAGCTCCTCGAGGTGACAGACGGCGTGCTCGACGAGGGTGACGTCGTGCGCCGCCTCCTGCACCCCCGCCTCGCTGTGCGGGTCGGCGTCGAAGGTGTGCACCCGCCAGCCGTTCCGCGCCAGCTCCCGGGCCTCGATGCCCGCGCACGTCATGGTCGCGGGACGTCAGCCGGGCGAGGGCGGCTCGCTGACGATGTCGACCGAGATCTCCATGGCGGCAGTCGACCCGCGGTTCTCGAGCCAGTGCAGCGTCCGGTGGTCCTCGGGCCATCCCGGGCCGGGGCCGTACTCGGTGGCGACGCCGTCGCGGTGGTCGGTGATGACGCCCTGGAGCACGTAGACGGTGCCCGGCCGGTCCTGGTGGTCATGGACCGGACCGAGGACGCCCCCGGGCTCGATGGTCACCATCCGCATCCGCAGCGACCGTCCCTCCAGGCCCGCGATCTCGGGCCCGAGGTCGACGCTCGCGAGGAGCTCCACCTCCACACCCCTGGTCTCGGGGCCCTGCTGTGCCTCGGTCATCGAGCGCTCCTCTCCGTCGTCCGACCATCGTGACGCGGCTCGGCCCTCGCGTCAGGCGTTACCGACGCATCGCCGACGCCCCGTCGACGGGGTCGTCGGCCTGCTACGCGACGCTGGACCGTCGGCCCGCCGCGTCCGGAGCGCCGCGCTCGGACCCGGCGACCTCGGCCCACACCGCGTCGAGGGACAGGTCGAGGACGTCGGCGATCGCCGCGATCGTCGGGAACGCCGGAGTGGCCACGCGGCCGGACTCGATCTTGCGGAGGGTCTCGGGCGAGACGCGGGCGGCCAGCGCGGTGTCGAGCATCGAGCGCTCGCCCCGGGCGCGACGCAGCAGCGCACCGAGGCGCCGTCCGCGCTCGACCTCTGCGGGCGTGAGTGGCAGCCTGACCATGGTCCGATACTAATACCGGGATAACATGGCCGGGATAGTTATTGGAGGCCAGCACGAGGCACGGGAGAGGCGCCGCATGATCGAGATCCTGAACCCCCGCCAGCTGCCGCGAGCCAGGGCCGCAGGGGCGTTCGTCGCCGACACCCTCAGGACGCTCCGGAGCCGCACCGGGGTGGGCACCAACCTGCTCGAGATCGACCGCTGGACCCGGGAGATGATCACGGCCGCCGGTGGCGAGTCCTGCTACGTCGACTACGCGCCGTCCTTCGGGCGTGGTCCGTTCGCCCACTACATCTGCACGTCGGTCAACGACGCCGTCCTGCACGGACGCCCGCACGACTACGCGCTCGCCGACGGCGACCTGCTCTCGCTCGACCTCGCGGTGTCCACCGACGGGCTCGTCGCCGACTCCGCCATCAGCTTCGTCGTCGGCGAGGCACGGCCCCCGGAGAGCCTCGCCCTCATCGACGCCACCGAGCGGGCCCTGGCCGCCGCCATCGCCGCGGCCGGCCCCGGGGTCCACCTCGGCGACGTCTCCCACGCGATCGGCGCCGTGCTCATGGGGGCGGGGTACCGCGTCAACACCCAGTTCGGCGGTCACGGCGTCGGCTCGACGATGCACCAGGACCCGCACGTGGCCAACACGGGCCGCCCGGGGCGGGGCTACCGGCTGCGCGCGGGCCTGCTGCTGGCCATCGAGCCGTGGGTCATGGCCGACACCGACGAGCTCGTCACCGATGCCGACGGCTGGACGCTGCGCAGCGCCACCGGGTGCCGCACGGCGCACAGCGAGCACACGGTCGCCGTGACCGACGACGGCGTCGAGGTCCTCACCCTGCCGACATCGGCGGCCTGACCGGACGCCGGGCCGGCCGGCGAGCAGCCCGCAGGCGGAGGGCGGCGACATCTGGCAGCATCGCGCGGATGACGACGAACGCGCCGATGGTCTGGGTGGGTGGCACGCCGGGGTCCGGCAAGTCGACGACGATCCGGCGGCTCGCGCACGAGCTCGACCTCGCGCTCCACCCCGTCGACGCGTATGCGTACGACCACCTCGAACGGCTCGGCCCCCTCGGCCCACCTCTCGACGAGGTCCTGGCCCTCGGCCCTGGCGCCGCGGTCGACGACTTCGAACACACCTCTGCCATCAGGCTGCCCGTCGTCATGGACGACGTCCGGCTGGCCGCCGTCGGCGGCGTGCCGACGCTCGTCGAGGGCCCGCAGCTGCACCCCGACGCGGCCGCGACCTGGGCGCCGGTCGGCGCCGTGTGGCTCGTCACCACGGCCGAGCGCACCCGCGCCGCGCGGCGGCAGCGACTCGTCGAGGGCGACGGCGCGTCCCGACGCCGGGTCGAGGCGCTCGTGGCGCGCGACGAGCTGTTGGGGCTCCGGCTCCACTCAGCCGCCCTGGAGGCCGGACGCCCCGTCGTCGAGGTGCCGACCGACGTCGACTGGGACCAGGTCGTGGACGCGGTCCGCGAGGTGGTCGTGACCGCAACCGCAGGCCACCCCCGCCTCGCCGCCGGCGCCCAGCTTGCCGAGCGGCGTCGGCACGAGAACGACGTCGTGCACCGCCAGATCACCGCGCACGAGCGCCACATCGGTGCAACGCTGCCCGCGTTCCCGTACGCGTGCACGTGCGGCAGGAGCGGCTGCACCGACACGGCCCCCGCCACGTCGAGCGAGTACCCGCTCCGAGCGGCCGCCGACTAGATGCCGACTCCCCTCCCTCTTCACCGTACAGCGCCACCGGGGGCTTGCGGCAAGGCCCCATCCGTGGGCCAGACTGCTCCTTCGTGTCGAGCAGATCGGGGGACGTCGTGAGGGATGCAGAGCATGAGGTGGCCGTCGTCGGCGCAGGCCCGACGGGCCTGGTGCTGGCCGGCGAGCTGGCCCTGGCAGGGGTGGACGTCGTTCTCCTGGAACGGCGCCCGACACCCGAGCTGGCCGGGACACGGGCGCGGGGGTTCCACTCGCGCACCCTCGAGATCTTCGACCAGCGCGGCATCGCCGACCGGTTCCTGGCCGCCGGCCGGACCGCGCAGGCCATGAGCTTCGCGGGCACGCCGCTCGACGTGGCGGCTCTACCGACCCGGCACCCGTACACCCTCGCGCTGTCCCAGACCGGCGTCGAGGACATCCTGCGCGGGTGGGTCGAGGAGCTCGGTGTGCCCATGCGCCACGGCGTGGACGTCGTCGGCATCGAGCAGGACGACACCGGTGTCGACGTCGTTCTCGCGCAGGGTGACCCGCTCCGCGCGGCGTACGTGGTCGGCGCGGACGGCGGGCGCAGCAGCGTCCGACGAGCCACCGGCATCGAGCTCGTCGGCGCCGAGGCGACCCGCAGCCACCTCATCGCCGAAGCGGTGCTGACGGACGAGGCGCCCACCGGACTGCGCCAGGACGCCATCGGCATCCACGGCATCAACCCGGTCGGCGACGGCGGCACCGTCGGGATCGTCGTGACCGAGGCCGCCGTGGGGGCGGCGACCGAGCCCACGCTCTCGGACCTCAGCACCGCCCTGACGCTCGTGTACGGCACCGACTTCGGGGTGCACGACGCGTCGTGGATCTCGCGGTTCACCGACGCGGCACGACAGGCGTCCTCCTACCGGAGCGGGCGGGTGCTGATCGCCGGCGACGCCGCTCACACCCACCCCCCGACCGGGGGCCAGGGCATCGGGCTCGGCGTGCAGGACGCCGTCAACCTCGGCTGGAAGCTGGCCCAGGTGGTCCGCGGCCACTCCCCCGCACCCTTGCTCGACACCTACGAGGCGGAGAGGCACCCGGCCACGGCCCGCGTCCTGAAGAACGTCATGACCCAGGCCTTCCTCCAACGGGGCGACGCGCGGACCGACGCCATCCGCGACACCTTCGCCGAGCTGTTGACCGACGCCGGTCCCCGGGAGCGTCTCGCCGCGCTGCTGACCGGGCTCGACGTGATGCTCGACCTCGGTGACGGGCACCCACTGCTCGGCCGACGCGTGCCCGACCTCGACCTCGTGACGGCCGACGGGCCGTGCCGGGTCTTCGAGCTGCTGCACGAAGCCCGGCCCGTGCTGCTCGACCTCGGCGGGCCCGGGGCCCCGGAGGGCGCCGCCGACGCCGGCGGGTGGGAGGGACGGGTCCGGCACGTGCGCGCCCGCTTCGAGCAGGAGTGGGTGCTGCCGGTGCTCGGGCGGGTCCCCGCCCCGACCGGGGTGCTCGTGCGGCCCGACGGGCACGTCGCCTGGGTCGGTGAGGGGACGACGACCGCCGGCCTCGCGGACGCCATGGCCGCGTGGTTCGGGGCTCCCCGTGGTGCTTCGTAGGCGGGTCCGACCCGCCCTGCCGGTGCCGGCTGGTTCACTGGTTGACACTGTCCACATCGTCCCGCAGACCAGGAGCACCGATGCGCAGGATCGTCCTCTACACGATCACCTCGCTCGACGGCGCCGTCGACGACCCGACGCGCGCCTTCCCGCCCGACGTCGACCCCGAGACCCCGCACCCGCCTACCTTCGACGACGACCTCATCGAGCTCGAGGCGCGGCTCATCGGCCGGCAGGACGCCGTGCTGCTCGGTCGCCACATGTACGACGAGTGGTCGCGCTACTGGCCGACGTCCGACGAGCAGCCCTTCGCCGACTTCATCAACGGCGTCAAGAAGTACGTCGTCACCTCGACGCCGCTCGCGACCCAGTGGGGCGACGCCCAGGCGGTGGCCGGCCCGCTCGCCGACGTCGTGCGCGACCTCAAGGCCGCGGACGGCGGCGACATCGGCGTGCACGGGAGCATCGAGCTGGCGCAGTCCCTGCTCGCCGAGGGCCTCGTCGACGAGCTGCACCTGGCCGTCGCCCCCGTCCTCGACCCGGAGGGCCGACGCCTCTTCGACGGGCTGCCCGCCCTGCAGCGCCTCTCGCTGCACAGCGCGACGCCGACCTCGAGTGGCGCCCTCTGGCTCGTCTACCGGCCCGCTCAGCCCGAGGCCTGAGCCACCCGGGGGTCGAGCCGCCCGCAGCTCACGCGTCGGCGCGCAGGGCCTGCTCCATGTCGCGCTCGATGTCTCGAGCCGCGAGGGCCAGCGCGCTGACGAGGTCGACGAGCCGGTTCTCGCGGAACCGGACCGTCGGCATCGAGACCGTGACGGCAGCGTCGGTCCGGGTACCGACGCGGACGCCCCGGCCGATGGCTGTGACGCCGGTCTCGGTGCGGTCCTTGTTGATGGCGAAGCCACGGCGGCGGACGGCGGCGAGGTCCTTCTCGACGGCGGCGAGGTCGGGGCGCTCGCCCTCGCGCCCGTCCCACCGGGTGTCGCTGTAGAGCTCGGCGAGATCCTCGGGCGGCAGGTCCGCGAGCATCGTCTTGCCGCCCGAGGCGAGGTGGGCCGGGAAGACCATGCCCTCGCGGTTGCCGACGCGGAGCGACTGGGAGCTCTCGACCGAGGCGACGAACCGGGCGTGGTCCCCCGCCAGCACCATGAGGTTGGCCGATTCGTCGACGCGGCCCACGAGCACCTGCAGGTGTGGGAGGGCGACGGCCCGCAGGAGTGCGGTGTGGCTGCGCGAGTCCGCCTCGAGGGAGATCACCGGGCCCGCGTGGTACCGGCGGTCGGGGCCCTGCCGGGCGAAGTCGCGGTAGACGAGCATCGTCAGCAGGCGGTGGGCCGTCGAGCGCGCCACGCCGAGCCGGTCCGCCACGTCGGAGACGGTCTGCGGGCCCTCGACCTGCAGGATCACGGCGAGCTGCAGCGCGTGGTCGACGCTGCGGAGCGCGTACTGCGGCTTCGACTTCAGACCCGTGCTCATGTCCGTGATCCTCGCTCGACTCCGTGACGTGACCCACCTGATTCTGCCATGCAGAATTGTCTCGTTCTGCCATGTCGAACGATCCCACCATGGTCGGCATGGCAACGACGCCCCGAACCCACCCCCCGGCCCGAACCGAGCGCCTCTCGCGCCGTCCCGCCTGGCTGGTCACGCTGCTCTGCTGGCTCATCGTCGTCTTCGACGGCTACGACCTCATCGTGTACGGCACGACGATCCCGCCGCTGCTCAAGGAGAGGGGCTGGGGCCTGACGCCGGCCTCCGCCGGGCTCATCGGCAGCCTCGCCTTCGCCGGCATGCTCGTCGGCGCCCTCGGCGCCGGTTACCTCGCCGACCGCCTCGGCCGGCGCCGCACGATCCTCTGGTGCACGCTCTGGTTCTCGGTGTTCACGGCCCTGTGCGCCGTCGCGCCGGGTCCCGCGGGCTTCGGCGCGTTCCGCTTCCTCGCCGGGCTCGGCCTCGGCGGTCTCGTCCCGTCGGCCAACGCCCTCACGGCCGAGTTCGTCTCGCGCCGGCACCGGTCCGCGGTCTCGACCGTCATGATGTCGGGCGTCCCGATCGGCGGCTCGGCCGCCGCCCTCGTCGGTCTCTGGCTGCTGCCGGAGCACGGCTGGCGGGCGATGTACGCCGTGGCCGTCCTGGCCGTCGTCGTCCTGCTGCCGCTCTGCTTCGTCTTCCTGCCCGAGTCGCCGACGTGGCTGCGTGCCCGCGGTCGGGTGCAGGAGGCCGTCGCTGTCGAGACCCGTCACGGACTCGTCCACGACGCGTCCGAGCACGCCGGCCCGCACCACCGCGCCGGGTTCCGCGCGATCCTCAGCGGAGACTGGCGACGCCCGACCGTGCTCTTCGCCCTCGCCACCGTGGCGACCCTCTTCGCCTGGTACGGGCTCGGCACCTGGCTGCCCAAGCTCATGGCCTCCGACCCGAGGTTCGAGATGGGCCAGCCGCTGCACTTCCTCCTCGCCCTCAATCTCGGCGCCGTGCTCGGCTCCGTCGTCACGGCGTGGGCTGGCGTCCGGTTCGGACCGCTCCGCAGCGCCGTCTGGGCCGCGGTGGCCGCCGCGCTCGGCCTCGCCTTCCTGCTCACCTACCCCAGCGACCTGCTGCCCGTCTACGGCGCGCTCATCCTCGCCGGGGTCGGCACCCACGGCACCCAGTGCCTCATCATCGCCGCCGTCGCGAACCACTACCCGGCCTCCCTGCGCGGCACGTCGCTCGGCTTCGCCCTCGGCGTCGGCCGCATCGGCGCCGTCCTGGCACCCCAGGTCGGGGGCTGGCTGCTCGCCGCGAACCTCGGTGTCGGCAGCAACTTCCTCGCCTTCGCGATCGCCGCCGGCATCGCCGCCGTGCTGCTCCTCGTCACGCTCGTCGCCACCCGGCCCACCACCCGTCAGGCCTCGACGCCGGCCCAGGCCGAGCTCGTCCATTGAGCCCGCTGAGCCCACAGAGACCCCCGAAAGGAACCGCCATGTCCGCCACGACCGACCCCGACACCACCACGACCTCGCCCGTGAGCCTCGCCGCCGTCGACTCCCCCGACCAGCCGACCGTCACCCCGGAGCTCGAGGACCTCTACCGGGGTTTCGAGAAGGAGCTGCTCGTGCCGCTCTGGACCGAGATCGGTGACCTCATGCCGCCGCACCCCCGCTCCAAGGCCCAGCCGCACCGCTGGGAGTGGGCGACGCTGCTCGAGCTGGCCGGACGCGCGGGCGACCTCGTGCCCGTCGGCCGCGGCGGTGAGCGGCGTGCGATCGCCCTGGCCAACCCGTCGCTCGGCGGCAAGCCGTACGCGACGCCCACCCTCTGGGCCGCGATCCAGTACCTCATGCCCGGCGAGGACGCCCCCGAGCACCGGCACACCCAGAACGCGTTCCGCTTCGTCGTCGAGGGAGAGGGCGTCTGGACCGTCGTCGGTCGGGACCCGGTGCCGATGCGCCGCGGCGACTTCCTGCCGCAGGCCGGCTGGAACCTGCACGCCCACCACAACGCGGCCGACCGGCCGATGGCCTGGATCGACGGCCTCGACATCCCGTTCCAGTACGAGGTCGAGGCGCAGTTCTTCGAGTTCGGCCGCGACCGCATCTCCGACGTCGAGCGCACCACGCCGGAGCGCTCCCGCTCGCAGCGCCTGTGGGGCCACCCCGGCATCGCGCCGGTTTCGCAGCTTGGCTCCACCTCCGGCTCGCCGCTGCTCTGCTACCGCTGGGAGGACACCGACCGGGCCCTCACCGACCAGCTCGAGCTCGAGGCCGAGGGCTTCGGCGGCACCGTCGAGCACGGCCACGCCGCGATCCGGTTCACCAACCCGACCAACGCCGGCGACGTGCTGCCGACCATCCGCACCGAGTTCCACCGCGTCGCGTCCGGCACCGAGACCGCGCCGGTGCGCCAGACCGGTTCGTCGGTCTACCAGGTGTTCGACGGCGCCGGCACGGTCACGGTCGGCGACTTCAGCTGGTCGGTGACGCGCGGCGACCTCTTCGTCGTGCCGTCGTGGCAGCCGCTGTCCGTCCGTTCCGAGGCCTCGGGGTCCGACTCCGACTCCGGCGCCCTCGACCTCTTCCGCTTCTCCGACGCGCCGATCTTCGAGCGCCTCAACCTCGCCCGCACCCAGACCGAAGGAACCCAGTCATGAAGCTCGCCACCGTCCGTACCGCCGACGGCGCCACGCAGGCCGTACGCGTCGAGGGCTCCGACCTCGTGCCGCTCGGCGTCCCAGACGTCGGCGCCCTTCTCGCGCAGCCGGACTGGCGCGAGGTCGCCGCAGCCACGGGCGTCGGCGAGCCCACCTCGGAAGCCGGTCGCGCGGCCTATGCCCCCGTGGTGCCGCACCCGGGCAAGATCTTCTGCGTCGGGCTCAACTACCGCAACCACATCCTCGAGATGGGCCGCGACCTGCCGGAGTACCCGACGATCTTCAGCAAGTACGCCGACACGCTCATCGGTGCGGAGGATGACATCCTGCGCCCGGACGAGACCGGCCAGTTCGACTGGGAGGCAGAGCTCGCCGTCATCATCGGGTCGACCGTGCGTCGCGCGACGACGGCCGAGGCCGAGGCCGCCATCGCCGGTTTCGCGGTGCTCAACGACATCACCGCGCGCGACTGGCAGTTCCGCACGCGCGAGTGGCTGCAGGGCAAGAACTGGGAGTCCACGACGCCCTTGGGGCCGTGGCTCGTCACCCCGGACGAGCTGCCCGGCGGCGTGCGCCCGACGCTCCCGATCCGTGCCGAGGTCGACGGCGAGGTCGTGCAGGAGGACACCACCGGCGACCTGCTCTTCGACCCCGTCGCCCTCGTCGAGTACCTGTCGACGATGATCACGCTGCGCCCCGGCGACGTCATCGCCACAGGAACGCCCGGTGGGGTCGGCCACGCCCGCAAGCCGGCCCGCTACCTCGAGGCCGGCCAGAAGGTCGTCACCGAGATCGAGGGCCTCGGCCGGTGCGAGAACGTCGTGGTCGCGGACGGGCCCCGCTGATGTCGTCGGCGCTGCTCTCGGCACGCGACCTCGTCGCGGCCGGCACCGCCCTGCTCCAGCGGGCCCTCGCCACCCTCGACGACGCCGCCCTGGCCGAGCCGACGGCGCTGGCCGGGTGGACCCGGGCGCACGTCGTCGCCCACGTCGCGGCCAACGCCGAGGCACTCGTCAACCTCACGACGTGGGCGCGGACGGGCGTCGAGACCCCGATGTACGCCTCGCCGGAGCAGCGCGAGTCCGACATCGAGAAGGGGGCGCTCCTGGCCCCTGCCCGGCTGCGCGACTGGTTCTCGACCAGCGCCGCAGGGCTCGACGACGCACTCGGCCTGCTCGACGGGGAGAGCTGGACGCGCCTCGTGCGCACCGCCCAGGGCCGCACGGTCCCCGCGACCGAGGTGCCGTGGATGCGGACCCGCGAGGTCATGGTGCACGCGGTCGACCTCGACGGCGGCGTCGGGTTCGACGACCTGCCGACCGACTTCCTCCTCGAGGTGCTGCACGATGCCGCCGCCAAGCGCTCGCGCGGCGCTGACGGTCCGGCCGTCGTGCTCGTCTCCACCGACCCGACCGACACCCTCGACGGAACGCCCCGCAGCACGGCCTGGCCCGTCGTCGGCCTCGGTGACGCGGTGACGGTCCGTGGGCCGCTCCCCCAGCTCGCGGCCTACGTCACCGGTCGCCGCGCCACCGGCCTCACCGCCGAGACGGGGACGCTCCCCGTCCTGCCCCACTGGCTCTGACCCGAGCCACCTGAAACCCCTGACGACGAAGGAGTCGCGATGACCACCCACACCAACCCTGCCCAGCCGGTCGACGCCATCGTCGTCGGAGGCGGCATCGGCGGACTCGCCAACGCGCTCGCCCTGACCCGCAAGGGACTTCACGTGCGGGTCCTCGAGCGCGCCGCAGAGTTCGGCGAGGTCGGTGCCGGCCTGCAGATCGCGCCGAACTGCACCCGGATCCTCGACCAGTGGGGTCTGCTCGACGAGGTCATCGCCCTCGGGGTCACGCCCGAGAACCTCGTCATGCGCGACGCGGTCGACGGGTCCGAGCTGACCCGGCTCGACCTCGGCGACGCGCGGGAACGCTACGGCTTCCCGTACGTCGTCATCCATCGCAGCGACCTGCACGGCACCCTGCTGCGCGGGTGCGAGCGGGCCGGGGTGGACCTCATCACGAACGTGGCGGTGACGGCGTACGAGCAGGGGGCGGACTCCGCGGCCGTCGTGCACGACGGGGGACGGGAGACGGCGCGCGTCGTCATCGCGGCCGACGGGCTCCACTCCGTCGCGCGGAAGCTCGTGTCCGACGACCAGCCGGTGTCGTCGGCCTACGTCGCCTACCGCGGCGCCGTGCCGATGGGACAGGTCGAGCAGCTCGACATCGCGCTGGACGACGTCGTCGTCTACGTCGGGCCGAAGTGCCACTTCGTGCAGTACCCGCTGCGCGGTGGCGAGATGTTCAACCAGGTCGCGGTGTTCGAGTCACCGAAGGCTCTTGCGGGAGAAGAGGACTGGGGCACCCCCGACGAGCTCGACGCGGCCTTCGACCAGACGTGCGACAACGTCCGGGCCGGCCTGCCGCTCATGTGGCGTGACAAGTGGTGGCGGATGTACGACCGGGACCCGATCGACCAGTGGGTCATCGGCCGCGTCGCGCTCACCGGCGACTCCGCCCACCCGCCGCTGCAGTACCTCGCGCAGGGTGCGGTCATGGCCATCGAGGACGCCTGGGTGCTCTCCGAGCACGTCGGTGCACAGCTGTCGGCCGGCGCCGACGGTGACACGCTCGACTGGGACGTCGCCCTCGCGGCCTACCAGGCCGTGCGCCCGGAGCACTGCCGGCGCGTCCTCACGACCGCGCGCGCCTGGGGCGCGCTCTGGCACCTGACGGGCGAGGAGCGGCTCTGGCGCAACGACGTCATGCGCTCGCGCGACGTGCGCGACTACTCCTTCGTCGACTGGCTCTATGGTTCGACCGCCCTGCTGCCCGAGGACGAGGCGCCGATGTTCGAGCCACTGGACGCGACGGCCGCCGTGCCCGATCACGTGCCAGCCGCGGTCTGAGCCACCCTCCGGGGGGGCCCCCCCCAA
>NZ_JAWIIL010000004.1:305579-426704 GCF_034724055.1 Intrasporangium zincisolvens
GCCGGACGGCTGCTGCGTCACACTGGCGGGCGTGGACATGGAGGCGGACGCAGACCTGGACGCAGGCCCGGGTGCCGTGAGTGCCGACCAGGTCGAGGTGGTCGTGGCTCACCACGAGCGCGCCACGCTCCGAGTAGGGCAGGTCTTCCTGAAGGTCGATGCGGACCGGGCGCGGACCGATGTCGAGGTCGACGCCATGGAGGCAGCGCCCGTCCCGACCGCGGACATCCTCTGGCGCAGGCCGCCCGTGCTCGCCCTGGCCGCCCTGCGGGGCGAGCCACTGGGGCGACTCGGACAGGCCTCGACCGCGTCGCCGGCCGCGTGGAGAGCAGCAGGCGCGACGCTGCGCCGGCTGCACGACGCGCCCCTGCCTCCGTGGTCCGGGGCGAGCCTCGACGAGAAGGCAGCGTCCCTCGACCGCGAGTGCGCGTGGCTGCTGGCCGGTGCCGTCGTGCCCGCCGACCTCGTCACGCGCAACCGGGAGATCGCCGAGGTCGCCCTGCGCCGAAGGCCGCCGGTGTTCATGCACGGAGACCTGCAGGTGACGCACGTCTTCGTCGAAGGCGACGAGGTCACCGGGGTGCTCGACTGGTCCGAGGCCGGGCAGGGCGATGCCATGTACGACCTCGCGAGCCTGACGCTCGGGCACCGGGAGCACCTCGACGACGTCGCCGCCGGCTACGGCGCGGGGGTCGACCTCGACGCTGTGCGCGGCTGGTGGTCACTGCGCAGCCTGACGGCGATCCGCTGGCTCATCGAGCACGGCTTCGACCCGGCCGCGCCGGGGTGCGAGATCGACGTGCTGAGGTCGCAGGTGTCAGCGAGGAACGTGCGCCGATGACGTCCCGACGCCGACCGCTGCTCCTCACGGTGAGAGGCCTTGCTCTCGCCGCCGTGATCGCCCTCAGCCCGGCCTGCAGCGCCCCCGCAGCCACTCCGTCGGCCACTCCGTCGGCCACCGCGTCAACCACCACGCCAGCCACTCCGTCGGCCACCGCGTCAACCACCACGCCAGCCACTCCGTCAACCACCACGTCAGCCGTGCGGCTGCCGCCACCCGTCGGCCACGTCTTCCTCATCAACCTCGAGAACAAGGGCTTCGACCGGACGTGGGGCCCGGGCTCCGCCGCTCCCTACCTGTCCGGGACGTTGCGCGACCAGGGAGTCCTGCTCACCCAGTACTTCGGCACGGGCCACAACTCGCTGCCGAACTACGTCGCGCAGGTCACCGGTCAGGGACCCAACCCGCAGACCCAGGCCGACTGCCGGGTGTACTCGCCGTTCAGGACGTCCGGCCCGACCGTCGACCCCGGCCAGTACGTCGGGAGCGGGTGCGTCCTGCCTGCGGAGGTGCCGAGCCTGCCCGGCCAGCTCGACGTGTCCGGGCGCTCGTGGCGCGGCTACATGGAGGACATGGGCACGCCGTGCCGCCACCCGCAGCTCGGCGCCCTCGACGAAACCCAGAAGGCGCGCGTCGGCGACCAGTACGCCGTGCGACACAACCCCTTCATGTACCTGGGGTCGGTGACTGGATCGACCTCGTGCGCGCAGCGCGTCGTCGACCTCGACGCGCTGCCGACCGACCTGGCGTCGACCGCGACGACGCCCGCCCTCAGCTACATCACCCCCAACCTCTGCCACGACGGGCACGACGCGCCGTGCGTCGACGGGCAGCCCGGTGGCCTCGCGAGCGCCGACGCCTTCCTGCGCACGTGGGTCCCCCGCATCACGAGCTCCCCGGCCTTCCGCCAGGACGGCGCGCTCGTCATCACCTTCGACGAGGCCGACGCCGGCCCGGCCCATGCCACGGCGTGCTGCGGCGAGGGCCCCGGACCGAACAGCCCCCTGCCGGGCATCACCGGTCCCGGCGGCGGACGCGTCGGCGCCCTCGTGCTGTCGCGGTTCGTCACGCCGGGGTCCACGAGCACGACGCCCTACAACCACTACTCGCTCCTGGCGAGCATCGAGGACCTCTGGCGGCTGCCGCACCTCGGCCATGCTGCGAGCCCGGGCCTGCCTCGCTTCGGCCTCGACGTCTGGAACGGCCGCTGGACCTGATCGCGATGCTCGCCTGACGGACTGCCGAGCACTTCCACGATGTAGAAGTTAGAGTCCGCTGGTCAGAATTTCTGCAAAGGAGCAGCCGACATGACCGTTCACGACGCGCCCGATGGGCTCACCTCCTCCCTCACCACGGAGCTGACCAGCGAGCTCGACGGGCTGCTGCGTGAGGCCGACGACTCGCTCGCGCGCGACTTCCCGGGACCCCGCGCGGGGCGCCAGCCGATCCACACCGTCTACGTTCCGGCCCATCGTCTGGAAGCCGGACTCACGACGTCGTGGGGCGCGGACGCACTGGCGGCCATCGACGCGCACGCGGCCGGCTTCGACGCCCTGGTCGGCGACCCCGCCGTCGTCGCCGCCGTGCGGCGCAAGCTCGCCACCGAGCCCGTCGAGGACCTCCGGATCGACTTCGAGGACGGCTACGGACCCCGCCCGGACGCCGAGGAGGACGACGCCGTCGACCGCGCGGCAGCGCTGCTGCGCGAGAGCGTCGCGGCCGGCTCGGCCCCACCCTTCACCGGCATCCGCTTCAAGTCGTTCGAGGCGCCGACGCGCGGCCGGGGCGTGCGGACGCTCGTCCGCTTCCTCGACCGGCTCGCGGTCGACGGCACCCTCCCGGACGGCTTCGTCGTCACCCTGCCCAAGGTGACGAGCGTCGCCCAGGTCGAGGCAATGGTCGTCGCGTCCGAGCGCATCGAGCGCACGCTGGGGCTGGAGCGGCCGATCGGGTTCGAGATCCAGGTCGAGACGCCGCAGGCGGTGCTCGGCCCCGACGGCACCGCGCTCGTCGCCCGGATGGTGCACGCGTCGGCAGGCCGGTGCACCGGCCTGCACTACGGCACCTACGACTACTCGGCCTCGCTCGGCATCGCCGCCGAGCACCAGGCCATGGACCACCCGGCGGCGGACCACGCCAAGGCGGTGATGCAGGTGGCCGCCGCCGAGACCGGGGTGCGCCTGTCCGACGGGTCGACGAACGTGCTGCCGGTGGGTTCGGCGCAGGCCGTCGCCTCCGCCTGGTCGCTGCACCACCGCCTCGTCGGCCGCTCGCTCGCTCGGGGGTACTACCAGGGCTGGGACCTCCACCCGGCCCAGCTCCCGTCGCGCTACGCGGCGACGTTCGCCTTCTACCGCAACGGTTTCCACCAAGCTGCGGGCCGCCTCGCCGACTACCTCGGGCAGCGCGACTCCGCCTTCATGGACGAGCCGGCCACGGCACGGGCCCTGGCCGACTTCGTGCTGCGGGGGGTCGACTGCGGCGCGGTCGAGGCTGATGATGCCGTCGAGCGGTGCGGCGCGTCACGGGCGGACCTCGAACGGCTGGCCCGCCGCGGCTGACCGCAGCCCGGACGCCGGGTGACCGGGTCGCGAGACGGATGCGCCGAGATGGTTGACGCTCGCGAGACCGATCCCTAGCCTTCCATTATTCGATAAAGCACTTCCACATCACGGAATTAGAGACCGGGCTCGATCTTCGCCCCATCGCGACACCGACAACGGCACCCTGTTGGGAAGGCAGCGTCGCGTACAGAACCGCCACACCTCGACAACGGAGTTGAACCATGAGCATCGTTCTGGGCCCGAACCAGTACGGCAAGGCAGAGAACCGGGTGGTGCGCATCACGCGCGACACAGCCCGCCACGAGATCACCGACCTCAACGTCTCGACGTCCCTGCGCGGCGACTTCGCCGACGCGCACGTCACCGGTGACCAGTCGAAGATCCTGCCGACCGACACCCAGAAGAACACCGCGTTCGCCTGGGCCAAGAAGCACGGCGTCTCCTCCCCCGAGGACTACGCCCTGGCGCTCGCCCACCGCTTCCTCGACGCAGCCCCCGCCGCCACCGCCGCCCGCATCGAGGTCGAGCAGTACGCCTGGGACCGCATCCCGGTCGGCGGCGCGGGCCACGACCACGCATTCGTCCGCCGCGGCGGTGACGTGCGCACGACGGTCGTCACGCTCGAGCGCGGACCTGAGGGCCAGGAGCCCACGCCGCACGTCATCTCGGGCCTCAAGGACCTCGTCGTGCTCAAGTCGACGGGCTCGGAGTTCAAGGGCTACCTCAAGGACGAGTACACGACGCTCGCCGAGGCCGACGACCGGATCCTCGCCACCTCGCTCGTCGCACGCTGGCGCCACACGAGCACCGACGTCGACTGGAACAAGACGTACGACAGCGTGCGCGACACCCTCCTCGAGCTCTTCGCGACGACGTACAGCCGCGCCCTCCAGGAGACCCTGCACGCCATGGGCCAGGCCGTCCTCGAACGCCATCCCGACATCGCCGAGATCCGCTTCTCCGCGCCGAACAAGCACCACTTCCTCGTCGACTTCTCCCGCTTCCCGGACGTCGAGAACCGCGGCGAGGTCTTCATCGCCGCCGACCGCCCGTACGGCCTCATCGAGGCCTCGGTCCTGCGCGACGACGTGCCGGCCGCACCGGAGGCCTGGCTCGCGACGCCGGGCTTCTGCTGAGGACCCGCCATGAGCGCCACGACCTCCACCACAGCCGCCCCCGAGCGTCCCCGCAGGTCCCGCCACCCCGTCGACGAGGTGCTGCCCGCACCGAAGCTCTTCGTCTATGGCTTCCAGCACGTGCTCGCCTTCTACGCCGGCGCCGTCATCGTGCCCATCCTCCTCGCCGGCGCCATCGACCTGACCACCGAGCAGCTCATCCACCTCATCAACGCCGACCTCTTCACGTGCGGCATCGCCTCGATCATCCAGTCGATCGGGTTCTGGAAGGTCGGGGTTCGCCTCCCGCTGCTGCAGGGCGTGACCTTCACCGCCGTGTCGCCGATGATCGCCATCGGCCTCGCCGCCGGCGGCGGCACCGAGGGCCTGCTCGTCATCTACGGGGCGGTCATCGTCGCAGGCCTGTTCACCTTCTTCCTCGCGCCGTACTTCAGCCGGCTCATCCGGTTCTTCCCACCCGTGGTCACGGGCTCAGTCATCCTCATCATCGGCATCGCGCTGCTGCCGGTCGCGGCGGCGGACGCGGTGGGCGGGGCCGGACCAGAGGGCGACCCGTCGAGCGGCCGCAACATGGCCTACGCCCTCGGCACACTCGCGCTCATCGTCGTCATCCAGCGCGTCTTCAAGGGCTTCATGGCCACCGTCGCGGTGCTCGTCGGCCTCGTCGCGGGCACGTCCATCGCGTGGCTGCTCGGCGACGCGCACTTCGACGCCGTCGGGCAGTCGAGCTGGTTCGGCGTCACGACGCCGTTCTACTTCGGCTGGCCGAAGTTCTCCTTCGCCGCCATCGTCTCGATGGTCGTCGTCATGCTCATCACGGCGGTCGAGACCACCGGCGACGTCTTCGCGACCGGCGAGATCGTCGAGAAGCGCATCGAGCGCGAGGACATCGCCCGGGCCCTGCGGGCCGACGGCGTGGCCACCACCCTCGGCGGCATCCTCAACTCGTTCCCGTACACCTGCTTCGCCGAGAACGTCGGGCTCGTGCGGCTCACCCGGGTCAAGAGCCGCTACGTCGTCGCGATGGCCGGCCTCATCATGATCGTCATCGGGCTCATCCCCAAGGCCGGTGCGATCGTCGCCGGAATCCCGCACCCGGTCCTCGGCGGTGCGGCCCTCGCGATGTTCGCGACCGTCGCGGTCGTCGGCATCCAGACCCTGACGCGGGTCGACTTCCACGACCACCGCAACGTCGTCATCGTCGGCACGAGCGTGGGCCTGGCCATGTACGTCACGGCCCAGCCCGACGTGTCCAAAGCCGTGCCGGAGTGGGCCCAGATCATCCTCGGGTCCGGCATCACGCTCGGCAGCATCACCGCGATCCTGCTCAACGTCGTGTTCCACCACGTCGGTCGGCGTCGCGGACCGGCCGTGGCCGGCACACCCGGCAACCTCATCCGGCTCTCCGAGGTCAACGAGATGTCGCGCGAGCAGTTCGTCGAGACGTTCCACAGCCTCTTCCAGGGGCCGAGCTGGGTCGTCGAACGGGCCTACGACCAGAGGCCGTTCAGTGACACGAACGACCTGCGGCAGGCGTTCCAGGAGGCGCTCTTCACCGCGCCCCCGGAGGAGCAGCGCCGGCTCATCGACTCCTACCCGGAGCTCGGGGCCGAGAGCGTCGCCGGTGGCGACGAGGGAGAGCTGTCGCTCAAGGACCAGTCCGCGCTCGGGCTCACCCGCCTCGACGAGAAGAGCCACGACGAGCTGTTCGACCTGACGTCGCAGTACCGCGACCGGTTCGGCTTCCCGCTCGTGACGTGCGTGCGCGACCGCGACTCGTACGCGCAGGTGCTGCGCCACGGCTGGGAGCGGCTCAACAACTCCCCCAGCCAGGAGCACGCCGCCGCACTCGTCGAGATCAGCAAGATCGCCGCCTACCGCTTCGACGACCTCGTCGCCGACGCCAACCCGGTGCACAGCGCCCGGCAGCGGATCGTCGACGTGGACCAGATGGCATGAGCGAGCAGACGGAGGTGGGGCGCGCACGCCCCACGACAGGCGTCGCCGCCTTCAACCAGGCCGACGCCGACGGGCTACGCCCACGACTGCACGCCTGCCTCGGCGTCGACCGGTGGGTCGAGGAGGTGCTTCGCGGGCGGCCGTACGCCGACCGCGAGGCGCTCCTCGGGGCCGCCGACCACGCGGCGCGCGAGCTCGACGACACCGAGCTCGCGTCGGCCCTGGCCGGGCACCCGCGCATCGGCGAGCGGGCCAGCGCGCCCGAGCACGACGCCGCCCAGTCGGCAAAGGAGCAGGCCGGCGTCGACCCGAACGACGCTGAGGTGGCACGGTCCCTCCTCGAGGGCAACGCGGCCTACGAGGCACGCTTCGACCGCGTCTTCCTCATCCGTGCCGCCGGGCGCTCGGCCGCCGAGATCCTCGCGGAGCTGCGGCGCCGCCTCGACAACGACGACGCGACCGAGCGCGCGGAGACCGTCGACCAGCTGCGACAGATCGCGCTGCTACGGCTGGAAGGACTCCTCTGATGGGCACTCTCAGCACCCACGTGCTCGACACCAGTGCCGGACGACCGGCCGAGGGGGTCCCCGTCGAGCTCCGTTCTGCCGACGGGTCGCTCGTCGGTGAGGGCCGCACGGACGCCGACGGCCGGGTCGGCAGCATCGGGCCCGACCGGCTCGACGCGGGCGACTACACGCTGCGCTTCGACACGGCCGCGTACTTCGCGACGACGGGCACGACGGGGTTCTACCCGGAGGTGACGATCGCCTTCACGGTGGCCGACGCCGGCCAGCACTACCACGTGCCGCTGCTGCTCAACCCGTTCGGCTACTCCACCTACCGCGGCAGCTGAGCACCGCACGCGGGGCGCCAGCCGCGCGTTCCCACCGACGGCACGTCACGCAGGGCCCCAGCGAAATCCGCTGGGGCCCTGCGCACTTCGGCGTTCCAGCGTCGGAGACCAATCGGCGAGACGGTCGGCGACTGCCCTTGACCGGAGCCGGCACGCGTCTCTACTGTTTTGCATATCGGAATATGTTTTCCACGATTCGGAAGAGTGAACGATGTCGACGCTGACCCACCACCACGGCCTCCGCTACCTGGCGAACTGCTCGATGCTCTTCACCGAGCTGCCCCTCCTCGAGCGCCCGGCCGCCGCACGCACGGCCGGCTTCGACACCATCGAGCTGTGGTGGCCGTGGCCCGACCAGCCGGTGCCCGCCGACCGCGACGTCGACGCCCTCGTGGCTGCCGTGCAGGACGCGGGGGTACACCTCGCCGGGCTCAACTTCTTCGCCGGCGACCTGGCCGGGCCCGACTGCGGCGTCCTGTCGGTCCCCTCGCGGTCGCAGCAGTTCCGCGACAACATCGAGGTCACCGTCGGCATCGGCGAACGCCTCGGCACCCGGGCCTTCAACGCCCTCTACGGCAACCGAGTCGACGACGTCACCCCGGAGGAGCAGGACGCCCTCGGCCGGGAGAGCATCGCCCTGGCCGCCCGCGCCGCCGACCGCATCGGCGCCACCGTGCTCGTCGAGCCGGTGAGCGGGCCCAAGCCCTACCCGCTGCGCACCGCGGCCGACGCGGTCGCCGTCGTCGACGACCTGCGCGCCGCAGGGGTCGGCAACGTCGGCCTTCTCCTGGACCTGTTCCACCTCGCGAACAACGGCGACGACGTCGAGGCGGCCGTCACCGCGTACGCCGACCGCATCGCCCACGTGCAGATCGCGGACTGGCCCGGTCGCGGCGAGCCCGGCAGCGGGCGGCTCGACCTCGAGGGCCTCCTCGGCCGCGTCGCCGCCTCCGGCTACGACGGGTTCGTCGGCCTCGAGTACAAGCCGCTCACGACGACCCTCGAGAGCCTCACCGCCTTCGGCGAGCTCACCACCCCGCGCCCGGCCTGAGCGCGGCGGACACCCAGCCACCACCGTCCCACCTCGAAGGAGACCGACATGTCCACCATCGCCTTCATCGGCCTCGGCATCATGGGCAGCCCGATGTCCGTGCACCTCGCCCGCGCCGGCCACGACGTCGTCGGCTACAACCTCACCCCCGACCGGTACGGCCCGCTCGAGGAGGCCGGTGGCCGCGGCAGCGGCTCCATCGCCGAGGCCGTCAAGGCCGCCGACGTCGTCGCCGTCATGGTCCCGGACTCCCCCGACGTCGAGGCCGTACTCCTCGGCGACGACGGCGTCTTCGCCAACGCCCAGCCGGGGACGCTCGTCATCGACTTCTCCTCGATCCGGCCCGACGTCACCGCCGAGCTCGCGACGGAGGCGCAGGCCAAGGGCTTCCGCCTGCTCGACGCCCCGGTCTCCGGCGGCGAGGCCGGTGCCGTCAACGCCACCCTGTCGATCATGGTCGGCGGCGCGGCCGATGACTTCGCCGCAGCCCGGCCGCTCCTCGAGGCCGTCGGCGGCACCGTCGTCCACGTCGGCGGCAACGGCGCCGGCCAGACCGTCAAGGCGGCCAACCAGCTGGTCGTCGCGGCCAACATCGAGGCCCTCGCCGAGGCCGTCGTCTTCCTCAAGGCCTACGACGTCGACCTCGACGCGGCTCTCACCGTGCTCGGCGGCGGGCTCGCCGGCTCGAAGGTGCTCGAGCAGAAGCGCGGCAACATGCTCGACGAGTCCTTCGCCCCCGGATTCCGGATCGACCTGCACCACAAGGACATGGGCATCGTCAGCTCGGCCGCGCGCGAGGCCGGTGTCGTCCTGCCCCTCGGCAACCTCGTCGCGACGCTCATGGCCGCGGCCCGCGCCAACGGCGACGGCGGCCTCGACCACTCCGGCCTGCTCCGCGGCGTCCAGCGCCTGTCCGGGCAGCCCACCCCCTGACCTCTCCCGACCCCGCGCGCCCGACTCCGGGCGCCCCACGCAAGGACACGAACATGGCACGCATGACTGCAGCGCAGGCCGCGGTGGAGATCCTCAAGAAGGAGGGCATCACCCACCTCTTCGGCCTGCCCGGCGCCGCGATCAACCCGTTCTACAAGGCGATGCAGACCCAGGGGGGCCTGCACCACACGCTGGCCCGCCACGTCGAGGGCGCCTCGCACATGGCCGAGGGCTGGACCCGGGCGAAGGCCGGCAACATCGGCGTCTGCATCGGCACGAGCGGACCCGCGGGCACCGACATGATCACTGGTCTCTACTCGGCCAGCGCCGACTCGATCCCGATCCTCTGCATCACCGGGCAGGCGCCCGTCGCCAAGCTGCACAAGGAGGACTTCCAGGCCGTCGACATCGCCTCGATCGCCAAACCGCTGACGAAGATGGCCGTCACGGTGCTCGAGCCCGCCCAGGTGCCGGGCACGTTCCAGCAGGCGTTCCACCTCATGCGGTCCGGCCGCCCCGGCCCGGTGCTCATCGACCTGCCGATCGACGTCCAGATGACCGAGATCGAGTTCGACGTCGAGACCTACGAGCCGCTGCCGGTCTACAAGCCGGCCGCGACCCGGGCCCAGGTCGACAAGGCGCTCGACCTGCTCGCCGCGTCGGAGCGCCCGCTCATCGTCGCCGGCGGCGGCATCGTCAACGCCGACGCCGCCGACCTGCTCGTCGAGCTCGCCGAGCTGACCGGCGTCCCCGTGGTGCCGACGCTCATGGGCTGGGGCACGATCCCCGACGACCACGCCCTGAACGCCGGCATGGTCGGCCTGCAGACAAGCCACCGCTACGGCAACGCGACACTCCTCGCGTCCGACTTTGTGCTCGGCATCGGCAACCGCTGGGCCAACCGCCACACCGGCGACCTCGAGACGTACACGGACGGGCGCACCTTCGTGCACGTCGACATCGAGCCGACGCAGATCGGGCGCGTCTTCGCCCCCGACTACGGCATCGTGTCCGACGCCAAGGCCGCGCTCGAGCTGTTCGTCGAGGCCGCAGGCGCGCGCCGCGACGCCGGGACGCTCGCCGACCGGTCCGCCTGGGCGGCCGACTGCGCCGAGCGGAAGCGGACCCTGTGGCGCAAGACGAACTTCGACGCCGTGCCGATCAAGCCGCAGCGGGTCTACCAGGAGATGAACACGGCCTTCGGCAAGGACGTGCGCTACGTCAGCACGATCGGCCTGTCGCAGATCCAGGCCGCCCAGCTGCTCCACGTCTACGGCCCCCGGCACTGGATCAACGCCGGCCAGGCCGGCCCGCTGGGCTGGACCGTGCCCGCCGCGCTCGGCGTCGCCACGGCCGACCCGGACGCGACCGTCGTCGCGCTCTCCGGCGACTACGACTTCCAGTTCATGATCGAGGAGCTGGCGGTCGGGGCGCAGTTCAACATCCCCTACATCCACGTGCTCGTGAACAACGCCTACCTCGGCCTGATCCGACAGGCCCAGCGCGGCTTCGAGATGGACTACTGCGTGCAGCTGTCCTTCGACAACATCAACGCACCCGAGGTCAACGGCTACGGCGTCGACCACGTGAAGGTGGCGGAAGGCCTGGGCTGCAAGGCGATCCGCGTCTTCGAGCCGGACGGCATCCTGCCCGCCCTCGAGCAGGCGAAGAAGCTGCTCGTCGAGCACCGCGTGCCGGTGGTCGTCGAGGTCATCCTCGAGCGGGTCACCAACGTGTCGATGGGCACCTCCATCGCGGGCGTCACCGAGTTCGAGGAGCTCGCGACGAGCGACCTCGACGCCCCGACCGCCCTCTACGCCAACCTCGACTGAGGAGTCCCACCGTGCCGCGCGTCGTCATCGCCCCGGACAAGTTCCGCGGGTCGCTCACCGCCACCGAGGTCGCAGCGCACCTCGCGACCGGCCTGCGCGCCGCGGTCCCCGGCATCGAGGTGACCCTCGTCCCCGTCGCCGACGGGGGCGAGGGCACCGTCGACGCCGCGGTCGCCGCCGGCTTCGACCGCGTCCCGGCCGTGGCCACCGGCCCGACCGGCGCACCGGTCGAGACCTCGTGGGCTCGACGCGGTGGCGACGCAGTGGTCGAGCTGGCGGCGGTGAGCGGGCTCGACCTGCTCCCGCACGGGTCTCCGGCGCCGCTCACGGCGACGAGCCGCGGCACGGGCGAGCTCGTCGCCGCCGCGCTGGCCGCCGGGTGCACGCGGGTCGTCGTCGGCATCGGTGGGAGCGCCGGCACCGACGGCGGCGCGGGCCTGCTCCGCGCGCTCGGGCTGCGCACCCTCGACACCGACGGGCGCTCCGTCGCCGAGGGCGGTGCCGCCCTCGCCGACGTCGACCGCGTCGTGACGGCCGGCCTCGGCCCGCACCTCGGCGGCGTCGACCTCGTCGTCGCGTGCGACGTCGACAACCCCCTCACCGGGCCCTCCGGCGCGGCGCACGTGTACGGCCCCCAGAAGGGCGCCACCCCGGGCGACGTCTCCCGGCTCGACGACGCCCTCGCCCACTGGGCCGACCTCGTCGCGTCCGTCACCGGCGTCGACCGGCGCGAGGTGCCAGGAGCCGGCGCGGCCGGCGGCGTCGGGTTCGGGCTCCTCGCCCTCGCCGGCGCCCGCACCCGTCCCGGTGCAGACCTCGTCTTCGAGCTGACCGGCCTGGGCACGGCCGTGGCCGGCGCCGACCTCGTCATCACCGGGGAGGGGTCGCTCGACGCGCAGTCGCTGCGCGGGAAGGCCCCCACCGCCGTCGCCCGTCTGGCGCGCGAGCACGGGGTCCCCGTCGTCGCGGTCGTCGGGCGGTCCCTCGTCGACGCGGCCGAGGCGGAGGAGGCCGGCTTCGCCGAGGTGCTGACCACGACGGACGAGGCGGGTTCGGTCGAGGCCTCGCTCGCCGACCCCGGACCCGCCCTCGAACGCATCGGGCACCGCCTCGGCCTCCGGCTCGCCGAGCGCGTCGCAGCCTCGGGGGCGAACGGCACGAACGGCACGAACGGCGTCGCGCGATGAGGCTCGCACGCATCGGCACCGCGGGCCACGAGCGTCCGGTCGTCGAGGCACCCGACGGGTCGCTGCTCGACCTGTCGCCCCTGACCCCGGAGATCGACGCCGAGTTCCTCGAGCTGCTCACGGCCACAGGCGGGTCCGTCGTGCGCGACGCAGTCCGGTCGGGCCGCCTCTCTCCCGTGCCCGACGGCGCGACCGCCCGCTTCGGTCCGCCCGTCGCTCGCCCCGGGAAGGTCGTCGGCATCGGCCTCAACTACCGCTGCCACGCCGCCGCGATCGGGTCCGCCGAGCCGGCCGAGCCCGTCGTCTTCCTCAAGGCGACGACGTCGGTCTGTGGGCCCGACGACACGGTCCGGCTGCTCGACGGGTCCACGACGACCGACCACGAGGTCGAGCTCGCCGTCGTCGTCGGGCGCCTCCTGCGGAGCGCCTCGCCCGGTGAGGCGCTCGACGCCGTGGCCGGGTACGCCCTCGCCGACGACCTGACCGACCGCACCCTCCAGCTCGGCGGTGCCGCCACCTGGGCGCCCGGCAAGTGCGCCGACACGTACTGCCCGCTCGGTCCCTGGCTCGTCCTGCCCGACGCGATGCCTGCCCCCGACGGCTCCGGCGTCCGGCTCACCCTCACGGTCAACGGGGAGCAGCGCCAGGAGGGCTGGACCGACGACATGGTCCACGACGTCGCGGCCTGCCTCGCCCACGTCAGCACGCTCATGACCCTCGAGCCCGGAGACGTCGTCATCACCGGCACGCCCGCGGGTGTCGCCATGGCCGCCGCCGAGCCGCGCCCGTACCTGCGCGACGGTGACGTCGTCGAGGCCGACGGCGGCGCGCTGGGGCGGCAACGCTCCCCGATCGCCGCCGCACGGCATACGGTCGGACACGAGACCACGACGAAGGAGTCGGCCGCATGGCTCTCGACACGCTGATCCGCGCGCCCCGCGCCGTCGTCGACGGTGCCGAGACGGCAGCGGTCGTCGGCCTGCGCGCCGGTCGCATCGCGCTCGTCCTCACGGGTGCCACGCTCGACACCGCCACCGACGGCGCCGCCCCCGGCGACCTCGACGCGGCGACGCTCGTCGAGCTGGCCGACGACGAGGTGCTCCTGCCCGGGCTCGTCGACACGCACGTCCACGTCAACGAGCCGGGTCGCACCGAGTGGGAGGGCTTTGCGAGCGCGACCCGTGCTGCTGCCCGGGGCGGCGTCACGACGATCGTCGACATGCCGCTCAACTCGGTGCCGCCGACGACGACCGTCGACGCGCTGCGCACCAAGCAGGAGGTCGCCCGTGGCCAGGCCTGGGTCGACGTCGGATTCTGGGGCGGCGCCGTTCCCGACAACCTCGCCGATCTCGAACCGCTCCACGCCGCAGGGGTCTTCGGCTTCAAGTGCTTCCTGCTGCACTCGGGCGTCGACGAGTTCCCGGCGCTCGAGCCCGACGCGTTCGCGGCGGCCATGACCGAGACCGCTCGGATCGGGGCGCTCATGATCGTGCACGCCGAGGACGCCCACACCATCGAGCACGCACCGCCGTCCGACGGGCGCGCGTACGCCGGCTTCCTGAACTCGCGCCCGCGTGAGGCCGAGAACCTCGCGATCGCCCAGGTGCTCGACGAGGCCCGCCGCACCGGTGGCCGGGCCCACGTGCTGCACCTGTCGAGCTCGGACGCGTTGCCGGCGATCCGCGCGGCCAGGGCGGACGGCGTCCGCCTCGGCGTCGAGACGTGCCCGCACTACCTCACCTTCACCGCCGAGGACGTGCCGGACGGCGCCACCGAGTTCAAGTGCTGCCCCCCGATCCGCGAGTCGACCAACCGCGAGCGGCTGTGGCAGGGACTCGTCGACGGCGACATCGACCTCGTCGTCACCGACCACTCCCCGTGCACGGCCGACCTCAAGGCCCTCGACAGCGGCGACTTCGGCACGGCCTGGGGCGGCATCGCCGGGCTCCAGCTCGGCCTGGCCGCGACGTGGACCGGCGCGCGCGAGCGCGGGCTCGGCCTGCCCGACGTCGTCCGCTGGATGGCGGAGGCGCCGGCCCGTCAGGTCGGTCTCGAGCGCAAGGGACGCATCGCCGTCGGCGCCGACGCCGACCTCGCGGTGATCGCCCCCGACGAGGCGTTCGTCGTCGACCCCGGCTCGCTGGAGCACAAGAACCCCGTGTCGGCGTACGCGGGCCGCAGCCTGACCGGCGTCGTGCGCCGCACGTGGCTCGCCGGCACCCCCGTCGACCTCGACGCCGACCCCCGCGGTCGGCTCATCAGCAGAGGAGAGGCATGAGCACCCCCCGCTACCACGTCCCGAGGGGCGGCCTGCCCGCCCAGACCGCCCTGACGACCGACCGCGCCGTCTTCACCGAGGCGTACGCCGTGCTGCCGCGCGGCACGATGCGCGACATCGTCACGAGCGCCCTGCCCTTCTGGGAGCGGACCCGCACGTGGGTCATCGCACGCCCGCTGTCGGGGTTCGCCGAGACCTTCTCGCAGTACATCGTCGAGGTCTCGCCCGGCGGTGGCAGCGACAAGCCCGAGCTCGACCCGGGGGCCGAGGGGGTGCTCTTCGTCGTCAGCGGGTCACCGCGGCTGCGCATCGGCCTCGACGAGCACGTCATGGAGCCGGGCGGCTACGCGTACCTGCCGGCCGGGGTGCGGTGGAGCCTGCACGTCGCGGACGACGCGGGAGAGCCCGCCACCTTCCACTGGATCCGCAAAGCCTACGAGCCCGTCGAGGGGATCACCCCGCCCGACGTGTTCGTGACGCACGAGCGGGACGTCGACGCGAGCCCCATGCCCGACACCAACGGTGCGTGGACCACGAAGCGCTTCGTCGACCCGCTCGACGTGCGCCACGACATGCACGTGACGATCGTGACCTTCGAGCCGGGCGGGGTCATCCCCTTCCCCGAGACGCACGTCATGGAGCACGGCCTGTACGTGCTCGAGGGCAAGGCGATGTACCTGCTCAACAACGACTGGGTCGAGGTGCAGGCGGGCGACTTCATGTGGCTGCGCGCGTTCTGCCCCCAGGCCTGCTACGCGGGCGGTCCCGGCCGGTTCCGGTACCTGCTCTACAAGGACGTGAACCGGCACGCGAAGCTCTCACGCCAGTTCCTCTGATCGGAACCCTTAGTCCACATCGCGGAAAAACTGGAGTCCGAACCCTTCCTCCGGCACGCCCTCGCGCGTACCATCGATGCAGCGCCCGACCGCTGTTCGGCATGGATAACCGGCGGTTCGGTTCACTCCCAACCATGCGGCCGACCCGTCCGGGCCGGTCCGAACGGTGCATGACGCACCACGAGGAGTTGACGATGGCGTCCCTGTCCCCCACCGCACCCACCGTGACGGTCAACGGCCGTACGGTCGACCTCGCCGGCGTCCCGGCCTGGACGAGCGCACTCGACGTGCTCCGGGCGAGCGGCCTGACCGGCGCGAAGGAGGGGTGCGCCGAGGGTGAGTGCGGCGCGTGCTCGGTGCTCGTCGCCCGGCCGGCGACCGACGGCGCCGAGGGCACGACGACGTGGACGGCGATCAACGCGTGCCTCGTGCCGGCGACCTCGCTCGACGGCCAGGAGGTCGTCACGGCAGAGGGTCTCGGCAGCCCTGACCACCTGCACCCGGTGCAGCACGAGATGGCGGTGCGCGGAGGATCGCAGTGCGGCTACTGCACGCCCGGCTTCGTCTGCAGCATGGCCGCCGAGTACTACCGCGCCGGCCGGTGCGACGCGCACGGCGGGGCGGCTGACAGCACCGACGCGTCGGGCGAGGGACACGAGCACGGCCCCAACGGTTTCGACCTGCACGCCCTGTCCGGCAACCTCTGCCGCTGCACCGGCTACCGCCCGATCCGCGACGCCGCCTACGCGCTGGGCGAGCCGGCGGGCGACGACGCGCTCGCCCAGCGTCGCGACCGCCCGGCTCCCGCGCCCGTGGCCACCCGCGTCGTGGCGGCCGGAGGGTCGTACGCGCGCGCCGCCGACGTCGCCGACGTCTTCACGCTGCTCGCCGAGCACCCCGACGCCGTGCTCGTCGCCGGTTCGACCGACTGGGGTGTCGACGTCAACCTCAAGGGAGCGCGCGTCCCGTTCGTCGTCGGCATCGACCGCGTGCCCGAGCTGCGCACCTTCGAGGTCACCGACGCGTCCGTCGAGATCGGTGCGGCGCTGACGCTCTCAGAGGTCGAGTCCCGTCTCGCCGGCCGGGTCCCGCTGCTCGACCAGCTCTTCCCGCAGTTCGCCTCGCGCCTCATCCGCAACGGCGCGACGATCGGCGGCAACCTCGGTACCGGCTCCCCCATCGGCGACACGCCCCCCGCCCTGCTCGCCCTCGAGGCCGCAGTCGTGCTCGCCTCGGCCGACGGAGAGCGGGAGGTGCCGCTCGCCGACTACTTCACCGGCTACCGGCAGACGGTCCGGCGTACGGGCGAGATCATCCGCGCCGTGCGGATCCCGTTGCCGCTCAGCCCGGTCGCGGCGTTCCACAAGATCGCGAAGCGTCGTTTCGACGACATCAGCAGCGTCGCCGTCGGGTTCGCCCTGGCGGTCGACGACGGCACCGTCACCAGGGCCCGCATCGGCCTCGGCGGGGTCGCGGCGACCCCCATCCGCGCCTTGGCAACCGAAGCCGCGCTCGAGGGACGCCCGTGGACCAAGGAGGTCGTGCGCGAGGCCGCGGCCGTCATGCGCCGCGAAGGCACTCCGATGGACGACCACCGCGCGAGCGCGACCTACCGCAGCGCCATGCTCGGCAGCGCCCTGCTCAAGCTCCACTCCGCCACCGCGACCCGACAGGAGGTGGGCGCATGAGCACCCTGTCCGACCGTCCCGAGCGCGCCGTCGTCGGCGAGGCCCTGCCGCACGAGTCGGCGGCCCTGCACGTCACCGGCGCCGCGCTCTACACCGACGACCTCGTCGGGCGCACCGCGGGCTGCCTCCACGCCCACCCCGTCCAGGCGCCCCACGCCCGCGCCACCGTGACGGCGATGCGCGTCGAGCCGGCGTATGCCGTCCCGGGGGTCGTGCGCGTGCTCACCGCCGCCGACGTGCCCGGCGTCAACGACGCGGGCGTCAAGCACGACGAGCCGCTCTTCCCGACCGAGGTCATGTTCGTCGGGCACGCGGTCGCGTGGGTGCTCGGCGAGACGCTCGAGGCCGCCCGCCTCGGTGCCGCGGCCGTCGAGGTCGACTACGAGGAGCACCCGGCGATCGTCACCGTGCGCGAGGCGATCGCAGCGGAGGCCTTCCAGGGCGCCCGGCCGCACATGGAGCGCGGCGACGTCGAGGCCGGCCTCGCCCGCTCGGCGCACGTGTTCAGCGGTGAGCTCGAGTTCGCCGGCCAGGAGCACTTCTACCTCGAGACCCACTGCGCGCTGGCCCTCGTCGACGAGAACGGCCAGGTGTTCGCCCAGTCGAGCACCCAGCACCCGAGCGAGACCCAGGAGATCATCGCCCACGTGCTCGGGCTGCCGAGCCACGCCGTCACCGTCCAGTGCCTGCGCATGGGTGGCGGCTTCGGCGGCAAGGAGATGCAGCCGCACGGCCTCGCCGCGATCGCAGCGCTCGGCGCGACGCTGACCGGTCGGCCGGTTCGCCTGCGGCTCAACCGCACCCAGGACCTCACCATGACCGGCAAGCGCCACGGCTTCCACGCCCAGTGGCGGGTCGGCTTCGACGCCGACGGCCGCCTCCAGGCCCTCGACGCGACGCTGACGGCCGACGGTGGCTGGAGCCTCGACCTGTCCGAGCCGGTCCTGGCCCGCGCGCTGTGCCACATCGACAACGCGTACTGGGTGCCCGACGTGCGGGTCAACGGCCGCATCGCCCAGACGAACAAGACCTCGCAGACGGCCTTCCGGGGCTTCGGCGGGCCGCAGGGCATGCTCGTCATGGAGGACCTCCTCGGCCGCTGCGCCTCGCTGCTCGGCCTCGACCCGATCGAGCTGCGTCGCCGCAACTTCTACGTAGAGGGCCAGTCGACGCCGTACGGCCAGCCGGTGCGCCACGCCGAGCGCATCGTCGCCGCGTGGGACGGCGTCCTCGCCCAGGGCGACGTCGAGCGCCGCCGTGCCGAGATCGCCGCGTTCAACGCGAGCCACGACGACGTCAAGCGCGCCCTCGCCGTGACGCCGGTGAAGTTCGGCATCTCCTTCAACCTCACCGCGTTCAACCAGGCCGGCGCCCTGGTGCACGTCTACAAGGACGGCTCGGTGCTCATCAACCACGGCGGCACCGAGATGGGCCAGGGCCTGCACACGAAGATGCTCCAGGTCGCCGCGACGACCCTCGGTATCCCCCTGGCCCGGGTGCGCCTTGCCCCGACCCGCACCGACAAGGTGCCGAACACCTCTGCGACAGCGGCGAGCTCAGGCGCCGACCTCAACGGCGGCGCCGTCAAGAACGCGTGCGAGCAGATCAAGGAGCGGCTGACCGCGGTCGCCGCCGGACGCCTCGGCGTCCACCCGAACGACGTGCGCTTCGTCGACGGCCAGGTGCGGGGCCTCGGTGACGCGGGCGATGCCGTCGCCTGGGACGAGCTCGTCGGCCAGGCCTACTTCCAGCGCGTCCAGCTGTGGGCCGCGGGGTTCTACCGCACCGAGGGGCTGCACTGGGACTCCTCGCGGATGCAGGGCTCGCCGTTCAAGTACTTCGCCTACGGCGTGGCCGCGGCCGAGGTGGAGGTCGACGGCTTCACCGGCGCCTACTCGACCCGCCGCGTCGACATCGTCCACGACGTCGGCGAGAGCCTCTCGCCGCTCGTCGACATCGGGCAGATCGAGGGCGGGTTCGTCCAGGGCGCAGGGTGGCTCACGCTCGAGGACCTGCGTTGGGACGAGTCCGACCGTCCCTCGCGCGGTCGCCTCGCGACGCAGGCGGCGAGCACGTACAAGCTGCCGTCGTTCTCCGAGATGCCCGAGGAGTTCAACGTCTCGCTCCTCGAGCACGCCCACGAGGACGGCGTCGTCTACGGGTCCAAGGCGGTCGGCGAGCCGCCGCTGATGCTCGCCTTCTCGGTGCGCGAGGCGCTCCGCGAGGCAGCGGCCGCGTTCGGGCCCACCGGCGCGACGATCGACCTCACCTCGCCCGCGACACCCGAGGCCGTCTACTGGGCCGTCGAGTCCGCGCGGGCCCAGGGCGTCGGTGAGCCGCTCGACCGCCGCGCGGCGCACGCGCACCTCGTCGTCGGAGGTGACGGCGTCGAGCCCGAGCAGCCCGCTCCGGGCGAACCGGCCCTGGAGCCGGCGTCGGAGCGTGCTCTCGACGGCGCCGTCACGGCAGGAGCCCGGCCGTGAACTGGGTGCGCGCCGTCGAGGCGCTCCGCGAGCAGCGTCGGGCCGGGGTGCTCGTCACCGTGACGGCCGTCCGCGGCCACGCACCCCGCGACGCCGGCGCCAAGATGGTCGTCGCGGCCGACGCCGAGTGGGACACCATCGGCGGTGGCAACCTCGAGGCCACCGCGGTGGCCCGGGCGCGCGAGCTGCTCACGACGGGCGCCACCGCGCCGGAGACGCTGACGATGTCGCTCAGCGACAAGGCAACCAGCGAGCACGGCCAGCAGTGCTGCGGCGGCGAGGTGACCCTCCTGCTCGAGCCGCTGCCCGTCGTGCCCGCCGTGGCGATCTTCGGCGTCGGCCACGTCGGCCTCGAGCTCGCCCGGATCCTCGCCCGGCACGACGTCGAGCTGCACCTCGTCGACTCGCGGGCCGAGCACGTCGAGCCCGCCCGGCTCACCTGCCTGTCCGACGCCGTCGCACGCATCCACGTGCATCACTCCCCCGTGCCCGAGGTCGTCCTCGGACAGGTGCCGCCCGGCACCCACGTGCTCGTCATGACCCACGACCACGCCGAGGACGCCGCACTGTGCGACATGGCGCTGCGGTGCACGCACCTGGGGTCGATCGGTCTCATCGGGTCGAGCGCGAAGTGGCGCCGGTTCGAGGTGCTCCTGCGTCGCGAGGGACACGACGACGCCGCTCTCGCCCGCATCACGACCCCGATCGGGCTGCCGGACATCGCGGGCAAGGACCCCGCCACCATCGCCGTGAGCGTCGCGGCGCGCCTCGTGCAGGTGTTCCGCGCCGAGGTGCCCGCTGCAGCACCCGCCGGCTCGACCGCCGGGGAGGTGCGGGCATGACGCTCTTCCTCGGAACCTTCCTCGACACCCCCGACGCCTCGGCCCCCGTGGGCGTGCGCCTGCGCGCCGAGGCCGATGGCGCGATCCGGGTGGTCGACGGCGTCATCACCGAACGGGGCCCCGCCGCTACCCTGCGCGCGTCGCATCCCGACGACGACGTCGTCGACCTCCGTGAGGGGCTCGTGCTCCCCGGCCTCGTCGACACCCACGTCCACTATCCGCAGGTGCGCGCCATCGGCGCCCTCGGCATGCCGCTGCTCGAGTGGCTCGACCGCTGCGCACTGCCCGAGGAGACGCGGCTCGCGTCGGTCGACTACGCCCGCGAGGTCGCGACGGAGTTCGTCGGTGGCCTCGTGGGCGCCGGCACGACGACGGCGCTCGTCTTCGGTTCGCACTTCGCGAGCGCGGTCGACGTGCTGTTCGAGGAGGTGGACCGGGTCGGCCTGCGCGTCACGTCGGGACTCGTCGTCAGCGACCGCTCGCTGCCCGAGCCGCTGCTGTCGACGCCCGAGCGCACGTACGAGGAGTCGGTCGCGCTGACCCGACGCTGGCACGGCCGGGGACGCACGCGCTACGCCGTGACGCCGCGCTTCTCGTACTCCGCCAGCGACGACCTGCTCGATGCCTGCGCGTCGGTCATGAAGGACGTGCCCGGCACGTGGTTCACCTCGCACGTCAACGAGAACCAGGCCGAGATCGCCGCGGTGGCGCGCCTGTTCGCCGAGGCCGACCACTACGTCGACACCTACGACCGGCACGGCCTCGTCGGCCCGAGCACGGTGCTCGCGCACAACGTCCACGCCACCGACCGCGAGCTGAGCCTCCTTGCGACACAAGGCGCCTCCGTCGCCCACTGCCCGACGAGCAACTCTGCCCTCGGCAGTGGGCTCTTCCCGCTGCGGTCGCACACGGAGCACGGGGTCCGCGTGGCCCTCGGCTCGGACGTCGGCGCCGGCACCGGCTTCTCCCTCTTCAAGGAGGGCCTGCAGGCCTACTTCATGCAGCAGCTGCTCGGGCCGGCCGGCCTGCCGCTCGCCTCACCCGACCTGCTCTTCCTCGCGACCCGCGCCGGCGCCCTGGCGCTCGGGCTCGACCACGAGGTCGGCGACCTCTCGGTAGGTCGCCAGTTCGACGCCGTCTGGGTGCGCCCGGCGGCAGGCGATCCGCTCGAGGTCGGGCTCCGGCACGCGTCGGGCGCCGAGGACGCACTCGCCAAGACCTTCGCCCTCGCGACGCCCGGCCACGTGGCCGGCGTGTGGGTCGGCGGCGACCGCGTCAAGGGGTAGAGCCGTACCGGGGAGGCGGAACGCAGCGGGGACACCGTCGGTGACGGTGTCCCCGCTGTCGCGTGGCAGGGGCCTCAGGACCGCTCGTCGGCGAGCAGTGCCTCGTAGGCCGGCAGGGTGAGGAAGTCGGGGAAGTCGTCGGCCAGGGCCGACTCCACGAAGAGCTGACGAGCCTTGTCCCACAGCGGATCCGCGTCGAACACGTCGGATCCGACGCGGCCGCGCAGGCCGGCGAACTCCTGCTCGACGACGTCCTCGACGAGGGCGCGGGTGACGGTCTCGCCCGAGCCGAGCGTGACGTCGTTGTGCACCCACTGCCACACCTGCGACCGGGAGATCTCGGCGGTGGCGGCGTCCTCCATGAGGTTGTTGATGCCGGCTGCCCCGTTGCCCGAGAGCCAGGCATGCACGTACTGGATGCCGACCGCGACGTTGCCGCGGAGGCCGTCGAGGGTGCGACCCCCCGGGGTGCTCGCGACGTCGAGCAGGTCGGCCGCCGCGACGGACACGTCGGGACGCTGTCGGTCGAGCTGGTTCGGGCGGTCACCGAGGGTCTCGGTAAAGATCTCGGCGCAGAGCGGCACGAGGTCGGGGTGGGCCACCCAGGACCCGTCGAAGCCGGCGGTGGCCTCCCGCGTCTTGTCCTCGCGCACCTTGGCGAAGGCACGCTCGTTGGCCTCGGCGTCGCGCCGGCTCGGGATGAACGCCGCCATGCCGCCGATCGCCACGGCCCCGCGGCGATGGCAGGTGGCGACGAGCAGGTCGCTGTAGGCCTTCATCATCGGCGCGTTCATCGTCACGTCGTTGCGGTCGGGCAACGTGAACGACGGACCGGCGTCGCGGAAGTTCTTGATGACGGAGAAGAGGTAGTCCCAGCGACCGGCGTTGAGCCCGGCGGCGTGCTCGCGCAGCTCCCAGAGGATCTCGTCCATCTCGAAGGCAGCCGTGATCGTCTCGATGAGCACGGTGGCGCGGATCGTGCCGGGGTCGAGCCCGAGGACCTGCTCCGTGTGCGTGAAGACGTCGTTCCAGAGCCGTGCCTCGAGGTGCGACTCCGTCTTCGGCAGGTAGAAGTACGGGCCGCGCTCCCGGTCGACGAGCTCGCGGGCGTTGTGGAACGCGAAGAGGCCGAAGTCGACCAGACCGCCGACGGCTGCACGGCCGTCGAGCAGCACGTGGGCCTCGTCGAGGTGCCAGCCGCGGGGCCGGGGCACGATGACCGGCGTCGACCCGGGGTCGCGCAGGGCGTACTCCTTGCCGGCGGGGTCGGTGAAGGCGATGGTGCCGCGGACGGCGTCGCGGAGGTTGACCTGGCCACCGACGACGTTGGCCCAGTGGGGCGTGTTGGCGTCCTCGAGGTCGGCGAGCCACACCTTCGCGCCCGAGTTGAGCGCGTTGATCGACATCTTGCGGTCGGTCGGGCCGGTGATCTCGACGCGGCGGTCCTCGAGGCCCGGCGCCGGCGCGGGCACGGTCCACTCCGAGGCGCGCACGTCGGCCGTCCCGGGCAGGAAGTCGAGGCCGGCGCCGCCGGCGATCTCCGTGCGACGGCGGGCGCGCGCCTCGAGCAGCTCGTCCCGGCGTGCGGCGAACCGCTCGTGGAGGTCGGCGACGAAGGCGAGCGCCTCCGGGGTCAGGACCTCCTCCTGCCGCTCGACGTCGGGGCCCGAGATCGTGATCGACGTGGTGCCTGGCATGGGTGCTCCTCCGCGGGACCGGGGACACGCAGCGGGCGCTTCGGCGACGGTGCCGGGTGTCCTGCAAGACTTGGACCGAGCGTGCTGCCCGCCATCGGGCGATCCGCTCGCTATGATTTCATCATACGGAAATCATTTCTCACAAACAGCACCCTCCTCGTGAGACACCCAACCCGAGAGGCACTCCATGCCGGCACGCACGTCGATCTCCGGGGCCTCCTCCAGCGCCCGGTCCAGCGCGTCGTCGTCGGCGGACGGGGTCCGGGGCGCCAAGGCGTCCGGCGGTGTGCAGTCGCTCGACCGGGCGTTCACGATCCTCGAGACCATCGCCGACGCCGGCGGCGTCATCAGCCTCTCGCAGCTCGCCTCGGACACCCGGCTCCCCCTGCCGACGATCCACCGCCTGGTGCGCACGCTCGTCGACCTCGGCTACGTGCGCCAGGAGCCCTCGCGCCAGTACTCCCTCGGCCCGCGGCTCATCCGGCTCGGCGAGCTGACGTCGCGTCGCCTCGCGGCCTGGGCCCGGCCGCACCTCGAGCAGGTCGTCGCGCAGGTCGGTGAGTCGGTCAACCTCGCGATGCTCGACGGCGACCAGATCGTCTACGTCGGCCACGTCATGCCCTCGCAGAACTCCATGCGGATGTTCACCGAGGTCGGTCGCCGGGTCGACCCGCACACGACCGCCGTCGGCAAGGCGATCCTCGCCGGCGACGACGACGCCTCGGTGCGGGCCCTGCTCGCCCGCACCGGGATGGGCACCCGCACCGTCCACACCATCACCAGCCCCGACGCGTTCGTCGAGGAGCTCGGCCTGACCCGGCAGCGCGGCTACGCCCTCGACAACGAGGAGCAGGAGCTCGGCGTGCGGTGCGTCGCCGTCGTGGTGCCCGGCGACCACCGGCTCGCACTGTCCATCTCCGGACCGCAGCCGCGGATGGGCGACGCCGTCATCGACAAGGCGGTCGGGCCCCTGCGCGCCGCCGCGGCCGCGGTCGCGGCCGAGCTCGACTCCCGCTCCTGACCTCCGTCCGGCATCACTCGCCGGGGGTGACCGCCCCGGCCCGGACCACGGCGCCCAGCCTGCCGACCCCCGTTGCCGCCCGGCCGGGCGGACCGTCCGCGACCGGTGCAGATCATCCGGCCCGACGGATGTGGCGACGCGGCGTCTGACGCACGCTGGAGCCCGTTCGACGGGTCAGCCGGACCCGTCGAGGACGTGCCAGGGGGTGCCCACATGACCGGTCCCGACGTATCGAGCCCTGCCCCGCAGACGCGTGTCACGGTGGATGCCCGTCGGCTTTGGGGAGGCGGCCTCGCCACGGCGTGCGTGGCGGCGCTGCTCGCCGTCGCCGGCGTCCTCATCTGCCAGGACGTCCTGGATATCCGGCTCGTCCGGCCCGCCCTGCTCCTCGACCTCGCCCACTCGTTCGCGTTCGACTACGCCGTGACCGCCTTCGTCCTGGCGGTCGTCGCGACGGGACTGGCCCACGCCCTCCTGCTGACCACCCCGAGACCGCGGACGTTCTTCGCCTGGATCGTGGGCCTGGCCACCGTCTGCGGGGTCGCGGCACCGTTTGCCTTCGACGTCGCGAGGTCGAGCCAGGTCGCGACGGCCGCGATCAACCTGGCGCTCGGAATCTGTACCGGGTCGCTGATCGGTGCCGTGATGTCACGGACCGTGCGCGTCACCGCGCACGGGCGGCGATGACGACCGACATCGTCGTGGGCTTCGACGGGAGCCCCGGTGCAGAGTCAGCCGTCGACTGGGCCGCCCGCGAGGCGGGCATCCAGGGCGTCGTGCTCAGGGTCGTGACCGCGGAGCCCTGGGTCCCCCTGTCCCACGGGGCTCCCGGCGCCGGTGCGGTGCCCCCCAGGGGCAACCACCGCGCCGACAGCATCGTCGCCGGAGGCCTCCTGCGTGCTGCGAAGGTGCTCGACGACTCGCACCTCGAGGCCGCCGTCATCCCGGGGTATGCGCCCGTCGCGCTGGTGCGCGAGTCAGGAGACGCCGCCCTGGTGGTGGTCGGGCACCGGGAGCACGGTCGCCCGCGTGAGTACGCCACGGGCTCGGTCGCCCTGTCGGTCGCGATGCACTCGCGGTGCGACGTCGTGGTGGTGCCTCCGGGAGACACCGTGACGGTCGGGCCGGACCGTCCGGTCGTCGTCGGGGTCGACGGCAGCGACGGCGCCAACCGGGCGGCCCGGCGCGCGGCGCAGATCGCCTCGGAGCGGGGCGCGATCCTCATCCTCGTCCAGGCGTGGCGCGGGCGGCGCGACGAGCGGCGCACCCCCGAGACCGGAGCGGACGTGCCGCCGGACGAGTTCACCTACTTCGAACGCGTGGCCGGCCACTCCCTCGAGGAGACCGCGAACCAGCTGTCCGCCCTTCACGACGAGCGCTCCGGCCGGCACCAGGTCGTGGAGACCCAACCGGTCGCAGCCCTCGTCGACGCCTGCCAGGGAGCAGGTCTGCTCGTCGTCGGGAGCCGCAGCCTCGGAGGGTTCCGCCGGATGGTCCTCGGCTCGGTCAGCCGCGCCGCCGTCCGCCGCGCGAAGGTCCCGATCCTCGTTGTCCGTGGTTGACCGGAGCCGCCTCCCGCGACGCACGCCGCGACCAGGGACTTGCGCCTCTACCCGCGAGAGATCCCGGCCCCGACGCTGGGAGCACCATTCCCGAGCCCGCTGCCCCTCGTCGTGGACGGGCCGAACCAGGAGGCCGCGATGAAGGCGAACATCGGCGACCGCATCGTGCTCGCACCCGTGACGGTGGATGCACCGATGCGCGACGGCGAGGTGCTCGAGACCCGAGGGCCCGGGGGCGCCCCGCCCTTCCTCATCCGCTGGAGCGACGGTCACACCGGGTTGTTCTACCCGGGCCCCGGAGCCATCCTCAGCCTCGGCACCGGTCACCCCGACGACGTCGTCGAAGCGCCTCCGTTAGAGGCCGCCCCGACGGCGGAAGAGGGCCATGACGCCCCGGTCCGAGGCGCCGAGGCAGCGAGTCGCCGCCGCGTGCACGACTGGCAGGTCCGCGTCACGATCTTCGAGAGCGACGACGAGACGCACGCTAACGTCGTTCTGCTGTCGGACTCCCCGGCTCACCTCACGGCCCGGGGCGAGAGCACCCGCGGCCCCGACGACCAGCCGGTGCCCGAGATCGGTGACGAGATCGCGGTCGCCCGGGCCCTGCGCCACCTGGCCGACCGGCTGATCGAGGTCGCCACCGGCGACATCGAGACACTCACCGGTGAGCACGACGTCAGGGTCCGTGCGACCTGACCGCGGCCTCGACGACCCGGCGCCGGGTGGCCTCGCCCCGGACGCCCTTGGACCCCGCACGACCGAGACGGCCGACGGCACCGACGCCACCGACGCAACTCGCGACCTGGACCCCCGGGAGCCGGCCGACCGGGTGCTGCGCGATCTGCGGACGACCCGCCAGGGCCTGCGCAGCCGCGAGGCCCACCGGCGTCTCGAGGTGGTCGGCGAGAACTCCCTGAGCGTGCGCTCGGAGCGGTCCTGGCCCAAAGAGCTGTTGGGCCAGCTGACGCACCCGCTCGCCCTGTTGCTCTGGGCTGCCGGCGCGTTGGCCTGGTTCAACGGCAGCGCGCCCCTCGCCGCAGCGATCGTCGTCGTCATCATCGTGAACGCCGCCTTCGCGTTCGTGCAGGAGCAGCAGGCGGTGCGGGCCGTCGAGGCCCTGACCGCCTACCTGCCCCAGCAGACGCGGGTGCTGCGTGACGGTCGTGCCCTGCGCGTGGACGCGAAGAGCATCGTGCCGGGGGACGTCATCCAGGTCGGGGAAGGCGAGCAGGTCCCCGCCGACGCGCGGGTGCTCTCCGGGTCGGTGGAGGTCGACCTGTCGATGCTCACCGGCGAGTCCCTGCCGGCGCTCCGCACGCCGCAGGGGCGCCACGACGTGCCGCTGCTCGAGGCGCCGGACCTGCTCTTCAGCGGCACGTCCTGCCTGTCGGGCGAGGGCACGGCCGTGGTCTTCGCCACCGGGATGCACACCGAGCTGGGGCGCATCGCCGCCCTGTCCCAGCACGTGCGCCGCGAGCAGAGCCCGCTGGAGCGGCAGGTCAAGCATGTCGCCCGTCTCATCGGCATCGTCGCCCTCGCGATGGGCGTCGCGTTCATCCCGCTCGGGACGCTCGTCGCCGGCCTGTCGCTGAGGGACACGACGCAGTTCGCCATCGGCCTGCTCGTCGCCAACGTCCCCGAGGGGCTGCTGCCGACGATCACCCTCGCGCTCGCGCTCGGCGTCAGGTCGCTCGCGCGCGAGGGCGCGCTCGTCAAGCGCATCTCCGCCGTGGAGACCCTCGGGTCGACGACCGTCATCTGCACCGACAAGACCGGCACGCTGACCCTGAACCGGATGCGGGTGGTGCGCTGCTGGACCCCGGACGGCGAGGTCCGGCTCGACCCTGCGGCGACCGCCCCGGACCCACGCCTGAGCAGCGTCGACGGCGCCGGTCGCCGGCTCGTGTCGGCCGCCATGGCGTGCACCGTCGCGGGATGGAGCCCCGACGACCCGAGCCACGAGGTCGGCGACCCGACCGAGGTCGCCCTCCTCCGCCTCGGGCCGGTGGCCTCGCTCGCCCCACCCCTGCACGACGCCGATCGGCCCGTGTACCGGTTCGACCCGTTCCTGCGCAGGATGTCGACGGTCGACGCCGTGGACGGCCAGTCCGTCGTGCACACCAAGGGGGCACCCGAGGAGGTGCTGGCCCGGTGCACGCGGATCGCGACCGGCGCACGTCAGGACGCCCCTCTGGGCGGGTCCGAGGCACGCCGCGTGGCCGGCCTGGTGCAGGACTGGGCGGCCGAGGGGCTGCGGGTGCTCGCCGTCGCGGCCCGTCCACTGCCACAGGCGTCCTCAGGGTCCGTGGACCGGGACGACGTGGAGCGCGACCTGACGCTGCTGGGCCTCGTCGCGATGAGCGACACCCCGAGACCGGAGGTCCCCGACGCCGTCGCGTCGTGCCATCGGGCGGGCCTCAGGCTGATCATCGTCACCGGCGACCACGGCCTCACGGCTCGCGGGATCGCCCAGCGCGTCGGGATCGGCGACGAGTCGACGCCGATCGTCACCGGCCCCGAGCTCGACCGCCTGTCCGACGCCGACCTCGAGGACCTGCTCGCCCGCAGCCGGGAGCTCGTCTTCGCCCGCAGCTCCCCCGAGGCCAAGCTCCGCATCGCCGACGCCCTGCGCGCCCAGGGCCACGTGGTGGCCATGACCGGCGACGGCGTCAACGACGCCCCCGCGCTGCGGCGCGCGGACATCGGCGTCGCCATGGGCCGGTCCGGCACCGACGTCGCGCGCGAGGCCGCGACGATGGTGCTCACCGACGACAACTTCGCCACGATCGTGGCCGCCGTCCGGGCCGGTCGCCAGATCTACGACAACGTCCGCAAGTTCATCGTCTACATCTTCGCCCACGCCACGCCGGAGGTCGTGCCGTTCCTCCTCTACGCCCTCTCCGGTGGGCGGATCCCGTTGCCCCTCACCGTGATGCAGATCCTCGCGATCGACCTCGGCACCGAGACGCTGCCGGCTCTCGCGCTCGGGCGTGAGCCGCCGGAGCCCGGTCTCATGGACGCGCCACCCCGGCAGCGGGGCCACGGTGTCATCGACCCGCCCATGCTGGGTCGGGCGTGGGGGCTCCTCGGTGGCGTCTCCGCGGCGCTGGTGCTCTCCCTGTACCTCGGCACGCTCCTGTCGGGTGGGTGGCGACCGGGCGCCGACGTCAGCGCGGGCCCGTTGCAGCTGGTCTGGCAGCAGGCCACCACGATGACCTTCCTCGGGATCGTGGCCTGCCAGGTCGGCTCCGCCACGGCGGCGCGAACGCAGCACGCCTCCTTGCGGCAGGTCGGCCTGTTCACCAACCGGCTGCTCTGGTGGGGGATCCTCTTCGAGCTCGCCTTCGCGGCTGTGATCGTGTCCTGGCCGCCCCTGCAGCGGGTGTTCGGCACGGCGGTCCCCGAGCCGTGGCAGCTAGCAGCACTGCTGCCGCTGCCCTTCATCGTCTGGGGCGTCGACGAGCTGTGGCGCCTGGTGATGCGTCGGCGCCGCCCTCGGCACGGAGGCGTCGGGAGGGCGTCAGGCGAGGCCGGGACGGCGTCCTGAGCGACGTGTGCGGGCTCCGATGGTCATGGCACGACGCGCAGCCGGTTGCGGACGGCCGTCACACCGGCGATCGCGGACGCGGCCTGGGCCACGAGGCGCGCCTCCTCGGGGCTGCGCACGGTGCCGGTCAGCTCGAGGACCGTACCCACCGCCTGGACGTGGACCTGGGCGGCCGTCTCCTGCGCGCTCCGGACCAGCGCAGCCAGGATCGCGCCCGCCGCCTCGTCGGCCGTCGGTGACGTGTACGGCTCGATGTCGATCATGTCGACCACGGCCGTCACGCCCGGCGCCGCCCGGACGGCGTCGTCCAGCGCGATGCGCTGCTCGGTCGAGCCGAGGCAACCGGTCAGGAGCACGCGGCTCCCGTGGACGACGAAGCGCACCGCCCCTTCGGGGATCGTGGCATCCGTTGCCAGCGCCTCGGCCACGGCCCGGACGACGTCGGCCTCGTCGTCGTTGTCCGGGCGAGGCCGGACCACGAGCTCGTCGGCGATCCTCCTCAGCCCGTCCGCGCGGAAGGCTGTCTGCAGGACGGCCTCCTTCTCGCGCTCCGACCCGACCTCTCCCGCGAGGACGATCGTCCCGTCCTCGACGGTGACCGCGACGCGGTCGGCCTCGACGCCGGGGGCGAACCTCAGGTGCGCCATGACGCGCAGCTCCAGGGCGTGGTCGGTGCCAGTCAGATCCCGGGTCATGTCCTGATCCTGCGCCGACTCCGTCACATCTGGCCGGGACCTAGGACCTACGGCCCGGGACCTTCGGGCGCCGGAGCCCGACAGTGGTGCCGTGGGCGTCCGCGTCGAGCGCGACGCCCCTCCCCTGCCACCCAGGAGGTACCCATGGACGCACGGGCGTCGACGACGCGACCGGCACCGATCGCGGTGGGCTACGACGGATCCACCGCCGCCGAGACCGCCCTCGAGTGGGCGGCCGAGGAGGCCGTGAGCCGGTCGTGCCGGCTCGAGATCCTGATGGCGACCGCCCCCTCGTTCGAGGGAGCGCCGGCCCCGATCGGACTGTCGTCGTCGGTCGTGCCGGGCCGGATGCGTCACGCCCCCGACACGCTGGCGGACGACGCACGGCGCCTGGCGGCGAAGGTCCTCACCGACGACGCGATCGAGATGACCACGGTGGACGGTGCCGCCGCGCCGGCCCTGATCCGGGCCTCCGAGCGGGCGCAGATGCTCGTCGTGGGCAACCGCGGGCACGGAGCGATCGGCTCGGCGCTGCTCGGTTCGGTGTCCTCGACGGTCGCCCAGCACGCGCACTGCCCCGTCACCGTCGTGCGCGGGACGGTCGACGACCCGGACCGCCGACGCCCGGTCACCGTCGGGGTCGACTACCTCGAGCCCTCATCTGCTGCCGTCCGGTTCGCCGCGGACCTCGCCGCCCGCTGGGCGGTCCCGCTGCGGGTCGTCTCGGCGTGGGCCGACCCGGAACCGGGGCCGATCGGCCTGTCCCACCTTCAGACCCGCCCGGTCAGCGAGGGGGCACGAGCCCGGCAGGACCTGGCCAGGGCGGCGACGCTGGAGGCGGCCGCGCAGGCACGGCTCGTCTCGCCCGACCTCGTGCTCGAGCTGCTCACGCCCGGGTCTCCCGCGGCGCCCGCCCTCGAGGACGACTCGCGGCGCTCCGGCCTCCTCGTCCTGGGCTCGCGCCGGCTGGGGCCCCTCGAACGGGTCGCCGTGGGCTCGGTCGGCGACGCGGTCCTCAACCACGCGTCGTGTCCGGTGACGATCGTGCCCACCTGCACCGCGCACACGGCCGGGCGATGGTGATCGGTCGAAACGGCGTGCGTCGCCACTGAGGGGGCGATGATCGAGGGGCTGGATCCAACCCCTCAGCGCCGGTCCGGAGGGTCGGCGCGTCCGAAGGAAAGGCTGGCCATGTCGTTCTGGGACATCATCTGGTTCATCATCGTGTTCTTCGCCTTCGCGACCTATCTCATGGTCCTGTTCTCGATCGTCATGGACCTGTTCCGCGACCCCGAGGTGTCGGGCTGGATGAAGGCGCTCTGGGTGGCGTGCCTCATCCTCTTCACCTTCATCACCGCGATCGTCTACCTCATCGTGCGTGGTCGCGCCATGACCGAGCGTGCGACGCGCGACGCCCATGCGGTGCGCTCGGCCCAGGACGACTACATCCGGACGGTCGCGAGCGGCGGGCCCTCCCCCACCGACCAGATCGCCCGCGCCAAGGAGCTGCTCGACGCCGGCACCATCACGGCAGAGGAGTTCGAGGCGCTCAAGACCAAGGCCCTGGCCTGACCACCGGCCACTGACCCGTGGCGCTGACGCGCCGGACCCGGGACCAAGGTCCCTGCCACGGGACGGACGGGGACCCTACGGTCACGAGCACGACCTGCACAGAAGGCGTCAGATCGCGGTCTGACGCACGCCGGCGACGTCGACACCGTCCTCTTGTCGCACGGCACCCAACGGCATTGGACCACGCATGTCGCACGCCATCAGCCTCCCCACCCGTGTCGACGACCACGCCTCGCGCCTGGCCGAGATGAGCATCCGGGAGCTGATCGGCGCGCTGGCGACGACCGAGGAGCGCTTGCGAACGGTGCCGAGTCTCGTCACCTTCGGCGGGCGTCTCGTGGCCAACCCCGAGCGACGGCTGCTGCTCCAGCAGCAGCGTCGGGTCATCGCCGCCCTGCGCCGACGCCGCGCCGCGCTGCGCCTGCCCGTGCGGCGCCACTGAGCCCACGGCCGGGAACCCGTTCAGCCGGAGGCATGTCCGCGCATCGGCCGCGGAGTGGGCCCCTCGTCAACTAGCCTCGGATCATGAGTCGGGCGACGGCCCCTCGCAGGTTGACGGCGCGGTTCTGGCGAGGACGGCGCTCCGCCGCCGCGGCCGGGATCGTCTTCGGCGTGCTGCTGCTGGCCGCCCTGACGATGGTGCGCCTCGCGCTCTCGGACACGAGCGTCGCCTCACTGCAGTCGGACCCGTCGAAACGCGCGCTCATCGGGCTGAGCCTCAACCTCGTCCCCTTCGCGGGCATCGCGTTCCTCTGGTTCATCGGGGTCATCCGCGACCAGCTGGGTGACGTCGAGGACCGGCTCTTCTCCACCGTCTTCCTCGGCAGCGGCCTGCTCTTCCTCGCGATGCTCTTCATGGGCGCGGTGACCACGAGCACCGTGATGTCACTCGTCGTCGCCCCGACCCCCAGCGCGGAGCTGTTCGACTACGGCCGCGTGACCACCCAGGGCCTCATCTCGGTCTACGCGCTGCGGATGGCCGCCGTGTTCACCCTCTCGGTCAGCACGGTGGGCCTGCGGACCGGGGCGCTGCCCCGCTGGGTGGTGTACAGCGGCTACGTCGTGGCGCTGGCGCTGATGGTGGCCGCCGGTGAGCACAAGTGGGTGCAGCTCATCTTCCCCGCGTGGGTGCTCATGGTGAGCGTCGTCATCCTCGTGACCAGCCCGCCCGACCACGACACGGTCACCTAGCGCGACGCGGTCACCTAGCGCGACGCGGTGACCTGACGCGACGCGCTCACCTGGCCACGCCGCGCGCGTCGCACGGCGGGTCGACCGTGACGCCGACGACGTGCAGCTGGGTGTCCATGAGCTGGAGCGTGCGTTGCATCGCCGTCGGTTGCAGCGTGCCGATGCCCGGGCCGTAGGGGTGGTTGAAGAACACCACGAGCAGCATGAGCACGGCGATGACCATCGTCACGGTCCCCATCAGGACGCCCTGCGTCAGCGCCCGTTCCCCGCTGTCGGCGAAGAAGAGCATGAAGCCGAAGAGAGCCAGGCTGAGCAGCAGGAGGCCGATCCACAGCGGCACGGGGATGATCCCCGACGCCGAGTGGAGGCGGGCGTCGCGCGCCTCCTGCCGCTGGGTCGTCTGGTCCATCCACCGGTCGTACGCCGACTGCTCGGCGGCCGTGCCGGGTTGGACGGGCTTGATCGTCAGGAACATCCGGGCACCCCACGGGTTCACCGTCTCGCCCAGGGTGCCCGCGTCCACCGCGTCCCACTCGGCCCCCGCGACGGACCTCGCGTAGCAGACGAGCTGGCCGGTCAGCGGGCCGGACACGTCGGAGGGCAGGAACTGGGCCGTCTGGGTCATCTCGGCCACGACCGTGGCCTCGGTCGCCGCTCCCGCCCGGGAGCCGTCGTAGGACTGGAACGCCAGGAAGATGATGAAGCCGAGGAGCACCGAGAAGCCGGTCGCGAGGACGCCGAAGACCCCGGCGGCACGGTCGCCGTCGCTGAAGTAGCCGCCCACCGGGGCCTTGCGGCGCACCAGCAGCATGACCGTGACCGTCACGGCCGTGAGGGCGCCGGCGATGAGCAGTCCCCAGACGACGTTCACGGGCGGCGGTCGGGCGCGATCGTGAGGGCCATGCCTGAAGTCTGTGGGCTGTCAGGGGTCCCCGTCAGCCCATCGGTCGTTTTCGACGAACCGGCCGACACGGGGCCCCGGCGGCCCGACCGGGCACGCAGTACCCGCCGCTGCGGGACCGGGCTAGGCCGGAGGCTGGAAGGTGCCGACGCACGCCCTGTTGCCGTCGGGGTCCGCGATCACTGTCGTGCGGGGTGCCCGGCTGTCGTCGACGACCACACCGCCTGCAGCGACCGCGGCGGCGATCCGCGACTCGGCCACGTCGTGGGGCAGCTGGACGTCGAGGTGGAACCGCTGCCTCGGCGTCTCGTGCGGTTCGGTGCGCTGGAAGGACAGGATCGGCACCCGACGCGTCGCGTCGCGGACGTCGTCCCCGATCGTCCCCCGCCCCAGCGAGGTGCTGTCCCCCGTCAGCAGGGAGCTCCACACCGGTGCGACCCGGGCTGCGTCGGCGGTGTCGAGGACCAGCTCGATGGCGGTCACCGCCGCCGGGTCGGCCGCGGCGGCGTGCCGGGCTGCGACGTCGCTGATCCGTCGGGCCAGGTCGAGGTCCTGCTGGGTCACCCACTCGACCTCGTGCTCGGCGCCGGCGTCGTCCCGGCAGATCGCGTCGTCGCTGACCAGTCTCACGTCGACGAAGTCCCTGCCGATCCGCACCTCCGGCGCGTGGCCGACCTGCTCGGCGGCGGTCGCCACGTCGGCGACGAACCGTGCTCCCGCCGCGAAGTCGGCGACGACGAAGCGGGCGTGCAGCCCCTGGCCGAGCTTGCGCCAGTCAGGCAGGCCGGCCTCGCTGATCTGTTCGCCGCTGAGCATGTCCATGGCAATCCCTTCTCCTGGTCCCGTGAGGACGACGCTAGGGGTGGTTCCGGACGATCGGCGTCAGACGCGTCGCGTCCGTTGGTCGCAGTCGGTGCCGGCGGGTAGCGTCCACGTCCCAGTGGACACGTCATGGATCGTCGCGGCCGCCGAGTCCTACGACCGGGTGGCTGATCGGTACGTCGCCGCCGTCCGGGCGGGGCTGGACGACCTGCCCTTCGAGTCGGCCCTGGTCGCGCACTTCGCCCACCAGGTGGCAGCCGCGGGTGGTGGTCAGGTGCTCGACCTCGGCTGCGGCCCCGGGCTCCTCACCAGGCACCTGGCCGGTCTGGGCCTGCCGGTGCTGGGCGTGGACGTCTCGCCCGAGATGCTCCGGATCGCACGTCGGTACAACCCCGCAGCGTCGTTCGTGGAGGCCTCGCTGACCCGGCTCCCTCTCGCGGACAGCTCGGTCGGCGGCGTCTTCTGCTGGTACGTCCTGCACCACGTGCCCGACGACGACGTGACCCGGTCCTTCGCAGAGATCGCCCGCGTCCTGCGCCCGGGCGGCCACCTGATGCTCGGCGGTCACGTCGGCGACGGCGCCTACGTCAAGACCGAGGGCTACGGGGGGCTGCCGATGAACGTGCTCGTCGCGCGCCGCAGCCCCGACGCGTACGCGGAGCGCGCCCGCGAGGCAGGCTTGGTCGTGGACGCCACGATCCTGCTCGGACCCGACCGACCAGCGGGCGCAGCAGTTCTGCTCGCCCACCGGCCGGCGAGCACCTAGCCGAACGTCGCCGGCAGTCCCAGCGCGGCCCGGAGCCGCTCCGCGTACCGACATCGCCTCGATCCGCAACCCGCGCTGGTCGATCAGCGAGAATCCCGACCATGGGAAAGGTGCTGCTGGACCGGGTGATCTTCACCGACTACGGCCAGCTCGACCTGGGCTGGGTCGACTCCTTCGGCTTCGATGGCGACGTCGACCGGTTCTTCGCCGACCAGGTCAACGGCGTCGTCGGTGCAGCTGACGCCACTGGCCTCTACGTCAACCTCGCTCGGCGCTCCGGAGGTTCGCACGTCCGAATCGAGCTGTGCGACAGCCCGTCCGACGCTCGGGAGCTGTGGGAGGACGTCGTGGAGGTGCTGGTGTCGATCCCGGATGGGGCGCGCCCGCGCTGGGCATCCTGGGCCGGGGAGGACGGCGGGCCTCTGGCCATCCCCCCGGGCACCTACCGCCTCCGGGTGAGCGCCCGTGGCCGTGACGACGGACGCGACGGAGAGTTCGTGGAGGGCGTCGTGGACACCTACCTGCTCGAGCTCTGGCCGGCGCCGCCGGCACCGGATGCCGTCCTTCGGGTGGGAAGTCTCGACGCCGCCTACTGGCACCGGGAGGTCGGCGGCCGTCGGTGACGGTGGCTGCCGACGCGCGCCCGGTCGGGTCCAGAGGTCAGCGGCCCTCCGCGCCGCAACGACCGTGGAGATGGTCCTGCCCACAGTGTCCAGGGCTCGCTGGCCGTGGCACACCACATACCTCGGTCGAGGCTTCTGCCCTAGGGTTGCCGGCGGCCCGGTCACCGACGTGACCGGCCGCCGGCCCACCGTCGCGCGGGCCGTGACCGCCGACCGAGGATGAAGGGCAGCGAAGGTTTCCGATGATCAACGTCCTGCTGGCTGGTGGCGTCTCGATGGCCGTGGCGCTGCTCTGCACGAAACCGTTCATCGCGTTCCTGGTGCGGCGACGTTACGGCCAGTTCATCCATGACGACCTCACCCACCACCACGTCAAGCGCGGGAAGCCCACCATGGGCGGCGCGGTGATCATCGGGGCGGTGTTCGTCGGCTACTTCGGCTCGCACGCGCTCCTGCTGCTGCTGACCGCCACAGGGACGCTCAAGGTGATCCACAACGGGATCTCGGTCAGCGCCCTGCTCGTGCTCTTCCTGCTCGCCGGGCTCGGGCTGGTCGGGTTCCTCGACGACTACACGAAGATCCGCAAGGAGCGCAGCCTCGGCCTCACGGGTCGGCAGAAGCTCGTGGGCCAGACGCTGGTCACCGTCGTCTTCGCCCTGGGCGCCCTGCTCCTGACCGACGAGAACGGGCAGTCCCCCGCATCGACGGCGATCTCGTTCGTCCGGGACACCAGCGTCGACCTCGACTTCGCCGGCCCCGTGGTGGCGGTGGTCCTCTTCATCGCGTGGGCCAGCGTCCTCATCGCCGGCGCATCCAACGGGGTCAACATCACCGACGGCCTGGACGGCCTGGCCACCGGGGCCTCCGTCATGGTGTTCGGTGCCTACACGCTGATCGCGATGTGGCAGTACAACCAGGGCTGCGCGGTCGCTCCCGGCCCGCACTGCTACCCCGTGGGCGACGCGCTCGACCTCGCAGTGATCTCGTGCGCGATCGGCGGCGCCTGCTTCGGCTTCCTGTGGTGGAACACCTCCCCGGCCGAGATCATCATGGGCGACACCGGGTCGCTGTCCCTCGGCGCCGCGTTGGCCGGACTGGCCATCCTCACCCACACGCAGCTGCTGCTCGTGGTCCTCGGCGGTCTCTTCGTCATCGTCACCGCGTCCGTCATCATCCAGGTGGCGAGCTTCAAGCTCACCGGCAAGCGGGTGTTCCGCATCGCCCCGATCCACCACCACTTCGAGATGGTCGGGTGGTCCGAGGTCACCATCGTGGCCCGGTTCTGGATCATCGCCGGGATCTGCATCACGGCAGGCCTCGCGCTCTTCTACGCCGAATGGCTCACCGGCGCCTAGCCCCTCCTTCGCGGGCGGCTCGTGCCGACCGGTTCCGCACAGACCTCACGACGTGGCTGCAGCCTCGGGGATCGCTCCGAGCTGCTGGAGGAGCGACAACATGTCCGCCACGCCCCAGTGCTCGCAGACCAGGCCCGCGTCGTCGAAGCGCATGATGTCGATGAGGTCCACCTCGGCGTGGCGGCCGGATGCCGGCATCCCCATGAAGTCCCCGGTCTGCGTGCCCGAGACCGTCACCCGCGCCACCGCCCGGTCACCACTGGGGAGGACCTCGACGGCGTCCATGCGCAGGTCGGGGAAGGCGGCCCGGTAGCCGCGGAAGAGGTCGAGGACCCCCGCCTTGGTGGGGGGCAGTCCGGGCGCCTCCTGGTGCTCGACGAAGTTCTCGGCGAGCAGGTCGCCGAACCCGTCGATGTCTCCGGCGCTGATGAGCTCGTAGGTGCGTCGCATCGTCGCGGTGTGGTCCATGGTCGTCCTTCCAGGTGGGTGTGGTGGCGGAACCGACAGCGGCTCAGGCCTCGACGTAGACGGTGAACGGCTGGATGACACCGTGCGACTCGGCCTGCGCGGCCACCTCCGGGGGCATCGCGGCGACCATCGCCAGGAACGCCTCGACGTCGTCGACCTCGAGGGAGAGAGCTGCCTGGTTGCTTCCGTCGAGGGCGAGCAGGTCGGTGACCTCTCTGGCACCCGGAGCGGCGGCGACCCGCTCGGACTTGCCGGCCAGCCACCGCTGGGGGTCCTGGATGGCGTGGGTGATGACGATTCGGGGCATGCGCTCGACCTCCCGTCGGGATCGCCGGCGCCTGTCGCCGACGCGTGCTGCCTGTTCGATCGTCCGGCGCGCGTGCGCCCGAGACATCACTCGATCGAGCGATGCACGACGCCGGCCAGTGCCACCCGGTTGGTGACGCCGAGCTTGCCGAAGACGTGGCGCAGGTGCGTGTTGACCGTGTGCGGCGAGATGTACAGGCGCCGCGCGACAGCGCCGTTGGTCAGCCCCTCCGCCACGAGGAGCGACACGGCGTGCTCGGTCGCGGTGAGGCTCTCCCAGCCGGCCGTGGCGCGACGCCGGGGGCCGCGTGAGCCCCGGTGCACGCCGAGGGCCCGCAGCTGGGCCCGGACCCTGCCGGCCCACGCCTCGGCCCCGGCGCGCTCGTGGCGTTCGAGGGCCTCGGTGAGCAGAGCGGCGGGCTCGTCCCGCCGGCCGGCCGCGGCCAGCAGCGCCGCCGCGTCCTCGCAGGCTCCGGTGTGCTCGATGAGGAAGGGCCCCGCTCTGGCCAGGGTGACCGCCTCGAGCACGGACTCCACGTGGCCGTCGACGAGCCCACGGCAGCGCAGGGCCAGGCCCTGCACACTCGGTACCTCGGGGGCGAGCGGCACCTGGGCCGCGACGGCGTCCGCGACCTCGGCGGCGACGTCTCGGTGGCCCAGCTCCAGTGCGAGACGCACGAGGTCAGGGGCGAAGGTCCGGTGGTAGAACCGGTCGTCGATGGCGGTGCTGGAACGCCAGCAGCGATGGAGCAGGTCGTAGGCGCCGCGTCGGTCCCCCTGGGCGGACATCAGCCGGGCCAGCGCGAACGCGATGAGCCCGCCGTTGTAGGCGAGTTGGTCGTCCGGCCACGGGGTGAGCCCCGCCGAGAGCGCCCGCGCGGCCGCGAGATCGCCGGTGGCCGTGGCGATGACCACCCGGAGCGCCAGGGACTGTGACAGCAGCAGCGGATGGTTCTTGTCCTGTGCGGCCTGGCCACCCGCGACGAGCTCGGGAAGGACGTCGTCCCAGTCGCCGACGGCGACGGCCGCCCCGGCGTCGGCCATCAGGGTGTCCGCGAGCCACCACCCGGTACCGAACTCGTCGTCGAGGGCCTCGCGGTAGGTCGCTCTGGCTTCGTCCACGCGGTCGCAGTCGAAGAGGGCGAGGCCGAGCAGCAACTTCGGCTGGAGGGGCAGCGCGCCGGCGTCGGGCGCTCCGGCGGCGAGGGCCGCGGCCCGCCGGGCGTCGTCGAGCGCCTCCTCGAAGCGGCCCTGTCTGCCCAGCGCCACGAGGAGCGCGCTGAGGGCCCACACGCTCAGCGCTCCGCCGCCTGCAGCCTCGGCGACGGCGAGGGCTCGCCGGGCCGCCTGCTCACCACCGCGATGGTCGCCGGAGTACGTCATGGCCCAGGCCTGCTGGGCGAGCATCGGGACCTGCTCGAAGGGCCTCAGCGGCACCCGCCCGTCGAGGCTCCGTTCCACGACGTCGACGAGCTCGGTGGTGCGGTTCTGGAGCGCCAGGGCACCGACCAGGGCGAGCCGGACCGGGGTGTCGACCTCGGGGGCGTGCGGCCGGGCGAGGATCGCCTCGGCCCGCCCCGACGCCTCGGCCACCCTGCCCGCGCGGAGCAGCGCCTGCACGACCTCTGCTGCCACCGGATCCGCGTCCACGTGGCCGGTGGGCAGCAGCGCTTCGGCGTGCTGGAGGAGGTCGACCGCGACTCCGGGTGACTGCGCTGCCGTGTCGCGGGCAGCCTCCCGCAGCCAGGCAACCGCCTCCACGTCACCCTGCTCGGCCCCGAGCAACAGGTGGTCCGCCACCTCGAGCCGGTCGGCACCCGCCGCCCTCAGCGTCGCGGCCGCCTCGCGATGAAGGAGGCGACGGGCGGACACCGGTGTGTGCTCGTAGATGGCGTGGTGGACCAGCTCGTGACGGAACACGACCCGGCTGTCGACCTCGTCGAGCAGCTGCAGGTCGAAGGCCTCACCGAGACCGCGGACGACCTCGGTCGCCGGCTGGTGGGTCACCAGCGCGACGTCCCGCACCGACACCGCGTCCCCGAGCGCGGCGGTGACGCGCAGCAGGTCGAGGGTCGCCGGCGACAGGGCCTGCAGGCGACGGATGACGAGGTCGTTCAGCGAGGCAGGCAGCTCGGTGCCTGTGGTCTCGATCCTGCCGTCATCGGTGCCGCGCAGCATCTTCTCCTGTTCGAGCGTCCGCAGAATCGCCTTGGCCCACAACGGATTTCCCCCGGCCTTGTCGAGCAGGACGGTGAGGGCGGGTCCGGGCGGGGCGCCCAGCACCCCCGCGGCGAGGGCGGCCATGTCCACGGCGCCGAGCGCTCCGAGACTCACGGTGCGTGCGCCGGCCGCGGTCAGGTCCTCGAGGAGGCGGACGACCTCCGACGACAGCGGCGACGCCCGGGTCGACACGACGACGAGCAGGGGCGAGAGCGACAGCCGCCGCACGATGGCCGACAGCGCCGCCAGGCTCGCCCCGTCGGCCCAGTGGACGTCCTCCGCGACGAGCAGCACCGGGTGCTCGGCGCACTCGGCCTCCACGAGGTCGACGACCTCCTCGACGACCCGGTACCCGAGGTCGCCACCGAACTGGCCTTCCGCGCCCGGGACGTGGCCGTGGAGCAGCGCGGAGAGTGAGGCTCTTCGCCGGTCGGGCGAGCGAGGATGGAGGGCGAGCGCCGAGGCGACCACCCCGAAGGGGCGCGCACGCTCGAAGGGATGGGCACGGCCGTACCTGACGGCGACGTCGCGGGCACGTGCCTCCTCGGTGAGCGCGTGCACGAGGTGGGTCTTGCCGATGCCGGCCTCCCCCTCCACGATGAGGGCGCCGGCGCGTCCGTCGCCCAGATCACGCGCCATGTCTGTCGCGAGGGCGAATTCCACCGAGCGCCCTACGGACACGGCCGCCGGGGACACCCAGTCAGCGTCCCGCACCGCCGACCCGGGTGTCCAGAGCCGTTGCCACGCATGGCACCGCCGCCGGTCGTGCGCCGAGCAGCGTGACGCGTCGGCGCTTGTGTCATCGAGCGCACAGACCGGGACGTGCCCGACCCGTCACCCTCGACGTGGACGACCAGAGATGGTCACGCACCCGCAAGGAGGCCCCGATGACAACCACGACCCGCCGGCTCAGGCTCCACCCCGTTGACCGGCGCGCCTTCGCCGCCGTGGTCCTTGCCGGGGGCCTCGGGCTCGCAGCCTGCACCGCCGGCACCCTCCCGGTCGTCTCGTCCCGCGCCTCTACCGCGACCACGACCTCGCAGGAAGAGGCGAGCCCGGCGGGCCCGGGGGCTGCCTCGACCGCGACGACCGGGCCCGAACGCGACATCGTCCTGGCGGGCCGGCACTTCCGCGCCCGGTGCGACGGCAGCGGGCCCGCGGTCATCGTCGTGGCCGACTACGGCCAGTCGATGGACGACTCGGGGACCCTGCTCCATGACCTGGCGCCGAACGCCCAGGTGTGCCTGTACGACCGGCTCGGCGTCGGCCGCAGCGACTCGGCGCCGCACCTGCAGACGTTCGCCTCCCTCGCCGACGACCTCGACGGCGTCATCTCCGGGCTCGGGCTCACGCGCCCCGTCGTCGTGCTCGCACTGGTGAACGGTGCCCCGATCGCCCTCACCTGGGCGAGCCGGCACGAGAAGGACGCCCGCGCGGTCGTGCTGACGGAGCCCACCCCTCCTGGTTTCATGGGTCCTCGTGGGGCCCTGGTCCGGCTGCTTCCCCCGGACGACCCGGGCGACCTCGACCTGAGCAACCTGTGGCGCGAGCAGGACCACTTCAACGACCCGGCGCTCAACCGCGAGAGCCTCGACCCCGGGTCGTGGGACGCCTACCTGCGGCTCCCATCCACGTCCACACCGCTCTACGACCTCGTGGGGGCGGCGTCGCGTCCGTGGCCGGCATCGGTCGACGGGAAGAAGATCAACCAGGCCTGGCAGCAGGCCCAGAGCCGGGTGCTGCGGCTCTCCTCGACCTCCGAGCTGGTCACCGTCGCGAAGGACGCGGACTGGCCGCCGACCATCAAGCAGGCGCTCGAGCGCGCCCTCCAGAGCTGACGCCCCGGGCGCGGGAGCCGTTGACGTGGCAGGGTGACGCGCATGGTCGCCGCACCCAAGGACGTGTTGAGGAGCTACCTGCAGGGCGCGCGCGACGTGCTGCTCTGGAAGCTGGACGGCCTCTCCGAGCGTGACCTGCGGTTGCCGCGCACGCCGACGGGGACCAACCTGCTCGGCATCGTCAAGCACGCCCTGAACACCGAGGTGCTCTACTTCGGTCCGACGTTCGGCCGGGAGTGGCCGACACCCGACGAGCTCGTCTCCCCGGACGACCCCGACCCGCTGGCCGGGTGGTACGCCACCGAGACCGAGACGGCCTTCGGGCTCGTCGACCTCTACCGGCGCGTGCAGGCCTTCGCCGACGAGACGATCGACGCCCTGCCGCTCGACGCCGTCGGACACGTCGCGCACTGGAACGACGAGGCGGTCACGCTCCACGAGATCATGGTCCACAAGACCGTGGACCTGCAGCGCCACGCCGGGCACGCCGACATCCTGCGCGAGCAGCTCGACGGCTCCGTCGGCCTCCTGCCCGGGCACCGCAACGTTCCTGACGCCACGGACTGGTCGGCGCACACCGATCGTCTGACGGTGATCGCCAACCGGTTCGACTGATCACGCTCGACGCGAACCACGCGTCGGTCGCGATCCTGCGCCGTATCGGCATGCACGAGAAGGGAACCGGGGAGCTGGGCAGCTATGCGGGGATGGCGTCCCGCTACCGCCGGTTCACCCTGTCGGCGAGTGAGTTCCCACGCCCTCGAGGCGTGACGGCGCGCCGCACGGTCGGGTGCCCGGGCAACCTCACGGGGGCGTCGCTACGTTGAAGGAGCGAAGGGCCCGTGACAGGGCCCTCGGCGCGCGGTCACCGGTCCGGCGTCGATCCGGATCGATGCGGTAGCAGGACGCACAGGGGAGTCATGTCTGAACGCGACGAGCAGTTCACGCGGTACGTCCGGGGGCGCCGCGAGCACCTTCGACGATCCGCCCTGGTCCTGTGCGGTGACCCCACCACCGCCGAGGACCTCGTCCAGACGACCCTGACCAAGCTCTACCTCGCCTGGCCGCGCGTGGCGACGATGACCGCACCGGACGCGTATGCCCGGAGGGTTCTTGTCAACGCGCACGTGGACCTGACCCGCCGGCCCTGGTGGCGGCGTGAACTGTCCGCGGGCGACGACCTTCCGGAGCACCCGGCACACCCGAACGTCGGTGTCGTCGAGGACCGCGACGAGCTGGCCGACGCCCTGGCTGCCCTGCCTCCGGCGATGCGGCGGGTGATCGTCCTGCGATACCTGTGGGACCTCGGCATCGCCGAGACGGCCGACCTGCTCGGGATCTCGCCCGGGACCGTCAAGAGCCAGAGCTCCAAGGGTCTCGCCCACCTGGCACGTGCCCTGTCCCCCGCCGACCTGCCCCCGGCGCACGAAGCGCCCGACGCCCAGGAGGTGTCGCGATGACCGACACGATCGAGCAGCAGCTGCGAGATGGACTGGCGCGTCTTCGTGACGCCGGCCCCGCGCAACCGTTCGACCCGGCCGACGACCTCGCGCGGGGCCACGTCGCACGTCGCCGAGCCCGGTCCCGATCGCTGGCCGGCGTCGCGACATCCGTGACTGCCGTCGCGGTGGCCTGCGCTCTCTGGGTGCACGGCGCCAGCGGCCCGGCTCCCCACCCGGTCGGTTCGAGCAGCCACAGCGCCACGCTCAGTGACACCACTGCGCCGACGCCGTCCAGCACGGCGAGCCGTCCGTCGTACAGCACCGCTCCCCCGATGACGACCGGGCAGCTCGGTCGGCGGATGGTCGAGGTCGTGCGGGCCCGTGCGGCCGGCGCCGACCGGTACCTCGGAGGGTGGGGCGACGACTCGTCCGGCGGCGGGATCCGGACCAGCTTTGACAGCTTCGGCGTCGGCCGGTTCGCCATCTCCGTCGCGTGGGGCCGCCCCGGCTCCAGCTCGCTGGGGGGCGTCTCCGTCGGCGCCACCACCGCACCCTTCGCCAGGGAGGACGGCCAGGCGGCAAGCCTGCGCTGCGGCGGCGCGTTCACCGACACGACGACCTCCCCCTGCCGGCTGGCCGATGGGCGTCCGGACGGGCCCCGCCTCTACTACGGCAGCACGGGCACCACGCGCGCAGCCAGCCTCACCCGTCCCGACGGACGGGTCGCCTACGTCGTCGTGACCGCCCGGCAAGCGGGCAACTCGCTGACCGCGACCACCGCGCCCCTGCCTTCGAAGTCCGAGCTCATCGCCATCGTCACCGATCCCCGCCTCCTGTGGGACGGCGCCCTGGTGGACTCCTCGCCCTTTGGCTCGTCCGGAGGCACCTGGCTGAACGCGCCGTCGACGACCAGCCGGTGACGGGCGGGGGCGACACGAGACTTCAGCGGACCTGCCCGCCCCGACCCCCCGAGCGCTCCGTACCGAAGGCAGCGGCCATGGGGCGGATGGGAGAGGCGGAGCGGCTCACGGGACTCAGAGGGGCCTGCGCGAGCGCAGAGCGGAGAGCGCCATGCGCAGGTCAACCTCCACGAGCTCGTTGTTGAGGGCGACCACGACCACGCGTCGGCGTGCGCGCCCGAGCACCAGCGCGGCCGAGAGACCGGCGGCCCCCCCACCGACGACGACGACCTCGTGGTCCGGACCACCGGCCCCGTCGCCGTAGGGCGCGTTCTCGTCCATCCGACGAGGGTGGCCGACCTCGTGGGTGCACGGCAACGGTCCGCCGGGATCCGCGGCCCTGACCGGCACAACCCGGCCGTTCGACCGGGTCGATCCGACGGCCTCGCGAGCAGGGTGGTGGATGTCCGACCGGCCCGGTGCCGGGAACGGCCGCACCAGACACCGCCCTCCAGAGGAGACCGTCATGCCCACCCAGAACGCACACCCGCGACGTGACGAAGGCACCGGCAGCCGGGCCGTCCCGACGAGCCCGCACCCCACGAGTGCCGACAGCATGCGACGCTGACCCAGGACCGCTACGGGTCGGCCGACGTCCTGGCGCTTCGCGAGATCGAGCGCCCGACGCCGCGGAGCGGGCAGGTCCTGGTCAAGGTCGTCGCCGCCGGGATGGACCGGGGCGCCTGGCACTTCATGACCGGTGAGCCGTACCTCATGCGGCTGCTGGGCTTCGGGTTCCGGGCCCCGAGCGTCCGCGTGCCGGGGACGAACTTCGCGGGCGTCGTCGAAGCCGTGGGCGAGGGCGTCACGACCTACCAGCCCGGCGACGAGGTGTACGGAGCGTGCCGAGGCACCTTCGCCGAGTACGCCGTCGCCCCGGCCGAGAAGGTCGCGCCGAAACCGCCCCAGCTGTCCTTCGAGGAGGCGGCGGTGCTGCCCTACCCGACCTTCGTCGCCCTCCAGGCGCTGCGCGACCACGGCCGGGTGCAGCGGGGTCAGCGCATCCTCGTCGTGGGCGCCTCCGGCGCCGTCGGCACGGTCGCCGTTCAGATCGCTACCTCCCTCGGTGCGACCGTGACCGGGGTGTGCGGCCCCGCCGGCGCCGGGCTGGTGCGGTCCCTCGGCGCGAGCCACGTCATCGACTACACGACCGAGGACTTCGCCGACGGCTCCCAGCGGTTCGACGTGGTGCTCGACATCGGTGGCCGGACGCCGGTGCGCCGGCTGCGTCGGGCCCTCACCCGGTCCGGCGCCCTGGTCATCGTCGGCGGTGAGGGCGACCGGTGGGTCGGGGGCATCCAGCGACAGCTCGCGGCGATGGTGACGTCCGTGTTCGTGCCGCAGCGGCTCGTCTCCTTCGTCGTGAAGGAGCACGCGCGGGAGCTGCTGGCGATGAACGCGCTCGTGGCTGCCGGCCGGGTCAGGCCCGTGCTCGGCCCCGTCTTCCCACTTTCGGACGGAGCGAGGGCCGTCGTCGCCTTCGAGCAGGGCCACGCACCCGGACGCGTCGTCATCGCACCGTGAACAGCCACCCACCCACCCAGGAGTCCATCGTGCCCAACGTCCAGCCCCGGATCCCGACACCAGAGGGTGTCGCGCCACGAACCCTCGGCACGGGAGATCCTGCCGGCCGGCGCCCGCGTCTCGCTCTCGCGCTGCTGGTGTCCGCGCAGTTCGTCGTCATGCTCGACACGTCGATCGTCAACGTCGCGCTGCCCTCCATCCAGTCGCAGCTCGGCCTGTCGCCGACGGGCATCACCTGGGTCGTGAACGCGTACGTCCTCGCCTTCGGCGGGCTGCTGCTGCTCTCCGGCCGCGTCGCGGACCTGTTCGGCCGGCGCCGCATGTTCGTCGTCGGGTCGGCGCTGTTCACCGTCGGGACCCTGGTCTCTGCCGCCTCCGCCGGGCCGGCGGTGCTGGTGGGCGGCCGGGTCCTGCAGGGTGTCGGCGCCGCGGCACTCAGCCCTGCCGCGATGTCCTTGCTCCTGCTGGCCTTCCCGGCCGGCGCGCGTGCACGAGCCATGGGCCTGTGGGGTGCCGCCTCCACGCTCGGCGGGGCGACGGGGGTCATGGCGGGCGGACTGCTCGTCGGATGGTTCGGTTGGTCATCCGTCTTCTACGTGACGGTCCCCGTGTCCCTCGCGGCGGTCGTCCTGGCCCACCGGTCGCTGCCCGAGAGCGCACGTGGCGCTCGCCGCCCCTTCGACTGGTACGGGTCGGCGACCATCACCGGCGCCGTCCTCGCGATGGTGCATGCGGCCCTGGCTCTGCCCGAGCACGGACTGGTCTCGGTGCCCACGCTCGCCGGGGCGGCAGCGTCGGCGGTCCTGCTCCGGCTCTTCGTGGTCATCGAGCGCCGGACACCGGACCCGCTCCTGCCACTGGAGCTGTTCGGGTCCCGGCGCCTGGACGTCGGCGTGGTCCTCGCGGTCCTCGGCGGGGGCGCCCGGGCGTCCACGTTCGTGCTCGTGGCCCTCTACCTGCAACAGCTGCTGGCGATGGCGCCGCAGCAGGCGGGGCTCGCGATGGTCCCCACGTCGCTGGCAGGGTTCGCCGTGTCGCTGACCCTCCTGCCCCGGATGCTGCGCCGGTTCGGTGCACGACGCACCCTGGTGGTGGGGATGGTGGTCCTGGCAGCGGGGCACCTCTGGCTGGGGCACGCCCCACTGGCAGCGGGCTACGCGACCGCGGTGCTGCCGGGGCTGCTGCTGGTGGCCACCGGCGTGGCGCTCAGCTTCACCCCCACGACGATGGTGCTCGCATCGGCCGTGCCGGCAGCCCACACCGGGCTCGCGTCCGGGCTGGCCGGGTCGGCGACGCAGGTCGGGGCCGCCCTCGGCATCGCCGCCTTCACGGGCGTCGGGCTTGCTGCCACGAGCGCAGATGCCGGTGCGATGTCGGCCGCAGGCTTCTCCGCCGCGTTCACGGCGGCCGCCGCGGTCTCCCTGACGACGGCACTCGTCGGTCTGCTCCTCGCGATCGTGCCGGGCAGCAGCCTGAGCGTCGCTCCCCCGGCCGGGCCCGGTTCTGCGCTCGAGATGGCGAGGCGAGAAGCATGAACGCCACGTCCCCCCGGCCCGCCCGCGGAAGAACTCCTTCGGTCGGCCTCGTGGTGGCCGGGTCGTTCGCGACGGGTGCCGTCGTGGCACTCATCCTGGTCCTCGCCCCGGTCGTCCCCGCCCAGGAGCCACGCATGGCCGGCGCCGTCCTTGTCGGGTTCGCGGTCGGATGGGCGATGGTGGCAGGCCTGACGACCCGGTTCACCGACCAGGCCCAGCCGTGGGCACTGGTGCCGGCCGGGTTCATGGGCGTGGGTGGGGTGCTGCTGATGGCGTTCGGCCGTGCCGTGAGCCCGGTGCTCGACTGGGTCTGGCCGCCGGTGCTGCTCGCGATGGTCGTCTGGATGGCGGTCCAGGTGCGGCGACACCTGCGTGGCCCGAGTCGCCGTTGGCTGCTCTTTCCCGTGCTCGGTGTCCTGGCGCTGGCCTCGGTCGGCGGCGGCTTCCAGACGGTCGGGGCGGCACTCGCCGCCGGCGCCCACCCCGTGCCCGGCCGGCTGGTCGACGTCGGCGGGCACCGGTTGCACCTGAGCTGCTCCGGCAGCGGCAGCCCCACCGTCGTCATCCAGCCCGGTGGCGGCGAGATGTCGTCGAACTGGGCGTGGATCGTGCCGGCCGTCGCCCGCACCACGCGTGTGTGCATCTACGACCGACCCGGCCGAGGCTGGAGCGACCCGGCCGACGCGCCGCAGGACGGAGCGGCCCTCGCCGCCGAGCTCCATGCCCTGCTGCAGCGTGCGGGCGTCCGGGCGCCCTACGTGCTGGCGGGCCACTCCTTCGGGGGTCTCTACACGTTGGCCTTCGCCGCTGCCCATCCCGACGAGGTGACCGGCATGGTGCTCGTGGACTCCACCGCACCTGCGTGGCGGCCGGGCGCCGCCCCTTCCGCTCCGACCGCGAACGGCTCCTACGACCTGCTGGCCCGGCTCTCGGCGCTCGCTGCGGCCTCGTCGCGAGTCGGCATCACCCGCCTGTACGCCGAGACCGAGGGCGCCTCCCTTCCTCCGCGAGCCCGTGACGAGGTGCGTGCCAGCATGGGCCGCCCGGACACGCTGCAGAGCACGATCGACGAGTACGCCCAGGCGGGTCGCTCGGCCCAGCAGGCGACCGCCCTGACGACCTTCGCCGGCAAGCCTCTCGCCGTCCTGACCGCCGGGACCGGAAGCGCCCCCGACTGGTTCGGCAAGCAGGACCGCCTGGCCGGCCTGTCCACCAACGTCCAGCACCGCGTCGTCGCCGGCGCCACCCATGAGGCGCTGGTCGCCGACGAGGCCCATGCGGCGAGGACCACGGATGCGATCCTCGAGGTCGTGTCGGCAGCGCGCAGCGGCGCACCGCTGTCGCCCTGAATCTTGACTCAGCCGAAGTCGACCCGCGCCAGCTCGGTGCGCGACGTGATGCCGAGCTTGGTGAAGACGTTGCGCAGGTGGAAGGCGACGGTGCGAGGGGACACCCAGCACTGCGCGGCGACGTCCTTGTTCGACAGGCCCGACCCGACCAGCTCAGCGACCTTGCGCTCCATCGGCGTCAGGTCGAGCAGGGTGGAGGGGTCGCGCCTGCGAGCGGTCTCACCCGAGGCGCGCAGCTCCTGCTCGGCCCGGGCGAGGAGTGGACCGGCGTCGAGGTCGGCGAACGTGGCCATCGCGGAGCGCAGGTACGCGCGCGCGTCCACGCGTCGGTTGGTCCGCCGGAGGAGCTCGCCGTACGCGAGCTCGGCCCGAGCCCGCGCGTAGGGCCGCGAGGCCCGACCGTAGTGATCGAGAGCCCTCTCGAAGCCCTCCGAGGCCGCCTCGGCGTCCGTCGCGGCCACGGCGCGCGCGAACGCGACGTCGGCCAGGGCCGACGGGAGTCCGGACGCGGACGCGAAAGCGCGCAGGTCCGCGACGGTTCCGCCGTCGGCCCGGTCGCGCCCTCCGGCCCGAGCCGCCGCGTCGATGCGGTCGACCGCCGCGAGGCGCTGCAGGGCGGGAACACGGAACGCGTCGAAGTGGTGCAGCGCGGCAGCAGCGTCGCCCGCCGCGGCCGCCCGGGTTCCCTTGGCCCAGTGGGTCAGGTCGTGCACGGGGTCGGTCATGACGCCCAGCGGGTGCCGCGCCACGACGGCGTCGAGCTCGGCCAGCCGTGCGTCGACGTCGCCGCGCCCGGTCAGCGCTGCCAGCAGGGCCAGCCACGCCAATGGGGCGGCGGTGAGGCCCGGCTGGCCGACGCTGCGGGCCAGGGTGAGGGCCTCGTCGGCGCAGGCGCGCACGCCGGTCCACTCCCCCAGCGGCAGCAAGGCGAAGGCGAGCCGCTGCAGGCCGTAGATCACCACCATGCCCGCGCCCAGCTCGCGCGCCGCCCCGACCATCGCGGCGTAGTAGAAGCGGGCGCCGACGTCGTCGCCGAGGTGCCGCGCGGCGTTCCCCAGGTTGCCCAGGACGTCGAGGTCGTCCAGCTCCCGGCCTGCCTCCAGCGCCCGGGCGAGGGTGCTGGTGGCCAGCGCCCAGTCGCCCTCGCCCGAGGCGGTCAGCGCTCCGAGCAGCAGCCGCAGGCAGGCACTGCGAGCCGAGCCGTGGCCCGTGGGCGTCAGCAGTCGGGTGAGCACCTCCGGCGGCAGGGTGGCACCGCTGTCGCCTCCGTAGGCTCTGGTCATGGCTGCGGCCACGGCCATCTCCAGAGACCGCCCCTCGTCATGGTCGCAGACGGCTCGGGCGGCGACGGTGAAGATGCGGTGCGCGTCGGGTGCCGAACCGACGTAGATCTCGATGCGTGCCCGCAGGCGGTCGATGTCGGCGCGCAGCAGCGGGTCGGACGCCGTCTCACGGGATGCGGCTGCCAGCGCCCGAGCGCGCACCGCGAGTCCGGCCGACCACGCGGTGCGCGCGGCTGCGAAGAGCCGAGCCGACCGCTGCTCCTCGCGGGCCGTGAGGGCGGCAGAGCGCTCGTACGCGTCGGCCGCGGACCGCTGGGCACCTCGCTGCTCGGCCCGGGCTGCCACTCTCGAGAGGGCGTCGGCGACACCCGCGTCCAGCCCCTCTACCGCGGCCGCCCGGTGCCATGTCGCACGGTCCTCGTCGTGTCCGTCGAGGGCGTGGGCCAGCGCCCGATGTGCCTGGCGCCGTTCGAAGCTCGTGGCCGCCTGGTAGACCGCCGAGCGCACCAGGGGGTGGCGGACGGCGACCGTCTCGCCGCTCACGGTGAGCAGGCCCGAGCGCTCGGCGTCCACCCAGGCTCCCTCCTGCGCACCCAGGTCGCCGGCAGCGCGCCGCACGGTGCCCACGAGGCCGGTGGCGTCCGCCGCCGCGACGAGGAGCAGCGTCTGCACCTGCTCGCTGAGGCGTCGGGACCTGTCGAGGAAGGCCCGCTCGACGCCCGCCGTCAAGGCGAACTGCGGCGGGAGGGGCACCGAGCCATGCAGCTGCGCCTGGCTCAGCTCGCCGGGCAGCTCGAGCAGCGCGAGAGGGTTGCCGCGGGTCTCCCCCACGAGTCGGTCGGCCACCTCGTCGGGCAGCGGGTCGCCACCGTTCTCGCCGAGAAGCCGTCGGGCGTCAGCAGGGTCGAGGCCCACGAGCTCGAGGACGGGCAGTCCGTGCGCGGAGAAGTCCTGGCCGCCGGACCCGCCCGTGCGGGCCGCGAAGACCATGACGACGGGGTCGGCCGACAGCTGACGTGCCGTGAACAGCAGGGCGTTCGCGGATGCCGGGTCGAGCCACTGCGCGTCGTCCACGACGCACACGACGGGCCGTTCGGGTTCCGCCTGCTCCGTGAGCAACGACAGCGTCGCGACCCCCACCAGGAAAGGCTCGACCGCCGGCCCGTCCTCGAGGCCGAAGGCCACACGCAGAGCCCGCGCCTGTGGGCCGGGAAGCCGGTCGAGATCGAGGACGGGGCGCAGCAGGCGGTACAGCGCGGCATAGGGCAGCGGGGACTCCGACTCGATCCCAGCCGTTCGTAGCACTCGTGGGAAACCGCTGGACTCGCTGGGCTCGCCGGGCTCGCCACCGTCGAAGAAGGTGGTGAGATCGCGCAGCAGGGCGGTCTTGCCGACGCCGGGCTCGCCCAGCACCACCAGTGCCCCCGACGTGCCGGCCCGCGCCTCGTCCACGAGTGACGCAAGCTGTGCGCGTTCGCGGTCACGCCCATGCAGCACACGCCGACGGTACCGCCGCGGCCGGACCGTCGGAGCGACTCCCGGCGCATTGGGCTGGCCCGGCTACAGCCCGAGCATGACGGCGTTGCGGACCGCATCGTTGACGGCGTGCGCCAGGGCCGGTGCGGCGAGGTTGCGGTGGCGACGCCACGCGAACGAGAGCGGCACCCCGAGAGCGATGTGCACGACGACGAGCTCGGCGACGAGGAGCGGGAACGGCAGCGGAAGGTCGGACGAGACCGGGAGGTGCCACAGCCCCCACAGGGCCGAGACGAGCACGGCCGACCACCAGCCGCGGTGCTCGCCGTCGTGGTGCACGTGCGCGTCGACGGCTCCGCGGAAGGCCACCTCCTCCATCAGGAACGTGGCCGGGAAGTAGAGCGCGACGTACGTGGCCAGGGCTGCGAGCGCCTCCGTCGTCGGGAGTGGCGCCCCGGTCACCACGTGGATGGTGCCGTACACCGCCACCATGCCGCCGGCCCCGATGGCGATGGGCAGGGCGGCGCCGCGGAGCGTGGCCAGCAGCGTGGTCGCGCGCAGCGAGAAGGCCGCCGCGACGGCACCGGCCATGGCCGCGAGGTACCACCCTGACGACGCGAGCTGACCTGACATCAGGGCCCGGACCGCGAAGTAGCCGGGGACGACCGCCAGCAGCGCCGCAACGACGACGCCCCGCCTGCTCAGCGCGAACCGCGTCGTGCCGGCGGCGTACAGCTCGCGCAACGGCCGACGGCGGACCAGCAGCTGGAAACCCGCGGTGAGCGGGATCCCCAGGAGCAGGTACGCGTTGTCGTCGAGCCTGAGCGCGTACCCTGCGGCGACCCAGACGCCCACGAACGCCACCACCTCGGCGGCTCGGCGTCGACGCGACGGCACTGGGCGTTCAGCGGAGAGGCGCAGGGGAAGGGCCCGAGAGCGGGTGTGGGAGGTCATGGCCTGTCTCCGATTCCTGGTGTGGTGTCGCGAGGGTCGTTCACTCGTCGAAGGGGGCGATGGCGATGGCTGCGGTGAAGGCGCCGTAGCGGCGCAGGAGCATGGCCCGGCCCTGCGGGACCCGGGCCGCCTCGTCGGCCCACAGGGCGGTGAAGGACGCCTTGAACCCCTCCCGCGGGTGCGCGCCCACGGCGTTCTCGAGGATCGTGCGCGGAAGGTCCCAGCTGCGCAGCCCGACGACGTCGACCCCGGCGCCGGCGGCGAGCAGGTGTGCGACCGGACCCGCCTCGAGAGGGACGCGCGGGCTGTGGTGCATCGTGATGGCCGTCAACAGGGTGTCGGTGCCGGCGGTCGAGAGGCCGACCTGCTCGGCGACGTCCCGCGCGACCCGGGCCGAGACGAGCGTGAAGTCCTCACGACCTCGAGGCAGGGTCAGCCCCACGTCGTGGAGCAGGGCGGCAGCGCAGAGCAGCTCGGCGTCGACGTCCAGGCCGTCGACCTCGGCGAGGGCGCGGCCGAAGACGTACGTCCGACGGCTGTGGTTGAGCAGGGTCCCCGGCAGCACCCGCGTGGCAGCGTCGAGGGCCCTACGGGTGAGTGCCGAGTCGGGCGGGAGCAGGCGCTCGGGTGACACATACGCGTGCTTACCGGGGTTGACGCGGGCCAGCATGCCGAGCCGGCCGACCAGGTTGCCCGCGTGCACCCGGGCCAGGTCGATCACCATCCCGCGCCGCTCGCGGCGCTGCAGGCGCCCGCCGGTGCGACGCGTCCACTCGTAATCCCCGAGGGTCCCGATGGTCCCGATGCGGTCGAACGAGCTCATGTCCATTCCCCTTCCGGGCCCGGGTCGACCGGCCCTCCCTGATGCCCGGGACCCGGGCTCACGTCCTCGTACGGCCCTTCGAGGATCCCGCCGGGCCGACGTCGATCACCCCGGTCAGATGGCCGGGTCGTGCGCTGGGTCAGGCGCCGGCGACCGGTTCACGGAACCCGGTCATGTGACCGGGGCGAGAAGCGTCCGCCGACGCGACGGTGGATGGCGTGGCCGACCGCTCCAGGACGGCCGGGAAAGGCAGAACCGCCATGAGCACCACGACCGCTTCGACACCCGTTGTCTCCCACGACCGCGCGCCGTCCACCGGACCGCTCGGTCGCATCGTCTTCGGCTCCATGGCCTTCGGGATCCTTGCCGCCGCCATCTCGACCCTGGTCGTCCTGCCCAGCGCACCGGAGGCGGTCGTGACCGGCGGCGCGCTCATCGCGTTCGCCTCCGGGTGGGCCGTGCTCGCTTGGGCTTCAACGCGTTTCACGAGCCGGCCACAGCGCTGGGCAAACGTCCCGGCCGCCGTCCTGGGTGCCACGGGTGTCGTGCTCGTGGCGACCGATCCCGGTGACCCGACCCTCACGCGGCTCGGCCTGGTGTGGGCTCCCGCGCTCGTCGGCCTGGCTCTCTGGGTCGGCCACCGTGCCCGCCGCGGCCTACCCGATCGTCGCGGCCTACCCGTGCTCGGCGCCGTCGGGGTGATGCTCATCGCAGGCCTCGGTGGGGCGTTCCAGGCCGCGGCGAGCGACCCTTTCGAGGCTGCAGGCCCGATGCCCGGGAGGCTCGTCGACGTCGGCGGCTACCGGCTGCACATCTCGTGCCGGGGCACGGGCTCACCCACCGTCGTCCTGCTCAACGGGCTCGGTGAGACCTCGCCCGAGTGGGCACGCGTCGCCCCGGCGGTCGCGTCACAGGCCCGCGTCTGCGTCTACGACCGTGCAGGGCAGGGCTGGAGCGAGGACTCCCCCAGGCCCGCCGACGCGACGAGCACCGCAGGCGACCTGCACCGGCTGCTGGCCGCCGCCGGCGAGCACGGACCGTACGTCCTCGCCGGCCACTCAAGCGGCGGGGTCTACGCCCTCACCTATGCCCACCTCCACCGCCCGGAGGTCGCCGGCATCGTGCTGCTCGACAGCGCCAGCCCGCGGCAGGCCGAGCTCATCCCGTCCTTCGAGGGCGAGTACCAGGTGATGCGGCGGGCCCTCGCCATCGCGCCGGCGCTGTTCCGCCTCGGCGCCGGCCGCCTCCTCGCGAGCGCCGCGACGCCGACCCTCCCGGGAGGCGCCGGCGCCCAGGCGTCATCCTTCTCCGACAGCCCCCGGGGGATGCGCAGCATGCGGGCCGAGCAGCTCGCCCTGCCGACCGCGTTCGCCCAGGCACGGGCCACGACCACCCTCGGCGACCTCCCGCTCGTCGTCCTCACGGCCAAGCCCAACGTCGACGGCAAGCCCGGCTGGGGCTCGGCCCAGGACGAGCTCGCGTCGCTGTCGACCAACTCCCGGCACACCATCGCCGACCTCGACCACGCGGCCTACCTCGACGACCCGGCGGGCGCGGCCCTGTCGGTCGGCGCGATCAGCGACGTCCTCCGCGCAGCCCGTGACCACACACCAGTCACCCATCGCTAGACACCCTCGCCGGCCCGACCCATCCCTTCCCTCCAGATACGGAGAGCGCCATGACCGCACCACTGCACCGCGCGCGACGGATCGCCACCTCGGCGACCCTGGCCCTGCTGACGCTCGCCGGCCTCGCGGCCGGCGGGGTGGCCACGACGCTCTCGCAGACCAGCAGCGCCGCCCGGCAGCCCGACGCGGGTCCGCTGCCGCCCGCTCGGCCGTCGTCGGGCGGGCCGCTGGTGGCAGCCGTGGCGCTGGGTGCGTCCGGCACCGTCGGGAGCGACGCCCTCGCGCCCTACGAGGTGTTCGCCGGCTCGCCACGCTTCTCCGTGTACACGGTCGCCGCGACGAGGCGCCCCGCGCGGGTCGAGGGCGGCCCGTCGATCATTCCCGCATTCACCTTCGACGACACCCGCAGCGGCCGGGCACCGCGTCCGGACGTCGTCGTCGTGCCGGCCGTCTCCGACCCCGACGGGGAGTCGGAGGCCCCGATGCGTACGTGGGTGGCCGAGCAGGCCCACCAGGGTGCACTCGTTCTCGGGGTCTGCGCCGGCTCCCGGCTCCTTGCCGCGACCGGTCTGCTCGACGGGCGGACCGCCACCAGTCACTGGTCGCGGATGGCTTCCCTGCGCAGGAGCCGCCCCCAGGTCCACTGGGTCGACGGGAAACGCTACGTCCAGGACGGTGCGATCACCACCACGGCAGGCATCACCTCCGGCATCCCCGGCGCTCTGCGCGTCATGACCGACCTGGCCGGAGCCGAGGAGGCAGCCCGCGTGGGTGCCGCCATGGGCTACCCCGACTGGTCCGTCGATGGTCCGGTCGACATCCCGGTCCAGTCCTTCGGCGCCGGTGACTGGCCCATAGGGCTGAACGTGCTGCTGCCGTGGGGGCGTCCCGTGCTCGGCGTCGCACTGGCGGACGGCATGGGCGAGATCGACATCGCCAGCGCGTTCGAGGTCTTCGACGTCTCGTACGCCGCCCGTCCCGTCGCGATCAGCGAGACCGGAGTCGTCACGACCCGGCACGGCATGGTGCTGGTGACCGACACCGTCGAGCAGGGTCCGCGGCCCGACCGCCTGGCCGCACCCGGGGCTCGCGGCACCGGCCAGCTCGGCTCGGGCCTCGAGAGGTGGGCGGCCCGCAACGACGTCCCCGTCGACGCGCTGCACCGGCCCGGACGGGTCGGCTTCGACGGCGCGCTGGAGTACCTCGCCGCCGCGGAAGGCCGGGCCACCGCCGTATCGGCGGCCAAGATGGTCGACTACCCCACCGCGCACCTGAGCCTGGTCGGCCGCGGCGGCCCGTCGCGGGTGGCCGCCCTGGCCGGGTTGGCCCTGGCGCTGGCCGCGGCCGCCGCTGCCACGCCGACGCTGGCGGCGCGACTCCGCCGCCGACCCTCGAGACGGGAGTGAGGCGTCCGACAGGTGCTGGTCTTGACCTGAGGTACTGCGATGTCGCAGTATTGAAGTACTGCGACATCGCACTACCGACAGTCTTCCGAGACGCGTGAAGGGAGTGGCCCCATGCCAACCACTCAGTCAACCGTCGTCACACCGCTGCCGGCCCCAGGGCCTGCCGAGGGGCCACGCCTGCTCCGGTCCCTCACCTGGGCAATGGCCCGGCTGGCGAGGTGGCGCCTGCTGCTCGGCAGCGGCGCCGTCTTCGTCGCCTTCGCAGCCGTGTTCTTCGCGTCGTCGGCGCCATTCGCCATCCCCCGCGTCGAGACGACGTGCGGCCAGGCACCGCCCGACGTGCGGTTCACCTCGAGCGCGGCGGACATCATGCGCTTCCTCGATGCCTGCGGACCCGTCGGTCGGGAGGCGTACCGACACCTCCAGGTGGCAGACCTGCTCTACCCGGCCGTGTTCGGGTTCTTCATGGCGACATGCCTCGCCCTCGTCGTCTCGCGGCTCGCCCCCGCGCGCCCTGGCCTTCTCGTCGTTGCCGCCCTCCCACTCCTCGGCGCCGCGTTCGACTACCTCGAGAACATCTGCGCATGGCTGGCCATGACGGCCTATCCGGTTGCGGCGGCGACGAACTCGCTCCTCGGGCTGGCCTCTGCCGCCAAGAACATCACCTTCTGGACGGCAGGGGTACTGCTGCTCGCAGCGCTGGGCATGCGGGGCGCCGCCGGCGTCATCCGCGCGCGCCGCCCGCCGCGTGCAGACGCGAACGCAGGCCCGACGGGCGGAGGTCGCCGATGACCCGTCGCGAGAGGTCGGAACCGACCGAGGACGCCGGGCACGAGGCCGGGACGCCCGTGTTGGCGGCCGGCCTGGGCAACGTCCTGTTCGACGTCTGGCTGGTGTCTCGGGCCGCGACCGCCCTGATCGACGCCGCGGTCAAGCCGGCGGGACTCGACGCGGACGAGTTCGCGATCTACTCGGTTTTGGCGTCGGCGCCCGGCCTGACGCCGACCGAGCTGGCTCGCTGGATGGCGGCACCACCGACCACCGTGTCTAGCTACATCAAGCGGTTCGAACGCCGCGGCCACGTACGGAGGGCTGCCCATCCTGAAGACCGCCGCTCCTACCGCGTGCACCTGACGGCAGCAGGTGCGGCGGCCCACCAGGCCGCGGGCGAGCGGTTCCTGCCGAGGCTGCAGGAGGTCACCCGCCTCCTCGGCCGCGGCGGGCCGGACACGCATCGACGGCTGCGAGTCCTGCACGAGGCTCTCGCCACCCTGAACGAGAGCGGCGAACGGCAGATTTGACCAGTTAGGTGAGGCTGACCAAAACTTCGAGCTGGTCAACTGATCGTCGAAGGAGCTGTCGTGGGACTTGGCCGCACCATGGTGCTGGGTTTCATCGCGGGCGCCACCATCCTGCTGGGCCTGCCCATCGGTCGGCTGCGTCGCCCCGCGCCCACCCTGCGGGCGGTGCTCAACGCGACCGCCGTCGGCGTGCTGCTCTTCCTCGTGTGGGACGTGCTGTCCCACGCCTGGGAGCCGATCGACGCCGCACTCGGGGCGTTGCACGACGGTGGCGGCAGCATGTCCACCGTGCTCGGCTACGGGGTGCTCTTCGTCGGTGGACTGGCCGTGGGCCTGCTCTCCCTGGTGGCCTACGAGGGGTGGATCGGCCGGCTCACGGCCCGGGCTCGCCTGACACCGTCGGCCGATGCCGTCGCGGGCCTGCGGGTCGAGGACGCCGAGAGGCGGCCGACCGGGATCGCATCGTGGTCCGTGGCTCGGCGGCTGGCGCTGCTCATCGCGGTCGGCATCGGGCTGCACAACTTCGCCGAAGGCCTGGCCATCGGCCAGTCGGCGGCTCGGGGCGAGATCGCCCTCGCCACCTTGCTCGTCATCGGCTTCGCCCTGCACAACGCCACCGAGGGCTTCGGCATCACGGCGCCACTGGCAGGAGATCTGGGGCCTGACGGCGCTCCTCGGCGCCCGTCGTGGGCCTTCCTGCTGGGCCTCGGCCTGATCGGCGGCGGGCCGACGTTCGTCGGCGCGGCGGTCGGTCACGGGTACACCAGCGAGCCGCTCAGCGTCGTGTTCCTGACCCTCGCCGCCGGCTCCATCCTCTACGTCGTCACGCAGCTGCTCGGGGTGGCCGCACGCGCCAAGCGTCCCGACCTGCTCGCCTACGGCCTGCTGCTGGGCATGGTCGCCGGGTTCGCCACCGACGCGATCGTCACGGCCGGCGGCGCCTGAACGCGGCCTCCCGCTCTGCCGATCCTCAGCGGCGACGCGGCAGGTAACGGTGCTCGGGGCGTCCCGTCGCGCCGTAGGACAGGTCGAGGTCGACGAGCTGCTTCTTGACCAGGGTGGCGAGATATCGCTGCGCCGTCGGGCGGCTCGCCCCGAGGATCTGGGCCACCTCGGCGGCCCCGACGGGCGCGGGGGCGCTGGTGACGATCTCGAGGACGCGGGCCATCGTCGGCTGCAGCCCGCGGACCGTGGCGGCCCGACGCGGTGGCGTGCCACGGAGCGTGTAGAGGGCGTCGACGAGGTCCTGGTCGAGGTCGTCCGGGCCGGCAGGAGACCGGTGCAGCCGCTCGCTCCAGGCGCGGTAGGCCTCGAGCTGCTCGCGCAGCGCGGCGAAGCTGAACGGCTTGACGAGGTAGTAGAACGCGCCGAGCTGCATCGCGGTGCGGACCGACTCGAGGTCGCGGGCCGCCGTGACGAGGACGAAGTCCGGTACGGGCCGGCCGCTCGCGGCCAGGCGGCGCACGAGGTCGAGGCCGGTGAAGTCAGGCAGGTACATGTCGAGCAGGACGAGGTCCGGCTCGACCTCGCCGACGAGCCGCTCGGCCTCGGCGCCGGTGTGGGCCTCCCCCACGACGCGGAAACCCTCGACCTTTCCCACGGCCAGGGCGTGCGCGTGCGCCACGTGGTAGTCGTCGTCGACGACGAGGACGCTGATCACGTCGCTCCCTCCCGCACCCGGACCGGCAGGCTGACCTCGAAGCGCGCGCCGCCCGGCGAGGATGCCGCGATCGTCCCGCCCGCTCGCGTCACGAGCCGGTGCACGAGGGCGAGGCCGACGCCTCGGCGCATGGCCCCGCGCGGGTCCTTCGTCGAGTACCCGTCGACGAAGACGTCCTCGAGCCGGTCGGCCGGGATGCCGGGTCCCGAGTCGGTGACGCCCAGGTGCAGGACGCCGTCACGGCACAGGATGCGCACCGTGACCTCACCGCGCGGGTGCCGCCCTAGCGAGGCGGGGTCGTCGGCGACGGCGTCGACGGCGTTGTCGACGAGGTTGCCGAGCACCGTCGTCACGGGCAGCCCGTCGACGTCGTGGGCCTCGACGCGGCTCGCGGGGTCCAGCCGCACAGTGACGTCGCGCTCGGCGGCCACGGTCGTCTTGGCGAGCAGGAGGGCGGCGACGACCGGGGCCGCGACGCGCGAGCGGATCTCCTCGCTGGCCAGGGAGGTCTCCTGCCAGAGCTGCTGGCTGTAGCGGGTCGCCTCCTCCACCTCGCCCATCTCGAGCAGGACCGACAGCACGTGCAGCCGGTTGGAGAACTCGTGCTCCTGGGCGCGCAGTGCCGTCGTGAGCCCTTCGACGGAGTCGAGCTGGCGCAGCAGGCCCTCGAGCTCGGTCCGGTCCCGGATCGTCACGACCCAACCGGCACGCCGCCCCCCGACGACGACGGGCATCCGGTTGAGCACGAGCAGGTGCTCGTCGGTGACGGCGACGAGGTCGGTCCCCTCGACGTCGCCCGTCACGACGTTGCGCAGACGCCCCGGCGGCACGACCTCCTCGAGGGGCTGGCCCAGTCGGGCGGCCTCGAGGCCGAGGAGCCGGCGCGCCTCGTCGTTGAGCACGTTGATCGCGCCGTCGGCGTCGATGCCGAGCACCCCCTCGCGGATGCCGTGCAGCATCGCCTCGCGCTCCTGCACGAGGGCGACGATCTCGGCCGGTTCGACGCCGAAGGTGACCCGCTTGATGGCGCGCGCGAGCAGCAGCGACGCGATGACCCCGAGGCCCAGCGCGACGAGGCTGTAGAGGGCGATGTCGGCCACCTCCGCCGACACCTTGACCCCCACCTCCGACTCGAGGATGCCGACGGACACCTCCCCGATCGGGCGCCCGGACGCGTCGAGGATCGGCGCGCGCGAGTTGGCCGACCGTCCGAGGCTGCCCTCGTCGACGCCGGTGTGCACCTTCCCGTCGAGGGCCACGACGGGCTCCTCGACGCGCTGCCCGATGAGGGCCGGGTTCGGGTGGGAGTACCGCAGGCCGTCGCGGTCGATGATGACGACGTAGGAGGCCTGGGTGGCCGAGCGGATGTGCTCGGCGAGCTGCGGCAGCACACGTGCCGGATCGCCCTGCTCGACGGCCGTGGCCACCGCCGGGATGCGCCCGACCGTGACGGCCACGCTGGTCGCCTGGTCGATGGCGTGCGCGTCCGCGGCCTGGCCGGTGAGCCGCGTGAAGAAGCCGAAACCCACCGCCATCGTCACGACCACGATGCCGAGCACGGCGATGAGGATGCGCGACGCCAGCGTCCGGGCCCACCTCGGCATGGCTCTCCTCACGTCATCGGGACGCGATCAAGCATGGCTGAGCAGAACGCACAAAACCACAGACAACGCGACTATCACGACCAAGGCGCACAAGGCTTCAGGCCCGGGGCCGCCCACTCCTACGGTGACGCAACTCAACGAGGAGAAAGGGTTTCGGCCCATGGCCGCCATCGAGCTACGCAACGTCACCAAGACCTTCCCCACGAGCGGGGGCGGCACCTACACCGCGATCAAGGACCTGAGCCTGACCGTCGAGGACGGCCAGTTCTGCGCCGTCGTCGGACCCACCGGCTGCGGCAAGTCCACCACCCTCACCCTGGTCTCCGGACTGGAGCGCCCCACTCGGGGCGAGGCCTTCGTCCACGGCGCACCCGTCGACGGCATCGACACGAGCACAGGCTTCGTCTTCCAGCAGGACGCCGTCTTCCCGTGGCGGTCGGTCCTCGACAACGTCGCCTCCGGACCGCTCTACCGCGGCCGGTCCCGGGCGGAGGCCACCGGGCTGGCCCGGGACTGGCTGCGCCGCGTCGGGCTCTCGGGCTTCGAGGACCGCTACCCGCACCAGCTCTCCGGCGGCATGCGCAAGCGCGTCGCCCTGGCCCAGACGCTCGTCAACCAGCCGCGGATCCTGCTCATGGACGAGCCGTTCAGCGCGCTCGACGTGCAGACCCGGGCAATCATGTCGACCGAGCTGCTGCACCTGTGGGACCAGACGCGTCCGGCCGTCGTCTTCGTGACGCACGACCTCGAGGAGGCGATCGCCCTCGCGGACAAGGTCGTCGTCATCACCGCCGGTCCGGGCACCGTCAAGGCCGAGTTCGAGATCGACCTGCCGCGACCGCGCGTCGTCCAGGAGATCCGGCTCGACCCGCGCTTCACGCGCCTCTACACCGAGATCTGGGAGGCGCTCCGCGCCGAGGTCGAGGAGGCCTACGCGCGCACGACGCGTCTGGCGGAGGTGGCGTCGTGATCGACACGACCGCGGACCGTCCCGCCCCCGCCACCGACCAGCCGACCCCGCCGCAGGCGCGGAGGACCACGCCCGACGCGGCCGACGTGGCCGTCGCCACCGACGAGCCCCGCACCGACCCGCGCGTGGCGGTGCGACGCCGACGCGCGCGTCTCGCGGCCGTCCGTCTCGGCATCGTCGTCGTCCTCCTCGGCGCCTGGCAGCTGTGCGTCCACGCCGGGGTCGTCGACCCGTTCTTCTGGGGCGAGCCGACCGGCGTCTGGAGCACCCTCGTCGACTGGGTCACCGTCGGCACGCCGCAGGGCTCGCTCGGCGCCCAGATCGTCGTGACCCTCGAGGAGGCCGTGCTCGGCTTCATCATCGGCTCGGTGCTCGGCGTCGTCTTCGGCATCGCCCTCGGCCGCATCCGGATCCTCTCGGAGATCTTCGCCCCGTTCCTCAAGGCCGCCAACTCGATCCCGCGCATCATCCTCGGCTCGATCTTCACCGTCGCGTTCGGTTTCGGGATCCAGTCGAAGGTCATCCTCGCCGTCGTCCTCGTCTTCTTCGGCGTGTTCTTCAACGCCTTCCAAGGCAGCCGCGAGGTCGACCGCAACCTCGTGGCCAACGCCCGGCTGCTGGGTGCCTCGAGGTGGCGAGTGACCCGTGACGTCGTCCTGCCGTCCGCGTTCACGTGGATCCTCGCGAGCCTGCACATCAGCTTCGGCTTCGCCCTCATCGGGGCGCTCGTCGGGGAGATCCTCGGCGCGAACGAGGGGCTGGGACTGCTCATCCGGTCCTCGCAGAACAACTTCGACATGAACGGCGTGCTCGCCGGCATGGTGCTCGTCGCCGCCATCGCCCTGACCGCAGAGGGGCTCATCACCCTCCTCGAGCGCCGCCTGCTGCGGTGGCGTCCTCCGCAGACGCACGGAGGAGGCGCGCACGAGTAGCCGCCCACGCCTGCACCTCCAGCACCAGACCTGACCTTCACCACGACTCAAAGGAGAGTTCCCTTGAACACCAAGCGATTCGGCGCCCTCGGCGCCGCCCTGCTCGCCGCCTCGACGATGGCTGCCTGCGCCAACAGCGCGTCCGGCGCCACGGGCGCTGCCGGCTCGGTCGACGCCAACGCCCCCACCGTGACCATCATGGTCGGTGGCATGAGCAAGCAGATCTACCTGCCGTTCATGCTGGCCAAGCAGCTGGGCTACTACGCCAAGGCCGGCGTCAACGTCAACCTCGTCGACGAGCCCGCCGGCGGCGACGCGACCCAGAACATGCTCGCCGGCCAGGTCCAGGGCGTCGGCGGGTTCTACGACCACAACATCGCCCTCCAGGCCCAGGGCAAGTCGTCCGAGGCGGTCGTCTCGATGCTCCAGATCCCGGGCGAGGTCGAGCTGTGCCGCAGCGACCTCAAGGGCACCATCAAGAGCCCCGCCGACTTCAAGGGCCAGGCTCTCGGCATCACCGACACCGGCTCGTCGACGGACTTCCTGACGCAGTACCTCAGCAAGAAGAACGGCGTCGACCCGACGCAGGAGACCCGCCGTGGTGTCGGCGCCGGCCAGACCTTCATCGCCGCGATGAAGCAGAAGACCATCGCCTGCGGCATGACGACCGAGCCGACGGTCAGCAAGGCCCTCTCGGACGGCACGGCGTTCATCCTCCTCGACATGCGCACCGCGGCCGGGTCCAAGGCCGCGCTCGGCGGCACCTACCCGGCCACCTCCCTCTACATGCCGACCGAATGGGTCAACAACAACAAGGGCACGGTGCAGAAGCTCGTCAACGCCTACGTCGCGACGCTGACGTGGATCCAGGCGCACGACGGCGCCGCCATCGCCGACAAGATGCCGGCCGACTACTACAAGGGCGTCGGCAAGGACGCCTACGTCGCCGCGCTCAACAGCGAGAAGGGCATCTTCAACCCGACCGGCCTCATGCCGGCCGACGGGCCGCAGACCTGCCTCGCGGTCCTGGGCGAGTTCAACCCGAAGGTCCAGGGCAAGTCGATCGACCTGTCCAAGACCTTCACGAACGAGTTCGTCACGGCCGCGACCCCGCTGAGCTGACACCTGCCCGTCGAGAGGCCACGCCCCTCGGGCCTCGAGGCCATGACACCCGGTCGCCCGCTGGTTCGGGCGACCGGGTTGTCGTGCGGGGTCGACGGGCACTGTCCGACTACTAGAGGCTCGAGGAGCGGTCTGACTCGCACGCTCCTACCGCTGACGGCAAGGTCGTCGAGCGGCGATGTGGCGCTGGTGTCCGCGCCCCGGCGGCATCCAGGGTATGAGCGCCTTCTTCTCCTGGTCCTGCGAGTCCTCTCGCGGTTCACGCTCTTGCCGGGAGGACGTTCATCGGGCCACGAATGCGAGGTAACGGTTGCCGCACGGTGCTGCGTACCTGGACGATGCTCGGCGCGCTCGCCTCTAGCCTGACTCGGCAGGAGAGGGGTTGTGATGGGAACGGCTCAAGCGGCGGGCTGGAAGGCCCTGCAGGTTGCTCTCGTGTGCGCGGTAGTGGCCGCCGCGGGCTACGTGGTGCTGCTGACTGTCGTCGGCTTCGCCATGCAGGAACCAGACATCATGATGACCATCAAGAACAACAGCGGTCGGCCGTTGCTGGTTGAACGTCTCGCCGAACCACGCCCCGGCGCCGACCGTCAAAGCGTGCTCGTACGGCGTCGTGGGGCATGGGAGATCAACCGCCAGTGCGAGCACGATCGCCTGGTGGCCCGCGACCTGCAGGGCGCGGTCGTCGCCAGCCGCGACAGCGCCTGCGGCTCGGACACCTGGATCATCTCAGGGCAGGGCCTGCAGACCGCGCCCCGCTACCAAGGCGCACCGGCATCAGCTGACCGCATCGAGGTACGGCTCTTCTTCCCGGCTGACCTGCCCGATCAGACGTTGACCGCGTGGTGGCGCGCCCTACCAGCGACTCTCGAGCGGGCCAGCGCTGCCGGTCAACCGGCCGGGACGAGCGTGCACGGCCCGTTCCTCGAGGACGAAGCCCTGGTGCTGTACCTCCAAGGCTTGGACGCCGCCACCGTCGTCGAGTTCGCACAGGCACAGGTACTCCGCCCTTCACCCGGGCGGGTGTACGCCTACGTCAGCGCGCCGGGCAAGCCCGCGCCCCAAAGAGGAACGGCTGTACCCCTCGAGCCCGTGACGGTGCCCACCACCACCGCTCGCTGATGAGAGCGACCAAACCCGGTGCCTGAACCGACTCCGGCCGTCACCGGCCCTGCCGCCCGAGCAAGGTGGCAATTGGGCACGGCGTCTGTCAGGCGGCGGTGTGGGGCGCCCTCTTGATGGCCCTGCGCGAGCCTCACGTCCCCGCCGATCGACGCCCGAATGGCCGCGGTAGCGTCAAGCTCACAGCGATTGCTCGATCGCCGCGCGGGTCAAGGCGATGGCGGGGGATCAGGACTTCTTGCGCAGGCGGTGCCGCCCGTGATCGCCAGCGTCGCGGCACTCACCGTCCACGTTGGACATCGAGTGCGTTGTGCCCTGCTGACGGAACGCGCCAACATGGGATGACTCAACGGCGGCGCGGTGAGGGCCTGCAGTCCGAGAACTGTCGAGTCGAGACAACGTTCTGACACCTGACACGCGGCGAATGGACGCGATTGCACACACCGCGACCGCCGGGTTCGATGGTGGGTATGCCCGTGGACCTCGGCCGCGGCCCGGGCCGAGTCGCCGTGGCGTGGCTCCTGGCCCTCTCCCTCATCTGCCTCGCCGCATGCGACCCCGGCCGCGCGGTGAGCAACCCCGCCGGCACGAGCCGGGCGACCACCGGTTCGCCGGCGGCACACCTCCGCGTGCTGCAGATGAACCTGTGCAACAGCGGGCGCGCTGCCTGCTACACCGGCGGGCGTGCAGTCAGCGTGGCGGCCGCGCTGGTCCAACAGCATCGGCCGGACATGATCAGCGTCAACGAAGTGTGCCGCGATGACCTTCGCCTGCTGAAGCAGGCGATGTCGGTCACTCGTCCCCATGCCGCGATCGGCTCAGCGTTCGCGTCCGCCCAGGACCCGAACAGCCGCTCCCCCGTTCTGTGCCAGAACGGCCAGGATTTCGGTGACGCCGTGCTCGTCGTGGTCCCCTCGTCGACCTCCAACGTCCGCAACGTCAGCGGCATCTACCCGATGCAAGACCCCGGCGATATGGAGGACCGCGTCTGGGCCTGCATCGAACTGCCCCAACTCTCTGCCTGCACCACGCACACGGCCAGCACGAGCGCGACCGTCGCGCTCGAGCAGTGCCGATACCTGCTCACGTCGGTGGCACCGGCAATCGGCCGCCGCACCGGCGGCGCACCGAACATTCTCGGCGCGGACCTCAACCTCCCGGCTCGCGGTTCGCCCAGCGCACTGGCATGCCTGCCCAGCGGCTACCAGCGCGCTGACGACGATGGCGTTCAGAACGTCATGGCGAGTCCGGGTACCGCGGTGCGATCTCGCACCGTTCTCGACATGCAGGGAACCACCGACCATCCCGGCCTGCTGGTCGACCTTGCCCTGCCCCGCCAGTGACAACGGCCGTATGTTCACTCCTGCCGTGTTCGCTGCAGACGGACCGGCCGGCCGCGACGGCGGCGTGACCCGTCACGGCCTTGATGGTCGAACCGGGCGGTGGTGGGTATGGCTGAGGGAGATCGTCGGCGCCCGCCCCTCGGGCGACCGACCCCCACACCTGGAGGCCACATGAAGAGACTGCTCATCGTCACCGCCGGCGCGGTCGGATTCCTCCTCGGCTCGCGGGCCGGTCGGGCGCCCTACGAGCAGTTCATGCGCGCGATCGGCCAGTTGAAGGACGATCCCCGCGTGCAGGCGAAGGCGCACCAGGGTGCCCAGCTCGTGCGCGAGCAGGCGCCGGTCGTGGCGGACAAGGTGGCCGATGCCGCCCGAACCGCGACCGACAAGGTCGCCTCGGCGGTCTCGGGGTCCAGCGACGCCGGCGCCGCGAACTCGCACGAGGACGACGCGGAGCTCCGCGTCGAGCAGGCCGTGCAGTTCCAGAAGGACCACGGGCCCAAGGGTCCGCTCCCCTGAGAGCTGCCACCCGGTCGGGGCGCCGGACTCAGGGGCCGACCCTGCGAGCGACGTGACGTCCATGACGCCGGCGGGGTCGGCGGGGCGTCGGCCGGACCTGGATCAGCGAACCTTCACCTTGACCGCGTCCCACCCGGCCTTGACCGCCGCGGCCTCGGTGCTCGCCGCGCCGTAGCGAGCACGGGCCGAACGGAGCGTCAGCGAGGCGAACTTCGCGAAGGTGGAGTGCGGCTTGAGTCTCGGGTCGACCAGCGTGTCGTACCAGATCTGCCCGGCCGCCTCCCAGGCGTTGCCGCCGATGCTCGTCGCGATGACGTAGAAGGCATGGTTGGGGATGCCCGAGTTGGTGTGGACGCCGCCGTTGTCGGACGTGGTGTGCACGTAGCCGCCCATGGTCGAGGGCTGGTTGTCGTACGGGTTCGCGGTGCCGGGCGCCTTCATCGACCTGAGCGCGGGGGCCAGCTGCGGGCCGACGATGTCGGCGCCGATGAGCCAGTCAGCGGCCGCTGCGTCCTGGCCGAGGTGGTACTGCTTGACGAGTGAGCCGAAGACGTCGGATACCGACTCGTTGAGCGCGCCCGACTGTCCGGAGTACAGCAGGTTGGCTTCGTGCTGGGTCACCCCGTGGGTGAGCTCGTGCCCGACGACGTCGGTGCCCTTGGTCGTGTCGGTGAGCATCTTGCCGTCGCCGTCGCCGAAGAACATGTGCCCGGCGCCGTCCCAGAAGGCGTTGTCGTAGTTGGTGCCGAAGTGGACGAGTCCCTCGATCTGCATGCCCTGGTCGTCGATCGAGTCGCGGTGGAAGATGTCCCAGTACAGCTTGTAGGTGTAGCCGAAGTTGTCGTACGCCTGGTTGACCGACCCGTCCGTGGCCGGCCCTTGACCTTCCGACCTGGCCAACGTCCCAAGCGTGCCTGCTGTCGAGTGGTTCTGGTCGTAGATGGCGCGGTTCGGGGTGCCGGCCCCGACGCGCGGGACCACGGCCCGTTCAGTGGCGAGGGTCCGAGCAGCGGTCTCTGCCCGGACGAGACGGAAGGTCTGGTCCAGCTGGAGCGTGTCGAGCAATGCCTGACGCTGCTCGGGATCGGCCTCGCGGGCAATGGCGGCCAGCAGGTCGGGCGGGACGATGCATGCGAGAGAGTGGCGGGGCATGAAGGACTCCAATCAGGGAGGAGGTTCCCCGTGGAGCGGTGCCGCCCCCGGAGCTGGACCACCAGTCAGAGGCCCCAAGAGCCCCCGCAGATACGTGGGCGCTCGAAGGGCCCTGCACCACAACGGTATTCCGCCGGGGCTGTTTCCGTCGGCGGATCCGGTGGTGTGTGGCTGGGGCGCCTGGCGCGATGTCTCGCCCAGCGGTCCGGTGACTGAGCCGCTCGACTCAGTGACGGTGTGCTGATCGGAGCCGAGGAGGGGTCAGGCAACCGGCCTGCGGCGTTGTGACGCAGGTGCCGCACCCTGGCCACGAAACCGCTAGAACGGCCGAAGGTGGCCGAAATCCCTCATGAAACGGGCATGCAAAGCCGCCGTACTGCGGTAGGACCGCGTGACACCATGACGATCGTGGGCAACGGCACGGGAACCGGGGATGACCCCGAACATCAGACGCCAGCTCCTGGAGGCGCGCGTTCCCATCGTGCCGAGGCGATGGCCGCGACCGCCGTGGCAGCGCTCGCCGTGTGCACGCCGCTACCGGCGGCGCGGAACGACCTGCCGTACGAGTGGGGCGGGCTGGTCCTCGTGGGCAACACTGTGCTCGTCGCGGCGGGGGTGCTCACTGCAGGCGGGCTGCTGCTTGCCTTGGGCCGTATTCGCCCCCTGGCCGCCGCCTTCTGCAAAGGGGCAGTCCTGGGCGTCCTTGTGGGCGGCCTGATCTGGGCCGTGCTGCTCATCCTCTGGCCCGGTACCAGTCCCATCTCGTAACGGATCGCTTGAACAGCCGCGAGCCCGCGCGCGAGGCCCAATGCTCGGCGCGGCAGCGGCGCTCGACGGGGTAGGCCCTGATGCCGGCGCTCGGGGCGTGCGGCACAGTGAAGGCTGCGGCAGACCACGGGGCTGGTGCCGTCAGAGGGAGAGACCGGGAGGAGGCGAGGCAGGTGCGCGAGGACGCGAGCGTGATGCACGTCGACGCCGACTCGTTCTTCGCCTCGGTGGAGACCCGGCACAAGCCGTCCCTGGCGCGCACCCCGGTTCTGGTCGGCGGGACCGGCCCGCGAGGGGTGGTCGCGACCGCGAACTACGAGGCGCGTGCCTTCGGGTGCCGGTCGGCGATGCCGATGTCCCAGGCGCGGATCCTGTGCCCGTCCGCGACCGTGCTCACGCCACGGTTCCCCGCGTACTCCGCACACAGCCTCCTCATCATGGACACGCTGCGGCAGCTGTCACCGCTGGTGCAGCCGGTCAGCCTCGACGAGGCGTTCGTCGACCTGGCCGCGGGCCCGTTCGCCGCCGACCCGGTCACCGCCGCTGACCTCGCACGCAGGCTCATCTACAACCGGTCCGGGCTGGTGGTCTCCGTCGGGCTGGGACGCTCGAAGCTGATCGCGAAGCTGGCCTCCGACGCGGACAAGCCACACGGGTTCACCGTCGTGCCCGGTGCGGGCGAGGACGACTTCCTCATGCCGAAACCGGTGGGCGCCTTGTGGGGTGTCGGCCCGGCCACGGAGGCGACGCTTCGCACGCTGGGCATCCGCACGGTCGCTGACCTGCGCGCGGCAGGTCGGGAGGACCTGGTGCGCGTCCTCGGGGACGCGGCGGGGTGGAACCTGTACCGGCTCGCGCGCGGGGATGACCCGCGCCCGGTCGTCGTGGAGCGCGAGGCCAAGAGTGTCGGCGCGGAACGGACCTTCGCCCAGGACCTGCTGCGCTGGGAGCTGCCGGGCGCGCTCGAGGACGTCTTGGCGCGGGCGCTGCGCCGGCTCGGGCGCCACGGCGGTGGCGCGCGGACGGTCACGGTCAAGGTCCGCCTGTCCGACTTCACCACGCTGACCCGCTCGGTGACGCTGGCCCACCCGACGGCCGAGGTCGCGCAACTGCGCGAAGCGGCCGGCGCCGCTCTCACCGCGGCGAAACCGGTCGAGCCGGTACGCCTGCTCGGTGTGTCCCTGTCCGGGCTGACCCACTGGGCCCAGCTGCGTCTGCCGCAGGACGAGGCCGGTGGCGCTGCTGCCGATGTCCTCAACGCCTTGGACGTCCTCGCGGGGGCACCCTCCGCCACCGCGGCCTCGGACTCCCCGGCTCCGACGATGGACGAGAACCGCACCCCCGATTACGCGGCCCTCGAGGGCGCCGTGGGCCTGCTCCCCGTCGACGACCTGCTCGACGACGCGGATGAGGAGCGGCTGCCGACACCGCTGACGCCGCACACCGTCGGGGTCGGGCTGGACGTCTCGCACCCGGACCACGGTGCGGGCTGGGTGGTGCGGGCCGAGGACGGCGTGGTCACGGTCCGGTTCGAAGGCCCGGACACCCCGCCAGGGCCAGAGCGCAGGTTCGACATCCGTCGCGAGCTGCTGATGCGGGTGGACCCGCCGGAGCCGTGCCCTCCACCACGCCTGACATCGCTGGCGAACCTGGGTGAGGTCGAGCAGCTCACCGCGATGCTGCTGCCGAACGAGGCCGCTCCCCCGGCCTCGTGACGGTCCACTCCCACACCAGCCGGCCCACCGCGGGGTGCCGCCCCAACGGTGGGCGAACGGGCCTGAGGCTGAGGTTCGTTCGTTCGCTGTGTCCGATCACGCCTCCGGTCGCGAGGTTCACGTGGTCGCGTGGCGACGGGGTGACGCGCGTCAGTGCCCGTCGCTCGGTTGGCGACGTTGAGCTGCGGGTGAGCGATGGCCGCCGGACCACGAAGGATCTCACGACGAGATTGGACGTGATCGATGGCCGTCGGGTGGACGATAGGGGTGACCGCCGCGCACCAGGAGTCGAGATGACATCGCACCGCGAGACGAAGACTCGGTTGAACCTCGTCAGGCTGATCCGCCTCACCACGGCGGCCCTCGCGGTCGCGGCTGTCGTCAAAGAGCTGCGAACGCCCGCCCAGCAGCGCCACTGGCACGGCTCGCTCGGTTTCGTCCCCTATGACCTTCGAATGCCCACGTTTGCTCGGATCAAGGAGCGGATGTGGAACCCGGACAACGCGCAGGTCATCAGTCCGCGGGTGTTCGGCGTCGGCTGGACGGTGAACATCGGCCGGGTGGTGGAGCTTGCCCGCCACCGGGACGCTGCCGGCTGAGCCTGCAGGCCTTGCCTCGAGGGTGCTGTGCGCCACCTTGCCTCGAGGCCTGGTCACCAGTGCCAACATTCGAGCTGCTCGGCCCTGGGTGCGGGTGACGGCCGCAGGACGGCTGGTGCGGATAGAGTCATTGCTCGCCGACCATCGTCGATAGGCAACGCATGTTCGCGTCCATCGCGGCCACGGAGGCGGAGAAGGCCACACCACGTCCCGGCGACGAGCTGATCACCCCGGCCGACGTGGTCATGGACCGCGCCTTTACGCTGCCCGCCCCACCGTTGCAGGTGTGGCCTTGGCTGGCCCAGCTGGGCAAGAGGCGCGCCGGGTGGTACCTGCCCGCCGGCCTCGAACGGTTCCTACCGGCCACCAGGCGAGCAGCATGGGAGATTCACGACCGATGGCAGCACCTGCAGGTCGGTGACACCATCCCCGACTACGGCGGCAAGAACGAAACCTTCCGGCTCGCCCACATCGAACCACCAACCGCAATCGTCTACACCTCGCAGCGCGGCGCCACCACGGTCACCTGGTCCATCACTCTGGAACCGGCCGGCGCCGGCACCCGAGTGTTCCTCCGACTGAGAATGGCCCCCGTCCGCCGTAGATGGCTGGCCGAGACAGCCGGGGAGCTCGTCGACGTCCTGACCATCGCTGCCATGGCCACAGGCCTGCGGCAACGCCTGGGCGCCCGATCCATCTGACTCGCGCTGGGCATTCCCAACGGGCCACGGGCACGTGGGCGTTCGACCGCGACCTCCCCTCTAGGGCTTCCGCGGCGATGCAACGCACCGCCTGCCGAAGGCGCCAGTTGCCGGAGAAGCCGGTGAAGCACAGATGCGATGGCTCGTCGTCGGTGAAGGCCACGATGTACGCGCCCGACCAACTCGCCCGGTATGGGTTGATGCCCCTCTCTCCGTTCGGTGGCCGCGCCAGTGGCCCAGGATCCGCATCCTACGAATATCTCCGTGCCCGGCAGCGAATTGGCGCGGCTTCAGGATCCAAGGGTCGTTGGGTCCGAGAGGCCGTGTAGTCGGGGACGCAGATGTGCGCGTGCATGGGTGGTTCGGCGGCACCGGGAGGGTTGGGCGTTCTCCCGGGCGCGGGTGCATGCAGGTGATAGAAGTGCCCTTGCGTAGCTCGAGGTTCGGCGGATGGTTTCTCGCCAGGGTTCGAATGGGTACTGGCGGCTCGGTGCCGTGGCGCCTGGCCGACGACCAAGGTGTCCTGCTCGAGCGGCCCGACACAACAAACGACGAGCCACAGGGGGACTCGTGCCCAACTCACGCCTGATCACCGCGTCCTTGGCGGCCGCCGTGCTGGTCGGTGGCCCCTTGACGCTCTGGGCCATACGGGACGACGACGTGACCTGGCATTCAGGCACGGCCGTGATCGCGCGGGATCCGGCGACGGCCATGTTCTTCGTGCCGAACCGGTCGGTCGAAGATGCCGTGACCTACGGGGCTCAGGGCGCCGTCGCTCGCTGGGTCGACGGCAACGGCAACGTTCAGTCCGGTGGGTGGCCGACGTGCTTGGCCCGGCCAGCCGAGCCGAACCTGGCCGATCCCCAGGAGATGCCAGTTCGTTTCGGCACCGTCGACGTCGACGAGGACCTTGGCGGTGGCCCCATGGTCGTAGTGGTCGACTGTCGGGGATGAGCCGCGAGTGTTGGCCAGCGCGGTTCGCACTTCGGGACGTTGGTCATTGAGGGGCGTACACAACGCAGCAGTCCTGACGCCGGTCATCGCCAGTGTGGACGCTTGCCGCCTCGATCGAGGGTCCGTGACCTAACCGGATCTGCCGACGCCCGGACGGCAGCCGGGGCAGAATTTAGGGACTCGCTCGCAAGGAGACCGTCATGGCACGAGATCGAGCACACGAGGCCGTCATCGCCAACGTGGACCTCTTCCGGGACCTGTCGAAGGGGCAGCTGAAGCGGTTGGCCAGCGCAGCCAGCGAGGTCTCACACCCGCCGGGGAAGGCGGTTGCGATGGAGGGCCGCGGTGCGTTGGCCTTCCACCTCATCATCGAGGGGTCGGCAACGGTCAGCAAGGACGGTCGTGAGGTGCGCACCCTCGGCCCGGGTGACTACTTCGGCGAGATCAGCATGATCGACGGGCGACCCCGATCCGCGACCGTCACCGCACTCGAGGCCCTGAGGTTGATGGCCATTCCCCACCAAGACTTCGAGGCGGTGCTCGACCAGGATCCCGAGGTCGCCCGGCACCTTCTCAAAACCCTCTGCGCGAGGCTGCGCGAGGCTGAGGCGAGAGCCTCCGGCTGATCTCGGTGCGGACCCAGGAGCAGCGTCCAAGATCCGTCGCGCGGGCGCTCAGAAGTCGGCACGTGGCGAAGTGACGCGTCCCCGTACTCCTTGCCGTGGGCGCAGGCCTTGGGCGCGCTGGCAGAAGAGGGCCCAACGGCTCTGGTCCTTCCAGTGAGGGGCAGCGACCATCGCATGCATGTTGATCGCTGAGGATCTGCTGCTCCTGCTCACCGATGACGACACGGGAAGGCTCGTCGCGTCCGGGTCCATGGTGGACATCGCGCTCGGGGGCGCCCTGCTGGTCGAACTCGCGCTCGCCCACCGCATCGGGGTGGACGACTCCGACGGTGGAAACCGTCATGGCCGCATCGTCGTACGCGACGGCTCTCTCATCGGCGACGACGTCCTGGACCAGGCACTGGCGACGGTCACGCGCAAGGAGGGCAAGAAGACCCAGTCAGTCGTGACCGCGTTGGCCAAGGGCACCCGTGTCCGGCTGTACGGGCGCCTTGTGGACGCAGGTGAGCTGCGAGCCGAGAGCGGGCGCGTGCTCGGCATCATCCCCGCCCGCCGGTGGCCGTCCCAGGACGTCGACCACGAGACAGGCGTCCATGGTGAGCTCGTCGCTGCCCTACAAAGAGGCACCGCGACCGACGCGCGAACCGGCGCGCTGATCGCGTTGCTGTCCGCGCTCAGGGCGGTCCACACCGTCGTGGACCCAGTGGAGGTGGGTCTCTCCAAGCGAGAGCTGAAGGAACGCGCGGGCCGGATCGCCGAGGGCGACTGGGCGGCCGACGCCGTCCGGTCGGCCATCGACAGCCTGATGGCGGCCGTCGTCGCGGCGAGCGCATCGGCTGCCGTCGCCGCCGGCAGTGGTTCCTGATCAGCGACATGGCGCAGCGCTCGACCACGTCTGAGACACGCGGTCATGCCGCGCGAAAGACGGCTTGCCGCGTGAGGCGCTGAGTGGCCCCACTGGGCGGATACCACTGTCCGGCAACAGGGTCGGCGCGTCGTGTGGGACTACACGGCAGAGTGCGCCGCGGGGGTTTTGTTGGTCGCCCTGCTGGGGCTGGCGCCTCTGATCAGGAGCCACAGTGCGAGGCCCAGCTCGGCGACGAATCCCAGTGCCCACGCCGGGTAGCTGATCGCAGAGTGGTCAGGGGCGAGGAACACCTGGAGGAACCACACGAGCACTCCGACGCCATCGAGCAGGAGGAGCCAGCCGAGCAGGCGTGGGAGGAATCCTGAGCGCAGTACCAGCCAGCCGAGGGGAAAGAGCCAGGCGGAGAAGAACAGCTGGGCCGTGACGAACCCGTTCTGGTAGGTGGCGACCGAGATGGCAGCTGTGCCGTCGAACGTTGGTGCCGCCGTCGAGCTCCCTTGCTGTGCCAAGACCGAGAGCAGCGGCAGGTAGCTCGCGCACTGCACGGCCACCCCGATCGCGTTGAGGACCAGAAACAGGAGCGCGATCGCCTCGTTGACCGGGCGGAGAAGCACGTACAGGGCCCACGCCGTGAGCGCGAAGAACAGGCCCGATCCGATCGCCGCCACGAGCCCGAGCCGGAACAAGGTCTCCTCGCCGGCGATCGCCGCCCTCAGCGTGTTCGCGTCGCTCAGACCGATGCGGCCCAACAGGCTGGCGATGACGTTCAGGAAGATGTACGTCAGGTAGAGGCCACCGGCCAATCGGGCAACCTCACGGTGTCCCACCCGGGGTTCGTCGATGCGTGTCATGTCTTGCCTTCCTTCTCCCCGCGGCCCTTCCTCTCGCGGCCGACGGGACGGTCGTGGCGTTTGGTCCCGACATCCGTGACCAGCCCAGGAACGCGATGGGTGCGATGAACCCCTGCCACAGCCCCAACCAGAGCCTCAGCCAGAACCCCACCGAGTTGGTGCCCTCGGCGCGCGGATTCGCCGCGGCAGTGCGGCCCGCCAGCACCAGCGCCGAAGAGCTGAGCCCGAACGCGACAAGCAGCCTGCCCGTCCCCTCAGAGGCGTGAGTCCGCCGCCACGTCGAAGCGGCCGTCCTGCGCCTCGATCCCCGCATACCGACGCGTCGCGCCGGCCGCGTCCTGTCCTGATCTCCAATCTGCCACCGGACACGCGGCCCCGGGCGGGGATGTGACCGGACGAGCATCGCCTCCTTCACGACAGCCAGCGGACATACCGAACGCATGCCGAACGGGGGCAGGTCGGCATGAGGAAGCTACGCCTCGAGAGGGACTCAGCCCGCGAGGGCAGCGCAGAAGGCGTCCAGCCCGCGGCTCGTCCCCACCTCGGGCACGACGACGAACGAGAGGTCGGACGCGAGGTTGTCGACTCGCCCGGCAGAGAAGAAGGTCAAGCCGTCGGGCAGCGGGACCTTCTCCAGAATGCCCGCCGTGGTCTGCTTCACGATGTTGCCCTGCAGGTCACGCTCGCCGGTGAAGTGGTAGCTGTACGGATACGACGTCAGGCTGACGCCGTTGGCCGTGAACGTGTCCACCTCGCGGGCGCTCACTTGGAACAGCGTCCCGTTGGCGGTCTGACGGAACGAGATCGTGGCCTGCCGGGACAGATGAGCCCCGATGGGGAACCCACAGATGTCGGTGGTCACGAGGTCGTCGGAGTCGGCGACATGGATGACGGTGGCGTTCGGCTCTGCGGTCGCCGCCGCTGGGGCGCCCAGCAGCAGTGCCAGGGCAGCGCCACTGACGGTGAGTGTGCGAGCGGGGTGCGTGGTCGAGCTGTGCGTGCGCATGTCCACCTCCATGGACAGGTCGCGCTCGACGGCTCCAGATCGGGCACCGGCGTGCGCGGCGCTTCGGGAACTCCCCCAACCAGCCAGCGTAGGCCGGACAGCCGAGTCTCTCAGCGGAATGAGCTGACCGGCAACCGCATCCCCAGCCGTCCCCACGTGTGTTCCCGGCAACGTGACGCAGGCACTCAAGCCTTGTCGGTCGCCCCACCTGGATGGTCGTGGCCTGCCGGATGGGGAGCGTCGCCTGGTTACCTTCAACTCCTCTGGGGCAGAGCAGATTTCGCGCATACTCTCCCGGGTCGTGTGGCACAACTCACCACCCTGGACTCGTTGAGCGAACTTTCGGTGAACGCCACGCAAGATCGCCGTCCCGGCCTTGGTGTGTCCGATTCGGGCCATTAGCGTCGAGCGAGTGAAAATGACGCGACGACAGCTCCTCGGCACCGCGGCGGCAGCAGGCGGATCCCTCGCGCTCTACGGCGGCTCGTCGGTGCTGGGCTCCCAGCAGGCCGAGGCTGCCACCGGCCTACCGGCCCCCGGTGCGTCGGGCATCGACCACGTCGTGGTCGTGATGATGGAGAACCGCTCCTTCGACCACTTCATGGGCTGGCTGCCCGGAGCGAACGGCAAGCAGGCCGGGCTGAGCTATGTCGACCGCTACGGCGTCAGCCGCTCGACCCACCACCTCACGCAGTTCGCCAGCTGCGGCCACGACGACCCGGACCACTCGCAGGAGGGTGGCCTCATCCAGCTCAACGGCGGCCGCGCCGACGGCTGGCTGCGGGCCGGCGAGGACGACCTGCTGCCGATCGGGTACTACCAGCAGCCCGACCTCGCCTTCCTCGGTCAGGCCGCGCCCGCGTGGACCGTCTGCGACAGCTACTTCTCGGCGGTCATGGCCGAGACCTACCCGAACCGGTTCTACATGCACGCGGCGCAGACCGACCGGATCCACAACTCGACGACCACCTCGACGCTGCCGACGATCTGGGACCGGCTCGCCGCCGCCGGACGGACCGGCCGCTACTACTACTCCGATATCCCGTTCGTCGCGCTGTGGGGCACGAAGTACCTGCCGATCTCCAAGCCGTTCGCGACGTTCCTATCGGACGCCGCGACCGGGACGCTGCCGGACGTGTCCTTCATCGACCCGAGGTTCGAGGACGAGAGCTCGGGCTCGTCGAGCGATGACCACCCGCACGCGGACATCCGGGCCGGGGAGCAGTTCCTCAACCAGGTCTACCAGGCCGTGACCACGAGCCCGAACTGGTCGCGGACCCTGTTGATCGTCAACTTCGACGAATGGGGCGGCTTCTACGACCACGTCGCCCCGGGCACGGCCCCCGACAGCGGCGGCAGCACCGCGCTACGCGGCTTCCGCGTCCCGGCGCTCGTCGTCTCTCCCCGGGCCCGGCGCGGCTTCGTCGCGCACAACACCTACGACCACACCTCGATCCTGAAGGCGATCGAGTGGCGCTGGGGCCTCGCGCCGCTCACGCCTCGTGACTCGGGCGCGCGCAACATCGCCGAGGTCCTCGACTTCTCGTCTGCGCCAAAGCTCAGCGCGCCCAGATTCACGGTGCCGCCGTTCACCGCGACCGCCTGCACGCCGGAGGTCGTGACCGGCCCCGAGCAGTCCGAGTGGCCGGCCCTCAAAACCAAAGCGATCGCCGACGGATGGAGCCTCCCGTGACCCGCCTCTCCCACCGCCTGCGCCAAGCCCCCCGGTCGGTGCTCGGCGCCCTCGCGACGATGGCCCTGCTCGTCGTGGGCATCACCGTGTCCATCCCGAGCGGTGCCGCCACCAGCACGGCGGCATACGTCCCCCCGATCAAGCACGTCTTCGTCATCAACATCGAGAACAAGGGCTACGACAAGACCTGGGGAGCCGGCTCCGCCGCGCCGTACCTCTCGCAGACCCTCCGGTCCCAGGGCGTCCTGCTCAACACCTACTACGGCACCGCACACAACTCCCAGCCCAACTACGTCGCCCAGATCTCCGGTCAGGGGCCCAATGCCCAGATGCAGGGCGACTGCCAGGTCTACTCCCAGTTCGCCGGCACCGGCACGACCGCTCCCGGCCAGGCTGTCGGCAACGGCTGTGTCTTCCCGAGCTCGGTGCCCAACCTGACCGACCAGCTGGCCGCGCAGAAGCTGACGTGGAAGGGCTACATGGAAGACATGGCCACGCCCTGCCAGCACCCGGCCATCGACACCGTCGACCCGACGCAGAAGGCCACCGTGGGCAACCAGTACGCCGTGCGGCACAACCCCTTCATGTACTTCTCCTCCGTCACCGGCTCACCCACCTGCGCCCAGCACGTCGTGGGTCTTGATGCGCTCACCACAGACCTGGCCTCGACGACCACGACGCCGAACCTCAGCTACATCACGCCGAACCTGTGCCACGACGGCCACGACTCACCGTGTGTCGACGGCCAGCCGGGCGGGCTGACCAGCGTCGACGAGTGGATGAAGGTCTGGGTGCCCAAGATCCTCAACTCCCCCGCCTACAAGGCCGACGGGATGCTCGTCATCACGTCCGACGAGTCCGACGGCCCCCAGACCGATGCCACGGCCTGCTGCAACGAAGGTCCCGGACCCAACGCCGCACTGCCCGGCATCAGCGGTCCCGGCGGCGGACGCATCGGCGCCCTCGTGCTCTCCCCCTACGTCAAGCCGAACACCTGGAGCACCACCAGCTACAACCACTACTCGCTGCTGGCCTCCATCGAGGACGTCTTCCGGCTGCCCTACCTCGGCTACGCGCAGACCGCCGGCCTCAACCGGTTCGGCCTCGACGTCTACAACAGCGGCTGGAACCAACATTGACACTCCGCCGGCGGTATCCCCGGTTCTGTCAGACTCGAGTGCATGGGTTGGCTGGAGTCGCTGAGGCCCAGTCCCGGTGACACGGAGCGGCGCACGCCGTCGGCGCTGGGGGCCGCTGGTCGCGAGCATCCCGGGCCGATTGGCCGAGTCGTGCTTGACATCGCGCTCGAAGGTCTCGAACCGATCCGGTCGGCGGTCCAGGTCGCCGAGGCCGCGGTGCGTGATTCCGAAGATTCCGAGGAGGCCATCGAGGCGCTGGTGCGCGATCACCTAGCTCTCGGCGCCGTGGGTGGTTTCTTCACGGGCGTCGGCGGCTACGTGACGCTGCCCGTCGCGCTCCCGATGAATCTTGCGGAGTTCTACGTCATCGCCACGCGCATGGTCGGGGCCATCGCGGTAGTCCGAGGCTACGACCTGCGCCAGCCGGAGGTGCGCACCGCGGTGCTGCTGACCCTCGTCGCCTCGCGCTCGGACGAGGTGCTTGCCAAGGAAGGCTTCGGAGCCGGCACGCTGTCGCGGATCGGGCTGCGCCGAATGCCGCCGGGCGCATTGATGCTCGTCAACAAGGCCATCTTCTTCCGCCTGCTGCGGCGCGTGAACAAGCGGCTCTTCTGGACCCTCGGCCGCGGTGCGCCGCTCCTGGGCGGGGGCGCTGGCGCCGCGGTTGACTGCTGGATGATGGCGCGCATCGCCGGACAGGCCCTGGTGGAGTTTCCGCGTCGGGTCGCGAATGCCCAGTGAATGTCGGGAGTTGAGAGCGCGAGCGAGTCATCCTGCCTTGGCCGCACGCACCGCGTCGGGTGTGGTGCCGGTCCACGAGCGGAAGGCCCGGTAAAAGGAGTTCGTGTCGTCGTAGCCGAGGAGGTAGGCGATGTCGTGCGGCCGGAGGTCAGGTCGGTCGAGGTACTGGCGGGCGAGGTACTCGCGCGTGGTGGCGAGGACGGACTGGTAGGTGGTCCCCTCCTCTCGCAGCTGCCGTTGCAGCGTGCGGGGGCTCGTGGACAGCCGGTGTGTCACGGCACTGATCGAGGGGTCCCCGGCGGGCAAGGTCTCGTGGAGGACGGACCGCACGCGCGCTGCGACGGTGGCGCTCGCGTCGAGATCGGCCAGGCGGGTGCGCAAGTCGGGTGCCAGGACCCTCCACAGCATCTCGTTCTCCGTGAGGAAGGGGCGACGCGCGTCTGCCGCTGAGAACGTCACCGCGTGTTCGCGCCCTCGTCGGACCCGAGCACCGAGATAGGCCTCGACACCGCCCACGTCGCGTGGGAGATGCGGCACCGTCACACGTGAGGGCCGAACGTGGTGGCGCGTGGCGGTCCGGGCCAACGCCACCCAGAAGACGAGCTCGGAGATGGTCAGCAGGGGTGGCGGGGCCAGGGCACCCGGCCACACGTACCGGATGACGAGCGTCTCGTCGGTCTGGTCGACGTCGAGGGCCAGCGGACCCACGAGCGGCTTGTAGGTCGCCACCCGGTCGGCGGCGACGGCGAGGTTCGGACTGGCGAGGGCCGCGAGGATCGGTGGGCTGAACGCCTCGGGCGAGATGGCCTGGCCCACGTCGACGGCCAGGTCGCGCTGCCCGGCCTCGGCCTCCAGCGCGGACCACAGGGCGAAGTACTCGGCAGGAGTCAGCAGAGCAGCCGATCGCCCAGCGGTCGCGTCGGGCAGGCCGGCGCGCCGTAGGACCCGATGCCACGAGATCCGTAGGTCGCTGACGAACACCTTGAATCCGGGGTCGAGAGAGAACCGCGTTGCCGTCATCACAGCACCGTAGGGCGGTGAGCCAGCGCAGCACCTGCAGATCACGCCATTGAACTCGCCCATCGCGCCGGGAACCAGGAGTAGTGCGTTGATGCACCAGGACGCTCAACGTGGCGCGACCTGCATGTGACGAGGCGCGATCGGAATCCAGCAACAACTAGACGCGCCCTACCGTCGAAGGCGACCCGATCACCCAAGACAGGAGCACCTCATGACCACCCGAGTCGCACTCGTCACCGGAGGCTCGTCAGGCATCGGCGAGGCCACCGCCCGTGAGCTCGTCGCTGCCGGCATGACCGTCTACGCGGCCGCGCGCCGCGTCGAGCGGATGCAGCCTCTGACCGAGATCGGCGTCCACGCCCTCGCGATGGACGTCACCGACGACGCCTCCATGCAGGCGGGTGTCGATCGCATCCTCGCCGAGCAGGGCCGTCTCGACGTCCTCGTCAACAACGCCGGCTACGGCTCGTACGGCGCGCTCGAGGACGTCCCGATGGACGAGGCCCGGGCCCAGATGGAGGTCAACGTCTTCGGCGCCGTCCGGCTCACCCAGCTGGTCCTGCCCCAGATGCGCGCCCAGCACTCGGGGACGATCGTCAACGTCACCTCGATGGGCGGCAAGATCACCACACCACTCGGCGGCTGGTACCACGCGACGAAGTACGCCCTCGAGGCGATCAGCGACTGCCTCCGGATGGAGGTCGCCCCGTTCGGCATCGACGTCGTCGTCATCGAGCCCGGCGGCGTCCACACCGAGTGGAGCGGCATCGCGGCCGACAAGGTCCGCGCCGTCTCCGGCACCGGCCCCTACGCAGCCCAGGGAAACGCCGTCGCCGACTCCCTCGCATCGGAGTCCAACGCCCGACGCTCCTCCCCTCCCGAGCTCATCGGGCGCACCATCCGTCGCGCCGTCACCGCCCGACGTCCACGAACCCGCTACGCCGTCGGCTTCGGCGCCAAGCCCATGATCACCGCCCACGCCCTTCTGCCCGACCGCACCTACGACGCCATGATGCGCAAAGTTGTTGGCGTTCCCACCTCATGATGTCGACGTCCACGCACGTGACGCGCATGGGAAGGTCGGCTGGCGGCGGAGTGCTGCGCCACGCCGCGCGCCTGCACCGGGTCAGGGCCAGACCTGACGCCACAAAGAACAGCTGAGGGCCCTGCTCGGTAAGAGTTGTGAGCTATCGCCTCCCATCCAGCGGTCGACGTGCCGGGATCCGCGTGACCTGACCGGTCTAACGCGCGTTGGTTGTGCATGGACGACGAGCAGGCGCACGACGATGAGAACGAGCTGCTCGACGCGTGGATATCCGCGCGCGTGGCCTACGACGAGGTGCTCGAACGGCTGTTCCTCCCGACGGATCGCATGTTGCGACAGCGCCCGGACAAGGAACTGGTCGAAGAGGCATCTCGTGCGCGCGCGTTGGAAGAGGTGGCCAGGCGCAGGTACTACGCGAGCCGTGGAATGAGCGACGATCCCGGCTTCAGGTGAGCCCCTGTTGCACGTCTGGGCGCGCGTCTTTCGGGAATGGCAATCGGGGCTGCACCAGCACATCTGCCGGCTCCTCGAAGGTGGGCAGCGACACGCCCAGCGCCCTGGCCCGCGTCGCCGTGCGCTGCAGTTGCTCGGCGGCTCCTCGGGTCGCGTCCTCCAGATCGCCGTCATTCCCTGCCATGCCGAGCGGTGGCCTGTTCGAGCCCTGGTCGTCGTGGCCCCTGAGGACTGGCAGATTCTGCTCGCCGCAAGGCCTTGAGGACGAGCCGGACGACGATTCCCATTGCTCTGGATGAGAAGGCGCGCCTCGCGGCGAAGTAACGCTGGTGCAGGTCCCGCTGCGGGGTTCGTTGTCTCGCGGGCCAGGCCAGATAGCGGGCGGTAGCGGTCCAGCACTTCTGCTCGAGACTTGTGGAAGCCTCTGAAGCATGGCAGATGCCTTGGCTATCAAGATGAGGCGAGTCCGTGAGCGGCGCACCTGGCCGTTCGGTCAGATGCTGGCCGAGTACGAGATCGTCATTGTCGACGGCGACACTGAGATCTACTCCGGCAGGACAACGAGCCCCTCAACGGTGCTCGTCGCCAAGGGCGCGGTCCACACGACCGACTCCTGGGACTGGGTCAATGCCGCGGATTCCGTCTACGCGCCCGACCAGGAGTCGTGGGTTTCTAGTCCGCTCTGGGGGGACTCTTTCAACTAGGCCTCCACAATCTGCCGTGGATCGCGTGAGGGCGTGGACAACCCTCAGGTGCCGTCTACCAACGGATCGGCAGCGACGACCCGACAGGCCTGGCATCGCCACGGCTCAAGAAGGGCGCATCGCGGCGAAGTGGCGCGGGCCCCAAACCCCTCGACACTGGCTCGGACGGGCCCTTGGTCGACCGAATGTGCTGATGCGTGCCAGTCGTGTTCGGGCGTCGTGCGGCGCCCGAGGTCTCCCCTGCAGCTCGTGTGGCTGCATAAAACACGCATGTGTGGACTCATAGCCCGCTACCGTCGATCTGACGGACCGAAGTTCGTACCGGATGAGGTGTTCGCATGGCGCAGACCGACTGCCCCGCCGGGGACAACGGCGTCTGTAGTTACCCGGACAGAGTCCTGCTCGTGACGGACGGCCAGCTCTCCGTTGTGACCGCGTCCGTTGCTGAAGCCTCCCTTCGCGGCTTCGAACCGAGGTTCGTTGACGAGCTCGAGTGGATGTCCGGGGAACGGTACGACGAAGTGATCGACCTTGTCCTCGACTCTCTGCGGGCGCAGAGTCCCCGCGATAACCCGTTTCGAAGCATTGGAAGTGCTGCGGATCTCCAAGATCAGGTTCGCGAGATCGAGTCGCATGTACCGGCAAATTCCGGCGTGATAGTCACCTGTTCCTGCGGGCATACGTGGGTCACCGGGTCATGAGTACTGAAGATCCAGGCAAGCCCGCGGTGTCCCTGCGGCCGCTGCAGTTCGACGAGCAGGTCTACGTCAAAGCGTTCCCAGATGCGATCAGCAAGGCCATCGAGGCGTCGGACGACGCATGCGGCACCATCCTGACCGCTTCCTTCTCCATCGCGACGGCGTACGGAGCCGCAATCGCACTGGTGACCCCGAAGGACGCGCAGTCACCTGCCGTGACTCTTACCCCGTTCATCATTCTGGCGCTGGCGGTAGTCGTAGCGATGATCGGCAAGGCCGCCGGAGTCAGCCTCAAGAGGGTCGAGACCGTTGAGCAGGCAAGAGCAAGCATCAAAAACGCGGTATGGACCAAGCGGATCGCGAGCTGGGTCGCCATTGTCTTGCTTGCTGCCGGCATGGTGGTAGCGGGTGCCGTTGTTTACGCCACGTTTGGAACCGCCTCAACTTGATCGGCGCTGCTCCGTCCGAGACCCAACACAGATCGGGCGATGACGCTTGGCCGGCTGGGATGGCCGTTGCTTCGGCTGCGGCAGCAGTAGCGGCGATGCTGAAGCTCCCATCGCGTGTACTGGTGGGTCGCCTCGCGGCGAACTGACGCAGGTGGAGGACGGCTGCGGTCGTCTGACTCTGCCGCTCGTCGGACCTTGTGGGTCGTCGGGGCCTGGTCGCTGGGCTACATACGCTTGGCGCCGTCCCGGACCGCCTCCCGGATGCGGGTGTACGTGCCGCACCGGCACACGTTGCGGATCCCGTCGAGGTCGGCGTCGGTGATCTGGCGGCCCTCGGCCCGGACCTTGCGGACGAGTGCGACCGCCGCCATGATCTGCCCGGGCTGGCAGTAGCCGCACTGGGCCACGTCTCGATCGAGCCAGGCCTCCTGCATCGGGTGAAGGTCGGCGCCGACGGTGTCGGGCAGGCCTTCGATCGTCGTGATCTCGTCGTCGGGGCCGATGTCCTTGACCTGGACCGAGCAGGGGTTGAACGCCTTGCCGTTGATGTGCGACGTGCAGGCTTTGCAGACGTTGATCCCGCAGCCGTACTTGGGTCCGGTGATGCCGAGCACGTCGCGCAGGACCCAGAGGAGCCGGACGTCGTCGGCGACGTCGACGGTGACGGGCTCGCCGTTGACCCTGAAGGTGTGCTGTGCCATCGGGTGCTCCTCAGTAGGTGTGGGCCAGGCCGTCGGTGGGCGACGCCGGCACCGGGGGGACGAAGGTCTTGGGGGTGAACGACACGGTGCCGTGGTTGATCGGGAACCGTGTCGGGACGGTGCCGGTCGCCCGGGCGTACGCGCAGGCCGTGGCTGCGACCGTGGCCGCGACGCCGGCCTCCCCTGCGCCACCGGGCAGCTGCGCGTCGGAGGGCATGACGATGCATTCGAAGCTCGGTGGCACGTTCCACTGGCGCGTGTAGAAGTAGTTGTCCCAGCTCGCCTCGAGGAAGTGACCGTCCTGGAGGTGGTTGCTGCTCGTCAGCGCGAGCGCGATGCCATCGGACACCCCGCCCATCATCTGCGCCTCGAGGCCGCGTGGGTTGACGACGAGGCCGGCATCGATGGCGATGACGGCCTTCGTGACCCGCGGGCCGGTGACCGCGTCCCGGACCTGCCGGTTCACCGTCTCGGGCCGGCAGTCGATCTCGACGAGGACCGCCGTGGCGCCCTTGTACTCCGAGTGGATCGCGATGCCCTGCGCTGTGCCGGCCTGCATGGACCGACCCCACTGGCCGGCCTCGGCGACCTTGCGCAGGCAGGCCTTGACGCGCTCGTTGCGCAGGAAGCTGAGGCGGAAGGCGAGGGGGTCCTTGCCCAGCCTCTTCGCGAGCTGGTCGATGAAGAGCTCGTTGGCGCAGGCGACGTCGGGTGAGTAGATGTTGCGCATGCTGCCGGTGTTGAAGCCCATGTCGACCTCGTCGAGCAGCTGGGTCACGACCCCGAAGTTGTAGGGCAGCTCCTGGGTCAGGGTGAAGATCGACTCGGCGAGACCGAGGTTGCCCAGCCCGGCGGGCAGCTCCGACGCGAGGGCCGTCAGCCGTTCGCCGAGGCCGTGCGAGAAGTCGGTCTTGATGCTCGTGTGCCGCTGCTCGAAGGTCAGCACCTCCCCGGCGAGCAGCGTCGCCCGAATCCTCGAGGTGGCCATCGGGTGCGTCCGGCCCTGTCGGGGCTCGTCGGCCCGGTGCCACATGAGCTTGACGGGCTTGCCCATCGCCTTGGAGATCTTGGCGGCCTCGATGGCGGCGTCACCGAAGAGCTTGTGCCCGAAGGACCCTCCGCCGGTGACGACGTTCACGGTGACCTTGCCGATCGGGAGGCCGACGGCCTTGGCGATGTTGCGCTGGGCGACGATCGGCGCCTTGAGGCCGGCCCAGACGGTGGCCCGGTCGTCGCGGACGTCGGCGATGGCGCAGTTCGGCTCGAGCGCAGCGCTGCTGCGGAACATGAACTCGAAGCGCATGTCGACGGTCTGGGTCAGCAGCGGCACCTTGGGCACGGCCATCGGCAGCTCGGCGGCCTTGAGGCGTCGGAGCACCGAGTCGTCGGACTCGCCCTCGACCGGCCCGCCGGCCCACGTGACGCGCAGCGCGCGCACGGCGTCGATGCACTGGCCGAAGGTCTCGGCCCGCACCGCGACGCCGGTGTCGACGACGACGACGTCGGTGACGCCGGGCATCCCCTGCACGGCCACGAGGTTGTCGACGCTGCGTGGCGAGCCGTTGAGCGTCGGGGGTCGGCAGACCATCGTCGGCAGCGCGTCGGGCACGTCGAGGTCCATCGTGAACTGCTTGCGGCCGGTCACGGCGTCGAGCGCGTCGACCCGGTTCCGTGGGGTGCCGACCACCTCGAACGAAGTGGTCGGGGCGAGCTCGACGTCGACGGCCGTCGTCGTGGACGTGGCCGCGAGAACCGACAGCTCGGCGTACGTCCGGTGGCTGCCGTCGGGGGCCGTCACGACGCCGCCCTTGGCCACGAGTGACGACACCGTTGCACCGAGAGCCGTTGCGGCGGCGCGCAGGAGGGCTCCCTTGGCGATGGCGGCCGCGACCCGGATAGGCGTGAACATCGACTGCATCGTGTTGGAGCCGCCGGTGAGCTGGTTGAAGACCAACTCGGGACGAGCGGGGGCGAGCGTGACTCGGACATCCTCGACGTGCATCGCCAGCTCCTCGGCGATGATCATGGCGGCGGCCGTCGTGATGCCCTGCCCCACCTCCATGCGGGGAATGGCGAAGTGGGCGGTGCCCGTGTCGTCGACGGTGATGCGGATGAGCTGGGAGGTCGGCAGCGCCGCGTGGGTCTGCAGGTCGCCGAGGTCGTAGAGCTCTGGCACCTGCGGGGAGCTCGGGACCGCCGCGGCGGCCTCCTCGGCTCCTCCGACCTCGGCTGCGACGGTGAGCGTGGCACCCGCCACGACGAATCCGATGAACCTCCTGCGGGAGACCCCGCGTGCTGGTGGGTCCGATGCTCGTCCGCTGCTCTCGGCGTGCGACTGGCCAGAGGTTGTCGTCATCGACAGAGGTCCCATCTCGGAAGGACCACGTGCGGCCGGAGTGCCGGGGTGGTGGCGAGCTGCACGTGGGGGCGCGTCCGTGGTTCGCCACAAAGGCGCCTCCGGATTGCCCTGCCCCAACGAGCAGGGGATGCGGAACGTCACGGCAGCTGGACGGACCGGCCCGTACAGGTGATTTCCCGTCACGATTCTCGAGCGAATGAAGCGAGGCAATCTCACGCCTGCTGCACTGAGGCACTCCCCTGGGCGCAGAAGGACGTCTTGCCGTGCCGCACGTGACGCGCTCGGCAGGCGGCGAATAGACGCATCATGTGGAGGTCACGCTGCTCCTAGGCAACGAAGGTGCGGTGCAGCAGGTCGGCCAGCCACGTCTCGAAGCGCTGGGCCGACCAGCCCTCCTCGGTGACCAGGCGGTAGTAGGCGTCGGGGGGGAGCGTGAACAGCAGGTCGGCTAGCTCCTTCTCCTCGCGGCGCAGTGCAGTCTTGGAGGCGATGTCTGCGGCGATCGCGGCGGTGCCCTCGCGCCGCTGGCGCTTGGTCTGGGCCCACAGAGTGGCGGCATCCGTGTCCACGGCGGCGGCCGTCTCCAACGCGCGGAGCAGGGCAGCCACCCGACCCACGATCATGGCTATGTTCCTTGCGTGCAGGGTGATGGCGCGCTCAGGGTCGGGTTCGTTGATCGCCTCGAGGTACCAGGATCGGTCGGCGACGGTCACAGGTGCATCGTCTCCGGCCATGGCACGGTCGATCACCGCCTTGAGGACCGCGGGCTTGGACCCGACGGCGTTGAAGACCGTCGGGCGGGCCACGCCGGCCGCTGCAGCGATGTCATCGATGGTGGTGGCCAGGTAGCCGCGGGTCGAAAAGAGTTCGCGTGCTGCGGCACACACCAGCCCAGGGGCGTCGCCGCGCCGGATCTTCGAGTGGTAGCTGCGCCTCTTGACGGTGGTCACGGTCGGAATGATACTGGGATCTATTCAAATAGGTGCCACGCCTATTCGATGGGAGTGTCGACCAGTGAATCGGACCGAGGAGTTCCTGACGGCGATCAGGCCACAGCTCGACGAGGTCGAGCTCGCCCTCCACAACGGGGACGCGACGGGTCGCGCGGCCATGTGGTCGCGAACCACGCCGCTCACCCTGTTCGGTGCCGCGATGAACGCGGTGGGCTGGGACCGGATCGGTCCGGTATTCGAGGCCCTGGGCCAGCAGTTTTCGAACTGCACGTCATATCGGAACGAGATTCTCGCGGCTGAGGCCTCCGGCGACCTGGCCTACGTAGTGGCCCTCGAGCACACCACCGCGTCGATCAACGGAGCCGACCCCACACCGTACGCACTGCGCGTGACCACGATCTTCCGGCGGGAGGGCGGCACGTGGAAGGTGGTGCACCGCCACGGTGATGGCATCGCTGGCGAAGACGCGGCCGCTGTCTCGGCGCTGAAGGCTCCTGGGGCCACGCTTCCGCCGGCTCAGACCACCCAGGGGAGTCGCGGTGGAGATTGAGCTGCGGGACTACGTCACGGCCCCGGGCCTCCTCGACGACTGGATCCGCGGCTGGAGCGAAGGCATCATGCCAATCCGTGAGCGGTGCGGGTTCCAGCTGCTGGGTGCATGGGTAGACCGCCCACAGAATCGGTTCGTCTGGGTGATCGGGTACTACGGCCCCGGCGGCTTCGACGCGGCGGAGGAGCGCTACCACTCCCTCGCCGAGCGGGGCGCCCTGCACCCGGAACCCTCGTCGTTCGTCCAGACCGCCGAGATCACCCGGGTGGCCCCCATCAGCCGGGACCGTGTTTGAGCGAAAGACCATGGAACTCAGGATCACTCGCAGGTCTGCGTGCAGAAACGCGGCGAAGTGACGCACGCGCCGGCGGAACGGCCAGTGTCTCTCGAGGAGGAGCACACCAAGCACCCATACGTCCTCACAACCGACCGTCTTGCGTAGACCTGCGAGTTTTGCCGAACCGCTTGACGAGCCCCGTGACTGGATCGATGGTGACTCCACCAGAGCAGGTCTCGTTTCGTGTTCCACAGGGGGAACGCATGCGCCGTACCGTCCTAGCTCTCACCGCTGTCTCCGCGCTGGCTCTGGGGCTGACCGCTCCACCCGCGATCGCCGAGAGCCCCGCGCCGATCCGGGCCACCATCGTCCCGGACGACGGCAGCGGCGCCCCACCGACCATCGGACCCAACGGGTCACTCACGACCCGCGACGGCCGGTCCATGGGAACCGTGACTCACCCGCACCTGCCCACCGGTGAGAAGCATCAGCCCTCATCGGCCGGCAAGGATGTGGGCCCGGCCCCCAAGGACGCGGTAGCGCGCACCACGCCGCCTGGTGCAGCAGCGGCCCTGGCCACCGACTCCCCCACTTCGTGGACCGTCCAGGACTACGAGAAGACCGCCATCAACGAGTGCATGGATGACCCCAGCAGCTACGGTGCCCGCCTCAACCCGCACTCGCACCTGTACACGTGCGGCGGTGTGAAGACGCGAATCCTCTTCTACGTCATCAACATGGGCGTCTATGAGGAGATCTCTTGGATCCCGGTGACGATAACGACCATTGGGTACACGATGACGCCTGGGCAGGACCCGCGATCCGTGCAGATCTACCACCTGTTCAAGTGGGGCGAGCCAACGGGTCCGCAGCCCGAGGTCGTGCTGACCCTGCCGGTGCGCATCACCACCAGCTGCACCCCGGGCGCCGCCGCGACCTCCTGCGTCAGCGACACCCCACAGGGCTTCACGATGACGGTGGCCGATTGGGTCGCTTCTCAATCCAATGCGACGTTCTCGTCCACCACGCCCGCGACGGACGGGTTCGGGGCAGGGCCGGACAGCTCGCCTTGTACAACGTGAGCACGTTCCTCGAGGTCGTCGGCGGCACCGGAATCACGTTCGGGCAGGGGGAGGTGCGATGCGATTGGGCTCGCGGCCTGACCAACACGACCGGGTGTGTGTTCCCAACCCCTACAAGGACACGTTCAGGCGCATCGACTTCAACGACCCGAACGTCTTCTTCTCCGTGGAGCACATCAACGACGCGCTCTACTTCCCGAACACGACCATTCCGCCGGCCAAGTCGAAGCTCATCCCCGGCCTGCGCAGCTCCGGCAACGTGCTCAGCCGCGCGGTGGAGCAGAAGTCGATCGACGCGAACCGGAACAAGTCCCAGCGGGCATGCAAGCAGTACGACCCCAACTATGCGGTCGCGGCCCAGCAGAACCTGCAGTGCGACGAGTACCCGTTCGCGTCCACCTACCAGGGTGCGGCCTCGAACATCTTCGACTTCTCCGTGCGCGAAATCCCGGGGCCTGACAACGACACCGCTGGCAGCTACCTGCGGGCCTTCTACCAGACCTTCCGCATCGCCGACGGCGACCCGTTCTGGGTCGAGCTGCGCAAGGACCCGCAATGAGCCACGCGACCGAGGTCGTCCTTCGCGCCAGCGGCGGGCACCTGACCCTGTTCGACGGCGCGTTGCGTGAGCACGCGATCATGGCGGTACTGCCTGCGCCGGGCGGCGCCGCCAGGGCCGGCGCGTCCGAGCTGCGGCTCCACGTTCACGCCGAGCTGGTTCCGCTGCGACTGCTCATCCGGGCCGGTACCGCGGACGAGCTCGGACCAGCCGTTGGCCTAGGGCCCATATCTGCCGGCGCCGACCGAGAACCGCTCGCCACCGTGCTTGAGACGACACTCGAGCTGCCCACCGGACGTCTCCTGCTGAACACCTCCGCCGGGGCGCAGGTGAGCCTGGATGACTTCACAGCCCCCACCGGAACCTGCCACGTCAGGGTCCGAACCCGCGGAGGGACGGCTGCCCGACGCATCCAGGAGGATCACCTTGATGCCGACACCGATGAGCTCATCGAGCAGGTGGGTCCCGAGGAGTGGACCGTTGACCTCTACCGCTGACATCACGCGCACCTGCCCCCGCTGGACCAAGATGGCCGTGCTGGCCGCGGCGACCGTCACCACGTGGGCGCTCTGCGGCTGTGGCGCCATCCCGACTCCGAGCGACGCCGCAGCCGGCGTGCACGTCACCACGGGCGCTGGAGTGTTCCCGGTCGACGGACCGGCAGCCCTCACGACGGAGGCGGCATCCGCGACAACTTCCGCGGGCGTGGCGTCGCGCATTCCGTCGGCGCCGGCCGCGTCCGAGCCGCCAGCCTCCACCGTGGGGGTACTACCCCCAGACCCGTGCGCAGCGATCCCCCGCTCACAGGTCGCCGCATGGGCCGGAGGTGACGGGTCAGCGACCATCACCGCTGGGCCGGCGCTGCAGCACAGCGACCGAACCGCCCCAGAGTGCTCGTGGCACCTCCCGGACACGATCGGCCGACAGCTGGGTATGGCCGCTGGCGCCGCCGGAAGTCCTGACGTGACTGTGACGCTGGCCCGCTACAGCAACCGTCGACATGGCGACGCCAAGTCCCCGTGGTGGCCGTCAGACCCCGACACGCTCGTCCAGACGTACTACGACGCCTACCAGCGCCCGGGCCCAGGTGACCCACTCGTGAAACTGCTCCACGGCCAGCCCAAGGCGGTCCAGAACGGGGCCACCACGCTGATCGCCCAGGACCGGCAGCGTTGGCTCATGGTCAGTTTCCACCGGTGCCGTCCCGCCGACTGCGCCAATCAGGCCACCACCTTCGCCCGGCAGCTCAGTGCGGCGATCACCGTCGGGCGCGTAACCGCCTGAGGCGCCGGGGTGCTGCCGGGCTACTCAGGAACACCGACACGACAGCAACCCGTTCGAGGCAGGCACGAGGGTCCTGCGCTGGGTACCCGGTCGCCAGACGTAGCAGGCGCACGATCACACCGTAGGTGCGACGCAGGCTCGTGCGTATCCGTGTGGAGAACATGGCGCGGCGCCGTAGAAACGTCCGCAGTTCGCTGAAACACCGCCGTCCCGCTCTTGCTGTCCGCGGTCGTTCGTCTGGCGGCGGTGTGGGGCCCGGTGGGAGGGACGGCGGCGAGGGCTGACGGCGCCAACAGGGCGCCCATGCCGACAGCTGAAAGTGGATGAGTCGGCCGGTACGCCGGGTTCTGTCCCGCGGCGCCGTTACCGGCATCCGCGGTGGCGGCCATCCATCTAGGCCGACCATTGCTGGCCGGCTCGAGCGTCCTACCCGCACACTCGACCGGGCCGGTCTCCCGACGCCCGAGGGCGTCGATCGTGCGCTGTCTGGACTTGCTCCGGGTGGGGTTTACCGAGCCGCTCCAGTCACCTGGAGCGCTGGTGGTCTCTTACACCACCGTTTCACCCTTACCGGGGGCCGAGGCCTCCGGCGGTCTGTTCTCTGTGGCACTGTCCCGCGGGTCACCCCGGGTGGCTGTTGGCCACCACCCTGCCCTTCGGAGCCCGGACGTTCCTCGGCAGGGCCGAAGCCCTGACGCGACCGCCTGGCCGACTCATCCGCGCACCAGCATAGGGGCCCCGACGCGTCGGGCCCCAACCAGCACAGGCCCGCCGGCGTCAGGCGACGCGTCGGAAGCCGACGAGCGCGACGTCGTCGTGTCGTTCCGGGTCGGTCACGGCATCGACGAGGGCGTCGAGGAGATCGTCGAGGTCGGCGTCGGCCGCGATGTCGCGGAAGTGCTGCTCGGCGGTGCCCCGCAGCCGCTCCAGGCCGATGTCGATGCCTTCCCCGCGACGCTCGACGAGGCCGTCGGTGTAGAGGAGCAGCACGTCACCGACGCCGAAGGGCAGGGTGACGACAGGGCGGGGAACCGTGCCGAGGCCGTGCAGCGGCGAGCCGTCCTCGATGTAGCGGCCCTCCCCGCCACGGATCAGCAGGGGCGGCGGGTGACCGGCGACGGTCATCGACAACGTGTCGGCGGCCGGGTCGAAGAGCACGTACACGGCCGAAGCCATCGGCGTCGGCGCCTCGACCGCCATGAGCCGGTCGACGGCGCGGGCGAGGGCGTCCGGCTCGGGGTGCTGGGTGGCGAGCACGCGGACCGCAGAGCGCATCCGCGAGCCGCCCAGCGCTGCGTCGACGCCGCGTCCCATGACGTCGCCCACGACGGCGACGAGTCGCTGGTCCTCCAGGGCTGCGACGTCGTAGTAGTCGCCGCCGATGTCGGTGCGGCCGGCCTGGCGGTACACCGCGCCGAACCCCCAGCCTTCAACGTCGGGCAGCTCCTGCGGCAGCAGCGTCGCCTGCAACACGGCGGCGGTGCGGCGGGTCTGCGAGTAAAGGTCGGCGTTGTCGATGGCCACGCCCGCGCGCCGGGCCAGGTCCTCGGCGAAGACGATGTCCTCGGGCGTGTACCGGCGACCGGACTCTGCGGCCACGAACGTCAGCACGCCGAGCACCCGATCCCTAGCGATCAGCGGTACCGACATCGCACTCTGCAGGCCCAGCTCGCGAGCGATGCGCAGGTGCTCCTCGTCGCGCGCCGACGCCACGAGCATCTCGTCGGTCACGGTCTCGACGAGCAGGCTCGTGCCGGACCGGACGACCTCCGAGACGCCACCGGGTCGTTCGAGGTCGGGCGGCCAGCGCGTCTCGAGCTCCTTGGCGAGGGCCACCTTGGCAGGGTCGACGTGGGCCACGGCAAGCGTGCGCAGGACGCCGTCGTCGATGAGCTGCACCGAGCACCAGTCGGCATGGGTCGGCACGGCCAGCGAGGCGACCTGGCGCAGGGTCTCTCGGTAGTCGAGGCTGCCGGCGAGGGCCTGCGAGGCGTCGGCGAGGAACTCCAGCTGGGCGGCCCGCGCGGCGCTCTCCTCCTCGGCCCGAAGCCTCAGGATCGTCTGGGCGCACATGTCCGCGAGCACCCCGAGCACCGCGACCTCCTCGGCGTCGGGTGGCCCGACGCGCCCGTCGAAGCGGAAGGCGACGGCACCCACGACGTCCCCCGTCGGGCGTGACACGAGCGGCAGGGTGATGTTCGAGCGTTCGGTGCCGTCGTCCTCGACGTCTGGGTAGCGGGCGAGCATGTCGGCCCGGCTCTCGACGACGACGGTGCGGTCGAGCCGCACGGCGTCGGTCATCGGGGTGGGCTGGGCCAGGTCGAAGACGGCCCACTGGCGGGCCAGCCTGCGACTCATCCCGTGCGTGCCGACGGTCCGCAGGCGGTCGGGACCGTCGCGCAGCGCGACCATCGCGCGCGAGGCGCCGATGACCCCCGACGCGCGCTCGGTGACGATCTCGGTGAGGTCGTCCATCGTCGTCGCGGACGCGAGGTCGGCGACGATGCGCGCGAGGGCGGCGATGCGTGGCGCGACGGCTGTTGTGCCGCCGCCGGCACCTGGCTCCGTCGCGCTCATGCGCACATCTTGGCAGTTGGCCGCGTCGTCGTCCCCGATACGGACGACGGAGTGCCACCATGGAGGGGTGACCACGCCGACGGTGGACGGCGACACCGAGCTCGCCCGCCTCGACTTCGGCCCGGACGACCTGCGCCGGGTCCGCGAGGTCGTACGGTCGATCACCGAGGACCGGGTCCCGGACCGCGTCGGCGATGCCGAGATGGCGGTGCACGAGGTCGCCGTGAACAGCATCGTCCACGGCGGCGGGCACGGTCACCTGCGCATCGACGCGGTCGACGAGTCGCTCGTGTTCACCGTCGAGGACTCCGACGGCACCGGCTCGACGCCGATGGTGCGCGAGGCCGGTCACGAGGCCCTCAGCGGGCGTGGCCTGTGGATCGCCGAGTGCCTGACCGACCGTCTCGTCATCGAGTCGACGCCCGAACGCACGACGGTGCGGCTGCACGTCGATCTCCCGAGTCGCCGGCCCGCTCGCTAGGCGCCTGCGGGCCGCGTGCGGGCTGCGCGCTGGCGTCAGGTGGGCCGAGTGCGGACCCCGTCCGCGGCCAGACGCGTGTCCGGGTAGGTCCCGGCCCTCAGTGGACGGCGTGGTCCGGCGTCGGCGACGTGTCGACGTCGATGACCTGGTCGAGCCTCGTGAGGCGCACGAGACGCAACGACACCCCGTCGCACAGGAGCCGCAGCGTGGCTCCGGCCGCGCGGGCCCGGTGGTAGAGCCCGATGACGGCGCCGAGACCCGAGGAGTCGAGGAACGTGACGTCGCGAAGGTCGACGACGACGGTGGAGCCCGGTGCGAGGGCGACCGCGTCGAATGCGGCGCGCACGTCGGGCACGGTGTAGGTGTCGACCTCCCCGGCCAGCCGCACGAGGCTGCTGCCGTCCGCACTCGAGACCGAGACGTCCACCTGGATCCTCCACTCCCCCCGGACCATCCCCACCGTAGGCCCGCGAACCTGTCGCCGTCACCGGTTTCCGGGGGCCGTGTTCCCGCCCACGACCGCAACCGGCCCTGCGTGAGGCCCGCGTGTGACCCGAGTCACAGATCGCCACAGACGTCAACGATCCCGGCGCGTCGCTCGTCGTCCTTGGGAGGGACGGTGCGCACGTCCCTTCTCGTCAACGTGGACGTGGACCGCCCCGCAACCGGAGACCAGCCCTGAGGACGATGACCCAGACCGCTCCCCCGACCACCCGCCCCTCTGCCGACGACACCCAGGTGCTCGCCGCCGACCGCACGACCGAGCTGCCGCTCGCGACGCGCGACGACGACTCCCCTCGCTCGCGCCTGCTCGACCTCTCGCTGACCCAGATCCTCGGCGGCTCCCTCGCCGCCGCCACCGCGGCCGCCCTCGGCTCGCGGCTCGGCCTGCCCGGCACGATCGCCGGCGCTGCCATCGGTTCGGTCATCACCGCTGTCGCCGCGAACCTCTACACGAACTCGATGGCCCGCGCGCGTGAGGCCGTCGTGCTCGCCCGCGCGTACAACCGGGGGGCCGTCGAGTCGCGCCGCCCCGACTGGTGGCGCCTGCCCGACCGCACCGGAGCGCGGCGCCTGCTCGCGACCACCGGCGCCCTCTTCGCGGTCGCCGCCGCCTTCCTCACCGGGGTCCAGCTGACCACGGGCGCCCAGGTGACGGGCACGACGATCGGCCGCAGCGCCGCTGCCGCCCCCGTCGTCGAGGCGCCGCCCGGCTCCGACGCGTCGGGCACGTCCGGCTCCACGGGCACCGACGCGCGGAACGCGTCCACCGCCCAGACGCCGACGAGCCCCACCACGGGCACACCGGCACCCGCGGCCACCACCGACGCGCCCGCGTCGGGTGGCGCCGCCGGAGCCGCGGGGACGGGCACCGCCGGCTCGACCGCCACGTCGACGCCGGACGCGTCGTCGACCGGCACGTCCACCCCGACCGCACCGGCGGGCGGCACCGACGCGCAGCCATCCGGCACGCTGCCGGCCAACCCGGCAAACCCGGTTCAGCCGACGCCCTGACGCGTCCGGCCTCGCATCATCCCGGCCCCGCACCGAACGACTCGTTCGGTCGCCAGGTACCGGGTGGGTCAGAGCGTTGGTGGAGTGGGCGCGGCGCCGCTGGAGCTCAGACGAGAGTGAGCCCGACGTCGCCGGTCGACACGTCGGCCGCCTCGACGCGCACCCGGACCGAGTCGCCCGGACGCGCCGTGCCGGTGGCCTTGGCGACGATCGCGAGGTCGATGAGCTGCACGACGACGCCCTTGCCGTTGACGTCGACGACGACCGCGTCGAGCACCGCGCCCAGGTGGCCCGCGAGCTCGGCGGCCTCGACGGCGTCGGTGCAGGCCCGCTCCACCTGGCCCGCGCGTCGGTCGGAGGCTGCCATGACCTCCGGCAGCGCGGCGAGCGCCTCACGGGCCCAAGCCGGCACGTCGCTCCCCGCCGACAGGGCCTCGCAGACGACGAGGCCGAAGCGGTCGACGAGCCGGCGCAGCGGCGCAGTGACGTGGGCGTACGGGTTCGCCACCGCGGCGTGGTCGGGCTGGTCCGGCACGGTGCCGTCGAAGGGTGTGTAGCCGGCACCGCGGAACAGCGACGTCGCCTCGTGGATGAGAGCCAGGTGCCGGGGGTCGGCGCGGTCGAGGGTGCGGAGGAACTCGCCGTACGCGAGCCCCTTCGGCCACGGGACCCCGGCGGCCGCGGCCTGGTGGCGGAACCGCGCGAGGTCGCGCTGGTCGGGCGTCGGCATGGTGCGCAGGATGCCGATCTTCCCGCGGAGCATGAGGTCGGCCGCGCCCATGCCGGTCAGCAGCGAGATCTGCGCATTCCAGTCCTCGGAGGCGAGCAGCGGCCGGAACGAGATCGTGAACCCGCCCGAGCCGTCCTCCTGGACCTCCTGCTCGGGCATCGGCAGGGACGCCCCACCGCGCTTGCGCTCGAGGGCGATCCGCTTCTCGCCGACCTCCTTGAGCAGCACGAGGACGTCCTCGGCGGTGCCGGCGTCGACGGCCTGCTGCACCTCGGCGTAGTCGTAGCGCCGGACGCTGCGCACCAGGGCCCGGAAGACCTCGACCGCGGTGCCCTCGCCGTCGGCGTCGAGCGTGATGTCCCAGACGAACGCGGGTCGCACCTGGTCGGGCAGCAGGCTCGCCGCCCCCTCGCTCAGCTCCTTCGGGTGCAGCAGCACCCGCTCGTCAGGGCAGTAGACCGTCTGGCCCCGCCGGCGCGCCTCGGTGTCGACGGCTCCTCCGGCCCGCACGAAGGCCGGGACGTCGGCGATGGCGTAGCGGACCCGGAAACCGTCGCCGGCGCGCTCGATGTGCATCGCCTGGTCGAGGTCCATCGAGGACGGCGGGTCGATGGTGACGAACGGGACCGCGGTCTCGTCACGCTCGGGCAGCTGCGCAGCGCCGGCCGCCGTCGCGGCCTCCGCGACGACGTCTGGCGGGAACGCGTCGGGCAGCTTCGCCTCGCGCCGGATCTCCCCGAACCGCGCGGTCAGGGCCTGGGCCACGTCTCCCGGCGTCGGCGCCGGGTGGAAGACGATATGTCTCGAGGGCATGGCGCCACCCTATGCACGCGCCGTCCTCAGCGGAGCCGACGCACCAACGCCGTTCGACGCGTCGGCCGACGTGCCAGCGGCGTCCGGCGCGGCGCGTCGCGGGAGGGGCGCGCCTGCCCCAGCCCGGAGTCCCTAGGCTGGCCCCCGTGCTCATCCTCCTGCCCCCGTCCGAGGGCAAGACCCCGGCCCGCCGGGGACGACCGCTCGACCTCGGCTCCCTGTCCTTCCCCGAGCTGACGCCGCTGCGCGAGGACGCCGTGCGCGCCGTCGCCGCCGTCAGCGCCGAGCCGGGGGCGCCCGAGGTGCTGGGCGTCAGCCCCAACCTCGTCGAGGAGGTCGAGCGCAACACGCGCCTGCTCACCGGCCCGGCCCGGGTCGCCGCCGACGTGTACTCGGGCGTCCTCTACAAGGCGCTCGACCTGCCGAGCCTCGACGCCGCCGCCCGCCGCCGCGCCAACCGCAGCATCGTCGTCATGTCAGCCCTCTTCGGCGCGGTGCGGCTCACCGACCGCATCCCCGCCTACCGCGTCCACGCCTGCGCCGACCTGCCCGGCATCGGCCACCTCGAGCGGGTCTGGCGCCCCCACCTCGCGCCCGTGCTCGAACGCGCTGCCGGCGAGCGCGGCCTCGTCGTCGACTGCCGCTCCAGCACCTACGCGTCGATGTGGCGTCCGCCGGCGCACGTCGCCCGCCGCACCGTCCACGTCACGGTCCCGGGGGCCTCGCACATGGCCAAGCACACCCGCGGCCTCGTCACGCGCGACCTCGTCGGCCGCGAGGCCCCGCGGACGCCGGAGGCCCTGGCCGACGCACTGTCCGAGCGTTTCGCGGTGACCCTCACCCCGCCCGAGCGGCCCGGCAAGACGTGGCAGCTGGCCGCGACGGCGAAGGACTGATGCCGTGCTCGACCTCGCGCAGCTCGTCGACCGGGTGGCCCCGATCCTCGTCTTCCTCGTGGCCATCACACTCGTCGCCGAGCTCTGCGACCAGGCGGGCCTCTTCGACGAGGCCGCACACTGGGCCGCGCGCCTGGCCCGCGGTCGGGTCGCCGTGCTGTGGCTGCTCGTCGTCGCCCTCGCGGTCGTCTCCACCGTCGTGCTCAGCCTCGACACGACGGCGGTGCTGCTGACCCCGGTGGCCGTGACCGTCGCCCGGCAGGTGGGGGCGCCGCCCCTGCCGTTCGCGATGACGACGCTGTGGCTGGCCAACACCGCCTCGCTGCTGCTGCCGGTGTCGAACCTGACGAACCTGTTGTCCCTGCACCCGTTCGCCGAGCTCGGCGTCTCGACGTGGGGCTACATCCGGCTCCTCGCGCCCCCAGCCGTCGTGGCCGTGGCCGGCACGATGGCCGTGCTCTGGCTGCTGCACCGCACCGAGCTGCGCGGCCGCTACGACACCCCGCCGCGCGCCGAGCCGCACGACCACCTCCTCATGGTGATCACGGCGTGGACGTGCGGGGCCCTGGCCGTCGCGTTCGTCGCCGGGATCCAGCCGGCCCTCGCCTCGGTCCCCGCGGCGCTCTTCCTGCTCGCCGCCACGTACTGGCGAGCTCCCGTGCTGCTGCGCCGCATCAAGATGCCGTGGCTCACCGTCATGGGCATCTGCGTGCTGTTCCTCGCCGTCGACGCCGCCCTGCGCGCCGGGCTCGAGGAGTGGCTGCACACCCTCGTCGGCGAGGGGACGGGCGTCACGGCCCTGCTGCGCATCAGCGGCCTCGGGGCCCTGGCCGCCAACGGGATCAACAACCTCCCGGCCTACCTCGCGCTGGAGCCGACCGTCACCGACGCCCCGGCCCGTCTTGCGGCCCTGCTCGTCGGCGTCAACGCCGGCCCCCTCGTCACGATGTGGGGTTCGGTGGCGACGCTGCTCTGGGCCCAGCGGTGCCGCTCGGCCGGGCTCACCGTCGACGCCGGTCGCGTGGCCCGAACCGGCCTGCTGTGCGCGGTCGTGGTCGTCGGCGCCGCGACCCTGACGCTCGCCGCGACGGCCTGAACGGTCCGCGCGTCGCCAGGACCCACTGGCCCGCCGGCCCCGGGGGCACCCGGGCCGGGGGACGACGACCTACAGTGGGCGCGTGCCCGACGGATTCGACGACGACTGGTCGGCCACCGTGTGTGCCGCCCTCGACAGCCTGTTCCTCGGCGCCTCCGCGGGGTTCTCCCGCAGCTCACCCGGACAGCCCCGTGACGGCGTCGTCTCGGACATGCTCTGGGAGGCCGACCCGCTCCGGTTCGCCGAGCGTTACCCCGACAGCGGAGTCGTGGAGTCGTACGGGGCGGGGTGGCCGCCGCCGTGCATCGACTACTGGGTCTACGTCGACGTCCCGACCCGCCTCGCGATGCTGTCGACGGAGGGCTGGACGGGTGACCACCGACCCGTCGAGCTGTCGGGCCGTGGCGCCGTCGACGCCCGTCGCCTCGCTGCGGCCCTCGGGGAGATCCTCTCCGTCCCGGCCGAGGACTGATCGCGTCCGTCCAGCCACTCGCGCCGGCCCTCCGCGTGGACGCCGTCAGCCGAGAGCGCGGCCCAGGTCGTCGACGAGGTCGCGGACGTCCTCGAGGCCGACCGACACCCGCAGGACGCCATCGGTGATGCCGACCGCGGCGCGCGCCTCCGGCGTCAGCCGTCGGTGGGTCGTCGTGGCCGGGTGCGTGATGAGCGACTTGGAGTCACCGAGGTTGTTTGAGATGTCGATGACCTGGAGGGCGTTCATGAGCGTGAAGGCCTCGTCCTTGCCGCCGTCCAGCTCGAACGTCACCACGGTGCCGGCCGCCAGCATCTGGCGCCTGGCGAGCTCGTGCTGAGGATGCGAGGGCAGGAACGGGTGCACAACGCGCGTCACTCGCGGGTGCGACTCGAGGAACCGGGCCACCTCGAGAGCACTGGCCGCCATCCGCTCGACACGCAGCGACATCGTCTCCAGGCCCTTGACGAGGACCCACGCGTTGAAGGGCGACATCGACGGGCCGGTGTGCCGCATCAGGTTCTGCACCGGGCCGTCGACGAACTCCTTGGGCCCGAGCACCGCACCGCCGAGCACCCGGCCCTGGCCGTCGATGTGCTTGGTCGCGGAGTAGACGACGATGTCGGCGCCGTGCTCGAGCGGCTTGCTGAACACCGGCGTGCCGAAGACGTTGTCGACGACGACCTTCGCGCCGGCGGCGTGGGCCAGCTCGCTGACCGCGGCGATGTCGACGAGCTCCTGCATCGGGTTGCTCGGCGTCTCGAAGAAGACGGCCGTCGTCGGCTCCGAGAGTGCCTCGCGCCACTGGTCGAGGTCGGGCCCGTCGACGAACACCGTCTCGACGCCCCAGCGCGGCAGGATCTCGTCGAGGATGACGAAGCACGAGCCGAAGAGGGCGCGGGAGGACACGACGCGGTCGCCCTGGCCGAGCAGCGCCGCCAGTGCGACGAAGACCGCGGACATGCCCGACCCGGTGGCGAAGCACGCCTCGGCGCCCTCGATCTGGCGCAGCCGTTCCTCGAACATCGAGACGGTCGGGTTGCCGTAGCGGGAGTAGACGAAGCGGTCGACGTCGCCCTTAAAGGCCGCCTCGGCGTCCTCGGCGGTGTCGTACACGAAGCCCGAGGTCAGGTAGAGGCCCTCGGACGTCTCCTCGAACCCGCTGCGGGACAGGCCTGCCCGCACCGCGAGGGTGTCGGGCCGCCAGCTCTGCGTCGCGTCGGTGCCGGTGTCGCTCATCCCTGCACCCACGGCAGGCCCGCGACCTTCCAGCCTGAGACGGCGCGGTGGCGCTGCGCGTCGTGCGGGCCCTCGAAGCCCTCGAGGACGTTGCGCGACTGAGCCCAACCAGCCGCGGTCGCGGCCTCGGCGGCGCTCACCGAGCGCACGCCCGAGCGGCAGAGGAAGTAGACGGGCTGCTCCTTGTCGACGCCGGCCTCGGCCAGCTCGTCGACGAAGCGCTCGTTGACCCGGCCGTCGGGGTAGGACTGCCACTCGACGAGCACGACGTCCTTGCCGACCTCGCCGAGGTCGGGCAGGCCGACATAGGACCACTCCGCACTCGTGCGCACGTCGACGAGCACCGCACCCGGCTCGTCGCGCAGGGCCGCCCAGGCCTGCTCGGGGGTCACGTCACCGGCGTAGCTCATGCAGCGAATATCGCACAGCGTCCGTCAGGCGAGATGGTCGGTCCGATTGGTGAAAGCCACCGACGCGGAGCCGTCCTCCCAGACCTCGACGGCCGACAGGCTCCCGGGCGCGGTCGCCAGCGCCCAGAACCGCTCCGTGGGCGTCGCGAGGACGTCGCCGAGCACCGACAGCACCCCGCGGCGGGAGGTGACGACGACGACGGTGCCGCCCTCCGCGCGGAGGCCCCGGTAGGCCCCGCGGACGGCGTCGTCGGCGCCCTCACCGGGTGCGGTGCCGTCCCACGCGTCGGTCGTGTCGACGGACGCGTCGAGCGCCGCCCCGACCGCCTCGGCCAGGGCGGCGGCCGGGGGTTCGGCCGAGCCGACGACCCGGGCGTCTTCACCGACGAGCCGCTGCACCGCGCGCGCGATCCGTGGCCCGACGCTCTCGTCGTAGGGCACCTGCACGAGCAGGAGCCGCAGCGGCCGCGTCGACGCGCCACCGGGCAGCTGCGAGGACGCCGAGGCGGCGACGGCGCCGGCCGCGTCGGCAGCGTGCTCGAGCACGACGGACGCGTCGGCGCCCTCCGACCCCGCACCGCCCTCGAGGACGCGTCGGACGCTCTTGCCGTCCATCGCGTCGTTGCTCAGGGCGTCGGCCGCCTTGTTCTTCTCGCGCGGCACCCACTCGAACTGCACCGAGCCGCCCGCGTCGGCGATGCGGCGCACCACCTCGCGCGCCTCGAGCGCCAGGCGGCGCATGTCCTCGTGCTTGATCTTCCAGCGGCCCGACATCTGCTCGACGACGAGCTTGGAGTCCAACCGCGCGACGACGTGCGGCCCGGTGGCCAGCTCGGCGGCGGCCGTCAACCCTGCGACGAGTCCGGAGTACTCGGCCACGTTGTTGCTCTGCTGACCGAGCGGCTCGGCCAGCTCGACGAGGACCGCCCCGGTCGCGGCGTCGCGCACGAGGGCGCCGTAGCCGGCGACGCCGGGGTTGCCCCGCGACCCGCCGTCGGCCTCGACGACGAGGCGACGCCCGGAGGTCGCCGAGGCCCCGGTCACGCGCTGCGCTCCGGACCGGTCACAGGCCTGACTCGGCGGTGCGCACCATGATGCGGCGGCACTCCTCGCAGCGGATGATCTCGTCCTGCGGGGTGCTGCGGATGCGGTCGATGTCGACCGGGTTGAGCTCGAGGCGGCAGCCGCCGCACCGCCGGTGCTGCATCGCCGCGGCGGCCAGACCACCGCTCGAGGCGCGGATCTTCTCGTAGAGGCTCACGAGGTCGTCACCCACGCCGGCGACGACGTCGGCGCGGCCGCCGCCGACCTTCACGGCCTCGGCGTCGAGCTCGGCGAGCTTGGCGTCGCGCTCGGACTCGAGGCGCGTCAGGCGCTCGGCCACCTCGGCGTGCCGGCTCTGCAGCTCGGTGACGCGGGCCGCACGCGACTCCGCGCGCTCCATGACCTCGAGCTCGACGTCCTCGAGCTCGGCCTGGCGGCGGGCGAGGGAGGTCAGCTCGTGCTGCAGGGCCTGCAGGTCCTTGGCCGAGCCCTGCCCGGAGTCGAGCCGGGCCTGGTCACGGGCCGCACGGTCGCGGACGAGCTGGACGTCCTGCTCGGACTTCGTCAGCTCGCGCTGGACGTCGTCGGCCGCCGTGCGGGCGTTGACGACCTCGGTCTCGAGGGCGCCGACCTCACGACGCGCCACGTCGACGGCCGCGAGCTGGGGCAGGTTCGCCTTGGCGTGCGCGATCTGGTCGAGACGCGTGTCGATGGCCTGCAGGTCGAGCAGGCGCCACTGGCGGGACGGGTCGGCTTTCAGGACGCACCTCCGGGGTCGGTCCGGTCGCGGGCAGGGCCCGGCTCGGGTTGGGCTCGGTTGGCACCGACGACGAAGGTCCACGGCTCGGTGCGCACGCTCGAGAGTCTGCCCACGACCCTAGTCGGTTCCGTGCCCGGGGTCGGGTCCTCCCCCAGCGCCCCGAGCACGCGCTCGCGCGCGCTGGTCAGCCACAGCGACTCGGTGGCCCAGTGACCGGCGTCGACGAGGTAGGGCGTGCCGTCGCGCGCCTCCTCGCGAGCCTCGAGCACCGGGTGGTGGCGCAGGTCGGCCGTGACGAACACGTCGGCGCCCGACGCGCGGGCGGCGTCGAACAGGTCGTCACCGGAGCCGCCCATGACGGCGACGCGGTGCACGACGGCGTCGGGCTGGCCGCTGACCCGCATCCCGCCGGCCGTCGCCGGCAGCGCGTCGGCCATCGCCTCGGCGAACTCCCGCAGCGACACCGCCACGGGAAGCTCCCCGACGCGTCCCGCCGGGCGACCGCCGATCTCGGTCAGCGGGAGCTGGCTCGTCAGGCCGAGCGCGTCGGCGAGCACGGTCGACACGCCGGGGTCGGCGACGTCGGCGTTGGTGTGCGCGACGTAGAGCGCGACGCCCCCGGCGAGCAGCGCCGTGACGGACGCGCCCTTGGCCGTCGTCGTGGCTACCGAGTGGACGCCGCGCAGCAGAAGGGGATGGTGGGTCACGAGCAGGTCGGCCTCGCAGCGCACCGCCTCGTCGATGACGGCGAGCGTCGGGTCGAGGGCGAAGAGGATCGTGCGGACCGGCTGGTCGAGGTCGCCGGCCACGAGACCGACGCGGTCCCAGTCGGCCGCGGTCTCGGGCGGGTACAGGGACTCGAGGACCGCGACGACGTCGCGCAGCGTCACGTCAACCACGTGGGCCCGGCCGGGATCGAACCGACGACACCCGCGGTGTAAACGCGGTGCTCTACCAGCTGAGCTACAGGCCCCCTCCCGCCGGCGCGCTCGGCGTCCGGTCGGGCGGCCGACAGCCTAGCGGGCCGACGCGTTCGGCGCGCCCGACTCACGCGGGCACGCGCGTCACGCGGGCACGCGCGTCAGGCGGGCACGCGCGTCACGCGTCGGGGCCGGCGTCCGCGGCACGCAGGCGCGCGAGCGCCGCACGGTACTCGCGGAAGTCGCGGCCCTGGCCGATGCCTCGCACCTCCGACCACACGACCCGACCGGAGCGGTCGAGCAGGAACGTGCCACGGAGCGCGAAGCCGTCCTCGTCGCTGAAGACCCCGTAGCTGCGGGCCACCTCGCCGTGCGGCCAGAAGTCGGACAGCAGCGGGAAGAAGTGGCCCTCGGCGTCGGCCCACGTGCGCAGGGTGTACATCGAGTCGCACGACACGGCGAACACCTGGATGTCGTCGGTCTGGAAGTCCTCGAGGCCGTCGCGGATCTCGCGCAGCTCGCCCCGGCAGATGCCCGAGAACGCCGCCGGGTAGAACACGACGACGGCGTTCTTGCGCCCGCGGACCGTCGACAGGCTGACGTCGACGCCGTACTGGTCGACCAGCGTGAAGTCGGGGGCGAGGTCGCCGACGGCCGGCTGGGCGGACGCGTGGAGCGAGGGCGCGTTCGTCATGCCCACGAGTGTCGCACCTCGCGGGGACGCCCGCTGCCACGCCCGCGGACACCCCCACGGGTACCGGCGGAGGCGTGCGTACCGGGCAGTCCGGAGGCGGGTGCACGCGTCAGCGGCGCGGCCCCTTCGGCGGCATGAGGCGCGAGGCGGTCCAGTTCGTCGCGACGTTGACCTGACCACCCGTCACGAGGCCCGCCGTGGAGGCGGCCTCCTCGACGACGGCGGCATCGACATGGCCGGACCGGCCGGCCTTCGGCGTCAGCAGCACGACGAAGCCCTGGTCGAACAGCTTCGTCAGGGCATCGACCATGAGGTCGACGAGGTCCTCGTCGCCCTCGCGGTACCAGACGATGACACCGTCGGCTCCGTCGTTGAACTCCTCGTCCTCGAGCTCGGTACCGATGGCGTCCTCGACCTCGAACCGCAGGTCGTTGTCGACGTCGTCGTCATAGCCGAACTCCTGGATGACCTGCCCTTTGGCAAATCCGAGCTTGCTGAGGGACGCCGCTCCCGCGGTCGCGCTCACTGTCACCGGTCCTCTCCGTCAGGGGGCCCGCGCAGGTCGCGCGGGCCGGGTCGTGCAGGTCGTGCTGGCAGCTGCTCGTCGCATCGCGTCGGGGACGGCGGGCGACGGCACCGGGTACCAGTCCACCGGTTCCGACGGTACCGCGCAAGGTGTGGCGGACGGGCCCAACGCCGTACAACACGCGTCGGTGTCCCACTGCCGGACCCGAGTGTGACGGCTACCACGGTTTGGTGGAGGATGGATGGGAGCAGCGCCCCGACCACCCGGTCCGAGGGCGCCGCGACGCGACGAGAAAGGACCCACGACGTGGCTTCCGAGGCCGGCCCGATCCTCAACGGCATCCCCAGTCAGCTCCCGGACATCGATCCCGAGGAGACCCAGGAGTGGCTCGACTCGCTCGACGCCGTCCTGGATGAGAAGGGCCGCACGCGGGCGCGCTACATCATGCTCAAGCTCATCGAGCGGGCCCGCCAGCAGCAGGTCGGGGTGCCGTCCCTGACGGCCACCGACTACATCAACACCATCCCGCCGGAGCGCGAGCCGTGGTTCCCCGGTGACGAGGAGGTGGAGCGCGAGTTCCGCCGCTACATCCGCTGGAACGCCGCGGTCATGGTGCACCGCGCCCAGCGTCCGGGCATCGGCGTCGGTGGGCACATCTCGACGTACGCGAGCGCCGCGACGCTCTACGAGGTGGGCATGAACCACTTCTTCCGCGGCAAGGACCACGAGGGCGGCGGCGACCAGGTCTACTTCCAGGGCCACGCCTCGCCCGGCATGTACGCCCGCAGCTTCCTCGAGGGCCACCTCAGCGAGGCCGACCTCGACGGCTTCCGCCAGGAGAAGAGCCACCTCGTCGACGGCAAGATCCGCGCCGTCCCGTCCTACCCCCACCCGCGCCTCATGCCGGACTACTGGGAGTTCCCGACGGTGTCGATGGGCATCGGCCCGATGAACGCCATCTACCAGGCGCAGTTCAACAAGTACCTGCACAACCGCGGCATCAAGGACACCAGCCAGCAGGACGTCTGGGCCTTCCTCGGCGACGGCGAGATGGACGAGCCCGAGTCGCGCGGCCTGCTCCAGCTCGCGGCCAACGAGGAGCTCGACAACCTCACCTTCGTCGTCAACTGCAACCTGCAGCGCCTCGACGGGCCGGTCCGCGGCAACGGCAAGATCATCCAGGAGCTCGAGGCGTTCTTCCGCGGGGCGGGCTGGAACGTCATCAAGGTCGTCTGGGGCCGCGGCTGGGACCCGCTCCTCGCCGGCGACCGCGACGGCGCGCTCGTGCACCTCATGAACTCCACGAGCGACGGCGACTACCAGACCTTCCGCGCCAACGACGGCAAGTACGTGCGCGACCACTTCTTCGGCCGCGACCCGCGGACCGCCAAGATGGTCGAGAGCTGGACCGACGACCAGGTCTGGTGGGACCTCAAGCGCGGCGGCCACGACTACCGCAAGGTCTACGCGGCCTACCAGGCGGCCCGTGAGCACACCGGCCAGCCGACCGTCATCCTCGCCAAGACGATCAAGGGCTACAGCCTCGGCTCGCACTTCGCCGGTCGCAACGCCACGCACCAGATGAAGAAGATGACGCTGGACGACCTCAAGGCCTTCCGCGACAGCCTCCGCATCCCGATCTCCGACGAGCAGCTCGAGGCCAACCCCTACCAGCCGCCGTACTACCACCCGGGGCCCGACAACGACGTCGTCAAGTACTCGATCGACCGCCGCGCCAAGCTCGGCGGCACGCTGCCGAGCCGACGCGTCGAGTTCGAGACCGTCAAGCTGCCCGGCGACGAGGCCTACGCCCAGGTCAAGAAGGGCTCGGGCAAGCAGGAGGTCGCCACGACGATGGCGTTCGTCCGCCTGCTCAAGGACCTCCTGCGCGACAAGGAGTTCGGCAAGCGGATCGTGCCGATCATCCCCGACGAGGCGCGCACCTTCGGCATGGACGCGTTCTTCCCGACGATCAAGATCTACAACCCGAACGGGCAGAACTACACGCCGGTCGACGCCGAGCTCATGCTCGCCTACCGCGAGAACACCCAGGGCCAGATCCTGCACCTCGGCATCAACGAGGCGGGCTCGCTCGCCGCATTCACGGCCGCCGGCACGTCGTACGCGACGCACGGCCAGCCGATGGTCCCGATCTACGTCTTCTACTCGATGTTCGGCTTCCAGCGCACCGGCGACTCGATCTGGGCGGCCGCCGACCAGATGAGCCGCGGCTTCCTCATCGGCGCCACGGCCGGTCGCACGACGCTGACCGGCGAGGGCCTGCAGCACGCCGACGGCCACAGCCCGCTGCTGGCGTCGACCAACCCGGCCGTCGTGCACTACGACCCGGCCTACGCCTACGAGATCGCGCACATCATGCAGGACGGCCTGCGTCGGATGTACGGCGAGGGACAGACTCCCGAGGAGTCCAACCTCATCTACTACCTGACCGTCTACAACGAGCCGATCCAGCAGCCGGCCGAGCCGGCCGACGTCGACGTCGAGGGCATCCTCAAGGGCATGCACCGCATCTCCGCGGCAAACACGGAGGGCTGGCAGCACACGCCGGCGCGGGCCCAGATCCTCGGCTCGGGTGTCGGGGTGCCGTGGGCGCTCGAGGCCCAGCAGCTGCTCGCCGACGACTGGGGCGTGGCCGCCGACGTCTGGTCGGTCACCTCGTGGAACGAGCTGCGCCGCGACGGCCTCGCTGCCGACGAGCAGGAGTTCCTGTCCCCCGACGCCGAGAAGCGCGTCCCGTGGGTCACCCAGTGCCTCGAGGGCACCGAGGGCCCGGTCGTCGGCGTGTCCGACTACATGCGGGCCGTCCAGGACCAGATCCGCGAGTGGGTCCCGGGCACGTACGCGACGCTCGGTGCCGACGGGTTCGGGTTCTCCGACACGCGTCCGGCCGCCCGCCGCTTCTTCCACATCGACGGCCCCTCGGTCGCGGTGCGCACGCTGCAGCTGCTCGCCAGGGAGGGCAAGATCGACGCCGACGTCCCGGCCAAGGCCGCGGACAAGTACCGCCTCGACGACGTCACCGCCGGCACGTCCGGCAACGCCGGCGGCGAGAGCTGACGCTCCCCCACTGACCGACGCTGACCGACACTGACCGACACTGACCGACGCCGGTGGCCCGGCCCCACGCGAGGGGGCCGGGCCACCCGCATGTCCGGCCCCGATGTCCGGCGGCCCCGCCGACCGACGTCCGTTGCTGCGCGTCAGCCCGACCGTGCGGCGTGTCGAGCCGCGTGTCGGAGCTCTGGCGTGAGCAACGGTCGTCGGTGGGTGGTGCCATCCAGACCGTCGATTGGATAGGTATGCGCGACTGTGCATATACTTGCACTCGTGTCCAAGGTACTGACCTCCCTCCCTGTCGGTGAACGCGTCGGCATCGCCTTCTCCGGTGGCCTCGACACCTCGGTGGCCGTCGCGTGGATGCGTGAGAAGGGCGCGGTGCCCTGCACGTACACGGCCGACCTCGGCCAGTACGACGAGCCCGACATCGCCTCCGTCCCCGGCCGAGCCGGCCAGTACGGCGCCGAGCTCAGCCGGCTCGTCGACTGCCGCCAGGCGCTCGTCGAGGAGGGCCTGTCCGCCATCGCGTGCGGCGCCTTCCACATCCGCAGCGGCGGCAAGACGTACTTCAACACGACGCCGCTCGGCCGCGTCGTCACCGGCACGCTCCTCGTGCGGGCCATGCAGGACGACGGCGTCTCCATCTGGGGCGATGGCTCGACCTTCAAGGGCAACGACATCGAGCGGTTCTACCGCTACGGCCTTCTGGCCAACCCGCAGCTGCGCATCTACAAGCCGTGGCTCGACGCCGACTTCGTCACCGAGCTCGGTGGCCGGCACGAGATGTCCGAGTGGCTCACGGCCCGCGAGCTGCCCTACCGCGCCTCCGCGGAGAAGGCCTACTCGACCGACGCCAACATCTGGGGCGCGACGCACGAGGCCAAGACGCTCGAGTTCCTCGACGAGTCGATGGAGGTCGTCGAGCCGATCATGGGCGTCCGGTTCTGGGACCCCGCCGTCGCGATCGAGACCGAGGACGTCACGGTCCGCTGGGAGCGCGGCCGCCCCGTCGCCATCAACGGCGTGACCTTCGAGGACCCGGTCTCGCTCGTCATGGAGGCCAACGCCATCGGCGGCCGCCACGGCCTCGGCATGAGCGACCAGATCGAGAACCGCATCATCGAGGCCAAGTCGCGCGGCATCTACGAGGCCCCGGCCATGGCCCTGCTGCACCTGACCTACGAACGGCTCCTCAACGCGATCCACAACGAGGACACCATCGCCGCCTACCACGCCGAGGGCCGGCGCCTCGGCCGCCTTCTCTACGAAGGCCGCTGGCTCGACCCGCAGTCGCTCATGCTTCGCGAGTCGCTGCAGCGCTGGGTGGCCAGCGCCGTCACCGGCGAGGTGACGCTGCGCCTGCGCCGTGGTGACGACTGGTCGGTCGTCAACACGACGGGTCCCGCGTTCAGCTACCACCCGGAGAAGCTGTCGATGGAGCGCACCGAGGACGCGGCGTTCGGACCGGTCGACCGCATCGGCCAGCTGACGATGCGCAACCTCGACATCGCGGACTCGCGCGCCAAGCTCGAGCTGTACGCGTCGCAGGGCCTGCTCGGGTCCGAGGCCACCGACCTCGTCGGCGAGCTCTCCCCCGGCGGCGCCCAGGCCATCGCGGCGAACCCCGCCGCGGCAGACGTCGACGAGCAGGACGACGCGCTCGACCGCGCCGCCATGGAGTTCGGCACCGACTGACATCCCAGCCCGACGCCCCGCGCGGCCGACCCCACCCACCCGGTCGGCCGCGCGGGGCGTTGCTCGTCCCGGTAGGGTCGGCGGCCATGCAGCCGATGGACTCGATGACCGACCGCGACACCGTGGACGCCCAGTACGCCCACACCGACAACCTGCGCACGCGGCGCGACGTGTGGGGCCCCGGCCCGGAGGGCGTCTCCCCCACCGAGGTGCTGCTCAGCTCCGTCATCGCGGCGCGCCCGACCAAGGTCATCGAGATCGGCTGCGGCACAGGCCACTTCGCACGCTCAGTCCTCGACGCCCTGCCCGGCGTCGACTACCTGGCCACCGACATCTCGGCCGCGATGGTCGAGGCCGCCTCCGCGCTCGGGGTGCCGTCGCGGCAGCTCCCCGGCGACGCGCTCCCCTTCGCCGACGACACCTTCGACGGCGCTGTCGCGGCGTGGATGCTCTACCACGTGCCCGACCTCGACGGCACCCTCGCCGAGCTGCGGCGCGTGCTGCGCGACGGCGGCCGGCTGAGCGTCGCCACGAACGGCGCGGAGCACCTCGCCGACCTGCTGCGGGAAGCGGGCGGTGAGCCCCTCGTCACCCAGTTCACGGCCGAGAACGCCGAGGACACACTGTCGCGCCACTTCCAGCACGTGTCGCGTCGCGACGTCGAGACGCGCGCGACGTTCCTCGACCACGGCGCTGCGGTCGCCTACCTGTCGACCTTCGACGCCGAGCTCGCGGCTGCCCTGCCTCACTTCGAGGGCCCGCGCGCCTACACCGGGCGCTCGTGCATCCTCACGGCGCACTGACGTCGCCGGGCCACGCATCAGGCACCGGCGCGTCACTCTCTTTGTGAGCGCCGTACAAAGCGCTCCGCCGTAGCGTCCTAGGCTGGCGCCGTGACCGACCGCCCCGTCCAGCCGAGCGACGCCACGACCCGCACCGTCGAACGCAGCGCCGGCGAGCTGTCGACGCTCGCCGCGCGGCGGATGGAGGAGAACCTCGGCTGGTACCGACGCCTCTCGGCCGAGGAGCGCTCGCAGGTGGGCCTCGTCGCGCAGGCCGGCATCTCGCAGTTCATCGCGTGGTTCCGGTCCGAGGGCCACGCGCCGTCGGCGATCTCGATCTTCTCCAACGCGCCCCAGGAGCTGACCCGGTCGGTCAGCCTGCGCCAGACCCTCGACCTGGTGCGCACCGTCGTCGACGTCGTCGAGTCGCACGTCGAGAGCCTGGCCGGCCCGGGCGACGAGCAGCTGCTGCGAGAGTCGGTGCTGCGGTTCTCCCGTGACATCGCCTTCGCCGCGGCGGAGGTGTACGCCGGCGCGGCCGAGGCCCGTGGCGCCTGGGACGCCCGGCTCGAGGCGCTCGTCGTCGACGCCGTGCTCCGTGGCGAGGCCGACGAGTCCATGCAGTCGCGCGCCACAGCCCTCGGCTGGGGCGAGGTCTCGCACGTGACGTTCGTCGTCGGCACGACGCCCGAGGCCCGCGCGAGCACGGTGCCGGCCGTCGACGAGCTGCGCCGGGCGGTGCGCAAGGAGGGCGTCGAGGCGCTCGTGCTCGTGCAGCGCACCCGGCTCATCGCCGTCGTCGGCGGCACCCGCGAGCCGCTGGCCGTCGTCGGGGCCGTCGTCGACCGCTTCGGGCCCGGACCCGTCGTGGTCGGGCCCACGGTGCCCCACCTGTTCGCCGCCGGCCGCTCGGCGCGCGCCGCCCTGAGCGGCCTCTCCGCGGCGTCGGCCTGGCCCGACGCCCCCCGCGTCGTCGAGTCCGACGCCCTCCTTCCCGAGCGCGCCCTGGCCGGGGACGCCAGCGCCCGCCGCATCCTCGTCGAACGGATCCACCGGCCCCTGCGCGGCGCGCAGCAGGCACCGCTGCTCGACACCGCGACCGCCTACCTGGAGAACGGCGGCAGCCTCGAGGCCACCGCCCGCACCCTCTTCGTGCACCCCAACACGGTCCGCTACCGCCTCGGTCGGATCAGCGACGCCACCGGTTACGACCTGACGACGCCCCGGGAGGCGTGGGCGGCGCGCGTCGCGCTCGCGCTCGGCCGGCTCGCCTGAGCGCGCCGGCGACGTGGCCTGTCGACCCACGCCTGCTCGACCGAACGCTCGTTCTCCCTTGGAGGTATCCTCCAAACAATCGCGACCGAGTTGGTGACATTCGGTGGCGAGGTCCTGACCGGTAACCGGGAAGTGTTGGACACGTGCTAGCGATCGTCTGCCCTGGACAGGGCTCCCAGACCCCAGGCTTCCTCTCCCCGTGGCTCGAGCTGCCGGGCCAGCGCGAGCTGCTCGCCTCGCTGGGTGAGGCCGCCGGCACCGACCTCGTCGCCCACGGCACCGAGTCCGACGCCGAGACGATCAAGGACACCGCCGTCGCCCAGCCGCTCATCGTCGGCGCGGGCCTCACGACGCTCGCCGCGCTGCTCGACGGCACGACGCTCCCCGCGTCCACCGTCGTCGCCGGCCACTCCGTCGGTGAGTTCACGGCAGCCGCGGCTACCGGCGTCCTCGCGCCCACCGAGGCGATGTCGCTCGTCAGCGTCCGCGGTCGCGCCATGGCCGAGGCCAGCGCCGTCACCCCGACCGGCATGGCCGCCGTCTTGGGCGGCGACCCGGACGAGGTGCTCGCCGCCCTCGAGCGCCACGGCCTGACGCCCGCGAACATGAACGGTGCCGGGCAGGTCGTCGCCGCCGGCACCCTCGAGCAGGTCGCCGCGCTCGCCGACGACGCGCCAGCCAAGGCCCGCGTCATCCCGCTGCAGGTCGCCGGCGCGTTCCACACCCACCACATGGCCCCGGCCGTGGAGGCCCTCGCGGCCCGCGCCGCCGACGTCACGCCCGCCGATGCGTCGGTGACGCTCCTGTCCAACGCCGACGGCACCGCCGTGGCCTCGGGCACCGACGCGCTCGCGCGCCTCGTGAGCCAGGTCAGCAACCCGGTGCGCTGGGACCTCTGCATGGAGACGCTCCTGTCGCTCGGCGTCACGGGCCTCGTCGAGCTCGCGCCCGCCGGCACCCTCGTCGGTCTCGCCAAGCGCGCCATGCGCGGCGTCGAGACCCTCGCCCTCAAGACGCCCGACGACCTCGAGGCCGCGCGCCGGATGATCTCCGAGCACGGTGTCCCCGCGTCCAGCACCCCGGACGCCACCGCGCACCCCGGCCCGTCCGCGTCCTGACCCTCACCCCCGCGACCACTAAGAAGGCACCGTGACCACCGCATCCGGCACCGCACCGCAGCCCAAGGGCACCGGCACCCTCGTCGACTCCGGGGCCGCCCGTCACTCCCGCATCCTCGGCGTCGGCGCGTACCGCCCGGCCCGCGTCGTCATGAACGCCGAGATCGTCGACAAGATCGACTCGAGCGACGAGTGGATCCGTGAGCGCTCCGGCATCGTCAGCCGCCACTTCGCGGCGCCCGACGAGAGCGTCATCGACATGTCGGAGCACGCGGCCCGCCAGGCCATGGAGCACGCCGGCGTCTCGCCCGAGCAGATCGGCTTCGTCCTCGTCGCCACCGTGACCCACCCGTACCAGACGCCGGCCTCGGCCCCCGAGCTCGCCGCACGCCTCGGGTCCACCGCCCCGGCCCTCGACATCTCGGCTGCCTGCGCCGGCTACTGCTACGGCGTCGCGATGGCCAGCGACATGGTCAAGGGCGGCTCCGCCGACTACGTCCTCGTCGTCGGCGTCGAGAAGCTCAGCGACTTCACCGACCCCTACGACCGCGGAAGCGCCTTCATCTTCGGCGACGGCGCGGGCGCCTGCGTCGTCGGCCCGAGCGACACCCCCGGCATCGGTCCGACCGTGTGGGGCTCCGACGGCACGCAGCGCGACGCCATCACGCAGAAGCAGGCGTGGACCGACCTGCGTGAGTCGTGGCAGGACGCCCAGTCCGACAAGAACGCCTGGCCCGCGATCGGGATGGCCGGCCAGACGGTGTTCCGGTGGGCGGTCTGGGGCATGGCCCCGGTGGCCCAGCAGGCCATCGACAAGGCCGGCATCAAGGCCGACGACCTCGACGCCTTCATCCCCCACCAGGCGAACATCCGCATCATCGACGCGATGGTCAAGCAGCTCAAGCTGCCCGCCGACATCCCTGTCGCCCGCGACATCGTCACGACGGCCAACACCTCGGCCGCCTCGATCCCGATCGCGACGACGCGCATGCTCGCCGAGAAGGAGATCCCGAGCGGCGGCCTCGCGCTGCAGATCGGCTTCGGCGCCGGCCTCGTCTACGCGGCCCAGGTCGTCGTCCTTCCCTGACACCAGCTCCCGCCGGTCCCGACGGGTCATTCGGGCCAACGGAACGACACGGATCCCAACCACAAGGAGCAGACAGATGGCTCAGTCCGAGCAGGAGATCCTCGAGGGTCTTGCCGAGATCGTCAACGAGGAGACGGGCCTCGACACCGAGTCCGTCGAGATGGACAAGTCCTTCACCGAGGACCTCGACATCGACTCCCTCTCGATGATGACGATCGTCGTCAACGCCGAGGAGAAGTTCGGCGTGCGCATCCCGGACAGCGAGGTCAAGAACCTCAAGACCGTCCGCGACGCCGTCACGTACATCTCGGGCGCCCAGTCCTGACCCGAACGGGCCTGACGCGGACGGCCGGTCGGGAGACCGCCGGCCGACCCGCACGACCCGCTCCCGGGAGCCGCGGCGGGGGGGGGGGGGCCNACCCGCACGACCCGCTCCCGGGAGCCGCGTCGTGGCCGGGCCGACGACCTCGGCCCGGCCACGACGGCCGGCGCGACCCGCAGCACCCGAAGCACCCGCAGCACCCGCAGCACCCGCAGCACCTCGGCGGCGCCGGACCGCACCGGCCGGCCCCTCACGCACCATCCGCACACCCTGACTCGACAGGAGCACGTCACATGACCTCCAATCGCGACCAACGCGTCGTGGTCACCGGTCTCGGCGCCACGACGCCCCTCGGCGGCACGGCCCCCGAGACCTGGGAGGCCCTGCTCGCGGGGCGTTCCGGCGCCCGCCCGATGGACTACGACTGGGTCGCCAAGTACGAGCTCCCGGTCACCTTCGCCGCGACCATCGCGACGCCGCCCATCGACGTCCTCGCCAAGGTCGAGACCCGGCGGCTCGACCCGTCGAGCCAGTACGCCCTCATCGCGGCCCGCGAGGCGTGGGCCGACGCCGGTGCCCCCGAGATCGACCCGGAGCGGCTCGGCGCCGCCATCGGCTCGGGCATCGGCGGCGTGTGGACCCTGCTCGACCAGTGGGACGTGCTCAAGGAGAAGGGCCCCCGACGCGTCTACCCGCTCGCGGTGCCGATGCTCATGCCGAACGGTCCGGCCGCGGCGGTGTCGCTCGACCTCGGTGCCCGTGCCGGCGCGCACACCACGGTCAGCGCCTGCGCGTCGGGCGCCGAGAGCATGGGCTACGCCATCGACATGATCCGCACCGGCCGCGCCGACGTCGTCGTCGCGGGTGGCACCGAGGCCGCCGTGCACGCCCTGCCGATCGCCGGGTTCGCGGCCATGCAGGCCCTGTCGACGCGCAACGACGAGCCGGAGAAGGCCTCGCGCCCCTACGACACCGGCCGTGACGGCTTCGTCCTCGGCGAGGGGGCCGCGGTCATCGTCCTCGAGTCCGAGGAGCACGCGCGGGCTCGCGGCGCGAAGATCTACGCCGAGCTCGCGAGCGTCGGCATGTCCGCCGACGCCCACCACATCACGGCCCCCGAGCCCAACGGTTCGGGAGCGGCGCGCGCCATGAGGTACGCCGTCGAGCGGGCCGACCTGTCGATGACCGACATCATCCACATCAACGCGCACGCCACGTCGACGCCGGTCGGTGACGTGGCCGAGTACAACGCCATCAAGCGGGCGTTCGGCGACCACACCGAGAACCTCTCGGTCACGGCGACGAAGTCGATGACCGGCCACCTGCTCGGTGCCGCCGGCGCGCTCGAGGCCGTCATCACGATCCAGTCGATCCACAACCGGCTCGTCCCGGCGACGATCAACCTCGACGACCAGGACCCCGAGATCCCGCTCAACGTCGTCACGGGCCAGGCGCAGAAGCTGCCCGACGGCGACATCGCGGCCCTGAACAACTCGTTCGGTTTCGGCGGCCACAACGTCGCGCTCGCGATCCGCAGCATCTGACGCATCACTCGACCGGGGCCGGAGCCCCCTCGCCATCACGGCCGAGGGGGCTCCGGCGTCCCGTCCTGATGTCGTTGCGCAGGCGCCAGCGGCGAACAGTGACCGACTTCAGGGTGCGACCCAGCACTTCTGCCGACTCCGCCGGTGAGCAGCCGAGCACGATCGCATCCTCTGCGGCCGTCCACGGTTTGCGGATCACGTCGTAACGCCCGGCGCGCTCGACCGGCGGCGCCCAGGCTGCGACCTCTGCTGCAGCGGCAGCCTTGCGCGGGATGGCGGGCCACGCCTCGGGGTGCCAGCAGTAGGCAGCGAGTGTGGCCGCCGCCCGGTTGGCCACCATCACGTTGAACACCCGGTCCCGAGAATTGCGACGCGTCAAGCGCCGGACACCGCACACCTGCCAGATCTTCGCTTCGAAGAACCGCGCCAAGGGCTCCGAAGCGGTCACGAGACTGATGAACGGCATTCCGGTGCGGCTGAAGCCGACGGAACCATCCCCATCAAGGACACCCCTCAGGTAGTCGCGATGGACCAGCCCGACATCATCAGGGGGCGCCAGGTCATACGCCTTGCGCCCCGGCGTCATTCCCAGCGCGGCCAGCTCGACACGAGTGGCCTGGTCGAAGAACTGAAGCGTGTAACTGACGTAGTCGTCGGCGAAGTTGGTCTGACGCCTACGACGCTGCAGGAACGAGCGACACGGGATCACGGAACGGACCTGTCGCAGGACCTCGACGTCCCGTTCCTGTAGCTCGATCCCGACCTTCCCTTTGGCACCGACGTTTCCCGAATGCCATCCATCCGTCTGAAGCAAACCGAGGAGGTAGGCGACCGCGGGCCGCGACGGATCGAGTAACATGTCCTGACGTTAGCCACGACCCACGACAGTCACCGTCCGACTCCCGCAGGCCCCGTGCATCACTCGCCCTGAAGGTGTCTGCGGTCGGACGCTTCAGGCGATGCGGGCGCGGTGGGCCTCGGGACGCACGTTGCCCGGCAGCTCGTCGGTGGGCATGCCCTTGGCGAGCAGCTGCCCACCCCAGACGCCCCACTCGCGCCGCTGGGTCGCGACCGCGAGGCAGGACTCGACGAGCGGGCACGTGCGGCAGACCGCACGGGCAGCATCGGCCTCGTCGGGGGTGGCCGGCCAGAAGAGCTCCGGGTCCTGCGTGGCGCAGCGGGGCTGTGCCACGCCGACCTCGAAGGGGTGCTCCGACGCCGCCCGGTAGGTCCACGCGTCGGGCCCCGGTGCAGGGGTGGCGGGCCGGAGCCCGACCTGTCCGAGGGACTGGGGGCGAAGGGTGGTGCGGTTCCTGGTCATCGGTCGGGCTCCTTCCCGGTGGTCGTGACAGTGGTCGTGATGCCGGATCTCGTCGTGCGCGTGTCTGCGGTGTCGAGTGCCTCCCGCGCGAGGTGCAGCTGGACGCGGGTGGGCACGTACGGCTCCCAGCGCAGCGGCAGCCCGGCCTCCTCAGGCGTGCGGTCGCCCTTGCGGGCGTTGCACGGCTCGCAGGCGGCGACGGCGTTCGCCCACGAGGTCGCCCCGCCCCGGGACCGCGGCTGCACGTGGTCCATCGTCGTGGCGGCGTACCGACCGCAGTACGCGCAGCGGCCGCGGTCACGCAGCAGCACGCCCTCGCGTGAGTACGTGGCCCGGGTCCGGCTGTAGAGCCACTTCTGCTCGACGTACCGCACGAGCCGCACGACCAGGGGTACCCGGTACGGGCCGAAGAGCTCGGTGTCGTGCACCGAGACAGGCGTCGCGACGCCACGCCAGATCATCGCGATCGCGTGCCGGACCGTGACGCGGTGCAGCAGCGTCTCGTCGGCGTTCCACACCTCGACCTGGGTCATGGCGGCCTGCTCCTTCCGGTCTCGTGCGCCGGTGTGCGCGTGGGTCGTGCGTGGACATCGGGGACACATGCGAAGAGCCGCCAACCGGAACATCCGGTGGCGGCTCGGTGGGCGGGAGCGGTCAGGCTCGGCGCACGTCGGCGGAGACGCGACAGGGATGCTCGGGGGTGGCCAGTGGGGCATCGACGGGGCGTTCGCCCGCGAACGGGTACGACGCGTCGACGAGGCACCCGCGGTGCTTCGCGTTGCAGGTCAGGTCCGTGGCCATGTCCCGTCCTCCGTTCGTCGGTTCGTCGGTTCGTCGTGTCGGTGCTCACGTGCTGATGACGCGTGCAGGTCGGCGCCGTGTGCTCCGCCCGCTCGATGATGACAGCCTGGCGCCCGGCCGCCCAGTGGTTTTCCGCCCTGCGACCACGCATGCCGAGAGGGCGCGACGAGGGCCCGGGAGCACGAACCGCCCGGGCCCTCGTCGTCCCGCCGTCACCACGCTGGAGGCCGTGGCCGGCGAGAGGTCTGTGTCAGCCGACCTTGTGCAGCCAGCGGACGGGTGCGCCGTCGCCGGCCCACCGGAACGGCTCGAGCTCCTCGTCCCAGGGCACGCCGAGCAGCAGGTCGATCTCGTCCTGGAGCGCCTCGACGTCACCGCGCGTGCGCAGGATCGCCTCACGAAGCCGGTCCTCCTGGACGACGGCGTCACCCGAGACGGAGGTCATCGTGTGGTGGATGCCGAGGCGCGGCGTGTAGGACCACCGGGCGCCGTCGCAGCCCACCGACGCGTCCTCGGTGACCTCGTAGCGCAGGCCGTCCCAGCCGCGCAGGGCACTGGCGAGCTCGGCACCGGTGCCGGGGGCCGCCGCCCACGACAGCTCGGTGCGCACCATCCGGGGCGCGGCCGGCTGGGCGATCCAGTCGAGCGCGACGCGCTGGTCGAGCACGGCCTCGATGGCCCACTGGACATGCGGGCACAGCGGCGCCGGCGCACCATGGACGAACACGACACCTCGAGTGACCGTTCGCGGCATGACAGACATCCGAACCTCCTCCAGTTGCAGGGACGTCTTCCCCAACGCCTGCCACCTGGGAGCCGGAACCATCGTGCGGTCGTGCTCAGTGTCCGATATGTCTGATGTGGTCGTGCTCAGGCGCTCCGCGCACGGAGCACTCGCTCATTGTGCCCCACGAGACACACGCGCACCAGCACTTCGCGAAAACGGGATGAATGGGACCCTGCGGCCCCGCGGGCTGCCCGGTCGGGCGTCGTTCAGGAGCCGGCCGGGACACCGGGGAAGAGCACGACGTCCTCGCCGCGGACCTCGACGCGGTGGGTGGCGACCGGACGCGTCGCCGGCAGGCACATGGGGCGGCCGTCGGCGAGGCAGAACCGCGTCGCGTGCAGCGGGCACTCGACCTCGCCGGCCTCGATCCAGCCGTCGGCGAGCGACGCGTCCTCGTGCGAGCACGTGTCGTCGAGCGCGTAGTACGTGCCGTCGTCGTCGCGGAACAACGAGATCGGCTCGTCGGTGCCCGTCAGGTCGGTCGGCAGGACGAGGGCCTCGCCCGGCTCGACGTCCCCGACCGCCGCCACGCGGATGCCGTCACTCATGCGTTCTCGCCCTCGCCGTCCTGGTCGCGGTCCGGGCGCGGTCGGCGCCCGGCAGGACGGATCCGACCGTCCCGCGAGCGAGCCTAGAGGCTCATCGCGACGCGACCGGCACCGCCGGCACGCGCACGGACCGTCCCGGGCTCCCACCCGGGCCGGTGGCTAGACTCCGACGCGACCCGGCCCCCGCCGACACCTCGGTGCCGGCAGACGGGTCCCGGGGCAGTAGCTCAGCCGGTCAGAGCAGCGGACTCATAATCCGTCGGTCCAGGGTTCAAGCCCCTGCTGCCCCACCAGTGGTCTGTACGGCTCCGCTTGATGTTTGACGTTTCGGCTTCGGTTGAT
>NZ_JAWIIL010000005.1:0-356978 GCF_034724055.1 Intrasporangium zincisolvens
GCACTGGTGACGGTGTGGGAGAGTAGGACGCAGCCGGACACACTTTCAGAAAGAGGCCCGCCCGGGCAGCAATACCCGGGCCGGGCCTCTTTCGCATACCCGGCCCCTTTTCCGGACTCGGCTCGGCATTGCGAGCCGGGGCGTAGGGTGGCCTCGTGCCTCATCTCATCCCCTCCCCGACCCGTATCCCCGTGCCCGGCGGCAAGGTCATCGACGAGCACGTCGGTGCCGTCAACAGCCCCGACTCCGGCCTCGGTTCCGCCGTGTCCGTGGCCCACATGTTGGCGCCGGCGGACTGGTCCGAGCCCTTCCAGACGCCCGAGTTCGACGAGATCACGCTCGTCCTGCGCGGCCAGGTGCTCGTGGACCACGACGGTGGCCAGATCGCGGTCGACGCTGGTCAGAGCGTCGTCACCAGGGCCGGCGAGCGGATCCGCTACTCCTGCGGACCCGATGGTGCCGAGTACGTCGCCGTGTGTCTCCCGGCCTTCAGCCCCGACACGGTCAACCGCGAGGACGAGCAGTGAGCGACGCGTCGCCGGACGCCGGCACCGCGACGCCCGCCGGAGGCGACCTCGCCGCGGACCTGCGCACCGCTCCGAAGGTCCTCCTGCACGACCACCTCGACGGCGGGCTGCGTCCGCAGACGATCATCGAGCTCGCCCCGGGGGTCGGCTACGACGAGCTCCCGGCCACCGAGGCCACGGCGCTGGGCACGTGGTTCCGCGAGAGCGCGAACTCCGGGTCCCTGCCCCGCTACCTCGAGACGTTCGACCACACGCTGGCCGTCATGCAGACCGAGGAGGGTCTCTTCCGGGTCGCGAGCGAGTGCGCCCAGGACCTCGCCACCGACGGGGTCGTCTACGCCGAGAGCCGCTACGCACCCGAGCAGCACCTGGGCCGGGGCCTGTCCCTCGAGGCGGTGGTCGAGGCCGTCAACGCCGGCTTCCGCGACGGCGAGGCCAGGGCCGCCGCGGCCGGCCATCCGATCCGGGTCGCGTCGCTGCTCACCGCCATGCGCCACGCGGCCAAGTCCACCGAGATCGCCGAGCTCGCGGTGCGCTACCGCGACCGGGGCGTGGCCGGCTTCGACATCGCGGGTGCGGAGGCCGGCTACCCGCCCACCCGCCACCTCGACGCCTTCGAGTACCTGCGCCGCGAGAACGCCCACTTCACGATCCACGCGGGCGAGGCCTTCGGGCTGCCCTCGATCTGGGAGGCCATCCAGTGGTGCGGCGCCGACCGGCTCGGCCACGGTGTGCGGATCGTCGACGACATCACCATCGACGACCGGCCGTTCGGCGAGTGGGTCGAGGACCACCGCGACGACCCGACGGCGCTCGTCCAGGTCGAGCTGGGGCGCGTGCGGCTCGGCCGGCTCGCGGCCTACGTGCGCGACATGCGCATCCCGCTCGAGATGTGCCCGTGCAGCAACCTGCAGACCTCGGCGGCCCTGTCGATCCCGTTGCACCCGATCACGCTGCTCAAGCGTCTGCGCTTCCGCGTCACGCTCAACACCGACAACCGGCTCATGAGCGACACGTCGATGACGAAGGAGTCGACCCTGCTCGCCGAGCAGGCCGGCTGGACGCTCACCGACTTCCGGTGGGTGGCCATCAACGCCATGAAGTCGGCCTTCATCCCCTTCGACGAGCGTCTCGGGCTCATCAACGAGGTCATCAAGCCCGGCTACGCAGCTCTCGGCTACGTCGCCTCACCCATGGGCTGACGCCCGCCCGACGGTCCTCAGGGCCGCGCGTCGAGCGCTGCGTCCACCGCGGCCTCGACGTGCAGCCGGGTCGTCGGGAACACCGGAACGGGGGAGTCCTGCTGCCCGACGAGAAGCTCGATCTCCGTGCATCCGAGGACGATGCCCTCGGCCCCCGCGGCCACGAGCCGTCCGATCACCTGCCGGTAGGCGGCCCGGGACTCCTCACGCACGACACCGAGGCACAGCTCCTCGTAGATGACGCGGTGCACCTCGGCGCGGTCCTGCTCCTCGGGGACGAGGACCGTCAGGCCGTGCGAGGCGAGGCGGTCACGCAGGAACGGCTGCTCCATCGTGTACGCCGTCGCGAGCAGCCCGACGCGGCTGATGCCCGCCCGCCGCACGGCGTCGGCGGTGACGTCGCCGATGTGCAGCAGCGGCACCGACACCGCGGCCTCGATCGCGTCGGCGACCCGGTGCATCGTGTTGGTGCACAGGACGAGCAGCTCGGCGCCGCCGCGCTCGAGGCCGGCAGCCGCGTCGGCGAGCAGGACGCCGGCGGCGTCCCAGTCGCCGGCCGCCTGCAGCCGTTCGACCTCGGCGAAGTCGACCGAGTGCAGCAGCAGCCTGGCCGAGGCGAGCCCGCCGACGCGGTCGCGGACGGCCTCGTTGGCAAGGCGGTAGTACTCGGCCGTGGACTCCCAGCTCATCCCGCCGAGCAGCCCGACGAGCCTCACGCGCGGCCTGCCCGGACCAGGTGGGTCAGCTCGGCCTCCGCCTCGTGCGGCGTGATGCACCGTGCCCCGAGCGACTGTGCCTCTGCGACGACGTGCGGCTCGTCGCGCAGCAGGGCCATGCCTCGTCGCACGAGGATGTGCGGCGGCTTGCGACGCTCGGCGAGGTCGCGCAGGAAGCGCCGCAACGCCGTGACGTAGCGGTTCTGCCGCACGCAGAGCGCGTCGGCGAGCAGGCCCTCCTCGCGCAACGGCGCCACGAGGCGCGCCGCGAAGAGCCCCTCGGCGAGCACGTAGTCCTCGGCTCCGGCCTCGACGGCGTGGCGACCGGTGACGGCCGAGGCGCCGATGTCGTACACCGGCACCTCGACGTGCCCGACGTCGATGAGCGTGCGCAGGGCCGCGACGGCGGCGTCGGCGTTCCACGAGTCGATGTGGTCCCAGTCGGGGATGCCGAGCGGGGACCGGGGCAGGCGCGGGTCGTCGTGCTCGCGGTAGAAGTCGTCGAGCCGCACGACGGGCCACCCGTGTGCCGCGCTGAGGCGCTCGGACAGCCTGCTCTTGCCCGCTCCGCTGGGACCGGTCACGAGGATGACGCGGCGACGCCGCGGGGAGGTGGTCCCCGCGGCGTCGGTCGTGCTGCTCGTGTCGTCCATGGCGTCGGCGGCGCGCGTCACCGCTGACTCACAGGCCCTTGGGGTGCCAGACGGTCTTCGTCTCGAGGAAGGCGCGGATGCGGGACAGGCCCGGCTCGGCGCTCCAGTCGGGCTCGACGGGCTGGCCGTCGGCGAGGGCGGGACGGTAGACGCGCTTGAGGTTGCCCGCGGCCTCGGCCTCCAGTGCAGCCCAGTCGACGCCGTCGGCGCCGGCGACGCCGGTGAGGTCGATGGCGTTGACGTCGCGGTGCGCGGCGAGCCACGAGGCGACCTCGCCCGTGCGGGCCGTGATGATGTTGACGACGCCGCCGGGGACGTCGGACGTGGCGAGGACCTCACCGAGCGTCACGGCCGGCAGCGGCCGGTCGGCAGAGGTGATGACGACCGCCGTGTTGCCCGACGCGATGACCGGGGCGATGACCGACACGAGCCCGAGCAGCGAGGAGGCCTGCGGCGCAAGGACGCCCACGACGCCAGTCGGCTCCGGAGCCGACACGTTGAAGTACGGGCCCGCGACCGGGTTGAGGTTGCCGAGCACCTGGGCGATCTTGTCGGTCCACCCGGCGTACCAGACGACCCGGTCGATCGCGGCGTCGACCGCGGCACCGGCGGCCCGGGCCGTGAGGCCCTCGCTCAGGGCGACCTCGTCGACGAACTGCGCGCGCCGACCTTCGAGGACCTCGGCGACGCGGTACAGGACCTGGCCGCGGTTGTAGGCCGTGGCACCCGACCAGCCGGGCAGTGCGGCGCGCGCGGCGACGACGGCGTCGCGAAGGTCCTTGCGCGAGCCCATCGAGGCGTTCGCGAGGAACTCGCCCTTGGCGGAGACGACCTCGTAGGAGCGGCCGGACTCGCTGCGCGGGAACTTGCCGCCGATGTAGAGCTTGTAGGTCTTGCGCACGTCGAGGCGGCTCATCGGGTGGCTCCCGTCAGGGTCGCAGGGGCAGTGGTCACGTAGGCCTCCAGCCCGTGCCGACCGCCCTCGCGGCCGTACCCGGACTCCTTGTAGCCGCCGAAGGGCGAGCTGGGGTCGAAGCGGTTGAAGGTGTTGGCCCAGACGACGCCGGCCTTGAGCTGGTCGGCCATCCAGAGGATGCGCGAGCCCTTCTCGGTCCAGACGCCGGCGGAGAGGCCATACGCCGTGTTGTTCGCCTTCGCGACCGCCTCCTGCGGCGTGCGGAAGGTGAGCACCGTGAGGACCGGCCCGAAGATCTCCTCCGTGGCGACCCGGTGGCTCTGCGAGACCCCGGTCAGCAGGGTCGGCGGGAACCAGAAGCCCTTGCCCGGCAGGGTGCACGCCGGGCTCCAGCGCTCGGCGCCCTCGGCGACACCGGCGTCGACGAGGGTCGTGATGCGGTCGAGCTGCTCACGCGAGTTGATCGCGCCGAGGTCGCTGTTCTTGTCCATCGGGTCGCCGACGATCAGCGTCTGCAGGCGTCGCTTGAGCTTGGCGATGACCTGGTCGTGGACGTTCTCCTGCACGAGCAGGCGCGAACCGGCGCAGCACACCTGGCCCTGGTTGAAGAAGATGCCGCCGACGATGCCCTCGACGGCCTGGTCGATCGGGGCGTCGTCGAAGATGATGTTGGCGGCCTTGCCGCCGAGCTCGAGCGTCGCCTTCTTGCTGGTGCCGGCGATCGACCGGGCGATGATCTTGCCGACCTCGGTGGAGCCGGTGAACGCGATCTTGTCGACGTCGGGGTGCTCGACGAGCGCCTGGCCGGTGCGGCCGTCGCCCGTGACGACGTTGACGACGCCCGCGGGGAGCCCGGCCTGCTGGCAGACCTCGGCGAACAGGAGGGCGCTCAGCGGCGTGGTCTCGGCCGGCTTGAGCACGACGGTGTTGCCCGTGGCGAGCGCCGGGGCGACCTTCCAGGCGAGCATGAGCAGCGGGAAGTTCCACGGGATGACCTGCCCGACGACGCCGTGCGGTCGGGGCGCGTCGGAGCCCGGCATGGAGAGGCCGGCATACTCCAGCTTGTCGGCCCAGCCGGCGTGGTAGAAGAAGTGCGCCGCCGCCGTGGGCACGTCGAAGTCGCGGGTCTCCTTGATCGGCTTGCCGTTGTCGAGGGTCTCGAGGACGGCGAACTCGCGGGCGCGCTCCTGCAGGATGCGCGCGATGCGGAAGAGGTACTTGCCGCGCTCGGCGCCGGACAGGCGACCCCATTCGCCCTCGTAGGCGCGACGGGCGGCCGCGACCGCCTTGTCGACGTCCTTGGGGCCGGCCTGGCTGACTTCGGCCAGGACCGTCTCGTCGGCGGGGTTGATGGTGGGGAAGGTCGCCTTGGGCCGGGTGAAGGCGCCGTCGATGAAGAGGCCGTAGGACTTCTCGATGGTGACGATGGCGCGCGACTCGGGCGCGGGGGCGTACTCGAAGGTGGGCATCAGTGGGGTCCTCGGTCAGTCGATCGTCACGTAGTCGGCACCGGAGTAGGCCCCGGTGGCGAGCTTCTGCCGCTGCAGCAGGAGGTCGTTGAGCAGGCTGGAGGCACCGAAGCGGAACCACTCCGGCGTCATCCAGTCGTCGCCGGCGATCTCGCTGACCATGACGAGGTACTTGATGGCGTCCTTGGTCGTCTTGATGCCGCCCGCGGGCTTGACGCCGACCTGCACACCGGTGGCCTCGCGCCAGTCGCGCACGGCCTCGAGCATGATGAGCGTGACCGGCAGCGTGGCGGCCGGCTGAACCTTGCCGGTGGAGGTCTTGATGAAGTCGCCGCCGGCGAGCATCGACAGGTAGGAGGCGCGACGGACGTTGTCGTAGGTGACGAGCTCGCCGGTCTCCATGATGACCTTGAGGTGCGCGGCGCCACACGCCTGCTTGACCTCGGCGATCTGGTTGAACACCGTGAGGTAGTCGCCCGAGAGGAACGCGCCGCGGTCGATGACCATGTCGATCTCGTCGGCCCCGGCGCGCACGGCGTCACGGGTGTCGGCGAGCTTGACCGGCATGCTCGCCCGACCGGACGGGAAGGCCGTGGCCACGGCGGCGACGTGGATGCCGCTGTCGCCGAGGGCCGCCTTGGCGGTCTCGACCATGTCGCCGTAGACACAGATCGCGGCGGGACGCGGCGTCGTGGGGTCGAGCGGGTCGGGGACGAGGGCCTTGGTGCACAGCGAGCGCACCTTGCCGACCGTGTCGGCGCCCTCGAGCGTCGTCAGGTCGATCATCCCGATCGCCGTGTCGATGGCCCACGCCTTGCTCGTCGTCTTGATCGACCGGGTGCCGAGCGAGGCGGCCCGCGCCTCGCAGCCGACCTGGTCGACGCCGGGGAGGCCGTGGAGCCATGAGGTGAGCGCGTTGTTGGTCAGGCGCGACACGCCCAGGACGTCCCGCGCCTGTGCGGTGAGCTCCTGCGCGGTGCGCGTCGTCGTGCTAACAGTCACCCGCCGAGTCTATCCACGATCCGAGACGCCACCGACCGCGTCGGTGCAGGCCCGACAGCGCCCGCCGGTGCCCGCCGGTGCCCGCTCACGGGTGCGCGTGAGAGGGTCTGGCGATGGCGCGCGGACCCGGACCGCGCACCATGGGCGACCGGTGGGACCGGTCGCAGCAGAACGAGGAGGACACGTGAGCCGCGACGACGAGGCGTTCGACGCCGCACCCCCGGGCGGGGACGCCGAGGCCGAGCCGACCGGCCTGGGCCCGCTCCGCGATGCCCGCACGCTGCGCCCCGGATCGTCGGTCGCCGTCGGCATCGTCGGTCTCGTCTGCGGCCTGGCCCTGCTCGTGCCCGCCATCCTCGTGCCGCCGCCGAGCTGGACGCTCATCTCGAGCATCGCGCTGGCGTTCGTGCTGCTGTGGCTGTTCGTCGTGCGCCCGAGCGCGGTCATCCACGCCGAAGGGGTGCGCCTCATCAACCCGATGCGCGTCGTCGACGTCACGTGGCCGGCCATCGACGAGGTGCGCTCGCGCTGGGCGCTCGAGCTGTTCTCCGGCGGTCGCAAGTTCACCGCCTGGGCGGTGCCGTCCGACCCGGGCCGCCCGCGCTACGGCCGTCAGGCCCTCGCCATCGGCGCCAACCGCCTTCGCGGCCCGGCGGCGCCCGAGGTGGACCCGCGCCCCAAGCGCCCGAAGATCGAGGCCCAGACCGTCGCCGCCGAGATCGAGGCGCTGCGCGAGGAGGACCGGCGTCGCAAGGACGGTCGCACGCCCCGCATCGCCGTGCAGTCCTGGGACCCGGTGTCCGTGGGCCTGCTGGTCGCCGGGATCGCGTTCTTCGTCATCGGGACCTTCGTCGTCTGACGCGTGACGCCGCCGGCGCCCGGCAGGGCACCGACGGCGTCGGGTCGGGTGTCGCGGTGGGCGGCCAACCCGTTCGCCCTCTGCGTCGTCAGAGCGCCGTGAGGCTCTCGAGGTCGGCGCGCACCGCGGCCAGGCGCGTCTCGGCCGTGGCGCGGGCCGCCGGCAGCGCCTCGGCGTCGGAGACCGGCTCGATGACCTCGAGGTACACCTTCACCTTGGGCTCGGTGCCGCTCGGGCGCACGATGACGCGCGAGTCGTCGTCGAGGAACCAGCGCAGGCCCTCGGTCGGGGGCAGGCCACCGTCGCCGCGCGCCAGGTCGTCGATGCGCGCCACGGAGACACCGGCCACCGACGTCGGCGGCTCGGAGCGCAGTCGCTCCATGAGGGTGTCGGTCTGCGAGAGGTCCGAGACCCGCACCGAGAACGAGTCGGTGGCGTGGACGCCGTGCTCGGTGGCGAGGTCGTCGAGCAGGTCGGTCAGGGTGCGCCCCTGCGCCTTGAGCGACGCGGCGAGCTCGGCGAGCAGCAGGGCTGCGCTGACGCCGTCCTTGTCACGGACGAGCTGGGGCGCGACGCAGTAGCCGAGCGCCTCCTCGTAGCCGTAGCGCAGGCCGGGCACGCGCGAGATCCACTTGAAGCCGGTGAGCGTCTCCTCGTGGGCGAGCCCGGCGGCGCGCGCGATGGCCGCGAGCAGGCGCGAGGACACGATCGAGTTGGCGAAGACGTCACCCTCGGCGACCCCGCGGTGCACGACGTGCGCCCCGAGGAGCGCCCCGACCTCGTCGCCGCGCAGCATCCGCCACTCGCCGAGGGCCGGGTCGTGGATCGCCGCGGCGCAGCGGTCGGCGTCGGGGTCGTTGGCGATGACGAGGTCGCACTGCGTGGCGCGCGCCCGGGCCAGGGCGAGGTCGATGGCGCCCTTCTCCTCGGGGTTCGGGAAGGCGACGGTGGGGAAGTCCGGATCGGGAACGGCCTGCTCGTCGACGGCCGAGAGGGCCCCGAAGCCGGCGCGCTGGAAGGCCGCCGTCACGGTGCCGTGGCCGACGCCGTGCAGGCTCGTGTGCACGATCGCGAGGTCGCGCGGCGAGTCCGGGTCGACGACCGTGACGACGGCGTCGAGGTAGTCGCCGAGCAGCTCGTCGCCCAGGGTCTCCCACCCCTCGTGGGCGCGGGGCACGTCGGCGACACGCACGACGCGGGAGATGTGGGCGGCGATCTGCGCGTCGGACGGGGGCACGATCTGGCTGCCGTCGCCGAGGTAGACCTTGTAGCCGTTGTCCTGCGGCGGGTTGTGGCTCGCCGTGACCATGACGCCGGCGTCGGCGCCGAGGTGGCGGATCGCGAAGGCGAGGACCGGCGTCGGCAGCGGCTGGGGGAGCAGGAGCGCTCGACCGCCGGCGGCGACGACGACCGCCGCGGTGTCGCGGGCGAAGACGTCGGAGTTGTAGCGGGCGTCGTAGCCGACGACGACGGTCGGGTGGGTGCCGGCACCGCCCTCGGCCTTGAGGTAGGCGGTCAGGCCCGCTGCGGCGCGGATGACGACGCTGCGGTTCATCCGGTTCGGGCCGGCCCCGAGCGCGCCACGTAGGCCGGCCGTGCCGAACTCGAGCAGGCCGGCGAACCGGTCGGCGAGGTCGGTGCGAGCGTCGACGTCACCGGCCGACGCCCGCTGCAGCAGCGCGTCGAGCTCGCCACGGGTCGTGGGGTCGGGGTCGTCGTCGCGCCACGCGGCGGCGTCGGCGAGGAGCGTGTCGGCGCCGGGCTCGCCCGCCATCAGATGCGTCCCACCACGGCGGCGAGGAGGCGGCCGCAGCGCTCGGCCGCGGCGCGTCCGGCCTCGAGGACCTCGTCGTGGTGCAGCGGCGTCTCGGAGATGCCGGCCGCGAGGTTGGTGACGAGCGAGATGCCGAGGACGTCGAGGCCGCTCTGCCGGGCCGCGATGGCCTCGAGCGAGGTCGACATGCCGACGAGGTCGCCGCCGATGACCTTGGCCATGCGCACCTCGGCCGGGGTCTCGTAGTGCGGTCCGCGGAACTGGACGTAGACGCCCTCGTCGAGGTCCGGGTCGACCTCGCGGGCCAGCTGGCGCAGGCGCGGGGTGTAGACGTCGGTGAGGTCGACGAAGTTCGCGCCCTCGACGGGGGAGTGCGCTGTGAGGTTGATGTGGTCACGGATGAGGACCGGGGTGCCGGGGGCCCACGCCGGGTTGAGGCCGCCGCAGCCGTTCGTCAGCACGATGGTGCTGCACCCGGCGGCCTTCGCCGTGCGGACGCCGTGGACGACCGAGCGCACGCCCCGGCCCTCGTAGAAGTGCGTGCGGGTGCCGAAGACCAGCGCCCGGCGACCGGTGTCGCCGATGGCGACCGACCGCATCGTGCCCGAGTGCCCCGCGACGGCCGCACGGTGGAAGCCGGGGACGTCGGCGTTCTCGATCGTGGCGAGGGTCTCGCCGACGAGGTCGGCCGTCTGGCCCCAGCCGGAGCCGAGGACGAGGGCGACGTCGTGGCGCTCGACGCCGGTGCGCTCGGCGATGACGGCGGCAGCGGCGTCGGCGACGGCGAAGGGGTCGGTGGAGGGGTCGGCGAGGTCGAGGTGCGTCGTGGTCACGTTCAGGACTCTAGCGACGCCGTCCACGTGGCGGACACCAGTCGGCGGGATGGTTGGATGGACGCGTGATCACGCGTGAGACGTCCGTTGTCATCATCGGGGGCGGCCCGGGCGGGTACGAGGCGGCGCTCGTCGCAGCCCAGCTCGGCGCGCAGGTCACCGTCGTCGAGAAGGATGGTGTCGGCGGCGCCGCGGTGCTGACCGACTGCGTGCCGAGCAAGGCGCTCATCGCCACCGCCGACTACATGTCCGACTTCGAGACCGCCTCGCGGCTCGGCGTGCGCCTGCAGGACGACGACGGCGACGAGGTGTCCGACGCCGTCGCCCAGGCCCGCACCGTCAACGGCCGCATCCTCGAGCTCGCCGCCGCGCAGAGCGGGGACATCCGCGGCAGCCTCGAGCAGGTCGGCGTCACCGTCCTGACCGGCTCGGCCCGGCTCGCCTCGCGCGACCTCGTCGTCGCCACCCTCGAGGACGGCAGCACCCGCGAGCTCTCGGCCGACGTCGTGCTCCTCGCCACCGGGGCCTCGCCCCGCGTCATGGACACCATGCGCCCCGACGGCGAGCGCATCCTCACCTGGCAGCAGATCTACGCCCTCGACGAGCTGCCCGAGCGGATCATCGTCATCGGCTCCGGCGTCACCGGCGCCGAGCTCGCGCAGGCCTACCTCGGCCTCGGCTCGCAGGTCGTCCTCGTCTCCTCCCGCGACCGGGTGCTGCCGGGCGAGGACGCCGACGCCGCCACCGTCATCGAGGACGTCTTCCGCAAGCGCGGCATGGAGGTGCTCAACAAGTCGCGCGCCGCGTCGGTCGAGCGCACCGCCGACGGTGTCGTCGTCACCCTCGTCGACGGGCGGACCGTCGAGGGCTCGCACGCCCTGCTCGCCGTCGGGTCGATGCCGAACACGGCCGGCCTCGGGCTCGAGGAGGCCGGCGTCGAGCTGAGCCAGTCCGGGCACGTCCAGGTCGACCGGGTCTCGCGCACGAGCGTCGGCGGCGTGTACGCGGCCGGCGACTGCACCGGCGTCCTGCCCCTCGCCTCCGTCGCCGCCATGCAGGGCCGCATCGCCATGTGGCACGCCCTCGGCGACGCCGTCGCGCCGCTCAACGTGCGCGGCGTCGCCGCGAACATCTTCACCGAGCCCGAGATCGCGACCGTCGGCATCAGCCAGAACGCCGCCGACGAGTCACCCGACGTCGAGTCGGTGATGCTGCCGCTGGCCCGCAACCCGCGCGCCAAGATGCAGGGCATCACCGACGGCTTCGTCAAGCTGTTCTGCCGCAAGGTCTACGGCACGGTGCTGGGCGGGGTCGTCGTCGCGCCGAAGGCCTCCGAGCTGGTCTTCCCCGTGGCGCTCGCCGTGCAGAACCGGCTCTCGGTCGACCAGGTGTCGAGCACCATCACCGTGTACCCGTCGCTGTCCGGCTCGATCGCCGAGGCCGCGCGCCAGCTGCACCAGGCCGACTGAGCCGGCGCGTCAGCGCCGACCGAACCGACGCCTCAGCTGCGGGTCGGGCCGTCCGGTCCGGACGCGTCCGGACCGGACCCGTCGTCGGTGCCCGGGCCGTCGCCGTCGGTCCCGCGGGCCTCGCCGTCGAGGTCCTCCGGAGCGCGACCCTCCTCGCGGGCCCACCGCTCGCGACGTCGCTTCGAGACGCGGTCGCGCAGCCACCGCTGGAAGAGCCAGAAGAGCAGGACGAAGACGAGCGCGACGATGAGGTTCGTCACCGTGAAGCCGTTCGGCTGGGTCGTGGCAGTGGGCAGGGTCGCAAGCACCCCAGCAGTGTGCCAGAGGCGTAACGTCGGGCCGGTGGCGGCATCGCCGCCGTCCGGGGTGCTCGCCGCCCCGGCCCAGCCATCCCGGAGGACACGTGAGCGACTGGATCAACAAGGCGAAGGACTTCCTCAAGGGCCACCCCGACCAGGTCGGACAGGGGCTCGACAAGGCCGAGGATCTGATCAACGAGAAGACCGGCGGCACGTACGCCGAGCAGGTCGACCAGGGCGGCGACAAGGTGCGCGAGGCGCTCGGGCTGCCGCCCGAGGCCGACGACACCGTGCCGACGCCGGGCGACCCGACGCCACCGCCCGCCCCGACCCCTGCCCCCGAGCCGGGCCCCGCCCCGGTCCCGACGCCGCCGCCCACGCCCGAGCCCACGCCGGTGCCGACGCCGGAGCCCGGCCCCGCGACGCCGCCTCCGAGCGTGCCCGTCGACCCCAACGACCCGAGCCCCGTCGACCCGTCCCTGCCCGGCGGTCCGGGGCCCTCGGAGATCCCGCCGTCCGGCTCGGACGACATCACGCTCGGAGATCCGCCCCCGAAGTCCTGAGGCGCGGGCTCGACACGAACCGGACGCGCGAAGGGCCGTCACCCCACCGGGTGACGGCCCTTCGTCGCGCGGGAGGGGCTCAGCCCTCGGCGTCCTTGATCTCGGCGAGGACGGCGCCGGAGGTGACGGTTTCGCCGACGGCCGCGGTGAGACCGGTGACGACGCCGTCCTTGTGCGCCGTGATCGGCTGCTCCATCTTCATCGCCTCGAGGACGACGACGAGGTCGCCGGCGGCGACGGTCGCACCGTCCTCGACGGCGATCTTGACGATCGTGCCCTGCATCGGCGCGGTGAGGGAGTCGCCCGAGACCGCCGCGCCACCCTTGGAGCCGCCCGAGCGCTTCGGGGCCTTCTTCTTCGCCGCTCCCGCGCCGTTGCCGATCGCGAGGCCTCCGGGCAGGGACACCTCGAGCCGGCGTCCGCCGACCTCGACGACGACGGTGTGGCGCTCCTCGGCCTCCGGTGCGTCGGCAGCGGCGCCGGCGTAGGCCGGGATCTGGTTGTCGAACTCGGTCTCGATCCAGCGCGTGTGGATCGTGAACTTCTCGGCAGGGTCGGCCGGGGCGAACGCCGGGTCGGCCACGACGGCGCGGTGGAACGGGGTCACCGTCGGCATGCCGTCGATCTCGAGCTCGCCGAGGGCGCGGCGGGCGCGCTCGAGCGCCTGGGTGCGGTCGCGGCCGGTGACGATGAGCTTGGCGATCATCGAGTCGAAGGCGCCGGCGACGGTGTCGCCCTCGACGATGCCGGCGTCCCAGCGCACGCCCGGACCGTGCGGCACGACCATGCGCGTGACCGTGCCGGGCGCGGGCAGGAAGCCGCGACCGGCGTCCTCGCCGTTGATGCGGAACTCGATCGAGTGGGCGTGCGGCTCGGGGTCGTCGTAGTCGAGGCGCTCGCCGTTCGCGATGCGGAACTGCTCGCGGACCAGGTCGATGCCGGTGACCTCCTCGGAGACCGGGTGCTCGACCTGCAGGCGGGTGTTGACCTCGAGGAAGCTGATGTCGCCCTGCGGACCGACGAGGAACTCGCACGTGCCGGCGCCGACGTAGCCGGCCTCTTTGAGGATGGCCTTGGACGCTCGGAGCAGCTCGGTGTGCTGGGCCTCGGTGAGGAACGGGGCCGGTGCCTCCTCGACGAGCTTCTGGTTGCGACGCTGCAGGGAGCAGTCGCGCGTCGAGACGATGACGACGTTGCCGTGCTGGTCGGCCAGGCACTGGGTCTCGACGTGCCGCGGGTGGTCGAGGAACCGCTCGACGAAGCACTCGCCGCGACCGAAGGCCGTGACGGCCTCGCGGACCGCGGACTCGAACAGGTGCGGGATCTCCTCGATGGTGCGGGCGACCTTGAGGCCGCGGCCACCGCCACCGTAGGCGGCCTTGATGGCGACCGGCAGACCGTGCTCCTGGGCGAACGCGACGACCTCGTCGGCGTCGGCGACCGGGTCCTTCGTGCCGGGCACGAGCGGGGCACCGGCCTTCGTCGCGATGTGGCGCGCCTTGACCTTGTCGCCGAGGGAGTCGATGGCCTCGGGGCCCGGGCCGATCCACGTCAGTCCGGCGTCGATGACCTTCTTCGCGAAGTCGGCGTTCTCGGCGAGGAAGCCGTAGCCCGGGTGGACCGCGTCGGCGCCGGCCTGACGTGCGACGTCGAGCAGCTTGTCCTGCAGCAGGTAGCTCTCACCGGGGGTCGAGCCACCGAGCGCGAACGCCTCGTCGGCCACCTTGACGTGCAGGGCTTCGCGGTCCGGGTCGGCGTACACGGCGACCGAGGCGATGCCGGAGTCCTTGCAGGCGCGGGCGATTCGGACGGCGATCTCACCCCGGTTGGCGATGAGGACCTTGCTGATGGGAGCCATGGTCCGGACTCTAGCGGCTCGGCGCGGCCCAACTTCGGGGCCACCGGTGTTATTCCCGGCCGTCTCGCCGTGAGGTCCAGCACATCGCCACCGCGGCCCTCGACCTAGCGTGGGAGGCATGACGACACACCATGACGTCCCCACCCTGCCCCTCGGCCACGCCAGCACCCCCGGCCTCGCCGTTCCCCAGCTCGGCTTCGGCGTCTGGGAGGTGCCGGACGCCGAGGTCGACGCCGCCGCCGGCCGTGCGCTGGAGGTCGGCTACCGCCACCTCGACACGGCGCGGATCTACGGCAACGAGGAGGGCATCGGCCGCGTCCTCGCCGCGTCGGACCTGCCGCGCGACGACGTCTTCGTCACGACGAAGGTCTGGAACGACGACCACGGCCACGTGCGCAGCGCGTTCGAGGCGTCGATGGGTCGGCTCGGCCTCGACGTGCTCGACCTCTTCCTCATCCACTGGCCTGCGCCGAAGCAGGACCGCTTCGTCGAGGCGTGGCGCACCCTGCTCGAGCTGCAGCAGGAGGGCCGCGTCCGATCGGTCGGCGTCTGCAACTTCCAGGTGCCGCACCTGCAGCGCCTCCTCGACGAGACGGGCGTGCTGCCCTCGATCAACCAGGTCGAGCTGAGCCCGTACCTGCAGCAGCGCGAGCTGCGCGCCTTCCACGACGAGCACGGCATCGTCACCGAGGCGTGGAGCCCGCTGGCCGTCCGTGCCGGGCTCCTCGAGGACCCGGTCGTCACGGGCATCGCGCAGCGGTACGACGTGTCCCCGGCCCGAGTGGTGCTCCGGTGGCACGTCGAGCTCGGCAACGTCGTGCTGACTCGGTCGGTCACCCCGGAGCGCATCGAGGAGAACGCCCGCGTCTTCGACTTCGCCCTCGACGGCGACGACCTCGACGCGCTGGCCGGTCTCGACCGCGGCACGCGCACGGGGCCGGACCCCGACACGTTCGGCTGACGACCGCCCGTGCCCGTCACTACTGTGCGGGCATGGAGGGCTGGGAGGCCGCGCGGAAGAAGCCTCGCTCGCACGTCTCCCTGCCGACGCTGAGCGTCTGCGTCGTGACGTACGAGCGGCCCGCGTTCCTCGACCGGTGCCTCGCCGGGCTCGCCGCCCTCGAGGACCCGGTCGAGGAGGTTGTCGTCGTCGACGCCTCGGCCGCGGACCGGAGCGCTTACGTCGATGCGCACGGCCTGCCGCTGCGCTTCGTGTGGGCCCCACAGCTGGCCGGGTGGATGACGCGCTCGCGCAACGAGGCGCTGCGCTGGGTGACCGGGGACGTCGTGGCGTTCCTCGACGACGACGTCGTCGTCGGCGCCGGATGGTCACGTGCCCTGCGGGCGGTCTTCGGTGACGCGTCCGTGGCGGCCGCCGCCGGGCGCACTCGCAACGGCATCGAGGGGGAGGAGCACTACGACCAGCCGGTGGGCCGGTACCTGCCCACTGGCCGTCTCACCGAGGGTTTCGCCGTGACCGCTGCGGAGCCGTTCGAGGTCGACCACGGGATCGGGGCGAACATGGTGTTCCGCCGGACCGTGCTGGCCGACCTCGGCGGTTTCCGGGACGACTACCCGGGTACCGCGCTGCGCGAGGACACCGACGTGTTCCTGCGCGTCCGACGTGTGGGAGGTCGTGTCCTCTTCGCCCCGGATGCCGTCGTCGACCACCGGCCGGCGCCGCACGTCAGAGGCGCGCGCTTCGACACGCGCTACAAGCTGTACGGCCGGCGCAACCACCTGGTGCTGCTCGCCCGGCACCGTGGCCTCGGCTCTGCGGACGTGTGGCGCTGGGTGACCGGCGAGCTGCGCGGTGTCGCGGACGCGTCGGGGCTGCGGGGCCGGTCGCTGCGGCTGGGGGTGACGGTCGTCGGCGTCGCATGGGGTCTGGGCGCCGCGGTGCGCCAGGCCTCGTGGGGGCCGACCGAGCCGCGCCGGGCGGGGTCGCAGGCGCAGGAGATCCGGGCCCGTCTCTCGCGCTGAGCGGGGCTGGGCTGCTCCCGCGGGCCGCAGTACGTTGGCGGCATGGGTCTGTTCTCGCGTCGCAAGAGCTCCGAGTCCGTCACCGAGCCCGCGGAGGTCGACGAGGGACCCGAGCCCGACGACTCCCTCGTGCCCACGGTGTCAGGGCGCCCGGAGAGCCGGCCCCTGGACGACGAGGAACGCGCGCGGATCGCGTCGGGCCTCGACCGTGCAGCGGCAATCGGCGTCGACGTCGACGACCTCGACTCCATCGGTTCCCACTTCGACGAGCAGTTCCGCGCGGTGCAGGCCGACCCCGCGGCAGGTGGCGGGTCCGACATCATCGTCGACACGTTCGCCATCGCGATCGGTGAGCACCTGACCCGGCACAGCGCCCGCGAGTGGGCTGTCGTCACGGACGTGTTCGGCACGGACCTCGGCCTCGTGGCGGCCCGGGCCGACACCGTCGTCGTACCGCACAACCTCGTCGGCGCGCGGTGGATGCGTGGGGAGACCGGGTGGATCCCGGGCGTCGTCTCGCACCTGGTCCGGCTGCGGCCGAGGGTGCGCTGAACCCGCCCCCCTAGGATCGCGGGCATGGACGAGGCCGTCGGTGGAACCGGTGCAATGGACCCGCGCAGCAGGCGCGAGCTGGAGCAGGGGATCGAGCGTGACTTCACGCGACGGATGTCCTACGGCGACTACCTCCGGCTGGACACGCTGCTGAGCGCCCAGCAGCCGCTGAGCGACCCGCCCCAGCACGACGAGCTGCTGTTCATCATCCAGCACCAGACGTCCGAGCTGTGGCTCAAGCTGATGATTCACGAGCTGCGTTCTGCCCGAGGCCTGCTCGCATCCGACGAGCTCGCTCCGGCGCTCAAGAGGCTGGCGCGGGTCAAGCACATCCAGCACACCCTGACCGACCAGTGGTCGGTGCTCGCGACGCTGACGCCGAGTGAGTACGCGCAGATCCGCCCGTTCCTCGCGACGAGCTCGGGCTTCCAGTCGGCGCAGTACCGGGAGGTCGAGTTCCTGCTCGGCAACAAGAACGCCGACATGGTGGCGGTCTTCTCGCACGACGAGGCGGCCCGGACCGCTCTCGACGCGCTGCTCCACGAGCCGAGCCTCTACGACACCTTCCTCGCGTACCTGGCGCGGCGGGGGTACGCGGTGCCGGGCACCCTCCTGGACCGTGACTGGAGCCAGCCCTACCGGCACGACCCGGGCCTCGTCGACGTCTTCGCCGAGGTGTACGCGGCCCCGCACGACCACTGGGGTGTGTACGAGACGTGCGAGGAGCTCGTCGACCTCGAGGACAACTTCCAGCAGTGGCGTTTCCGCCACCTGCAGGTCGTGCAGCGCACCATCGGGCAGAAGGTCGGCACCGGCGGCTCGAGCGGCGTCGACTTCCTGCGTCGCGCGCTGGACCTCACGTTCTTCCCGGAGCTCTACGAGGTCCGGACCAGGATCGGAGGCTGACGTTGGGCAGGGACTGGGACGAGCGGGCCGGCGTGCTCGCCGCCAAGGCGTACGCGACGGGTGACCCGAACGCGTGGTTCGACCGGCTGTACGGCGAAGGCGTCGCCGGGAGCATCTCGATGCCGTGGGACCGTGACTCCCCGCACCCGCTGCTGAGCGACTGGGGCGAGGCCCAGGCCGCCGGTGCGCGGGACGGGATGCTGTGGGGCGAGGGCCGCCGGGCCCTCGTCGTCGGCTGCGGTCTCGGGGCGGACGCGGAGTACCTGGCCTCGCTGGGCTTCGCGACGACGGCCTTCGACCTGTCGCCGAACGCGGTGGCGACCGCGCGGTCGCGGCACCCTGAGTCAGTCGTGGACTACCGCGTCGCCGACCTGCTCTCGCCGCCCGCCGAGTGGGCGGGTGCGTTCGACCTCGTCGTCGAGATCTTCACGATCCAGGCCATGCCCGATCCACCACGGTCGCAAGCGATCCCAAGCATCACCGGGTTCGTCGCGCCCAGCGGGACCCTCTTCGCCGTGGCGTTCCGAGCGGATGGCGACGTCGATGCCACGGACGGCCCACCCTTCGCCCTGAGCGCGGCCACCCTGCGCTCATTGGGCGGCGACCGTCTCGTCCTGCAGGGAATCGAGTCGCCGCGCCCCGAACTCTGGCGCGCCGTCTTCATCGCGCCTCGACTCAGCCGCTGAGGAGGCGGCGTCGGTCCCACTCCGAGGCGGGCGGTGGCTCGCACCGGCACGGGCAGGCGTCGAGGCACCACGTCTCGAAGCACTCGTCCAGGCACTCGCACTCCGGCAGAGGCACGGGGACGGGTGCCACTCGGGGCTGGGGCCCGGCCATGAGCCGCACCCGCGTCTCGAGCTCGGCCGCGGTGGGGTGGTCGTCCGGACGGCCGCTGACCCGGTCGGCCGCGTCCCGGTCGCGCGCCGGGCGAAGCTGGTACCAGCCCCGAGCAGCCGGTCGGTCGTACCGGGGGTAGGCCCACCGCTCGTACGGCACCTCGTCGGGCGGGGCGACATCGAGATGAGCCGGAAAGCGGCGACCGGCGTTGTCGCGCACGAGGTCGTCGGGCACCGGCGAGATCGCGGACCCTGCCGCGTCCGTGAGCGACACCCTGAGTGCGCCGACGGCGAGGACGCGCGCCAGCAGGACGAGGCTGGGGAGGCCGTCGCCTGACTCCACCCGCGCGATGGCGTTCTGCGTCACGCCGACTCGGGCCGCGAGCTCGCGCTGACTCAGGTCCGCCAGACGGCGGACGCGCGCGAACAGACGACCGACTGCGTCCACGTCGGACAGGTCGAACCCCACATCGGACCGGACGGACGGCCTCGTCACGCGGTCGGTGTCGGCTCTGCTCCCTCGCGTCATGGCCTGACACTGCCAGGGGCCACCGACAGCCCTGGGCCGTTCTCGTCGGTCGTGATCCCCGGCCGGAGCCGGTACGTCAGTGAGCTGTCACAGGGTTCAGTGACGTAGCGAGGGGGTTCCGCACTACGTCAGTGAGCGTTCACAGGGGTCAGTGACGTAGCGAGGGGGTTCCGCACTACGTCAGTGAGCGTTCACAGGGGTCAGTGACGTAGCGAGGGGATTCCCCCACTACGTCAGTGAGCGGTCACGGGGGTCAGTGACTCAAGTGATGGGCGGGGGCGAGGGGCTCGGGGTCAGGCGGTGGTCTTGGCGCGGACCTGGCGCTTGATGCGGCCGAGCATGGCGACCATGCCGCGCATCCGGAGAGGCGAGACCGCCTCGGCGAGGCCAAAGCGCATCGGGGCGTCGTCGGGCACCGCTAGCACCTCGGCGGCGGAGAGGCCGTCGAGGCCCTCGCGGAGGATGCCGGCGAACCCGCGGGTCGTCGGGGCCTCGGCCGGGGCGTCGAAGAACAGGTGCACGGCACGGTCCTGCAGGGAGGTGCCCTCGGCGACCTCGACCGTAAGGAAGAGCGGGGACTGGCACTCGTCGACGCGTTCGAGCTGGTCGAGGTGGCCGACGTAGCGCTCGGGCAGGCCGGGCAGCTCGTCACTGAACTCGAGGAGCAGCTGGAGCTTGAGGTCGTTGGAGGCTTCGCGGAAGTCCTCGGCGATCTCGGCCAGGGACGTGGGCAGGGGAGTGTCGGTCATCGGGATCGGTGCTTTCGCGTGACGGCGGGAATCACTTGTCGATGGGGACGCGGACGGCGTTGCCCCACTCGGTCCACGAGCCGTCGTAGTTGCGGACCGACTCGAAACCGAGCAGGTGCGTCAGGACGAACCACGTGTGCGACGAACGCTCGCCGATGCGGCAGTAGGCCACCACGTCGTCGCCGGGCGCGAGTCCCTGCTCCGTCAGGTAGATCGCCTCGAGGTCCTCGCGCGTCTTGAACGTGCCGTCCTCGTTGGCTGCGCGCGCCCAGGGCACCGACCGCGCGCCGGGGATGTGGCCGCCACGCATCGCGCCCTCCTGCGGGTAGTCGGGCATGTGGAGCAGCTCGCCCGAGTACTCGCCGGGGGACCGGACGTCGACGAGGGGCTGGCCCAGGTGGGCGAGCACGTCGTCCTTGAAGGCGCGGATCGGCGCGTCGTCGCGGTCGGCCACCGGGTACTCGGCCGGGGTCGGGGCCACCACCTCGCGGGTGAGCTCGCGGCCCTCGGCGATCCACTTCGCCCGGCCGCCGTCGAGGAGCCGGACGTCCTCGTGCCCGAACAGGCTGAAGACCCACAGCGCGTACGCCGCCCACCAGTTGCTCTTGTCGCCGTAGATGACGACCGTCGTGTCGCGTGAGATGCCCCGGGCACCGAGGACCTCGGCGAACCGGGCGCCGTCGACGTAGTCCCGGGTGACCGGGTCGTTGAGGTCGAGGTGCCAGTCGATCTTCAGCGCGCCGGGGATGTGGCCGGTGTCGTAGAGCAGGACGTCCTCGTCGGACTCGAGCAGGGCGATCCCGCCGGGAGCGCCCACCGATCCGGCGGCGATCTGCTCGGCCAGCCAGTCGGTCGTGACGAGCCGCTCGGGGTGCGCGTACGCGGAGAACTTCGTGTCTGCAGCGCTCATGCGCTCCATCGTGTCACGCGAGCTTGTCGAGGTCCTCACGGCACCGGCGCTCGAACTCGCCGAGCTCGGCGATGGCGTCCTGGACGTCGCGCAGCCGCTGCTCGAGATCGGCGCGTCGCTCGTCGATCTCGCCCAGGACGTACTCGAGCTGCGTGCGTCGGCCGCGCGGAGCGTCGAAGAGGTCGATGATCGTGCGGATCTGCTCGAGCGGGAACCCGAGGCGCTTGCCCCGCAGGATGAGGTTGAGGCGGGTGCGATCGCGGCGGTGGAAGACGCGTTGGGTGCCCCGACGCTCGGGGGAGATGAGGCCGAGGTCCTCGTAGTGGCGGACGGTGCGGTGGGTGACTCCGAACTCCTCCGCGACCTGGGCGATGGTCCACGTCGGCGCACTTGTCATGCCCCCGATCGTGCTTTACGTTTACGTAAGCGTCAAGCACATCCCACAAGGAGAACACCGATGTTCGAGCTGAGCCCGGAGCACGAGGACTTCCGACAGGTCGTCCGCGACTTCGCCGAGAAGGAGGTCGCCCCGAACATCGCCAAGTGGGACGCGGCGTCGCACTTCCCGACCGACCTCGTCCCCAAGATGGGCGACCTCGGGCTCTTCGGCCTCGTCGTGCCCGAGGAGTACGGCGGCAGCGCCGCTCCGGGCCAGGGCGACTTCACGAGCCTCTGCGTCGCCATCGAGGAGCTCGGCCGCGTCGACCAGTCGATCGGCATCACGCTCTCGGCCGGAGTCGGGCTCGGCATCAACCCGATCCTCACCTACGGCGACGACGAGCAGAAGCAGCGCTTCCTGCCCGACCTCGTGGCCGGCCGGGCGCTCGCCGGCTTCGGCCTCACCGAGCCCGAGGCCGGGTCGGACGCCGGCGCGACCCGCACCCGGGCCGCGCGCGACGGAGAGGAGTGGGTCGTCAACGGCGCCAAGTCCTTCATCACGAACTCGGGCACCGACATCACCTCGGTCGTCACCGTGACCGCCCGCACCGGCACGAACGCGGACGGCGCGGCGCAGATCTCCGCGATCATGGTGCCCGCCGGCACGCCCGGCTTCATCGTCGAGCCGGCCTACCACAAGCTCGGCTGGCACGTCTCCGACACCCACGGCCTCACCTTCGAGGACTGCCGGGTGCCCGCCTCGAACCTGCTCGGCGCCGAGGGCGAGGGCTTCAAGCAGTTCCTCAAGACCCTCGACGACGGCCGCATCGCCATCGCCTCCCTCGCCGTCGGCTGCGCCCAGGCCTGCCTCGAGCTGGCCACGGACTACGCGAAGACGCGCACGGCCTTCGGCAAGCCGATCGGGGCGAACCAGGGCGTCTCCTTCCAGATCGCCGACCTCGCCGTCAGCGTCGAGGCCGCCCGCGCCCTGACCTACAAGGCCGCCTGGCTCAAGGACGAGCTGCACGAGGGCCGCCGCTCGGTCAAGGAGGTCAAGCACGCCGCTGCCATCGCCAAGCTGTACGCCACCGAGGCCGCTGTGGCCGCGACCCGGATCGCGACCCAGGTCTTCGGCGGCAACGGCTTCATGGAGGAGTTCCCCGTCGCCCGGTTCTACCGCGACGCGAAGATCCTCGAGATCGGCGAGGGCACCTCCGAGGTCCAGCGGATGCTCATCGCCCGGGGCCTGGGCCTGCCCGCATGAGCGGCCACCACGCCCCCGACCCGCGCGTCGGCGACGTCCGGCGTCGGCTCGCGGCCGCCCACGCGGCGTCCGAGCTGCCGCCGGAGAAGGCCAAGGCCAAGCTCGACAGCCAGGGCAAGATCTACGTCCGCGACCGCATCGCGCTCCTCTTCGACGAGGGCAGCTTCGTCGAGGACGGTCGGTACGCCAACGCCCTCCAGCCCGGGCTGCCTGCCGACGGCGTCGTCACCGGACGCGGCACCGTCGACGGCAGGCCTGCGATCGTCATCGCCAACGACCCGACCGTCAAGGCCGGCTCGTGGGGCGCGCGCACCGTCGAGAAGATCGTGCGTGCGACGGAGATGGCCCTGCGCGAGGAGCTGCCCGTCTTCTGGTTCGTCGACTCGGCCGGGGCCCGCATCACCGACCAGGTCGAGATGTTCCCGGGCCGTCGCGGCGCCGGTCGCATCTTCCACAACCAGGTGGCGCTGTCGGGCAAGGTGCCCCAGATCTGCTGCCTCTTCGGCCCGAGCGCGGCCGGTGGCGCCTACATCCCGAGCTTCTGCGACCTCATCATCATGGTCGAGGGCAACGCCTCCATGTACCTCGGCAGCCCCCGCATGGCCGAGATGGTCGTCGGGGAGAAGGTCAGCCTCGAGGAGATGGGCGGTGCACGGATGCACTGCAGCGTCTCCGGCGTCGGCGACCTGCTCGCCCACGACGACGTCGAGGCCATCGAGCTGGCCAAGCTCTACTTCTCCTACGTGCCTGGCACGTGGCGCGACACCCCGCCCACCTACCACCCGGAGGAGCCGTCCGAACCGCTCACCGAGCACACGGTGCCCGAGCGCGAGTCGGTGCCCTTCGACATCCACGACGTCATCGACGGCCTCGTCGACGACGACTCGTTCTTCGAGCTGAAGCCGCTCTGGGCCGGCGAGCTCGTCATCGGCTTCGGCCGCATCAGCGGCGAGACCGTGGGCATCGTCGCGAACAACTCGTTCGTCAAGGGTGGCGTCCTGTTCACCGACAGCGCCGACAAGGCCGCCCGGTTCATCTGGCTCTGCGACGCCTTCAACATCCCGCTCGTCTACCTCGCCGACGTGCCCGGGTTCATGATCGGCTCCGAGGTCGAGCGCGGCGGCATCATCCGCCACGGCGCGAAGATGGTCAGCGCCGTCTCCTCGGCGACCGTCCCGCAGTTCTGCGTCGTCGTCCGCAAGGCCTATGGCGCGGGCCTCTACGCGATGGGCGGCCCCGGCTTCGGGCCCGACGCGACGATCGCCCTGCCGACCGCCCGCATCGCCGTCATGGGCCCCGAGGCGGCCGTCAACGCCGTCTACGCGAACAAGATCGCCGAGATCGAGCAGCAGCAGGGACTCGAAGCCAAGAACGACTTCGTCGCCGAGCGACGCCGGGAGTACGAGGAGGACGTCGACATCGAGCGGCTCGCCGCCGACCTCGTCGTCGACGCCGTCATCGAGGCCGCCGAACTGCGCTCGGAGCTGACCCACCGTCTGGCCTATGCTTCCCGGCGTGACCGTCACTTCAGCGACCGCCGACGCTCCGTCCCGCCGGTCTGAGTCGCGCCTCGGTCACCGCCTCGAGAACCCCGACCGGGTGAGCGAGGCGCGTCAGCCGTTCTGGCGCCGCTTCCCGGTCTGGTTCCCGTTCGCCGTCTACGCGGTGTCGCGCGTGTTCGTGCTCGTCGCGGGCACCTACCTGGCCCGCTACCAGATCCCGCTGCCGATCGGCACCCAGAACATCCGCATCTTCTACCCGTCCCCGGCCGGCCCCGGCTACCTCGTCGCCATGACGAACTGGGACGGCCAGTGGTACCGCGTCATCGCCGAGCACGGCTACCCGTCCGTGCTCCCGCGCGCCGGCTGGGGCGGCATCGACATGAACCCGTGGGCCTTCTTCCCCGTGTTCCCGATGACGGCCGGGCTCATCATGAAGGTGACCGGCCTGCCGTTCGTCCTCGTCGCGCCTGTGCTCTCGACGCTCATCGGCTTCGTCGCGATGCACATGCTCTTCAAGCTCGTCGACGAGGTCGTCGGCCGCTGGGAGGCCATCGTCGCCGTCGTCGCGACGTGCTTCTACATCGCATCTCCCGCGTTCTCCGCGTCCTACACCGAGTCGACCGCGCTGCTCGGCGTCACGCTGACGCTGTGGCTGCTGCGCCGCCGCCAGTACGCCTGGGTCGTCCTGTCGCTGCTCGTGCTGTCGCTGAGCCGCAACGTCGTCATCGCGATGGTGCCGGTCATCCTCGCGCACGCCGCCGTGCGCTGGTGGAAGAAGGACGAGGGGACGCACCCGGTGCGCTTCCGGTGGCTCATGGCCGCGCTCGCCGCCTACGCGGCCGCCCTGACCTGGCTGTGGCCGACGATCGTGTCGATCGCGACCGAGACGCCCGACGCCTACAACCAGACGATGCTGGCCTGGAACATCCAGACCAAGGTCAAGCTCTACCTCTGGTGGAACCTGCTCTACGACTACTGGGGCGTGTTCGGCCAGGTGCTCGGCATCGCCGGGGTCGCGGCCTTCACGTGGTTCATGCTCTCGCGCCACTCGTGGCGGTGGGGTCCCGAGATCTGGGGCTGGGCCGGCGCCTACCCGGCCTACATCCTCCTCGTCACGAGCACGACGCCGAGCCGGATCCGGTACGCGATGCTCGCCTTCCCGATGACGCTCGTCATCGCGTGGTTCCTCAAGCTGCCCCGGATCGCGCGCTATCGGTACTGGGTCCTCGGCCTCATCGTCGTCGCCGGCCTCGCGCAGATGTGGTGGTGGACCGAGAACTACCTCGTCATCGAGAACCTCACCGACGACCTCTACCCCTGACCGGCCGCCGAGGTGCGGGCCGCGCCCACGACGTCGAACCAGTCGATGCCGGCATCGGCCAGCAGCTCGCGCAGCAGCGGCAGGGACAGGCCGACGACGTTGTGGTGGTCGCCCTCGACGGCGGTGACGAAGGCGCCCCCGAGGCCGTCGATGGTGAAGGCCCCCGCGACCGTCAGCGGCTCGCCCGTCGCGACGTAGGCCTCGATCTCCTCGTCGGACAGGCGGGCGAAGTGCACGGTCGTCGATGCCGTCGCCCCGAGGGTCGCGCCGCCGTCCTCGTGGTCGTCGACGAGCCAGTGCCCGGTGTGCAGCACCCCGGAACGACCCCGCATCCGACGCCAGCGCGCGACGGCCTCGGCGGCGTCGGCCGGCTTGCCGTGCATCTCCCCGTCGAGCTCGAGGACCGAGTCGCAGCCGAGCACGACCGCCGGCAGGTCCGAGCGGGCTGCGACGTCCTCGGCCTTGGCCCGGGCGAGCAGCAGCGCGATGTCGGCCGGGTCGAGCGGTCCGTAGCGATCGGTGGCCTCGGCGACGGCGAGGTCCTCGTCGACGCCGCTGACGACGACGACCGGGTCGATGCCGGCGCGGCGCAGCGTCTCGAGCCTGGCCGGCGAGGCAGAGGCGAGGACGATGGTGACGCGGGCGGGCTCAGCCGGGGAGGGGAGGGGTTCGGTCGCCATGCGGGCAGCATACGGGCCGCCGGTCCGGGCGACGGGCGGACGTCGGGGAGATGAAGACCAGCCGACGAGCAGGCGACGAGCAGGTGCCCGACAGAGGCCCGGACAGGCGTCGGGGGGGGGCCGGCAGNGCATACGGGCCGCCGGTCCGGGCGACGGGCGGACGTCGGGGAGATGAAGACCAGCCGACGAGCAGGCGACGAGCAGGTGCCCGACAGAGGCCCGGACAGGCGTCGGGCCGCTCCTTCGGCGACGAAGGAGCGGCCCGGTTGCGATGCGGCGGAGCCCCCGTGGACGGACCGGCCTTCCCTGTGACTGGTCCATCCGCGGCCGCGGCACGCGGCGCCGCCCCCTGCGACGGCGCTCGGTCAACGTAGCCGGGCGCCGTCGCAGGGTCACGCCAGGAGCCGGGTCGTTGCACGAACCTGCAACGACCCGGCCCCCGGGCAACCTTTCGGGCCTTTCGAGCGTCAGGCGATGGCTGCGGTCTGCGCCGAGTACACCGCACGCGAGAGGTAGCCGGAGCGCACCCCGGTGACCCGCACCTTGACGTACTTGCCCTTGTCGAGGCTCGTCAGCTTGTACGTGCGGGCCGTGGCCCCGCTGATGGCCACGCCCGAGCGGTACCACTGGTAGCTGAAGGTCGTCGGGGTCGGGCTCCACGTTCCGGGCACGGCCGTCAGCGTGTAGGCCACCTTGCGGGTGCCGGAGATGGTCGGCGTCGGGGCGGTGAAGGCTCCGAGGACCGCGGAGGTGGCGGCCGAGGTGCGGGCCACGGCGAGGTAGCCGGTCTTGCTGCCCGTGACGCGGACGGTCATGGCCTTGCCCTGGTCGGCGGTCGTCAGCTTGTACGTGGCGGCCGTGGCGCCCGAGATCGCGGCGCCCGAGCGGTACCACTGGTAGGCCAGGGTGACCGGTGCCGGGCCCCAGGTGCCGGGCACGGCGGTCAGGGTGTAGCCGACGGCCTTGGTGCCGCTGACTGTCGGCGTCGGTGCGGTGAGGGCGCCGAGGACGGCCGTGGTGGCCGCCGAGGTCTTCGCGGCCGTCGCGTAGCCGGACTTCGTGCCGGTGACCCGGACCGTCATGGTCTTGCCCTGGTCGGCCGTCGTCAGCGCGTAGGTCGCAGCGGTGGCGCCGCTGACGGCCGCGCCGGAGCGGTACCACTGGTAGGCCAGGGTGACCGGTGCCGGGCCCCAGGTGCCGGGCACGGCGGTCAGGGTGTAGCCGACGGCCTTGGTGCCGCTGACTGTCGGCGTCGGTGCGGTGAGGGCGCCGAGGACGGCCGTGGTGGCCGCCGAGGTCTTCGCGGCCGTCGCGTAGCCGGACTTCGTGCCGGTGACCCGGACCGTCATGGTCTTGCCCTGGTCGGCCGTCGTCAGCGCGTAGGTCGCAGCGGTGGCGCCGCTGACGGCCGCGCCGGAGCGGTACCACTGGTAGGCCAGGGTGACCGGTGCCGGGCCCCACGTGCCCGGTACGGCGGTCAGGGTGTAGCCGACGGCCTTGGTGCCGCTGACGGTCGGGGTCGGCGCTGTGAGCGCACCGGCCACCGCGGGCCCGGTCGCGGACTGCTGGAGGCTGCCGGCGCCCGTCGGGCCGTACGCCGCCATGCGCAGCGTGATCCGCTTGCCCATCATGTCGCTCGTGAGCGTCAGCGGCTGGACGGCGCCCCAGTCCGTGTCGCGCGGCACCCCGCCGACGACCCACGTGTACGAGGGACTCCAGTCGCCGGCCGGGGAGATGGCGCCGTGGGTCGCGGTCAACGTGCTGCCGACGACACCGCTGCCGGTGACGGTGAGCGGGCTCGACAGGGCAGCGCCGGTGGTCTTGACGTCGACGCCGTTGGAGTACATCTCGGCGGACCGGTAGCCGGCGAGGGTGCCGGTGACCTTCGCGACGACGTAGGTGCCGACGAGGTCGCTCGTGGTGGTGAAGCTGGGCCCGGTCGCGCCGGCGATCGGCACCAGCCCGTCGGTGCCCTGCCGCATCCACTGGTAGCCGAGGGCCACGCCCGACGGCTCCCAGGTCCCGGCGTCGACGGTCAGCGTGCTGCCAGCAGCGGACGACCCGCTGACGAACGGCTCGCGGGCGGTGAGGCCCTTGCCGGCCACCGGCAGCACCATGGTCAGCTCGCGCTTGCGGGTGTCGGAGGTCACCGTGAACGAGGTCGCGGTCTCGAGCGTCGCGGCGTTGTCGTAGCACCGGTCCTGGTAGCGGGTGGTCGGGGCCCATCCGTTGTCGTACCACGTGTCGTACGCACAGATGCGGTAGGTCTTGCCGACCTCGGTCTGCTCGGCGAAGGTGCCGTCGGTCCCGGTGAGGAGCGGGCCGTACTGGCGCCCGAACCAGTCGCCCTCGGTGGGGCGGTACTCGAAGAGGTTCCAGTTGATGTTCTGCAGCGGCTTGCCGGAGGCATCGGTCACCTTGACGATGACACCGGTCCACGGGTCGAGGACGAAGTCGACCCCGGTGACCGTCGTGCCGGCAGGGATGGTCCAGTCGACGTAGTCGCTCGTGCTCTTCGTGCCGTCCCAGCTCGCGCTGGCGTAAACGTGCTGGTCGGCCGGGTCGGAGGCGGTGACGTTGCTCGGACCCGACTCGACGCCGGTGAGCGTGAAGCTGCCGTCGGCGGCCGAGGTGTCCGACACCGACATGCCGCCGGCGGCCTTCGTCGCCATGACGTCGAAGCCGCTCACCGGCTGACCGGCGGTGTCCTTGACGGTGCCCTTGATCGTCGAGCGGCGGTCGAGCCGGATGTCCGCGACCGTGGCGGTCGTGCCCGCGGTGACGGGGGTGGCCGAGTCGAAGCTGCCCTGGTCGGCGTACCACTCGATGCCCCACTGCGAGGCACAGGTCATCTCGCCCCAGCAGCCCGCCTCGATCCGGTACGGGCCGGGTGCGCTGAAGGTGGCGGTGTACGTGCCGTCGGCGTTGTAGGTGACGCTGCCGGCGTCGTTGCGGGCGGCGTCGTAGAACCAGAGAGCGGCATCGCCCACGCCGACGACCGTGCCCGTGGAGCTGAGGCCGGTGACGCGACCGGTGATGGTGTACGTGGCGGCCTGCGCCGGCGCCCCGAGGGCGGGCACCAGACCGAGGGATGTGGCGAGGGTGGTGGCGACGATCAGGGCGCGGCGCATGGCGCGGCGAGACGTGTTCCCCTGAGCCCGTCGCACCGCGAAGCGGTGGCGGAGCACGTGTTCCTCCTGCGAGGTCGGTGCGCCATCCCCTGTGGCTGGCGCGGCCTCATCGTAGAGGCTCGCAGGGGCCGCGCGGATCCCTCCGGCCGGATCCGGTCTGGCCGGTCCGGCCGGAGGGACGCACGGGCGTCAGGCGCCCAGGACCGCCTCGCGCAGGGTGTCCAGACCGACGCCGCCTACGTCGAGCGCGCGACGGTGGAAGGCCTTGAGGTCGAAGCCGTCGCCCTCGCGCTCCTTGACCTCGTCGCGCAGCTGCAGCCAGAGGCGCTCGCCGATCTTGTAGCTCGGCGCCTGGCCCGGCCACCCGAGGTAGCGGTTGAGCTCGTAGCGCAGGATCTTCTCGTCCATGAAGCCGTAGCGGGTCAGGTAGGTCCAGGCCTTGTCCCAGTCCCACTCGCCGCCGCCGACCTCCTCGGGCGCCTCGAAGCCACAGTGCACGCCGATGTCGATGACCACGCGGGCGGCGCGCAGCGACTGCCCGGCGAGCCAGCCCATGCGGTTGCCCGGGTCGTCCATGTAGCCGAGGTCGGCCATGAGGCGCTCGGCGTAGAGGGCCCAGCCCTCGCCGTGGCCCGACACCCACGACTCGAGCCGACGCCACCGGTTGAGCAGCTCGGAGCGGTAGACCGTCTGGGCGACCTGGAGGTGGTGGCCGGGGACGCCCTCGTGGTGGACCGTCGTCAGCTCGGTCCACGTGCGGAAGACGGTGTTGCCCTTGGGGACCGACCACCACATGCGTCCGGGGCGGCTGAAGTCGTCCGACGGGGCGGTGTAGTAGATGCCACCGGTCTGCGTCGGGGCGATGAGGCACTCGATGCGCTGCACCGGCCCCGGGATGTCGAAGTGGACGTCCTTGAGGTCGGCGATGACGGCGTCGGCGCGCTCCTGCATCCACGCCTTGAGCGCGTCGGTGCCGTGCAGGACGTAGCGCTCGTCGGCGTCGAGGATCTCGACGCCCCGCTCGACGCTCGCGCCGGGCTCGAGCCCCTCGGCGATCTCGAGCATCTGGGCATGGAGGTCGGCGACCTGCTGCTGGCCCCACCGGTAGGTCTCCTCGACGTCGACCGTGGCGCCGAGGAAGTAACGCGACTCGAGCTGGTAGCGCTCCCGTCCGCACGCGTCGGCCTCCGGTGCGTGGGGGAGCAGCTCGGCCTCGAGCCAGTCCGCGAACTGTCCGTAGGCGTCGGCGGCGGCGCGGGCGTTCGTCGCGAGCAGCTCGCGCCCGGCGCCGTCGAGCGGCTCCTCGCCCACCGACGCCGTGGCGACGACGGTCGTGAAGTAGCCCTCGGCGTCGAGGAGGTCGCGGGACTGCTCGGCGCACGCGACGACCTGTCGACGCGGCGTGACGAGCCCGCGCGCGCGTGCCGCGAGCAGCGACTCGCGGTACTGCTGCAGGGCGTCCGGGATCCGGCCGAGCCGCTCGGCCAGGGTGCGCCACTGCTCCCGGGTGTCGGTCGGCATGAGGTCGAAGACGTCGCGGACCGACTGCAGCGGCGAGGCGATGATGTTGAGCGACATCTCGTCGAGGCCGGCCGCGTAGCGCTCCTCGGCGACGCCGAGCCGCTCGGTCATCGCCGCGACGGTCACCCGGTCGACGTCGTCGGCGGGCGTGGAGGAGGCCAGCTGCGCGAGGGTGCGACGCCGCAGCTGCGACTGCGCTGCGTGGCCGGCGGGGGAGAGGTCGTCGAGGTCGTTCTCACGTCCCGGGACGCCGAGGTAGGTGGCGCTGATCGGGCTGAGGTCGACCATGGCGTCGAAGTAGGTCTCGGCGATGCGGTCGACGTCGGTCTGCCGGCGCGTCGTGGGCGCCGAGCCGGTGCTGGTGGTGGTGTCGGTCACCCGCCGAACGTATCCCAAGGCCGCCGTGGCGGAGCCATGGATTTCCGGACGGGTCAGTCGGAGGCCGGGCCGTCGGAGACGAAGAGGACGAGCTGGCCGCTGCGGGTGGTGGCACCGGCGCCCGGGTAGGTGCCGATGACGAGGCCCTTCTCGGCGTCGGCGGGCAGCTCGAGGCGCACGACCTTGATGCCCTGCTGGTCGACCCAGGCCTCGACGTCGTCGGCGTTGTTGCCGACGATGCCGTTGGGCACGGTCCACGGGTCGCCGTCCTTGCCCTTGACGCCACCCTTGCTGACGACGACCGCAACGGTGCTGCCCTGCGGTACCGAGCGACCGGCGCGCGGGAAGGTCGCGAGCACCTCGCCCTCGGCGGCCCGGGAGCGCACCTCGACCTGCTTGACCGTGAGGCCGAGCTGCTCGAGGTTGGCCCGGGCGAAGCCGGGGTCGCCGCCGACGAGGTCGCCGGGGATCCGGACCTCGTCTCCCTGGGAGTCCTGTCCGTCGCCCTGCCCGGTGTCCTGCGGGGCGGGATCGGTGGTGGCCGGCGCGGCCGTCTCGGTCGGCGGCGCGGTGCTCGGCTCGGGCGCGCTCGTCGTCGCGACGGTCGGGGCGGGCCGCTTGGTCGACGACGCCGTGGCCGGGGCATCGGTGCCGGAGGTCAGCGTGTAGACGACGGCGCCGACGAACACCGTGGCGAGGACCGCCGCGAGAGCGCCCCAGACGAGCAGGGCGGGTCGGCGGCGGGTGGGCGCCGCGCCGTGCAGGTCGGCGCGCGAGACGCGGCTGGTGTCGCCGGAGCGGCTGCGGTCGGTGCCGGCCGCCGTCCGACGCGTCGGTGCCGCCGTCGCGAGGGCCCGGGTCGCCGCGAAGGCGGCGGACGCGTCGGCCGGGTGGAAGGCGTCGGTGGTGTCGGTGGCGCGGACGGCGCGGGCCATCGCGTCGGCGTCGCGGTAGCGGTCGCCGGGGGCCTTGGCCGTGGCGCGTGCGACGACCCGGTCGACGACGTCGGGCAGCCCGGGCACCGCCGCACTCGGGGCGGGGACCGGCTCGTCGAGGTGGCGCATCGCGATGGCCACGGGCGAGTCACCGGTGAACGGCGGCGTGCCGGTCACCATCTGGTAGAGCAGGATGCCGAGCGAGTAGAGGTCGGAGGCGGGGCTCGCCGACTCGCCCCGGGCCTGCTCGGGCGGCAGGTACTGGGCCGTGCCCAAGACGGTGCCGGCGTCGGTCAGGGCCGTCTGGCCGAGCGCCCGGGCGATGCCGAAGTCGGTGACCTTGACCGAGCCGTCGGGCCCGACGATGACGTTGCCCGGCTTGATGTCGCGGTGCACGACGCCGGCCCGGTGGGCGACGGCGAGCGCCGCGCAGACCTGGGCCGTCACCGACAGCGCCTCGGCGGGCTCGAGCGAGCCGCGCTCACGCAGGACCCGCGACAGGTCGGAGCCCTCGGCGTACTCCATGACGATGTAGTGGGCGCCGTCCTCGACGCCGTAGTCGTAGACCTGGGCGATGTTCGGGTGGTTGAGCCGCGCGACGACGACGGCCTCGCGGCGGAACCGCTCGACCGAGTCGGAGTACTCCGAGACGGCGCGCGACATGATCTTCACGGCGACGCGGCGCCCGAGCCGCTCGTCGACGGCGAGGTGCACCTCGCCCATGCCTCCGACGGCGATGAGCTCACGCAGGCGGTAGCGCCCGGCAAGCCGGGTGGCGGAGGCGGGGTCGACGGACACGAGGAGACAGCCTAGGCGAGTCGCCCCCGCCCCGGCCAACTGAAACGGGTGAGACTGCTGTGACGTGAACCGCCAACTGGCACAAGGAGGTACGCGACACGCCCACCTCGCTGCGGGGGCGTGGTGGGCGTGTTGAGGGGGTTTGCGTCAGCGTGGGAGGGCGCTCGTGCGCCACCCGTCGCGGCGGGCCGACGCGCCGACGAGTCGCCACCGTGGGTCGCTCCACGGCGAGCGGCGTCGGGGCGGCTCGGCCTCCCCGCCACCGAGCGCCGACAGCACGGTGACGAGCGCGGCGAGCTCCTCCGGCGTCGGGTCGCCCGAGACGACGCGCAGAGCGGGCTCGTGCGGGGTTTCGGTGGCTGCGTCGGTGCTCACAGCGGGATGTTCCCGTGCTTCTTCGGCGGCAGCGTCTCGCGCTTGTTCCGCAGGGCCCGCAGCGCGCGGGTGACGTTCATCCGGGTGTTCGACGGGCTGATGACGGTGTCGATGTACCCGCGCTCGGCCGCGATGTACGGGTTGGCGAGCGTCTCCTCGTAGTGCGCGACGAGCTCGGCGCGGTGGGCCTCGACGTCGCCGCCCTCGGCCGCGGTGGCCGCGAGCTCCTTGCGGTAGAGGATGTTGACGGCGCCCTGGGCGCCCATGACGGCGATCTGCCCGGTGGGCCAGGCGAGGTTGATGTCGGCCCCGAGGTGCTTGGAGCCCATGACGTCGTAGGCGCCGCCGTACGCTTTGCGGGTGATGACGGTGATCTTGGGGACGGTGGCCTCGGCATAGGCGTAGATGAGCTTGGCGCCGCGCCGGATGATGCCGTCCCACTCCTGGCTCGTGCCGGGCAGGAAGCCGGGCACGTCGACGAAGGTCAGGACCGGCACGTTGAAGCAGTCGCAGGTGCGGACGAACCGGGCGGCTTTCTCGGACGCGTCGATGTCGAGGCAGCCGGCGAACTGCAGCGGCTGGTTGGCCACGATGCCGACAGACATGCCGTCGATGCGGGCGAAGCCGGTGATGATGTTCGGCGCGAAGAGCGGCTGCACCTCGAGGAAGTCGCCGTCGTCGACGACGTGCTCGATGACGTGCTTCATGTCGTACGGGACGTTGGGGGAGTCCGGGATGCACGTGTCGAGCCAGCGGTCGGTGTCGGTGACCGAGAGGTCGGCCTCGCCCTCGCCGAAGGAGGGCGGGGTCTCCATGTTGTTGCTCGGCAGGTAGGACAGCAGCGCCTTGACGTAGTCGATGGCGTCCTGCTCGTCGCTGCCCATGTAGTGCGCGACGCCCGACTTGCTGTTGTGCGTCTTGGCGCCGCCGAGCTCCTCGAAGCCGACGTCCTCGCCGGTGACGGTCTTGATGACGTCCGGGCCGGTGATGAACATGTGGGAGGTCTGGTCGACCATGACGGTGAAGTCGGTGATGGCGGGGGAGTACACCGCGCCGCCCGCGCAGGGGCCCATGACGAGACTGATCTGCGGGACGACGCCGGAGGCCCGGACGTTGCGGTGGAAGATCTCGCCGTAGAGGCCGAGGGAGACGACGCCCTCCTGGATGCGGGCGCCGCCGGAGTCGTTGAGGCCGATGACGGGGCAGCCGATCTTCATGGCGAAGTCCATGACCTTGACGATCTTCTCGCCGAAGACCTCGCCGAGGGAGCCGCCGAAGACGGTGAAGTCCTGGGCGAAGACGGCGACCTGGCGGCCGTCGATGGTGCCGTAGCCGGTGACGACGCCGTCGCCGTAGGGGCGGTTCTTCTCCTGGCCGAAGTTGTTGCTGCGGTGCCGGGCGTACTTGTCCATCTCGATGAACGTGCCCTCGTCGAGCAGCATCGCGATGCGCTCGCGCGCCGTCTTCTTGCCGCGCGCGTGCTGCTTCTCGACGGCGCGGTCCGACCCGGCGTGCGCGACCTCGGCGACGCGACGCTTGAGGTCGGCGAGCTTGCCGGCCGTCGTCGTCATGTCCGGGCCCGATGCGGTGTCCGGAGGGGTGTCCGCGGCCGGCTCTGCCAGGGCGTGATCCGTTGCCATGGCCGCACTCTAGCCTTGGATACGTGCGCAACTCGCTGGAGCCGGAGATCGTCGGTGCGGCCTTGGTCACGTCCGGGCAACCATGGCGCGGGGTCGAGTTCCATCCCGCGATCGGGTCGACCAACAGCCGCCTGCGCGAGCTGTTGACCGGGGCCGCCGAGGGCATCGGGCCGGACGCGTCACGCCTCGCCTCCGCCGACGGCGCGCTGTGGTGGGTCGTGCTCACCGACCACCAGACGGGCGGGCGCGGACGCCTCGGGCGCGTGTGGGAGGTTCCGGACCGGGCCTCGGTCGCGGTCTCGGCGGCCGTGCCCGTCACGGACACCACGGACGCGTCGGACGCGTCGGGGCTCGGCTGGCTGCCCCTGCTGGCAGGCCTGGCGCTCGCGCGGGCGATCACCGCGACGACCGCGCGGGCCGGGCACGCCCTGTCGCCCCGCCTCAAGTGGCCCAACGACGTCCTGCTCCCCGAGGACGGCGACCGCAAGGTCAGCGGCATCCTCTGCGAGCTCGTCGACGTGCCCGGACCGACGCCGCGGCGGGCCGTCGTCGTCGGCACCGGCGTCAACGTCGACCAGGACCGCGACGAGCTGCCCGTCGACACCGCCACGTCGGTGGCGCTCACCGGTGTGCGGGTGCGCCGCGAGGACGTCGTCGTGGCCTACCTCCACGAGCTCGCGGCCCTCGTCGGCCCCGGCGTCGGGGCCCGCCTCGGCGCGGACGGCGCCCGCGAGGCCTACCGCGAGGCCTGCTCGACGCTGGGTCAGGTGGTCCGCGTCCACCTACCGGTGGGGGAGGCCGTCGAGGGCACCGCGGTCGCCGTCGACGACACCGGCGCCCTCGTCGTCGACACCCCGTCGGGGCGGCGCACCTTCGCGGCCGGCGACGTCGTCCACGTGCGACGACGCTGAGCGCAGGGGTGCTGGCATGATCGGCCCCATGACGGAGCCGGGCCCGGACGGCGGGGACGCCGACGAGCGGTCCACCCGCGACTACACCGAGCAGCTGCTCGGGCGGCCGCTCGAGCTTCGCCGGCGCGACGTCAGCCGCGGCGCCGAGGTGTCGCTGCTGTCCGCGCGCCGGTTCTGGCACGCGCTGGGCTTCCCGGTCGTCGACACCGACGACGAGCTGTTCACCGAGGCCGACCAGCGGGCCCTGACGGCCGTGGCCGGCATCGTCCGCGACGGTCTGCTCGACGAGACCACGGCGCTCGCGATGACCCGGGCCTTCGCGCGCTCGACGGACCGCCTCGCCGGCTGGCAGTCCCAGCTCATCGCCGAGGCCGTCGAGTCCGAGTGGTCGGCCGCACACGCCCACGACGAGCACGACGCCGGGGAGTCGCGCGCCGTGCCCGGCATCGAGACGGCCGAGGAGACCGCCCGCCGCCTCGCCGCCTTGACCGACCGGCTCGAGCCGCTGCTCGTCTACGCGTGGCGGCGGCACCTGTCGGCGACGGTGTCGCGCATGCTCGCCGACGCCGACCCGGAGTCCTACGGGCTGACGAAGATGCGCTCGGTCGGGTTCGCCGACCTCGTCAACTTCACGGCCCTCGTGCGCCGGATGTCCGAGCGCGACCTCGCCCGGCTCGTGTCGCGCTTCGAGGCGCTGTCGGCCGACGTCATCACCGCCCATGGCGGCCGCCTCATCAAGACGGTCGGCGATGAGGTGCTGTTCACCACCGTCGGCGTCGCCCCGGCCGCCGCCATCGCCCTCGACCTCGTCGAGACGATGACGGAGGACGACGTGCTGCCCGACGTGCGCTGCGGCATGGCCCGTGGCCCGATCATCTCCCGCCTCGGCGACGTCTTCGGCACCACCGTCAACCGGGCCTCGCGCCTGACCGCCGTCGCCCAGGCCGGCACCGTCCTCGTCGACGCGACCCTCGCGCGCGAGCTCGCGGCGATGTCGGGCTTCGAGCTGACCGGGCAGCGCCGCCGCATCCTGCGCGGCGTCGGGCCGGTGACGCCGTCGCTGCTGCGCCGCGCGCCGGCCACCGGTCGCCGCACGTCCGGACCCACCACCCCCTTCGTACCGTCGCCAGGAGACCCGTCGTGACCACCCAGCCCGACCCGCCCGCCACTCCGGAGCAGCTCGTCCGCGTCGAGCGGTTCGACGAGCCGTCCCTGGCCCACGTCGCCGAGATCGTCCTCGACCGCCCCGCGGCGATGAACGCCGTCTCGACCGACATGGCCCGTGCGGTCGCCGCCGCCACCGGTGCCGTGGCCGCCGACGCGTCGGTGCGCTGCGTCGTGCTCACCTCGAGCCACCCCAAGGCCTTCTGCGTCGGCGCCGACCTCAAGGAGCGCAACGCGTTCACCGACGCCGACCTCATGGAGCAGCGCCCGGTGGCGCGGGCCGCGTACGGCGGCGTCCTCGGGCTGCCGGTGCCGGCCATCGCGGCCGTCGACGGCTTCGCGCTCGGTGGCGGGTTCGAGCTGGCGCTGTCCTGCGACATGGTCGTCGCCGGTGACGCGGCGACGGTCGGGCTGCCCGAGGTGGGCGTCGGCGTCATCCCCGGCGGCGGTGGCACCCAGCTGCTCGTGCGCCGCGTCGGGTGGTCGCGGGCGGCCCGGGCGATCTTCACCGCGGCGCGGCTCGGTGCGGCCGAGGCCCTCGAGCTCGGCGCCGTCGACGAGGTGGTCCCGGCGGGGACGGCCCGCGACCGTGCCCTCGAGCTCGCGGCCGTCATCGCGGCCAACTCGCCCGTCGGGCTGCGCAACGCCAAGCGGGCCATGCGCCTCGGCGCCGACGTCGACCTCGCGGCCGGTCTCGAGATCGAGGACGCGTGCTGGCGCGCCACCGCCTTCTCCGGCGACCGACGAGAGGGCGTGGCCGCCTTCGCCGAGAAGCGGCGCCCGGAGTGGCCCGGACGCTGACCCGGAAGCGTGACCGCGGGCCCCGCAGTGGGCCCCGCCGTGGGCCCCGCCGCGGAGCGTCGGCGGGTGCGTGCGAGTGCGAATCGTCCGGTTGTCGATAGGCTGCCCACGGCCGGCCCGGACCACCCCCGGACCGCCAGGACGATCCGGACGACTCCGGACAGTCCCGGCGCGGCCGCGAGCGATGTGAGGACGGTGACATGACGAGAGTGCTCCTGGCGGAGGACGACCCAGCCATCTCGGAACCGCTGGCGCGTGCGCTGCGGCGCGAGGGGTACGACGTCGACGTACGTGAGGACGGTTCGGCCGCCCTCGACGGCGCCAAGGAGAACCCGGACCTCGTCCTGCTCGACCTGGGCCTGCCGAAGATCGACGGTCTCGAGGTGTGCCGGCGCATCCGAGCCGAGGGCCGCACCATCCCGGTCCTCATCCTCACGGCCCGCGCCGACGAGGTCGACACCGTCGTGGGCCTCGACGCCGGGGCCGACGACTACGTGACCAAGCCGTTCCGCCTCGCCGAGCTGCTCGCCCGCGTACGGGCCCTGCTGCGGCGCACGCCCACCGAGGTCGTCGCCTCCGGCGAGCTCGTCCGGATCGACTCCGACGGCCGGCGCGCCTGGTTCAAGGGCCAGGAGCTGCAGCTGACCGCCAAGGAGTTCGACCTGCTGCGGGTCCTCGTGCGCGAGCAGGGCAAGGTCGTCTCCCGCGAGCAGCTGATGCGCGAGATCTGGGACACCGCCTGGTTCGGGTCGACCAAGACGCTCGACATGCACATCTCGGTCCTGCGCCGGAAGCTCGGCGACGACGCCACGTCCCCGCAGTACATCGCCACGGTCCGAGGCGTCGGCTTCCGCTTCGAACGTCCCCAGGCGGAGTGAGATGAGGCGCCTGCTCGACCGGATGACGTTCGTCGTCGTGGGGGTCACGGCCGGGCTGTGCCTCGTGCTCGCCGCGGGCCTCGTCTGGTGGTTCGTGACGCAGCAGCCCGACCAGGTCGTCTCGTGGCTCGACCCCGACCCCCTCGTGGCCGTCGGCTGGTTCGCCGCCGCGATGCTCGCCGTCGCGGTCGTCTCGGCCGGCGTCGGCTTCGTCGCCACGCGGGCGTGGCGCCAACGCGTCGAGGACGCCTCCCAGGCGCTGCTCCACCTCGCCTCGCGCTTCGCCAACGGCGAGGCGCGCCTCACACCCGTCCACTCGGGCATCTCCGAGATCGACGAGGTGTCCGGCGTCATGACGCGCCGCGCCCACGACATGACCAAGTCGCTCGCCGCCGAGCGCGACTTCGCCGCCGACGCCAGCCACCAGCTGCGCACGCCGCTGACCGCCCTGCTGATGCGCCTGGAGGAGATCTCCGAGACCGACGACGCCGAGGTGGTCAAGGAGGAGGCGAACATCGCCATCGCGCAGGTCGAAAGGCTGACGCGCGTCGTCGACGACCTCCTCGGGCGGGCCCGCGGGTCCGGTGGCCCGTCGCCGGCGGTGTCCCTCGACTCGGTCATCGCCGCGCTGCAGCGCGAGTGGCAGCCGGCCTTCGAGCAGGCCCGACGCTCGGTGCGCGTCCGCGGAGAGCGTGGTCTCTTCGTGCGGTCGACGCCGGTCGCGCTGTCGCAGATCCTCTCGACGCTGCTCGAGAACTCCCTCGTGCACGGTCGGGGCACCGTCGACATCCACGCGCGACGCTCCGGCCCGTCGGTCATCGTCGAGGTCAGCGACCAGGGCGACGGCGTGCCCGCCGCGATGGCCCCGCACATCTTCGAGCGGTCCGTCAGCAGCGGCGCCGGGGGCAGCACGGGCCTAGGCCTGGCCCTGGCCCGCGACCTCGCCGAGTCCAACGGCGGGCGCCTCGACCTCGTGCAGGCCCAGCCGGCGCGGTTCGCCCTGTTCCTGTCCGAGGCCGAGACCGACTGAAGCCCGATGGGCCGTGACGCAACCGGGCTCGGCGGGGCTCGGTTGGGCTCGGTGGGGCACGGCCACGTCACGGACTCGCCGAACCTGCAGGCGCGTTCGGGAAGCCGGGGTAGGGTGCGCCCGTGAGGCGCCTGCACCACTTCCTGTTCGTGCGCCACCGCCACAACTGGGTGCTGCTCTTCCGGTTCGGGGCCGTGGGCCTGTCCGGCGTGCTCGTCAACATGCTGACGCTCATCGTCGTCAAGAAGCTCGGCCCCGACGAGCACGAGGCGATCTTCGCGCTCGGTGGCACCGAGTACCACGTGCGCTGGTACCACGTGTACTCGACGATCGCCTTCCTCGTCGCCAACCTCTGGAACTTCCAGCTCAACCGGTCCTGGACCTTCCGCACGAGCCGGCACGCGCGGTGGATCCGCGAGTACCTGCCCTTCCTCGCCGTCGGGCTGCTCGCCCAGGTGGTCGGGCTCGTGCTGCTGACGCTGCTCATGCACCCGAACTCGGCGCTGCACCTGCCCGAGACGGTGTTCGACAACTCGACCGGCTTCCGCACCCGCCTCTACTGGGCCCAGCTCATCGTCATCGCGGTGACGACGCCGGTGTCGTTCGTGCTCAACAAGCTGTGGACCTTCACCGCCGTGCGCACCCACCACCCCGACCTCGCCGACCCGAGCCACGCCGAGGCCGTCCTCGCCGAGCCGGACGAGCTGCAGGGCGAGCCCGCCGGCGTCGCACCGGTCGCCTCGGGTGGACCGGACGCTCGGGCCTGAGCGGGCGCGGCTACGCTTGGGCGCCGTGAGCCAGCCCAAGCGCGCCCCCGGAGGATTCCCCGTCGTCGGCGTCGTCGGCGGAGGCCAGCTGGCCCGGATGATGCAGGGCCCCGCCGTCGAGCTCGGAATCCAGCTGTCGGTCCTCGCCGAGAGCGACACCGCGGCCGCCGCGCTCGTCGTGCCGAGCGCCCCGGTCGGCGAGCACACCGACGTCGAGGCGATCCGCGCCTTCGCCGCGTCGTGCGACGTCGTGACCTTCGACCACGAGCACGTGCCGCAGGAGGTCCTCGCCGAGCTCGAGGCCGAGGGCGTCGTGCTGCACCCGACGCCCGCGGCGCTGCGCTTCGCCCAGGACAAGCTCGCGATGCGCGAGCGCCTCGAGGCCCTCGGCGTCGGGTGCCCGCGCTGGCGCGCCGCCCGCACCGCGGAGGACGTCGAGGCCTTCGCCGCCGAGGTCGGCTGGCCGGTCATCGCCAAGACGCCCCGCGGCGGCTACGACGGCAAGGGCGTCACCGTCGCCCGTTCGGTCGACGACGTCGCCGAGTGGCTCTCCCACGTCGGCGAGCCCGGCCCGCTGGAGGACGGCCTGCTCCTCGAGGAGAAGGTCGACTTCACCCGCGAGATCGCCGTCCTCGTGGCCCGCAGCCCTTCGGGGCAGGCCGCGGCCTGGCCCGTCGTCGAGACGGTCCAGACCGACGGGATCTGCACCGAGGTCCTCGCGCCGGCACCGCACCTGTCGGCCGACCTCTCCTCGAGCGCCACCGAGGCCGCGCTGCGGATCGCCGGCGAGCTCGGCATCACCGGCGTGCTCGCCGTCGAGATGTTCGAGGTCGAGCGCGGCGGTGCACCGGCGTACCTCGTCAACGAGCTGGCGATGCGCCCGCACAACAGCGGCCACTGGTCGATGGACGGCGCCGTGACGGGCCAGTTCGAGCAGCACCTGCGCGCCGTGCTCGACCTGCCGCTCGGCGACCCGCGCCCGCGCGCCCCGTGGACCGTCATGGCCAACGTCCTCGGCGGCGACCGCCCGGAGCACGAGGAGCTCTACTCGGCCTACCGGCACATCATGGCCCGCGACCCCGGCGTCAAGGTCCACCTCTACGGCAAGGGCGTGCGCCCGGGCCGCAAGATCGGCCACGTCAACGTGAGCGGCGCCGACCTCGCCGACGCGCGCGAGCGGGCCGGGCACGCCGCCGACTACCTGCGCGGCATCGTCACCGAGTGAGAGCGAGGACACCGTGAGCGAGCAGCAGACCACCGCCGCCGTCGACCCCGTCGTCGGCATCGTCATGGGCAGCGACAGCGACTGGCCGGTCATGCGCGAGGCCGCGCGGGCGCTGCAGGAGTTCGGCATCCCGTTCGAGGCCGACGTCGTGTCGGCGCACCGGATGCCCGACGAGATGATCGCCTACGGCCACGACGCCGCGGACCGCGGGCTGCGCGTCGTCATCGCGGGTGCCGGGGGAGCGGCCCACCTGCCGGGCATGCTCGCGTCGGTGACGCCGCTGCCGGTCGTCGGCGTGCCGGTGCCGCTGAAGTACCTCGACGGGATGGACTCGCTGCTGTCGATCGTGCAGATGCCGGCCGGGGTGCCGGTGGCCACCGTGTCGGTGGGCGGGGCCCGCAACGCGGGTTTGCTCGCGGCCCGGATCGTGGCGTCGGGCTCGGACGAGCTGGCTGCCGACGTGCGCGAGCGGATGCTCGCCTTCCAGGAGGACCTCCGCGACCAGGCTCACGCCAAGGGCGCCAAGCTGCGCGACGAGGTCGCCCGCGGCCTCGACTGACGCCGGACTGACGCCGGACTGACGCCGAGGGCCGGTAGGGCTCAGCCGGTGACGGCGTCGGCTCCGTCGCCGGGCTGGACCCGCGGGAACTCGATCTTCGGGCAGGTGTCCATGACGACCGAGAGCCCGGCCGCCTCGGCGCGGGCCGCGGCGTCCGCGTCGATGACGCCGAGCTGCAGCCACAGCGCCTCGACACCGAGCCGCTCACGCTGCTCGATCGCCTCGTCGACGACAGCCCCCACGTGCTCGCTGTTGACGAAGAAGTCGACGACCTTGACGACCGCGCCGTCGGGGATGTCGGCGAGCGACGCGTAGCCCGTGGCGCCGTGGACGGTGGCGGCCGACGGGTGCACGGGCACGAGGCGCATGCCGAGCTCGCGCTGGAGCCACAGCGAGACGCGGTACGCGGTGCGGTCGGGGTTGTCGCCGAGCCCGACGACGGCCCACGTCGCTGGCGTGTGGAGCAGGTCGCGGATGACGTCGGGGTCGTTGCGGTGGGGGGCCATGCGCCCCATCCTCACACGCGTGGGAGCACCGGACGCGTCCGGGCACATCCGGGCACGTCCGGTGCATCAGGGAGGGGTTCAGCCTCCCGTGGTTGGATGGCCCGATGCGATTTGGAATGTTCGTCCCCCAGGGTTGGCGCATGGATCTCGTCGGCATCGAGCCGGCCCAGCAGTGGGAGGCCATGGTCAACCTCGCCAAGCACGCCGACGACGGCGACGTCTTCGAGTCCATCTGGGTCTACGACCACTTCCACACGGTGCCGCAGCCCTCGGGCGAGGCCACGCACGAGGCGTGGACGCTCATGGCGGCCTTCGCCGCCGCGACCGACCGGGTGCGGCTCGGCCAGATGTGCACGTGCATGGCCTACCGCAACCCGGCCTACCTCGCGAAGGTGGCCGCGACCGTCGACGTCATCTCCGGCGGCCGCACGGAGATGGGCATCGGCGCCGGCTGGTACGAGCACGAGTGGCGTGCCTACGGCTACGGGTTCCCCAAGGCCGGCGACCGCCTCGGAGCGCTCCGCGAGGGCGTCCAGGTGTTCCGCGACATGTGGACCAAGGGTGAGGCCACGCTCGACGGGGCGTACTACCGGGTCGACGGCGCGCTCTGCGCCCCGCGGCCGCTGCAGGGCACGAGCCACCCGGGCAGCCCGGACAACGGCATCCCGATGTGGATCGCCGGCGGCGGCGAGAAGGTGACCCTGAAGATCGCCGCGCAGTACGCCGACTACACGAACTTCGACGGCGCCGCCGAGGGCTTCGACCACAAGAGCGAGATCCTCAAGGGCCACTGCGACGCCCTCGGCCGCGACTTCGGTTCGATCGTCCGCTCGGCCAACTACAACGTCGTCATCGGCGAGACCGAGTCCGACGTCGAGGACCGGCTCACGTTCAACGGCGAGCTGCTTCGCCGCGGCGGCGTGCCCGACAAGAAGGTCGAGGAGCACGTCGAGAGCCTGCGCCGGCAGCCGGCCGTGGGCACGCCCGAGCAGGTCGTCGAGATGCTCAAGGACATGGAGTCCCGGGGCATGACCTACGCCATCACCTACTTCGGCGAGGCCGCATACGACCGGTCCGGCATCGAGCTGTTCGAGGAGAAGGTCGCCCCCGAGCTCAAGGGCTGAGGACGCGCGACGACCCGGCTGGGCGGCCTACCAGGCCGTCCAGCCGCCGTCGACGGCCACGACCTGGCCGGTGACGTAGGCCGACGCGTCGGAGGCGAGCCACGTGACGACGCCGCGGAAGTCGTCCTCCGTGCCCATCCGCGCCAGCGGTGTCAGCGCCTCGTAGCGCTCGACGAAGGCGTCGTCCTGTCCACGGGCGATGCCGCCGGGGGCGAAGGCGTTGACCCGCACGTCGGGCGCGAGGACGGTCGACAGGTAGCGGGTCAGCTGGGCGAGGCCGCCCTTGCTCGCCGCGTACGCCGCCGGGTTGCCCATCCGGGTGCCGGCGTAGAGGCCCATGTTGGGCCCGACGAGGCCGTAGATGCTCGACACGTTGACGACGCTGCCGTGGCCACCGGCGCGCAGCAGCGGGGCGAGGCGTCGGGTCAGCGAGAACGGCGCCGTGAGGTTGAGGGCGAGGGCCATGGTGAACGCGTCGTCGGTCTGCTCCTCGAACGGCACCGCGTAGCCGGGCACCCCAGACGTGCCGGTGAAGGCGGCGTTGTTGACGAGGACGTCGCACGCCCCGAGCCCGGTGACGGCGTCCACGACGGTCGAAAGACCTTGTGGGTCGAGGAGGTTCGCGGCCAGGGGCACGTGGCCCGCGCCGGGCAGGTCGTCCGCGGCAGCGGCGCAGGCGGACGCGTCGAGGTCGACGACGACGACCCGCGCCCCCGCCGTCGCGAGCGCGTCGCAGAGCACCCGGCCGAGCGGGCCGGCGCCGCCGGTGACGACGGCGGTGCGGTCGGTGAGGTCGGTGTTCATCGGGCGTCCTCCGGGGGAGTGGCGTGCGCGTCGAGCCAGGGCAGCGTGATGAGGCCGGCGCCGACGAGGGCCTCGATGAGGCGGAACTCGTACTCGTCGTCGATCGAGAAGGCCTGGGCCTCGGGGATCTCCAGCCCCGCGTGGGTGCCCTCGTCGAACCACGACGCCTCGAGGCGGCGCACGAAGTCGGCCCGCCACAGGTAGAAGTTGCCGTTGATCCGCAGGAACCGCGCGGCGTCCTGGCGACGGGTGATGCCGGTGCCGGCGTCGATGAACCGGGTCAGCGGCCCGTCGGGGTGCGACGCGTCGGCCGGGCGGACACCGACCCACACCGGGTTGAACGTCGGCTCGGACACGGCGATGACCCCGTCGAGGGCCGGGTCGTCGGTGAGGCGCGTGGCCGCCTCGGCGAGCTGGGCGGGCACGCGGGAGGGGCTCGTGGGGTCGAGGAGGAGGACGGCGTCGTAGGAGCGCCCCTCGTCGGCCTCGACCCACTCGAGGGCGTGCCGCACGACCGGGGCCATCGGGGCGTCGTCGCCGGCGAGGTGCGCCGGGCGCAGGAACGGCGCTTCGCCGCCGTGCGCCCGGGCGACGGCGGCGATCTCCTCCGAGTCGGTGGTGACGACGCACCGCGTGACCTCGGGCGTCAGGGCCGCGGCGCGGACCGAGTGCGCGATGAGCGGCAGGCCTGCCAACGGGCGGATGTTCTTGCCGGGGAGGCCTTTCGAGCCGCCGCGGGCCGGGATCACCGCGAGGATGCGGGGCGGGTTCATGACAGCTGCCTCGCTCGGTCGCAGAGGTCCAGGGTGGCCAGTCCCTCGGCGAGGGTGGCGGGGGCTCCCGCGGCATGACGCGTCGCGGCGTCGGTGGCGGGGGAGAGCTCCAGGGCGGCGCGGGCCTGGGTGGCCATCGTCGCGTCGCGGTCGAGGTCGGCGTCGAAGACGCGCGTGGTGACCGCGCCGTCAGGGCCGGTGTGCCGCACCGTGGCCGAGGGCACGTCCCACTCGAGGCAGCCGTCGGGCCCGCGCAGCACGACGCCCCGGGTGGCCGGACGCGTCACGTAGTCGAGGCGGCAGGTGACGGTGGCGCGGCCGGCCGACCACAGCAGCGTCGCGGCCTGCTCGGCCTCGATGCCGAGCGGGCCGTCGTGCTCGAGCCGCGCGCCGAGGAGCGTCGGCGGCCCGAGCAGCACGGAGAGGTAGTCGAGCTCGTGGACGAGGTCGCGCAGGACCCCGCCCTCGTCGGCCCGGGCCGAGTAGGACGCGCGGTGGTCGCGGTCGGGGCGCCAGTCGGGCAGCCACGACTGCGACCAGGCGTGTGCCGAGACGGTGCTGCCGGGCGTGCTGCCCGAGACCGAACCGGCCGACGCGAGGACGTGACGGAAGGCGGCGTGGGCGCGCAGCGGGGCCGCGACCCAGACGTCACCGGCGCGGGCGTGGGCGGCGAGCGCCTCCGCGTCGGCACGCGTCGGGGCCACGGGCTTCTCGAGCAGGACCCGCCGGGCCCCGGCATCGAGGGCGGCGACGGTGTCGGTGACGTGCCGCCCGGTGTCGGTGGCGACGACGACGAGGTCCGCGGCCGCGAGCAGGGCCGGCGCCGACGCGTCCCCGACGACGCGGACGCCGGGCAGGTCGGGGTCGGAGTCGGTGCCGCGCGGGCGCACCGGCCACAGCGACACGGAGCACCCGAGGGCCGAGAGGACCCGGGCGTGGCGGCGGCCGATCGACCCGGCGCCGCGCACGACGACGCCCGCGCTCACCTCGTGCTCACCCGGTCCTCCTCCGCCCTAGTAGGTTCACCATCGTGGCAGACGAGCGCGAGTCCCCGGTGACCGACACCGAGCCGTCGGTGCCCGGTGCGCCCGCTGCGTCCGGCTCGCTCGGTGCCCACTCGGTCGTCTACCTCGTCGGCACGGCTCTGCAGGGCCTCGGCGTCCTGCTCGTGCTGCCCTTCGCGACGCGCGTGCTCGGCGCCACGGAGTTCGGCCAGGTGGCGACGGGGCTCGTCGTCGTGCAGATGGTCGGCACCATCGCCGCGGCCGGCCTGCCCCAGGTGATCCTCCGCGAGCACCACCGCGGCGCCGAGGGGCCCCGGGTCGCACGCGCCCTGGCCGGCACGATGGTGCTGCTCGGCCTCGGGCTCGGCGTCGTCGGTCTCGCGGTCGCCCTGGTCCTGTCCGCAGCCGGGCACGCCGACCTCGCCCAGTGGCTGCCGCTCGTCGTCGCTTCCGTCGGCCTGACCACCGTCGTCTCGGGACAGACCCTGATGCGGGCTCGCCTGCAGCCGTGGGGTTTCCTCGCGCTCGCGGTGTTGGCGACGGTCGGCGCCCAGCTCGCCGGCGTCGTCGCGGCCCGCGTCGACCGCAGCGCGGCCACGTACCTCACCGCGTACGCGTCGGTCGTCGTGCTCGCCGCCGTCCTCGCCCTCGTGCTCGGGCGGCCGCTGCCGCCCACGGTCGAGCGCGCGCGGGTGCGGGCCGGCGTCCGCCTCGCGGCGCCGCTGCTGCCGCAGGCGGTCGCGATGCTCGGGCTGCTGTCCGGCGACGTCCTGCTCACCGGGTGGCTCGTGGGCACCGCGGCCGCCGGTGAGTACCAGGTGGCGCTCCAGCTCGGGAACATGCCGTTCGTCCTCGCGGTGGCGCTCTTCAACGCGTGGGGCCCGCTCGTGCTGTCGCGGCCGCTCGCGGACCGGTGGGCGTGGACGGCCCGCACCGGCACGGCACTGACCACGGTCGTGGGGGCCGGGGCCGCCGGCGTCGCCCTGCTCGGCCCGTGGCTCGTCGCCGTGATGGCCGCCCCGAGCTTCGACCGCGCCGCCATCGTCACGGCCCTCGGCGTCGTGTCGACCGTTGCGGTGGCGTACATGGTCTACCAGGGCTCCTCGCTCGCCGTTCTCGACGTCGAGCGCACGGGGCGCCTGGCCTGGGCGGCGCTCGCGGCGCTCGCCGTCCTCGTCGCCGCCGCCTGGCTGCTCACGTCGAAGGCAGGGCTCGGCCTCGTCGGCGTCGCGGTGGCCAAGGCGCTGGCCTACGTCGTGCTCATGGCGGTCACGACGGGGGCCGCGGTCCGGCACTCGCCGCTGCGCTGGCCCGGGCGGCTCGTCGTCGTGGCCGTCGCGTCGGTGGTGCTCGCGCTCGTCGGGGCCTTCCTGCCTGCCGAGGGCGTCGGGCTGTGGCTGCGCGCCGGCCTCGCGGTGCTCGTGGCCGGTGCCGCCCTCGCCCTCGCGCCCGGCGTCCTGCGGAGCCTGCGCGGATAGGATGGGGCGCCGCCGGGAGGCGGGCCCGACCTCCTCCCGCCCCCGACCTTCCAGGAGAGACGCTTTCGTGGTGACACCCCTCGTCCACATGGGACTGGGCTACGACGACCTCCTCGTTCCGGCGCTCGTCCACGCCGGCTTCGAGACCAAGGACCTCGTCCTCGTCGTGCGCACCGACGCCAACCTCGCGTGGGTGCGTCGTCATGCGCCCCGCGCCACGACCGTCCGCCTGCCCTACGCGCAGGCGCGCAAGGCCAACGTCGTCAGCGGCCTGGCCCCGCACGCCGCGCTCAAGCGAGCCTGTGCCGGCGTCGGGCTCGACCCGCTCGACCTGCTCGTGTCCGAGCGCGCCCTGCGTCGCAACCGCGTCGACACCGCGATGAACTTTCTCAACCTCGCCGCCGAGGAGCTCGAGGCCGTCATCGCCGACCGGGGGCCGATGCTCGCGCTCGTCGAGTTCACCGTGACCTCCGAGCTGCTGACGGCCGGGCTCGTCACCCACCACGGGGGCCTCGCCACGTGGCCGCGCGGCATCCGGCTGCCCTCGGACCGGTTCGGTCTCATCGGCGCGCCCAAGGGGATCACCCTGTGGGAGCGGCAGGTCGAGGACGCGTCGGCCGTCGCGGCGGGCGAGCGGTTCATCGCCGACTGGCGCACCGAGCACGGCCGTCCGATGGGCTACGCCCGCAACCTCAAGGTCGAGACCGGCGGCGAGATCTGGCGCCTCGCCACTGACCGCGTCAGGGAGTTCGCCGTCGACCGCGGCGCCAACCTGCAGCTGCCGCGCCCGAGCGACTACGCCCGGCTGCCCTGGCTCAACCCGGTCAAGGCCCGCCTCAACCTGCGCGAGTACCGGTCGCGGCGGTGGGACCCGGTGCCCGAGAAGTTCGTGTTCCTGCCGCTGCAGGTGCAGCCCGAGTCGAGCGCCGACGTCATGGGCCAGGAGTGGCGCGACCAGGCCTACACCGCACGCGTCCTCGCCGACGCGCTCGCGCCGCTCGGCATCGGCGTCGCCGTCAAGGAGCACGCCCACTTCATGTGGCGCCGCGACCCCGACTACTGGCCGCAGTTCGACGCCCACCCCAACATCGCGACGATCGACCCGTTCGCCGACTCCCGCGACCTCATGAAGCGGGCCGTCTTCACGACGACCGCCACCGGCACCGTCGGCCTCGAGGCCGGCTTGCTCGGGCTGCCCGTCGTGTCGGGCGCCCGGATGCCGTGGAGCGCGCTCGGCAACGTCGCGACGCTCGCCAGCCCCGACGACCTGCCCCGGTTCGTCGCGGACCGTGGTTGGGATTCGCTGCGCGCCGACGAGAAGGACATCGACGCGTGGTTCGCCCACGAGTACGTCCGCAACTCGTGGCAGGGCCTCGTGCTCGACCCGCCGCGGGTGCCCGCCGTCCTCGAGCCCGACAACATCCGCAAGGTCGGCGACGCGTTCGCCGAGGCTGCCGCGTCGCTCGGCCACGTGCCTGCCGCGCAGGCGCCGAAGGCGGTCTGACGTGGCGGGCTGGGTCGTCCTCGGTGCCGGCGGGCACGCCCACTCGGTCGTCGACGTGCTCGAGCGTGCCGGCCACCGCGTCGTTGCGGTCGTCGGCGACGCCGGTGGGCGTGACTGGCACGTCGAGAGGCTCGAGACCGACGTCGACGCGCTCGACCGCGCCGAGGTCGACGGTCTCGTCGTCGCTGTCGCGATCGGCAGCAATGCGGGCCGGCTCCGGCTGATGCGCGAGGTGGCCGAGCGCGATCTCGTCGCCCCGGCCGTCGTCGCGGCCACCGCCACCGTGGCCCCGCACTCCCGGCTCGGGGCCGGCACCGTCGTGCTCGAGCACGCCCACGTCGGGCCGGCCACCGTGCTCGGCACCGCCGTGGTCGTCAACACGGCCGCCGTCGTCGAGCACGACTGCACCGTGGGCGAGGGCGCCCACATCGCCCCGGGCGCGGTCCTGCTCGGGGCCGCCTCGGTGGGTGCCGGAACCCTCGTCGGCAGCGGCGCTCGCGTCCTGCCCGGCGTCCGCGTCGGGTCCGGGGTCACCGTCGGCGCGGGCGCGGTCGTCGCCGCCGACGTACCCGACGGCGTCACCGTCGTCGGCGTGCCTGCCCGTCAGACCGGCCCGACTCCGCTCCGTCCGACCACCCAGACCGGAGGACACCCGTGACCACGCACGCCACCGACCACCTGCCGGGGACGCCACCACGGGTCCGTGCCGTCGACCTCGCGGGCACGACGGTGCCGACGCCGGGTCAGGTGCACGTCATCGCCGAGGCCGGCGTCAACCACAACGGCGACGCCGAGCTCGCCCACCGGCTCGTCGACATCGCCGCCGCCTCGGGCGCCGATGCCGTGAAGTTCCAGACCTTCTCGCCCGACAAGCTCGTGTCCTCGGCTGCCGCGACGACGCCGTACCAGCGCGACCGGGGCGGCAGCGCCGACCAGCGCAGCCTCCTCGAGGCCCTGACGCTGCCCGAGTCGGTGTGGGCCGAGCTGCGCGACCACGCCCGCGAGGCCGGCACGACCTTCCTGTCGACGCCGTTCGACCTCGACAGCGCCGAGATGCTCGTCGGCCTCGGGCTCACCGCCCTCAAGGTCAGCTCGGGCGAGCTGACCAACCTGCCCTACCTGCGCGAGCTGTCGCGGCTCGGCGTCACCCTGCTCGTGTCGACCGGCATGGGCACCGAGGCCGAGGTGGCCGACGCTGTCGAGGCCTGCGCCGACGCGCCCGGGCTCGTGCTCTTCCACTGCGTGTCGGCCTACCCGGCCCCCGTCGACGAGTGCAACCTGCGCGTCATCCCGGCCCTCGCAGCCAGGCACGGCGTGCCGGTCGGCTGGTCCGACCACACCCCCGGCCTGACGACCGCCCTCGGCGCCGTCGCCCTCGGGGCCCCGGTCCTGGAGAAGCACTTCACGGCCGACCGCACGCTGCCGGGCCCCGACCACCTCGCGAGCCTCGAGCCCGACGCCCTCACCGAGTACGTCCGCGAGACCAAGGTGCTGGCCCGCGCCCTCGGCGACGGCGTCAAGGTGCGCCAGCCCTCGGAGGAGGAGAACGCGACGCTCGTGCGCCGGTCCTGGCACGTGGCCGCCGACCTGCCGGCCGGGCACGCCCTGACCGGCGCCGACCTGCGGCTGCTGCGTCCCGAGGGCGGCGTCAGCCCGGCGGTCGACGTGCGCGGACGCGTCCTCGCTCGCGGCGTCACGGCGGGCGCCCCGCTCACCGACGCCGACCTCGAGGCCTGAGGTGGCAGGTCCGGAGGCCGACGGCAGGCACCGCACGACCGTCGCCGTCTTCGTCGGCACGCGGGCCGACCTCGGCCCCCTCTCGCCGGTGCTCGAGGCCCTCGCGACGGCCGACGACCTCGACCTCCTCGTGCTCACCGGCGTCATGTACGCCGCCGACGACCTCGCCGCCGCGCTGCCGGCGGTGCTGACCCGGGAGGCGTGGCGCGAGCGCGTCGTGCCCCTCGCCGAGCCGATGACCACCGTCACGGTGGCGACCCAGCTCGAGCAGGGTGCCGTCATCGCGCGTGCCGCCGGGGAGGTGCTCGGGCGCGTCGGCGCCGACGCGCTCGTCGTGCTCGGCGACCGCTGGGAGCTGCTCTACGTCGTGCCGCCCGCGTTCCTGCTCGGGGTGCCGGTCGTGCACCTGCACGGCGGAGAGATCACCGAGGGAGCCGTCGACGAGCGCATCCGGCACGCCGTGACCAAGCTCGCCGACCAGCACTGCGTCGCGTCGGAGGAGTCGGCGGTGCGCCTGCGCCAGATGGGCGAGCCCGCCGACCGGGTGCACGTCACCGGGGCGCCGGGGCTCGACCGGCTCGCGGCAGCCGAGCCGCTCGACGACGCGGCGCTCGCCGGGCTCGTCGGCGTCGAGGCCCTCGAGCGGCCGTTCGCCCTCTTCACCTACCACCCGCCGACGGCCCAGCCCGGTGCCCCCGTGGGCGTGTGGGCCCGCGAGGCGCTCGAGGCGACGCTCGCCGCGGCGGGCACCGTCGTGGCCACCCACCCCGGCATGGACGAGGGGCGCGAGGCGATCATCGCCGCGCTCGAGGAGGTGGCGGCACGAGAGCCGCGCCTGCGCGTCGTCGAGGCCCTCGGTCGCGACTACCCGCGCGTGCTCGCCTCGGCCGACGTCGTCGTCGGCAACTCCAGCTCGGGCGTCATCGAGGCAGCGAGCGTCCACGTGCCCGCCGTCGACGTGGGCGAGCGCCAGCGGGGCCGCCTGCGCGGGGCCAACGTCGCCCACGCGGACGAGGGACGCGCGTCGGTCGAGGCCGCCGTGCGCGCGTCGCTGACCCCCGCAGCGCGCGAGCGGGCGCGCGCGACGACCAACCCGTACGGAGCCGGTGAAGCCAGCGGCCGCATCCTCGCTATCGTTCGGGGAGCGGGCACCGCCCCGCGCGTCAAGCGCTTCGTCGACCTGCCCGTCCACGGCGGAGCAGCTCCAGCGAGCCCGACGGGCGAGGAGGACCGGTGACCGCCCGTGACCTGCGCGCCGCGAGCGCGCCGACGACGGCGACGATCCGCGACGCGCTCGAGGTCGTCGACCGCAGCGCGACGCTCGTGTGCCTCCTCGTCGACGACGCCGGACGCCTCGCGGGCCTGCTCACCGACGGCGACCTGCGCCGCGCGTTCCTGTCGGGCACGAGCCTCGAGGACCCCGCGCTGAACCACGCGACGACGAGCCCGCACGTCGTGGCCGCCGGCTCGCCACGCGCGCTGGTCCTCGACCTCATGCAGGCCCTGCGGATCTCCGCCGTGCCCGAGGTCGAGCAGGACGGCACCCTCGTCGGCCTGCACACGCTGTCCGACGTCGTCGGGTCGGCGCCGCTGCCGAACGTCGCCGTCGTCATGGCCGGGGGACGGGGCACCCGCCTCGGCGACCTGACGCGCGACACCCCCAAGCCGCTCATGACCGTGGCAGGGCGCTCGATCCTCGAGTGGATCGTGCTCGGGCTCGTCGGCGACGGCATCCGCGAGATCTACGTCAGCGTCAACTACCTCGCCGACCAGATCGAGGAGCACCTCGGCGACGGCTCACGCCTCGGCTGCGCCGTCCGCTACCTGCGCGAGGACCCCGAGCTGCCGCTCGGCACCGCCGGCTCCCTGACCCTGCTGCGCGAGCAGCGGCCCGAGCTCGCCCACCCGGTCGTCGTCATGAACGGCGACCTCATGGTCGACTACGACGCCGGCCAGCTGCTCGAGGCGCACCAGCGCAGCGGCGCGGCCGTCACCGTCGCGACGCGCACCTACCAGCACGAGGTGCCCTTCGGCGTGGTCGAGAGCGAGGGCGGACGCGTCACGGCGCTGTCGGAGAAGCCGACGCTGAGCTTCGACATCAACGCCGCCGTCTACGCCGTCGAGCCGCGGGCCCTGGCCTGGCTGCCCGTCGGCCGGGCGAGCACGATGCCCGAGCTCGTCGAGACCTGCCTCGGACGCGGCGAGCCGGTGACGGCCTGGCCGATCCAGTCCGAGTGGATCGACGTCGGCACGCCCGGCGACCTCGCCCGCGCGCAGGGCCAGGCCTGAGCGGGCCGCGACCGCCGAGCACCGACGAACGAGCACGAACGAGCACGAACGAGCACGAACGAGAACGAACGAGCACGAACGAGAACGATGACACCGGATGAGAAGGCAACTGTGACAACGGAACTGACGACGGACCTCACGAGGGACCTCACGACGGACCTCACGCCGAAGCCGATGAACGGCTCGATCGCCGGCAAGACGGTCCTCGTGACCGGCTCGGACGGCTTCATCGGCAGCAACGTCGTCGAGCGCCTCGTCGCCGACGGTGCGAAGGTCCGCGCGTTCTGCCTCTACAACTCCAACGGATCGACCGGCTGGCTCGAGGAGTCCGACGCGTTCAAGCGGGCCGTCCGCGAGGGGCAGGCGGAGGTCGTGCTCGGTGACATCCGCGACCCCGAGCACGTCATGGCCAGCGCCGAGGGCGTCGACGTCGTGCTGCACCTCGCAGCCCTCATCGCGATCCCGTTCTCCTACGTGGCGCCCCGCTCGTACGTCGAGACCAACGTCATCGGCACGCTCAACGTCCTCGAGGCCGTGCGCCGCCAGGGCGTGCCGCGGATGGTCAACACGTCGACCTCCGAGGTGTACGGCACGCCGGAGTCGGTGCCGATCACCGAGGAGCACCCGCTGCGCGGCCAGTCGCCGTACTCGGCCACGAAGATCTCGGCCGACAAGATGTGCGAGTCCTACGCCCTGTCGTTCGGCACGCCGGTCATGACGCTGCGCCCGTTCAACACCTTCGGCCCGCGGCAGTCGACGCGCGCCGTCATCCCGACCGTCCTGTCGCAGCTGCTCGCCGGCGCGTCCGAGCTGCGCCTCGGCGACCTGAGCCCCAAGCGCGACTTCACCTTCGTCAGTGACACCGCCGACGGCTTCGTCCGGGCGGCCCTGGCCGACGTCGAGCCGGGCACGACGATCCAGCTCGGTACCGGGCGCACCGTCTCGGTCGGCGAGGTCGTCGAGCTGTGCAAGAAGGTCACCGACAACGACGCAGAGATCGTCACCGAGAGCGACCGCATCCGACCGGAGAACTCCGAGGTGCAGATCCTGCTGTCGGACCCCTCGCGCGCCAACGAGGTGCTCGGATGGGCCCCGACGGTGTCGCTCGAGGACGGGCTCGCGGCCACGGCCGAGTGGCTGCGCTCCCGCGTCGACCTCGAGTCGGCCGCGCGGTACCACCGGTGAGCGGCACCGGCGAGGCGCACGCCCCCGGCGCACGGGGCCCCGAGGGCACCATCCCGCTGGCCGTGCCCAACATCGGCGAGCTGGAGCGTCGGTACGTCCTCGAGGCCGTCGAGTCCGGCTTCGTCTCGTCGGTCGGACCCTTCGTCTCGGAGTTCGAGCGCCGCTTCGCCGAGCGCGTCGGGGCGAAGCACGCCGTCGCGTGCTCGACGGGCACGGCGGCCATCCACGTCGGGCTGGTCCTGCTCGGCGTCGAGCGCGACGACGAGGTGTTCTGCTCCGACTTCACGTTCGTCGGCTCGGTCAACCCGATCGCCTACCTCGGCGCCCGGCCGGTGCTCGTCGACTCCGAGACGCGCACGTGGAACCTCGATCCGGAGCTGCTCGCCGGCGAGCTCGACCGGCGCGCGGCCGAGGGCCGGCCGCTGCCGAAGGTCGTCGAGGTCGTCCACGTCCTCGGCCAGCCCGCCGACATCGAGCCGCTCGTCGACGCGTGCGAGCGCCACGGCGTCGCGATCCTCGAGGACGCTGCCGAGTCGCTCGGCGCCTCGTGGTCGGGCGGCCGCTACGCCGGCCGGCACACCGGCACCGTCGGACGCATCGGCTGCTTCTCCTTCAACGGCAACAAGATCGCGACCACCGGCGGCGGCGGGATGCTCGTCACCGACGACGACGAGCTCGCCGCGCGGGCCCGTCACCTGACGACCCAGGCCAAGGTGCCGGACGTCGGCTACCTCCACGACGAGGTCGGCTACAACTACCGGCTCACCAACCTCGCCGCGGGTCTGGGCCTGGCCCAGCTCGAGCGTCTCGACGACTTCGTGGCGGCCAAGCACCGCATCGCCGCGCGCTACGACGAGGCGTTCGCCGACCTGCCCCTCGTCCTGCCCCCGCGGATCGAGGGGATGGACGCGACGTACTGGCTCTACTCCGCGCTGATGCCCGAGGGCGACGGCCGCGGTCGCGACGAGCTGCTCGAGCACCTGCACGGGCTCGGTGTGGGGGCCCGGGCGCTCTGGCGACCGCTGCACGCCCAGCCGCCGTTCGCGTCGGCGCCGCTGCTCGGCGGCGGCGTCGGGGACGGGCTCTTCGCCCGCGGTGTCTCCCTGCCGTGCGCCACCGAGCTCACCGACTGCGACCAGGAACGAGTCGTCGAGGCGGTCCGCTCCTTCTTCTCCTGAGGCCGGCGGAGGGTAGGACCCGGAGCCCACGCGTCGGGCTGGAGTCCCGCTGGGGGCCGGTTGTTGGCAGGATGGCCCGGTGGAGATCGCGACCGGGTTGCTGGCGATCGCCGCGACCGTCCTCGGCGGGGCGTGGCTGGCCGACCGCCTGCGCCTGCCCGCCCCCCTCGTCCTCATCCTCGTCGGCATCGTCGGGTCCTACCTGCCGTTCGTGCCCCAGGTCGTCCTGACGCCGGAGGTCGTCCTCCTCGGCATCCTGCCGCCGCTGCTCTACGCGGCCGCGATCCAGACCTCACTCATCGACGTCCGCACGTACAAGGGCACGATCCTGTCGCTGTCGGTGGGGCTCGTGCTCTTCACCGCCCTCGTCGTCGCGCTCTTCCTCAACCAGGTGCTCGGCCTGACGTTCGCACTGGCGTTCGCCATCGGAGCCGTGGTCGCGCCACCCGACGCCGTCGCCGCCACCGCGGTGGGCCGCCAGATCGGACTGCCGCGCCGGCTCGTGACGATCCTCGAGGGAGAGTCCCTCCTCAACGACGCCACGGCGCTCGTCGCGCTGAGCACCGCGCTCGCCGCGGCCGGGTACGCCACCGGCGGCGGCTCGCACGCCGTCACCTTCGGTGGCGTCGTCGGGCAGTTCCTCTGGGCGTCGGTCGGGGGCGCGGCGATCGGGTTCGTCATCGCGCTCGTCGTCGGGTGGCTGCGCAGGTGGTTCTCGACCGAGCCGGCCTTCGACACCGTGCTGTCGTTCATGGTGCCGTTCGCCGCGTACGTGCCGGCCGAGGAGCTGCACGCGTCGGGCGTCATCGCCGTCGTCACGGCGGGCCTCGTCCTCGGCCACCGCTCGCCGCGGTCGCAGACCGGGGCCTCACGCCTGGCCGAGCGGATCAACTGGAGCTCGATCCAGTTCCTCCTCGAGAACGCCGTCTTCCTCCTCATCGGCCTGCAGGTGTTCTACGTCGTCGAGAAGGTCCGGGCCTCGCCGCTCTCGTGGGGCACCATCGCATGGGCGGCCTTCGGCACGCTCCTCGTCGTGCTCCTGGCGCGACCGGTGTGGGTGTTCCCGTTCCGGTGGCTCAAGGCCACCGTGCTGCGCCTCGAGGCGCCCTCGCCGTGGTCGCACACCGCGGTCCTGTCGTGGGCCGGCATGCGCGGCGTCGTGACGCTCGCGGCGGCCCTGCTGCTGCCGGCGCAGACGCCCCACCGCGAGGTGCTCGTGCTCGTCGCGGTCGTCGTCACGGTGGGGACGCTGCTCATCCAGGGCACGACGCTCCCCGGCCTCGCGCGTCGGCTCGGGGTGCGCGGACCGGACCCGCGCGAGGACGCGCTCCAGGCGGCGACGGTGCTCCAGGCCGCGACGCGGGCCGGGCTCGATGCGCTCGACGCCATGCCCGACGTCGACGAGGCGACCCGCGCGACGCTGCGCGAGCGCGCCGACGACCGGCTCAACCAGATGTGGGAGCGCCTCGGACCCCGCGGCGTCGACGTCGTCGAGACGCCGAGCGAGCGGTACGTGCGTGCCCGCATGTCGATGCTCCAGGCCGAGCGCGACGAGGTGCTGCGCCTGCGCGACGAGGGGCGCGCCGACCAGGCCGTGCTCCGCGTGGTGCTCGGCGCGCTCGACCTCGAGGAGACGATGCTCGATCGCATCGACGACCAGCAGGAACGACTGGCAGAGAGCGAGATGTTGCCCGTGGAGACCATCGCGGCCCCGTGCGAGCACCTGGAGGACACCGACTCGTGCGCCGAACCGCGCACGCCCGAGGGATGCGAGGAGTGCCTGCGCAACGGCACGACGTGGGTGCACCTGCGCCTGTGCCTCCAGTGCGGGCACGTCGGCTGCTGCGACTCCTCGGAGTTCAAGCACGCGTCGGCGCACTTCCACGAGACGCAGCACCCGGTCATGCGCTCCATCGAGCCCGGGGAGACGTGGCGCTGGTGCTTCGTCGACGAGGTCGTCGGCTGAGCCCTCTGCTGCGCGGACGGGTCAGCGCAGCGACGTGATCGCCTCGACGATGCGCTCGGCGTTCGAGCGGTCCCGGTGGGCGAAGAAGGCGTCCGCCCGATCGACGTAGGTCGCCTCCACGGTCCCGCCCGAGCGCAGGTGCCCGACGACCGCGGCGACGGCGTCCTCCGGCTCGACGGCCGCCGGCCCGAAACCGTGGTCGACCGGGTCGAAGTAGCCGGGCCGGTAGTGACGGCTGTAGAAGTCGTCGCGGTCGAAGGGGCACAGGACCATCGGGGTGCCGAGGTAGGCGGCGTCGAAGAAGGTCGAGGACCAGTCGGTCACGAACACCGAGCACTCGCGGATCGCCGACTGGATGTCGCGCGAGCGAGGGTCCCCGAAGACGTACCTGGGCTGCGCCTCGATGAGGTCCCTGACGTGCGGCGCGACCTCGTAGTGCGGGAGGAACTCCAGCGTCGCGTCGTGCCGCTCCAGCTCGGCCTGCAGGTCGGGGGAGGCGAGGAAGGCCCGGAGGAACGCGACGTACGCGGAGTCGGCGAGGGCCTCTCGCGCGGCCCTCGTGCGGGCGTAGGACGGGCTGACCAGGTAGCTGCGCCACGTCGGCATGAACAGCACGCGCGGGCGCGGCGCCGGCGCCTTGACCAGGGTGTCGAACCGGGCGAGGCCGGTGGTCACCACCTGGTGGGTGTAGTCCATCCGCTCGCGGACGAAGTCGGCCTCCGCCTCGGAGGAGGTGCAGAACAGGTCGAAGCCGGTGATGCCCCGGTGCAGCGCGTGCGACACGTCGTTGTAGATGACGCCGTGCTGCAGGAACACCCGACGGCTGCCGACGCGCCAGGCCAGGTGCCGCTGGTACTGCTCGCGCGACCAGCCGTCCGGCAGCATGTAGGCGTCGATGTCGTAGGAGTTGACGAGGACCGACGCGTGCAGCATGAGCCAGCGGTGGCGCCGGCTGCTGTGCGCCACGACGTTGCCGAGGCGGGCGAGGTCGGCGAACCCCGGCGCGTCCCGGTCGAGCACGTAGTACACGGGCAGCTCGGGGTGGTGGCGCCGGATGTACCGGAACAGCGCGACGGAGTTGTCCTGCGTCGTGTCGCGCCGCTCGCCGAGCAGCCAGATGTCCTTGCCGCGCATGAACGGGCGCGACAGCGCCCGGCGCAGCCGCTCCGCCCCGAAGGGCGCCCTTTTGCGGAACGCCGTGACGTCCTCGCGCAGCAGGCTGCGGCTCAGGCGTCGGCGCTCGGCCGGCGTGCCGGCGCGTCGCACGGACAGCTGGCAGTTGTCCCAGCGGTCCACGCGCGGAAGGATGCTCAGCCCTGCACGCCGGTGGTGGCGTGCGGAGCGCAGGTAGCCCTGGCTCGGCTTGGTCCGGGTCGAGGCCTGCCCCGTGGGGGTGAGGAACACCAGCCGCATGTGGTGCTGCCCCTCCTTGAGCCGTGAGAGCGGCACGACCGCCTCGAAGCCGCTGTACCGCAGCTCGGGGGCGCGCACCGCGACGTCCGGGCGCTCGACGACGCGGGCCGGGGTCGTGATCCCGCTGCCGCGCACGCGCAAACCCAGCTCGAGGGTGCAGCCGGCGCTGAGGTCCAGACCGGGAACGTTGAGCCGCCCGGTCAGCACGAGCTCCTTGCCGTGGCGCACGCTGACCGACTCCAGCCAGGCGTGGACGGTGTCGAGGCTCATGACGTCGTCGAGGTCGTCGTAGCGGTCCAGGACGAGCCGGCCCTCCTGGGCCCTGACACGCGTGGCATGCGTCGCGCGCTCGGAGAACAGCTCGAAGTCCTCCTTCATCACGGCGCCGTACGGGATGCGGTGCCGGGCGTTCAGCGCCGCGTCCGTGACGGCCTCGGCCGGGAAGTCGCGGTACACCGACACGGCGCGGTCGAAGAAGTCCCGTAGCGCCGGTCCCTCGAGCATGTCCGGCGCCCGAAGCAGGAAGCCCTGGAAGCTGCGCACCATGAAGGAGCGCAGGGCGGCGGCGCGATCCTCGTCGAGCCCGGGCAGCAGGTGGGACAGCATCTCCTCGACGAGCAGGTGGTCCTCGAAGTTCGTCGGGTTCGAGAACAGCGAGTCCATGATCGAGCCGCTGACCTCGCGCTTGCGGTACTGGTAGACCACCGTCCGCGTCAGGACGGTGCCTCGTGACCACAGCAGCGCGGGCAGCGTGACGTAGACGTCCTCGAAGTGGACGCCCTCGCCGAACCGAAGCCCGTGCGACTCCAGGTGGCTGCGTCGGAAGACCTTGTTGCACGCGCTGGCGCTGTGGACGAGGGCCGGCGCCTCGGCCAGGCTGCTCACGCACCGGGGTTCCGGCGTCAGCTCCGACTGCCAGGGCCAGGTCGTGGCCTGCGGGAACGTGCGCATGTTGCCGACGACGACGTCGACGTCGTCGGTGACGAGCGAGCGCAGGGTCGACGTGGCGTCGGCCGGCAGCACGTCGTCGGAGTCGCAGAACGCGACGAACGTCCGCGTCGATGCGTCGAGTCCCGCGTTCCGTGCGGCACCCAGGCCGGCGTTCGGCTGGCGGATCAGGTGGACGTTGTCGTGCAGGCCGGCGAACCGCGCCGCGATGTCACCCGACGCGTCGGTGCTGCCGTCGTCGACGAGGACGACCTCGAGCTCGGCGAAGTCCGGCTGCGCCTCGATCGACTCGAGGCACTCGGTGAGGTAGCTCTCGACGTTGTAGATCGGGACGATGACGGTGAGGTCGTTCGGCGCGTCCGGGACGCTCATGCCTCGTCACCGTGCGGCGGACGCTCGAACGTGGACGGGAGCGGGAAGTACTGCTGCAGGAAGGTGCTGATCATCCGCGCCTGCGTGCTGGGGTCGATCCCCGTGGAGTCGTGGTCGTTGAGGCAGAAGACGTCGAAGTTGCGCTTGCGCAGCAGCCCCTCGAGACGGGCCGGGGTGTCGGGCCGGGCGATGTCGGCGTAGAAGTAGGCGATCGAGCCCGGGACCGCGCGGCCGGTGAAGTAGCCGTAGTAGTGCGCCAGCGACGACGGGATGGCGATGTCGGAGTCGCTCCTGAACTGCGCCCGGGCGGTGCGGCCGTGGTCGTCGGTGAAGGTGCGCTCGATCTCCTCGAGCACCGAGCGCCGCATCGAGTGCGGCACGTGCTTCATCTTGTTCGTGACCTGGTGGCCGAACTCCGAGAGGACGAGGTCGCGGTTGCGCTTGCCGGCCGCCATGACCGGCCAGTCCTCGGGGGCCGGGCCACCGAGGTTGATCTTGGCCGTCGACGGGAAGAAGTTCGTCAGGCCGTTGCTGCGCACGAACCGGCTCGGCTCGACGGACCGGCCGAAGAACACGTCGTCGTTGAGGTAGAGGAAGTGCTCGGACAGTCCCTCGATGTGGTGCAGCTGCGACTCGATCGCGTGCGAGTTGAACGTCGGCAGGCGGTCGTGGTCGGTGAAGATGTCCCGGTGGTCGACGACCGTGATCTTGGGGTGGCTCGTGTCGAGCCACGAGGGCACCTGGGCGTCGGTGACGATGTAGACGTGGTTGACCCAGCCGGCGTACATCTCCAGCGAGCGCAGGGAGTAGCGCAGCTCGTCGCGGGACAGGAAGCGTGAGGAGTTGGTCGCCAGGCGGTTGACGGCGCCGGCGCCCTTGACCTCGCGCAGGGTCCGCTCGTACCGCTCCTCCCACGCCGGGTCGGAGCCGTCGACCCACGTGTAGACGACGTCGACGGGGGTGCGCACGGAGTCCAGCGTCGGGTGGCTGACCCGCGCCAGCGTCGGCCGGGCACGGCCGTCCACCTCGCGCAGCGCGATGGTCTGGTTGTCCGGCTCGACGACGTCGATCCAGTGGTTGCGACGCGGCGCGACCCACGTGCCGGCCGGCACCGGCTGGCTGCCGAGGGCGAGCGGGCCGTCCTGGCTCGTCTCCTCCCAGAACTGGACGTCGCAGCCGAGGTCACCGGCGCTGAGGAACTGCCGGTCCGGCGTGCACAGCGCCTTGAAGACGCGCAGGTGCGAGGCGCCGCCCGGGATGACGCGGTGGCCGATGAGCCGGGGGCGCACGATGCGGCCACCGGAGACGGGGGCGGCGTAGGCACCGCTCGGGGCCAGCTCGCGCTCGAGCGCGACCCGCGCGTCGTGCGCGGAGTCGGACGGGACGACGACGAGGCGTCGGCGGTTGGTCTCCGACTCGAGCACGACGTGCTCGACGCCGTGTGCCTCGAGGGCATCGGCGACCAGCGCGAGGTTGTCGGCGAGGACCCGCACCGAGGAGAAGGTGGTGGTCGGGTGGGCGAGCCAGTTCTGGTCGCCGTTGGAGACCGTGACGCCGCCACCGCGCAGCCGGTGCGGCACGGAGGCGAGGGCGCGAGTGGCACGGCGGTCGCGGTACCGCCTCTGGGCGTCCGTCGTGCCGTGCACAAGGGGACGGACGCGCAGCCACCAGGCCTGCGGAACCCGCCTCAGCAGTCGGACCTTGAGATGGTGCGGTACGTGGTCGGCGAGGCGTGGCATGTGAAAGAGCTCCCTGTGGTGTCGCTCGAACGAGCGCAGCGACGTGTGACGCGTCCGACATTTCTCCCCGGCTTGTCGGAGGACGTGGAGGAAACTAACACGGTCCACCCAGTCCAGGGTGCTAAAGGCACGCAACCGTGCTACGCGCGTCCTGTCAGTCGAGACGCTGCGTCACCGTGTGCGTGCCCCTTGCCGGGTCGTGTTCGACGGTCGTCGTGGCGCCCTGGACGAGTGCGAGGAACGGCGCGACGTGCCCGCACTCGACGTCGCCCACGATCGGCAGGCCGAGCATGCCGAGGGCGTCGCGGACGGCGTCGTGCTGGGTGAAGCCGTTCGGCTCGGGCGCGTTGGTACGTGACACGAGGACGCCGTTGGCCGCGTCGAAGAAGCCACGCAGGCGCATCGCGTGCAGCGCGCGGCAGATGTCGTACGAGGCCCACTCGGCGATGTCGAGCAGCACGACGGTGCCCTCGGGCGCGTGGTCGCGGGCGAAGGCACCGATGTCGGCGAAGCGCCCGCCGGCGAGGAAGCTGATCGTCTCGACGCAGCCGCCGACCAGGCGACCGGAGAAGTGCGCGGCCTCGCCCTCGTGGCCGGGGTCGATGCGGGTCCACGTGCCGCGCCCGTCGAGGGTCATCTGCGAGACCGTCGGGTTGCCGGCGTAGTCGTCCCAGCCGCTGGAGCGGAACCGGCCGGGGGAGTGCTGGCGCAGCTCGTCGCCCGGCGTCGCGGCGGCGACGTCGACCCAGTGGAGGATGCCGTCGGGGAGCGCGTACGGGGTGTCCATGAGGTTCTGCCCGTGGATGGTCGCCAGTCCCGTGGCGAGGGTGAGCGGGGTCAGCCACGTGGAGGTGTCGGAGAAGCCGACGCACCACGTGGGCTCGGCGGCCGCGATCGCGTCGAGGTCGAGCAGGTCGAGCAGGTCGATGCCGGTCTCTCCGCCCCACGGCGGTACGACGGCCCGGATCGTCGGGTCGAGCAGCATCGACATGAGCTCGGCGGCGCGCGCCTCGCGTGGTCCGCTGACCTGGCTCGGCGCGTGGTTGAGCTCGCCCACGACGACCTCGAAGCCGCGGTCGCGCAGGCACTCGACCGCGTGGGCGAAGCGTCCCCAGAGGGCGTCGGACACGCCGGAGCTCGGCGACGTCACGCCGATCCGGTCGCCGGGACGCAGGGGAGCGGGGTAGCGGATCGGCATGGCCGACATGGTGCCAGCCGTGCCGAGCCGCCACACCCGGGTTTCGGCCGCGTCAGGCCTTGGCGGCCGTGAAGCCCTGCTCGAGGTCGGCGACGATGTCGTCGATGTGCTCGATGCCCACCGAGAGGCGCACGAGGCCGGGCGTGACGCCGGCGGCGAGCCGGTCCGCGTCGGGCCCCTGGGAGTGCGTCGTCGACGCCGGGTGGATGACGAGCGAGCGGACGTCGCCGATGTTGGCGACGTGGCTGTGCAGCGTCAGCGCCTCGACGAACTTCTTGCCCGCCTCGAGGCCGCCGACGATCTCGAACGACAGGACGGCACCGGCGCCGCGCGGGGTGTACTTGTCGGCAAGGGCGTGGAACGGGCTGTCCTGCAAGGATGCCCACACGACGCGCTCGACCTGCTCGTGCGCCTGGAGGAAGGCCGCCACCTTGTGGGCGTTCTCGATGTGACGCTCGATGCGCAGCGACAGCGTCTCGAGCCCCTGGGCGATGAGGAAGGCGTTGAAGGGCGACGCGGCGGGGCCGAGGTCGCGCAGCAGCTGGACCCGGGCCTTGAGGATGAAGGCGAGGTTGGCGCCGAGCGGGCTGCCGACGCCGAGGTCGCGGGCGAAGACGAGCCCGTGGTAGCTCTCCTCGGGGGTGTTGTAGTTCGGGAACTTCTCGGGGTCCTTGCCGTAGTCGAACGTGCCCGCGTCGACGATGACGCCGGCGATCGAGGTGCCGTGCCCGCCGAGGTACTTCGTCGCCGAGTGCACGACGACGTCGGCGCCCCATTCGATCGGGCGGATGAGGTACGGCGTCGCGACGGTGTTGTCGACGACGAGCGGCACGCCGTGCTCGTGGGCGAGGGCCGCGACGGCCTCGATGTCGAGGATCTCGCTCTTCGGGTTGGCGATGGTCTCGCCGAAGAGCAGCTTGGTGTTGGGGCGGATCGCCGCACGCCACGAGTCGATCGAGGTCGGGTCCTCGACGAAGCCGACCTCGATGCCGAACTTCGGCAGGGTGTGCTTGAAGAGGTTGAAGGTGCCGCCGTAGAGGCTGGGGGAGACGACGACGTGGTCACCCGCCTCGGCGATGTTGAGCACGGCGAGCGTCTCCGCGGCCTGGCCAGACGCCACGAGCAGGGCGCCCACACCACCCTCGAGTGCCGCGATGCGCTGCTCGACGACGTCGGTGGTCGGGTTCATCAGGCGTGTGTAGATGTTGCCGAACTCCTTGAGCCCGAACAGGTTTGCTGCGTGGTCGGTGTCGTTGAAGACATAGCTCGTGGTCTGGTAGATCGGCAGGGCGCGCGCTCCGGTGGCGCTGTCGGCGGACTGCCCGGCGTGGATCTGCTGGGTCTCGAAGGACCACTTCGGCTCGGTCATCGGTCGTTCTCCTCGTTGTCCTCGTGCGGCCGGTGACCGGGTGCCCCGAGGGGACGGGTCCGGCGCACCGACGGGTCGGTGCGGGAGAGAGAGTCTCCGCGCTTGCCCGCGCGCCGGGTGGCGACGACGGGCCAGGTCTTCACCCGGGGCACCCCGCCGCGGTGGGAGGGTTGCCGGCCAGCGAGCCGGGGCTTGACGCTGACACTCATGACCTACCGGCGAGTGTACGGACGCGTGTCCGCGAGGTGGGAGCGCGTGTCCTCATCGTGGACGCCCGATGCGTGCCCTCGGGCGGCCGTGGAGCAGGCCGTTGCCGGCTGTTGACGCCGAGCCGTGTCGAGATGTCCTGGGCGTCAGTCGAACTCGTTGTCCACAGGGTCTACAGAGGTCTTTCCTTCCATTCGAACATGTGTTCTAATGGACAAACGGGACAGGCGTCGAGAGGAGGCCCCGGATGCCGTACGTCGCATCGCCGCGTGGGGCCTCTGATGTGCCGGAGGCTGGGCCGTTCCGGGTGCTTCGCGTGTCGTGGTCGGCCGACCCGTCCGAGCTCGCGGAGTGGCTGGAAGCGCTGCTCGCCCCCGTCCGTGATCGGGCTGAGCGTGCTCGGTCGGCTGGTCTGGTCGAGGGTTTGGTGCGGGCCGGGGAGCAGGTCCTGGAGCAGATCGAGGAGCTCGAGTCGGCCAAGGCGCGGCTGGAGGCCGAGCTGCTCGCGGCGTACGGGGCGCTGGCCTCGATCGAGGCGCAGCAGGTCGCGGCGCTGCCGCAGGGCGGGTCGGCGGCTCGGATGGCGGGCTTGGTGTCGCCGGAGCGGGTCGTGGCCGAGGAGATCGCGCTCGCGACGGGGGTCGGCGCCGGGGAGGTGGCGCGGCGGCTCGCGGTTGCGACGGCGCCGCGGCGGCACCGGGTGATGCTGGCGGCGCTGCGCGAGGGGGCGACGTCGCTGTACCGGGTGCTGCAGGTCGCCTCCGACACGAGCATGTTGTGCGACGCGGATATCGCGACGGTGGCCGAGGCGGTCCTGGCGCCGAGCCGCGACGGGAACATCGTGGGGCAGCGGACCTTCACGGCCCGGCTGCGGCGCGGTCGCAGCCGTCGACGCGCGTGGCTCGGAGGAGCGCCGGGCGCACGCGCGGGCGCGGCGTGGGGTGTTCGGGCGGATGACCGCCGACGGGATGGGCTACCTGACCGTCACGGCGGACGGCCCGACCATCGCCGCCGTCCTGGGCCGGCTCGACACGACCGCCCGCGGGATGCGCGGCGCCGGGGATCCGCGGAGCCTGGACCAGCTGCGCTGCGACCTGGCCACTGAAGCCCTTCTCGCCGGTCCGGGAGCGCTGCCCTCTGGTCAGGCGCAAGCGGCGGCGCGGGTGTGGCTCGTGGTGCCGTTCGAGGTCGCCACCGGCGACTCCGACACCGCCTGCGAGGTTCCCGGGCACGGCTGGGTCACCGCCGCCCACGCCCGCGACGTCATGACCCGCCCCGGGTCGGTCTGGGCGACCCTGCCGGTCGACCTGGCCACCGGGCACGCGATCAGCCGCCCCAGCAAGAGCTACGGGCCGAGCCAGGCCATGGTCGAGCACGTCCAAGCCGTCGACGGCCTCTGCCGCGGCCCCGACTGCCAGGTCCCCGCCGCGCGGTGCGACCTCGACCACGAGACCCCGTGGCCAAGGGGCGAGACCGCCGTGGACAACCTCTTCAGCAAGCACCGGCGTCACCACAACCTCAAGACCGACGGCCTCTGGACCTCCCGACCCAGCAGCGACCGTGCCGACAACGACGGCGGCACCGACCGCGCCCTGGAATGGACCACCCTCACCGGCCGCACCTACACGACCCACCCCAAGGACTGGCGCGACGGACTCGACCCGCCCGACCTCCCTGCATCTGCGGGCGCACGGCCCTATGGCCCCGTCGACCGTGCCGCGGACGTCGTCCCGCCACCCGTCTGAGGTGGCCGCCGTGGTGTCGATCACTAGGACGTCCTACTAATCCGAACTGGCGAGTAGGATCGCGGCCGTGAGCACGAATGCCGACTTCGACCTGTTCCGGACCAGCGAGGACCACGAGGCCCTGCGGGAGGCGATCCGAGCGATCGCCGAGGACAAGATCGCCCCGTACGCCGCCGCGGTCGACGAGGAGGCGCGCTACCCGCAGGAGGCGCACGACGCCCTCGTCGCGTCCGACTTCTTCGCCCCCCACGTGCCCGAGGAGTACGACGGCGTCGGGGCCGACGCGCTCGCCACGTGCATCGTCATCGAGGAGGTCGCTCGCGTCGACGCGTCGGCCTCGCTCATCCCGGCCGTCAACAAGCTCGGCTCGCTGCCGCTGATCCTCGACGGCAGTGACGACCTCAAGCAGCGCTACCTGCCGCCGCTCGCGCAGGGCAGGACGACGTTCTCCTACGGCCTGTCCGAGCGCGAGGCCGGGTCGGACACCGCGTCGATGAAGTGCCGCGCGCGCCAGGACGGCGACGGCTGGGTGCTGAACGGCCAGAAGTCGTGGATCACGAACGCCGGTGTCTCCGAGTACTACACGGTGCTCGCCGTCACCGACCCCGACGGCCCACGCGGCGGCAACGTCACGGCCTTCGTCGTCGAGAAGTCGGACGAGGGCTTCACGTTCGGGGAGAAGGAGCGCAAGCTCGGCATCAAGGGCAGCCCGACGCGTGAGCTGCACTTCGACAACGTCCGCATCCCGGGCGACCGGGTCGTCGGGCAGGTCGGCGACGGCCTCAAGATCGCGCTGCGCACCCTCGACCACACCCGCGTCACCATCGGCGCGCAGGCCGTCGGCATCGCCCAGGGTGCGCTCGACCAGGCCCTCGCGTACGTCAAGGAGCGCAAGCAGTTCGGCAAGCACATCGCCGACTTCCAGGGCATCCAGTTCATGCTCGCCGACATGGCGATGGAGCTCGAGGCCGCGCGCCAGATGGTCTACGTCGCGGCCGCGAAGAGCGAGCGCGGCGACAAGGACCTCTCCTTCTTCGGCGCGGCCGCCAAGTGCTTCGCCTCCGACGTCGCGATGAAGGTGACGACCGACGCCGTCCAGCTGCTCGGTGGAGCCGGCTACACGCGTGACTTCCCGCTCGAGCGGATGATGCGCGACGCCAAGATCACCCAGATCTACGAGGGCACCAACCAGGTCCAGCGCATCGTCATGGCGCGCCAGCTCCTCAAGGGCTGAGCCCGCGCCGCGCCGACGCCGGAGGGCCCCGGGGCCCTCCGGCGTCTCGGCGTACGTCATCTGCATGACGACACCGTCCTGCCGCGGTGGGATCCTCCGAGGAGGTACATGGGGGTACCCCGCAAGAAGGTGATCGCGATGCGTGTCCCGCGCTTCCAGCCTCGCTCCGTCGAGACCTCGGGCCTCGATCGTCCGACCGACGCGTCCCGCCGTCGCTGGCGGGTCCGGAGCGGGGCGGGCGCGGTGCTCGCCGCGGCGGCCCTCGTGCTTCAGGGTGGCCTGGCGGTGCTCGCGCCCGCCTCGGCGGCGACCCCGCTCAACGTCTACGTCGGGTACATGGACACGCACTCGGCGGCGTCGAGCTCCAAGCAGCCGAACCCGTGGCCGTACACCGACCCGTCGAGCTACGTCGGCTCGCCGTGCCCCACCTACCCGAAGAGCACGACGTGCTGGGACGCATCCGCCATCCGCCTGGACAACCCCGGCGGCGTCGACATCACGGGCGTGCGGGTCGTGGTCGCCATCGGGTCGAAGACCTACGGCCTGTGGGGCTCGTCCCTCACCGTCAAGGCCGGGGGCAGGCTGGTGCTCACCGAGACCGGCGCCCAGAACTCGGCGAACTTCGACGGCTCGGACTTCTCGCCGAACTCCTACAACGGCGGCAACACCGCCTCGTGCGTCAACTCCGGCGCGGTCCCCGACGTGCGGATCACGATCGGCACCACGACGACGAGCTACCTCGACTCGGGCCAGGTGCTCAACGGGGGCGGCGTCGACAGCGGGCACTGCGTCAACGGCTCCTTCGTGTCGGGTCGCATCGACGAGTCGCACCCCTGGGCCCAGATCGGCGTCGCCGCCTCGACCACGCCGTCGGCCCCGCAGAGCCTGGCCGCGGTGGCCGGCGACGCGTCGGTGAACCTCTCGTGGAAGGCGCCCGCGAGCGACGGCGGCTCGGCCGTCACCGGGTACAACGTGTACCGCGGCACGAGCCCCGCCGGCGAGGGAACGACCCCGATCGCGACCAACGTCCCGACGACGACCTTCACCGACGCCGGACGCGTCAACGGGACCACGTACTACTACACCGTCTCCGCGGTGAACGCCGTCGGCGCGTCGACGCGGTCGAACGAGGCGTCGGCGACGCCACAGGCCACCCAGCCGACCGCGCCGGGCGCGCCGACGGGGCTGGCCGCCACGGCCGGCAACGCGTCCGTGGCCCTTTCGTGGACGGCGCCCGCGTCCAACGGCGGGTCGGCCGTGACCGGATACGCGGTCTACCGCGGATCGACGCCGGGCGGCGAGGGCCCGACGCCGATCGCGACGAACGTGACCGGCACCAGCTTCACCGACACCGGTGAGGTCAACGGGACCGCCTACTACTACAAGGTCGCCGCCATCAACGCGGTCGGGACCTCCGCGCAGTCGAACGAGGCGTCCGCGACGCCGCGGGCGACGGTGCCGTCGGCGCCCATCGGGCTCATCGCCTCCGCGGGCGACCGGACGGTGGCGCTGTCGTGGCAGCTGCCCGCCTCCGACGGCGGCTCCGGGGTCACGGGCTACACCGTGTACCGCGGCACCGCGGCGGGAGCCGAGAGCAGCACCCCCATCGCGACCAACGTCGCCCTGACGAGCTTCACGGACACGACAGTGACGAATGGGACGGCGTACTTCTACCGGGTGGCCGCGGTCAACGCGGTCGGCACCTCGCCGTCGTCGAACGAGGCCTCGGCGACGCCGCGCGCGACGTCCACCGCGCCGTCGGCGCCGCAGTCCCTCGTGGCGGTGGGCAGCAGCACGACGGTGACCCTGTCGTGGTCGGCGCCGGCGTCGAACGGTGGGTCCGTGGTGACCGGGTACAACGTCTACCGCGGCACCGCCGCGGGCGGCGAGGCGTCGACGCCGGTGGCCTCGAACGCCGCCGGCACGGGCTTCACCGACACCGGCCTGGCGAACGGGACGACGTACTACTACCGGGTCGCGGCGGTCAACGCGGTCGGCACCTCGCCGTCGTCGAACGAGGCCTCGGCGACGCCACAGGCCACCGTGGCCGGTGCGCCGACCGGGCTAGCGGCCACGGCCGGAAACGCCTCGGTGTCGCTGACCTGGGTGGCTCCCGCCTCCAACGGCGGTTCGGCCGTCACCGGGTACAACGTCTACCGCGGCACGACTGCAGGCGGCGAGGCGTCGACGCCGGTGGCCTCGAACGTCGCCGGCACGGGCTTCACCGACACCGGCGTCGCGAACGGCACCACCTACTTCTACCGCGTGACGGCGGTCAACGGCATCGGCACCTCGCCGTCGTCGAACGAGGCCTCCGCGACGCCGCGAGCGCCGGTGGCGGCCGGCTACGTCGGCCGGGTCGGGTCGCTGACGGCGTCGACGGCCCGCACGACGAGCACGGTGACGGTCGGGGCCGCCGGGGTGGCGGCCGGCCACACGGTCGTGGTCGCGGTGCTCCTGTCCACGACGAGCGTGACGGCGGCGGTGTCGGTGAAGGACTCGGCCGGCAACACCTACGTGGTGGTGCGTGACGTCAACGACGGGTCGGCCGGGGACCGAGTCGTGACGGCGGTCGCGGTGGGGGTGCGTGCCCTGCCGGCGGGCGCGACGGTGACGGTGACCTACGGGTCGTCCGCGGAGACACACCTGGCCGTGGATGAGCTGGCGGGCGTCACGGGGGTCGACGTCAGTGCGGGGGCGACGGGGACCGGTACGGCGTTCAGCTCGGGGTCGGTGACCACGTCGGCCGCCGGTGACGAGCTCTTTGCCGTGACCGGTATGGAGTCGAGCAGCGCGGTACCGGCCTGGGGGGCCGGCTGGACCGGGTTGCCGACGCTGAGCGTGTCGACCGACCACCTCGCGACCGCCTACCGGGGCGCGACGACGGCCGGCCCGTACGCGGCGAGCGGCACCGGGGGCGGGCAGTGGATGGCAGCCCTCACCGCCTTCCGCACCGGCTGACGCGACGTCTCGAGCTCCTGACGCCGGGTGGCCCGGTCCGCGACGTCCCTCCACGTCCGCCGAGGACCGGGCGACCTGCGCCGTGGCCCCGAAAGGCCTCATCCCCCCGGACCGGCGCGGCCCGACCGGTTGCCGCACGGACCCCTGGACCCGCACGGTCGACCGGCCGCCCGCGGCCGGCCCCGGTCAGGATGCCCTCGGACGGGCGGTGTGCGGCATCCGCCGCCGGGTGATCCGGGGGTCGTCCCCGGGTGGAGCGGATGCCGCGAAACCGGTCACGACGCGCGCGTCCCGCCGCTAGCGTGGCGCCCGAGCGCGACGTTCGGTCACCGACCGGACGTCGGCGGTCGGGGTCAGGGGGAGGAGCGGTCATGGCGCTGTCCGATGCCGCGGTGCGGGCGCTGCGCCACGCGGACCAGATGATCCGCGAGGCCGAGCGCGGCGACGTGTTCACCGTCTACGACGCCTGCCGCGCCGCGGTGGGTGCACTGGCGCCGGTCGACGACTTCTACGTCGCTCTCGTCCGGGAGCGGGACCGGCGCATCTCCTACCCGTACATGTTCAGCAACGGTGCCTACGAGGAGACCGGCACCCTGACCTACGGCCCCGGCGGCGTGGTCGCCTGGGTGCTGGCCTCGCAGCGGCCCTACCGCCACCGCGACGACGGCGGGGCGCTGCTCAACCGCGGGGTCCGCTTCGGCGACGACGACCTGTCGGCCGATGCCGTCGTCGTGCCGATGCTCGGCGAGGACGGCGTCGTGGGGCTGCTCGGCGCCCTTTCGGACACACCCGACTCCATGGGCGACGAGGTCGTCACCGCCCTCGAGTGGCTGGCCGGGCTCGTCCTGGACCGGGTCCTCGCGGCCCGGCCGGAGCGCCGGCTCAACCTGCCGCTCGTCTACCCCGAGCTCGAGGACTCCGGCCGCGCCGGCGTCCTCATGAGCGTCAACCGGACGGCGACGGCCCTGACCGAGATGGCGGCCGAGATCGAGGAGGTACGGCGTCGGCTGGCCCAGGATCCCTCCGACCCGGCGGTCCAGGACCGTCTCGCGGCCCTGGGGCGCCGGTGCTTCGAGGTGCAGGCCTCCCTCGTGACGCGTCTCGGCCACCAGGCCGGCGACGACCCCGAGGCGGGCGACCGCGCAGCCGCGGCAGCAGACCCCCTCGAGGTGCTGTCGCCGCGCGAGCGGGCCGTCGTCGAGATCGTCACCGGGCCGGACGGCGACCCGGGCAACGCCGGGGTCGCGCGGGCCCTCGGGATCGGCACCGCGACGGTGAAGACCCACATGGCCTCCGTGCTGTCCAAGCTCGGCCTCCAGCACCGCAGCGAGCTGCGCTGGCTCGTCGGGCGGGTCGCGCCTCCGCGCTGACGCATTTCGCCGAAACGCGGACAGGGCTGGCACCCCGACCTACTCTGGTTCGGAACCCGGCCCGGCAGGCCCGCCACGACGCGGAGCCCAGGATCCCGGACCGGGTGACATGACGCCCCGGCACGACGTCGGGGCGGCGCCCCGGTCCGCCGAGTCCTGTCCGCCGGGGGCGCGCCTTCATACCTCACCGGACAGGAACGGGGGACCCACTCGCGTCCGGCCCTGTGCCGGACTTGGGGTGAAGCCGCCATGCGCGGCCGGGCATCTTCCGCCCGAACCCGACAGCTCACCTCGCAGGCGTGGGAAGGGAATTCGCCATGCCCGCCATCGCTCGCACCCCTGCGCGCCAACCTCGCTCCCGCCTGGGCGCCGGCCTGCTGCTCGCGCCGCTGCTGGCCGTCGGCGCACTCGGTGCCGTCGCCGCATCGCCGCCCACGCCGGCCGGCCACCTCGACACGAGTGCCCGCGAAGCCGACACGGCGACCTGGGCCAACGCGTCCGACGCCGCCCAGGACCGCGACCGCGTCGACGTCCGGCTCTCGCTGGCCTCGACGGCGGCCGTGCCGCTCGGGACCCGGGCCGTGCGGGTCGCGGCCGCCCAGAAGGGCAAGCCCTACCGCTGGGGCGCCGCCGGCCCCACGGCCTTCGACTGCTCCGGGCTCGTGCACTACGTCTACGACGCGCGCCTGGCCCAGGACCTGCCGCGGACCGCGAACGCCCAGCGCCTCGACACGACCCGCGTCTCGCGCTCGGGGGTGCGTCCGGGTGACCTCATCTTCTTCATGCGGTCCGGGAAGGCCTACCACGTCGGCATCTACGCGGGCTCGGGCAAGGTGTGGCACGCCCCCAAGCCGGGCAAGCGCGTCGAGCTGGTCCGCATCTGGACGAGCGGCTGGGTCGCCGGACGCGTCCGCTGAGCCCGACGCGTCGGCGGTGGGTCAGTGCCGCCGGCGCGTGCCGCGCGTGCTCGGTCCGGCGGCGTGGATCTCGGCGGCGACGCTGCGCAGGGCGTCCGCGATCGTCGTGAGCACCTCGGTCACCTGGGGGAGCGTCGCCGGGTCGAGGGTGTCGAGGGTGTGCGGCATCCAGTCGCGGACCTGCCCGACCTGTGCCATCCCGGCCTCGGGGATGCGCACCGTGCTGCGACGCCGGTCGACCTGGTCGGGCACCCGCTCGATGAGGCCGCGTCGCTCGAGCCGGTCGACGAGGGTCGTCGTCGAGCTCGTCGTCAGGCCCAGCGCCTGGGCCAGCTCGGTCTGGCCGAGGGAGCCGCGGGCCAGCAGGTAGCTGACGGCGCGGCTCTCGTTGACCGTGAGGTCGAGATGCGCGGCCGCTGCCAGGCGGTAGTGCTCGCCGGCGAGGATCAGCTCGCGCAGGGCGGCGGTGGCCGCGGCGCGGTCCTGCGTGCTGGTCTGCGTACGGGTCGGCGTCATGGAGCCAACCTAGCGAGAGGCGGCTCGATCATCGACCAGGTGGACCGACAAGTGACGTGATGGTCGAACTGCTTGATGATCGCGTGATTTGGCCCTATCGTGGGTCGTGCAGCGCCGGGGGCACCCGGGCCGTGGCCGCGGTCCGCGTCACCCCTGGACGCGAGGTCGAGCAGCGTGCTTCGTGTCCGCGGCGCTGCGGCACGTCACCGGGGGCCCGAGGTGGCGGGCGCCGCCTCCCCTCGCGAGGGCGGCGCCCCACCTCGGGCATCGTCGTGCGCGCCGCGCCGTGCGCGCCTCGCCGTCACCGCGGTCGAGGACCCCCTGCCCCTCCAGTAGTCTGGTCGCCGCTCGTGACGGGGGACGCGAGCGCAGCCCGAGCGCCGGGACCACCCTCCGGCCCGACGACCAGAGGACAAGGACCCGCCAGCGTGGACGCGTCGACGCAGCTGACCCCACCGGTCAGCGTCATCATGCCGCTGCTCAACGAGGAGCGGCACCTGCGCGACGCGGTCGCCATGATCCTGACGCAGGACTACTCAGGCCCCATCGAGGTCGTCCTCGCCCTCGGCCCCTCGACCGACCGCACCGACGAGGTCGCCGACGCGCTCGCCGCCGAGGACCCCCGGGTGCGGCTCGTGCGCAACCCGAGCGGGCGCACCCCCGACGGTCTCAACGCCGCGATCGGCGCGTCGAGCGGTGAGGTCATCGTCCGCGTCGACGGGCACGCCGAGATCCCCGACGACTACGTCTCGTGCGCCGTGGCCGAGCTCCAGCGCGTCGGTGCCGACAACGTCGGCGGCATCATGGACGCGCGTGGCACCACCGACTTCGAGCGCGCCGTCGCCTGCGCCATGCGCAGCCCCCTCGGCGTCGGGGCCTCCCGCTTCCACACCGGCGGGGAGGCCGGCGAGGCCGACACCGTCTACCTCGGCGTCTTCCGGCGCACGGCCCTCGAGCGCGTCGGCGGCTACGACCCGCACTTCTCCCGCGCCCAGGACTGGGAGATGAACCACCGGATCCGTGAGACCGGCGGACGCGTGTGGTTCACCCCCGAGCTCAAGGTCACCTACCGGCCACGCGCGTCGGTCTCCGCGCTCGCCAAGCAGTACTTCCACTACGGACGCTGGCGGCGCGTCGTGGCCCGCCACCACGAGGGCACGATCAACCACCGCTACCTCGCGCCGCCGGTCATGGTCGGCGTCACGACCGCCGCGACCGTCGTGGGCTTCTTCTGGGCCCCGGCCTGGGTGGTGCCGGCCGCCTACGTCGCCGGCGTCACGGCGGGAGGCCTGGCCATCTCCGGCGGCGAGTCGCCCCGCACCCGTGCCACCCTGCCCGTCGTGCTCGCGACGATGCACTGGGCGTGGGGCATAGGGTTCCTGACGAGCCCGCGGCGCCTGACGCGCTGAGCCCTCCCACCTGCTGCCACGAAGGACACCGACACCGTGATGGACCATGCCAAGGAGGCGGCCGCCCTCGCCCGGGACGCCCTCATGCGGCAGCTGGCCAAGCGCCGGCTCGCCACCCGCCTGACCCGTGAGGGTCTGCAGCCGGGCGCCGACGCGCCGTTCCGATGCGCGGTCTACTTCTCCGACGAGCCGGTCAACCTCTACCAGATCCGCCAGTGGTACGCGCCGCTGCAGGAGCTCGCGAAGACCCAGCCGGTCGTCGTCATCTCGCGGATGCCGGAGACGACCCTGATGCTGCTCGACGAGTGCCCCCTGCCGGTCCTGCACGCCCCCCGGGTCACCGAGATCGAGTCGTTCATGGCCGACCACGAGATCGGGCTCGTCCTCTACGTCAACCAGAACGTCCGCAACTTCCAGATGCTGCGCTTCGCGACGCCTGCGCACGTCTTCGTCAGCCACGGCGAGAGCGACAAGTCGTACATGGCCAGCAACCAGCTCAAGGCCTACGACCGTGTCTTCATCGCCGGACAGGCGGCGGCCGAGCGGCTCAGCGGCGCGCTCGTCGACTTCGACGTCCCTGCGCGCGCCGTCGAGATCGGCCGCCCGCAGAACGACACGACGTACCCGGCGCCCCACCTGCCCGCCGACGGCCGCACCACGGTCCTCTACGCGCCGACGTGGGAGGGCGACCGCGCGAGCATGGCCTACGGGTCGATCGCAACCCACGGCGAGGCCATCCTCACGGCGCTGCTCGCCGACCCGCGCTTCCGCGTCGTCTACCGGCCGCACCCGCGCTCCGGCGCGTTCCAGCGCTCCTACGGCGCCGCGTCCGCCCGGCTCTCGGCCCTCGTCGAGCAGGCCAACGCCGCCGACCCGAGCGCCCACCACCTCGTCGACACCCACACCGCCTTCGGGTGGCACCTGGGCGCGCTCGACGCGTGCATCACCGACGTGTCGGCCGTGGCTCTCGACTGGCTCGCCACGGGCAAGCCGCTCGTGCTGACCCGGCCCAGCTCGCCGAGCGCCGAGGTGGAGCCGACGCGCCTCAACACGAGCGTCCCGCTCGTGGCGGCGGCCGACGCGGCAGGCATCGTCGCGGTCCTCGACGCGGCCGTCGCGCAGCCCGACGAGGCCCGTGCCGCCGTGGTGCACCACTACTTCGGCGACACCTCGCCGGGAGCCGCCACGGCACGGTTCGTCGCCGCGTCGACCGAGCTCATCGAGTCGAGGCTGGCCCGCACCTGAGAGCACCCCACGGCGCGCACCCCTAGACTGCGGCGAGGGTCAGGCGGGTGACACCCCCGCCTTCGACCGCCGCGGTGCCCGCCGTGACGACCCGGAAGGGGCCTCCGGCCCCGCCGACGAACGACCCGAACGCACGAAGGAGAAGGTGGTCTGCGCGCATGATCGGCGTGTCCCAGTTCCGCGGCCTCACGGCCAACCGGCAGGTGCTGCGCACCCTTGTCGAACGTGACCTACGCGTCCGCTATGCCGGCAGCTGGCTCGGGTGGCTGTGGACGATCCTCGACCCGCTGCTCATGGCGCTCGTGTACTTCGTCGTCTTCACCCTGATCTTCCAGGCCCGCAAGACCGGCAACCAGCCCTTCTTCCTGCACCTCATCACCGGCCTGTTCCTCTGGCAGTGGTTCGCCCAGAACATGTCCGAGACCTCCCGGGCCCTGCTCGCGGAGTCACGGCTCGTCCGATCGGCCAACCTGCCGCGCGAGCTGTGGGTCGTGCGGGTCGTCATGGCCAAGGGCGTCGAGTTCGTCCTCAGCCTGCCGGTCATCGTCGCCTTCACGATCTTCTACGTCATCACCGGGCAGACGCACATCCACTGGACGATCGTCTTCGCGCCGGTCTCGCTCGTGCTGACCTTCCTGCTCTCGGTCGGCATCGGCATGATCCTCGCGCCGATCACCGTCCTCGTCAGCGACATGGCCCGCGTCGTGCGCATCGCGCTGCGCCTCGGGTTCTACGCGACGCCGGTGCTCTACAGCGCCGACATGGCCCCGAAGACGCTGCGCGACATCCTGGCGATCAACCCGATGAGCGGCATCCTCGAGCTGTTCCGGTCCGGGTTCTTCCGGGGCGAGATGAACCTCCTGTCCGTCGCCTCGGCGTGCGTCATGACCGTCCTGCTCCTGCTCATCGGCGCTGTCGTCTTCAAGCGCATGGAGCCGGCCGTGCTGAAGGAGATCTGATGGCCAAGCCGGTGATCGAGGTCCGCGACCTCGGAATCGAGTTCTTCCGCTCCCGCAAGCGGCGCATGTCGCTGCGCGAGCTCGTCTTCAAGGGCCAGACCGGCGCGACGAACGAGACGTTCTGGGCCCTGCGCAACATCTCCTTCGACGTCGCGCGGGGAGAGGCGGTCGGCCTCATCGGCGGCAACGGCTCGGGCAAGAGCACGCTGCTGCGGATGATCGCCGGCGTCATGCTTCCCGACGCCGGCTACGCCACGGTCCGGGGCCGCGTCGCGCCGCTCATCGAGCTCACCGGCGGGTTCCTCGGCGAGCTGACGGCCCGCGAGAACGTCTACCTCGCGGCGGGCCTGCACGGCCTGACCAAGCGGCAGATCGACGAGCGCTACGACGAGATCGTCGACTTCGCCGGCCCGCAGGTGCAGGCCGGCATGGACATGCCCTTCCGGCACTTCTCCTCCGGCATGCAGGTGCGCATCGCCTTCTCGCTCATCACGACGCTCGACCAGCCGGTCGTCCTCGTCGACGAGGTCCTCGCCGTCGGGGACCGGGCCTTCCGCGAGAAGTGCTACGAGCGCATGGAGACCATGCTCTCCGGTGGCAAGACGCTCTTCCTCGTCTCCCACAGCGAGCACGACCTCAAGCGGTTCGCCGAGCGCGGTCTCTACCTGCACGCCGGCGAGCTCATCGGCGACGGCCCGGTCGAGGAGGTCCTCGAGCAGTACAACGCCGACGCGGACGCCGGCGCGTGAGGCTCGACGAGCGCCCCCTCGTCGGCGACGCTCGTGCCCGCTCGGTGGCCGGCCGCTCGGCCGGCGCCGACACCCTGGTCCTCGGGGTCGACCCCGCCTCCGACCTGTTCGAGACGCTCGGTGACCTCGGTCTGTCACCGGCCCGTCCCGACGCCCCGGTGCAGGCCGTGCCGGACGTCCTCGCCGCCGTCGCGGCGGTGGCGGCCGCCTCGGACGACCGCCCGCTCGTGCTCGCGGCCTCGGGCCTGCGCGTCAGCCCGGTCGCCCTCCTCGACGTGCTCGACTCGCCCCGCGACGCGACGCTGCTGCCGACCGTCGACGCGCCGGCTCCCGACACGTTCCGGCCGGTCCGCGTCGACCGGCACACGCGGCTCGTCGTCTCGGCCGGGTCGGCCGCGCACGTCGTGTCGGCGCCCACCGCCTACGCCGCCGGCGTCCTCCGGGTCGCGGCGGCCGACCGCGTCGCCCTCGCCGACTCCCTGGTGGCTGCGGCCGCGAGCCCGGCGGCCGGTGGGCCCGGGGTGTCGGCGTTCGACCTCGCCGTCGTCGCCGTCGTGCGGGCCGCTGTCGTGCCCGTCGTGGCCGTGCCCCTCGCGCACGTCACCGTCGAGCGGGGCCACGAGCTGCGCCGCGGCGCGTCGGGCTCGGCCTGGCAGCAAAGGCTGCGTGCGGCCTCGCGCGGCAACGACGGCGTCTTCTCGACGCACGCGATCCGGCCCCTCTCGCGCCGCCTCACCGCGGTGGGGCTGGGCCGTGGCTGGTCCCCGAACGTCGTCACGGCCGTCAGCCTCGCGCTCGGGCTCGCGGCCTGTGCCCTGACGGCCGTCGACTCCCGGTGGACGTGGCTGCTCGCGGCGGTGCTGCTGCAGGCATCGCTCGTCGTCGACTGCGTCGATGGCGAGATCGCCCGGTTCACCCGGCGCTACAGCGCGCTCGGTGGCTGGCTCGACGCCGTGAGTGACCGCGTCAAGGAGTTCACGATGGTCGCGGCGGTCGCCTGGGTCGCGGCACGCCGGGGCGAGGACCTCTGGTGGCTGGCGGTGCTCGTCCTCGCCGTGCTGGCGGTGCGCCACGTCGAGGACTTCGCCTACTCGACGCGCCAGCGTGCCTCCGCTGCTGAGCCGCGCGCGCCGCACCCGTTCGAGGACCCCCGCGACGGCGGCCCGGACACCGCGCGCACGACCGTCACCGGGCCCCCGACGGGCCGGGCCCGCGTCGTCCGCGACGTCAAGCAGGTGCTGCACCTGCCCATCGCCGAGCGCTACCTCGTCATGTCGGTGGGCCTGCTCCTCTTCAGCCCCGCCGTGCTGCTCTGGGCCCTCGGTATCGCCTCGGTCGTCGCGCTCGCCTGGACCCAGGCCGGGCGCCTGCTGCGCGCGCTGACGCGTCGGGACGGCTTCCGCCCCGACCGGCCCGACCACACGCTGGCCCGCCTCACCGACCTCGCCGTGGTGCCCGGGCCCGCGGGGCGCGGCCGGCTCGCCTGGCAGGTACCGGCCGTGCTCGTCGCGCTCGAGACCGCGGCGCTGCTGCTCGCGGCCGGCGAGGACCCCGCTGCCCGGGCCGCCGCGTACGCGTGGCTCGCCGTCGTGTGCTGGCACCTCTACGACAACGTCTACCGGCTGCGCGAGACCGGCGCGGGCAGCCCCCGCGCCCTCGTGCGGGCCACACTCGGCGTCGAGGGACGCGTCGTGCTCCTCGGTGTCGTCGGTGGCCTGAGCGGCCACCCCGCGCCGTTCCTGCTCGCCGGCGCCGTCGTGCTCGGGGTGCTCTTCGGTTGCGAGTCCGCCCGGGCCTGGCGCCGGCAGCTCGGCGGCACACGGCAGGATGGTCCCTCATGACCCTCGCCCACGACCCGACGGACGACCGGCCGAGCATCGCGCAGCTCAAGTCCGTCGCCCAGCCGCCCGAGCACATCGCCCGGTACAACGCCGAGCACTGGGCCGGGGCGCTCTACATCCGCCACCTGTCGATCTACGTGACGCGCTGGCTGCTGCCGACCCACATCACGCCGAACGGCGTCACGTGGCTCATGATCGTCGTCGGTGTGGCGGGCGCGTTCGCCATCCCGTTCGGCGGGGTCTGGGGCCCGGTCGTGGCCGTCCTCGCCATGCAGCTGCAGATCCTGCTCGACTGCTCCGACGGCGAGGTCGCCCGCTGGCGCCAGCGCTTCTCGCCGGCCGGCATCTACCTCGACCGCATCGGCCACTACGTCACCGAGGCCTCGATCCCGGTGGCGATCGGCCTGCGCGCCGACGGCTGGAGCCTCTCGGCGCCCGGCGACGTCGGCGGCTGGACCGTGCTCGGCCTGCTCGTCGCCGTCGGCGTGCTGCTCAACAAGGCCTTCACCGACCTCGTCCACGTGGCCCGCGCCAAGACCGGCCGTCCGCCGCTCGACGACGTCGCGACGACAGCCCGGCCCAAGGCCTCGGGCATGGCCGCGCTGCGTCGCGCCTTCGACTACCTGCCGATCTTCCGGGCGTTCGTCGCCGTCGAGGCCTCGATCCTCGCGCTCGTCGCCGCGGTCGTCGACGCGGTCCACGGTGACCTGCTCGGCACCCAGGTGCTCGTCGTCGTCATGGTGCCCCTCGTGGTCGTGACCGCGGGCGGCCACCTGCTCGGCGTCCTGTCCAGCTCGCGGCTCGACTGAGGGCGGGCATGGCGCGGCACCCGGCGAGCGACCGACCCGTCTTCCAGTGGGCCCAGGAGCACGGTGAGGTCGGCGGCGTCCACACGAGCCACCACCAGCTGACCGCGACGCTGCGCGGCGAGGGCGTCGAGGTCGTCTACGTCGACACCGGCTCGGCGCCGCGGGCGCTGCGCGCCCTGCCCGGGCTGCGCCGTCGCGGCCTGCACCTGCTGCACCTGACCCGCCTCTGGCGGGCCATGGTGCTCGCGCCGGTCTTCGCCCTGCTGCGCGGGCGCACCGTCCTCGTCCTGCACTCCGGGTCGACGAGCGGCCAGGTGGCCCGCATGCCGTGGTGGCGGCGCCGCGCGCTCGTCGTCGCGCTGCACGCCTACGACGAGATCTGGGCCGTCAACGACGAGATCGGCGCGATCCTGCCCGAACGGCTGCGCTCGCGGCTCACGGTCGTCACGCCGTTCGACGCGTCGGCGGCGCCGGTGCCGAGCCCGTTCCCGCGCGACCCGCACGCGCTCGCGCTCGCCACGAACGCCGGGCTCGCGCACTACAACGCCGACCTCGGCGTCGACGCCGTCGAGCTGGTCCGCCGGTCGTGGCCCGACGCGACTCTCACCGTCCTCGCCTACGGCAACGACACCGAGGCGGTGCAGTCGCTGCGTGACCGGGCGGCGGGGGAGCCATGGCTCACGGTCGCCTTCGACACCCCGCCGGCGGACGTCAGCGGGGTGCTGTCGCGCGTCGGCACCTTCCTGCGCCCCACGAGCTGGGACGGCGACTCCGTCATCGTCCGCGAGGCCCTCGCGGCGGGCGCCCGGGTCGTGGCGAGCGACACCGCGCCGCGCCCGGCCGGCGTCGTGCTGGCGCCCCTCACCGCGTCCGACCTCGCCCGCGCCGTCGTCGAGGGCGGCCCCGTCAGCGACGGCTCCGGCCTGGCGCAGACGACCCTCGCCCAGGCCGCGCACGCGTCGCGGGTGACCCCGTAGCGCGACCCGGCCACTCGCCGTTTCGGCACGGCCGGTATCGGGCTAGTAGCCTGACCCGCCAGGGCCCCACCGGGTCGAACCGCCAGAGGAGCACCGTGAGCAACCGGACCGTCATCACCTTCGGGACCTTCGACGTCTTCCACGTCGGACACGTCCGCGTGCTCCAGCGGGCCGCCGAGCTCGGGGACCGGCTCGTCGTGGGGGTGTCCGCCGACGCGCTCAACATCGCCAAGAAGGGCCGGCCGCCGGTGTTCACCCAGGACGAGCGCCTCGAGATCGTCGCCGCCCTGCGCGTCGTCGACGCGGTCTTCGTCGAGGAGTCGCTCGAGCTCAAGCGCGACTACATCCTCGAGCACGGCGCCGACGTGCTCGTCATGGGCGACGACTGGACGGGCAAGTTCGACTGGGTCGGCGACGTCTGCGAGGTCGTCTACCTGCCTCGCACCCCGTCGGTGTCCACGACCGGGCTCATCGAGCACATCTCCAGCCTCTGAGCGTTCCGCGCCTCACTGCCCCCACGTCAGCGTCGAGGACGACGCGCCAGCTGACAGCGGCGTCGTGAGCCGGGCCGCCCCGACGACCCGGTAGACGAGCAGCGCGCCGTCGCTCTTGCGTCGGGTCAGCAGGTCGTCGCGGCCGTCGCCGGTGATGTCGCCGATGCCGCGGACCGCGCTCATCGCCGTCCACCCGGAGGCACCGATGAGCCGACCGGGCTTGAACCCGCCCGTGCCGTTGCCGGCGTAGAGGACGAGCGCGCCGTCGCTCGACCGCACGGCGACGAGGTCGCGCTTGCCGTCGCCGTCGTACTCGCCGCTCGTGACCTGGCTCAGGCCGTTCCAGCCGGTGCCGATCGTCGGGCTCGAGGTGATGCGGCCGGTGCCGTTGCCGGTGCGCAGGATGAGGCGCCCGTCGCTCATCCGGGTGGCGAAGTCGGTTAACCCGTCGCCGTTCCAGTCGCCGGTCGGGACGATCATCGTCACCTGGCCCCAGCCGGCCGCGAGCAGCACCCGGCCCGCGTTGAGGTTGCTCGCCCCGAGGCCGCGGTAGAGCCAGGCGTTGCCGGACGGGTCGATGGCCACGACGTCGCCGAGGTTGTCGTTGTCGAAGGGGCCGACGGCGGCGGCGGCGCGCATGCCGGAGAAGCCGCTGCCGACGATCTGCCGGGTCGTGAAGGTCTTCGAGCCGGTGTAGGACAGCGTCTTGAGGGCCGCGCCCGACGGGATGATGACGTCGCCGAGGGCATCGCCCGTGACGTCGCGTGGCGAGTACGCCGCCGAGCGTGGTGCCGCCGAGGACACCGTCCACCACGTGCTGCGCAGGCCGAGGGCGGAGCGGAACGCGTCGCCGCTGACGGTGGCCGAGCCCGCCGAGCCGCTCAGCGTCACCGTGCCGACGCGGCCGCCGAAGGTGCCCGTGCCGCCCCCACCGGTGCGAGGGCCGACGGCGATGCTGCGCAGCGTGCCGATGGCGGGGTAGCGCGACTCGACGGCGGCGGCCGTGAGCGTCGCCTGCCACGTGCTCGGGTTCGACGGGGAGGCGACGGCGCCGTCGTACGGGTCGGCCTTCGCCACGAGGTAGGGCGCGCTGCCGCGCACGGTGCGCCCGCCGTTGGACGACGAGTACTGGGCGAGGGCGGGCTTGCCGCCGTAGCTGACGATCACCCCGACGGTCGCGTTGACCGCGGCGGTGGCCCGGCTGTCCTCGTTGCTCCGGGTCCGCACGCCCTGGGCGGTGTAGTCGGCGACGCCGCGGTAGGCCTGGCACGTCGTGTCGCACGTGTCGTAGGCGCGGCTGCCGGCGCTCGAGCGACCGTAGGCCACGTACGTGCGGGCCGCGACGGACTGGGCGGCGAGCGCCGCAGCCGGCCAGCTGGCCGGCATCTCGTTCGGCACGACGCCGCGCAGGTAGGACTCGGTGAACACGACGTTGACCGGGTAGGCGCGGCCCGACACCGGCACCACGCGCACGGTGCCGCGGAACTCGCGCTGCGTGCCGTTCGCGAGGACGAGGCGCACCGTCCCGGTGGAGGGGCGGCTCAGCGTCAGGGGAGCCGTCGAGCGGGTCCAGCCGTTCACGGCGTTCCAGCGTCCGCTGTGCCAGGCCTGCAGCGAGACGCCGCTGCCCTCGGGCACGACCCGCCAGCGGTAGGCCGTCGACAGGGTCGAGGACCTGCTGCCGTTGGAGACCTGGTTGCCGCTCTGGGTCACCAGCTCGGTGGCGCCGGTGCCGACGCTCTGGAGCAGGACGCGCACCGACGGGTTGCCGTTCGCGGTGCGCGTCGTGCCCGGGTAGTAGAAGGCGAGCGTCTGCTGCCACGTCAGGCCGCGCGTCGCCGCGCCGTAGGCACCCCACTGCGACAAGCCGACGCCGTGGCCGAAGCCGCGCCCGGACAGGTCGAAGGAGCCCGATGCCGGCCGGCTGTACGTCTCCGCCACCGTCTTCGGCTTCTGCACCGACCACTGCCCGGCCCGCCAGATCGAGCCCGCACCGCTGCGGATCGAGGCCACCTGCGGGTAGGCCCTGTCCCCGGGACAGCTGGTGAGGCTGAGGTCGCGGTGGCCGACGACGCGCGTCTTCGTGACCCGCACCCCCGCCTTGTAGCGGGTGCCGCCGGCGGACGTGAGCACGACCGAGGACGACGGGTCGAAGAGCGAGCGGTCACCCTCCCAGGCCGCGACGCGCGTCACGGTCGACTGCGCCGCCGAGCTCATCGGCGTCGACGTGAAGTCGCCGATGACCGAGATGCCGGTGGTCTCGGCGTTGAAGCCGCCGGCCTGGGCGCCCATGACGAAGGCGGCCGTGCTGCCCTTGCGGCCCTCGTAGGCGCGGCCGAACCGGTCGACGAGGATCTGGTAGCCGAGGTCGCACCAGCCGCGGCTCTTGACGTGGAAGGCGTACATCGAGCGCAGCAGGGCCGGCACCTGGTCGGCCGAGTACGTGTTCGAGTTGACGGTGTGGTGCACGACGACGGCCTTGAAGCCGCTGAGGCGCTCGCCGTCGCAGGTGCGGATGCTCTCGTCGGCGCCCCACTGGGCGCGGCTGATGATCGTCGGCCGGGCGACGGCCGCCACGGCGGAGCCGGCCGGCGGGTCGATCGCGGTGTCGGCGGGGGAGTCGCCGCCGTCGACGAGGCTGGCGCGCAGCCCGGGGGGAACCGACCCGTCCGGGGTCGTGACCCGGATGTCGGCGGCGTCGGAGCCTGCTGCCGCCAGCGGCGCGGTGCCGGGCCGGGCGTGCCTCGCGTCGGCCGAGCCGGGGTCGGGCGCGTCGTCCTCCTCGAGGTCGAGGTCGACCCAGCCGCTCCAGCCGGACGCGTCGTGGGTGCGCACCTCGACGCGGGTGCCGGTCGGTGGCGTCCGGTCGAAGGTGACGCCGGCGACGTCGAAGTCGACCCCGTCGACCCGGGTGGCGGCGACGACGGGGTCGCCGACGGTCGGGGCCGCCGTCCGCGCACGGGCCGCAGGCGCCCCCGATCCGGCCACGGCGGGGATGCCGACCTCGCGGACCGTGGGCGCGACCGGACGGGGCTTGGCCCCGGAGGACATCGTCGGTGCGACGACGAAGGTGGCGGCCAGCACGGTCACGGCGACGGTGGTGGGGACAAGGCGCATCGCAGGACTCCTGGGGATGGGACGGCAGACCCATTCAGTCCCAAATGTCCCAATCACCACAGACCGCACGGTTGATCGTTATCGTCCCGTGACCGCCCGACCGTCCTGTTTTGGTAAAGGCCCGCCTGACGACCCGTGGGCCGTGGGACGACGACGGCGCGACACTCGCGAGGGGTGCCGCGCCGTCGGTGGCTCGGGGCCGGCGTCGTCGGGCTCAGCCGTGCGTCGGTGCCGGTCGGAGGTCGACGGTGAGCTCGGGCTCGGTCCTGGCGCGCACCTCGTCCTCGGTGACGCCGGGGGCGAGCTCGCGCAGGACGAGCCCGGACTCGGTGACGTCGAGGACGGCGAGGTCGGTGATGATCCGCTGGACGACGCCGCGGCCGGTGTAGGGCAGCGAGCAGTCCTTGACGATCTTGTACGAGCCGTCCTTGGCGTTGTGCTCCATGAGGACGATGACCTTCTTGGCGCCGTGCACCAGGTCCATCGCGCCGCCCATGCCCTTGACCATCTTGCCGGGGATCATCCAGTTGGCGATGTCGCCGCCCTCGGACACCTGCATGGCGCCGAGGATCGCGGCGTCGACCTTGCCGCCGCGGATCATCCCGAAGCTCGTCGCCGAGTCGAAGAAGGCCGCGCCCTTGCGCAGGGTGACGGTCTCCTTGCCGGCGTTGATGAGGTCGGCGTCCTCCTCGCCGTCGAACGGGTAGGCGCCGACGCCGAGGATGCCGTTCTCGGACTGCAGCACGATCTCGACGTCGTCGGGCACGTAGTTGGGCACGAGCGTCGGCAGGCCGATGCCGAGGTTGACGTAGGCGCCGTCGGACAGCTCGGCCGCAGCGCGCGCGGCCATCTGCTCACGGGTCAGTGCCATCTCAGGCCTCCTGGTCGGTCGGGGCGGCGTCGGGGCGGGGGCGGACGGTGCGGCGCTCGATGCGCTTCTCGGCGGCCTGCTCGGCCGTGAGCGGCAGGACCCGCTGGACGAAGATCCCGGGCAGGTGGATCTGGTCGGGGTCGAGCTCGCCGGGCTCGACGAGCTCCTCGACCTCGGCCACCGTGACGCGTCCGGCCATGGCGCACAGCGGGTTGAAGTTGCGCGCCGACTCGTTGAAGACGAGATTGCCGTGCCGGTCACCCTTGGCGGCCCGCACGAGCCCGAAGTCGGTCGTGATGGCCTGCTCGAGAACGAAGGTCTTCGTCTCGCCCATCCACTCGAACTCCTGGGTCTGCTTCGGCGGCGACGCGAGCGCCACGGCACCGGCGTCGTCGTAGCGCCAGGGGAGCCCGCCGTCGGCGATCTGCGTGCCGACGCCGGTCATCGTGAAGAAGGCGGCGATCCCGGAGCCGCCGGCGCGAAGGCGCTCGGCGAGGGTGCCCTGGGGCGTCAGCTCGACCTCGAGCTCGCCGGACAGGTACTGCCGCTCGAACTCCTTGTTCTCGCCGACGTACGAGCTGACCATCCGGCGGATGCGCTTGTCGCGCAGCAGGATGCCGAGGCCCCAGTCGTCGACGCCGCAGTTGTTCGAGACCGCTTCGAGGTCGGTGAGGCCGGCGTCGTGGATGGCAGCGATGAGCACGGAGGGGATGCCGCAGAGGCCGAAACCGCCGACGGACAGCGACATGCCGTCGCTGATCCCGGCGATGGCCTCCTGGGGGGTGGAGACGACTTTGTCCATGGCCGGACTCTATCCGCGCCCCGGGCCGGTACGGCCGTGGGGTCGACCCACACGGTGGCCCGTCCGGGTGGGGCCGGCACACGTGCGTCCGTCCCGCCGTCCGTACGTCGCGCGAGCGGAATTCCAGACCTGTAATTCGCCCGAACCGGTTGTGAAGGGTGTGACCCAAGTGAATGAATGGTGCTGACGAGACCCAGGAGGACGACCATGACGACCCATGCCGCTGCGCCCAGGCCCCACGCCGGTGTCGCCCGCGTCGAGGTCGGCACGGCCTACACGGCCTACAAGGACCTGACACTCGGGCTCGGCTCGCGAGGTGCGGTCGTGCGGGTGCTCCAGCGGGCGCTGGGCGGCGTACCCGTCGACGGCGTCTTCGGGCCGGTGACCCGCGACCGCGTCACCGCCCTGCAGCGCTCGCACGCCCTCGAGCAGACCGGCGTCGTGACCCCGGAGCTGTGGGACGTCCTCGAGGCCCGCGACTTCCCCTTCGTCGGCAGCCGGTCGACGGTGCTGCGCATCGGTGACCAGGGCCCGCAGGTCATCGCGGTCCAGCGCCTCCTCGGCGTGCCGGCCAGCGGCGTCTTCGACCTCGCCACGCGTGAGGCGGTCAAGGCCGCCCAGGCGCGGGCCGGGCTGGCCAGCACCGGCGTCGTCGCCTCCCGCACGTGGACGCTGTTCGACCGGCTCTCGGCCTGACCCCGGCAGGACCCTCAGGCACCGGCCTCGACGGTGACGCCCTCTGACGCGTGCCGCCCCGGTGCGCCGGCGCCCACGGGCCCGCGCTCGAGCACGACCGAGCCGTCGGCGGCCCACGCGGCGAGGCAGCCTCGCAGGACGTCCTCGGGAGACCCGCGCAGCGCCACGCGGGGCTGCGCGCCCCACGCGTCGTCGGCCACGACCACCTCGCCGTACGTGAGCGAGCCCGACACCGTCGCGAGCGCGACGTCGGAGGGCTCGGGGTCGGCCAGCGGCACGAAGACGTCTCCGTGCGTGGACAGCTCGCGCGCCTCGTCGACGGCGGCCGGCGCGTCGGCGGCCTGCGGGTGGCTGCGGGCCAGCGCTGGCAGCGACACGAGCACGGCGTCGCCTCCGTGGGCCGCGGCGGCCTCGGGGGAGGCAGTGACGAGCACGTCGGCACCCGTCGCGGCCTCGCCGACGACGACCTCGGCCCCGACCGACCACGCCGCGAGCGCCCAGTAGACGGCCCGCCAGTGCGCCGGCAGGTCGAGTCCCACCGTCGTGCCCGGCTCGGCGGAGAGGTCGTCCTGCAGGAGGTTGGCGGCCTTGGCGACCCAGTTGGTCAGCACCCGCGCCGACAGCTCGATGCGCTCACCCGCGGTCGGTCCCGGCTCGTCGTCGTACCAGGTCAGGCGCGGGCGCGTCGCGTCGGCCGCGAAGAGCCGGGCGAGCACCTCGGCGGGCAGCAGCGGGGCAGCGGTGTGGGTCGTCATGTGCAGCGGCCTCAGCTGTTCTTGGCGCCCTCGACCGTGGTGCCCGGCGGGGGCTCGGTCAGGGGGTCGTCGTCCTTGAGCGCCTTGAACAGCGCCTTGGCCTTCTGGGTGTCCCACTTGACCGCGAGCGAGCCACCCGGCGTGCGGTAGGCGAGGTCGGAGGTCGGGACGCTGAGCGACAGCCCCTGGTCGGCGCTGACCGCACGCATCGCCTGGAGCACGCGGTAGGCGTCCATGAGGCCGGTCTGCTCGCCGACGGCCAGGCCCGCGGCCGAGGCGTCGGCCGTCTGCTTGTACCGCCACGGGATGAGCACGGTGGCCGGGGTGGCGGCCTTCTTCATGAGGGCGCCGAGGAACTGGCGCTGTCGGGCCGCGCGGCCGATGTCGCCCATCGGGTCCTCGTACCGGGACCGGACGTAGCCGAGGGCGTTGCCGCCGTCGAGGTTCTGGCAGCCCTTCTTGAGGTCGATGCCGGCCTTCTTGTCCTTCATGTCGCGCGGGACGCAGAGCGTGACCCCGTCGACGGCGTCGACGAGGTTGGCGAAGCCGCCGAACCCGATCTCGAGGTAGCCGTCGACGTGCACGCCGGTGACGTTCTCGACCGTCTCCGTGAGCAGCTTGGGCCCGCCGATGGCGAAGGCGGCGTTGATCTTGTTCGAGCCGTGGCCGGGGATCGGCACGTAGGAGTCGCGCGGCAGCGACACCATGACCGGCTTGCCGCCGCTGTCGGAGACGTGCACGAGCATGATCGTGTCGGTGCGCTGGCCCTCGGCGTTGCCGGTGGCGTACTTCTTCTTCTGCGCCTTGGTCAGCCCGGCGCGGCTGTCGGAGCCGACGAGGAGGTAGTTGTAGCCCGAGGTGTCGACGGGGCGCTCGCCCGACGGGATGTTGTCGACGCGGGCGACGTTGTTCCACGCCTGCACCGGCACCCACACCAGGAAGGCGACCCAGGCCAGCACGAGCAGGCCGACGACGAGCAGCACCACGCGGCCCTTGCGCACCCGGCGACCGGGCTCCCGGGGGGCCGGCTCGCGCGGTGCCGCGGGCGCGGTCGGGGCGGGGCGCCGCCCGCGGGTGTCGACGACGTAGTCGGCATCGCGCGTGTCGTGCGGGTCGGGTGCGCCCGGGGCGCCGGCGGACGCGCTCGGCAGCGCACCGCCGTCGGGTCGCTTGACGCGGCGTCGCGTGTCGACGACGTAGGCGTCGTCGTCGCGCGGACGCCGACGGCTGGGATCAGTCGGCATCGGGTGCTCTCGTGCTCGGGGACGGGGGCGAGACCGACAGTGTCGCAGGGTTTGCCGTGGGCGCACCCTCGGCGGCGTCGGCGGGCGGGTCCACCGGCAGGCCGGTGACCGACGCGGCGTGGGCGGCTGCGGGCCGCGCCTCGTCGAGCGCGATCCGGCGGGCCAGACGCGTGTAGCGGGTCTCCATCGCGCGGAACCGCTTGAAGGTCGTGACGACGAACCCGAGGAAGGCGATGACGAGGCAGTAGAACACGAGGTCGGCGCCGCGGCCGATGCCGAAGAACTTGGCGACGTCGGTCAGCGTGCCCGGCCGCAGGATGCTGCCGACGGCGAGGAGCAGGAAGGCGAGCAGCCCGATGCGGCGCATCGCCTGCGTGCGCTGTCCGGAGCCGGCGAGCAGGCGCCACGCCACCGTGACGACGCCCACGATGAGCAGGACCTGGAAGAGCAGCTGTTTCATCGCCAGATCAGCTCCGCCAGGATGTTGACCGCGTTCCACAGCGACTGGCCCTTGGCCCGGCTGTAGTCGGTGTAGAGGATGTGCACGGGCTCCTCCGCGTACTCGACCCGCCGGCCCTCGAAGCGCATCGACCCGATCTGGGCCACCATCTCGCTCGCGTGCGCCATCCGGTTCTGGGTGATGTCGAGGCGCTCCACGACGTCACGGTGCAGGACGCGCAGCCCGTTGTGGGCATCGGTGAGCCGGGTGCCGGTCGTGAGGTTGGTGTAGGCGACGGCCGCGCGCAGGACCAGACGCTTCATCGCCGAGGCCTCCGTGCGCTCGTCGAGGAAGCGGGAGCCGAACACGACGCGCACGGGATCGCCGTCCGTCTCGCCGCGGGCCCGGGCGAGCATGACCTCGACGTCGTGCACCTGGTGCTGACCGTCGGCGTCGTACGTGACGACGTAGCGCATCGCCGGGTCGGCGAGCGCGTAGTCGAAGCCGGTCTGCAGGGCGGCGCCCTGGCCGAGGTTGACCGGGTGGCGCACCACCGCGGCCCCCGCCTGCTCGGCGAGGTCGGCGGAGCGGTCGTGGGAGCCGTCGTCGACGCAGACGACCTTCGGGAAGGTGAGCCGCGCCTCGCGCACGACGTCGCCGATGACCGTGGCCTCGTCGTAGAGCGGCACCACCAGCCACACGTCCTCGTTCTGCACAGGCCCAGCGTAGAGCGGGCGGGCGGGTGCTCCGACACGCGCGGCCCCGGCGTCCGCGCGGCGCGTTGCCGCACCCACCCCGAGGGCGAGAGTCTGGCCGCATGACGGATGCCCTCTCAGGCAGCATGCGCGTCGAGGCCACCGGGCCGGGCGCGGGATCGGCCGCGCTGCGGATCGCCGTCGTCGGGCCGACGCACCCGCACAAGGGCGGCGTCGCCGCGCACACGACGATGCTCGCGCACCACCTGACCGACGCCGGCCACGACGTGACGCTCGTGTCGTGGTCACACCTCTACCCCTCGCGGCTGCGTCGGGCCGAGGGCACGGTGCCGGCCGGGGTGCCCGAGGTGCCGCCGTACCCGCGCACGGTGCGCGCGCTCAGCTGGGCGCGGCCCGACACGTGGGTGCGCGTCGGCCGCCGGCTGCGCGACATGGACGCCGTCCTCGTCGTCCACGTCATGCCGCCCGTCGTGCCGGCGCACCTGGCCCTGCTGCGCGCGGCCGGCGCCGTGCCGGGACTGCCGGGGCCGCGCCCGCAGTCGGTCGTCGTGTGCCACAACGTCCTGCCCCACGAGTCGCACCCGGGCGACGCCGCCCTCATGTCGCTGCTCTTCTCCCGCGTCGACTCGACGCTCGTGCACAGCACCGAGCAGGCGCGCGTCGCCCACGAGCTCGGGGCCCGACGCGTGTCGGTGGCCGACCTGCCCCCGCACCTGCCCGGCGGTGACCCGATCAGCCGGGACGCGCGCCCCGGCCCGACCCGGCTGCTCGCCCTCGGGCTCATCCGCGAGTACAAGGGCATCGACGTGCTCCTGCGTGCGATGCGCTCGGTGCCGGACGTCACCCTGACCATCGCCGGCGAGATCTGGGGGGCCAACCGCGGCGTCATCGGCCGGCTCGCCTCCGACCCGGCGCTCGCCGGCCGCGTCGAGATCCGCGACGGCTACGTGCCCGCCGACGCGCTCGCCTCCCTCCTCGCCGACCACGACGTGCTCGCGCTGCCCTACCGCTCGGCGACGGCGTCGCAGAACGTCGTCCTGGGCCACGCGCACGGGCTGCCGGTGCTCGCCTCCGACATCGCACCCTTCTCCCAGCAGGTCGACGACGGGGTCAACGGGCTGCTCGTGCCGCCGGAGGACGAGCGGGCGCTCGCCGGTGCACTGAGGAGGCTCGGCGACCCGGAGGTGCGGCGCCGCCTCGCCGACGGTGTCAAGACGCCCGACCTGTCGGCACCGTGGGCTCACTACCTCGGCACCGTGGAGGCCCTGTCCGTCGACGAGTCCGTCTCTGCGGCAGGCATGTTCGACGACGCGTGGGCGAGCGACGACGACCAGGGGGACGACCGGACCGACGACGCCTCGGAGGCGTCGCCGGACGAGGTCCCACCGATCACCTCGGGGCCGGGGGAGCGGGTCGTGCGTGCGGCGTCGGGCCTCGCCGCCTCCGGCGTCCAGCACGCCACCGACCTCGCCGACGCGGCCCGTCGATCGGTCGGTCGGGTGCTCGGGGGGCGTCGCGACCCGGTGCGCCTCGCGGCCACCGACCTGCCCGACTGGGTGCTGTCGACCGACGTCCTGGGCGACCCCGGCGAGGCCGTGGACGCGCGCGGCCTGGCCCGCGACCTCGGCCTGCCGTGGTCGCGCGATGCGGTGTCGGCCTGGGCGGCGCTCGGCACGCTCGCCGCCATCCTGCGGGTCCGCGACGACGGGCGCCGCAGCGCGGTCGTCGTCGACGAGACCGGCAGCCGGTCGCTGCTGTCGCGGTGGGCCCGCGCGGTGGGGTTCGCGCCCGTCGAGATCGACTTCACCGGCAGCCAGCCCAGCGTCGCCGCGCTCGACGTCGACACCGGCTCCCTCGACGTCATCGTGCGGATCCACCCGCGCGGGTGCGACGCCGACGACGTCGACCACGTGCTCGAGCAGGCCTCGTGGGCGCTGCGTTCGGGCGGTCTGCTCGTCGTCACGGTGCCGCTCGGCCCGGCCGGCGTCGAGGGGACGGTCGGGCCGGCCGACGTCCGGGGCGTCATCGCCCGGGCCCACGACCTCGGCTTCGTCCTCGTCGGCGACCTCGACGGCGACGTCACCGCGCGGATGCGTGAGGCCGCGGCGCGGGCCCGGTCCGCCGACGCGGCCTACGGCCTGGTCCGGCTCACCCTGCGCCGCCGGTGAGACGCCGGTGGACGTCGGCTGGGAGCGCGATGTGCACGGGCATGCAGGTTCCGCTGCGATGATGGCCCGGACATGACCCGCAAGAAGCTCCTCACCGTCCTGCGCGTGACCATCGCCGTGGTCACCCTCGCCGCCGTCGTCTACGCCGTCGCCCGCAACTGGTCCGACGTGTCCGTGCACCTCGACAAGATCTCCCTCCCGACGTTCGCGTGGTCCACGCTGGCCGCCGCGATCGGCACCTGGCTGACCATGCTCGGCTGGCGCACCCTCCTGCGCGACCTCGGCTCCGACCTGCACCTGGCGCCGGCCTCGGGCGTGTACTTCGTCGGCCAGCTCGGCAAGTACCTGCCCGGGTCGCTGTGGTCGGTGCTCGTGCAGGCCGACATCGCCGCGAACCTCAAGGTCCCGCGTCGGCGCACCGCCGTCACCGGGCTGCTCGCGCTCGGCTTCGCCCTGCTCACCGGGTTCCTCGTGGGGCTGCCGGCGGCGTCCTTCCTGCTCAGCGGCTCGTCCGAGGGCTTCGACTGGTGGCTGCTGCTCGCGCTGCCCCTGCTCGTCGTCCTCTGCGTGCCGCGGCTGCTCAACGCCCTCATCGCGTTCGGGCTGCGGCTGCTGCGCCGCCCGCCGCTCGAGCACGACCTGTCGACGGGTGCGGTGCTGCGCGCCGTGGCGACCTTCATCGGCGTCTGGCTCTTCTTCGGCGTCCACACGCTGCTGCTGGCCCGCGCGGTGGCCGACGGCGCCGGGCACGACAACCTCACGGTGGCGGCGGTCACCGGCTACGCCCTGTCGGTGTCGCTCGGCATGCTGACCATCGTGCTGCCGGCCGGGCTCGGCGCCCGTGAGGGCCTGCTGACCCTCATCCTCGCCACGGCCATGCCGACACCGGCGGCCGCCGCGGTCGCCATCATGTCGCGCTTCATCGTCACCATCGTCGATGTCCTCGTCGCCGCCGGTGGCTGGCTCTACGCCAGGTCCCACCACCTCGTCAGCGAACGGCGCGATGCCGTGGCGGACGAGGAGGACCTCACCGTCTGAGGCGGTCGGGAACTCTCCGGCCGGCCCGGGCGTCTTCCGGGAAGGACCACGACCCGACCGGAGGAGGGGACATGCCCGGCAACGACCGGCACGACCGGCACGACCGGCCCACCCGCGCCTCCCGCGCGTCGGCCGGCGGTGCGTTCCTCGCCGCGCTGGCGCTGTCGGTCGCGCTGGCTGCCTGGTTCGTCGTCCTCGCGGGTCCCGGGCTGCACCCGGCCCAGGCGGTCGCCCTCGGAGTGGCCGCCACGGCGACGGCCGCGACCCTGCTCGCGCTCGCGGTGGCCGTCACCCGACCGGCCGCCGCGTCGTCGCCCGTGCGTCGGGCCCGACCCGGCACGCCGGCCGAGCGGGTCGAGGCGCCGTCACCGTTCTGGTGCGCCGTCGAGGTCTCCCGTCGGCCGAGCCGGCCGCGGGCTCCGGGCGGTCGCTGACCCGACGCGCCGCACCCGCGCGCGTCGGTCCAGCCGACCCGACCCGTCCACCGGTCCGACCCGGACCGGGAAGGAGCCCTGCCGTGCCCGACCTGCTCTCACCCGTCGTCTCCGCCGTCGCCGCCGTCCTCACGTCGGCCCACTCCGCCGCGTCCGCGCTCGGCCTGGCCCCGGGCTCGCCCGGCGCCTGGCTCGTGGCCGTCGGCCTGCTCGTCGTCGCCGTGCGCACGGCCCTGCTGCCGCTCACCGTCCACGGGGTGCGCGCCGCGCACGCGCGTGCCCGGGCCACCCCGGCCCTGCGCGAGCTGCGCCGCCGCTACGCGGGCACCCGCGACCTCGACCGGCTGCGGGTCATGCGGGAGGAGCAGCGGAGCATCCACGCCGAGCACGGCGTCTCGTCCTGGTCGCTGGCCCCGGCCCTGCTGCAGCTGCCGCTCGTCTACGCCCTCTACCGCGTCGTCGCCGACCTCGCGAACGGCCACGCCGTCGGCGCGCTCGACGCGGGGCTCGTCGCGTCCGCGTCGGCGGCGTCCGTCTACGGGCTGCACCTGACGACGCGGCTCGTGCCGGCCCTCGGGTCCGGCGCACCCGGGCTCGTCCTCGTCGGTCTCGCGGTCCTCGCGGCGGCGCTCAGCCTCGCGACGCAGCGCTGGTTCACCCTGCCGAACACCGACCTCACCGACGCGCCCGACGCCGTGGCAGGCGTCCAGCGGCTCGTGCCGTGGCTCGGCGCGGTCGGGGTGCTCGCGGCGGCGGCGTTCGTGCCGGCCGGTGTGCTGCTCTACTGGGTGCTGACGAACGCGTGGACGTTCGCCCAGCAGGGCCTCGTGGCCCGGTTCTGGCCGACGCCGGGCACGCCGGCGGCCGCCCGGCGCGCGGTGCGGCTCGCCGCCCGCGCGTGAGGGCTCAGGCGGCGCGCGGCTCGAGCACGAAGACCGGGATGAGCCGGTCGGTCTTCGTCTGGTACTCCGCGTACGGCGGGTAGGCGGCCACGCAGCGCGCCCACCACTGCTCGCGCTCGTCGCCGGACAGCTCCCGGGCCCGCACCGGCCACGTCTCGGTGCCGGCCTGAAGGTCGATGTCCGGGTGCTTCTGCAGGTTGCGGTACCACTTGGGGTGCTCCGTCGCACCGCCCTTGCTGGCTACCGCGGCGAAGACGCCGTCGTGCTCGACGCGCATGAGGGGGACCTTGCGCACCTTGCCGCTCTTCGCACCGCGCATCGTCAGCATCACGACGGGCAGGTTCATGATGTGTACGGAGTCGGTGGTGCCGGTGCGCTCGATCTCCTCGACCTGCTTGCGCACCCAGTCGCTGGGGCTCGGGACGTACTCGCCGCTCATCGCCATGTCCCGCACACTAACCCGGCCCGACGCGTCGGAACGCGTCGGGCCGGGTCGGTGAGACGGTGGGGGCGGACGCGTCAGGCGGCGCCGGGCTCGGGTGCCGAGCTCCAGGGGTGCTGCTTGACGAAGGTCTCGACGACGCTCGTGCTGAGCCCGCCGCACAGCTGGCGATGGCCCATCTGGCTCTTGACCTGCCCGGTGGACTGGTCGACGTCGGCCGACCAGTGCGACAGCGCGTACTTCTTGCCGGCCGGGAAGGCGCCGCGCTTGGTGTCCCACGGCACGACGAGGAACTTGTTCGCCGACTCCTTCATGGCGTTGATCTTCGTCGCGAGCGCCTCGAAGCTGGCCGCCTGCGTCTTCTCGACCGAGGGGTCGTACCAGAGGATCGTGTAGCCGTGCTCGAGGTTGTGCACGAGCGTCTCGACGACCGGCACGTCGGCAGTGGTGTACACGCGGCGCTTGTCGACGACCGGCGCGGCGAGGTGCTTGCCGCTCGAGGGCGGGATCGTCGAGTAGTCGACGTGGGTGACGCTGGGCTGGTTGGTGCCCGGGCCGATGTGCTCGCTGGAGCCCGTGGCGGGGTCGTTGGTGACGGGGTCGCACTGTGCGGAGGCGACGTCGCCGGAGATGGCGTCGAGTGCGGCGTTCTTCTTGCTCTGCTCACCGACGACCGCCCACGTCACGGCCGCGCCGATGATCGCGATGACGGCGACGCACGCGCCGACGAGGACGAGGAGTCGGCGGCGTTCGGACCGCTTCTGGGCCGCCTGCATGGCGGCGACGCGTTCGCGGCGGTCTCGGCTCGTCTCGCGGGCCATCGGTCCTCTTCCTGTGGGCCGGCGGCCGGTCGGCGGCCGCCGGGGGCTTCGGCAGGGCAGTGTGAGCTGCTGGTCACCGGCGCCGGTCGTGGCGCCTTCAACGACCGTGCCGAGTGTAAGCGAGGATGGTGTGCGTGCCCGAACCGCAGACCCGGCTGTGGCGCACGGACCGGCAGATCGCCCTCCGTGCGCAGCTCGGCGTCTTCCGCCGGGGCGCAGGAGACCCGACGTCGTGGTGGGGCCCGGACGGGTCGACGGCCCGCGCCGCGCAGACGCCCGAGGGCGTGGGCACCCTGCACCTGGCCTGCCTCCCGGGTACCGGCGAGGTCCACGCCAGCGCGTGGGGCCCCGGCGCGGAGTGGCTGCTCGGGTCGGTGCCCGCGCTGCTCGGTGACGACGACGACCCGGAGGGCTTCGAGCCGGTCCACGCGCCGGTGGCCGAGGCGTGGCGGCGGTTCGGGCACTGGCGCGTGCCCCGCTCCGGGCTCGTGTTCGACGCGCTCGCCCCGGCGGTCATCGAGCAGAAGGTCACCGGCCAGGAGGCGTTCAGCGGCTACCGGACCCTCGTGCGGCGCTTCGGGTCACCGGCTCCGGGGCCCTTCCCGCGCCTGCAGGCGCCGCCGACGGCCGCGGGCTGGGCGGCCGTGCCGTCGTGGGCCTGGCTGCAGGCGTCGGTCGACGGCGCCCGCTCGCGCACCGTGGTGCGGGCCGCCGGCTACGCGGGGCGCCTCGAGGAGGCGACGCGTCTGCCGGTCGACGACGCCCGCCGGCGGCTGCGGGCGCTGCCCGGGGTCGGCGTCTGGACGTACGCCGAGACGGCCCAGCGGGCCCTCGGCGACGCCGACGCCGTGTCGTTCGGCGACTACCACGTGGCCAAGGACATCGGCTGGGCGCTGACCGGCACCCCGGTCGACGACGCGGGCCTCGAGGAGCTGCTCGAGCCGTACCGCGGCCATCGCTACCGCGTGCAGCACCTGCTCGGCCTCGCGGGACACCACCGGCCGCGTCGCGGCCCCCGGATGGCGCCCCGGACGCACCTGCCGACCCGACGCTGACGGCAGCCTCGCGACGACGGGCCCGGCACCCGTGGGTGCCGGGCCCGTGCGCTACCCGGAGGTGCGACGCCGGGAGCGGGCGCTCACTTCCGGTAGGAGACGACGACCGCCGGACGCGGGAAGCCGTCGGTGTGCGGCCACGTGCTCGAGGGCTTCTCGAACGTCGCGCCGTCGGTCTCGCCGGGGTGCTGCACGGCGATGAAGACCGAGCGCTGGTCCTCGGTCACGAGCGGGCCGCACGTCTCGGCGCCGACCGGCACCGTGAGGAACTGCTCGACGCGGCCGCGGTCCGGGCCGGCGACCGGCACGCGGAAGAGGCCGTCGTTGGAGCCGAGGACGTTGCCGTCGGTGGAGATCCACAGGTTGCCGACGCCGTCGAAGGCGACGTTGTCGGGGCAGCTGATCGGGCTCACCCTGGCCTTGTCGAAGCCGGCGAAGTACGTCTCGGGCGCCTCGGGGTCGCCGCAGACGAGGAAGAGGTCCCACGTGAAGGCGGTGCCCGTGTGGTCGCCGCGGTTCTCGGTGACCTCGAGGACGTAGCCGTTGCGGTTGCCCGACTTGCTCGTCAGCGGGGCGCCGAGCGAGGCACGCACCATGCTCGAGGCTAGCGGGTTGGCCTCGTCGACCGGGTGGCTCGTGCCGCGGTTGCTGTTGTTCGTCAGCGCGCAGTAGATCCTCCCGTTGACCGGGTTGGGCTCGATGTCCTCGGGGCGGTCCATCTTCGTCGGGCCGACGGTGTCGGCGGCCAGACGCGTGTGGACGAGGACGTCGCCGACGCTCATCCCGGGAACGAACGAGCGCTCGTGCGAGGTGAGGGCGATCCACTCGCCGGTGCCGTCGTACACGCCGTCGGCCGTGCCGTCGCCGGCGAACTTCGCCACGTAGAGGGTGCCTCGGGTCAGCAGCGTCTTGTTGTGGCGTCGGGCGGTGCGCGAGGGGCCCTCGCGGAACCGGTCGGCCGAGACGAACTTGTAGATGTAGTCGCCGCGCTCGTCGTCGCCCATGTAGGCGACGGCGTGGCCCGAGTCGCTGATCGTGACGTTGGCGCCCTCGTGCTTGAACCGGCCGAGCATGGTCTGCTTGACCGGCGTCGAGTCCGGCTCGAACGGGTCGACCTCGACGACCCAGCCGAAGCGGTAGGCCTCGTGCGGGTGCTTGGCGAGGTCGAAGCGCTCGTCGACGCTCGACCAGCCGCGGTTGGTCACCGCCGACGTCGGGATGCCGTAGCGCTTGAACGACGCGGCGTTCGCCGGGTCGACCGCGCCGGACGCGTCGAAGTAGCCGTTGAAGTTCTCCTCGCCGGACAGCACGGTGCCCCACGGGGTCGTGCCGCCGGCGCAGTTGCCGAACGTGCCGTGCACGCGGGTGCCGGTCGGGTCTGCGGCGGTGCGGAGCAGCTCGTGGCCGGCGGCCGGGCCGTGGAAGGCGAACTCGGTGTGCACGGTGATGCGGCGGTTGTGCTTGGCACGGCGGTGGTCGGCGCGCACCCACGAGCCCTCGGCCCGACCGCGCTCGATCGTCACGACGGCCATGCCGTGCGCGGCCATCGCGATCTTCTTGACCGTGGCGTCGTCGTACTCGCCGGTCGGGAACATGAGGTTCTCGTCGGTGTACTCGTGGTTGGTGACGAGCAGGGCCCGCTTGCCGTCCAGGGGCAGCACGCCGACGTAGTCGTTGTTGTAGCCGAACTGGCGGGCCTGAGCCTCCGGCGTCTGGGCGTGGACGTCGAAGCGCGGGGCGCCGGCCTCCACCGGGTCGCCCCAGCGGATGACGACGTTCTGGGTGTACTCGGGGGCGTTGGTCACGGCGTCGGCGTTGTTCGGCGTGACGGGGGTGAACGCGGCGCGGCCGACGTCCCCCGTCGGGCGGCCGTGGCCCTTGCCGGCCGGGGCGCTGGACGCGGCGGCGGGCGCGGCCGGCCCGGCGGCGAGTCCGGCGAGGACGAGCGCGCCGGCCCCCAGGGCGCTGCCCTTGAGGACGGAGCGGCGTGCCAGGGCGCCCTCGACGAGGTCGTGCATCGAGGCGTTGCCGGACTCGTTGGGCACGGGGGCGTCACAGGCGCTGTTGCAGCGGTAGTGGCACGTCATGCGGCTGCGCGAACCGTGCCGCGGGGTCGAGACGAGGGGGAGAAGCTGAGGCGTCACTCGAGGTGCTCCTTCGGCGAAAGGGTGGTGTGAGTCGTCCTCGCCCGCGCGCGTCGCGTCGGCGTCGCGTCGACCTCGCGCGGGTCGGGCCGTCAGCGACGCTAGGCGGGCCGGGGAAGGGGACGGGTGCTCTCGGGGTGGCCATCGGGTGAACACGGGGTGTCCGCCCGGCTCGCGTGCGACGCTGGTCGGGTGCGCGTCCTCTTCTCGACGACCGCGGGCGCCGGGCACTTCGGCCCGCTCGTCCCCGTGGCGCGGGCGTGCGCGGCGGCTGGGCACGAGGTGCGGGTCGCGGCGCCGGCGTCGTTCGCCGACGACGTGGCCCGGGCGGGCCTGGCGCACGAGCCGTTCGACGACGTGCCCGGCCCCCTCATGGAGGCGGTGTTCCGCGAGCTGCCGGGGCTGCCCGAGGACGAGGCCAACCGGCGCGTCCTGCAAGAGGTCTTCGGTCGCCTCGACGCGCAGCAGGCCCTCCCCGGGGTGCGACGGGTCATCGGTTCGTGGCGGCCCGACGTCGTGGTGCGCGAGCCGATCGAGCTCGGTTCCCTCGCAGCGGCCGTGGCTGACGGCGTCCCGCACGCGCAGGTGTCGATCGGCGTCACGCGCATGCTGCGCTGGGCGGAGTCGCTGCTCGGCGAGCCGCTCTCCGAGCTCGACGCCGCCGCGGGCCTCTCCGCAGGGACGCTCGCGGCCGCGCTGGCGGGCGAGACGATCTGTACGTCGGTGCCGCCCGGGCTCGACGGACATGATCCGGCGGGGCAGCGCGTCGTGCGCTACCGCGTCCCGGGGGCTGCGCCGACCGGCACCCTGCCCGCGGCGTGGGGTGACGCCGATGCGCCGCTCGTGTACGTGACGTTCGGGTCGGTCGCCGGCAACCTCGGGCACCTCGGGCACGTGTACGGGGCGGCGCTCGCCGCGCTCGCCGAAGCACCTGTGCGGGTGCTGCTCACGACCGGACGGGGCGTGGACCCCGACTTGCTCCGGCCCTGGCCGACGAACTCGCACGTGGCGCAGTGGTGGCCGCAGGACGAGGTCATGCCGCTGTCGGCGGTGTGCGTCGGCCACGGGGGGTTCGGCACGACGATGGCGGCCGTCGCCGCAGGGGTGCCGCAGGTGGTCGTGCCGCTCTTCGCGAGCGACCAGCGGCTCAACGCCGGACGCGTCCACGACGTCGGTGCAGGTGTCGGGCTGTTCGGCGGTGCCGCAGAGCTCGGCGGGCTGGGGGACGCCGTGGCGCAGGTGCTCGCCGGTGACAGCTATCGCGACGTGGCGCTCGGTCTGGCGGCGGAGGTCGCGGCCCTGCCCGACGTGTCGGTCGTCGTCGACGCGATCGAGCAGGCTGCGACCGGCAGGGCCTGAGCGGCGTGGGCTGCCTTGCGGCTCAGGGGATGTGGCGCTCCTCCGCGACCCGGTTGCGCAGCTCGACGAGCTCGACGGCGTGGTCGCGCAGGGCGGCGTCCTCGTCACTGACGGGGTGCCACGGCTTGGCCGCGAGGGCGCGCCCCTCGGCGTCGAGCGGCACGAACACGATGAGTGAGTGCGTCGTCAGGGCGAGCTCGCCGGTGGCCGGGTCGCCGGAGCGGACGTGCACGCTGATGTGCATGCTCGAGGTGCCGGTGAGCAGCAGCCGGGCCTCGACCTCGACGAGGTGGCCGATGCGCAGCGGACGGTAGAAGCGGACGCCACCGGCGTACACGGCGACGTTGGCCGCGCTGCCCGTCCACTGCGTCGCGAGGACGTGCGCGGCCTCGTCGATCCAGCGCATGACGATGCCGCCGTGGACCTTGCCGCCCCAGTTGACGTCCGTGGGCGCGGCCAGGAAGCGCAGCACGGCCCGGGGCGCGGTGCCGGCGTCGCTGTAGCTCTGGGCCCTCATCGCCTCGGCGATGTCGGCCCGCAGCCCGATCCGCGCGACGGCGGCCTCCTGCCAGCCGCGCTCCTCGTCGGTCTCCGGCTCGTACTCCGGCACCGGCGTCGGCTTTCCGTCGGCGTCGACGGCCACGAAGATCATGAGGCACTCGGTGGTCGGGTGCAGGTCGCCCTCGCGCGGGTTGCCGGCCGACACGGTGACGTGGATGTGCATGCTCGACGTGCCGGTGTGCACGATGTGCGCCGTGGCCTCGACGAGGTCGCCGACCTCGACGGGGCGGGTGAACCGGACGTTGCCCACGTAGGCGGTGACGCTGTACGTGCCGCTCCAGCCGGCCGCGGCGGCGTACCCGGCCTTGTCGATCCACTCGAGGACCCGGCCACCGCCGACGGTGCCGGAGTAGCCGGCGTCGGTCGGGGCGGCGAGGAAGCGCAGCGTGATCTCTCGGGCACCACGTGGCATGGCAGCTCCTCGCGTTCGGTCTCGTCGGGCTAGCGTCGGGTCCGAGCGTGGCAGAACGACGGCCGAGGCGCGTGCCGTGTCTGCCCAGCGTGCGGCCTCACGCGCCGTCGACGGGGGCGGGCTCCGCTCGCACGACCTGCACCGGGACCGTCTGGCCGTCGCGGACGAGGTGCCCTCGCCCGGCCCGTCGCTCGAACGGGCCCTCGAGGCGGGCGCCGAGGAGGTCGCCGTCGGCCGCCGAGCCGGCGCCGAGGAGGAGGCCGTGACCGTCGCGGGCGATCTCGGGGACGAGCCCGCGGAAGGCCGCGGTGGCCCGGGCGAGGTCGGCCGACCCGACGACGAGCCCGTCCGTCGCGTCGAGGAGACCGCAGGCCTCGAGCACCGCCTCTCCGAGCGGGGTGCCGTCGAACCGTTCGACGTCGTCGACGACGACGCAGAGGTCCGGGTCGGCGCGACGGGCCGACACGAAGGCGTCGCGGTCAGCCGGGCCGAGCACGGTGCAGCCGGTGTCGTCGAGCAGGCCGTGCAACGGCGAACGTGGGGTGGCGAGCACGACGACGGGTCGGCCGGCCGCCACCAGCCCGCGGGCGAGGACGGCGAGCGCCGAGGAGCGCCCGGCCCGGGCCGGACCGGCGACGAGGAGGCGTCGTGGCATCGTTCGCAGGTCGAGGCGGACGGGTAGGGCGGCGTCTCCGCCGACGCCGAGGGACAGCAGCGCCGGGTCGCCGGGGTCGGGTCCGAGGTCGACGGCGTCCACGACGCCGGGCAGCGGACGCATGGTCCACGGCAGGTCGGTCGTGTCGCTCGAGGCGCTGGTCGCGACGGCGTCCACACCGGCTGGCACGCAGTCGCCGGGGAGCGCCACCTGCACCTCGAGCCCGCCGGTCGGGTCGATGGCGCGACCCGGCGGCCGGCGACGCCCGGCGTGCGCCGGGTCGACCCCGGCGAGGGTCAGGTCGAGGGGGTCGGGCACGTGCAGCACGAGGCGGCGGGCGATCAGCCCGGCGACCCGTCCCGACAGCACGCCGCGACCTCCGGTGACGGCCACCGCGATGCCCCGGGCCGAGCCGTCACGGACGATCCGGTGCAGGTCGTCGAGGCCCGCGCCGTGGTCGATGTCGGCGAGGGCGTCCTCGACCGCCTCGAGGCCGTCGACGAGCAGGACCGTCGTGCGGCCCGAGACCGGCGCGTCGAGCTCGCCGGCCAACCGGGACAGGACCCGTCGCACGAGGTGGGGGTCGGCCGCGGAGGTGACCGAGCCGACGTGCGGGAGGGCGGCGAGCCGGGACAAGGGGCCAGCGACGCCCTCGACGACGTGGAGGTGCAACGACCGGGGGTCCCGCGTCGCCGTCAGCCCCTCGACGAGCCGCAGCAGCGTCGTGGTGCGCCCCGAGCGGGGACCGCCCGCGACACCGAGCGAGCCGTCGACGGTCGGGTCCCAGGCCCAGGGCCGGCGTGCCTGCTCGTCGGGGACGTCCGCGAGCCCGAGCACCACACCCGTGCCGATGTCGGCGGGGCCCTCGTCGGCGAGCCCCGCCGACGCAAGGACCGTCGGCAGCTCGGGCAGCCAGGGCGAGGGTGGCGGGGCGATGCCCTCCGCGTCTGCTGCGGCGCGGACTGCCGCGACGACCGCTGCGAGCTCGGACGGGACCGACCGGGCCGCAACGGGCCCGGAACCCGGCGCGGCGGGGACGGACGCGGGCGCCGCACCCGCGCGGAGTGGGCGGACGACGACGCCGCCGGGCTCCTCGTCGGCGAGCATCGGGCCACCGGCCCAGGCGGTCTGGAGGGCGAGCAGCTGCTGGTCCGCGCCGCGCACGAACCCGCGTCCGGGCAGGGAGTCGGGGACCGCCGCCGCGTCCGGCGCGTCGATGACGTCGACGCTGTCGGAGCGTTCGCGCACCCGCAGGCACAGCCGCAAGGAGACGTTGGCGCGCATGTCGGCGCTGACGATGCCACCCGGCCGCTGCGTCGCGAGCACGACGTGGACCCCGAGCGACCGCCCTACCGCTGCGATCCGGACGAGGCCGTCGACGAACTCGGGCAGGTCGTCGGCCAGCGCCTTGAACTCGTCGACGACGATGACGAGGCGCGCGAGCCGGTCGTGGTCCCCGGAGGCGCCTCGCGTCCCGACGGTGCGGGCGCGGTGGTCGTCCCAGTCCTTGGCCCCGACCGCGGCGAGCACCCGTTCGCGGCGGCGCAGCTCGGCCCGCAGCGAAGTGAGTGCCCGGCGGGTCAGGCTCTCGTCGAGGTCGGTGACCACCCCGAGGACGTGCGGAAGCCCGGCGCACTCGCCGAAGGCCGCCCCGCCCTTGTAGTCGACGAGGAGCACCGACACGTCGTCGGGGCGGGAGGCCACGGCGAGGCCGGCCACGAGCGACTGGAGCAGCTCCGACTTGCCGGAGCCGGTGGTGCCGCCGACGAGAGCGTGCGGACCGGCGGCGGCGAGGTCGAGCAGCCACGGACCGTCTGCCGTGGCCCCGACGCGGGCGACGGGCCGGCCGTCGGAGGTGCCCCACGCCCCGGCCACGTCCGTCGCCGACGCGGGGTCGACGCCGCCGGCCCGGTGCACGTCGCGGAAGGAGACGCGCGCGGGGAGCGCGGCGACGCCGGTGCGCGGCGTCGCATCGGTGAGCGGGGCGAGGGCACGGGCGAAGGCGTCGAGCCATCCCGCGGAGGGCCGGTCCGGGATGACGGCGTCGAGCATCGTGCCGCGCTGCCGGAGCGTGGCACCACCACCGTTGCGGTCCAGCGCCACGACGGCGTCGGCCTCGGCGGGCAGCGCCTCGGTCGTGCGGTCCAGCGCGAGGAAGGCGACACCGACCGGCGGCCCGTCGCGGAGGAGGTCGGCGACGCCGGGCACCTCCCGCAGGGCGCTCGCGCCGTCGAGGACGACGAGGGTGTCGACGCGTTGGCGTCGGTCGTGAGCGTCCGCGGTACCGGGGACCCGGGAAGGGCGCTCGCCCCCCTCGTGTCGCCGCTCCACCTCACGCAGCAACGCCGCGACGGTCGCCACGGGGTCCGTGCCGGTTTCCGTCGCGGTCTCCGCGGCGGCGCCGCCGGTGTACCCGCTGGCATGGGGGAGCAGTCGGCACCACGACCACTCCTCGGCCGCGTGGGGAGTGGAGACGACGACGAGGGCGAGATCCCGCGGCGAGTGCCACGTGGCCGCTTGTGCGAGAAGGGACCCCGCCACGGAGCGGGTCTCGAGCGGGCTTCCGGAGAGGCCGACGACCCTGGTGGCGTCGAGGTCGACGACGGCGGGCACCTGGTCGAGCACGGGAGGCTCCCGGTGCTCGCCCGAACACGCGACGGCGGCGGGCTGGTCGGCGAGGCCGAGGCGCAGCGTCAGGCTGTCGGGGTCGCCGGGGCGCCGGCACCAGAGGTCGGTGGCGCGGGCCGTGACGACGTCGAGCAGACGGGCGGGTCCGGGGTTCGCCGCGCGGCGCTCGGCCTCGTCGGCCACCGCGTGGTCGAGGAGCAGCTGTTCGGCCACGAGCGTCGCCGCGCGGTGGTCGCGCACCTGCTGGCGGTGCGACGCGCGCCCGGAGCGTCGGTCGCCCCACCACTGGGCGAGGAGGAGCACGGGGGACAGGAGCGCGAAGAGCAGGAGGGTCGGCGACGACAGCGCCCACGCCAGGACGACCGAGGCCACGAGCGGCACGCCGGCCGCGACGAGCGGGGCCCGCGCGTGGTCGGGCCGCCGCGGAGGCTCGGGGAACGACACCGTCCGCGCCGGGCGGCTCGGCGTGAGCCGGGGCGAGCGGTGGAAGCGGACCCGGCCAGCGTCGACCGTGTGGTGGCCGGCGCGGGCCGGCGGGTCGGCGAGGGCGAGCACGGTGGAGCCGATACGGAGCCGGTCGCCGGGCGTCAGCGGCGTGCCCTCGGCGGCGACGGGTCGGCCGTTGACCGTCGACCCGTTGGTCGGCCCGAGGTCGCGCACCGCGATCCCGTCGCTGCGGACCGTGAGCACGGCGTGGGCGCGGGAGATGCCGCGGTCGTCGAGCCGCACGCCCGAGGACGCGGCGCGGCCGATGACGTGCTCACCACGGCCGACGGCGAGGATGCGGCCCGCGTCGATGCCGCCGACGACCGTGAGCCGTACGGCGGCGGGGGAGGGCGGCGCAGTGTCACCCGACGGGGTCGCGCCCCGGTCCGACACGACGAGGACCGCACCGTGCAGCAGCGGCGGCTCGCCCACGACGGCCGTGTCGGAGAGCTGCCGGCCGCCCACCTCGACCGACACGGTCGGCGCGCCGCTCGCGGTGGCCAGTGGCACGCGCAGGTCGGCGAGCGTCGCCCCCACGGGGGCCTCGACGGCGACCTCGACCGGGCCGCGTGCCGGCCGGTCGCGGTCGACGATGGTGAGGCGCAGCTGCAACGGGTCCTCCTCGTGACGGTGGTTCTGCTCCCGACATCCCACCCGGCCCGCGCACCCGGCATCGGCGGTCGCCCACAGCTGTGGACGACGCCGGCGGTCCTGTCGGAGGAGGCCCTAGGGTGCGCCCGCTCACGAGCGTCGGGACCCTGGGCCGTTGCGGTGACCGGTGCACGTTTGCGACCCTGTGGATCGTTTGCGATGGTTCGGTTGCGGTTGGCCTAGGTTGGGTGAGCCGGAGCGGCGGTGGCCCGGCAGGATGGCAGGGTCCACGACGAGTCAGGGGAATCGATGTCGACACACGAGGCGGTGCGCCATGTCGAAGGCGAGGTGCGCGAGCTCATCCGCCGCACCGGCCTCGACCCGGCCAGCGACACGGCGGCGGTGCGACGGCTCGTCGAGGACGCCGTCCAGGACTACGACCAGCGCTCGCTGCACGGCGGCCTGCCGACCCTCGGCGACCAGCGTCTCGCCGTCCACTCGATCCTGGCCGTCGTCGCCGGTTACGGCCCGCTCCAGCAGTACTTCGACGACCCCACGGTCGAGGAGATCTGGATCAACGAGCCGAGCAAGGTCTTCGTCGCCCGCGGCGGCGTCGCCGAGCTGACCCCGACGATCCTCACGGCCGAGGACGTCCGCGACCTCGTCGAGCGGATGCTCAAGACCACCGGCCGTCGCGTCGATCTCTCGAGCCCCTTCGTCGACGCGACGCTGCCCGACGGCTCGCGCCTGCACGTCGTCATCCCCGACATCACGCGCACGCACTGGCAGGTCAACGTCCGCAAGTTCGTCGTCAAGGCGGACCACCTCGACGACCTCGTCCGGCTCGGCACCCTGACCCGGCAGGCCGCCACCTTCCTCGACGCCGCCGTCGCGAGCGGGCTCAACGTCCTCGTCGCCGGCGGCACCCAGGCGGGCAAGACGACCCTGCTCAACTGCCTGGCCGCAGCCATCCCGCCACGCGAGCGCGTCATCACGTGCGAGGAGGTCTTCGAGCTTCCAAAACGCGCTTAACTACATTGGTGAACCTCGGCCAGACCATCGAGATGTCTCGGCGGGGTGCGTCAAGGTCGGCTCCGGCTCGGCTACGGTGCGAGGACACCGCCGAGAGGCAGGCAGACAGCGACAGGGGTGCAGGCGATGACCAACGGCGTTCGGCATGGTTGTGGGAGGCGTCAATGTTTGGTGCGTAACCGATGAGCGCGACCGTCGCGGCGTTGCCCCCTCGCAACGAGAACGGCTTCGTCGTGGGCCGCTACTGCGTCGACCCTGCCGACATCGAGCGAACGATCTGCGTGTTGCCGGACGCCGCCCACCGAGCGGCTCTCTGGGCCGAGTGGCAGGAGCTCACCCGAATCGTCCAGCAGGAAGTGGGGCCGGTCGCCGCCTGCTGGCTCTCTGGCAGTTTTTTCACCGACAAGCAGACCCCCGGGGACATCGACGCGCTGTACGTCATCCACCACAAGGTGCTCGAAGACGTGGACCCCGCCAGCCATGGAGCGCAGATCGTCGACATCATGAGCAACTTCAAGGTCAAGGACGTACTGGGTTTGCGCGTGGATGCGCCCATCCTCCCTTGGTGGCCTCGACCGGGCGTTCGCAAGGGGAACAACGCTGACAGACTCGAGAGGTACCTTCAGCAGAGGGGGTACTGGGACGACCTGTGGAGCAGGGTCCGCGACAACGCGCATCCAAAGGAAGACTCTCTGATTCGACGCGGCTACCTGGAGGTGATCGTCGATGGCTACCAACACCCCTGAGCCGTCAGCGCTTCAGCGGCTCATGGGACGGCGGGGGATGTCCGAACTGCCGCCGGCGCGGTGGACAAGTGTCGAGGAAGTTGGCAGACGAAGTATCGAGTCGTTCGTTGCTCAGCAGGAAGGTGACGCTCGCACGATCAGCAGTGCTGGCGAGCTACGACTGCATGGCGCGATGGTTGAGAACCATCGCGCGGACCTTGATGATGTTTCACGCGTGGCCTTGGCATGGCAACGCGCATTGAACGCAGTCGGCGCAGCCATGGAAGGCGTCACGAGTACGACGGGCCGCCTGGGCGCTGAACTGACTGAGCGCCTGCAGTTGCAGCTTGTGGCGGCGCCCGCGCCCGGATCCTTGGTGCTCAAGGTGGCACCGAAGGCCAATGCCCTCGGTGAAGTTGACGGAGCGGACGGCACTAGGAGGATGGCACTCGGAGCGGCCGCTCGACCCTTGGCAGACAGAGCCAGCGGTCGCCTGATCTCGCTCTGTGACGACCTGGCGCACGGTGATCTCGCGGATGACAACCGCAACGCCGACCAACTGCGGGGCCTGGGGCCGCGCACTGCACGAGCCATCAGTAGCCTCGCGGCGGTGCTCGCGTCCTCCAACTTGGACCTGGATGTTGCTTGGCGGGAACCCGGTCAACCGACACGTCGCACGAACTTCACGTCGAGCCAAGCCGACCGCGTGAAGAAGTTCGTGGAGGGACGCCATCTTGATGCTGAGGAGCTGAGTGTGGTCGGGGTCGCGCACACGGTGTCGGACGTCGACAAATGGGTCATCGAGGTGGATGGCATCAACGAGCGTTTCGACGCGGGTGACCTACCGCGCGAGGCATGGCGTGGCAAGTTCAGAATCGGAGACGAAGTGCACCTCCTTGTGTCTGTGACCACCAACGAGCGACCAGACGGCACCACCCGGTACCACCGCCGGGTCGTGCAACTTCAGCGCGTTGTTCCAGTTGAGGAGCTCCCGTAGGCGTACGGCGCTACGGCATCGGCGGGGGGTTGATCAGTCGCACGTGGGCAATGCCTCCCTGGTTCACGGCGTCGAGTGCTAGTTCGTGTACCGCCCTGTGGTAGTTGGCCGGGCTCGCCTGGGTCGAGACCGTCGCGGGCACCTTCGCGTATCGAGCCAACGGCACGGACGTCCCCGTGAAGTCTTGGTCGGTGATGTCGACCGTCTGCAGAAGTAGCCGTTTCCCGCTGTTCCACTCGATTCCGACCATGACCTCGAACTCGTCGAGGTCATGGTGGTGGGCTGAGGCCTTGACCAAGGCCATGATGTCCGCCACGAATGCTTCGATGTTGACGGCGCGCACCAGCTCGACTGGGTGCTGATCCTGCCCGGCATCAGGGCGTGGCCGGTCACGCACGACGCCTGCCAGAGTGACCGCTCCGTCGTCGTGGAACGCCGCCCAGGTCTCGGTCCACGGCTGCTCGGGCATCGCCGGGCGAAAAACCATACGCCGCAGGCCGGCCCGCGGATTATGCACATCGAGATGATGTGTGGGTCTTGGGAACTGACGATGCGCGTAGGTGAGTGTTGCTTCCGCCACCGTCCAGAAGCTCGCGGCCTGTTCCTTGGTGAGCCGCTGACGGGTGGGCCTGGGTCGTCGCGGTCGTGCGACACAGACCATCCAGGGCATCGGTGCCTCACCGATGTTGCGTGCCTCGAGCAGCTCGCGGTAGAGCGCGTCGAGCTCCTGGGTGGCTCGACGACGATCGTCGAAGCGTGTCCGGTATGCGTCCTCGAGCTCACGCTCGCGCATCCAGTGCGTGTCGGCGTCGACGCGCATCGGCGCCCCGAAGTACTCGCCCTTGTAGATCAGGTGCGGGCCATCGACGCTCGCCGGCACGATCACGGCGACGGCTCGTGTCTCCGTTCCGAGCCGCACGATCTCCAGCCCGAAGACCGGCGGTGAGATGGCGGTGACCGCGGCCGCGCGCAAGGTCCTCTCGTGACGCTCGGACAGCTCACCGACGTCAAGGCGGCCATCCGCCTTCTTGTCCGCCTCGCTGACGCCGAACACGATCACTCCGCCGCCGACATTTGCCATGGCCGCGACGTCCTTCGGGAAGTCGGTTTGCTGCAGGTTCTGCTCCGGAGGCAGTTGCTTCTTCCAGTCGAGATCGTGCGCCTCTGTCACCCCCGCCTGAACAGCTTCATCGAGTAGTTCGTCAGTCAGGGGGCCGGGATCGCGGCCCAACGCCCGGTGGATCGCGGTGAAGGACATGGCCGCACCCTATGCTCGGACACCGGGTCCTGCGGGTCCGGTGGCCTTTCGGGCGCCCTAGGGCCACGCCCGTGTCGTCGAGAAAGATCGCCCGGGGCTTGGTGGACGCGCTCATGCTGGCGGCAGAGCTGCCGCCAGGTGGCGGTGGAGAGAGCGGCGTCGGCTATCCGTGATGTCCCCGGGCCGCCGAAGAAGCTTGCTGGTGCCGCGCGGCCCGAGCAGCCGCACGCCCCGCATTTCTTGGTCACCCCACAGCGGTAGGTCGGCGTCGATGAAGCACAGCAGCGCGGTGACCCGCACGGCGTTCGCGTCGGGGTCATCACCGAGGGCGGCGAGCACTGCGGCGAGCTGCTTGAGGCTGCCGTCGATGAGCTTGGTCCGGTCGCGTCCGCCGACCATCAGCTGCTCCTGCGCCGGGGAGAACAGTCCGCCGGTTCGACGGACCCGCACGGCGGCGTTGCGGTACCTCTTCGCGTCGATGATGTAGATGCCGGACGGGGCGATGGCGATGTGGTCGACGTCGCCATCACGGCGCCCGTGGCCGAGCTTGCGGTTGTGCAGGAACAGCACGTCGGTGCCGCAGTCCTTCTCCAGCCTGGCGGCGATGCGTCGCTCGCCCTCGGCCCCGGTCGCGAATGCCTTTGTGGACGCTGGCTCTTCGCTCAGGGCCAAGATGAGCCCGCCGAGCCGGGGGTGCTTGCCGCGGATGCGCTCCTCGCGCGCCTGCTTGCGCCTGCGGTACTCGCCGTCCAGTGAGGCGCCCGGGCGACCAACCTCGACTGGCGCCCCGTCCGCCACCTCCGGAACCCCTCCCGCTGTTGGAGCACCATGAGAAATGTCCTCCGTTCGGTGGCCCTCGTGAGGAGATGGGGACGGCCCAGCTGCTGGGGCTCCGGGGTCGAGCGTCATGTCGACCACCGTGTCGCGCTTCCCGGCCCGCGCCCCATCCCCAGGGATGCCAAGGCAGTCCGTGCAGAGGACCTGGCGCGCGGCCTTGTCCCATCCCGCGCGAGTGCCGGCTGCGAGCTCGCGCCCACACGCGCACACGCCGGCGTAGCGGAGCTTCATGACCTTCACCGACCGAGCGGGCGGTGGACCCACGATCCCTACTCCACCGTCACCATCGTCCAGCGTCACCTTTTCTCCCCTCTGCCGCCTTCCGGACCCTACGGCGGAGCGGGTGTCGAGGTCCCTTGAACTGACAATTTGGGCACTCCTCGCAGTCCGGAGGGCTCGGGTGCCGGCAGATCCGTCGTCGCAAACGGCGCAAACCTGGAGCAGCCGCCGGTACCGTCCACCTTGCAGATCACAGACCAGACCACACAGGGGGAACGATGGCCGAGGAGAGCTGGCACGAGGCGCGCCTCATCCCGACGTCCGGCATCAACGGCGCCGAGGAGCAGGAACGCCGCGCCACGTCCGCGCTGCTCGCCGTGATCTCGGCGGTCCGCGAGTTCGGCCGGGCGCTGGTCAAGCCCCTCGGTGCCCCGGCTGGCACGATCGAGACCTACATCGAGGTGCCGTTCCTGCTCGGCGACAGGAAGCTCTACCCTGACGGCCTCATCCGCGTCAGCCGCGGCGCCCGTTCCTGGACCGCGTTGGTGGAGGTCAAGACCGGCTCCAACGCGCTGCAGGTCGAGCAGCTTGAGAACTACCTCGACATCGCGAAGGAGCAGGGCTACGACGCCGTCGTCACCATCTCCAATGAGATCCCGGCGGTGGCGGGGCAGCACCCGACGAAGGTCGACAAGCGCAAGCTGCGCAAGGTCGCTCTGCATCACCTGTCGTGGACGCAGGTGCTCGCCGAGGCGGTGATGCAGAAGGAGTTCCGCGGTGTCGCCGACCCGGACCAGGCGTGGATCCTGGGTGAGCTCATCCGCTACCTGGAGCACAGCCGCTCCGGAGCCCTTGAGTTCGACGACATGGGCGAGACCTGGGTGTCCGTGCGCGACGCGGTGGCCGCCGGCACTCTGCGCGCCACCGACAAGGGCGTTGCCGACGTGGTCGCCCGCTTCGACGCGCTGCTGCGGTTCGCCAGCCTGCGCCTGGGGCGCCAGCTCGGCACCGAGGTCGTCCCGGTGCTCTCGCGCAGGGAGCAGGCCGATCCGGCCCTGCGCGCGCAGGCGCTGACGGCGATGATCTGCCAGACCGGTCAGCTCGCCGGGGCCATCCGCATCCCGGACACCGTCGGCCAGCTTGTCGTGACCGCCGACCTGCGGGCCTCGAAGGTCACCTGCCACGTCGACGTGGACGCGCCCCGGGAGGGTCGCCCCACCACCCGGGTGAACTGGCTGGTGCGGCAGCTCAAGGCCGCGCCCGACTCGGTCCGGGTCGAGACCTTCACCGCGCACGGGCGCGGCTCGAGCGCCGCCGAGCTGCTTGGCGCCGTCCGCCAAGACCCGTCGGTGCTCGTGGTGGATGCAGCCAAGGAGATCCGCTCCTTCCGTCTCGCCCTGTCCGCAGGCATGGGCACCAAGCGCGGCCGCGGCCGGGGCTCGTTCATCGACTCGATGCTCGGCGCGACGGACACCTTCTACGCAGACGTCCTGCAGTCCCTGAAGGCGTGGTCCGCCGCGCCGCCCAAGCTGCGTCCGGCTGGACCGACCCCGCGGGACGCGGAGGAGACGACGCCGCACAGCCTCAGCTCGACGGAGTACTCGTCGCAAGACGGTACGGAGCCTGTGGATGTCGAGGGTGTTGGGGACTCCGACCGGTCCGCCGATGCTCGGCCGGCTGAACCTCTGGCTGATGTCGCATCGGAGCAGCACTGACACGTAGGTCCAGCTATTCAGCCCAGGGGCAGGTTGACGAGCTCCGGCCCCGGCAGGAGCGGTCTTGCTTCTCAACACGAGGCCATCTGCTCACTGCACGCCCACCGCGGTTCGCCTCTGCCACAGTTCCGCCCGCTCTGCGGGTTGGCCTGAGCGCCGGACTGTCGGTGGGCCCTGGCACGCTGCTCGCATGCGGGTGGAACGACCTCGGTGCCCCATCTGTCGCGCACCGATGACGGACGACGACGGCGCGAGGACAAAGAAGGGCGACCGGGTTCACGCCTACTGCCTCGAGCAGGCGCGGGTTGCCGGCTCCGGCTCGCAGGCAGCGAGCGACCGAGGCAAGGTCGGCACGAACTCCAAGGGCACAGGCGTCACCGCCACGCGGCCTGGGCGCTGTCCCATCTGCCTGCGCCCCTTCGCTGTCGGAACACCGATCGGCAAGTGCGTCGACGGGCAGTGGGCCCACGCCTCCTGCGCCGGCGCTCACCAGGCCGCTGCCCGAAACAAGGCTGAGATCCTGGCCGGCGAGACGTACCGCTCGCGTCGGCAGAGCACCTGGCGTCGCGGCGCGTCGCCCGGCAGCTCTCGTCGGAAGACCTGACCTGGCGAGATTCCACTTCGGGCTTGGAAGAGTCGCTTAGTTCTTGACGTGTCCGTCAGGCGCGTGCGCCATCGGGTTCTTCCTCGTGATCCTCTGGCTCGGATGAGTTCCACACGGCCACCAACTCGCGGGTCTCCGCTTCATAGCCCTTGGAGCCGACGTGGGCGAAGGGGTGCTCGGGGAGGTGTAGGCAGTAGGCCTCATTGTTGCGCGGGGTCCCCGGCTTGCCTTCGGCCATGCTCTGCTCGACGTCGCGCAGCCACTCCTTCGTAAACACGACCTCGTCGAGTTGATCGGCCGGGAGGAGTTCACGCAGCGTCTCCGTGAACGCCGACGCCTCCTCCGGCGACATGGCTGGGGTGCCTTGAGCGCGCTGCATCTGCGCCTTCGCCTCGATGTGCTCGCCCAGCCTCAACTGCCAGCCGATCTGGTGGATCGCGGAGAGCACGAGACGCACTTCCTCGACGTCCGTGATCTCCTCCGGCTCAACCGGGTCACCCGACGGCGAGACGTCGACGTAGAAGCCTCCCTGCTTGGCGGCGTTCCGGTCAGTACGCCATGAGTCGATCTCCACGGCGATGGCCTCTGCATCTGGCCGCTCGTGCCATGGACCTTCACCGAACCAGTAGGCCTCGTCGTCGAGGAACTTGTGGACGGCTGCGAGTTTCAGGTTGTGATCGCGCCACAGAGCAAGAAGGTCTCTGGTGACGAACGGAGCGCCCTCGGGCTCGGTGGCCATCTTCACTCGTCTCTGGAAGATGGCGATGGCCTTGCCAGACTCCTCGGCCCCGAGGATGCCGATGGACCTCGCGAGCGCGACCTCGCCGGATGCCAAAAGGGTCGCGGCCCCGCTCAAGAGCCGGTCGGCGTTCGCGAGCAGTGCATCCATCAGGGCGACTACCTGGGGCCCCGTCATCTCCGGCAGTGCTGGCCGCCGGGGCTCATTCGCTCGGCTCACGACTGGGCGGGAACGGCTTCGTCGGCGACTGCGGTCGCTGCTGGCTTCTCGGGCTTCTTGTCGAATGGTCGCCACGGCTCCTTGGCGGCCTTCCGGCGCTTTGTGAATGTCTCGAAGCGCGCCCTGAACACGTAGAGGTAGTCGCACAGCGCCTCAACGAAGAGGAGGACCTCCTCGGCGTCCTCTCGCGATACCTGCTTCTCCGTGTCGTGGGCTCCCTCGTTGCCCACCTCGCGCACCGCGTCGGCCCAGTCGTAGAGGCGGGGGTCGATCTTCTTGTCGTCGAGCATCTTCTTCAGCCCTTGGACGAGCGTCCTCGTGGGGTAGCCGTGCAGGACGCAGATGCTCTGGACGCATCGTCTGGCCATGATCGCGGCAGCCGTGTAGCAGCGAGCACGCATGCACCGTCGTGCTTCGTCGTAGTCGTTCCGAATGGCCTCCGGCACAGGCATCGGCAGCACGCGGTCGGTCGGGGGATGGACCTGCTGACGGTCGCCGTACGCGAAGCCCTCGACGAGCGGGATCCACTCAAGTTCCTGGATGAACAGGTAGGGGCGGAGGCACGTCAGGCAGCGAGCGGCTGTCCACTGCTCGGGATCGAAGTCCTCGTCCGGGTCGGGAGAACGTTGCCAACGCAAGATCACCTCCAGCGACCTCGGCTCGCCGCAGTGCTGGCACTGGAACGGGAAGGTCTCGGGCGTCGATCCCCATCCGGCTGTCATCGTTGGTTATACCCCTGTCGGACTACAGCTCACGCCTCCTGGCTGATCGAACATACAGGGCAAAGCGTATGCGGGGAGATCCTTGTGTCTTGCCTGAATGACCCGACGGGCGAGCACCAGGCAGAGGGAAGCCACCGATACTCATGGCGCTGCAACGCAAGACATGCAACGCCGGCGCCTTCAGAGCCCGAGCACCTCGCGGTCCTCGGCCGACAGGACAACCGTCCGCGGTGCCCACACCTTCGGCCGCTTCGCCCCAACGTCCAACCCGAGCAGCCGACAGCGAGCCAGGATCACCGCGCGGACCTCGCGGGCCGCCCCTACGTCACCCGCCATCGCCTTGTCCCACAGCGCAGCCTGCAGGGCGTCCAACCGTGCCAGCTCGAGCTGCTGGTGGTCCTCGACGGCGACCTTGCGGTCGCGGGCCAGCGCGTCGTGGACGATGTGGTGCACCGTGCCGCGGTTGGCGTAGCCGAGCTCGTCGGCGATCTCCTGGTACGTGCGCCCCTCCGTCGCCAGCTGGACGGCGCGGGCCTGCCGTGCCGTCGCGAGGGCTCGGTTGCGGTGCCTGCCGGTAACGAGGGGGATGGAGGCCGGGACGCTCATGAGAACCATTTTCGACCGGGTGATGCTTGGGGCACGGACGACTCACCCTCAGCGGGAAGCCCGCGATCGGTGCACCCGTCCCCCGAAGGATCCGATGAACCGACTCCGATGACCTCGTGAGGGACAGTGCAGCTGCTCAGCGGCAGTGGTCCTTCGGGTCCTTCGCACCGGACCGGCCGCGCCGGGCCCCGCGTGATCCGTTACGGATCCGGGCCAGATGATCCGTGACAGCTACTGCTAGCGAGAGACATGCAGCAGCGTCGAGAATTTGAGGCATGACTGAGCGATCGACCGTCGAGCCGAGCGATGGTGGGGCGATCGCTGCCTCGGGCGACCGGACCCGGCCACCCCTCGTACAGGTGCACGGGACGATCAGCAACCACGCCTGGGTTCACACCCCCGATCCGCGAGCTGCGAGTGGGGTGGCTGTGCCATGAGGTCCATGATCCGCGGCCTGGCTTGGGACGTCGGGCTGCCTCTCGCCGCCTACTACCTCCTGCACCTTGTCGGCGCCTCGGACTGGATGGCACTGCTGGCAGGCACCCTCGCTGCCGGGGCGCGGATCCTGTGGGTGGCTGCCCGCGACCGGACCTGGAACCTGTTCGCCACGGTGATCCTGGTGTCGTTCCTGGTCGGCCTCGGGCTCGCGTTCGTCAGCGGCGACCCCCGGTTTCTGCTACTCAAGGACTCGGTGCTGACCGGCACGATCGGGATCTGCTTCCTCGTCTCCACGGCCGTTGGCCGCCCCCTCACGCTCGCAGCAGCCCAGAGTTGGGGTGAGGGCCCCGGCGGCTCACTCGTGGCCGGCTACGACACCGACCCACTGGTCCGCCGTGGCCATCGAATCTGCTCCCTGGCCTGGGGCTTCGGGCTGCTGGCCGAAGCGCTGATCAAGGGATCGTTGGTCTTCCTCCTGCCGGTCACGGTCATGGTTGGCCTGTCCACAGTGATCACAGTGACGGCGGTCAGCCTGCTGGTCGGCTTCACCCTCGGGTACATCCGCCACGTCCGGCAGCGGGCAGCTGGCGGCCACACTCAGGCGAACGGAGCGTCTCGGTCTGCCTAGCTGCTCGCGCGTCGGGCTGAAGAAGGCTTAATGCCGGCGCTGCCGCCGAGAATCCGTAGGGTTGGCCCCATGGGGGAAACGATGGAGGGCAGACCGGTCACGAACCCGGTCACCACACGTGACGACCGAGGCCCACTCGGGCTCATTGGCATCTCGGGCGTTGCCCTCGCGGTCCAGGTCGCGGCGACCGACTACGGCGTGGGCCGAGAGGCGGCGGCCGGCTTGTGGTTCGTTTTTGGCGGCCTGCTGCTCTGGCTGGTCTACCGGAAACGTAGCCGTGCGGCCCGTGGCTTCGTCATCGTGACCTCCCTGTTCGGCGCGGTCGTGTACGGCCTGGGTGCATGGGGCGATGCCCACTCTGCCTTCCTCGCCCTGGCGTTCCTCGCCCAGGCGGCGCCCTTGATGTCCGGGCAGGTCCGGCGCCACGTCCAAGTTGCTGCCTGACGGGCACGGGTCGGTACGCACCGGCAGGTGATCAGCCTTCTCCCGACCCGCGCGGTGGGCGGTCTGTGATCGGCTCACCCGATCCGGGACAGCAGCTCGGCCGAGAGCCACTGCTGCACTAGGACGCGGTCAGCCTCGATGACGTAGGCGACGAGGGCGAACCAGGCGCCGTCACGCTGCTGCCACTCGAGCACGATGCCTGGGTGAGGCCCGGGCGCGTCCTGCCCACCACGGACCCAGCAGTGCCGGCGGCTGGGCGGGACCGGAGGGATGGGGTGCTCGTGCCCTCGTCCTGACCCTCCTGCCATGGCACTAGTGTGGCGCATGCTCGAACAGCTGTTCGATAGCCACCTCTCTGCATGACACAAGGCATGGCCGCCGCGGTCCGGGGCATTTGCTACGAATCCCATGCTTGCGGCGGAGATGCGCGACAAGATCAGGGAGCAGCTCGTCGAACAGGGGAACCACCGTGATCATTGGCCTCATCTGCCTTCTTCTCGCCATGGGCGCCTTCTCGTCAGGCAGCCCCGCGGTCGGGGTCATGCTCCTGGTGGTGGGTCTGGCTGCGCTCGCGTGGAACCGCCTGGGTAAGACACCACCGGAGGCGGAAGTCAGCGACGGCGCGGCTTCGCCATCGGTCGGACAGCTCCATGACGCCACGCCGGCGCCTGTGCCGCCGCCGGCCTCGGCCCCACGGCCACAGTCGAAGAAGAACCATCGGAGTCCCGCGCCGACCGGTCGGGCGGTGGAGTCGTGGGCACCGACCTCGGTCTACACCGCCGTGGTGGGCGAGGCGTACCGGGATGACGAGATCAGGTCGCTCTTCAGGAAGCGTGGGCTGCGCATCCCGCAGGAGGGGCGGCAGCTCGACGATGCCACCGCCCATCTGGAGCCTGACCCGACCAACCCCTTCGACCGGCAGGCCGTGTCGGTGTGGGTCGATGGCTGCATGGTCGGCTTCCTCGCCCGGGAGGCCGCCAGTGAGTACCACGGGCCGCTCTCCGAGCTTGCTGAGGAGGAGACACACCTGGCAGTCCCGGCGCGGGTGTGGGCCATGCCGCGGCACGGGGGCGGGCTGAACGCCAACGTGGTCGTGTGGCTCCCGCCGGCTCGAGGGGTGCAGTCCTTCAACGCGTTTCCTGATGAGCCGTACCACGTACTCCCGCGCGGCAAGTCGGTGCAGGTCACCCGCGAGGAGGACCACATGGAGGTGCTCACTCGGTACGTCAGCGACCACGAGCGCTACCTGGCAGTCACTCTCCACCTCGCGCAGGAGGCAAAGACGGAGCGTTCGACGCCCTACGAGGCCGTCGAGGTCCGACTCATGGGCGAGCGGGTTGGCGTGCTGACGAAGGCCATGTCGGCGCAGTTGCGAGACCTCGTTGCTCATGTCGCCGCTCGAGGCAGGGTGCCTGTCTGCCGGGCGACCCTCCGGGGGTCGCCGCTACGAGCGGAGGTCACTCTGCAGGCCGCCAGGTCCACCGACGTGACTCGGGACTGGCTCGAGGACGTCCCCCTCGCTCTGCCTCAGGCCTGACGGCCGGGCAACGCTTCAACGTGCACGTGGACCCGCAGACGTGGTCTCCGGCGCATGGGCGCTGGTCCATCTCGATCACCAGCGACGTGGTTCTCCTGCGAGGCGACCAGGGCGAGGTCCGCATCCCGGCGCAGCAAGCCGGCCTGATCCGGGTGAGCTGGCAGCCATGGCGCTGGTGGCGGGCTGACGTAACCCTTCCAGGAGCCGATGGCACCGGGCGCCATGTCCTTCCCGGGCTTCCGTGGCCACAAGCTCGGACCCTTCGTCGCGCGCTGCGCCAAGCCGGGGCCCAGGCCCAGCTCGCCGCCACTACAGCATGGTCCGCTGAGGTGGATGGCGTCATCGCTAGGGCGACGAGTGCCCTCCGGTGGGTGACCACGGAGCAGGTTGCCGATCTGCTGGCCAACCATCCAGACCCGCCGACCGATGTCCTACGGCGGCTGGGGCGACCGCTCACGCCCGCGGAGGTGCACGCCCTCGCCACCACGGGGGCCGACGTCACAAGTAGAGCCGCCGCCGCCAACGAGGCGATCGCTGCCCGAACCGTCCAGGAGCACAAGTCCTTCTTCGACAGCATCGAGACCACCCGGCTCACGCCGGAGCAGGCCCGAGCCGTGTACACGTACGACAATCGCGTCCACGTCATCGCCGCCGCAGGCTCGGGCAAGACGTCCGTCATGGTGGGGCGCGCGGCGTACGCGGTGCACCGCGGTTTCACCAGTCCGGACCGGATCCTGCTGTTGGCCTTCAACAAGGCGGCTGCCGCCGAGCTGAAGGAGCGCATCCGCGCCCGCTTCGATGCGGCCGGTATCCCTTCAGCAGGTGTGCACGCCACCACGTTCCACGCCTTCGGGCTCGAGGTCATCGGTCACGCGACAGGCACTCGACCCTCGGTCGCGCCGTGGGTTGCCGGCGGCCAGGACGCCGAGATGCTTGCCTGCATCGTCGCCGAGCTGCGCGACACCGACCCTGCCTTCGCCGTCGCGTGGGACAGCTTCCGGCTGCTGTACTCGCGCCTGCCCGATGACCCGGACGCGGAGCCGGAACCCGACGCCTGGGACCAGAAGCGCCGCCTGGCCGGGTTCGCCACCTTCGGCGGGCACGTGGTTCGCAGCCACGGCGAACGGATGCTGGCCGACTGGCTGTACCTGCACCACGTCCCGTACGAGTACGAGCGGCCCTACACGCACGGCACCGTCACGGATCGCCGGCGTCAATACCACCCGGACTTCTACTACCCGAGCATCGACGTGTGGCACGAGCACTGGGGCGTCGACGCCGACGGGAACCCGCCGGCGCACTGGCCCGGATACCTCGAGGACATGGCCTGGAAGCGTGAGCTGCACCGCCGGCACGGCACGAAGCTGCTCGAAACGACGTGGGCCGGCATCATGGACGGGACCGGCTTCCCGCGCCTGGGGGCCGAGCTGCGCCGCGCCGGGCTGCGGCTGCGGTGGGACCCGAGCCGCGCGGGCTCCCACCGGGCGCTCCCGGAGGAACAGCTCATCCGACTGGTCCGGACCTTCATGGCGCACGTGAAGTCGAACTCGCTCACCGCCGAGCAGGTTCAGGGCAGGGTCGCAGGCCGGCTGCGCAACCGCCACCGCGCGCAGCTGTTCCTAGACCTGTACTGGCGGATCCACCGCGAGTGGCAGGCCCGGCTGGCGGCCGGTGGCTACGTCGACTTCGAGGACATGCTCGTGCAGGCTGCGGAGCACCTCGAGGCCGGCGCCTGGAGAAGCCCCTACGACCTGGTCATGGTTGATGAGTTCCAGGACGCGAGCCAGGCCAGGGCCCGGCTCACCCGTGTCCTCGTGGACGGCCCCGGCCGACACCTGCTTGCCGTCGGCGACGACTGGCAGTCGATCAACCGGTTCGCCGGCGCCGACGTCAGCCTTGTCACCGGCTTCCACGACTACTTCGGCCCCGGGCCCGACCTGCAGCTGAGCACAACGTTCCGGTGCCACCAGTCGATCGCAGACGCTGCCAGTGGGTTCATCGTGAAGAACCCGGCCCAGCTGGCGAAGACGGTCAGCTCGGAGCACACCGCGCCCGCCCGCCCCGAGGCGCTCGAGGGGATCCACCTTCGACACGTCGCCACGAGCGCCGACACGCAGGCGGCCGTCGGCGAGGTCCTCACCCACTTGGAGAGGGCCGTCGCCACCGGGACGGTCCGGGGCCGCAACTCCGAAATGCTGAGCGTCGACGTGCTCGGCCGATACGGCTTCGACCGCAAGCACGTCCCGACTCGCCCCTACCGCAACCTGCGCGTCACGTTCCGCACCGTGCACGCCGCCAAGGGACTCGAAGCCGACTACGTCATCGTCCCGAACCTCAGCTCCGGCACCTACGGCTTCCCCTCCCAAGTCGTCGACGATCCGGTGCTCTCCTTGGCCATGGCAGCCCCGGAGCCGCACCCGCACGCCGAGGAACGTCGGCTTCTCTACGTCGCACTCACCAGAGCCAGAAGAGGAGTCGTGCTCATCGCTCCTCGCGGGACCCCGTCACCCTTCGTCACCGAGCTGCTGCTGGACGGCAGCGTCACGCTCGACGCCACCGGCGAACCACCACCGGTGCGATGCCCGACCTGCGCCAAGGGCGTCCTCACGCCGCGCCAAGGCCGGTACGGCACGTTTTGGGGGTGCAGCAACTTCCCCCGCTGTCGTCACACGAGCAACGATCACCCGGGCGGCAACCGCTGAGAGGTCGGCGGCGCTCTCCCCGGGCAGCGCGAGCGACCACAACAGATTCTCTGCGGCCGCGGCGGTTGTGCTCAGCATGCGGAGGATGCCAGTTCCCTTGTGCCACAGTAAAATTCGATGCTAATATTGGTGGCACGAGGCTTTGGGATAACCACGTCCACCAACGGACTGGAGAAACCCCCTCACACAGAGTTCATGCAGGGCCCGTCACACATCCGTGGCGGGCCCTTTCGCATGCCCGGACCCTGCCGGGCTCTCACGAAAGGAAAACCATGACCGCACCACCCATCAAGCTGCGCAGCCCAGCCGAGCTGCTCGCCGTCATCCCACACCTGCTCGGCTTCGAGCCGCAGCACGCCCTCGTCGTGATGGCGTTGCGCGACAGCAAGATCGACCTCACCGCGCGGATCGACTTGCCCGCCCCGGAGCGCGTCGAGGAGGTCGCGGAGGCGCTGTTTCGGCATGTGCGCCGGGAAGCCGCCGAGGCCGTACTCCTCGTCGGCTACGAAGACACGGCAGGGGAGAGCCGACCACTCCTCGATACCGTGACCGAGCAGCTCGGGACCCTGGGGGTCTCCATCCGGGACCGGCTCGTGGTCCATGACGGCCGGTGGCGTTCTCTGCACTGCGACCGCCCATCCTGCTGCCCACCCGAGGGCACCCCGCTGCCGATGCCTGCGGACGTGGCGGACCCCATCGTTGAGTTCATCGGCCAGGGCAGCGCGCCGCTACCGGATCGCCGGACGCTCGCCGCCCAGCTCGAGGAAGGCGCAGCCGCGCGGGACGTCGCCGACCTGCTCGAGCACAGGCCTCCGACCCAGGTCAGCTTGGCGGACACTCGGGCCCGTCACCGTCTCGCTGAGGTCTGGACCCGAGTCCTGACCCGGCCGGAAGGCGCGCTTGGCATCGCGGACGCTGCTGTCGCGCTGCAGTCACTCAAGGACACCTCCACCCGCGACGGGCTCGCCGCCGTGCTCGTTCCGAACGGCCTCGAGCTCGATGTCCTGCCCGAGGACACCCGAGCGCTGGTCGACGCATGTAGCCACGCCGTCCGCGCACTTGTGGAGGAGCACGGCGTCGACATGACCCCTGGCGCGGTCAAGTCCCGGCTCATCGACCTGTGCCGACACGCGACCCACGACCACGCGGCACCGGCACTGACCCTGCTGGCCACCTACTCGTGGTGGCACGGCGACGGAGCCCTGGCACGCGTCGCCCTCGACCGGGCGCTGCGCTGCGACCGGGACTACCGCCTCGCCCAACTGCTCACCCTGATGCTCGACGAAGGCATCCGACCCGACCGTCCCTGACGGCCGTCATCCGTTGGGGCAGCGGGGGCAGAAACGAGCTGACGCTCCTCACTGGTTCACGCGTACGGGGGAAAGGATGCCGAACCTGCCCCACCTGCCCCAAGCTCCACAAGCACACAGAGCACCACACCGAATGCCAGGCCTGCCGCATCAACGCGGTGGGCCTTTGTCGTGCCCGAGGCGGCCTGCCGCCGGGCGTCACCACGAAGGAGATCCACCATGTCCACTGCAGAACCCATCAACCCCGGCGGTCTATACGCCGTCCCAGCCCCATCCCAGAAAGAACGGTTCGCCCTCCTGCTCCGGCTCCGCAGGGCGGCCAGGCAGGCCTTCGACACCCTCCTCGCCCTGCCGCGCGGCGCGGCTGGCTGGGTCCTGACCCGTGCCCAGGCCGCCCTCTCCGCCATCGGCGGCAGCCCCGTCTGGTCGCGCATCGCCACAGGCCTCACCCGGGTCCGTGACCTCTTCCGGTCCGTTGGGCCGGTGACGGCAGCCGCCGCGGTCCTCAGCATCCCGGCGGTGTGGAGGGCGACGGTCCGGGTCGGCCGCTGGCTCGGCTCGAAGATCGGCGCCGGCGCGAAGGCCCTCTGGCAGCAGACACGCTCGCTGCTGGGCAAGCTGGGACCGACCGGCAACCGCATCGCAACGGGGCTCGTCAACACCGGCACAGCGGTCCAGCGCGCATTCGTCGCCGTAGTCGCCCACCCGGTGACGCAGGCCCTCGTCGAGGGCGCTCGGTCTCTTGCCGTCCTGGTTCGTCCGGTCAGCCAGTCCACCGTCGTGCACCGGCTCCTGGGCCGGCTCGTCGGCGGCACGTGGCTGCGCTGGGGCCTCGAGCTGGTGCTGCTGCCGCTGGTGATCGCTCCGAGCCTGCTGGCGGACCTCTTCGCCGGCTGGCGGACCACGTGGACACCAGCAGCGGCATCCGCCTCGCAGCCCGCTCAGCCCTCGGCACCCTTCGTCAGCGTGCCCGAGGCCGGCATGGGTGACGAGACGGTTGAGCCTGAGTACCCCACGGGGTCGGACAAGTGGGCCGAGCCGCACGGACCCAGCAACCGGGCCGAACGCCGCGCGCAGCAGGCGCAGGCACGCGCCCGTCGTGCCCGCGCCCGGTACTGACCCACCAGCCCCTCGCAGGAGGCCCGTCACTTGGCGGGCCTCCTGCCCTGTCCCAGAGGAGAACCCATGATCATCGTCATGTCCGTGGCCGCCGCAGCGGCCCTCACCGTCGTCGCCTACGCCAAGCTCCGAGAACACGAGCCCGAGACTGCGACGGCTGGCCTACGCGCGGTCCGTGACCTCGCCGACGTCGTCCTGGTCTGCGTCAAGGCCGTCGAAGGCATCGTCGCCGTGCTGTCCCGGCCCGCCTCAAGCCCCACGACCGGAACCCCTTCTCGCCGTTGGGCCTACGGCTCCGACTACGGCAGCAGCTACGACCTCGAGGACGAGACACTGTGAACGCCACCATGCTCAACGTGAAGGTGTCCAACGGGGTAGACCCCAACGAGACACCCTGGCGCTGCTGGCCGGCGCGTCCGGCTGGGGCCCCTTTCCCAGTTGCTGGACACATCCGAGGAGGGGTCTAGAGATGCCTGGACAGGTCCTGGCCTACGTCCGTGTCTCCACTGCTGACCAGAACCCCGATCGGCAGGTCGCCGCCATCCGCGACGCGCTCGGGAATGAGCCAGACCGGTGGTTCACCGACTACGCCTCCGGGGCCAGCACCGAACGGCCGGCCCTGACCGCCATGCTGCAGCACGCCCGGGGCGAGGACACGCTCGTCGTGACCTCCATGGACCGACTTGCGCGCAGCGTCGTGGACCTGGACCGGCTCGTCACCAAGCTCACTGGCGACGGTGTCACGGTGCGCTTCCTGAAGGAAGGCCTCACATTCCAGCCCAAGAGCAGAGCGGATCCGCTGGCCGTCTTTCAACTGCAGGTCATGGGCGCGTTCGCCCAGCTCGAGCGGGCCCTGATCCGCGACCGCCAGCGGGAAGGCATCGAGGCGGCCAAGGCGCGGGGCGTGTACCGGGGCCGCAGGCGCAGTCTTGCGCCCGAGCAGGTGGAGTCGGCGAGGGCGGACATCGCGGCCGGGGTGCCCAAGGCCGTGGTTGCTCGACGGCTCGGCGTCGCACGCCAGACCGTCTACGCCGCCCTCCGTCCAGGTTCATCCTGCGCCACCGAGGAGTGAGTGACTGAGGCCCGGCCACTCCATCAAGCCACCATGACAGCACCTTTCGCCCCTCTCGCCCTCGTGGCGGGAGGGGCGAAGCGGTCTTTTTTCATGTCCGCAGTGCTGGCGCACCCACGAGGTGTGCCCGCGGTCGGCAGACGCCGGGCGCAGCCGCCGGTTTGGACGCCGGACACCCACTCCACCAGCGGGACCGGCATGGCGACGCGCTACTGGCGCAGGAGAGCAGCGCCGAGGGGTCCGCATGGTTCTTTCGGGCTGACCGTCTACGGTCTTCAAGTCGTGTGCCCACACGGCTCTGCACCTCATCCCCGACCTGGAAAGGCGCCTTTATGCCGATCACCCGTCCGTTGCGCGTGTTCCCAGAGGCAAGGCGGTTCGCCGGACGGACTGCTGGTGGCAGACGGGTCGCCGGTTCTAGGTTGCCAACATGAGCGAGACCGAAGCGCCGAACCTCGCGCAGGGCCGGCCGGCGACGTCCGGGTCACATCTGCGCTTGCTGTGGCCGCAGTGGCAGGGCGCCGGCTCGGACAGCGTGCGCCGGCTCGCGCCCGAGTTCCCGTTCGACGTCGCGCGACGCGGCTACGCCGTGGGGACCGCGGTGCTGCAGGCCGTCCTGCCGGCGCACGTCGGGCCGACCGTCGAGGTTCCCGTGCACCCGGGCGACACCGGGCTGGAGGAGGTCGACGGCATCGAGGCCAAGGCCGTTCTGCTGGAGCAGCTGCGGGCCGCGTTGGCGCTCCTGCGCGAGCATGACCCCGCCCGGGTCACCACCCTCGGCGGGGAGTGCTCCGTCAGCCTCGCGCCCTTCTCCCACCTGCTGGGCCGCTACGGCCAGGACCTCGCGATCCTGTGGGTCGACTCCCACCCGGACATGGGAACCGGACGCACCGCCTACTCCGGTTTCCACGCCATGGTGATCTCCGAGCTGACCGGCCACGGTGACGCCGAGGTGCAGTCGCTGCTGCCGGCCACGACCGACGCCTCCCGCGTGGCCCTCGTCGGCATGCACGACTGGACCGACGCGACCCTGCCGCCGGTCGCGGCCGAGTGGGGCCTGTCGGTGTTCGCACCGGACGCCCTCCGGACCAGCAGCGAGGGCCTGCTGCGCTGGCTGGCCGGCACCGGCGCGACGAAGGTCGCCATCCACTTCGACGTCGACACCATCGACGCGGACGAGGTCCAGCTCGGCCTGGGCGCGGACCGCGGTGGCCTGACCCTAGCCCAGGCCCGGCGCGTCGTGGCCGACGTCTCGACCGCTTACGAGGTGGTCGGACTGACCATCGCGGAGTTCGTGCCGCGCCAAGCGATGCACCTGCAGCATCTCCTCGCCGGCTTCCCCCTGCTTGACGAGACTCCCCAGGCCTGACTCGGAAACCGACCGATGCTCCGCATATACCGCCGGCCGGTCATTCACAGCGTGGCTACTTTCCGCCGTAGACCGGGAAGACGGTGTGCTCGCCGTAGTCCTGGAACTCCATGCGGAGCAGCACGTCCATGTCCTCGTCGGAGATGACGAAGTCGACTTGGGAGTTCTCGCGCATGTGGTCGCGGTTGGCGGTCTTGGGCAGTGACACGGTGCCGAGCTGGATCGTGTACCGGATGCACAGCTGCGGCACGGTCACCGAGTAGCGCTCGGCGATCGCTGCCACGTCCGGGCTCTTGAGGATCTCTCCGTGCGCGATCGGCGAGTAGGCCTCGACGAGGACGTCGTTGCTCTGGCAGTAGGAGATGAGCTCGGCCGGGGTGTTCCCGACGTGCACGAGCAGCTGGTTGACGTGCGGCGCCACCGTGCAGGCCTGGAGGATGTTCTCGAGGTCGCGCTGCTCGAAGTTGGAGACGCCGATGGACCGGAGCTTGCCTGCCTTGTAGGCGTCCTCGAGCGCGCGCCAGGCTTCCCGGTTGCCCTCGGCGTAGTCCCCGCCGCGGAAGTCGTTCCACGGCTGTGGGCTGTGGATCAGCATCAGGTCGATGTGGTCGAGCCCCAGAGTGGTGATCGAACCGTCGATCGCGGCGACGGCGTCGTCGTAGTCCTTGATCTCAGCGGCGAGCTTGGTGGACACGAAGAGCTCCTCGCGGGGGATGCCGCTGGTCCGGACCCCTTCGCCGACGCCGCGTTCGTTGCCGTAGGCCTGTGCGGTGTCGATGTTGCGGTAGCCGGCCGCGACCGCGTCGACGACTGCCTGCGCGGCCTTGTCGTCGTCGATGAACCACGTTCCCAGGCCGAGCTTGGGGATGGTCGCCTCGTTGGACAGCGTGTACGTCTCGTTCAAGATCATCTGGTCAGTTTCCTTCTCGTGGTGGGTCCGCGTCCGGCCGCGCATCGCGACGCTGCGGTCGGGAGAGTGAGCCGGCTCAGGCGCCGTACTCGGCATCTGTGACATGCTCGAGCCAGGTCACGACCTGGCCGGACTCGTCGGCTTCCTGGATGGCGACGTGCGCCATGAAACGGTCCGGTGGGGCGCCGTGCCAGTGCTCTTCGCCAGGCTCGATGTAGACGACGTCACCGGGGCGAATCTCCTGGACCTGGGTGGCGCCGTCGTCGCCGCGGCGCGCGACGTAGCCGATGCCGTCGGTCACGTAGAGCGTCTGGCCCTTCGGGTGGTGGTGCCAGGCGGTGCGCGCACCGGGGGTGAACCGGACGTGGGAGCAGCCGACGGCGGACTGCTCGTCGGGGTTGCGGACACCGTCGATGTAGACGGTGCCGGTGAACCAGTCCGCGGGGCCGGTGGCGGTCTGGCCGCCGCTCTCGGTGAACTTCATGATGTCTCCTGTATCGCTTGATCCGGTGAGGTCGGTCTTGCCGGTGAAGGTGTTCTGACCCCGTCTGGACGGCGCGCCTACCCCTCGGCGGCGGCCTTCAGGGGGTGGCCGTAGTGCACCCGCATGGGCTCGGCCAGCAGGCCAGGCAGGTCGTCGCCGAAGACAGTTCGGACGGCGGGCTGCTGTTGATGGGCTGCCAGCGCTTGCTGCGACGCCCAGGTCTCGACGAGGAGGATCGAGCCGTCCGGTTCCTCGTAGATGTCGTAGGCGAGCCACCCGGCCTCAGTGCGGTCGGCCGCACGAGCGCAGCGAGGGGGGCACGCAACGCGGCGGCCTTCTCCGGCCGAGGCGTCATGAGGCAGACGACGGTGATGCTCCGGTCCACGCTGCCGGTCGCCGTCTCAGGCGCTGTCTCGCTCATGCGACCGGCCCCGCCGTGGCCGTGTCCTTGGGCCCACGCGTGTGGATGTTGGTGTCGGCGTGGTGGCGAACCGGCCGGAGGGCGGTTGCAGCGGCGGCAGTGAGCAGGGCGACGGCGGCGGCGGTGAGGAGACTCGCGCGCAGCCCCGACATGAAAGTGCCGTGGGCCAAGAGCGCCCCGAAGAGCGCGACGGCCAGCGCGCCGCCGACCTGACGGCTGGTGTTGAACACGCCTGAGGCCACCCCGCCCCGCTCTGCAGGGGCGCTGTCGAGCAGGATCGCGGTGGTCGGCGGCATGACCAGCGGGCCGGCCAGGCCGACGAGGACCATCACCCCGCCCAGAACCGGCAGCGGTGTTCCGACGGTGATGAACGCGAGAACCGACAGCCCGAGCACCATCGAGACGAGCCCGGCCACGATGACCGGCTTCCCGCCGAGGCGCTGCACGATCCGCGGCGCGAAGGGCGTGAGCACCAAGCCGATCAACATCATCGGCAGGAACACCACCCCGGTCCCCAACGGGGACAGGCCGCGCACCTGCTGCAGGTAGAGGCTCATCACGAACGGCAAGCCGTAGTAGCCGACCATGAACGTGAACCCGATGACGACCGGCGTGGCCGCGTTCCGGGCCCGGAACAAGCCCATCGGGACCATCGGGTGCACCACTCGGGTCTGGCTCAGGACGAACGCGGTGATGCCCACGACCGCGGTCCCGAGCGCGACCAGGACCCGCGGGTCGGTGAAGCCGCGGTCGCCGGCCTCGATCACGCCGTATGTCAGACCTCCCATGGCGAGCACGCCGGTGATCTGTCCGATCCAGTCGAACGGGGCGCGGTGGCGGCTGGTGGCCGCGGTGCGGGCGATCAGGAGCAGGGCGAGGGCCCCGACGGGGACGTTGACGAGGAAGATCAGTCGCCAGCTCGCCAGGCTGAGCACACCGCCCAGGACCGGCCCGGCTGAGGACGCGATGGCCCCGCCCATCGCCCACACCGCGACGGCCCGTGCCCGCTTCACGGGGTCCGGGAAGGCGTGCCCGAGCAGCGCCATCGAGGCCGGCATCATGGCCGCGGCCGCTGCGCCCTGCACGAACCGCGCGGCGACCAGGAGCCCGAGGGTGGGTGCCGCGCCGCAGGCTGCTGAGGCGAGGACGAACAGGACCATCCCGTATGTCAGCGCCTTCTTGGCGCCGGCCCGGTCCGCGAGCGACCCTGACGACAGCAGCAGCGCGGCGAACATCAGCGTGTAGCCGTCCACCACCCACTGCAGCCCCGCGATCCCGCCACCGAGGTCGGTCCGGATCCGCGGCAGCGCCACGTTGACGATGACGGCATCGAGCGTGATGACGAAGAAGACCAGTGTCGAGGCCACCAGCGCGGTGGTGGACCGGGACCCGGTCCGCGGCTTTGGCGGTGAGGCGGGCGCGATGGTGGAAGAACCGGGCATGCCTCCATGCAACTCGGACCGACGCGGACGGAACAGGTCGCGTTCTGCCGGGTCACGACGCGACCCCCCACACACCGCTCGAGAGCCCGCGAGCCGCCGTAGCGTGGAGACCGTGAGCAGCAGAAGCCAAGCGGCACGCGACTTCCTCGTCAGCCGACGAGCCAAGATCACGCCCGAGCAGGCCGGGCTGCGCCGCTACGGCGGCCAGCGCCGCGTGCCGGGGCTGCGTCGCGAAGAGGTGGCCATCCTCGCCGGCGTCTCTGTCGACCACTACACCCGCCTCGAGAAGGGCAACCTCTCCGGGGTGTCCGACAGCGTGCTCGACGCGGTCGCCGGTGCCCTGCAGCTGACCGAAGCCGAGCGCATCTACCTGTTCGACCTCGCCCGAGCCGCCAACGCAGCTCGCAGCCGACGCGAGCGGCCCGCCGCCGCCGGGATCCACCCGTCCCTGCAGCGCGTCCTGGACGCGATGACCGGCGCCGCGGCATTCGTGCGCAACGGGCGCCTGGACATCCTGGCGACCAACCTGCTCGGCCGGGCCCTCTACTCACCGGTGTTCGACAGCCCCACCCGGACCACCCCGGTCGCACCCCCGAACATCGCCCGCTTCCACTTCCTCGACCCCAACGGCGCCGACTTCTTCCCCGACCTCGACAGCTCTGAGGGCACCGCCGTGCAGCTGCTGCGGGCCGAGGCCGGCCGCCGCCCCCACGACAAGCAGCTCACCGACCTCATCGGCGAGCTGTGCACCCGCAGCGACAACTTCGCCCGCCGCTGGGCCGACCACGACGTACGCACCCACCGCACCGGCCTCAAACGCTTCCGGCACCCCGTCGTCGGCGACCTCGCCGTCGCCTTCGACGGGATGGACCTCCCGGCGGACCCAGGGCTCACCATGACCGTGTACACCACCGAACCCGGCTCCCCGGACGAGGAGCGGCTGCGACTGCTCGCCGCCTGGGCGGCCACCGAGCTCACGCCTGCCGCCGTCATGGCGCCAGTCGACGACCCTGCGTCTCGTCCCTGATCCGAGCCATCTCGGGAGCGCTCTCTGTCATGACGCCCTTCGCCCCGATGCATGAGGTGTGTCGGCCGCAAGCCATGAAGCCGGCGGAGGTCGAAGCGCTCCCTCGCTTCGTTTGCGCGTGGTCGCGTCGCCTGCCGCCCCGGAGCTCAGCTGGGAAGGGCGCTGCCGTCGCGGGGTGGGAGGGCGACGGCAGCGCTGCACCCAGTGGGGTCTGGGCACGTCGGATGCCCTCGGCCGATGGGGGTCCTGCCGGGGGCATCCGCGCCATCCTTTCGAAATCGAAGAGTTGCGTCTCGAAAATGGCTTGACTCGTCCGGTTCCTCACAGGCTGGACAAGCGAAGGCCCTCGTCCACCGACGAGGTGAGCGAGGGCCGTGCCGGCCGTCTGCTGGCGTGGGGCGCCTGGCCGGCCATGTTGCGATCTGGTCGCAGCGGCGACGCTACGGCACCCCACCGACGTTCAGCCAGGGCACCGAGCGGCGTCGTGAAGCTGCCACACCCCCTGGGCCGCCGGGTCGGTGGTTGACCGGCGACGCACCTGCCCGGGCGCCCTCTTTGGACGGCGCCTGGTGCCTGAGTGTTATTGCGTAACGCCATGCGAACGGCTGTTGAGGGCGACGATGCCGACGGCGAGCAGAGACCCAAGGACAGGGACGACCAGGGCTGCGGCAACAAGGAAAATGCCGCCGAGGCCACGGCGTCCGCGCGCGAAAGCGGTGACTGCGCAGATCACGCCGACGAGCCAGAGGACCGCCATGACCGCCTGAACCCAGTTGAGGTCAAACATCAAAGCCCATCCACACTGGTCAGCGTCAGAGCCACCCCATGGCGGACGACGTCAGATGCCACCACGATCTTGGGGCGCCCCTCCACTTTCGATCCTGCCTTGGCTGCCCGGGCCGCCTCGGGTGTGGTGCCGGTCCACGAGCGGAAGGCCCGGAAGAAGGAGTTCGTGTCGTCGTAGCCGAGGAGGTAGGCGATGTCGTGGGGCCGCAGCTCGGGCCGGGCGAGGTACTGGCGGGCGAGGTGCTCGCGGGTGGTGGCGAGGACGGACTGGTAGGTCGTGCCCTCCTGCCGGAGCTGACGCTGCAGCGTCCGCGGGCTCGTGGCCAGCCGGTGCGTCACGGCACCGATCGAGGGATCCCCGGCGGCCAGGGTCTCGTGGAGGACGGACCTCACCCGCGCTGCCACCGTCGCGCTCGCGTCGAGGTCGGCCAGGCGCGTGCGCAGGTCAGGCGCCAAGACCCTCCACAGCATTTCGTTCTCGGTGAGGAAGGGGCGCCGCGCGTCGATGGCTGAGAAGGTCACCGCGTGCTCTCGCCCGCGGTCGACCCGCGCCCCGAGATAGGCCTCGACGCCCGCCACGTCGCGCGGAAGATCCGGCACCATCACCCGCGAGGGACGGACGTGGTGGCGCGTGGCGGTCCGGGCCAACGCCACCCAGAAGACGAGCTCGGAGATGGTCAGCAGCGGCGGCGGGGTCAGATCGCCCGGCCACACGTACCGGATGACGAGGGTGTCGGTGGTCCGGTCGACCTCGAGGGTGAGCGGTCCCACGAGCGGCTTGTAGGTCGCGACCCGGTTGGCGGCGACGGCCAGGTCCGGACTGGCCAGGGCCGCGAGGATCGGTGGGCTGAACGCCTCGGGCGAGATCGCCCGGCCGACGTCGACGGCCAGGTCCCGGTCGCCGGCCTCGGCCTCCAGGGCGGACCACAGCGCGAAGTACTCGGCAGGCGTGAGCAGTGCGGCGGATCGCCCTGCGGTCGCGTCCGGCAGGCCGGCGCGCCGTAGGACCCGATGCCACGAGATGCGCAGGTCGCTGACGAAGACCTTGAACCCCGGGTCGAGGGAGAACCGCGTGGCCGTCATGACAGCACCGTAGGACCGCGAGCCGGCGATGCACCTGCAGATGACGCCGTGGAACTCGCGCATCGCGCCGCAAGCCACGATGAGTGCGGCGGGGTCCCGGCATGCGGCATGTGGCGCGAGCTGCAGGTGGCGTGGCGTGATCGGCATCCACCCAGAGCTGGACGCGCCCTACCGTCGAAGGCAACGCGATCACCCCAGAAACGCGATCACCGCGGACAGGAGCGCAACATGACCACCCGAGTCGCCCTCGTCACCGGAGCCTCGTCGGGAATCGGCGAGGCCACCGCCCGTGAGCTCGCCGCGGCCGGCCTGACCGTCTACGCGGCCGCCCGCCGCGTCGAGCGGATGCACCCGCTCACCGAGATCGGCATCCATGCCCTGGCCCTGGACGTCACCGACGATGCCTCTATGCAGGCGGCCGTCGACCAGGTCATCGCCGAGCAGGGCCGCCTCGACGTCCTCGTGAACAACGCCGGGTACGGCTCGTACGGGGCGATCGAGGACGTCCCGATGGACGAGGCCCGGGCCCAGATGGAGGTCAACGTCTTCGGCGCCGTCCGGCTCACCCAGCTCGCCCTGCCGCACATGCGCGCCCAGCACTCGGGCACTATCGTCAACGTCACCTCGATGGGCGGCAAGATCACCACGCCCCTAGGCGGCTGGTACCACGCCACGAAGTTCGCCCTCGAGGCGATCAGCGACTGCCTCCGCATGGAGGTCGCACCCTTCGGCATCGACGTCGTCGTCATCGAGCCCGGCGGCATCCGCACGGAATGGAGCGCCATCGCCGCCGACAAGGTCCGCTCCGTCTCCGGCACCGGCCCCTACGCCAACCAGGGCAACGCCGTGGCCGACTCCCTCGACTCGGAGTCCAACGCCCGACGCTCCTCCCCGCCCGAACTCATCGGGCGCACCATCCGTCGCGCCGTCACAGCCCGCCGCCCCCGCACCCGCTACGCCGTCGGCTTCGGCGCCAAGCCCATGATCACCGCGCATGCCCTCCTGCCCGACCGCACCTACGACGCCATGATGCGCAGGGTCGTCGGGGTTCCCAGCCCGTGAACCCGATGTCCGCCGGCCGCTCGTCGGACGACGTCCGACCATCCCGGCCGAAGTGACGGGTGGGTTCCGCGCAACTCGCTGAGCAGCAGGCCGACACCGCCCGGCCGGGTGGGGCGGTGGTCATCGGGTGGGGTGGTGGCCGTGGCGGCGCCCTCAGAGTGGGGTTGAGGGCGCCGCCAGCGCGCCTTACGGGCGACGTCACGGAGCGAACGGGAAACCCCTCCGTCAGGTGGCTTCTGCCGGGTCCAGGTCGGGTCTTGCACGATGCAGCCGCGCGGCATGGCGCAGCACCCCAGCGGCCGCCGAGGCATCGGCCTCAACCTCGACGACGAACGGCGCCACGACCGTCACCTGCGTGGGCGACGCTGAGCCCCAGGCGAAGGTGCGCTCGAACGTGTCACCGGTCGGATGCAGCAAGGGCGACAGGGATCGGCCGACGGCCTTGGGCAGCGATGTGGTGGAGCCGGCCGTGACCGGGTGGCCGTCCTCGTCGACGTCACCAGGGAAGGCGAGCACCAGCGAGGTCGGAGCTGCCTGGTCGCCTGTGAACCCGATCGCAAGCATGTCGAGCGTCTGCTTGGCTTTGACCTTCCACCACACCCGTTGACCGGGCGCGGTGGGGTAGGTGCCGCCGGCGTCCTTGATGACAAGGCCTTCGATGCCGCCTGCCGTGAGTGTCTGGAACCACTCGCGGGCCAGGGCCACGTCGTCGGTCTGCTGGCACAGCACCATGGGGGAGGCGATGCCGGCCAGGGCCTGCTCGAGGACAGCCCGACGTTCTCGCAGCGGGCGGCCGCGCAGGTCTTCCGTGCCGGCTGCGAGCACGTCGAAGACAACGAGCTGAGCGGGGCGTCGCGCGGCGACCGTTCGGATGCGACGGCCGGCGGTCATCCGGGCCTGCAGGCCCTGGAAGTCGAGCCGGCCGGCGGCCGGGTCCCACGCGATGAGCTCTCCGTCGAGCACGAGGTCAGCCGGCAGCCTCGAGGTCAGCGCAGGGGTGAGGTCAGGGAACAGGGGCGTGAGGTTGGTGCCGTTGCGGGAGAAGATCCTTCCGCCGCCGACGAGCGCACGGTAGCCGTCCCACTTCGGCTCCCACACCAGGTCCTTGACGCCGGAGGGGGTGAGGTCATCGACGGGCCGCGCCAGCGCGACCGGTGCCTGCAGCGACACGAGAGCCATGTCGCCCACTCTGCACTGCCGGGCGATGGGCGTAACCCGGCGACGCAGGCACCGGCCCGACCTGACCGGCCCCGTCGTTGAGGGCGACGGGCCGGCCGAGACTCCTTTCTGGGTTGTAGGGCCGTTGAGTCGCTCGCGCATCGCAACCCGACGGCGATCCCGACTGCTCCTACTCGTCCGTGCGCCGTTGTAGGCCCAGGAAGCCGCGCTCGCCACCTCGCTTGTGGGGGTGGATCGAGCTCCCAAGGGCTGCGGCGGCGGCGTGAGGCAGGTGCTCGTAGAGCTTGCCCGCGGAGAGTGGCTTGGTGCCGTTTTGTTCGCAGTACCAGTCGTATTCGCGCTTGAGTTGAGACCGCAGCGTGAACCCGTCACGGTCGGCCGAGTATGCCTCCGTGAGGAAGGAGACCACCGGATCGGCGTGCTCGCGGAACCGCTCGGTGGCCCGGGTCACACTGGGAGGAGGAAGGAAGTCACCTCTCTCGTGCAGTCGTCGGAGTCCGGCAACGGCCCGGTTGAGGTATCCCGACCGCTCTTGCGGCGTGGTCACCCGAGCGGTCACCGTGGCGTCGCGGATCCGCTCGTCCTCTGCGCCGGTAGCCTCCGACTCGTCGACGAACCGGTGCGGGAACTCCAGCACGAGCCAGCGCCGGAAGAACCCTTCGGACCGGTCGGCCGTCGCCGGCATCTCGTTGAAGCTGGCGATCAACGTCGCGACGGGGTGGAACGAGAACGGTTGCCCGTACTTGCGCTCCGCGTCGATGATGTCGCCGGCGGTGATCTCCTTGAACCGCTCGGCGTTGGTGAATGCGGTGGGGGCTACGTCGCCGGCGAGGTTCGCCAGCTTGCCGTAGAGCTGTGCGGACGCAAACCTGTTGGCGTCGAGGGCTTGCGGCTTGACCTCCGCGACGTTGGCGTCCCCGACGAGCGAGCGCAGCCATGTCAGAAGGGCGCCCTTGCCGTTCTTCCCTCGCCCGAGCAGCATGATGGCCCGCTGGTGGAACGGGTGTCCTGCGTAGAGGACGGCCGCGACGACCTCGTCGACGAATGCAAGCACCTGCTCGTCATCACCGAAGAGACTGCGGAGGAACCGGTCCGTCGCCGGACACCTCGCTTCCGGGCGCCAGTCTGTCGGGATCCGGTGCACCGACGGCACCCGTGGGTCATGCCTTCTCAGCAGGCCTTGGCGCCAGTCGAGTAGCCCGTTGGGCAGGTTGAGGAAGGTGTCCGGGGGCACCTCGGTGCCCGACGGAAGCCGGACGTGGGTGTGTTGGGCCTTGAGGACGTGGGTGACGTTGCGCAGGTGGGAGTCACGAAACCGTTCCCCGCACAGCCCCACCACAGATGACCGTACGGCGGTGTCACCCTCGTCAACGTAGACGCCGTCTCGATAGGTCCAGAGGGTGTCTCCTGGACCGAGTGCGAAGGGTCCGGCCTCGGCCGCGACGTCCGTGGCAAGACTGGCTACTCGCAGGCCATCGTGCCTGTCGAAGTAGTCGTCAGCGCGGGTGGCGGTTGGCGCAGCGTCCTTGCACGCGAGGGCTTTTCGCGTGGAAGCACGGTCTTGCGATGCTGCTGTCAGCAGCGCCTGTGCAGCCGGCGTGCAAGGACCTCCCCGCAGCGCCGCGGCAAGGTCGCGAGCGGCAGCCGACTCATCGCCGCCGTGCCAGAGATGGGCGAAGAGCCGCCCCTTCGTCAGCCGCTGACCGGCGCCGGACGGCAGAGCGGCTGCTTCCGACCAGACGATCAGTACCTCGGGACACGCGACCAGGACGTGCGCCGAGCACGGGTTCGTCACACCGTCCCCCGGGCGCGTGAAGCAGGCCGATACCAAGGATGAGTGCTTGTTGGTGCAGGCGCTCCACCCTGCACCTAAAAGGATGTCCTCGAAGCTGCACCGCTCGGCCAGAGCGTCGAACGGCCCGGCTTCCCCCAAGATGCGAGCAGAAGTCGGTCGGGGCGTCAACGACACCGAGGCACCGGCCGTTCCGGACCGCGCTGGGGCCAGATCGGAGACGGCCGCTTGGACTTCAGTCAGGTGGTACTGCGGCCCGGTGTCGTCGGCGACGAAGCAGGGGCGTTCCTCTCCGGCCTTGCGGTTGATCGTCCCAGGCAGTCGTAGGACACGAGCGAGGTCGCCCACGCCCGTGCCGTAGTGGTATCCGAGCTCGGCAGCGGATCGGCCCAGAACGAACTGGAGATCGCGCGAGAGCCTGTCCACCCTGGGGCGGGTGTCGGCATCAAGCGCCACCGGCTCATCGAAGAGCCACCACGGATAGAGCCCACCTCCCGAGTTCACCCAGAGGGTGGGTTCGGGGAGACCGGAGACCTCGACCATGCGCCGGGCCTCGTCTGCGTCTGGCGGCAGGGTGAGCCCCCCGTGCATCGCCGGGTCGTGCGCGTGGCCCAGGCTCCCGAAGTCCACGTCCGCCCAGAGCCCGGGCAGCGCGAGGGAGTCTGCAGCGGACCCTCGGTTGCCGGGCGCGGGCGGAACTGCGAGTGTGGACGTCCGCAGGTATATCGACTGGGCGCCCGCACGGTCAAGGTGAGTGACGCGCTCGAGCAGCTCCAGCTCGGTCGCGCAGGCGCCCCCACCACCGTCGAACTTCCCAGCGCGATCGGCGTGATGCACGCACAGGACACCGGGCAGGCCGTCGTAGACGCGCCGCACCCAGTTCCGGACCGCGTCGGGATCCACCGCGACGCGGCGACCATCGCTGACATGAACGGGTCCGGCTTCTACACTGGAGTCAGTCACCTGCACGGGAGACTCGGATGGCGCCCCGACCCGGCGCCGTTCGTCTGTGCTCATCGCTTCTTCGCCCCCCGCAGGATGGCGGCAAGTTCCTCGACCTGCTCAGCTGTGAGCGGCGGCGCTGCATCTACAACGCGTTGGATGTGCTCCTCGAGGCCGACGAACCGGAGATGACGGCGAGCGTCCTGCAGCGAGGGGTCGTCCGCTGATCGGGAGCGGGACAGCGCGGAGACGCGCGACGAGGCCGAGCGGCGAACTGGACTGTGTGCGGCCATGACGGGGCACCCTCTTTCCGAGGCGTGTCCCGCAGCTTCCAAGTTCTGCGAGCGGATTTTGGCGATCCCGCACAGGTGCTCTTGCGTTGTGCGACGACTATATCGCAGCGACGGCTCATCCCTCGGCGACGCGTCCCCACGACCCTGGAGCCGGCTCGAAGTTGAGGTTGATGCCCTCGGCCGTGACCTCAAACGGCTGTCCGTGCTTGCACACCTCGCACACCGCGATCCGGAACAGACCAGCCTGGTAGGACCATGCGCGCGGCGGGATCCGTTCAGCACGAATCGGATCCGTCAGCGGGCGGACCGATTCTGAATGGTTGACCAACCCCTTGTAGCCGGGCGTCCACAGCCACTTCGTTCCTCCTGGGCCCGCGTACTGCGCCAGGATGGTCCGCGTCCGACGAGCCTCGGCCTCGCAGTTCAAACAGGGCAACTTCGCCAGGAGACGGTAGCGACCACTGTGAGCCTTCTGGTCTGCGGCGATCTCGATGCCACGCTCGTGAACGGGAACGCCGTTCCACCAGTCACTCATGACGATCTCCGAGCCCCTGGCCTGGTGCGGCCCCGATTGGAGGGGGAGGCTCCTGGTGCCTCCAGTTCAACTCCACGCTGTCAGGTCGGAAGCTGCGACACCCACGTCCGGCCGAACGGATCGTGACGTGGAGCAACGCCTCGATCACTGCGCGCTGCTGGTCGACCTCCAGCCCGTCCCACGCATGCTCCACGTCAACGGCTCCCACCAAGGGCGCGAGGACCGGCACGGTCGTGAGGCTCGCGAGGCGTGCCGCGGCTGCCTCGAGACGAGGGCGCAGGCGGGCGCTACCTTCCTTCAACTGTCGTGCGTCGATCGCGCCGTCGGCGAACGCTGCTGCGAGTCCATCGAGCCGAGTCCGAAGCTCGTGCTCGTGGCGCCGGAGCTCCTCAGCCTCTGAACCTCCATCGGGCGGAGCGAAGAGCGTCCGCGCGTCGGAACGTGTGAGCCGTTCGATGACTGCAAGCGCCACCCAGTCGTCGATCTCCTCGGCCCGGCGGGCGACGTGCCGTCGGGTCTCGCAGTAGTACAGAGGTCCTCGCGGCTCGGTAACGCCGTAGATGCGGCCTCCGCAGGTGCCGCATCTCGCGACGCCGGTGAGCAGGTAGCGGCGCGGCCTCCCCGCTCGGTGCCTTGAGGGATCCCTGAGCATGGCAACTACCGCACGATGTGTGTCCACGTCGATGATCGGGGGCCAGTTGCCTTCTCCAAAGATCTCGCCTCGGTGCACTCGTAGCCCCGCGTGCCGGGGGTTGAGCAGCAGCCGCCGCAGCTCCGTCGTCCGCCACGGGTTGCCGGCCGTGGTGACAGCGCCTCGATCGTTCATGCCTCGGACGATCGCGCGCAGTGAGCGGCCCGAGAGTAGATCTTGGACGGCTGTCCGGAACTCCTGGGCCTCCGCCTCGTCGACAGTCCGGCCGCCATCGCGGTACCCGAATGGTCGCCGACCCGTGAACGGGTCTCCGCGTTCGGCACGCTGGTCGTTGGCGGCGCGCTGACGTGCACTCTTGCGTTCAACCTCGGCACGAGCCACGGCGCCCTTGATCCGCGCGAACATGCGGCCGTTGTCAGTGCTGAGATCAACATCTCCGCCGATGGAGGCGAGGGCGATCTTCTTGCGGTCGGCGAGGTCGATGAAGTGCTCGATCTCGATCGGGCGGCGAGTGAGTCGGTCAAGATCCCACACGATGACCGCCTGGGCGACACCGGTCTCGAGGTCCGCCAACATGGCTTCGTATGCCGGCCGGCGCTTGCCCGTCGAGGCCGACACGTCGTTGTCTGTATACACGGCAACGACGTCCCACCCTAGGCTCGCCGCACGCTCCCGACAGGCCTTCTCCTGCCTTGCCACTCCCAGCCCCTTGCCGTTGGGGTCGCTGCTGATGCGTACGTATACGACCGCTCTCATCCCGCTCACGCCACTAGTGTAGTTATCGAACTTCGAGCTGAAGATCCCGCTGCGTGACGTCGCCTCGATGCAGTGTCGCCAGCCGAGCCTCGAGGGCACCGGAGAGGTGCCGCTGCGCCGGCTCGTCAAGGAGGCCCTGCGCATGCGGCCGTCGCGGATCATCGTCGGTGAGGTGCGCCAGGAGGAGAGCCTCGACCTGCTCATCGCCCTCAACAGCGGCGTCCCCGGCATGTGCACCCTGCACGCCAACAGCGCCCGCGAGGCCGTGACGAAGATGTGCACCCTGCCCCTGCTCGCCGGTGAGAACGTGTCGAGCCGCTTCGTCGTGCCGACGGTGGCGGCCGCCGTCGACCTTGTCGTCCACGTCGCCCTCGAGCGCGACGGCGTCCGCCGGGTGCGAGAGATCGTCGCCGTTCCCGGTCGTGCCGAGGGCGACGTCATCGAGATCGCCGACCTGTTCACGACGCGGGACGGTCGCCTCGTGCGTGGCGACGGCTTCCCACCGCACCACGAGGCCTTCGAGCGGGCCGGCTACGACGTCGCCGCGCTGCTGGCCCAGGAGGCGTCGTGACCTCGCCGCTCGTCATCGGGCTGCTCCTCGGTGCAGGAGTCTTCTTCGTCTACTGGTCGTTCTGGCCGCAGGCCCCGGCACCCGAGTCCGGCCCCCGCCGCTCGGGCTTCGTCGTCGAGCTGCGCGACCACCTCAACCAGGCGGGGTACGCCTCCATCACGCCGAACAACGTCATCGTCGGCTCGGTCGTGCTCTTCCTGCTGACCTTCGCCATCGTCCTCGCGCTCACCCGTGTCGCCCCGATCTCGCTGTGCTTCTCCCTCATGGCCGCTGCGGCGCCGATCTCCTTGGTGCGTATGCGCGCCCGCTCGCGCCGCAGCAAGCTGCGCGACCTGTGGCCCGACGTCGTCGACAACGTCACGTCCGGCGTGCGGGCGGGCCTCGCGCTGCCCGAGGCGCTGGCCCAGCTGTCCACCCGTGGACCGGAAGAGCTGCGCCCGGCCTTCACCGCCTTCGCCGAGGACTACCGCACCACGGGCCGCTTCCACGATTCGCTCGACCGGCTCAAGGAACGTCTCAGCGATCCCGTCGCCGATCGTCTCGTCGAGTCGCTGCGCATCGCGCGCGAGGTGGGTGGCAGCGACCTCGGCAAGCTGCTGCGGACGCTCTCCTCCTTCCTGCGCGAGGACGCCCGCACCCGCGCCGAGCTCGAGACGCGCCAGAGCTGGACCGTCAACGCGGCACGTCTCGCGGTCGCGGCGCCGTGGATCGTCCTCGCGATGCTCGCCCTCAACGGTCGCTCGCTCGCGGCGTACGCGTCGCCGGTGGGCTGGGTCGTCCTGGCCGTCGGGGCCGCGCTGTGCGTCGTCGCCTACCGCGCGATGGTCTGGGTCGGGCGCCTGCCCGAGGAAGAGCGGGTGCTGCGATGAGGGCCGCGGCGTCGGGGCTGGGCGCGGTGCTCGACGCCGGCTGGTCGTGGACCGGCGCGGTCGTCGGGGTCCTCCTGCTGGCCGGCTTCACCCTCGTCGTCGCGGGCCTGCCCGCCAGCCGCCGTCCCGGCCTCGACGAGCGCCTCGAGCCCTACCTGCGCGACGCCCCCCGACCTTCGACGCTGCTGAGCCGTCCGGCGGCCCCGCGCGGCCCGTTCGGGTTCGGCGAGCTCCTCGCGCCGTACGTCGGGCGGCTGGGTCGCCTCGTCGGGTCGGTCCTCGGCGGGTCACCGTCCGTGGTGCGGCGCCAGCTGCGGGCCGGGGTCGCTGCCGACGTCGACCGGTTCCGGGCCGAGCAGGTGCTGTGGGGCACCCTCGGCGGCCTCGTGGGGCTCGTCCTCACCGGGCTCGTCGCGGTGGCGCAGCAGCGGTTCCCCGTCGTCGCCCTCGTCGGGCTCGTCGTGTGCGGGGTCTTCGGCGGTCTCATCGGGCGCGACTGGATGCTGTCACGCGCCGCGTCCCGCCGTGAAGCGCGCATGCTCACCGAGTTCCCCACGGTCGCAGAGCTGCTCGCCCTCGCGGTGAGCGCGGGGGAGGGGGCCGTCGGCGCTCTCGAGCGCGTCTGCCGCCTCTCCCAGGGCGAGCTGTCCGACGAGCTGCGTCGCTGCCTCGCCGACGCCCGGGCAGGCGCCAACCTGCCCACGGCGCTGCGCGGCCTGGCCGACCGCACCGGCCTGATGAGCCTGAGCCGGTTCGTCGACGGGATCGTCGTCGCCGTCGAGCGCGGTACTCCGCTGGCCGAAGTGCTCCGGGCCCAGGCCCAGGACGTGCGCGAGGCGGGCCGCCGCACCCTGATGGAGCAGGGTGGGCGCCGGGAGATCCTCATGATGGTCCCCGTCGTCTTCCTCATCCTGCCCGTCACCGTGCTCTTCGCCCTCTACCCGGGCCTGAGCTTCCTGCACTTCCGGGTCTGACGCACCGCGCCGCACCCGGCACCCTCCACGACCGTGAACCGACCAGACAGGGGAAAGACAGATGACCACGCTGACGAACCACCGGGCGCGCCTGCAGGCTGCGACCATCGAGGCGCTCGTTCGGCGCCTCGGCGGGTCCCGTGACCGGGGCGACGTGCCCGGCTGGGTCCTCATCACCATCATGACCGCCGGCCTCGTCACCGCCCTGTGGGCCATCGCCGGCCCCCAGCTCGGACAGCTGTTCAGCGACGCCATCAGCAACGTCAAAGGACCGTGACCCCGGCGGCACGCGTCCTGCGCCGGCTGCGGGCCGAACCCGAGCGCGGCTCGGCCATCGCCGAGTTCGTCATGGTGGCTGGGCTGCTGCTCTTCGTCGCCCTCGGCGTCTTCCAGATCGGCCTGGCCCTCTACGTCCGCAACACGCTCATCTCCGCGGCGTCGGAGGGCGCCCGCTACGCGGCTCGTGCGGACGCCGACCCGGCCGACGGGGTCACCCGGACGCAGGCGCTCATCACGTCCTCGCTCAGCGCGCGGTTCGCCCAGCAGGTCGGGGTGGCCGAGCGCACGATGCCCGACGGCGTCCGCGTCGTCGAGATCACGGTGGAGGCACCGCTGCCGGTCGTCGGCCCGCTCGGGCCCTCGGAGGCACTGACCGTGCGCGGTCGTGCCTTCAGCGAGGAGCAGGTGTCGCCGGACGGATCAGCCGGAGCGGCTCCCGCCTCGACGCAGGGGGCGCGGCGATGACCGGCTGCCTCCGCTCGCTGCGGGCCCGCAGGGCGCGCTTGGCCCGCCTGCTGGCCCGGCGCGACGACGGCCGGGCCGTCATCGAGTTCATCTTCCTCGGCATCCTCATGCTGCTGCCGCTGCTCTACCTCGTGCTGACGATGGCCCGCCTCCAGGCAGCCTCGTTCTCGGCCTCGCTCGCCGGTCGTGAGGCCGGCCGCGCCTTCGTCACCGCCGGCACCGACGCCGACGGCCACGCCCGGGCGCAGGCTGCGGCACGGCTGGCCTTCGGCGACTTCGGTTTCGACCAGGACGCGACGGTCACCATGACGTGCGACGGCTCGCCCTGCCTCCGGCCGGAGGGCGTCGTCCGCTCCGACGTGCGCATCGAGGTCCAGCTGCCTCTTGTGCCCGACTTCATCGCCGAGCACGTGCCCTCGTCGGTCTCCGTCTCCTCGACCCACGTGGCGTCCGTCGACCGGTTCGTCGCCCGATGAACGTCGTCTCGAGCCGCATCGGGCGGCTGCGCCGGCTGCTCCACGGCCCGGGCCGTGACCGCGGCCAGATCAGTGTGCTCATCCTCGGCCTGTTCGTCATCGTCGTCGTCCTCATCCTCGGCGCCGTCGACGTCACGGCGGCCCAGCTGGCCCGGATGCGCCTGCTCGACACCGCCGACGCCGCCGCGCTCGACGCCGCCGACGCCATCGACGAGGGGTCGGCCTACCGCGACGGCGTGCCCGACCACCTCGCGCTCACCGACGCGTCGGTGCAGGCCGCGGCCGGCGCGCACCTCGGGCGCACCCCGTTGCCCAACGGCATCACCGGCTGGCGGCTCGTCCCGCGCACCGGCACCCCCGACGGCTCGACGGCGGTCGTGACCCTCCAGGGCAAGGCGACGCTCCCGATGAGCGGATGGGTGCTCGAGCAGCTCGGCGGCAGCGTCACCATCACCGTCACCTCGAGCGCCCGCGCCCGCCTCGGCTGACCAGCGCGGAGCGCGAGAACCTGCAAATCTTCCCCAAAACGCCACGCGCACAACGCAGTCGGGCCTAGCCTCCTCGAGGCGTCGCCCCCCCACCCGGTCGACGCGAACCCCAGCGCGGCCCGCTGTGCCGCGCGTCGACGAATGAGGAACGCAACCGTGAGCACCCGCACCACCGCCGCCGCTGCAGCGGCCGGCATCGCCATCGGCCTGCTCGGGCCGATCACCGCCGCCACCGAGGCCCAGGCCCTCCCGGCCGTCATGATCTACAAGGTCCAGTACGACTCTCCGGGCACCGACAACCGCAGCAACACGAGCCTCAACGCCGAGTACGTCGTCCTGAAGAACACGACCCGCAGCAACCGCGTCCTCACCGGCTGGACGCTGCGCGACAAGACCGGGTACACCTACCGCTTCCCGGCCTTCACCCTCAAGGCCGGTGCGACGGTGACGATCCGTACCGGCAAGGGCACGGCCACGGCGACGAACCGCTACTACAACCTCAGCTCGTACGTCTGGAACAACACCGGCGACACCGCCTACCTGCGCAACGCGGCGGGCAGCCTCGTCGACACGTGCGCGTGGACCTCGACGGGCAGCGGGTCGCGCTACTGCTGACCCCCTCGACCAGACCGACGGCCCGGCATCCAAGCAGGATGCCGGGCCGTCGTCACGTCGCCACGCCGACCGTCGCACGGTCGGACTTTACGGAAACGTGGGGCAAATGGGACATACGAGGCTAACGTGGATCAAAGGAAACCCCGAGCGCACCATCAAAGGGACCCGAGACCCCCGCGGGCCCTGAACACCTCTGTCACCCCTGCAGCCGTTCGCGGCTGGTCCCCCAGGAGCTGTCCATGAAGCGGATCCTCGTCGTCGCCCTCGCGACGGTCGGTCTCACCCTCGCCACCGCCGGCACGTCCACCGCGGCCAAGCCGCTCAAGACCGACACCAAGAGCCCGACGTCCTCGGCCACGGCCGGGTACTGGGGCCACTGGCTCAAGCCGGCCCTCGTCTACGACGCCACCGGCACCGGCACGACGTTCAAGGTCTCCGAGGCCGTCTCGGAGTGGAGCAGGTCCGGTTGGAAGGTGTCGATGACGACCGACCCGACCAAGGCCACCATCACCGTCCTCAAGCAGGACCCCACCTCCGGCGACGCGATCGGCTCGGCCGACCTCACCGTCTCCGGCGGCGTCATCTCCGGCTGCACCGTGCGCCTGTCGCCGGTCCTGGCCTCGATGTCCCTCGGCGAGCACGCGGCCAGCCACGAGCTCGGCCACTGCGGCGGCCTGCCGCACTCGACCTCGTCCAAGAGCATCATGTTCGAGACCGTCAGCTCGAACACGGCGATGACGCAGCCCTCGGGCAGCGACGTGAAGTGGATGGCCAAGAACGTCTACTGAGCAACCCGTCCACCATCGGCCGGGGCCGCGACACCCCACCCCTCGCGGTCCCGGTCCCGTGCTCCGAACAGGGTTTCGGCTCATACGCCCCGGTCGTTCCTCGGTGACCGGGGCGCAGGCATGTCGCGTCCGTCGTCACCCGTCGGGCGCGAGTGCCGCACGAGCACGGCGCCTGCTGCCGTAGGCTGTCCGATCGTGGCTGTTGACTTCACGCAAGAGATCAAGGACCTGCGCGCGACGATGGACTCCGTGCGCAGTGTCACCGACCTCGACGCGCTCGGCACGAGGATCGCCGAGCTCGAGCAGCAGGCCGCCGCCCCCGACCTGTGGGACGACCCCGACTCGGCGCAGCAGGTCACGAGCGCGCTCTCGCGGGCCAACTCCGAGCGCGACCGCGTCACCGGGATGGACAGCCGCATCGACGACCTCGAGGTCCTCGTCGAGATGGGCCAGGAGGAGAGCGACGCCGACACCCTCGCCGAGGCCGAGCGCGAGCTCGCCTCGCTGAGGAAGGACGTCGGCGAGCTCGAGGTGCGCACCCTGCTGTCCGGCGAGTACGACGAGCGCGAGGCCGTCGTGACGATCCGCGCCGGCGCCGGTGGCGTCGACGCGGCCGACTTCGCCGAGATGCTCATGCGCATGTACCTGCGCTGGGCGGAGCGCCACGGTTACCCGACGAAGGTCATGGACACCTCCTACGCCGAGGAGGCCGGCCTGAAGTCGGCGACCTTCGAGGTCAACGTGCCGTACGCGTTCGGGCACCTGTCCGTCGAGGGTGGCACCCACCGCCTCGTGCGCATCAGCCCCTTTGACAACCAGGGCCGCCGCCAGACGAGCTTTGCCGCGGTCGAGGTCATCCCGCTCATCGAGAGCGACGACTCGGTCGAGATCCCCGAGAACGAGCTGAAGATCGACGTCTTCCGCTCGAGCGGACCCGGCGGCCAGAGCGTCAACACGACCGACTCGGCGGTGCGCATGACGCACATCCCCACCGGGATCGTCGTGTCCATGCAGAACGAGAAGAGCCAGATCCAGAACCGCGCCGCCGCCCTGCGCGTGCTCCAGTCGCGCCTGCTCCTGCAGCGCAAGGCCGAGGAGGCCGCGGTCAAGAAGGAGATGGCCGGCGACGTCAAGGCGAGCTGGGGCGACCAGATGCGCTCCTACGTCCTCAACCCGTACCAGATGGTCAAGGACCTGCGGACCGAGCAGGAGACCGGCAACCCGACGGCCGTCTTCGACGGCGACATCGACGCCTTCATCGAGGCCGGCATCCGCTGGCAGATCGCCCAGAAGAAGGCCGGCGCCGACGCCTGACGCGGCGTCTCCCGGCGCGGGCGCTCACCCGCGTCCGAGGGATTTCGGCGTGCCCGGAGCCCGCTCCCGGAGCATCATGTGGGCAGGCCGGCAGGGGTCGGGTCACACGATCGGTCCCGGCGGCCCGCTCGTGCGCCGAACCGAGAGGACCCCTCCATGTCCGCCCTCCGCCGTCTCCTCGCCCTTGCCCTGACCGCCGCAGCCCTGGCCGCGTCCGGTGTGGCGCTGTCCCCGTCAGCGACGGCCGCCTCGTCGACCGCGCAGGCCTCGCAGGCCTCGTCGGGACTCGTCGCCGCCGGCGTGCCCTGCTCCTCGGTCTCCGAGCTCGGCACGAAGACGATCGTCCCCGACCTCGGCATGTCGGCCTTCACGGTGCGCCAGTACAAGGGCTGGTGCACCGACTCGCGAGGCTCGGCGTGGATGAACTTCGCGTCGGTCTACGTCTGGGAGCAGTACCACGCCCGTGGCTTCGCCTACCGGGCGATGGTCGGCGTCGCGGTCCGCGGCGAGCCCGAGACCCGCGGCTTCGTCACCGGCGGCAACCGCGTCCGCACCACGTACTCGACGCCGGTGCGCACGGTCGCCCTGTGCACCCAGGGGTGGGGCAAGCTGGCCCGTTCGGGTGGCGAGTCCGCCCAGGGGCTCAGCTCGCTCGTCTGCTGACGAGCCGTTGCGGACGCCGTGGCCCAGCACCGACGCGCCACGCCCGGCGACGTCGGGGTGCCCGGGTTTGGGGCCCTTTCGCCCGTAGCCTCGGAGTCGGCCCAGCCTGCCGTGCTGCCCGCGCTCGACCGAGGCGCGCACTGCGGTGGCGGAGGTCACCGCCCAGCCGCAGTCCCGCAGGAGCCGAGGCCCGACCGATGATCCTCTTCGAGAACGTCACGAAGACCTACCCGCGGACCACGCGTCCGGCCCTCGACGCCGTCAGCCTCGAGGTGCAGCGCGGCGAGTTCGTCTTCGTCGTGGGCCAGTCCGGCTCGGGCAAGTCCACGATGATGCAGATGGTCATGAAGGAGCAGGACCCGACCGCGGGCCGCATCCTCGTGGCCGGCCGCGAGCTCGACCGGCTGCCCGACCGCAAGGTGCCGGCGCTGCGCCGTGAGATCGGCTGCGTCTTCCAGGACTTCCGTCTCCTGCCGAACAAGACGGTGTTCCAGAACGTCGCCTACGCGCTGCAGGTCCTCGGCGCCGGCCGGTCCCGCATCCGCCAGATCGTCCCGGAGACCCTCGACCTCGTCGGCCTGTCCGGCATGGAGAAGCGGTTGCCGCACCAGCTCTCCGGTGGCGAGCAGCAGCGCGTCGCCATCGCCCGCGCGTTCGTCAACCGGCCGGCGATCCTGCTGGCCGACGAGCCCACCGGCAACCTCGACCCCGACACCAGCCTCGGCATCGTCCAGCTGCTCGACCGGATCAACCGCGTCGGCACGACGGTCGTCATGGCCACCCACGACACCGTCACCGTCGATGCCATGCGCAAGCGCGTCATCCGGCTCAAGGACGGCGTCCTCGTCAGCGACATCGAGGCCAGCGACTACACGACCGGCAGCATGCCGCGCGTCCGGCTCGACGAGAGCTCCCGCGCCCGGCAGGCGGCCGCGTCGGCGCTGACGGCGCCCGACGTCGCGGACGGCTGGGACGACGCCGACCCGGATGCCTACGACGACACGGCCGACACGGACGACGAGACCGGCGACGGCGGCCTGCCGCCGATCGGCCGTGACGCCGACGCGCCGCGTCCTCGTGGCGGAATGTTCAGGCGGCAGAAGGCCGTCCACACGAGCGAGCGCTGAGCGAGGCCGACCATGAGGATCCAGTTCCTGCTCGGTGAGATCGCCAACGGGCTGCGGCGCAACCTGTCGATGGCGGTGTCGGTCGTCATCGTCACGATGATCTCGATGTACCTGCTCGGCCTCGGCCTGATGGGCCAGCGCCAGGTCGACACCATGAAGGACTACTGGTACGACCGGGTCCAGGTCACCGTCCTGCTCTGCGCCGAGAAGACCCGCTACACCAACTGCGCGGGCGAGGCGACGACCGACGCCCAGCGCCAGGCGGTCAAGGCCGAGCTCGAGGCGCTCAAGCCGACGGTCAAGGAGGTCTTCTACGAGTCGCGCGACGAGGCGTTCCAGCGCTTCAAGGACACGTACAAGAACTCGCCGCTCGCCCGTGCGGGGGAGTCGTACTTCGCCGACTCCTACCGCGTCAACCTCAACGACACGGCGAAGTTCGACGTCGTCGCGAGCTCGATCAAGGGCATGCCCGGTGTCGCCGATGTGCAGGACCAGAAGAAGCTGCTCGAGAAGTTCTTCACCTTCATGAACACCGTCTCGTGGGCGGCGATCGCGCTGTCCTCGCTCATGGTGCTCGCGGCCGTCATGCTCATCTCGACGACGATCCGCCAGACCGCCTTCAGCCGCCGCCGCGAGACCGGCATCATGCGGCTCGTCGGCGCCTCGAACTTCACTATCCGGTTCCCGTTCGTCATGGAGACGGTGCTCGCGAGCGTCTTCGGCGCGGTCCTCGCGATGGGGATGCTCTGGGCGACGGTGCGCTACGGCGTCGTCGGGTTCCTCTCGACGACGCTCACCGACACCGCGTTCGTCGGGGTGGCCGACGTGTTCTACGTCGCCCCGTTCATCGTCGTCGGTGTCATCGCCCTGTCGACGGTCACCTCCTGGGTCACCCTGCGCCGGTACCTGCGGGTCTGAGCCGCGTCAGGCGCCGCCTGTGCGTTTTGCCCTGAACTCTCCCCATCTCCCGAGGCCTGTGGTACCAATGAAACCTATGTGGCTCAGGAGGCGTTACGAGACGGTGCCTGCCGCGACCAAGCTGACGGCCGCGGGGCTCGTCGTCGCCTGCTCGGTGTCCCTCGGCAGCGCGCTCGTCGCGCGGGCCGACTCGGTCAGCGACCAGAAGAAGCGCAACGACCAGAAGATCGCCAACCTCGGTCAGCAGCTCGAGGGCACGAACGCCAAGCTCGCCGGCGCCTACGTCAACCTCCAGCGCACCAACGCCGCGCTGCCGGTCGCGCAGCAGCGGGTGTCCTCGGCCCTCGCCGCCCAGGCGCGTGCGGTCACGGCGCAGCAGGTGGCCGAGGCCACCGAGCAGCGCGCCATCGCCGCCGAGGCCGCCGCCCGCGCCCACAACGAGGTGGTCGCCCAGAAGCTCGCCGTCGCCAAGGCCAACGAGTCGCGTGCCGCCGAGCGGCTGACGAAGAGCTCGACCCAGCTGACGACGAGCCAGGACGCCCTCGACGCCTACGCGGCGGAGGTCTTCCAGGGCTCGGACCAGCAGTCCCAGCTCGGGCTCGTCTTCGGGGCCACCTCGCCGCAGGACTTCGCCGACAAGCTCGTCATGGCCGACACCGCCTCGAACGTGGCCAGCGACACCATCGACGCGCTGGCGGCGATGACGGCCGACAACACCTCGACGCAGGCCTACCTCACGTCGGTCCGCGACGAGATCGCCGACCTCAAGCGCCAGGCCGAGGCGGCGCTGCGCAACGCGGAGTCCGCGTCCGCGGCCGCGAGCCAGGCCCGCAACCAGGCCGTCGTCGCCAAGAACAACGCGGTGACCGCGTCCCAGAACGCAGCCGCCGCCAAGGCCTCCCTCGACTCGCTCAAGCAGAAGCAGGTGGCCTACGCCGCCGACCTCAAGGACCAGAAGGCCAACGAGGCGGCCGACCTCGCGGCGGCCAGGGCCGAGTCGGCCCGGCTGCAGGCGATCCTCGTCGAGCGTGCCCGTCAGGCCAAGATCCGCGAGGCCAAGCGCCTGGCCAAGCTGCGGGCCGAGCGGGCCGCCAAGATCCGCGCCGAGCGGGCCAAGGCCGCCGCCGCCAAGAAGCGCGGCCAGCACTACGTGCCGAAGGTGCCGCCGCCCGTCAGCAGCGGCGACTCGACGCCGTCGAACTACCTGTCCTACCCGGCCAACGGCCCGACGACGTCCGGTTTCGGGATGCGCTGGCACCCGGTGCTGCACAAGTGGATGCTCCATGACGGCCTCGACTGGGGCATCGCGTGCGGCACGCCCGTGTACGCCGCGGCGCCGGGCGACATCATCCGCGCCGGCTGGCGGGCCAGTGGCTGGGGCAACCAGGTCGTCATCGACCACGGCATCCACCGCGGCGTCGACCTCGTCACGACGTACAACCACCTGACGAGCATCGTGAAGTTCGGCGGCTCGGTGAACCGCGGCCAGCTCATCGGCTACTCGGGCACCACCGGCTACTCGACCGGCTGCCACCTGCACTTCGGCGTCTACGAGGACGGCACCCCCGTCAACCCGCGCGGCTGGCTCTGACCCGCCGCTGTCGGGCGCCACGGAAACGCGCTCGGAGGTCGGGCCCCGCTCGGGGTAGCGTTGGTCCGCCGCCGCGTCCTGCGTCGGTCAACGGTCGAGGAGTGGAAGGACGGTCCGGTGCCCAAGGAGAAGGGGCGGTCGCTCATCGCGAGCAACCGCAAGGCGCGCCACGACTACCTCATCGAGGACACGTTCGAGGCCGGCATCGTGCTCTCCGGCACCGAGGTGAAGGCGCTGCGGATGGGCCGGGCCTCGCTCGTCGACGGCTTCGCGATGTTCACCGGCGACGAGCTCTACCTCGAGAACGTCCACATCCCCGAGTACCTCAACGGCACGTGGAACAACCACGCGCCGCGTCGCAAGCGCAAGCTGCTGCTGCACCGGGCCGAGCTGGAGAAGATCGCCCACAAGACCCGCGAGAGCGGGCGCACCATCGTGCCGCTGTCGCTCTACTTCAAGGACGGCCGCGCCAAGGTCGAGATCGCGATCGCGACCGGCAAGAAGGAGTACGACAAGCGGCACGCCCTGCGCGAGCGGCAGGACAGGCGCGAGGCCGATCGCGCCATGAGCGCGGCCAACCGGCGACGCTGACGACGCCGTTCCCCCGAGCGGGGGAACCGCCGCCGCGTCGCGCGCGTCCGGTGACAGGATGAGGTGAGGTCCGACCGGTGGAGGAGCGATGCAGCGATCGAGGAACCGGCGCCCGCAGGGGCGCCGCAGGCTGAGCCTGGTCGGCGTCCTGGCCCTGCTCGGCGCCGCGGTGCTCGTGCTCGTGGCCCCGGCAGGTGCGGCCCGGGCCGTCACCGACGAGGGGATGACCTCGTTCGCCGCCGACTACGACCTGCAGCCCGACGGCAGCATGAAGGTCACCGAGACCATCACCTGGAAGTTCCCGAGCGGTGAGCTCAAGCACGGCATCTTCCGCGACATCGTCGTGCGGATGGGGTGGAACGACGACCCGAACCGCTACCGGTACTTCGACCTCACCGACGTCAACGTCTCGAGCCCGACCGGGGCCCCCGACGCCTTCCACGTCAGCGACAACGGCGCAGCCAAGGAGATCCGCATCGGCAGCGCCGACGAGACCACGAGCGGCACCCAGCAGTACGTCGTTCACTACACGCTGCACGACGTCCTCAACCCGATCCGCGCCGACGGCTCGCCCGCGCCGAACGGCGACGGCGCGAGCACCGTCGAGCTCTACTACAACGTCTTCGGCGCCAACGAGACGACCCAGCGCGACAACGTGCAGATCCGCGTCTCGGCCCCCGACGCCGCGACGAAGGTCGGCTGCTTCCGCGGCGAGACGCGGTCGGACACCCCCTGCCAGAGCAGCGCCGGCGACCCGGCGACCTTCTCGGCCAGCGGCCTCGGCTCCGGCGACGCCATGACGGTCCTCGCCTCCTACCCGGCGAGCGCGTTCGGGCGCATCGTGCCCGACGTTCGCCAGGGTGACGCCGCCTCGACGATCGGGTCGGACGCCGCACCGGCGGTCAACGCGGCCGCGTGGATCGGCGGCATCGGGGCGCCGATCATCGCCCTCGCCGTCATGGGCACCCTCGTGTGGACGCGTGGACGTGACGAGCGCTACGCCGACGTGACGCCGGGCCTGACGCCGGGCATGTCGCCGGGCCTGACACCGGGGCCCGGGTCGGCCGCGACGACGCGTGGGGGAGCGCCCACCGTCGCCGTCCAGTTCCAGCCGCCGGCGGGCGTGCAGCCGGGGATGGTCGGTGTCGTCATCGACGAGACCGCCAACCCGATCGACGTGTCCGCCACGGTCATCGACCTCGCCGTGCGCGGCTTCCTGCGCATCGAGGAGAACGACGGCGGTGGCATGTTCAGCCGCACCGACTGGACCTTGACCCGACTGCCGGCGCCCGGCACCGAGCGGCTCCTGCCGTACGAGCGGATGCTCCTCGACGGCATCTTCGGCAGCCGCGGCGACGTCGTGCAGCTGTCCGAGCTGAAGAACACCTTCGCCACGACGCTGAAGTCGATCCAGTCGGAGATGTACCGCGAGGTCGTGCGACGCAGCTGGTTCCGGTCCTCGCCGCAGGCCCAGCGCGCCGTCTGGCAGGGCCTCGGCATCGTGCTGATCGTCCTCGGCGGCATCATCCTCTTCTACGGCCGAGCCGCGATCAGCGCGGTGCTCGGAGGTGGCTTCAGCGGTGGGTTCGCCCTCGGGGCAGGCCTCGTCGCGGCCGGGGGCATCACGTGGTTCCTCGGCGGCAGGATGGCGGCCAAGACGGCCGAGGGTTCGGCCGTCAACGCCCAGTCGCTCGGGTTCAAGGAGTACCTCGTCACGGCCGAGGCCGACCAGATCGCCTTCGACGAGGCGAGCAACATCTTCAGCAGGTACCTGCCCTACGCGGTCGTCTTCGGCGTGGCCGACCGGTGGGCGAGCACGTTCGCCGACGTCGCGCGCGCGGCCGAGGCCGCGAACCAGCCGCTGCTCATGCCGACCTGGTACGTCTGGAGCGGCAACGCCTTCCCGGACTTCACGGGCATCGCCAACGGCGTCGACTCCTTCTCGACGACCTCCACCGGCACGTTCACCTCGACGCCCGGCTCGTCCGGCTCCTCGGGCTTCAGCGGTGGAGGCGGCTTCAGCGGCGGCGGCGGCGGAGGCTCGTCCTCCGGCTCCTGGTGAGACGTCCTGCCGGGCGTCCCTGCGGGGCCTGGATGCGTCCCGACAGGACCGCCAGCACCGCCCCGGTGCCGGCCACGACGCCGCAGGCCGGCCACAGCAGGTCGGGGCGCGCCGCGTATAGCGCGCCGCCGAGCGGAGCCGACAGCATCGTGCCGCTGGTCGCCGCCGCGGTGTAGAGGCCCTGGTACCCGCCGACGAGGTGGTCGGGCGCGGCGTCGAGCACGTGTGCCGTGGCCGTCGTCTTGTAGAGGATCTCGCCGGCGGTGAGCACGACCATGCCGGTGACGGCAGCGGTCGCCACCCCGACCGCGTGCCAGCCGAAGACCGCGAACCCCACTGCCACGAGGGCGTACCCGGTCACGATGATCGGCACGGCGGGCCGGTTCCGCAGCCACAGCGCGACCGGGATCTCGAGCAGCAGGATCAGTCCGGACCCCACGGCGACCAGCCCGGTGTAGAGACCGAGCGGCTGCCCGGAGTCGCGCAGGTGCAGCGGCAGCGTCGAGTACAGCTGCCGGTACACGAGGTCGACGAGGACGGCCCCGGCGAGCAGCACGACGAGCGCCCGGTCGGCGCGCACGGCCCGCCATAGCCCCGTCGGTGCGTCCGGCGCGCGGGTGACGGGCGGCTCGTCGGGAAGCATCCGCGACGTCACGTGCCGCAGCACCAGGGTGAGGACGCCGTCGACGACGAAGAGGACGTCGAACCCGGACGCCGCGACGAGCGCGCCGAGGGGCGGGCCGACGACGAACCCCGCGTTCGAGGCGGCCCGGCTGACGGCCACGGCCGGCCGGCGCGAGCCGGCGGGGACCGCGAGGGCGGCGAGGGCCCCCTGGCTCAGCGACGCCACGGCGCCGAGGTAGCCGGTGAGCGGCATGGTGACGGCGAGCAGCGGCACCGGCTGCCACGGGATCGTCGCGGTGAGGACGCCGACCGCGCTCGCGGCCACGAGCAAGGCCCGTCGGTGCCCGTACCGGTCGCCGAAGCGTCCGCCGGTCAGGTTGCCCAGGAGGACGCCGACGCCGTTGCTGCCGGCGATGACGCCGGCGGGCACGACGGCCAGGCCGCGCGGGCCCGTGAGGTAGAGGACGAGGAAGAGCATGAGGAAGCTGCTCGCCGAGCTGACGAAACGGCCGGCCGCGAGGACCCAGACGACGCGGGGGAGCGAACGGAGCGGTGCGGGCGGGGGCGGCGCGGTCACGGCGCCCATCAGACCACAGTCAGTTTCGTTTGGGAACTGACTATCATGGAGTCGTGACCGCGAGACGCCCCGAACCCGACGACCCGTGCGGCATCGCCCAGGCCGTCGGTGTGCTCGGCGACCCGTGGACCCTCCTCGTGCTGCGCGACGTCGCTGGCGGTCGCACCCGCTTCGACCAGCTCGTCCAGGAGACCGGCATCTCGCGCAAGGTGCTGGCGCAGCGGCTCGAGGCGCTGCTCGACGACGGCCTCCTCGAACGCCGCCGGTACACCGACCACCCACCCCGGCACGACTACGTCCTGACGCCGCGGGGTCGCGGCGCGCTCCCGGTGCTCGCCGCGCTGCAGGACTTCGGCGACGCGTGGCTGCTCGGCGACGGGCGTCCCAGCGCCCTCGCGACCGAGGACTCCACCGAGGCGGCACGCGTCGCCGACCTCGTCGGGCGCCCCGTGCCGCCCCTGACCGGGCTCGACCCGGTGTCCGCCGACGCGTCCCTCACCGTCGTCTACTGCTACCCGGGCACCGGCTTCCCCGGCGCCGACGAGGTGCCCGGCGGCGTCGGCTGCACCCTCGAGTCGTGCACGTACCGCGACCGGCTCGGGGAGTTCGCCGATGCCGGGGCGGCCGTCGTCGGCGTCTCGACCCAGCGTGCCGATGAGCAGGCCGACTTCGCGGCGCGGCACCGGATCGCCTTCCCCCTCCTGTCCGACGCCGATCTCGAGCTGACCACCGCCCTGCGCCTCCCGACCTTCCGCGCCGGGGGCACGACGCGCCTGCGCCGGCTGACCCTCGTCGTCGACCGCGACCGTGTCGTGCGGGGCACGCTGTTCCCGATCCCCGACGTCACGGGGTCGGTCGAGGACGCGTTGCGGCTCGTGCGGTCGCTCAGCGCAGCTCGGCGATGACGTCGCCGCCCTCGACCGGCTGGTGCGCTGCGACGACGAGGCGGGCGACGGTGCCGGCCCACGGGCTCATGATCGCGGCCTCCATCTTGATCGCCTCGATGGTCGCCACGACCTGACCGGGGGTGACGTCGTCGCCGACGCGCACGACCGGCACGACGATGCCGGCGAACGGGGCGGTCACGCGGCGGTCCGTGGAGTCCGCAGCCCTCGACGCGCCCGCCGCGCCCGCTCCGCCGGAGACGTGGGCCGGGAGCCGGCGGGCCGTCGGCGTCCGGCGCAGGGTCTCGCGCGGCATCGGGCCTCCTCCGGTCGTGTCGGACGTCGTGTCGGACCCGGCCGTGGGCTCGCGGGTCTGGCTCGCAGCCTAGGGGAAGGGCCGCGCTCGAGGGAACGCGCGGGAGCGAGCGGGAATGCGATGGCCGCCCCGGACGTTCCTCGTGCATACTGTGGACTCCCGCGAGAGCGGGAGGTTGACAAGTGAACAGCGTGACGTGGTCATCCCCATGGGGGTGATCGGTTTCGACGGTGGTCGACACACCAGGGGAAGCGGGCCGAGGATGCAAGGTCATCTCGTCAACGCTCCTTGCAAAACAATAGGTGCCAATTCCAAGCGCACCGACTTCGCCCTCGCCGCCTGAGCGAGCCTCGAAGTCCGTCAGCCTGAGGTAGTTCCCGACTCAGTGCCTGGCGTCAGCTAGGGAACTTGCTGCGCAGCCATGTCGGGGGGCTGCGCGGGACTCCTTCTCGACTGGGCCTGTCAGGGGACGCGTGCGTGCGAGCCCTGGGGCCGAGAAAATCCACAGCGCACTGCGCCCGGAGAAGCCCTGGTCTCTCGTCATCGGACGCGGGTTCAATTCCCGCCACCTCCACCACCCGTGGTGGCCACGTCACGCTGTCGCGCACAGGACGCGAAAGGCGCCCCGGGTCGTGACCGGGGCGCCTTTCGCGTGTGCGGGGGAGTGACGCGTCAGGAGGCGTCGCTCGTGCCGCCCTGACCTGCGCCGGCGCCCTGCTCGGCCATCTGGGCCTTGATCGGGGCCATGTCGAGGGCCTTGACCTGCTCGATGACGTCCTGGAGCGCGGACTGCGGCAGCGCGCCCGGCTGGGCGAAGACGAGCACGCCCTCCTTGAAGGCCATGAGGGTCGGGATCGAGGTGATGTTGGCGGCCGACGCGAGCGCCTGCTCGGCCTCGGTGTCGACCTTGCCGAACACGATCCCCTCGTTGTCACCGGTCTGCGACGCGGCGTCGTAGACGGGAGCGAACTGGCGGCACGGGCCGCACCACGACGCCCAGAAGTCGACGAGCACGATGTCGTGGTCGAGCACGGTCTTCTCGAAGGTCTCGGCGGTCAGGTCAGTGGTTGCCATGTCGCCTCCAACGAACGAAGGGGTCCAACTATTCCGTCCTACGGTGAGGACGCGCCCGCCTCCAGCGCCCACGTCACCGTGACCGACGCGCCGATCTCGAGGTCGCCACCCTCCACGGGCATGGCCCCCGCCGAGTCGGCCGCCATCGCCGCGAGCTTCATCCGCCGCCCCGCCACGGGCACCGCGCCGCCCTCCGCGATGCCGAGCACGGGGCCCAGGGCCGTGCCCGCGAGGCCCGCGTACTGCTCGGCCCGGGCCCGCGCGTCGGCGAACGCCGCGTCACGCGCCCGCGCCAGGGCGTCGGCCCGGTCGGCGACGTCGAGCCGCACCTGGTCGACGAGCAGGGCGTTGCCGACTGCTGTCGCCGCCGCCTCGAGCACCTCGCCGACGGCCTCGAGCCGGCGCACCGTCAGACCGAGCCGCTGCTGGGCGGTGAACCCCACGGGGGTGCCGGTGTTGTCCCAGCGCTGGCTCACCGACGCGTCGAGCGTGCGGATGTCGACGTCGGCGACGCCGTGCTCCCGGGCAACCCGTCCCACCTCGGCGATGCCGGTGGCCGCGCCGCCGAGCGCCGCGGCGACGTCGGACGCGTCGTGCCCCACCCGCAGGTCGAGGCGGACGACGTCCGGGGTGGCGCTCGCGCGCCCCGAACCGGTGACCGTGACCGTGCGCTTGCCCATCGTGTCCTCCTGCTCGGGGTCTGCGCCCGAACCTACCTAGACTCCGGTGCCATGACGACCCCTTCGACGTCCTCCGCGACGTCCGCCCCGGCGCTGCTGCGGCGCCCGGGCGTCCACCTCGCGGTGCTCGCCGTGGTCGTCCAGCTCGCCGTCCTCTACTGGCCCGTCGTCACCGTCGAGGGGCCGGTCAGCTGGACCGACAAGGTCGTCCACCTCCTCGTCTTCGCCGTCCCGACGTGGGCCGTCGGCCGCGCGACCGGGTCGGTCCGCCTGGCCGCGGTGGTGTTCGCCGTGCACGCGCCACTGAGCGAGGTCGTCCAGCACGTCGCGCTTCCCGGACGCTCCGGCGACGTGTGGGACGCCGTCGTCGACCTCGTGGGCGTCGGGCTCGGAGCAGCGGTCCTCGCGCTCGTCGACGTGGTCGGGGCACGTCGCAGCCGCTGGTAGACTCTTCGCATCCGACTCCGAGGTCTCCTCGGATCACGACGGAGGGGATGGCGCCGGGGATGCCCGGCGGGCAGGCCCGTCCGACGGGGTGACACCCCACCGGAAGTCCGCGCCGACGGCGCGGCCCGGAACCGACGCGGAGCGGATCCGATCGCCGGACGGCACAGATGCCGGGCACCGGTACACCCAATGGGCGCACATGACGCTGCGCCTGAGGCTCGTCTGCATGGTCGTGGTTGTGACTCACGGCTCGGGGCGAAGTCTGCTCGAGTCAAAGAGAGTTGAATACGCATGTCCAAGCACACCTCCTCCGGCGCGCCCAAGAAGGCCCGCTGGTCCACCGAGAAGAAGGCCGCCGCGGCCAAGAAGCCGCACCGCGGCCAGGGCGGACAGAGCGGACCCAAGTCCGGCTCCTTCTCCGGTCCCAAGACCTCCCGCCCGGCCTCGTCGGGCACCTCCCACGTCGGCGGCCGCGAGTGGCGCGCCCCGCGCGACGAGCACCGCTCCTACGACCGCCGTGACGACCGCCGCTCCTTCGAGCGTGACGACCGCGGCGACCGTGGCGGCTACCAGCGTCGCGACGACCGTCCCCGCTTCGAGCGCGACGACCGCGGCGACCGTGGTGACCGCGGCTTCCAGCGTCGTGACGACCGTGGCGGCTACCAGCGTCGCGACGACCGTCCCCGCTTCGAGCGTGACGACCGCGGCGACCGTGGCGACCGCGGCTTCCAGCGTCGTGACGACCGCGGCGACCGGGGCGGCTACCAGCGTCGTGACGACCGTCCCCGCATCGACCGCGACGACCGCGGCGACCGTGGTGACCGCGGCTTCCAGCGTCGTGACGACCGTGGCGGCTACCAGCGTCGCGACGACCGTCCCCGCTTCGAGCGTGACGACCGCGGCTACCAGCGTCGTGACGACCGTCCCCGCTTCGAGCGTGACGACCGCGGCGACCGTGGCGACCGCGGCTTCCAGCGTCGTGACGACCGCGGCGACCGTGGCGGCTACCAGCGTCGTGACGACCGTCCCCGCTTCGACCGCGACGACCGCGGCGACCGTGGTGACCGCGGCTTCCAGCGTCGTGACGACCGCGGCGACCGTGGCGGCTACCAGCGTCGTGACGACCGTCCCCGCTTCGACCGCGACGACCGCGGCGACCGTGGTGGTCGCGGCTTCCAGCGTCGCGACGACCGACGCTCCTTCGACCGTCCCCGCTTCGAGCGTGACGACCGACGCTCCATTGACCGTCCCCGCTTCGACCGCGACGCCGACCGCGCCCCCGTGAGCTTCGAGGACGCCGAGGCCGAGCGCATGGACGCCGACACCTGGACCAAGGCGACGCGGAAGTCCGTCTCCGACGGCCCCGTCGAGGTGGCCGCGGACAACGGCTTCGCCGGTCTCGGTCTGCCCGAGCCGCTCGTCGAGCGCCTCGCCCGTGAGGGCATCACGACGCCGTTCCCGATCCAGGCCGCGACGATCCCCGACGCCCTCGCGGGCAAGGACGTCCTCGGCCGCGGCCAGACCGGCTCGGGCAAGACGCTCGCGTTCGGCCTGCCGGTCATCACCCGGCTGCTCGAGGCCGAGACCCCGCGGCGCCCGCGCCGCCCGCACGCCCTGATCCTCACGCCGACGCGTGAGCTCGCGATGCAGATCTCCGACGCCCTCGAGCCGCTCGTGCACGTCACCGGCCTGCGCCACAAGCTCGTCGCCGGCGGCCTCAGCTACACGACGCAGATCAACGCGCTCAACAAGGGCATCGACATCCTCATCGCGACGCCGGGCCGCCTCAACGACCTGCTCGAGCGCGGTGCGGTCGAGATGGACGACATCGCCATCACGGTGCTCGACGAGGCCGACCACATGGCCGAGATGGGCTTCATGGCCGAGATCACCACGACGCTCGACAAGATCCCGACCGAGGGCCAGCGCCTCCTCTTCTCGGCGACGCTCGACCGCGGCATCGACGACCTCGTCGCGAAGTACCTCAACGAGCCGGTCATCCACTCGACCGACGACGCCACCGCCTCGGTCGAGACGATGGAGCACCACGTGCTGCTCATCGACCCGCAGCACAAGAAGGTCATCACCGCCGAGGTCGCCAACCGCGAGGGGCGCACCGTCGTCTTCTGCCGCACCAAGCTCGGCGCCGACCGCATCGCGCTCCAGCTGCGCGAGCAGGGCGTCATGGCCGCGGCCCTGCACGGTGGCCTCAACCAGGGCCAGCGCAACCGCGTGCTCGGTGCCTTCCGTGACGGCAACCTCCCGGTGCTCGTCGCGACGGACGTCGCGGCCCGCGGCATCCACGTCGACGACGTCTCGGTCGTCCTGCAGGTCGACCCGCCGGCCGACCACAAGGACTACCTGCACCGTTCTGGTCGCACGGCCCGCGCCGGTGACAAGGGCACCGTCGTGACCCTCGCCCTGCCGCACCAGCGCAAGACGATGGAGCGTCAGCTCAAGGACGCCGGCCTCGACATCGCGCCGGTGCGGGCCACGCCCGGCGACGCGATCATCGCGGCCACCGGTGCCACGACGCCGAGCGGCGTCGCCATCGCCGAGGAGGACTTCCAGCGCCTCATCGCCGGCCCGAAGCAGCACCGACGCGGCCCGGCCGGCCCGCGCGGCCCGCGTCAGGGCTCGCGGGGCGGGTTCCGCCCGCACCACGGCGGTCACGGTGCCCACCGAGGCCGTGACGACCGCGACGGTCGCGACCAGCGTCGTGGCCGCGACGAGGGCTTCGTCTCCCGCTGGGGCGACGACGAGCGTCCGAACCGCCGCGGCGCGCGCTTCTGAGCGACGCCCGGCACCTCGAAGCACCGACCGGCCGGTGTGGAAGGCTGGGCCCGTGAGCCCGCGCTTCCACACCGGCCGTCTGCTCGTGGCCACGCCCTCGGTCGGCGGTGACGTCTTCCACCGCTCGGTCGTGCTCATGCTCCACCACGACGAGGGCGGCGCCCAAGGCGTCGTGCTCAACAAGCCGCTGACGGCCGGCGTCGACTCGGTGCTGCCCGGCTGGGAGCGCGTCGTCACGGCGCCGCACGTCATCTTCCAGGGCGGGCCGGTATCGACGTCGTCGGCCCTCGGCCTGGTGACGGTGCCCGGCGACGTGCCCGAGCCGCTCGGCGTCAAGCGCCTCTTCGGCTCGATCGGCCTCGTCGACCTCGACGTGCCGACACCCGTCGTGGCGGCCGAGCTGGCCGGCATGCGGATCTTCGCCGGGTACTCCGGCTGGGACGGCGGTCAGCTCGAGGGGGAGGTGCTCCGCGGCGACTGGTACGTCGTCGACGCCGAGGTGCGCGACGCCTTCACCGCCGACCCCGACGACCTCTGGCGGTCCGTGCTGCGGCGCCAGCGAGACAGCCTCGCCTACGTCGCGAGCTTCCCCGACGACCCGACGATGAACTGACGGGCAGGCCCATGCACCCCGACACCGCGAGCCCCACCCGGCCCCGACGCGTCGCCTTCGTCGACAGCGGCCTGGGCCTCGTCGCCTATGCCGACGCGCTGCTGACCCTGCGGCCCGACCTCGGTCTCGTGCTCGCCCTCGACCCCGACAACATGCCCTACGGGCCGCGGCACCCCGACGACGTGCGGCGGCTCGTGCTCGACCTCGCCCGGGCCGCGCTCGAGCACGAGCCCGACGCCGTCGTGGTCGCGTGCAACACGGCGTCGGTGCACGGCCTCGACGCCGTGCGCGCCGAGCTCGAGCCCGAGGTGCCGGTCATCGGCACCGTCCCAGCGATCCGCCCGGCGGCGGCCGCGGGCGGCCCGGTCGCCGTGTGGGCGACAGCCGCGACGACGAGCAGCGACTACCTGCGCGGCCTCGTCGACGCGTTCGCCGCCGACGTCGAGACCCACCCCGTGGCGGCGCTCGGGCTCGCGGAGGCCATCGAGGCCGGCGACGTCGACGCGGTCGAGGCCGCGGTGGCGCTCGCCGCGGAGCGCACGCCGTTCGGGGTCCGCTCGCTCGTGCTCGGCTGCACCCACTACGGTCTCGTCGCCGAGCGCATCACCGCCGCCGTGCCGGCCGGCGTCACGATCTTCGACTCGCCCGTCGCGGTGGCCCGCCAGACGTTGCGCCGCCTCGGGCTCGAGCCCGACCCGACCGCCCCGCGCGCCGGCGTCGAGGCGGTGCTGCTGTCCGGGCGCCGCGGGGTCCTGCCGGGCGTCCTCGCCGCCTACCCGGCGGGCGCACGGCTGCTCGAGGCCGCCGCGGCGCGTCCTACACTCGCCACATGAGCACGATGCCTCCCGACCCCTTCGACAACGAGCCGCAGCCGCTGCGCAGCACGAGCACGGCCACGATCGAGCGCGAGGAGGTCCGCGAGGAGCTCCAGGAACCGGGCGACCACGAGCGCTTCTCGCACTACGTGCGCAAGGAGAAGATCCTCGAGAGCGCCCTGAGCGGCGAACCGGTCGTCGCCCTCTGCGGCAAGATCTGGGTGCCCGGCCGCGACCCGCAGAAGTTCCCGGTGTGCCCCGTGTGCAAGGAGATCTACGAGGGCCTGCGCGACCCCCAGGACGGCGGCGACGGCGGCTCGGGCGGCGGCAGCGGCGACGGCGACTCCTGAGAGTTTCCTGACACAGTCTTTACCGGCTGCGGCGGTCTCCCTGACCCGGGCGTTCCTACGCTCGCTGGCTAGCGTCACCCGATCGGGCGACGTGACAGCGAGAAAGGTTCTCCCTCATGAAGCTCCGCTCACTGGCGCTGGCTGCTCCGCTCGCGCTCGTCGCCGCCTCCCTGGCCGCCCCGGCCATGGCGTCCCCGACGCTCGACGTCCGCGCCGGCTCGGCCTGCCTCGACCCGGCGGCGGTCGGCGCCCGCAGCATGCACGGCACCGCGAAGGACCCGCACGAGCTGTCCGACGCCCAGGTGCGCGCCAACGAAGCGGCTCTCGGCAAGGCCCTCGCCGCCAAGGGGATGAGCCTCACCTCGTCCGGGGCAGCCGCTCGTCCCGGTGGCGGTGCCGCCTTCACGAGCCCCACGATCGACGTGTACTTCCACACGATCACGAGCGGGTCGCAGGGCGCCATCAGCGCGTCGACGATCAACAGCCAGATCTCGGTGCTCAACAACGCCTACAGCGGCACCGGGTTCAGCTTCCGCCTCGCCGGCACCGACGTCACGAACAACGCCACGTGGTACACAGTGACCCCGGGTTCCAGCGCCGAGCGCGACATGAAGAACACGCTCCACAAGGGCGGCAAGGCGGCGCTCAACCTCTACGCCGCCAACATCGGTGACGGCCTGCTCGGGTGGGCGACGTTCCCGAAGAAGAGCCCGGGCACGCAGGACGGCGTCGTCATGCTCAACGCGTCGATGCCCGGCGGGTCGGCGACCAACTACAACCAGGGCGACACCGCGACCCACGAGGTCGGTCACTGGCTCGGGCTCTACCACACCTTCCAGGGCGGCTGCTCGGGCTCGGGCGACTACGTCGACGACACCCCCGCCGAGGCGAGCCCGGCCTACGGCTGCCCCACCGGCCGCGACACGTGCACGAGCCCCGGCCTCGACCCGATCAAGAACTTCATGGACTACACCTACGACTCGTGCATGAACGAGTTCACGACCGGCCAGAAGGCCCGCATGCAGGCGCAGTGGACGGCCTACCGCGCCTGACCTGCGACGATGCCGCGGACACGGTCGTGCTTGAACGACTGACGCCCGGCTCGCCTGCGGCACATAGCATCCCGACCGAGGCCCCGCCAAAACGGCGGGGCCTCGGCATGTCGCCCGACTGGAGCGGCTACCGTGGGCGGCCTATGAGTTCAGGGGCCGCCTTCCACCTCCCACCCGCCTTCCCGGAGCGGGCCGCGTGGGGTACCGCGAGCAAGCTGCGCGCCTGGCAGCAGGAGGCCCTCGACCTCTACCAGGCGAAGTCCCCGCGCGACTTCCTCGCCGTGGCCACGCCCGGCGCCGGAAAGACGACCTTCGCCCTGCGCGTCGCCACCGAGCTACTGTCGGCCGGCATCGTGCACCGCGTCACCGTCGTGGCGCCCACCGAGCACCTCAAGACGCAGTGGGCCGACGCCGCCGCACGCGTCGGCATCAGCCTCGACCCGAGGTTCAGCAACAGCATCGGGCGGCACAGCGAGGACTACCACGGCGTCGCCGTCACGTACGCGCAGGTCGCCTCGCGCCCGTCGCTGCACCGCGAGCTGACGACCTCCCGGCCCACCCTCGTCATCCTCGACGAGGTGCACCACGGCGGCGACGCGAAGAGCTGGGGCGACGGCATCCGCGAGGCCTTCGAGCCCGCGGCGCGGCGCCTGTCGCTCACCGGTACCCCGTTCCGCTCCGACACCTCACCCATCCCGTTCGTGCGCTACGAGCTCGACGAGGAGGGCGTGCTCGTCAGCTCGAGCGACTACGCCTATGGCTACGCCGAGGCGCTGCGCGACGGCGTCGTGCGCCCGGTGCTCTTCATGGCCTACGGCGGCACGATGCGGTGGCGCACCCGCGCCGGTGACGAGCTCGAGGCGCGCCTCGGCGAGCCGATGACCAAGGACGCCGTGGCCAACGCGTGGCGCACGGCGCTCGACTTCAAGGGCGAGTGGATCCCGGCGGTGCTCGCCGCCGCCGACAAACGCCTCACCGAGGTACGCCGGCACATCGAGGACGCCGGGGCCCTCGTCATCGCCAGCAACCAGACCCAGGCCCGGGCCTACGCCTCCCACCTGCGGGGGCTCACCGGCGAGTCGCCGACCGTCGTGCTCTCCGACGACCAAGGCGCCTCGAAGCGCATCGAGGAGTTCTCGAACGGCACGTCGCGGTGGATGGTCGCCGTACGGATGGTGTCCGAGGGCGTCGACGTGCCGCGCCTCGCCGTCGGCGTGTACGCCACCTCGACCTCCACACCGCTCTTCTTCGCCCAGGCCGTCGGACGCTTCGTGCGGGTCCGCCGCCGCGGCGAGACCGCGTCGGTCTTCCTGCCCTCGGTGCCGGTCGTCCTCGACCACGCCCAGCGCCTCGAGGAGCAGCGCGACCATGCCCTCGACCGCAAGCCCAACCCCGACGACGTCGCGCAGATGTGGGCCGAGGAGCAGGCGCTGCTCGACGAGGCCGAGCGCCCGGAGAAGGCGAGCGGCGACCTCGCCGAGGGCCAGTTCGAGGCGCTCGAGTCCGAGGCGCACTTCGACCACGTGCTCTTCGACAAGCAGCAGTGGGGGATGCACGCCGAGGTCGGCTCCGAGGACGAGCAGGACTACCTCGGGCTGCCCGGCCTGCTCGAGCCCGACCAGGTCGCCCAGCTGCTGCGCGAGCGCCAGAGCAAGCAGGTGCGCAAGGCGCCCAAGGACGCCGCCGGGCCGGTCCCGGTGGCCGCGCACCGGGCGCTGGCCGCACAGCGCAAGGAGCTGAACCAGCTCGTCGGCGCCTACGCGCGCCAGAAGGGCTACCCGCACGCCAACGTCCACATGGACCTGCGGCGCGCGTGCGGTGGGCCCGACCTCGCGGCTGCGAGCAGTGACCAGGTCACCGAGAGGATCGAGAAGATCCGGCTCTGGCTCGTCGGCCGCCGCTGACCCGTCGCGCGCCGTCGCGCGCCGTCACGCGGCGTCACGCGGCGTCACTCGCTGTTCACGAAGGCGGCCCGTCCTCATCGCCCCGTTCGTCCCCGGCCGCGGCTAGGGTCAGGCCCGTCCCGCCCCGGCGGGGCCGACCCCCACGCCGCATCGTGACCCCGCGCAGCACCCCCGGCGCGGCAGACAAGGACGACATGAGCACCCACGAGACCCCGGACTTCCTCTCCTCGCCCACGACGCGTCGGCAGCTGCTCGCGATGGCCGCGGTCGGCGGGGCGGGCATCGCCACCGTGGCCGCCGCCACTCCCGCCGGTGCAGCCGGCACCGCAGGCAAGGGCGCGGGCACCGACGGCGAGATCGTCACCCTCACCGTGCTCGGCACCACCGACCTGCACGGCAACGTCTTCAACTGGGACTACTTCAACAACCGCGAGTACGACGACAAGACGCACAACGACATCGGCATCGCCAAGGCGTCCTCGATCGTCAAGATGCGCCGCGCCGACCTCGGCGCCGCCTCGACGCTGACCCTCGACGCCGGTGACACCATCCAGGGCACGCCGCTGGCGTACTACTACGCCAAGATCGACCCCATCACCGGCGGGGCCACCCACCCGATGGCCGCCGCGATGAACCAGGTCGGCTACGACGCCGCCGCGCTCGGCAACCACGAGTTCAACTACGGCATCGACACCCTGCGCGCCTTCGAGAAGCAGCTGAGCTTCCCGCTCCTGTCGGCCAACACCGTCGACTGGAACACCGGCGCGCCCGCCTTCAAGCCGTGGGTCATCAAGACGGTCAAGCTCGAGGACCGCAAGCCGATCAAGGTCGGCATCCTCGGCCTCGTCACCCCGGGCGTCGCGATCTGGGACAAGGCAAACGTCGACGGCAGGCTGAAGTTCCCCGGCATCATCGAGCAGGCCAAGGTCTTCGTGCCGCGCCTCAAGGCGGCCGGCGCCGACGTCGTCATCGTGTCGTGCCACTCCGGCACCAACGGCAAGTCGTCGTGGGGCGACGCGCTGCCCTACGTCGAGAACGCCAGCCGGCTCATGGCCGAGCAGGTGCCGGGCATCGACGCCGTGCTCGTCGGGCACTCGCACGTCGAGGTCGTCGACAAGGCCACGAACGCCGAGACCGGCAAGCCGGTGCTGCTCGTCGAGCCGCTCTACTGGGGCATGCGCGTGGCCGAGATGACCCTCTCGCTGCAGAAGGTCCGGGGCCAGTGGCAGGTCGTCGACTCCGCCGGTCGGCTCTGGAACGCCAACGCGGTGCCCGAGGACCCGGCCGTCACCGGCGCCGTCAAGGCGGCCCACGAGAAGGTCCTCGCCTACGTCAACGGCGTCATCGGCACCTGCACCCAGGCGATGTCCGCGGCCACGTCGCGCTACGAGGACACCCCGGCCATGGACTTCATCAACTTCGTCCAGGCCGACGCCGTCAAGAAGGCCCTCGCGGGCACGCCCGACGGCGCACTGCCGATGCTGTCCATCGCCGCGCCGTTCAACAAGCTCGCGGCGATCCCGCAGGGCGACGTGACGATCCGCGACGTCGCCGGCCTCTACATCTACGACAACACGCTGCTCGGCATCGTGCTGACGGGCGCACAGGTCAAGGACTACCTCGAGAAGAGCGCGTCCTACTTCAAGGGATACACGGGCACCGGCCCGGTGTCGGCCGACACCATCACCAACGCCGACGGCACGCCCGACTACAACTACGACATCATGGGCGGGCTCGACGCCGACCTCACCTACGACATCGACCTCGCCAAGGCGGTCGGCTCGCGCATCACGAACCTCGCCTACGGCGGGGCGCCGGTCGCCGCCGACGCGCGGTTCGTCGTCGCGATCAACAACTACCGGCAGTCCGGCGGTGGCGGCTTCCCGGGCGTCACGACGGCCCCCGTCGTCTACAACCGGCAGATCGAGATCCGCCAGCTGCTCATCGACTGGGCCACGGCCAACAAGGTCATCGACCCGGCGGTCTTCTCGAGCACGGACTGGCGCCTCGTCAGCAACGGTGCGCCGATCACCGTCACCAACAGCTGACGGCCGCCGGCACGCGGGAGGCTCCCACGACCGCGGTCGTGGGAGCCTCTCGCGTCGTGTGGGAGGTCAGGCTCCGACGAGCACCTGGTACCCCCACGCCGGAAGCGTCAGGGTGTCGCCGGCGGCGAGGGCCTGGGGCGTCCCGTCGAAGGCGTCCACCCACGAGCCCGCCTGCGGGCCCTCGCCGAGGGTCACCGTGGCGTCGTCGGGGGAGAGGTTGAACGCGGCGAAGACGCGGTCGCCCTCGGCCTCGCGGACGAAGGCGATGACCGACGCCTCGTCGCTGTTGGGCACGCGCACCATCCGCCCGCCCCAGGCGCCGTTCCACAGCGCGCGGTGCGCCTTCTTCAGCGCGAACAGGGTGCGGTAGAGCTCGCCCTGCGGGTCCTCGCGCCACTCGATGAGGTCCTTGTCGAAGAACGCGAGGCGCTTGTCGCTGCCGGCCTCCTGACCGTTGTAGACGAGGGGTACGCCCTCACCGACGACCGACAGCACGATCGCGGCCTCGAGGGCGTCGCCGAACTGCTCGTACTCGGTGCCCTCCCATGCGTTCTTGTCGTGGTTGCTGACGAACGTCATGCGGTAGGCGTCGCGCGGGTAGAAGCGGTCGTTCCACGCGTAGTAGACCTTGAGGGCCTCGACGTCGGCCTTGCCCATCGCGATGCGGTGCATCGTCTCGTTCCAGCTCCAGGCGTACGTCATGTCGAAGGCGCGGGTGTGCAGGTCGCGCGACTCCCACTCGGCCAGCATGAACACGGGCTTGATGGCGTCGAGCTCGGCGCGCACGCCGTCCCAGAAGTCGAGCGGCACGAATCCGGCCACGTCGCAACGGAACCCGTCGACGTCCGCCTCGCGCACCCAGTAGGCCATGGCGTCGGCCATGTAGCGGCGCAGGCCGGGCTGGTCGTAGTCGAGGTCGATGATGTCCTCCCAGTCCCACCACGGCGTCGGGCGGAAGTCGCCCTTCCAGTCGCGGGCGTACCACTCGGGGTGCTCCTCGGCGAGCGGGTTGTCCCACGCCGTGTGGTTGGCGACCCAGTCGAGGATGACCTTGAGGCCGAGGTCGTGGGCGGTGCCGACGAAGTGGCGCAGGTCCTCGAAGGTGCCGAACTCGGGGTTGACGCCGAGGTAGTCGCGCACGGCGTACGGGCTGCCGAGCGGGCCCTTGCGGTTGAGCTCGCCGATCGGGTTGACCGGCATGAGCCACACGACGTCGATGCCGAGGTCGCGGATGCGGGGCAGGTGCGCCTCGGCGGCACGGAAGGTGCCCTCGGGCGTCAGGTTGCGCTGGTTGACCTGGTAGATCGTCGCCGCGCGGCTCCACTCGGGGTGGGTGAGGCGGACGTCGGGGAGTGGCGTCGTGAGGTCGGGTGCGGTGACGGGAGTCTGGTCGGGCGTCACGGGGTGGTGCCTCCTCGGGCGAGGTCGAGCAGGTGCTCGACGAGCGGGACGGTGCGGTGGTCGAGCCGGGTGGCGAGCGAGATGACGGTGGACGCGCGCGTCACGTGCTCGTCGTCGACGACGCGGTCGATGACGCGCTGCAGGTCGGCGTTGTCGCGCCCGACGATGCGGATGAGCACGTCGCCGGACCCGGTGATGGTGTGCGCCTCGAGCACCTCCGGGATCGCCGCCAGGTGCTCGACGACGGGGGAGTGGCCGCCGCGGCCCTGGCGGATCTCCAGGGTGCAGAAGGCGGTGACGGGGTACCCCAGCGCGGCGGGGTCGACGTCGGGGGCCATCGACCGCAGGACGCCGGTGCGCTGGAGCCGGTCGAGCCGGGCCTGGACCGTGCCGCGGGCCACGCCGAGCCGGCGTGAGGCCCCGAGGACGCCGATGCCGGGCTCGTTCAGGAGCAGCAGCAGGATGCGGCAGTCGAGGGCGTCGACGGGCGGCCGGGGCGCGGGTCCGGTGGGCGGCGTCGACATGAGCACATTGTCCAGTGCAAGACGGCGATCAGGCAACACTTTGTGCATGCTGCCCACCAGCGTGTCGCCCAGTTGACCACCGCCGCGAGGTGGGCCACGCTCCCGCCATGACTGACACGATGCCGTCTCAGGCCGCCGACCTCACCTCGCAGGAGCGCGAGGCCGACCTCGACCTCGACCAGCTCAAGCAGCTCGTCGGCCTCGTCGAGTACGACGAGAACACCGATGTCTTCCCCGTCACCGGCTGGGACGCGATCGTCTTCGTCGCGGGCAACGCCACCCAGAGCGCGCACTACTACCAGAGCGCGTGGGGCATGGAGCTCGTCGCCTACTCGGGCCCCGAGAACGGCAACCGCGACCACAAGGCGTTCGTGCTGCGCAGCGGCTCGATCCGCTTCGTCGTCAAGGGCGCCGTCGACCCCGACAGCCCGCTCGCCGACCACCACCGCCGCCACGGCGACGGCGTCGTCGACATCGCCCTCGAGGTGCCCGACGTCGACAAGTGCATCGCCCAGGCCCGCAAGGCCGGCGCCACCGTCCTCGAGGAGCCGGCGAACCACACCGACGAGCACGGCACCGTGCGCGTCGCCGCCATCGCCACGTACGGCGAGACCCGCCACACGCTCGTCCAGCGAACCGTCGACGGCCAGACGTATGCCGGTCCGTACCTGCCCGGCTACGTGCCGACCACCTCGACCCACGTCAAGCGCGAGGGCCAGCCGAAGCGTCTGTTCCAGGCGCTCGACCACATCGTCGGCAACGTCGAGCTCGGCCACATGGACGAGTGGGTCGGCTTCTACAACCGCGTCATGGGCTTCGTGAACATGGCCGAGTTCATCGGCGACGACATCGCCACCGACTACTCGGCGCTCATGAGCAAGGTCGTCGCCAACGGCAACCACCGCGTGAAGTTCCCGCTCAACGAGCCGGCCATCGCCAAGAAGAAGAGCCAGATCGACGAGTACCTCGAGTTCTACCGCGGCGCCGGTGCCCAGCACCTCGCCGTCGCGACGAACGACATCCTCGCATCGGTGGACGCCCTGCGCGCCAACGGCGTCGAGTTCCTCGACACCCCGGACAGCTACTACGAGGACGCTGAGCTTCGCGAGCGCATCGGCAACGTCCGCGTGCCGATCGAGGAGCTGCAGAAGCGCAAGATCCTCGTCGACCGCGACGAGGACGGCTACCTCCTGCAGATCTTCACCAAGCCGCTCGGCGACCGTCCGACGGTCTTCTTCGAGCTCATCGAGCGGCACGGCTCGCTCGGCTTCGGCAAGGGCAACTTCAAGGCCCTCTTCGAGGCGATCGAGCGCGAGCAGGACAAGCGCGGCAACCTCTGAGACACCACGGCCACGGGCCCGTCACCCTTACCGGTGACGGGCCCGTCGGCGTGGCAGAGTTGAGCCATGAGCCAGCAGCCCTCCGGGTGGTACGACGACCCCAGCAACCCTGACATGCTCCGGTACTGGGACGGGGTCACGTGGACCAACCACACCGCGCCGAAGAAGTCGCCGACCGCCTCACAGAGCACGATCGGGCGCGCGTACGGCGCCGACGCCGGAAGCGACGCCACCGGGGCCGCGGCGCCCACGGCCACCGGGGCGCCGACCCCGACGACGCCCATGCCACAGGGCGGCTGGCAGCAGGGTCAGCAGGGGCAGCAGCCCTACCAGCAGTCCCCGTACCAGCAGGCGCCCCAGTACACCGCTCCCGGGCCGGGCGCGCAGTGGCTGTACAACGTCAAGACGACCGCCGACGGCGTGCCGCTGGCGTCCTGGGGCAAGCGGTTCGCGGCCTGGCTCATCGACGGCGTCATCCTCCTCATCGGTTCGGTGATCCTCACCCGGATCGTCGCCCCCGACTTCACCGACACGTTCCAGCGGTTCATGAACGTCGCGGCCACGCAGGACCAGGCGGCGATGCAGCGCATGGTCAGCGACCTCACGTCGCAGTCCCTGCGGATCGGCATCTCCTCGTGGATCTTCGTCTCCGTGTACTGCGTGGCGTTCTGGACCACCGTGGCCCAGACCCCGGGGAAGATGGCGCTCGGCATCAGCGTCCGTCGCATGTCCGAGCCGGGCCCGCTGCCGCTGGGTACCGCGGCGCTGCGCCGCCTCGTGCCGCTCGCCGGGCAGTTCGTCGGCATCCTGACGCTCATCGACTACCTGTGGCCGCTCTGGGACGACAAGCGCCAGGCGCTGCACGACAAGGTCGCGAGCACCCAGGTCGTCGAGGGCAAGCAGCCGCGCAAGCAGGGCTGACCCTCCGCACGCACCGACGCGCCCTCACCGAGCGAGGTGGGGGCGCGTCGTGCGTCCCGTGACCGGTCGTCACGCCGAGGGCGAAAAGGGTTTGTCCCGGTGTCGGTGGTTCCGGGCACAATGTCGCTCGCGCGGTCACCAACCGCTGCCCACGGCGCCGACGCCGTTCCCACACTCCACCTCGAGTCCGGAGCACCGCTGTGTCCTCATCCACCACCACGACCCCCGCGGGCGTCTCGCCCGGCCATCCCGACAAGCTCGACGCCGCGGTCCTCAAGGTCGCCGGCGTCGTCGTGCTCGGCGCGATCATGTCGATCCTCGACATCACCGTCGTCAACATCGCGCTGACGAAGTTCCAGACCGTCTTCGCCCAGCCGGGCGGCCAGCCCCTCGCGTACTCCACCGTCGCGTGGACGGTCACGGCCTACACGCTCGCGCTCGCGACGGTCATCCCGCTCACCGGTTGGGCCGCCGACCGCTTCGGCACCAAGCGGCTCTACATCATGGCCGTCATCCTCTTCACGGCCGGCTCGGCCCTGTGCGCGGCCGCCGGGTCGATCGAGGTCCTCATCGGCTTCCGCGTGCTGCAGGGCCTCGGCGGCGGCATGCTCATGCCGCTCGGCATGACGATCATGACCCGCGCCGCCGGCCCCGAGCGGATGGGCCGACTCATGGCCGTGCTCGGCATCCCGATGCTGCTCGGCCCGATCTTCGGCCCGATCCTCGGCGGCTGGCTCATCGACAACTACTCGTGGCACTGGATCTTCCTCATCAACGTGCCGATCGGCCTCGTCGCCGTCGGGTACGCGATGTGGGCCCTGCCCTCCGACCGCCCCCAGCCGTCCGAGTCCTTCGACCTCATCGGCATGCTGCTCATGTCGCCGGGCCTGGCGCTCTTCCTCTACGGCGTCAGCTCGATCCCGGGCGAGGGCAGCGTCACCTCGGCCAAGGTCTACGGACCCGGGCTCGTGGGACTGGCCATGATCGCTGCCTTCGTCCTCTACAGCTTCCGGCCGGCGCACCCGCTGCTCGACCTGCGCCTCTTCTCCAACCGGCGCCTCACGGTCGCGACGATCACGATGTTCCTCTTCGGGGCTGCGTTCTTCGGCGGCCTGCTCCTCGTGCCCCAGTACCTGCAGCAGGTGCGGGCCGAGACCCCGCTCCACTCCGCCTACCTCATGGTGCCGCAGGGCATCGGCGCGATGCTGACGATGCCGGTCGCGGGCGCGCTCGCCGACCGCTTCCCGGTCGGGCGCATCGTCCCGTTCGGCCTCGCCGCGATCGTCGCCGGCATGTTCGCGCTGACCCTCGTCGGTCCCGACACGAGCTACTGGGGCTTCGTCATCCCGGTCCTGTTCGTCATGGGTCTCGGCATGGGCGGCACGATGATGCCGATCATGACCTCGGCGCTCAAGACGCTGACCCACCACCAGGTGGCGCGCGGGTCCACGCTGCTCAACATCACCCAGCAGATCGCGAGCTCGATCGGGGTGGCCGTCATCTCGGTCGTCTTCACCACCTACCTCAACGAGTCGCCGAAGGCCGGTGCCGTGCTGGGCGCCCAGTTCGACCCGTCGGTCAAGGACCGGCTCGGCCCGCAGGGCATGGCGCAGGCGGTCGCAGAGCTCGCCGACGTCTACGGCCGGACGTTCCTGATCGCGGCGATCCTCTGCGCGGCGACGCTCGTCGCGGCGTGGTTCCTGCCGCGCCGGCACGAGCAGTCGCACCTGCTCGACGAGGACGTGGAGGCTTCCGCGGCACCCGTCGTCATCCACTGACGCTGCACTCCGTTGCGCCACGCGCCCCCGACCGGCTGGTCGGGGGCGCGTCGCGCGTCCGGGGTCAGGACGCGTCGGTGCGCAGGGTGAGGGCCGTGAGGTCGCGCTCGGCGAAGAGCCGGTGGTGGTACTCCTCGTTGAGCACGACGAGGAGGCAGTCGCGCACCGCGAAGGACCGGCCCGGTGGCGGCCATCCGGGCGCGTCGACCGGGGTCGTCATCCGGTCCAGCCCCGTCTCGTCGATGCCGTCGACGACCTCGCGCACGGTGGCCATCCGCTGGTGCCGCAGCTCCAGCGCCTCGTCGAGGGAGGGGCGCACCTCGCGGTCGCGAGGCACTCCGGGCGTCGGGGGCATGTCGTCCCACGGCAGGTCCAGCGGGTGCCACGGTGCGGGGTCGCCGAGCACGCCCCGGCCGACCCACGCGTCGGTCGCGAAGGCGAGGTGGCGCAGGGTCTCGACGAACGACCACTCGCCGTCGACCGACGCGTGCAGCTGGTCCGGCGGGAGGGTGCGGGCGCGCTCCACCGTGCCGGCCCAGAGCCGCTCGACGGCGTCCCAGGCCTCGCGGAAGCCGTCCGGGTCGGTCGGACGCATCCTCGGCCGGTCGGGGTCGCGCCGGTCCAGCTCGGCCTCGACGAGCGGCACGACGTCGACGCCGTTGACCGTCACGTTGAGCAGCTCGCCGGTGATGTCGACGTCCTGCAGCTCGACCCCGCGCATGACGACGCGGCGCAGCTCGGAAAACCGGAAGGTGGCGTCGGTGAGGTGGACCTGGTCGAACTCCGACCCGTGCAGGTCGACGGCGCGGAACGTGCTGTCGCTCAGGTCGACCCGGTCGAAACGTGATCCGTGCAGGTCCTGCTCGATGTGCTCCTGGCCGGGCTGTCCCGGGCTCCCTGTGGTTTCGCTCATGGCGCGACCGTAGAGGGGGAACCGGACGTTCGCCGTCCGGACCACCGCGGTGCCGGACGACCGGGGCTCAGTAGTCGACGGGATCGCGCACGATCGGGCACGTCATGCAGTGGCCCCCGCCGCGGCCGCGCCCGAGCTCGGAGCCCACGATGGTGATGACCTCGATGCCGGCCCCGCGCCACGACGTCGACGAACGGCGTGCCGCCCTCGTCGGTGACCTCGATCCCCGGCGCGGCGTCGGTGGGGCGCAGGCTGAAGGTCTGGACCCGGTCCATGATCGCCGGGTAGAGCGTCACGACGTCGCGGTCGGCGAAGGTGAAGACGGTGTCGAGGTGAGTCCAGGAAGGCCCGCGTGCCCTCGACGAGGCCCAGCCCGACGGTGTTCGCGACGATCTTGCGGTCGAGCAGCCACTCCCGGGCGGCCGAAACGGCGAGGGTCTCGGCGAGCGCGTCGTGCAGCTCGACGACCTCGACGCCGAGCCCGCGCAGCTGCGCGACGAAGTCGGCGTGGTCGGCCTGGGCCTTCTCGACCCACATGACGTCGTCGAAGAGGAGGTCCTCCGACGTGCTCGGTGTCAGCCGGCGGTGGGCCAGGCCGGGCCGGCACACAGCACGGTGCGCAGCCGGCCCACCTCGGAGTGGACGCCGAGGGGCGTCGCCGTCTGCGACATGTCGGTCCTTCCGTCGGGTCTGCGAGCGTGCCGCGGCTCAGCGGGCGGGGCGGATCGTGCCGGTGGCCTCGGCGATGCCGATGCGGGCGCCGTCGGGCCCGGGGGCCCAGGCCGTCATGGTCACGGTGTCGCCGTCCTCGAGGAACCCGCGCGTCGACCCGTCGGGCAGCTGCAGCGGGTCGGTGCCGTTCCACGTCAGCTCGAGCAGCGAGCCGCGGGAGCCCTTCTCGGGACCGGAGATCGTGCCGGAGCCGAAGAGGTCGCCGTCGCGCAGCGAGGCGCCGTTGACGGTGAGGTGGGCCAGCATCTGGGCGGGCGACCAGTACATGACGCGGTGCTCGGGGCGGCTGACGACGGTGCCGTTGAGTGCGACCTCGACGTGCACGTCGAGACCGAAGGCATCGCCGCGCAGGTAGGGCAGCACCTCCGGGTCGGTCTGGCCGGGCAGCGGCACGCGCGCGGCCCGGAGCGCCTCGAGCGGGGTGACCCACGCCGACACCGTCGTCGCGAACGACTTGCCGAGGAACGGGCCGAGGGGCACGTACTCCCACGCCTGCAGGTCGCGGGCGCTCCAGTCGTTGAGCAGCACGACGCCGAAGAGGTGATCTACCGCCTGGTCGACCGACACCCGGCTCCCGAGCTCCGTCGCGCCGCCGACGACGTAGCCGAGCTCGGCCTCGATGTCGAGACGGATGCTCGGGCCGAAGACTGGCGCAGAGTCGTTCGGTCCCTTGCGCTGGCCGGTGGGCCGCACGACGTCGGTCCCCGAGACGACGACGGTGCCCGCGCGCCCGTGGTAGCCGATCGGCAGGTGCTTCCAGTTCGGCGGGAGGGCGGCGTTGTCGGGGCGGAAGACCTTCCCGACGTTGCTCGCGTGGTCCTCGCTCGCGTAGAAGTCGACGTAGTCGGCCACCTCCATCGGCAGGTGGAGGACGACGTCGGCGAGCGGGTGCAGGTGGGGGGAGACCCCGTCGCGGTGCACGTCGTCGGTGAGCACCTCGGTGAGCCACTGCCGGGCGACCGTCCACGCGGGGCGGCCGAGGGCGAGGAAGGCGTTGAGGCTGGGTGTCAGCCACGCGGTGGCGAGGTCGGGTCCGTCGCCGACGAGCCCGGCGTCGCGGCCGATCGCCGCGACCTTGCCGGCGTCGAGCACGAGGTCGCCGATGCGGACGCCGACGCGTCGGTCCGGGTCCTCGGCCGTGCTGAAGACGCCGTACGGCAGGGTGTGGATGCCGAAGGGGTGGTCGGCAGGGACGTCGAGCCACGTCGTCGTCACGTCGATCTCCTTGTCGTGGTGGGGAACTCGTGGTGTGCAGGCGTGGTGGGCAGGCGTGGTGGAACGGCGTCGAGCGGCTCAGGGGACGAGGCCGAGGGCCTCGAGCTCGTGCAGCGGGTCGAGGACGCCACAGCACCCGTACGACGCGAACGCGCGGCGGACGCGGGTGGAGTCGTCGGGCCCGAGCGAGGAGACGGCGCCGACGAGCACCTCGGTGTCGGTGCGCGCGAGCGTGGCGGCCAGGTGCGGCGCCTCGGCCCCGTCGAGGGCCTCGTGGACGGCGAGCAGGACGTTGAGCAGGCCGTGCATCGGCTCGCCGTCGTACCGGCCGCGCACGACGTGGTGCAGGCCGCCGGTCAGCTTGAACGACAGGCCGCGAAGGACGGCGGCGTCGAGGAAGGTGCCGAGGGCGGCCTCGTCGGGCCAGGGCCACGTCGGCGTCGGCCCGGTGCGGAACTTGGCGCGCACGTCGTGGTCGTCGTCGACGGCCTCGGCGACGTCGTCGAGCGCCCGCTCCTGCTCGGCTCCGGTGCCGACCTCGACGACGAGCGGCACCTCGAGGTCGAGCAGCGCTCGCCAGTCGGCGGACCAGCCGACCTCGCCGGCCGAGACGAGCACCCGCGCGTCCTCGCGCAGCAGGCCGACCGCGTCGGCGAGCGCCTCGCCGGGCGAGCCGGGACGCACGACGAGCGAGACCGCGAGGGGTTCGTTCGCGGTGCGCTCGTCGGAGGCCGCGAGTGTGGTGAGGTCCCCGGCGGCCGTGGCGGGGACGAGGAGCGGCCCGACGTGCGCGCCGTGGCCGGTCGTGCGACGGTCGAGGTGCTCACGCACGGCGACCTCGAGCGCGGCGTTGCCGGGCGGGAAGACCGCGGCGTCGTCGACGAGACGGTCGAACAGGGGCGCGAACGGCGTCCTTGACATGGTTCCGGAGCGTACTCCACTGTTGCCGTAGCGATACGTCCACGTCCGTTGAGCGGACGCGTCGACGTGAGGACGACAGAGAGGTCAGCGGTCCATGGCGCACTACCACGCCGTCGGTGACATTCCCCCGAAGCGGCACACCCAGCACCGCCGTCCCGGCGCCGACGGGCAGCCGGGCGAGCTGTACTACGAGGAGCTGATGGGGGAGGAGGGCTTCTCCTCCGACTCCTCGCTGCTCTACCACCGCAACATCCCGTCGACCACGGTCGGCGCCGCGGTGTGGGACCTGCCCGACCAGTCGACGACGCCGAACCACCCGTTGACCCCGCGACACCTGAAGCTGCACGACCTCTTCGACGCCGACGCCGTGGCGCGCACCGACGTCGTCACCGGGCGTCGACTCGTGCTCGGCAACGGCGACGTGCGCATCTCGTATGCCGTTGCCGCACAGGCGAGCCCGTGGTACCGCAACGGTATCGGCGACGAGTGCGTGTACGTCGAGCGCGGTGCGGCCCGCGTCGAGACCGTCTTCGGTGCCTTCGACGTCGCCGAGGGCGACTACGTCGTCATCCCGCGCGCCACGACGCACCGCTGGCTGCCCGTCGTCGACGCCGACGAGCCGCTGCGGGCCTACTGCATCGAGGCCAACAGCCACATCGCGCCGCCGAAGCGCTACCTCAGCAAGTACGGCCAGCTGCTCGAGCACGCCCCCTACTGCGAGCGCGACCTGCGCCAGCCCGCGGGCCCGCTGCTGGCCGAGGACGTCGGCGCGAGCCCCGACGAGCAGACCGAGGTCCACATCAAGCACCGCGGCAACGGGCCCGGCGGCGTCGTCGGCACGGTCCACACGCTGCCGTTCCACCCGCTCGACGTCGTCGGCTGGGACGGCTGCCTCTACCCGTACGTCTTCAACGTGCGCGACTTCGAGCCGATCACCGGGCGCATCCACCAGCCGCCGCCCGTGCACCAGGTCTTCGAGGGCTGGAACTTCGTCATCTGCAACTTCGTGCCCCGCAAGGTCGACTACCACCCGCTCGCCGTACCGGTGCCGTACTACCACTCCAACGTCGACAGCGACGAGATCATGTTCTACGTCGACGGCGACTACGAGGCGCGCAAGGGCTCGGGCATCGGCAAGGGCTCGATCTCGGTGCACCCCGGCAGCCACCCGCACGGCCCGCAGCCGGGTGCCACCGAGGGCTCTCTCGGGGTCGAGCGGTTCGACGAGCTCGCCGTCATGGTCGACACCTTCCGCCCGCTCGAGCTCGGCGAGGCCGGCCTGGCCGTCGACGACGGGCTCTACGCGATGTCGTGGTCGAAGGGCCTGGGTCACCCGGCGCCCGGCGGCGCACACTCCGAGGGCTGAGGAGGGCGGGCACGTCGTGGCCGACCCGACGGGACGCAGCGAGTCCTCCCAGACCCTCGACCGCGGCATCCGCGTGCTCGAGGTGCTCGCCCTGCCCGGGCGGTCCGGTGGGCTGACGATCACCCAGCTCGCCGGCGAGCTCGGGGTCGGGCGTCCGGTCGTGTACCGGCTCGTGGCCACACTCGAGGCGCACCGGCTCGTCTCGCGCGTCGCCGACGGCCGGGTGCGGATCGCCCTCGGCCTGGCACGTCTGGGTGCCGCCGTGACGCCGATCGTGCGCACCGAGGCGCGTCCGGTGCTGCGCGAGCTCGCCGACGCCGTCGGCGCGACGGCCCACCTGACGATCGCCGAGGGCGACGAGGCGCTGGCCCTCGTCGTCGTCGAGCCGACGTGGACCGACTTCCACGTCGCCTACCGCTCCGGCGCGCGGCACCGCCTCGACCAGGGGGCCGCCGGGCGCGCGATCCTCGCCGGGCGCGAGGGGCGTCGCGACGTCGTCGCCAGCGACGGCGAGCTGCAGACCGGGGCGCACGGGCTCGCCGTGCCCGTGCTGACCGGCGACCCCGACGCCGTCGAGGCGTCGGTCGGCGTCATCGCCCTCGAGCCCCTCGAGGTCCGCACGGTCGCACCGCGGCTCGAGCGAGCCGCCAAGGCCCTGCGGGCGGTCCTCGCCTGACCGACACGTCGGTCAGCACTCGACGGGTCGAGGTATCTGCTCGCGCTCCACCGCGACGGGACACCTCGACCCGCTTGACTCTGGACCGGGTCGAGGTATCTGCCCGCGCGCTGGCGCGACGTGATACCTCGACCCACGGGCCGGGTCAGCCCCCGACGGTCGGGGTGCCGACGAGTCGGACGCCGGCGGCGTCGAGCTGCTCCAGGGCGGCGTCGGTCGTCGGTCGCGCGACGCCGGCGGTGAGGTCGAGCAGGACGGTGGTGTCGAAGCCGGCGCCCCGCGCGTCGAGGGCGGTGGCGCGCACGCAGTGGTCCGTCGCGATGCCCACGACGTCGACGGCCGTGACGCCGCGCTCGCGCAGCCACGAGGCCAGGTCGGTGTGCTCGCCGTCGTCACTGACGCCCTCGAACCCGCTGTACGCGGCCTCGTGGCGGCCCTTGCGGAAGACCGCCTCGACATGGCCGAGCGCTCCGGCAAGAGACGGGTGGAACTGCGACCCGGCCGACTCGGCGACGCAGTGCACCGGCCACGAGTCGACGTAGTCGGGCTCCGCGCTGAAGTGCTCGCCCGGGTCGATGTGCCAGTCGGCGGTGGCGACGACGTGGGCGTAGTCGCCGGTGTGCGCACCGACGTGCGCGCTGACCGCCTCGGCCACCGCGGCACCACCGGCGACGGCGAGCGAGCCGCCCTCGCAGAAGTCGTTCTGCACGTCGACGATGACGAGCGCGCGGGTGCTCGCGTCGGTCGGGTGCGCGGATCCGTCCATGGCTCAGTGCTCCTCGTAGATCGTCGGGATGACCGGCTCGCCGCGGGAGAGCTGGGCGGCGGCCCGGGGCAGCTCGGCCCGCGAGGCCTCGTGGCGGGCCCGCGCCTCGTGGATGTCCTGGTGGTCGACCACCTCGCCGCCGCGCACGAGATCGACCATGAGCGGCCGGTCGTCGCCGTCGTCGTGGGGCCGCTCGCCGATGCCGACGACCTCGGCCTGCGCGACCCCGGACCCGTTGCGGCGACGCATCGCCCACTTGCGCCCGCCGACCGACGCCTTGTCCTTGCTCTTCTTGGCCACCGGGGCCATCGCGCCCGAGCCGTCCTCGCGCTGGACGAGCTTGTAGACCATCGAGGCCGTCGGGGCGCCCGAGCCGGTCACGAGCGCCGTGCCGACGCCGTACCCGCTGACCGGCGCCGCGGCGAGGGCGGCGATGGCGAACTCGTCGAGGTCGCTCGTCACGATGATGCGGGTGTCGTGGTTGCCGGCGGCGTCGAGCTGCGCGCGCACCTCCTGGGCCTGGATGAGCAGGTCGCCGGAGTCGAGGCGGACCGCGCCGAGCTCGGCTCCTGCGACCTCGAGGGCGAGGTCGACGGCGGTGTGCACGTCGTAGGTGTCGACGAGCAGCGTCGTGCCCTTGCCGAGCGAGTCGACCTGGGCCGTGAACGCCTCCCGCTCCGAGTCGTAGAGGAGGGTGAAGGCGTGCGCGGCCGTGCCCGCGGTGGGCACGCCGAAGCGTCGGCCCGCCTCGAGGTTGCTCGTCGTGCCGAACCCGGCCACGTAGGCCGCGCGCGCGGCCGCGACGGCGGCCTCCTCGTGGGTGCGGCGCGACCCCATCTCGATGCAGGGGCGGTCGCCGGCGGCGGCGGTCATGCGCGAGGCCGCCGACGCGATCGCGGTGTCGTGGTTGAGGATCGACAGCACGAGGGTCTCGAGCAGGACACCCTCGGCGAAGGTCGACTCGACGACGAGCACCGGCGAGCCCGGGAAGTAGCACTCGCCCTCGGCGTAGCCCGTGACGTCGCCGGAGAAGCGGTAGCCCGCGAGCCAGTCGAGCGTGGGGCGGTCGACGACCCCGGCGCTCTCGAGGAAGCGCAGCTCGTCGTCGCCGAAGCGGAACTGCTCGAGGGCCTCGAGGACCCGCCCGGTGCCGCCGACGACGCCGTACCGCCGACCTTCGGGCAACCGCCGCGCGAACGCCTCGAAGACACAGCGTCGGTGGGCCTCGCCCGAGGCGAGGGCCGCCTGGAGCATCGTCAGCTCGTAGTGGTCGGTCAGCAGCGCCGTGCTCGCGGCGCGAGGGCTCGTCGGGCTCACGCGTCCACCCTATGTGCGCCGGTCCCCGGCACCCCGGGTGGAACCGGCCCGAGACGGAGGCGTCGGGCGTCTGCGTCGGGGGACCTAGGGTGGTCCCGTGACGCCGAGCCTGTCCCTCGCCCCGGTCGAGGAGGAGACCACCTCCGTGGAGGAGGTCGTCGCGCCCGACGTGCCGTGGGTGACGATCGTCTGGAACGACCCGGTCAACCTCATGACCTACGTGACGTGGGTGTTCGAGACCTACTACGGCTACCCCCGCGCCAAGGCCGAGAAGCTGATGATGGACGTGCACGTCAAGGGCCGCGCCGTCGTGGCCAACGGCCCCCGCGAGTCGATGGAACGCGACGCCGAGGCGCTGCAGGGCTACGGCCTGTGGGCCACCTTCGAGAAGGACGAGTGATGGCACGCGCCTTCCTGCGTGAGGACGACCGCTACGTCGCCCTCCTCGACGACCTGGAGCGCACGGTGCTGCGCGGCCTCATGGAGCAGACGCGCATCCTGCTGTCCCCGGAGGTCGAGCCCACCGGCGACGCCTTCGACGACCTCGTCGCCTCGATGGGCCTGTCGCTCAAGGCCGCCGACGCGTCCGACGCGTCCGACGCATCCGGCGCCGACGCCGGCGAGGAGGAGGACGGGCGCGACCCCGCGCTCGACCGGCTGCTGCCCACGGCGCACCGTGGCGACGACGCCGTGGCGGCGGAGTTCCGCCGCCTCACCGAGGAGGGGCTGCGCCAGCGCAAGAGCGGCAACCTCGACCTCGCGCTGCGCCGCATCGAGGCCGCCGCCGACGACCGTGTCGAGCTGGCCCCCGAGGAGGCGCCGCCCTTCCTCGTGGCGCTCACCGACGTGCGCCTGCTCCTCGGCGAGCGGATGGGCATGCGCACCGAGGAGGACGCCGAGGCCCTCTACGACGCGCTCGAGTCGCTCGACGGCGACGACCCGCTCGGGTACGCCATGGCCTGGTACGACTTCCTCACCTGGCTGCAGGAGACCCTGACCCAGGCCCTCATGGGCGGTCGCCTCGACGCCCTCGGCATCGACGTCGACACCGACGACGACATCGACGACGACATCGACGACGACTCCCCCTGAGGATCGCGTGGCGTCCGACACACCGGACGCCCGTGGACGCGCCCGCGTCGGTCCCGGCACCTAGGCTCGGGCCGTGGACGTGACGATCGTCGGTTGCTCGGGGTCCTTCGCCGGCCCCGACTCGCCCGCGTCCTCCTACCTCGTCCGCGCCGAGCACGAGGGCCGTACGTGGAGCGTCGTGCTCGACCTCGGCAACGGGGCGCTCGGCGCCCTGCAGCGCCACGTCGTGCCCTACGAGGTCGACGCCGTCGTGCTCTCGCACCTGCACGTCGACCACTGCATCGACATGTGCGGGCTCTACGTCATGACGCGCTACGTCCCGGGCGGCACCGGCCGCGGCCCGCTGCCCACGTGGGGCCCGCCCGGCGCCGGCGCCCACCTGGCCCGCGCCTACGGCAGCGGCGAGTCCGAGGCGCTCCTCGCGGCCTTCGACTTCCACGACCTGCGCGACCGCGAGTGCTTCACGGTCGGGCCCTTCACCATCACGCCGATGCGGGTCGAGCACCCCGTCGAGGCCTTCGGCTTCCGCGTCGAGGCGGGTGGGCGCACGCTCGTGTACACCGGCGACACCGACACCTGTCCGCAGCTGTCCGACCTCATGGCCGAGGCCGACCTCGTCCTCGCCGACTCGGCGTTCGTCGACGGCCGCGACACGGTGCCGGGCATCCACCTGTCCGGCCGCCGCGCCGCCGAGGCCGCGGTCGCGGCGGGCGGCGTCCGCCGTCTCATGCTCACCCACATCCCGGCGTGGAACGACCCCGAGGTGTGCCGGGCCCAGGCGGCCGAGGTGTGGCCGGGCGACGTCGAGCTCGCAGAGCCCGACGCCACGTACACGCTCTGACCCTGCCTCCCGTCCGCCTCCCGTCCGCCTCCCGTCCGCCTGTCGGCCGCGACCGTGCGGGCCCGAGCCGCCGTGGGTACGGCACGAGACGTCCGCCCAGAACCCACGACACACCTCACGACACCGGGAGCCACGTTGCAGCAGCGCACCATCGGAGACCGCACCGTCAGCGCGATCGGGCTCGGCGGCATGCCGATGTCCATCGAGGGCCGGCCCGACGAGGACCGCTCCGTCCGCACCATCCACGCCGCCCTCGACGCCGGCGTCACCTTCATCGACACCGCCGACGCCTACCACCGCGACGCGGACGAGGTGGGGCACAACGAGTCGCTCATCGCCAGGGCCCTCGACTCGTGGTCGGGCGACGCGGGCGAGGTCCTCGTCGCGACCAAGGGCGGCCACCTGCGTCCCGGCGACGGCAGCTGGACGCTCGACGGTCGTCCCGAGCACCTCAAGCAGGCCGCGAAGGCCTCGTTGCAGCGCCTCGGCGGCGACGCGGTCGGCCTCTACCAGTTCCACCGTCCTGACCCCGACGTGCCGTACGCGGAGTCGGTCGGCGCGCTCGCCGACCTGCTCGACGAGGGCGTGATCGCGATGGCCGGCGTCTCGAACGCGAACCCCGACCAGATCCGCGAGGCGCAGCAGGTGCTCGGCGGCCGGCTGGTGTCGGTGCAGAACCAGTTCTCGCCGGCGTTCGGCAGCAGCCGTCCCGAGCTCGAGCTGTGCGACGAGCTCGGTCTCGCGTTCCTGCCGTGGAGCCCGCTCGGCGGAATCCGCAGGGCCGGCGACCTCGGCAGCGAGCACGACGCGTTCCAGCAGGTGGCCGACGCCCGCGGCGTCAGCCCGCAGCAGGTGGCCCTCGCCTGGGAGCTCGCCCTGTCGCCGGTCGTCGTGCCGATCCCGGGGGCCTCTCGTCCGGAGAGCATCACCGACTCGGTGCGCGCGGCCGACCTCGCGCTGTCCGCGGACGAGCTCGCCACGCTCGAGGCCGCCACCCGCGGCTGACCGGGCGGCGTCTTACGGTCTGCGAACGAGCCTCTCGTGGCCGCGACCGGGGGACGGTTCGGACCTAGCGTTGGGTCATGGCTAGCCTCGGGAGCATGACTGACCGACATGACGGCCGTGCCCCCGACCAGACGCGCGAGGTGCGGATCACCCGCAACTGGCTCGACCACGCGGAAGGCAGCGTCCTCGTCGAGTTCGGGCGCACCCGCGTGCTCTGTGCCGCCTCCTTCACCGAGGGCGTGCCGCGCTGGCTCAAGGGCAAGGGCACCGGCTGGGTCACCGCCGAGTACGCGATGCTGCCACGGGCCACGAACACCCGCTCGGACCGCGAGAGCGTCAAGGGCCGGATCGGTGGCCGCACCCACGAGATCAGCCGGCTCATCGGCCGCAGCCTGCGCGCCGTCATCGACACCAAGGCGCTGGGGGAGAACACCATCGTCCTCGACTGCGACGTGCTCCAGGCCGACGGCGGCACCCGCACCGCCGCCATCACCGGAGCCTTCGTCGCCCTCACCGACGCGATCGAGGACGCCCGTGCCAAGGGCCTCATCGGCAAGAACGCGCAGCCGCTGACCGGCTCGGTCGCCGCGATCTCGGTCGGCATCGTCGGCGGGCAGCCGGTCCTCGACCTCGACTACCCCGAGGACTCGACCGCCGAGACCGACATGAACGTCGTCATGACCGGCGACGGGCGCTACGTCGAGGTCCAGGGCACCGCGGAGGGCGAGCCGTTCGACCGCGCCCTCCTCGACGGCCTGCTCGAGCTCGCGGCCAAGGGGTGCGCCGACCTCACCGAGCGCCAGCGTGCGGCGCTCGCCGAGGGGGTGGGCCGGTGACGAAGGTCGTCCTCGCCACCCGCAACCACCACAAGGTCGAGGAGCTGCGCGAGATCCTCGCCGACGTCTGCGCCGAGCTCGGACTCGACATCGTCGGCCTCGACGAGTTCCCCGACGCCCCGGACGTCGTCGAGGACGGCGTCACCTTCGAGCAGAACGCGATCCTCAAGGCCGCCTCGGCGGCGACCGTCACGGGCCTGCCGGCGCTCGCCGACGACTCCGGCCTGGCCGTCGACGTGCTCGGCGGCTCGCCGGGCATCTTCAGCGCCCGGTGGTCCGGCGGCGGGGGAGACCGCGCCAACCTCGAGCTGCTCCTGGCCCAGCTGGGCGACGTCCGCGACGAGCACCGCGGCGGCGCGTTCGTCTGCGCGGCGGCCCTCGTGCTCCCCGACGGCCGCTCGACCGCCGAGCTCGGGCACTTCCCGGGCACCGTGGCGCGCGAGGCCCGCGGCACGAACGGTTTCGGCTACGACCCGATCTTCGTCCCATCCGGACAGCCGGCCGGCTCCGAACGCACACTGGCGGAGTACGACGCCGACGAGAAGAACGGCGTGTCGCACCGGGCGCTCGCGTTCCGGGCGCTCGTGCCGCACCTGAAGGAGCTCCTGAGGCCATGACGACGACCAGCCCGGCCCCCACCGTCCCCGACAGCCCGACGACGCGCACTCCCGCGTGGGTCGGCGCCGTGGACGGGGTGGTGGCCGGGCTGCTCACCGTCGGCATCGGCACCCTGCTCGCGGCCCTGCTTACGGGCGTCGGGACCAGCACCGGCCAGCCCGGTCCCGTCGCGGCGGTGAGCGGGGCCTTCATCGACCGGACCCCGCCGTGGCTCAAGGACTTCGCGGTGTCGACCTTCGGCACCAACGACAAGCGGGCCCTCCTCCTCGGGGTCGTCGTCGTGCTCGCGCTCGCGTGCGCCGCGCTCGGCGTGTTGGCGCACCGGAACCTGCCGGCCGCGCTCGTCGCCTTCGCGGTGCTCGGGGCCGTCGGCGTCGCAGCGGTCCTGTCCCGACCGGGTGCGAGCGCGCTCGATGCCGTGCCGACGCTGCTCGGCACCCTCGTCGGGCTGTGGTTCCTGCGCCGGTCCGTCACGGCGCGAGGGTCGGGCCAGAGCTCGGCGAGCGGACCGTCGCGGCGCTGGGTGCTCGGTGGCGCCGTCGGTGCTGCCGCGGCCTGGGTCGGCGGGGTCCTCGGCGGCAGCTCGTCCGCGGCCACCGCGTCGCGGGCAGCCGTGGCGGCGGCACCGGCCACTGCCGCGTCGGTGCCGGTGGCGGCCGGGGCGGACCTCCGGATCCCCGGGCTGACGCCGTTCATCGTGCCCAACGAGGACTTCTACCGGATCGACACCGCCATCGTCGTGCCGCGCGTCGACGCCAACGACTGGACGCTCAAGGTCACCGGAATGGTCGAGCGCGAGGTCGAGATCGACTGGAAGACCCTGCAGTCCAAGCCGATGCAGGAAGCGCTCATCACCCTGACGTGCGTCTCGAACGAGGTCGGCGGCGAGCTCGTCGGCAACGCCCTGTGGACCGGGTGGCCGGTGCGTGAGCTGCTGAAGATGGCCGTCCCCAAGGCGGGCGCCGACATGGTCCTGCAGACGAGCGTCGACGGCTTCACCGTCTCCACCCCGCTCACGGCGCTCACCGACGACCGCAACGCGCTGCTCGCCGTCCGGATGAACGGCGAGCCGCTGCCCTTCGAGCACGGCTTCCCCGTGCGCGTCGTCGTGCCGGGCCTCTACGGCTACGTGTCGGCGACGAAGTGGGTCACCGAGCTCAAGGTCACGACGTATGCGCAGGACATGGGCTATTGGACGCCGCGGGGCTGGTCGCCGATGGGGCCGATCAAGACCGCGTCACGCATCGACGTGCCGCAGGCCGGCGCCGTCGTCAAGGCCGGCACCGTCGCGGTCGCGGGCGTCGCCTGGCACCAGCACACCGGCATCTCGAAGGTCGAGGTGCAGGTCGACCAGCAGCCGTGGACCGAGGCCCGGCTCGCCGCCGACGCCAGCATCGACGCGTGGCGCCAGTGGGTCTACGAGTGGGACGCCACGCCGGGCAGCCACGACATCCGGGTGCGCGCCTACGACGACACCGGGCAGGTGCAGTCGCCGTACGAGGCGCCGCCCGCGCCGGACGGCTCGACCGGCATCCACGTCGTCAACGTCCGGGTGGAGTGACGACGGCCTCGGCCTCGACCTCGACGAGCAGGTCGGGGTCGATGAGGGCGGACACCTGCACCATGGTCGCGGCCGGCCGGACGTCGGCGAAGACTTCGCCGTGGGCCCGCCCGATCTCCTCCCAGTGCCGGATGTCCGTGACGTACAGGCGAGTTCGAACGACGTCGGCGAACGAGGCCCCGCACGCGTCGAGCGCCTCGCCGACGATCTGCAGGGCGACGCGCGCTTGCTCGTAGGCGTCGCCGACGCCGACCACCTCGCCGTCGCGCACGGCCGTCGTGCCGGCCACGTGGACGTGGTCACCGACGCGCACCGCGCGCGAGTAGCCGACCGACGCCTCCCACGCGGTGCCGCTTCCGACCCGCCTCACCACCTGCTCGCGCATGCCCGAAGCCTAGGCAACTAGGCTGGGCCGCGGATCACGAGCGGACGTGGTGGAACTGGCAGACACGCAGGATTTAGGTTCCTGTGCTTCGGCGTGCGGGTTCAAGTCCCGCCGTCCGCACGAGCGCGCCGCACCCCCGCGCCACCCTGGGGCACCCCCGACGAAGGAGACACCGTGAGCGACCGCCTCGAGCCGGGCGAGAAGGCCCCCGCGTTCAGCCTGCCGGACGACACCGGGGCCACGGTCGGCCTCGACGACTTCGCCGGCCGCAAGGTCATCGTCTACTTCTACCCGGCGGCCATGACGCCCGGCTGCACCAAGCAGGCATGCGACTTCAGCGAGTCCATCGAGTCGTTGCGCAAGGACGGCTACGAGGTCGTCGGCATCTCCAAGGACGCCCCGGCCAAGCTCGCGAAGTTCCGCGAGCGCGACGCCCTGACGATCCCGCTGCTGTCCGACGAGGACCTGTCGGTGCACCGTGCCTACGGCGCGTACGGCGAGAAGAAGCTCTACGGCAAGACGGTCGAGGGCGTCCTGCGCTCGACGTTCGTCGTCGACACCGACGGCACCATCAGCCACGCCCTCTACAACGTCAAGGCCACCGGGCACGTCGCCAAGCTGCGTCGTGACCTCGGCCTCGCCGACTAGAGTCGGCCCACCACGGGAAAGGACCACGGCATGACCGACACCGCACGGATCGAGCAGGACATCCAGGCCACCCGAGCCCGCCTCGAGGGCACCGTCAACGAGCTCGCCTACCGCGCGCAGCCGGGGGTCATCGCGCAGCGGGGCGTCCAGGGCCTCAAGCTGCGGCTCGACGAGGCCACCCACACCCCGGACGGCGAGCTGCGCATCGAGCGCGTCGCAGCCGTCGCGGCCGCGGTCGTCGTGGCCGTGGTCGTCGTCGGCCTCCTGCGCCGCCGCCGGCACTGAGCCGTCAGGTCGCTCACGTGGCGAAGAGGTCCGAGGCGTCCGCCGCCGAGAAGCTGCCGATCCGGATGCTGCACGACCGCGTCCTCGTCTCCCTCGAGTCCGAGGGGGAGCGGCGCTCCGGCGGCGGCATCCTCATCCCCGCCACCGCGTCGGTCGGCCGACGCCTCGCGTGGGCCAGCGTCGTGGCCACCGGTGCGAGCGTGCGCCAGGTGCAGCTCGGCGACCGGGTCCTGTTCGACCCCGAGGAGCGCGCCGAGGTCGAGCTGCACGGGCAGGACTACGTCCTGCTCCGCGAGCGCGACATCCACGCCGTGGCGGCCCAGCGCGTCGAGGACGGGCAGACCGGCCTCTACCTCTGAGCGGTGCCCGGGCGTCGGCGTCAGTCCGGCTGCAGCTTGAGCCAGCGCAGCAGTCCGGGGCCGGGCCACACCGGCTTGGTCGGCAGGGGCCACCGCTTCGGGTCGGCGGCGTTGAGCAGGGCGTAGCGGTCGTAGCAGACCTGTTGCGACACCGGCCCGTAGAGGTCGGCGGCCTCGGTCATCCACGCCTTGCGGTGCGAGGCCTGGTAGCTCGCCGGCATCGAGTCCCAGAGCGCCGCGTTGAAGGTGCGGACGGCGGCGTTGCGCTTGCCCGGTCGGATCTGCTCGTCGTCGAGCAGCGTGCTGCCGAGGCCGGGGATGGCGGCGCCCGCGAAGTCGGTGGACCAGCCCCGGTAGCCGAGGCGCCAGACCCGGGTCATCTCGTCGATGTCGACCTCGCCGACCCTGCCCTTGCGCGGCCAGTCGGTCGACCGGACCCGGCCGCCGCCGACCGACAGCGCGATGTGGCCGTGCTTGCCGCCGGCCCAGTACACGGGCGCCCCCGCCGGGGCCGCGGTCCCGGCTCGACGCTGCGTCGAGCGGTTCCACGCGGCGTTGGCGTCGGCGAGGCCGAACGAGTGCGGTGCCGCGATGCAGTTCCACACGAAGTTGCAGCACATGCCCGTGGGCAGGTACGTCGTGAAGGCGCGGGCCTTGCCGACGCTGGCGCGGGGACCGCGGATGACGACCGGGCCCCGGTCGGTGCCGCCGCCCTCGCCGCCCTCGGACCCGTCGTCGCCGGGTCCGCCCTCGTCGGACCACGGCAGGTCCGGCTCGGTGACCTGCTCGCCCTGGTCGCCGCGGTCGAGGTCCTTGTCGAAACCGTCGAACCCCTCGGGCTGCTCGAACTGCTCGGACGTGTCGTTGCTCGTGCCCATCGTCGTTCCTCCTCCGGCATCCATCGTTGCCTCGGAGGTCGGGGCGGGTCCGGGTGATACACGAAGGCGCCCGGGATGTCCGGAAAGGGCCGGTTGGATCGGTGCCGTCGGTGCAGTCAGTGCAGGAGGGTCTTGAGCACGATCATCGCGACGCCGAGCAGCCCGACGAGCAACGAGGCCCCCACCAGCCGGACGCCGCGCAGACCGCCGGTGCTGCCCATCTGGTAGCCCACCACGACGAGCAGGACCACGGTGGCCGCCAGGGCGATGTTCACGGCGGTCCCGGTCTCGACCCGGAGCACCGCCTCGAGGAACAGCAGGGCCACGGGGCCGGCCGAGGCCGCCACCAGCGGCCAGCCGTCGAGCACGACGGCTTGCTGCTCGTGTCGCGTGAGGTCGCGGTGCAGCACGGTGCGGGTCGCCGTCCAGTGCACGAACGTCTCGGCCACCCAGTAGATGGCCAGGGTGCCGAGCAGCAGGAGGGCCACCCGGCGGATCGCGACGTCGTCCGGTGCCGTGGCGAGCACCGCACCCGTAACCACGAGGCCGTAGAGGTGGGATGCCCGCCGCCGGTGCGCGTCTCCAGCGTGGGACTCGGGACCGCCGAAGTCGTCGTCCACCGCGTACTCCTCACTCGAGGTCGATGCCCGTGGCCAGCCTAGACACGACTGGGGGATCGTCGAGGCGAACTGGCGGCGTGGACCTCAGCCGGATCCGACGGAGTCGACCACCTCGCCCGTGCGGATCCGGCGCGCCATGGTCGTCCCCGGGTGACCGTCGACGAAGCCGATCCGTACCTCGAACCCGGGCCCCGACGGTCCGACGAGGCGGACCGCCCACTCGCTGCCGAGATGTTGCTCGGCGCTGACCGAAAGGGGCCGACCCAGGACGTCTGGATAGATGTCGGCCAGTCGCCGCCGAGCGCTGGCCATGGCCTCGTCGTGGGCGAGCGCGTGCGTGGGCGCGTCCGCTGTATGGCCCATGACGGACCGGAAGGCCAGCGCGACCGCGGCCTGGAGCGTCTGGTGCTCGTGGCTGCGCTCGGCGGGGTCGGTCTCGTCGGCCCGGGGCGGAGGCATCGGGAGCGACAGGGAGACGGTGACGGTGCTGGTCCGATGCTTGCCGAGTCGGTGCTCGCGGCCGATGCGCAGGGTGCACTCGTGCCCGGGGCCGACCAGGGCGACGACGGGGGACAACGCAGACAGGTACGTCGCATCGGCGGCGGCCTCGGCAGGGTTGGCGAGGTGGAGGTCGAGGACGAACACCTCCTCCGGTCCGGCCGCCCCGCCGAACTCGACGGTGACGTGGACGTCGTCGACGAGCCCGAGGTCGGTGAGGGGCGGCGGCATGGGACCAGCGTCTTCTCTGCCGCTCGGGCGGTCAACGCCCTTCGCGCCCGGGTGGAGTACGGCGAAGGCCCCGGAGACGGGGTCTCCGGGGCCTTCGCTGCGTATTCTCACAAGTGCGCCGCCAGGGACTCGAACCCCGAACCCAGTGATTAAGAGTCACTTGCTCTGCCAATTGAGCTAGCGGCGCAACGAGGGGAAACGTTAGCAGTGAGAGGCTCGCCCGACAAAATCGGGCCCGCTGCCGCCGAGAGTGGCCTCCGGAACGGCCCGAGGCGCCCTCCCGCGAGCTGGCCGAGCGGGTGGCGCGGTGTCGCGGAGCCCGGTGAGGTGCGTCACGTCACGCGCGGGCGCGCGTGCTCCGTCGGCCGTGCGCGGCGTCCGGAGGGACTCGTCCGTGACGGGCGCACGATGGGGCTGTGCCACAGTGGCCCCGTGGCCTCACTGTCGACGCCCGTGCCCGTTCCCGGGCCGACCCTCGCACCCACGCCGGCCTTCTTCCTCGCCGGCGGTACCGGCATCTCGGCCGAGACGCTCGGCAACATGATGCTGCAGCAGTTCCCGACGGTCGGGTTCGTCCGGCGCAAGATCCCGTTCATCCGCTCGGTCGAGCGCGCTCGCGAGGTCGTCGCCGAGCTCGACGGCGCGATGACCGACACGGTGACGCCGCTCGTCTTCTCGACCGTCTCCGACGAGGAGGTGTGCGCCGAGCTGCAGCGGACGCGGTGCGCCTTCATCGACCTCTTCGGCTCGCACCTGGCCACGGTCGAGCGGGTGCTGCACGTCAACGCCGCCCACCACGTCGGGGCGCTGCACGGCGTCGGCGACGTCGGCCGGTACGAGGCGCGCATGCGGGCCGTCGAGTTCGCGATGGAGCACGACGACGGCCAGAGCATGCGCAACCTCGAGCAGGCCGACCTCATCCTCATCGCGCCCTCCCGGTGCGGCAAGACCCCGACGTCGATCTACCTCGCGCTCCAGCACGGCATCAAGGTCGCCAACTACCCGCTCGTCGAGGAGGACTTCGGCTCGAGCGACCTGCCCCGCCCGGTGCGCCCCTACGTCGCCAAGTGCTTCGGGCTGCTGTCCACGGCCGCGCGTCTCAGCCAGGTCCGCGGGGAGCGCCGCCCCGGCTCGACGTACGCCAGCCTCGCCCAGTGCAGCTACGAGCTGCGCCGCGCGGCGGCCATGTACAAGGCCCACCGCGTGCCCGTCGTCAACTCCTCGAACATGTCGGTCGAGGAGATCTCGGCCGTCATCATGCAGGCGCGTCGCCTCGGCGACGGCGGCTGAACCACAGACCATCAGAGCGAAAACCCGTGCACGACAACAAGGTCCGCCACCGCGGACCGGAACCGGAAGGACCTGCAGTGACCGAGAACGTGGTGAGGTTCGCCGAGCTGGGACTGGGCGACGTCGAGTCGGTGGGCGGCAAGAACGCCTCGCTGGGCGAGATGGTCCAGCACCTGGCCAAGGCGGGGGTGTCGGTGCCCGACGGCTTCGCCACGACCGCCGACGCCTACCGCCGCTTCCTCGCCGAGGACGGCCTCGCCGACCGCATCAACGCGCTGCTGGCCGACCTCGACGTCGACGACACGCGCCGGCTCGCCGAGGTGGGCGCGAGCATCCGCGAGATGGTCGAGGAGCAGGCCTTCCCCGAGGACCTCGAGCGCGACATCCGCGGGGCCTTCGAGCGGCTCGTCGACGAGCAGGCGGCCCCGGAGGGCGCGGCCGGCGAGGGCGCCGAGCCGAGCTTCGCCGTGCGCTCGAGCGCGACGGCCGAGGACCTGCCGGACGCGTCGTTCGCCGGCCAGCAGGAGACCTTCCTCAACGTCCGCGGCATCGACAACGTGCTGCACGCGATCAAGCTCGTCTTCGCCTCGCTCTACAACGACCGCGCCATCGCCTACCGGGTCCACAGCGACTTCGAGCACTCGGTCGTGGCCCTGTCGGCCGGCGTGCAGCGGATGGTCCGCTCGGACATCGGTGCCTCCGGCGTCATGTTCACGATGGACACCGAGTCGGGCTTCCGTGACGCCGTCTTCGTCACGAGCAGCTACGGCCTCGGCGAGGCCGTCGTGCAGGGTGCCGTGAACCCTGACGAGTTCTATGTCTACAAGCCCGCGCTGCGCGAGGGGCGCCCGGCGATCCTCAAGCGGGGCGTCGGCGGCAAGGCCACGAAGATGGTCTACACCGAGCACGCGAGCGTCGGACGCACGACCGAGTTCGTGCCGGTGCCCGAGGAGAAGCGACACCTGCTGTCGATCACCGACGACGAGGTCACCGAGCTGGCCCGGCACGCGCTGCGCATCGAGGAGCACTACGGCCGCCCGATGGACATCGAGTGGGGCCGTGACGGCGTCGACGGGCGGCTCTACATCCTGCAGGCGCGCCCGGAGACCGTGCAGTCGCGCCAGTCCGGCTCGACGCTGCGCCGGTTCCGGATGGACGAGCGCGGGCCGGTCGTCGTCGAGGGCCGGGCCATCGGCCAGAAGATCGGCGCCGGGCGCGTACGCGTCCTCGACTCGATCGAGGCCATGCACGACTTCGAGGCCGGGGAGGTGCTCGTCGCCGACATGACCGACCCCGACTGGGAGCCGATCATGAAGCGCGCGAGCGCCATCGTCACCAACCGTGGTGGCCGCACGTGCCACGCCGCGATCATCGCCCGCGAGCTCGGGATCCCGGCCGTCGTCGGCACCGGCTCGGCCACCAAGGCCCTCGAGGACGGCCACGAGGTCACCGTCTCGTGCGCCGAGGGCGACACCGGCTTCGTCTACGAGGGGCTGCGCGACTTCACCGTCAGCGAGACCGCCCTCGACGACATGCCCGACCTGCCGGTCAAGCTGATGATGAACGTCGGCACCCCCGAGCAGGCGTTCGAGTTCGCGCGGCTGCCCAACCACGGCGTCGGCCTGGCCCGGCTCGAGTTCATCATCAACCGGCAGATCGGCATCCACCCCCGCGCCCTGCTCGAGCTCGACGACCAGGAGCCGGCGCTCAAGGCCGAGATCCAGGCCCACATCGCGGCCTACCCCGGACCGCGGGAGTTCTTCGTGCAGCGGGTCGCCGAGGGCGTCGCGACGATCGCGGCGGCGTTCGCGCCCGAGCCGGTCATCGTGCGCATGTCCGACTTCAAGAGCAACGAGTACGCGGGCCTGGTCGGCGGTGAGCGCTACGAGCCGCACGAGGAGAACCCGATGATCGGCTACCGCGGCGCCGCCCGGTACGTGTCGGCCGACTTCGCCGAGTGCTTCGCGATGGAGTGCGAGGCGCTGAAGTACGTGCGCGACGAGATGGGCCTGACCAACGTCAAGGTCATGATCCCGTTCGTGCGCACCGTCGCCGAGGGCGCGGGCGTCATCGACCTGCTCGCCTCGCACGGCCTGGTCCGCGGCGAGAACGACCTGCAGGTCGTCATGATGTGCGAGGTGCCGAGCAACGCCGTCAACGCCGACGAGTTCCTCGACCACTTCGACGGCTTCTCGATCGGCTCCAACGACATGACGCAGCTGACCCTGGGCCTCGACCGCGACTCCTCGCTCGTCGCCGGCTCGTTCGACGAGCGGGACCCCGCCGTGAAGAAGATGCTCGCCATGGCCATCAAGGCGTGCCGCGAGCGCGGCAAGTACGTCGGCATCTGCGGCCAGGGCCCGAGCGACCACCCGGACCTCGCCGAGTGGCTCCTCGACCAGGGCATCGAGTCCATGTCGCTCAACCCCGACACGGTCGTCGAGACGTGGCTGCGCCTGGCCCAGCACCGCCGGGAGGCGGCCGCCGCCTCGGCGCACGGCTGAGAGCAGGCCCAGCCCCGACGCGTCGGCGCGGTCAGCCCCCGAGCTGGTCGCGCCGGCGCGCCAGGTAGGACTGCTCGGCCGCGTTGCCGGTCAGCCCGATGGCCCGGTCGTAGGCGGCGCGGGACTCGCCGCTGCGCCCGAGCCGTCGGAGCAGGTCGGCGCGGGCCGCGTGGAAGGCGTGGTAGCCGTCGAGGTCGCCCGTGAGCCGGTCGACCTCGGCGAGTCCGACCGCGGGCCCGTCGACCTCGGCGAGCGCGACGGCCCGGTTGAGGCGGACGATCGGCGAGGGGTCGATCCGGGCGAGCCGACCGTAGAGGGCGACGACGTGCGACCACTCGGTGTCGCGGGCGGTCGGGGCGGCCGTGTGGACCGCGTTGATGGCGGCGAGCAGCTGGTATCGCCCGGGCGGCGCACCGCCGGCGGCCACCGCGTCGATCCGCTCGCGCAGCAGCGCGGTGCCCTCGGCGACGAGGGCGGGGTCCCAGGCGCCGCGGTCCTGCTCGTCGAGCGTGACGAGCTCGCCGGTGCGCGACACGCGTGCCGACCGACGCGCGTCGATGAGGAGCATGAGGGCGAGCAGCCCGGCCACCTCGCCGTCGTCGGGCAGCAGCGCCCGGAGCAGGCGGCCGAGCCGGATGGCCTCGTCGGTGAGGTCGACGCGCACCGGGTCGTCGCCCTCGCCGGTGAGGTAGCCCTCGTTGAAGACGAGGAAGATGACGGCGAGCACGCCGGCGAGGCGCTCCTCGACGTCGCCCGCGGAGGGCACCCGGTAGGGGATGTGCGCCGCCGCGATCTTCGCCTTGGCACGGGTGATCCGGCGCGCCATCGCCGTCTCCTGCACGAGGAACGCGCGGGCGATCTCGGCGACGGTGAGGCCGCCGAGGAGGCGAAGGGTCAGGGCCACCCGCGCCTCGAGGGCGAGGGCCGGGTGGCAGCAGGTGAAGACGAGCCGGAGCCGGTCGTCCTGCACCGGGCCGGTGGGCTGCACCGGGGTGTCGTCGTGGAGCATGAGGGCCGCCTGGTGCCTGGCGTCGCGCGTGGACTCGCGGCGCAACCGGTCGATCGCCTTGCGGGTGGCGGTGGTGGTGAGCCAGCCGCCCGGGTTCGGTGGGACACCGTCGCGCGGCCATCGTTCGGCCGCGGCGGCGAAGGCCTCGGCCGCAGCCTCCTCGGCGACGTCGAGGTCGCCGAAGCGCCGGGCGAGTCCGGCGACGACCCGGGCCCACTCCTCGTGGTGGGCCCGGGTGATCGCCTGCGCGACGTCGGCGCTGGGGTCGGTCACGGCTCGACGAGCGCCTGGACGGACTCCGCGCTGCGGAACGGGCGCACCTCGACGACGCCGCGGCAGGCCCTGGACCCCTCGGCCGCGAGCGCGAGGGCGACGTCGAGGTCGGCCGCCTCGATGACCCAGAAGCCCCCGAGGTACTCCTTCGTCTCGAGGTAGGGCCCGTCGGTGAAGGTCGGCCGCTCCCGCTGGCCGTCGACGGTCGTGGCGGTCGAGGCCGGCTCGAGCCCGTCGGCGAAGACGAGGTGGCCGTCGCGCTGGAGCCGGTCGTTGAACGCGCCGGTGTCGGCGAAGGCCTCGAGCATGTCCTCACGTGTGGGGTAGGAGCCGAACTCGGTCGGCTCGGCCGGTCCGAACACCGACAGCAGGTATCGGGGCACCGCGCTCAGGCCTGCTCGGTCCGGTTGGCCAGCGGGCGACGCTCGTGCCCGTTCCCGCGGAACCGGTGCACCTCCTGCGGCCAGTCGAGGGCCACGGCCAGGCGCCCGGCCCAGTAGCGCGCCGTCTCGTCGTCGGGCACGTCGACGGCGCAGAAGCCGCCGAGGTGCTCCTTCGTCTCGACGAACGGCCCGTCGGTGAACACGGGCCGGCCCTCCTGCGCCACGACGCTGCAGATCGCGGTGTCGGCGTCGAGGCCGCCGTTGGTGAAGATGAGCACGCCCTGCTCCTGCATCTCCTCGAGCACGACGCGGGCCGCGGCCGCCTTGTCGCGCAGCTGGTCGTCGGTGTGCTCCTGCACCCACTCGTCGTTGAAGGTGATGAGGTACTGCGTCATCGGTCGTCTCCTTGTCGCTGTGTCCGGCGGCCGGGTCGGCTGCCGCTCACCCTGTCCACGAACGTGTCCGTCCCGATACGACACCCTTCCGGAAAATGATGCGAGACGGCGCGCGTGGGCGGTGTTGGATCGTCGGGTGACCATCGAGCTGCACACCCCGGGACCCGACCGCCTGCCCGCCGTCGTCGAGGCGATGCGCGCCTGGCAGCACGACGGTGGTCCGGTGCAGCTGCACCCGGGGGACCTCGGCTGGAACCAGGGCTTCGGCGCCGAGGCGATGGCCGTCGCCCTGCGCGTGTGGAGCCGCGACGGGGAGGTGGTCGCGGTGGGCCTGCTCGACGAGCCGACGCTGCTGCGACTCGCGGTCGTGCCCGCGGGCTGGCGCGACGAAGAGACCGCCGACCGACTCGTGGCCGACGTGTCGACGCCGGGGCGTGGGGTGCTGCCGGAGGGCTCGGTCGCGGTCGAGGCGCGGTTCGGGGGCACCTTCCGTGAGCGGCTGCTCGCGGACGGCTGGGTGCCCGACGAGCCGTGGGCGCCGTTGGTGCGCAGCCTCGCCCGACCGGTCGAGGACTGCGGTCTGCGGGTCGAGATCGTGGACCCGAGCGACGACGAGGCGATCGCCGCGCGCGTGGCGGTGCAGCGCGCCGCCTTCGCGCGCTCGACCTTCACGGCCGAGCGCTGGCACGCCATGGCGGCGGGGCCGGCCTACGCCGACGCCCACTGCCTCGTCGTGCACGGCGCCGACGGCACGGCCGTCGGGGCCGCGACGGTGTGGTCGGCCGGTGCGGGTCGGCCGGGGCTCATCGAGTCGCTCGGCGTGCACCAGGAACACCGTGGACGCGGGCACGGCACCGCCGTGACCGTCGCCGCGGCGTCGGTGCTGCGTGGGATGGGCAGCTCGAGCGTCATGGTGTGCACCCCGAGCGCGAACGTCGGAGGCATCGCCACCTATGTCCGGGCGGGGTTCACGCGGATGGACGACTCCCGCGACCTGCGCCGGCCGGCCTGAGCGCGCTCAGCGGTAGCCGTCGGTGAACCGCGACGTCCTGGCATCGCCGAGGGCCGCGTCCGGCACGAGTGCCGGCAGGTCCGGGTCGTCCGGCAGCTCGAGGCTCGTGCGGAGCCGGACGTCGCGGCTCGAGGCCCCGACCTCGACGACGAAGGCACCGCTTTCGCGCCGCCAGGCACCTGCGCGCCCGTCGGCGCGTTCGACCTCGGTGTCCCACCAGGCGAAGTCGCGGCTGACGAGGTCGAAGGACACGGTGGTGCTCTCGCCGGGCTCGAGCGTCACCTTCTCGAAGCCGCGCAGCTCGCGCTCGGGTCGGCGGACCGACGCGTCGGGGTCGCCGACGTACAGCTGCACCACCTCGCGCCCGGCACGCTCACCGGTGTTGGTGACGCGGCACGTCACCGTGACGCGCCCGCCGGCGGCGTCGGTGACGGTGACGTCGAGGTCGGTGTAGGCGAAGGACGTGTACGACAGGCCGTGCCCGAAGGGGTAGCGCACGCCGCGGTGCAGCGCGTCGTACCAGCGGTAGCCGACGAAGACGCCCTCGCCGTAGAGCACGGTGCCGCGCTCGCCGGTCCACGTGAGGTGGCTCGGGGTGTCCTCGAGGGCGAGCGGGAACGTCTCGGAGAGGCGCCCCGAGGGGTCGACGCGTCCGAGGAGCACGTCGACGAGCGCCAGGGCGCCCGCCTGGCCGGGCAGCCACGCCTCGACGACGGCGTCGACGCGGTCGTGCCACGGGTCCATCGTCACGGCCGCGCCGTTGGACAGGACGACGACGAGGGCCGCCCCGGTGCGCTCGCGCAGGTCGGCGAGCCGGCCGATGAGGGCGACCTGGTCGGCGGGCAGCGCCAGGGTCGTGCGGTCATCGGCCTCCTGCTCGAAGGCGAGCGGAAGCCCGGCGAACACGACGATGTGGTCGGCGTCGGCGGCAGCCTCCACCGCCTCGTCCACCAGGCGGGTCGCGGTGGGGGACAAGGGGCCCGACGCCACCCGCTCGGCGGCCGCCGCGAGGCGCAGCGCCTCGGCCAGGGCGGCGGAGCGGCGCGCGGGCCCGGTGCCGTCGTCGACGAACGGCGCGTCGTGCGCGTCGAGCCAGGACCGGAGGTCGTCCTGGTAGGCGTTCAGGGGCGTGTGGACGTAGCCGGGCGCGTACCCGACGCGGTCGGCGCCGAGCGCGTCACGCAGCACGTCGAGCGGGTGGTCGACGCGCGTGGGGTCGACGCCGGAGGACCCGCCGCCCTGGATGCGGGCGTGCTCGGCGAAGGCACCCACGACGACGACGCGCCCGCTGCCCTCCGGGTCGAGGGGCAGGACGGCCTCGGCGTCACCCGGCCGGGTCTCGTTGCGCAGCAGCGTGATCGCCGACGCGGCTGCCTCGCGGGCGAGGTCGTGGTGGGCGTCTGCGCCGAGGAGCCGCAGCTGCTCGTCGGTCAGCCGGTCGCCGGGCGCCACGCCGAGCCGCATGACGGTGCCGTCGACGAGGTCGTCGCCCGGGTACGCGCGGGCCACGAGGGCCAGGACGCGTCGGGCCGCGGCGTCGACGACCGACTCCTCGAGCTCGCCCGACCGCACCGCGGCAACGACCTCGGCGTCGGTGCGCCCGGCGGTGCCTGGCATCTCGAGGTCGAGGCCGGCCTGCACGGCGCGCACCCGGTGGTGCACGGCGTTCCAGTCGGACACGACGAGCCCGTCGTAGCCCCAGTCGTGCCGGAGCACGTCGGTGAGCAGCCAGCGGTTCTCGGAGGCGTGCACGCCGGCGAGGCGGTTGTACGAGCACATGACCGTCCACGGGTCGGCCTTCGTCACGACGCGCTCGAACGCCGCCAGGTAGGTCTCGCGCAGCGTCCGCTCGTCGGCCTCGACCGAGATGCGGGTGCGCTCGATCTCTTGGTTGTTCGCGGCGAAGTGCTTGAGCGAGGTGCCGACGCCCACCGACTGCACGCCCTCGACGTAGGCCGCACCCAGCTCGCCGGACAGGAGCGGGTCCTCGGAGAAGTACTCGAAGCTGCGGCCGCAGAGCGGCGAACGCTTCATGTTGACCCCGGGACCGAGCACGACCTGCACGCCCTCGGCCCGGGCCTCCTGCCCGATCGCCTCGCCGACGCGTCGGACGAGGTCGCGGTCCCACGTCGCGCCCAGCGCGGACGCGGTGGGGAAGCACGTCGCCGGCACCCACACCATGTCGACGCCGGTCTCCTTGCGCAGGCCGTGCGGGCCGTCACCGACCTCGATCGAGGGCACGTGGACGTCGTCGGCGGGGCGCTCGATCGGCTCGGTGTACCAGTCGTCGCGACCGGACAGCAGGGAGGCCTTCTCCTCGAGCGTCAGGGCCGCGAGGACGGCGTCGACGTCGAACGGGGGCGGGGTCATCGGGTTCCTTCGCGTGGCGGGGAGGCAGGGGCAGGGCAGGGGCAGTGCTGGTCAGGTGACGAGGAAGTCGTCGGGGTGGTCGTCGCGGACGGTCGCGAGCAGCCGGGGGCCGACGTCGACGCCGCCCTCGGCGAGCGCGTCGAGGACGACGCCGATGAGCGGCGACGCCGACGACACGACGACCGGCGCGGCGGGCGCCTCCACGGCGAGCCGGTCGCGGAGGGCGTCGCGCATCGCCGAGTGCTCGGAGGTCACGACCGAGCCGTTGAGCAGCACGGGCAGGCTGCCTGACGCGAGGTCGACCCCGACGCGTCGGGCGCACCACTGCGCGTACCGCACGAAGGCCGCCGCCTGGTCGGCGACGAGCCCGAGGGCCACTGCGTCCCCGGCGTCGGCGGCGGCGAGGACGACGCGCGAGGCCCGCCAGAGTTCGCTGCCGGGCCGCGCCCCCTCACGGCGCGCGAAGGCGTGCCGCAGGGCCCACGCGTCGGAGACGTCGTAGAGCTCGAGGTAGGGCTCGGTCAGGGCGGTGGCCGGTCCGATGCCCATCCACGCGCGGCAGACGGCGGCGAGCCCGTGGTGGCCCAGGCCCGAGCCGCCGAGGTGGTCGAAGACGAACATCCCCGAGCATTCCTCACGGCCGTCGGCCGACCGGGCCGCGACGGCCGGCCCGGTGCCGACGGTGATCGAGGCCGCCACGCCCGAGCCGTCGACGAGGCGCAGCGAGGCGAAGCCGTCGTTCTTCGTCGTCCACGGGCCGAGGCCGTCGAGGCGCTGCGCGATGTGCCCGTCCCAGAAGCGCATGTCCTCCGGGAAGTCGACGCCGGCCAGCCGGAACGCGGCACCGGTGACGTCACCGGGCCCCAGGCCTGCCGCGCGCAGGGCCACGTCGACGGCCCCGAACACCGCCGACAGGGCGGCGTCGGCGTCCGTCGCGCCGTAGATGTCGCCGCAGCCGCCGCGCCCGCGGCCGAGGACGGTGCCCTCGCCGTCGACGACGAGGGCGACCGTCTTGGAGTTGCCGGCGTCGACGGCGAGGTAGGCGTGCCCGCCGCGGCCGCTGCGGCCGGCAGGGGAGTGCGTCACCGGAGGAGCCGCTCCGGCAGGTACGCCCGGTGGGCGTGGGCCATCTCGTCGTAGAGCTCCTCGGCGACCCGCAGCGAGGGCACCATCGGGTTCGCCGCGAGGGCCCGGACGCCGTCGGCGCGCGTGCCGCGCCAGGCGGCCTCGGCGGCGAGGTACTGGAACTCGGCGAGCTGCTGGACGAGGCCGCGCACGGCGTGCGGCAGCGGCTTCTGCGGCAGCGGACGCACGCCCGACGCATCGACGGTGCACCACATCTCCACGACGACGTCCTCGTCGAAGCCCGGCAGGGCCCCGCCGGCGTTGGGCAGGTTGACGGGCAGCTCGGCGCCGGTGTCGTTGTAGTAGGCGTCCATGACGTCGATGGCCAGCTCGAGCTCGTGGATGCCGCCGCGCGAGCGGGTCGGGTCCAGCTCGGGCACGTCGGCGCGCGACTGCTCCTCGTAGTGCTCCCAGTAGCCGGGCAGGGCCGCGAGGAGGTCCTCGGCGCGCGTCGTGCGGGCGCCCTGCGCCTCGCGCAGCACCTCGTCGCGGAAGTAGTAGTACTGGAAGTAGTCGCTCGGCACCGAGCGCATCGTCGTCGCGAGGTGCAGCATCCGCTTGGCGTGCCGGTCGAGGGTCGGGTCGTCCTTGCGGGCCTCCCACGCCGCGTCGAGCAGCGGCATGAGGTCCTGGCCGTCGTAGGTGTGCTCGACCGACCAGATGTTGTGGTTGACCCCGGCCATGACGACGCGCGCCTTGTCGAAGTCGAGACCGGCCGCCCGAAGAACGGTGTGCGGGAAGGTGATCGGGCCCTCGCACATCGACCACATGGTCCGGTCGGTGAAGCGCGTCACCGCCTGCGACACGATGTTGACCGGGTTCGTGTAGTTGAAGATCACCGCGTTGGGCGCGACGGCGTCGAGGTCGCGGATGATGTCCTCGTAGATGTGCACCGAGCGCAGGGACATGAAGAACCCGCCGGGGCCCTGTGTCTCCTGGCCGATCACGCCGTGCTTCAACGGGATCCGCTCGTCGAGGGCGCGCGCGGCGAAGTCGCCCGGGCGGAAGCTGGCGAGGACGGCGTCGGCGTCGGTGAGCGCCGCCCGGCGGTCGGTCGTCGAGGTGATGGTGATGTCGAGGCCCTGCGATCGGGCGATCTTGTTGGCGATCGTCTCGACGGCGGCGAGGCGGTCCGGGTTGACGTCCTGGATGACGACCTCGGAGCCGTCGAACTGCTTGCCGTGGGCCAGGAACGAGGCCATGGTCCCGGCGCCGCGGGAGGACCCGCCTCCGATGTAGACGAGCTTGATGGCAGCCATGTGCGTGGGGTTCCTTCGCTGGTCTGGGGGTGGGGCTGGGGCTGGGGTGTGGTGCTGGGTGGGGTGCTTGGCGGGTGTCCGTGACGGGCGGTCGTGCCGGCTAGGTGCCCGCGGCTGCCCGGTCGGCGACGAGCGCGGGGTTCTTGCACTCGACGGCGATGGTCGCCGGCCAGTCGGGCTCGTAGCCGTCGGCGGCCGCGATGCGCTCGAAGGCCTCGCGCTTGTGGTCGCCGCACACGATCATGACGACCTCCCGCGACTGGGCGGCGATGGTGTCGACACCGACCGTGACGCCGTGCGTCGGCACGAGCTCCAGACGCGTCAGCTCGGGGAAGGTCGACATGTTGTCGCGGCGGGTCGCCTCACCGAGCGGCGTGACGTGCGAGCGGGACTCGCGGTCGGTGCCGGGCTGGTTGAAGGCGATGTGGCCGTCGCTGGCGCCGGAGGCGAGGAGGAACAGGTCGATCCCGCCCGCCGCCTCGATGCGCTCGTCGTAGGCCAGCGGGTCGACCGGGTCGGGCACCCAGACACGCGTCGGCGCCGTGGTTCCCGCCCGGCGGGCCGCGTCGGCGAGCGGGGCGAGGATCTGCCGCTCGGCGAAGCCGCGGCACGAGTACGACAGCGCCGGGTCGACGGGGCGGGCGACACCATCGGCGTCGAGAACCACGTACTCGTCCATCATGACGACGACGAGGCGCGACACGTCGGCGCCCGCCGCGACGCGCCGGGCCAGGGCGCGGTAGGTCGGTTCGGCGGTCCGACCGCCGGGGCAGCCGAGGAGGAAGTCGCCCTCGCTTGAGGCCTCGAGACGCTCGAGGACCGTGGAGGCGACGGCGTCCCCGACGGCGTCGGCGTCCGGCAGGACGATGGGACGAAGGGACACGGCTCCCCCTGGGGCAGGTCGGTCGGACGGGTGGTTCTCACGTGTGGTCGCTCCTGGCGCATGCCGGTTCACTCCTTGATCGCCCCTGCGAGCATCCCGGAGATGAACTTGCGCTGGAAGACGACGTAGAGCAGCAGGACCGGTGCCGCGACGACGAGGCCGCCGGCGGCCATGAGGTTGATCTGGGTGACGAACTTGCCCTGGAACACCCCGAGCGCCACGGTCGCGGTCTGGTTCTGGCCGTGGAGGAACACGAGCGAGAGGAAGTAGTCGTTCCACGTCCACATGAAGCTGAGCAGCACGAGCGTGTGGATGGCCGGGCGCACCATCGGCGTGGCGAGGAAGCGCAGCATCTGCAGCGGCCCGGCGCCGTCGAGCTCGGCCGACTCGAACGTCGAGGCGGGCAGCGCCCGGAAGGCGGCCCGCATCCAGAAGATGCCGAACGGGACCCCCATGCCGAGGTTGATGAGGATGATGCCGGGCAGGGTGTTCGTCAGCCCGAGGATCCGGAACTGGTAGTAGAGCGGCACGATGATCGCCTCGGTCGAGACCATCATGCCGAGCAGCACGACGGGGAACAGGACGCGCTCGCCGGCGACGCCGAGGACACCGAAGGCGAAGCCGCCGAGGAGGGCCAGCAGCACCTGGCCGACGACGACGCACACGGCGATGACGAGCGAGACCACCATGGCGTGCGAGAAGTCGGCGTCGCGCCAGGCCGTCGCGAAGTTGCCCCACTGCAGCTGGGACAGCCCCACGGGGCGGCCCGAGCGGTCGGGACTCAGGGCCGCGAGCACGAAGGAGCCGATGGGGAAGAGCACGACGACGGCCATGACGGCCAGCACCGCGTAGTTGAAGAGGCGTTCGGACCCCGCGACCATGTCAGTCCCTCTCCGAGATGCGGGTGATGACGACGGCGATGGCGAGGCAGAGCACCGCCATGACGACGCCGATGGCGGCGGCGAGGCCGACCTGCGGGTTCTGGAAGGCCGCCTTGTACAGGGCGACCGCGGGCGTCAGCGTCGAGGTGCCGGGGCCGCCGTGCGTCGTGATCCACACGAGGTCGAAGGTGCGCAGCGAGGCGGTGATCGTCAGCGTCAGGGCCACGGCGATCTGGCCGCGCAGGCCCGGCAGGGTCACCGCGAAGAACTCCCGCACCGGGCCGGCTCCGTCGACGCGCGCCGCCTCGTAGAGCTCCGGCGCGATCGAGGACGTGCCGGCGATGAACAGGACCATGCAGAAGCCGAACGTCACCCACGTGCCGATGAGGCCGAGCGCGGGCAGCGCCCACGTGAAGTCGGCGAGCCAGGTACGCGTCAGGACGTCGAGGCCGAGCGCGCTGAGCAGCGCGTTGAGCGGCCCGTCGGGGGCGTAGATCCGCTTGAAGACCAGGGCGATGACGACGCTCGTCATGACCTGCGGCAGGAAGAAGATCCACCGGAACACGGCCATGCCCGGCTGCTTCGAACGCGTCAGCATCGCCGCCGAGAGGAGCCCGAGGGCGATCGGCAGGAGCGAGAAGAAGCAGATGAGGACGAGGACGTGGCTGAAGGTCGAGCGGAGCACCGGGTCGGTGAGGAAGGTGGCGTAGTTGTCGAGGCCGACCCACGTGGCGACGCTGACGCCGTCCCACTTGAAGAACGAGTACTGGACCGACTGGGCGAGCGGCACGATGACGACCAGGCCGTAGAGGGCCAGCGGCAGCGCCGCGAACCCGAGACCGACCCAGCGGGTGCGGCGCCGCGGGGAGCGGCGCCGCACCCGCACGGGCGGCGGGGTCGGTGCGGGTCGGGCGGTGGGCACGATCAGCCCTTCCCCGCAAGGAACGCGTCGCGGTCGGCGTCGACCGCCTTGGTGTAGTCAGCGGTGCTCATCTTGCCGGCGTAGACGAGCTGGAGGTTCTGCCCGAGCGTGTCGAGCATCGTGGGGCTGGACCAGTCGAAGTAGGGCACGTAGCCGTCGTCGCCGTCGAGGGCGGCGGCGCCGGCGGACTCGCCGCTCAGGCTCATCGAGTCGGAGGACACCGTGACGTCCTTCGACAGGGCGGGCACGAGGCCGAGGTCGGCCGCGGTCTGGGCGGCCTCCGGCGACATGAGGTAGTCGAGGAACGCGGCGGCGACGTCGGGGTGGGCGCACTTGGCCGACACGACCATCGCCCCGGGCGCCGCACCGACGCCGACGCTGGCGGTGCCGCTGGACTGCGGCAGCTGGACGTAGCCGAAGTGCTTCTGCTGGTTGGCGTCGAGGCCGAGCGAACCGGTGTACTCCCAGCGGAAGACGCCCTCGCCGCCGACGAACTTCGACACCGCGGTCTGGTAGTCGATGCCGGCGAAGTTCTTCGGGTAGTAACCCGCGTCGGCCCACTTCTTGACCGTCTCGACGGCCTGGGTCATTGCGACGTCGCCGGCCTTCACGTTCGGCGAGTCGTAGATGTAGTCGTTGAGCTTGCCCTTGTCGGCGAGCACCGCCTGCACCCCGAGCAGGGCGGACGTCGAGCCGTCGAGGCTGCCGTACTCGAAGGGCACCTCGCCGGCGGCCTTCGCCGTGGCGGCGGCCGACTCGAGGTCGGCGAGGGTCTTGGGTGGCTGGAGGCCCAGCTTCTTCAGCTTGTCGGCGTTGTAGTAGAGCCCGATGAGCGAGGTGCGGGCCATCGGCGTGGCGAACCACGAGCCCGAGCCCATCGTCGCGAAGTCGGTCGTGAACTTGTTCTGCCGGGCGATCGTCGTGGGGACCCTCGAGTCCCAGCCGTAGGCCTTGGCGTAGCCGTCGAGGTCGAGCACGAGGTGGCCCTTGGCCAGGGTGCCGAGGGACTGCCAGCCGTTGTTGGCGCTGGCGATGTCGGGCCCGCCGTCGTCCTGCAGCTGCAGGTTGAGGGTGGAGTTGAGCTGGCCCCAGTCGGCGGACGTGCGCTTGATCGTCACGTTCGGGTACTTCTTCTCGAAGTCCGCCACGACGCGGTCGATCCACTTCCCTTCGGCCGAGCCCCAGAAGTCGGTCAGCTTGAGGGTCACCTTGCCGGCGGCGGCGACGTCGGTCGAGACGTTCTTCGGTGCGGTGCTCGTGCTCGGGCCGCCGGTGCCCGGCGTGCAGCCGGTCACGACCGCGGCCAGGGCAGCGGCGACGGCGAACGTGCGGACCACGCGTGCGCGGTGAACGATCATCTTTCACTCCGTTGTGTCGAGATGCGTCGAGATGTGTCGAGATGGCGCTGCAATGGCGCTCACCGTAGACGCGATTGATCCAGTTAGTCCAGTTAAAACCAGTCGGTATATCTGGTTGCTCAGAATGTGAAACTGGTACAGTGCGCGACGTGACGATCTCCCGCGCCCCGGACCAGGCGTACGAGCAGCTGCGGCACGACCTCACGGTCGGCCGGTTCGCCGCGGGCGCCCGCCTGCCCGGCGAGCGCGACCTCGCCGTCGAGCTCGGCGTCAGCCGGGCGACGCTGCGCCTCGCCCTCGCCCGCCTCGAGGCCGACGGCGCCCTCCAGCGCTCGGCTCAGCGCGGCTGGTTCGTGCCCCGCCAGGTCGTGGGCGAGCCGCCGAGCACGCTGCAGTCCTTCACCGAGATGGCTCGGGCCCGCGGCCTGACGCCGACCGCCCGCGTGCTGCGTCAGCAGGTCCGGGCCGCCACGCTCGAGGAGGCCGGCAAGCTGCACATCGCCCCGGCGTCGCCCGTCATCGAGATCGACCGTCTGCGAGGGATGGACGGCACCCCGGTCTGCTTCGACGTCGTCGTGCTGCCCGAGCAGCGCGCCCCCGCGCTCGCCACTGCCGACCTCACCGACGCCTCCCTCTACGAGCAGCTGCGCGAGCGGTGCGACGTCACGATCCACCGCAGCGCCTACACGCTCATGGCCGACGTCGCAGACGCCGACACCGCAGCCCTGCTCGGCACCCGAGTCGGCGCCGCCGTCCTCATCGGCGACGAGATCGCCTACACGGCCGCGGGCACACCGGTCCTCGTCGGCCGCAACACCTACCGCGGCGACGCCTACCGCTTCGAGGCCGACCTCTTCCGCGGCGCCTGACCACCCCGGCCCCGGGTGGGGCCGCGGGTTCCGCGGAGGCACCGCGGGGGAGTACAGCACGTGACGTACGTCGACCTCGGGCACCCGGCCGGGGGCAGCGCCGGCGCTCCTGTCCACACTGGACGGGCACGACGCACGACGGACGGAAACGGGGTTCCGGCGATGGCTCCAGCGGCTCTCGACCACACGCGAACACCTCGACGGAGCGCGGCCCTGGCAGCCGGCGTCCTCGTCGCAGGTCTCGGGCTCGCGGCGGTGCCGCTCGGGGCCGCCGACGGCGCCGTCACGACCCTCTACGTCGGCGGTGCGGGCTGCTCCGACGCGGGTACCGGAACCGCGAGCGTGCCGTACTGCACCATCGCGAAGGCCGCCAAGGTCGCGGTCGCCGGCCAGACCGTGCTCGTCTCGAGCGGCACGTACACCGACGAGGTGTTCCCGTGGCACTCGGGCACCTCGGGCTCTCCCATCGTGTTCCAGCCGGCGCCCGGGGCCGCGGTCACCATCTCCGGTGCCAAGCACGGCTTCACGATCTCCAACCAGAGCTGGATCACGGTGTCCGGCTTCACGATCCAGAACTCCCCGAGGGACGGCATCTACGTCTACAACGCGACGGGCGTGACGCTGACGGGCAACACCGTGCGCACCTCGGGCCAGCGGGTGTCGGGGTCCACGGCCTACGGGATGTACCTCAACGCGATGACCGGCTCGGTCGTCAGCGGCAACCTCGTGACGAACAACTCGGCGTCCGGCCTCTTCCTGACCAACGGCTCCACCGGCAACCAGGTCGTCGGCAACGAGAGCTCCTGGAACGCCTACGGCTACGTGCGAAACGCCGTCGGCATCGACCTGCGCGCGCCGGGCAACGTCGTCAGGGGCAACCGCGTCCACGACAACGAGGACTCCGGCATCCAGTCCTATCCCGGTGGCGATCGCAACACCGTCGTCGACAACGTCAGCTACCACAACATGGGGTTCACGACGACGGTCCAGAGCAACTGCAGTGCGCCACCCACCGGCAACACGGCCGGCTGCCTGACCGGCGACCACGGCATCGACAATTACGGGGTCACCGGCGGCTCGGTCGTCGGCAACACCGTCTACGCCAACGTCTCCGCTGGCATCAACCTCGAGGGGGTCGCCTCGGGGACGACCGCCGGCTACACCATCGCCGACAACGTCGCCGTCGACAACGCGATCGGGTGCCCGGACGGCGCGGGCGGGACGTTCAAGTGCCCGAGGACGCGTGGCAACATCCGGGTCGACGCGACCTCCCAGCTCGGCACGAGCGTCGACTTCGACCTCGTCAACCTCAGCGTCGCCGGCACGATGATGGTGTGGGGGTCGACCTCCTACACCTCGCTGTCGGCCTTCCGGTCCGCGAGCGGACAGGAACCGCGTGGCCTGCAGGCGGCCCCCCGCTTCGCGAATCCGTCCGCAGGGGTGTTCACCCTCCAGCCCGGCTCGCCCGCGATCGACTCGGCGAACTCGGGGGCGCCCGGTCACCTCGCGACCGACGCGGCCGGGCAGCCGCGCGTCGACGACCCCGCCACCGCGAACACCGGGGTCGGGGTGCGCAGCTACGACGACCGCGGCGCCTACGAGTACCAACCCACCGCCTCGACCGGGAGCACGCCATGAGCCCGACAGCAGCAGCCCTGCGTCGCCGTCACCCCGTGGCCGGGGTCGCCGTGGCGATCGGCGTCGCCCTGGCGACGGTCGTCGTCGCGAACGGCGCGACCAGCGACGCCGGCACCGTGCCGTCGCGCAGCACCGGCCCTCCGCCCGTCTCGTCGCTCGTGTCCGACTGCGCCTCGATGGGCACGGTCCTGTCCGCTGCCGTCGCAGGGACGGCGCCCGGCGCCGGGCCCGATGCGGCGAGCGGGGCGCGCGGGCGAGCCGCCGCCGTCGCGCGCTCGACGACCTCCGACGACGTGCGCGAGCCGACCCAGAACCTCGCGGACGACCTCGCGGCCTACCGCGTCGCCGTGGCGTCGCCGGCCTCGGCGGAGCAGGCAGCGCGTCGTGCCGACATCGGCGTCATGGTCCGCGACGACCTCGCCGCGCTGCGCCGGCTCTGCAAGCGCTGACGCGTCCCGGAACGACGCGTGGGGGGCTGACGCGTCCGGGACATGACGAAGGCCCCGCACCGATGGTGCGGGGCCTTCGTTCGTGCTGCGGGACTGGGGTGAGTGACGGGACTTGAACCCGCGGCCACCTGGACCACAACCAGGTGCTCTACCAGCTGAGCTACACCCACCATGCAAGCCGCGAGCCGGGCCCGGGGGCTCGGCGTCGTGGACAGCGACGCCAATCGTACACGGCCCCAAGGGGTGCTCGTGACCAGCCTCGAGAGCGGTGGCGGCGGGGTGAGCGACGCGTCAGTGCTCGATGACGTGCGGCTGCGCGAGCGCCTTCGCCGTCGCACTGTCCGGGCCCGGCTGCGGGACGAACACGGCCTGGCGGTAGTAGCGCAGCTCGGCGATCGACTCACGGATGTCGGCGAGCGCACGGTGCCCGCCCGACTTCTTCGGCGCGTTGAAGTACACGCGCGGGTACCAGCGCCGGGACAGCTCCTTGATCGAGCTGACGTCGATGATCCGGTAGTGCATGTACTGCTCGAGGTCGGGCATGTCGCGCGCGAGGAAGCCGCGGTCCGTGGCCACGGTGTTGCCCCCGAGCGGGGCCTTGCGCGGCTCGGGCACGAAGGTCCGCACGTAGTCGAGGACGAGGTCCTCGGCCTGCTTCAGCGTGACGCCGCCGGCCAGCTCGTCGATGAGGCCGGACGTCGTGTGCATGTCACGGACGAAGTCGTCCATCTGGGACAGCGCCTCGTCGGGCGGGCGGATCACGACGTCGACGCCCTCACCGAGCTGGTTCAGCTCGAAGTCCGTGACGAGGGCGGCCACCTCGACGAGGGCGTCCGACTGCAGGGACAGCCCGGTCATCTCGCAGTCGACCCAGATGATGCGGTCCGCGATGGCGCGGTGGTTCGTCTCGCTCACCGGACCACCATAGAGGCTGGGCGCGCGCGACCACCGCGGTGTTCGCGCCCGCGCCCGCGCGGGGCCCTGCACTAGCCTTCGGCCATGACCTCAGGGGACGTGACAGGGGACGTGGCAGGGGACGTGACGGAGAGCGTGACGGAGAGCGTGACGACGGGACAGGCGAGTCCGGCGGGGCCGGGTGCGAGCGGCGGTGCGGCGCAGTGGAGCGCGGCCCGCAACCCGACGCGTCGGCCGGTGCTGCGCTCGGTGCTGACGATCGGCGTCGTGGCCTCCGTGTTCCTCGTGTGCCTGCTCGTCCTCGTCGGCATCCTCGGCGAGCGGCTCACCGCGCAGGTCATCATCACGTCGGCGCTCATGGCGGTCGTCCCGGTGCTCGTCATCGTGCCGACCTACCTCTGGCTCGACCGGTACGAGGCCGAGCCGACGCGCTACCTCGTGTTCGCCTTCCTCTGGGGCGCTCTCGTCGCCGTCGTCGGTGCCTTCTTCCTCAACACGTTCGGCCTCCAGCTTCTCGTCGAGGCGCGGTGGACCGACCCGCTCGCGACCGGTGCCGTCTACCTCGCGCCGGTCGTCGAGGAGACCCTCAAGGGCCTCGGCATCCTGCTCATCTTCCTGTTCCGGCGCCGCGAGTTCGACGGCATCATCGACGGCATCGTCTACGCCGGCCTCATCGGCGCGGGCTTCGCGTTCAGCGAGAACATCCTCTATCTCGGCCAGGCCTACAACGAGTTCGGCAACGAGGGGCTGACCGCCACCTTCCTCGTGCGCGGGCTGATGGGCCCCTTCGGGCACCCGCTCTTCACGTCCCTCACCGGCATCGGCATCGGCATCGCCGTGTCAGCCCGGCGGCCGGCCACCCGCGTCCTCGCCGTCGTCGGCGGCTGGGTGTGCGCCATGGTGCTGCACGGGCTGTGGAACCTGTCGGCGCTTGCCGGCATGAAGGGCTTCTTCGAGGCCTACGCCACCTACCAGGTGCCGCTCTTCCTCGCGTTCGTCGGCTTCCTCGTGTGGCTGCGCCGTCGCGAGGGCCGGCTCATCGGCCAGTACCTCTCGCCGTACGCCGACGCCGGCTGGCTGACCCACGCCGAGGTCACGATGCTCTCGCAGCTGCGGCTGCGCCGGGCCGCGCGGCAGTGGGCTCGGCAGACCGGCGGCCGGCCGGCGAAGCGGTCGATGGAGGCCTTCCAGGACAGCGCGAGCGACCTTGCCCTGCTGCGCTCCCGGCTCGTGCACGGCACCGCCGAACCCGACGCCCAGGGCCGCGAGCTCGTCCTGCTCGAGGCGATCACGGCGCACCGCCGCGCGTTCGTCGGCTCGCCCGTCACCTGAGCGGCGCGCGCGCGTCGGGACCGGCCCGGCGGATGCCTATCATTGGACGGCGCCCGCAACGGGCTCTGCCCCTGTAGCTCAGCGGATAGAGCAAGAGCCTTCTAATCTCTTGGTCGCAGGTTCGAGTCCTGCCGGGGGCGCCGAACGGGTACGGACCCGACCGCGGCCGAGCGGTCGCGCGTCCGCAGCCGGGGAAAACTGCGACGCGCGTCCGAAACACGCCGTTCGTCCGGTTTGGATGTGATGGCGTGACACGGGAGGATTGGGTCGTGGCAGGTGAGTCAGGGGTGGGTCGCGCCCGCCTTCTCTCGGCGGTGGGTGCGCTGCGTGCTGCCGTCGACGACGTCACCTTCCCGCTCGACCTCCCGGGCGCCGACGCCGCGCGCCTGACGCGCCGGGGCCTGCTCGCCCAGCTCGACGACTACGTCATCCCGCGCGTCGCCTCGATCGACGCCCCGCTGCTCGCCGTCGTCGGCGGCTCCACCGGCGCCGGCAAGTCGACGCTCGTCAACTCCCTCGTGGGCCGCGAGGTCACCCTGCCCGGCATCCTGCGCCCGACGACGCGCTCGCCCGTGCTCGTGCACCACCCCGACGACGAGCGGTGGTTCGCCGGGCCGCGCATCCTGCCGAGCCTCGCCCGGATCACCGGGCGGCACAACGCCTCCGACGGTCCCGGCGCGCTGCGCCTCGTGGCGACCGACGCCGTCACCGCGGGCCTGGCGGTCATCGACGCGCCCGACGTCGACAGCGTCGTCGAGGCCAACCGCGAGCTCGCCGGCCAGCTGCTCGCCGCCGCCGACCTCTGGATCTTCGTCACGACGGCCTCCCGCTACGCCGACGCCGTGCCGTGGGTGCTGCTGCGCGAGGCGTCCGAGCGTGGAGCGTCCGTGGCGATCGTCCTCGACCGCGTCGCCGCCGACGCCGTCGACGACATCCGCACCCACCTCGCCTCGATGCTGCGCGAGCAGGGCCTCGGCACGGCACCGATCTTCACCATCGTCGAGTCGCCGCTGCACGACGGGCTGCTGCCCGACGACCAGACCGACCGGCTCAAGGGCTGGCTCGCCGCGCTCGCCGGCGACGCGCCGTCGCGGGCCGCCGTCGTGCGCCAGACCCTCGACGGCGCCCTCGACGTGCTCACCGGCCGCGTCGACGCCGTCGTCAGCGCCACCGACGCCCAGCGCGACGCCGCCCGCACCCTCGCCGACGCCGCGTCGAGCGCCTACGGCCAGGCGGTCGACGCCGTCCGCGACGCCGTCACCGACGGCACGCTCCTGCGCGGGGAGGTCCTCGCCCGCTGGCAGGAGTTCGTCGGCACGGGGGAGTTCTTCCGCCAGGTCGAGTCGACGGTCTCGCGGGTCCGTGACCGCTTCGCCGCCTTCCTCAAGGGCGGCCCGGCCAAGGCCGACGAGCTCGGTGAGGCCCTCCAGTCGGGCGTCGCGACCCTCGTCGCCGACCGCGCCGAGGTGGCCGCCCGCACCGCCACCCGGGCCTGGCACGCGCTGCCCGGTGGGGAGCAGCTGCTCTCCACGCACCCCGGCCTCAAGCGGTCGACCCCCGACGTCGAGGACCGCATCGCCCGCCTCGTGCGTGACTGGCAGGGCGACATCCTCGCCATGGTGCGCGACGAGGGGCGCGACCGGCGCACCACCGCGCGGATCATGGCCTACGGCGTCAACGGGCTCGGGGTGCTCCTCATGCTCGTGACGTTCGCCAGCACCGCCGGCATCACCGGAGCCGAGGTCGGCATCGCCGGTGGCACGGCCGTCGTCGGGCAGAAGCTGCTCGAGGCCGTGTTCGGCGACCAGGCCGTGCGCGACCTCGCCCGCAAGGCCCGCGAGCAGCTCGTCGAGCGCGTCGAGGCGCTGTACGCCGCCGAGCAGACCCGTTTCGAAGGAGCCGTCAGCACCGTGCAGCCGGAGACCGACCACGCCACCGCGCTGCGCCGGGCGGCCGCGGCCGTCCAGGAGGCCCGATGAGCCCCATCCGGATGGGCCGCGCCCAGGTGGCCCGCGTCAGCGCCGCCGAGCTCGGCACCCGCACCACAGAGCTGTCCCGGGCGATACTGTCCGGCGGCGAGCAGCTCGACCCCGCCGAGTCCGAGCGCGCCCGACGCGTCGTCGACCGCGCCGTCGAGCGCTCCGGCATCGGCGCCGACCACACGGTCGTGGCCCTCGCGGGCGCCACGGGCAGCGGCAAGTCCTCGCTCTTCAACGCCCTCGTCGGTGCCGAGGTCGCGACGATCGGTGCGCGCCGGCCGACGACGTCCAAGCCGACGGCTGCCATCTGGGGCGACGCCGACGCCACGCGGCTGCTCGACTGGCTCGGCGTCAAGGCCCGCCACGGCGTCGGTGCCGCCGCCGGCGTTGGTGGCGACAAGGACCAGCCGTCCGGTCCGGATGCCCTGGGCGACAAGGGATCTGACGCGTCCGCGGAGGCCGGCCCCCCGGCCCTGGCCGGTGTCGTCGGCTCGCTCGACGGGCTCGTCCTGCTCGACCTGCCCGACTTCGACTCGCGTGAGCAGGCCCACCGCGAGGAGGCCGAGCGCATCCTCGGCCTCGTCGACGTCTTCGTCTGGGTCACCGACCCGCAGAAGTACGCCGACGCCCGGCTGCACGACGAGTTCGTCGCCCACCTGTCGCACCACGACGCCGTGACGCTCGGGGTGCTCAACCAGGTCGACCGTCTCCCGAAGGACGCCACCGCGACCCTCACCGCCGACCTCGCCAAGCTGCTCGAGGCCGACGGCGTCACGCGCCCGGCCGTCCTCGCCACCTCGACCGTCACCGGTCAGGGCGTCGACGAGCTCGCCCAGCGCATCGCCAACGTCGTCGCCGGCCACGCCGCGGCCCGCCAGCGACTCAGCGCCGACGTCGTCGCCGCGGCCACGACGCTGCGGCGCGGTGTCGCCGACCACGAGCCCGACGTCGGCCGTCTCCCACGCGCCGAGCTCGACGCGTCGCTCGCGCGGGCCGCGGGTGTGCCGATCGTCCTCGACGCCGTCGAACGCGACCACCGACGTGCGGCCTTCGGCCACACCGCGTGGCTCTACGCCCGGTGGGGCCGCGCCCTGACGCCCGACCCGATCCGCCGGCTGCGCCTCGACCGCGCCGGGGCCCGTCCGATCTCCGTGGAGATCGGCGGCGAGGACGTGCGTGCGGCACTCGGTCGCTCCTCGATCCCGGCGCCCACCGCGGCGGCCGTCTCGGCGGTCGACCTCGCGACCCGCTCCTTCGTGCGGGATGCGGCCGACGAGCTGCCCGTCCGGTGGGCCACGGCCGTCGAGGACTCGGTGCGGCAGGGCGAGGAGGGCCTGGCCGACGCGCTCGACCGCGCCATGATCGACACCCCGCTGCAGGACCGCCGCCGCATCTGGTGGTTCGTCGTCGACACCCTCCAGTGGGTCTTCGGGCTCGCGGCCCTCGGGGGTCTGCTCTGGTACGCGGTGCTCTGGGTCATGGGCCTGCTCGCGCTGCCGCGCCCCGAAGTTCCGACACTCTGGGTGCTGCCGCTGCCGCTCGTGCTGCTGCTCGGGGGTGTCGTCCTCGGGCTCGTGCTCGGTGCACTGTCGCGGGCCTGGGCGCAGGTGGGGGCTCGGCGTCGCCGGAAGGTCGTCGCGCGGCGCCTCACCGACGCGGTCGCGGCCGTCGCCGACGACCGGGTCCTCGTGCCGGTCGACCAGGTGCTGGCGCGCCATCGGGACACCCGCGAGCACCTGGACGCGGCGACTCGCTGACGCCGGTCGCGCCTGCCCGGGTGGGCTCTTCGGGTGCTTCTCCGGGTGGCTCGTCCACACCCCCTGTCTCGCAGCGGGGCTCGTCCACAGGTGGCACGTCACCTCTGGGCGGGCTCCTTCCCGGCACGGCACGGTGGTCGCGGGTGGCAGCCGCCGCCCGCCGACACCGAGCCGGCCCGAGGGCCGGACCCGAGCAGGGAGCACCGCCCATGAACGAGACCCGCGTCACCGTCCACGGCAACGTCGTCAGCGACCCCGTCGAGCGGCTCGGCCGCAGCGGCCACGTCTTCACGACCTTCCGCATCGCCACGACGCCCTTCCGCCGCACGGCCGACGGCAAGTTCGTCGACCTCGACACGAGCTTCTACTCCGTCATCGTCTTCAACGCGCTGGCCGCCAACGTGGCCGCCTCGCTGCACAAGGGCCAGCCGGTCGTGGTCGAGGGCAACCTCTCGATCAAGCAGTACCTCGGCACCGACGGCCAGCAGCGCACCTCGGCCGAGATCGACGCCGACCACGTCGGGCACGACCTGTCGTGGGGTCGGGCCGCCTTCGAGCGGATCAGCCGGGCCGCGGCGCTCGGCCACGACCGCACCTCCGACCCCGACGTCCGCGACGCGGTCGCCGAGATGGCCGGTAACGGCCGCCCGGACAACGTCGACGAGAACGGCGTCGTCCTCGACGGCTCGGACGAGGTCGACGCGGCCGGTGAGCGCGACACGCGGCCCGCCTCGCTGCTCGGCGACCCCGAGACCGACGCCTACGACGTCGAGCAGGTGCCCGCCTGAGCGGCTGGCGCCCGGCGGGTCAGCGCCGTCGGCCTCTTCTGCTGGTTCCAGGCGACGGCGACGTCGATTCGGCCGTGCGCGGTGCGGCAGATAGCCTTCTGCGCATGGCCGAGTACATCTACACCATGACCCGTGCGCGCAAGGCGCACAACGAGAAGGTCATCCTCGATGACGTCTCCATGTCGTTCTACCCGGGTGCGAAGATCGGCATGGTCGGTCCCAACGGCGCCGGCAAGTCGACGATCCTGAAGATCATGGCCGGACTCGACCAGCCCAGCAACGGCGAGGCCCGCCTGGCCCCCGGCGCGACGGTCGGCATCCTGCTCCAGGAGCCGCCGCTCAACGAGGACAAGACCGTCCTGGGCAACGTCGAGGAGGGTGCGGGCGAGATCAAGGCCAAGCTCGACCGCTACAACGAGATCTCGGCCGAGATGGCCGACCCCGACGCCGACTACGACGCGCTGCTCACCGAGATGGGCAAGCTGCAGGAGGACATCGACCACGCCGACGCGTGGGACCTCGACTCCCAGCTCGAGCAGGCGATGGACGCGCTGCGCTGCCCGCCCGCCGACTCGCCCGTCACCAACCTCTCCGGTGGCGAGCGGCGCCGCGTGGCGCTGTGCAAGCTGCTGCTGCAGAAGCCCGACCTGCTGCTGCTCGACGAGCCGACCAACCACCTCGACGCCGAGTCGGTGCTGTGGCTCGAGCAGCACCTCGAGTCCTACCCCGGCGCCGTCATCGCCGTCACCCACGACCGCTACTTCCTCGACAACGTCGCGCAGTGGATCGCCGAGGTCGACCGCGGCCGCCTCTACCCGTACGAGGGCAACTACTCGACGTACCTGGAGAAGAAGGCCGAGCGCCTCACGATCCAGGGCAAGAAGGACGCCAAGCTCGCCAAGCGCCTCAAGACCGAGCTCGAGTGGGTTCGCAGCAACGCCAAGGGCCGTCAGGTCAAGAGCAAGGCACGACTGGCTCGTTACGAGGAGATGGCGGCCGAGGCCGAGCGCACGCGCAAGCTCGACTTCGAGGAGCTGCAGATCCCGCCGGGCCCGCGCCTCGGCTCGACGGTCATCGAGGTCGCCAACCTCAAGAAGGGCTTCGGCGACCGCGTCCTCATCGACAACCTCTCGTTCTCGCTGCCCCGCAACGGCATCGTCGGCGTCATCGGCCCCAACGGCGTCGGCAAGTCGACGCTGTTCAAGACGATCGTCGGCTTCGAGCAGCCCGACTCCGGCGAGGTGAAGATCGGCGAGACGGTCAAGATCTCCTACGTCGACCAGGGCCGTGAGGGCCTGGACCCCAAGAAGAACCTCTGGGAGATCGTCTCCGACGGCCTCGACTACATGAAGGTCGGCAACGTCGAGATCCCCTCGCGCGCCTACGTCTCGCAGTTCGGCTTCAAGGGGCCTGACCAGCAGAAGCTCTCGGGCGTCCTGTCCGGTGGCGAGCGAAACCGTCTGAACCTCGCGCTCACCCTCAAGCAGGGCGGCAACCTCCTCCTGCTCGACGAGCCCACCAACGACCTCGACGTCGAGACCCTCGGCTCCCTCGAGAACGCGCTGCTCGACTTCCCCGGCTGCGCCGTCGTCATCACGCACGACCGGTGGTTCCTCGACCGCATCGCGACGCACATCCTCGCCTACGAGGGCACCGAGGACGACCCGGCGAAGTGGTACTGGTTCGAGGGCAACTTCGCCTCGTACGAGGAGAACAAGGTCGAGCGCCTCGGCCCGGAGGCCGCGCGCCCGCACCGCGTCACCTACCGCAAGCTGACGCGCGACTGACCCTCGCCCAGCACCGACGGCCACCGCTCCGGACTCCCCGGGCGGTGGCCGTCGCGCTAGATCCAGCCCTTGCGGCGGAAGACGACGTAGAGCAGCGAGGCGACGCCGAGGATGATCCCGCCGCTGACGAGCACGCCTGTGTGCGAAGCGAACCCGGGGTAGGGCACGTTCTGCCCGTACCAGCCGGTGACGGCCGTCGGTACGGCGATGATCGCCGCCCACGCGGTCAGCTTCTTCATGACGGTGTTGAGCCGGGCGTCCTGCAGCGACAGGTTGGTCTCGAAGACCGTCGTCACCATGTCGCGCAGCGACTCGGTCCACTCGGCGGCGCGCAGGACGTGGTCGTAGAGGTCCTCGTAGAACCCGTCGAGCTCGGGCCGGCGCTCGTCGAGGTCCCTGCGGTGGCGCAGCACGGCGTTGACGACCTCGCGCATCGGCAGCACGACCCGACGCAGCTCGACGAGCTCCTTGCGCAGCCGGTAGGTGCGCACCTGCACGACCCGGGAGCGCCCGCGGTCGTCGAAGAGGTCGTCCTCGAGGCCCTCGATCGCGTCGTCCAGCTGCTGGATCGTCTCGAAGTGCCCGTCGACGACGGTGTCGAGCAGGCCGTGCACGAGCGCCCCGACGCCGAAGCGCAGCAGGTCGGGGTCCTCGTTCCACCGTTCGAGCACCGGGTCCATGTCGAAGGAGCTGTTCGAGCGGACGGTGATGATGCCTCGGGGCAGCACGAACGCCGAGATGCGGGTGAGGCGCAGGCGTGAGTCGCGGGAGGTGGGGTCGTGGTCGGGCGCGTCGAGCCGGGTGGCGTACACGGTGAGGAACGTGTGCTTGGCGTGGCGGGTGGCCTTGGGCCGTTCGCCGGCGGTCACGGCGTCCTCGACGGCGTGCGGGTCCAGCCCGAGCTCGTCGGCGAGGCGCTGGAGGTGCGCGCGATCGGGCTCGCACAGGTCGACCCAGAGCAGCGACCCCTCGCGGTCGAGGTGGTCGGACACCTCCTCGAGGGGGAAATCCTCCTCGACGACGGTGCCGTCCTCCCAGCGGCGCGTTCGCACTGTCGCGTCAGTCTGGCTCACGCTCCCAGTGTGTCAGGAGAGGGCGGCGGGACCGGCGGGTCAGGCGATGAGCGGCGGCGCGTCGTCGCGGGCGGGCCGGCCGGCGAGCGCGAGGTCCCAGGCCGCCGCGAGGCGGCGGCCCACCTCGTCGGCCTCGTCGGCCGGCACGCAGAACGGGATCCGCACCCAGCGTCCGAGACCCCCGGCCGCAGCGAACTGGCTGCCGCGCGCGAGGCGGACGCCGGCCTGCTCGCCGACGCGCGCGAGCTGCTCGCCCCGGGCGACCGGCAGCTCGCACCAGAGGTTGAGCCCCCCGACGGGCACGTCGAAGCGCCAGTCGGGCACGTGCCGGCGCAATGCCGCGACCATGGCGTCGCGCCGGGAGCGCGCCTCGCGGCGTCGCTCGTCCAGCACCGAGTCGCCTTGGTGCAGAAGGTCGGCGACGACGAGCTGCTCGAGCACGGCGCTGCCGAGGTCGAGGCTGTGCCGCGACTCGACGACCGACCCGACGGCCTCGCGCGGCGAGCGCACCCAGCCGACCCGGATGCCGCCCCACCACGTCTTGCCGGCGCTGCCGAGCGTGAACGTGCCGGGGGCCGACGCCGCGAAGGGAGCGATGCGGTCGCCGGCCGGCTCCTCGAGGCCGAGCTCGACGAACGTCTCGTCGACGACGGGCACGGCCCGCCCCCGGGCGAGCACCTCGCCGACGGCGGCGCGGGTGTCGGCGTCCATGAGCAGGCCGGTGGGGTTCTGGTGGTCCGGGATGAGGTAGGCCATCCGGGCCCCGCTCTGCCGCAGGCCGATCTCCATGGCGTCGAGGTCCCAGCCGTCACGCGTCAGCAGCGCGGGCACGGGCCGCAGCCCGGAGCGCCGCACGGCGACGACGGCGTTGGGGTAGGTGGGTGTCTCGACGAGCACCCGGTCGCCGACGTCGAGCTCGGCGCGCAGCACCGTCGACAGCCCGGCGTGCGCGCCGGACGTGACGACGACCTGGTCGGGCGAGGTGGGCAGCCCACGACCGGTGAACCACTCGGCGATCGCCGAGCGCGTCTCCGGCAGGCCGTGCGGGTGGTAGCCGGCCGTCGCGAGGTGGCGCGGCAGCTCGGCGAGCGCCCGTTCGTAGGCGGCGGTGATGCCGGCGGCCGCGGGGAGGGCGGCGTAGGTGAGGTCGATGACGTCGGGCGGCACGTCGGTGGGGATGAGCCCGGCGCCGGAGAGGGCGAGCCCCGAGGCGCCGGTCGGCAGGGCGACGACGCTGCCCGAGCCGCGACGCGTCACGACGAAGCCCTCGTCGCGCAGGGCGTCGAGGGCAGCCACGACGGTCGTGCGGCTCAGCCCGAGCTCGGCGGTCAGGGTGCGCTCGCTCGGGAGCCGGGTGCCGACGAGGAGGCGACCGTCGGACACCAGCCGGCGCACGGCGTCGGCGAGCCCGCGGTAGGCCGGGCGGGGGAGCGGCTCGGGCCCGAGGAGGGCGGACAGGGTCCGGGCGGAGACGGAGCGCATGGGTCCACTGTCGCACGACTGGCCCTTAACGGGCAGTCCAATCTCGGCCACCATGGTGGCCATGAGACGTCATGTCCCCCTGCGCAACCTCGGACCGGTCGCCCAGCTCCGGGCGCCGCACCTGCCGCGGCGCATCGTCCAGCTGCTCGTCGGGCTGACCCTCTACGGCGTCTCGATGGCGATGATGGTGCGCGGCGCGCTCGGGCTCGACCCGTGGGACGTCTTCCACATGGGCGTCGCGAGCCACCTGCCGCTGACGTTCGGTCAGGTGACCATCGTCGTCGGCGCCCTCGTGCTGCTGCTCTGGGTGCCGCTGCGCCAGTGGCCCGGGCTCGGCACCGTCGCCAACGTCGTCGTCATCGGCCTGGCCGCCGACGCGGGCCTGGCCCTCATCGCCCAGCCCGACGCGTGGTGGGCGAGAGCCGCGCTGCTGCTGTCGGGCCTCGTGCTCAACGGCATCGCGGGTGGCCTCTACATCGGCAGCCAGCTCGGCCCCGGCCCGCGCGACGGCCTGATGACCGGCCTGGCCCGCCGCACCGGCCTGTCGATCCGCCTCGTGCGCACGACGATCGAGGTCGTCGTCCTGCTGGTCGGGTGGCTGCTCGGCGGCTCGGTCGGCCTCGGCACCGTGCTCTACGCCGTGTCGATCGGCCCGCTCGTCCAGTTCTTCCTGCCCCGGCTCACGGTCGACCTCGGCACCGACCCGATCGACGACCGGCTCGAGACCGCCCCCGTCACGGCTGCAGCACCGGTCGCCCCGGTGCCCGCCCCCTGCCTCGGCGACTGACCGACGGGACGCTCGCGGTCAGGACAGCAGGTCCGCGAGGGCACCGTCGATGGCCGGGTGGGCGAAGGCGAACCCCGACGCCTCGAGCGACGCACTCGTGCAGTGCCGCCCGGTGAGGCCGAGGGCGGGGTCGGTCCGCAGCGGTACCGACCCCACGCGCACGAGCAGCTCGGGCGTCGGGGGCGAGGCCGGCCGGCGCAGGTGGTGGCGCAGCGAAGCCATGAGGTCGGCGTTGCGCACCGGCTCGGGAGCCGCCGCGATGACGACGCCGTCGGGCGAGGGACCGTTGTCGACACCGAGGGCGCGACGCACGATCGCGAACCAGTCGTCGACGTGGACCCAGCTGAACCACTGGCGTCCCGACCCGACGCGCCCGCCGAGGCCCAGCTTCGTCAGCCCGGCAAGCCGGTCGAAGGCCGGGGAGCCGTCCTGCAGGACGATCGAGGTGCGCAGCAGCACGAGCCGCGAGGCGTTCGCCCCGTCGGTGGCGTCCTCCCACGGGCGGGCCACCCCGGTCATCTGGGGCAGCGCGTCGGTGCCGGTCGGCAGCGGCGTCGACTCGGTGACGAGCGTCTCGCCGGCATCGGACCAGATCGCGGTCGTCGACCCCTGCACCCAGGCGGCGAGCGGTGACGGCAGCGAGCGGCTCGCCTCGACGAGGGCGAGGGTGGGCCGCACCCGCGACTCCCGCAGGTCACGGACGTTCGCGGCCGTCGGACGGACGTCGACGAGGCGACCGGCGAGGTTGACCACCGCGGTGCGGGCGGGCTCCTCGCGCAGCACCTCCGCCCACGGTCCGACGGTCTCGCCGTCCCACGTGAGCTGGCGGTGCGGCAGGTCGGCCTGCGGGGAGCGGGTCAGCACGACGACCTCGTGGCCGCGGCAGGCGAGGTCGGCCGAGAGCGCCCGCCCCAGCGTGCCCGAGCCTCCGGCGACGACGACCCGCAGCGCGTCGGGCGACGGGTGCACCCCGGCCAGCACGGCAAGGCGCGTCACCGACTCCGGCCACTGCCGCGCGAGGGGGCCGGCCACGCCGCGCACGACGAGCGGCGACAGCGGCCCGGTGCACGTGACCCGCTGGGTCACCGTGCAGGCCGCCTCGCCCGCTGCCTCGACGGTCCACTCGACGCGCATCGCGCCGACCGGGTTGGGCTGCTCGACGACGAGCCGGCGACCGGTCTCCACGTCGACGACGCGCAGCGGCGGTGCCGTGCGCCCGTGCAGCTCGGCGGCCCACCGGGCCGCCGGGAGGTAGCGCGCGGTCGAGCCAGGCGAGAGCTGCTCCGGGGCCTCGACCTTGCCGATGGACGTGGCCCACTCGGGCCAGCGCCGCAGGTCGGACACGACGTCCCACACCGCGGCGGCCGGGGCCGCGACGTGCTGGGACCGGGTGCGCTGCCAGGCGAAGGCGGTCATGGCCCCACCCTAGGCAGGCGCGCCGGTCGTGCCGCCGAGGCGCCACGAGCGAAGGACGCGACAGCGGTGTGGTTCGTACCACGCCAGGTCGAGGCGCTCGGCCCGGCAGGCGGCCGGGACCCACGGGGCCACGGCGCGACGCGTCGAGGACTCGCTGACGGCGTCGGAGAGTGCGTCGAGGGTGAGATGGGGGACGGGGTCGGGGAACGCGCCCGCGTAGGGCGGGCACTGCGGGAACGCCTGCGACAGCGCGGTGGTCAGCGCGCGGAACGGGTCGCCCGGCTCCGGGAGCAGGTGCACGATCCCGTTGGGAAACGTCGCGATGCGCTCGAGGGTGAAGTCGAACTCGGCTGTGGCGCAGGTGATCTCGTCGATGGTCTGGACCGCCGCATCCGTGACCTGCTCTGGCGGCAGGAACGGGCCGAGCGCCGTGACGTGCGCGTGGACGAACGTGGGGTCCGTGGAGACGTAGGACTCGTCGTAGTGCCGATGTCGGTCGACGACGAACGGCTCGAGCGCTGGGACGGGCACGAGCAGGACGCTGTGCCCGGGGTGCCCTGGGTGGCCGGTCACCTGAGCGACGTCAGTGCGAGGCGCCGACGAGCCGCAGCGCGAGCAGGGCGTTGGTGGCGCCGATCTGCTCGGGGGAGCGGCGGATCGTCGGGGAGTACCAGCGGGCGACGTCGACGACGATGGACAGCAGTGCGAGGGCGGTGTCGGCGCTGTCGTCGACGGTGAACGCGCCGTCGGCGACACCACGCTCGAGCACGCCGCGCACGAGCCCGTCCATCTCCTTGCGCAGCGCGAGGACCTCTGCGTGGTGCTCGGGAGTCAGGTGGTGGTGCTCGTACTGGACGACGCGGGCCACCTGGTACTGCTCGACGTGCCACTCGCTGAACCGCGCCATGACGTTGGCCAGCTGGTCGGTCGGCGTCGGGCCGTCGGCGATGGCGCCGCGCAGCAGCCGCAGCGCGCTCTCGTGGCCGCTGCGGCTCAGGTTGAAGAGGAGCTCCTCCTTGGAGCCGAAGTGCACGTAGACGCCGGCGGGCGACAGGCCCGCGCCCGAGGCGATGTCGCGGGTCGTCGTGGCGTGGAAGCCCTTGTCGGCGAAGGCGTGTGCGGCGGCGTGCATGAGCCGGTCGACGGTCGACGCATCGGCACCCGGGGTGGTCACGGGTGAGGTCGGGCTCGAGGTCGGGCTCGAGGTCGGGCTCCGGGTGGGCTGCGGCACGTTGACAGCATGCCGCAGCGGCGGGAGACTAAGCAAGCGCTTAGTTACCTGCCGGTACGGCGCGTCGCCCGCTCAGCCCGCACGCCCGATGGAGGACGGATGCCCCGCAACATCTACGACGAGGACCACGAGGCGATGCGCGCGTCGGCGCGCGAGTTCGTCGCCCGCACGCTCGCCCCGCGCGCCGAGGAGATGATCGAGGGCAAGTCCATCCCGCGCGACATCTGGGTCGAGGCCGGCAAGCAGGGCTTCTTCGGCCTCGACATCCCCGAGGAGTTCGGTGGCGCGGGCGTCGACGACTACCGCTTCAACGCCGTCGTGGCCGAGGAGATGTCGCGCTTCAACGCCGCGACGAGCTCGTGCTTCGGCATCCACTCCGACGTGTGCCCGCCGTACATCGTCGACCTCGGCACCGAGGAGCAGAAGCAGCGCTGGCTGCCCGGCATGGCCAGCGGCGAGCTCATCTGCGCGATCGCCATGACCGAGCCCTCCGGCGGCTCGGACCTCGCGGCCCTCAAGACCACCGCGGTGCGTGACGGTGACGCGTGGGTCCTCAACGGCTCCAAGACCTTCATCACCAACGGATACCAGGCCGACCTCGTCATCGTCGCGGCCCGCACCGACCCGTCCAAGGGTGCCAAGGGCATCACGCTGCTCATGGTCGAGCGCGGCATGGAGGGCTTCGTCAACGGCCGCAAGCTCGACAAGGTCGGCATGGACGAGTCCGACACGGCCGAGCTCTTCTTCGACAACGTCCGCGTGCCCGACGAGAACCGGCTCGGTGAGGAGGGCATGGGGTTCATCGCGATGATGCAGCGCCTCCCGCAGGAGCGGGTCGGCGCCGCCGTCTCGAACGTCGCGCACGCCAAGGCGATCCTCGAGGAGACGATCCAGTACGCCAAGGACCGCAAGGCCTTCGGCCAGCCGATCGGCGCCTTCCAGCACAACAAGTTCCTGATGGCCGAGCTCGTCACGAAGATCGAGGTCGCCGAGGCGTACGTCGACGACTGCGTGGCCGCGCACGCCGAGGGCAAGCTCTCCGCCGTCGACGCCGCCAAGGCCAAGTGGTGGAGCTCGCAGGTGCAGAACGAGGTGCTCGACCACTGCGTCCAGCTGCACGGCGGCTACGGCTTCATGAATGAGTACCGCGTGGCCCGCGCCTGGCGCGACGCGCGCGTCACGAAGATCTGGGCGGGCTCCAACGAGATCATGAAGGAGCTCATCGGCCGGGACCTCGGCTTCTGATGGGGGCCGGGGGCAGCGGCGGACGCCACGAGGGCGCCGTCGCGATCGTCACGGGTGCCAGCCGTGGCATCGGCCTCGGCATCGCCGAGCGGCTCGTCGCCGACGGTGCGAAGGTGGTCATCACGGCGCGCAAGCCGGAGGCCCTTGCCGAGGCCGTCGAGCAGCTGGGCGGCGCCGAGCACGCGCTCGGCATCGCCGGCAACGCCGCCGACGAGGCGCACCAGGACGAGGTGGTCGCCGCGGCGCGCGAGACGTTCGGCGGTCTGCACCTGCTCGTCAACAACACCGGCATCAACCCGGCCTACGGACCGATGCTCGACAGCGGGCTCGATGTCGCGCGCAAGGTGCTCGACGTCAACGTCGTCGCCGCGTTCTCGTGGATCAAGAAGGCCGTGGCCGCGGGGCTCGGCGACGACGCCCACCCCGGCGCCGTCGTCAACCTCGCGTCGGTCGCCGGGCAGGGCGCGTCGGGCGTCATCGGCTGGTACGGCGTCTCCAAGGCGGCGCTGATCCACCTGACCACCGAGCTCGGCTACGAGCTCGGCCCCGACGTGCGGGTCAACGCGGTCGCGCCGGCGGTCGTCAAGACGAAGTTCGCCGAGGCGCTGTACGAGGGCCGCGAGGAGAAGGTCATCCGCGCCTACCCGATGAAGCGGCTCGGCGTGCCCGAGGACGTCGCGGGGGCCGTCAGCTTCCTCCTGTCCTCCGACGCCTCGTGGATCACCGGCCAGACGCTGACCATCGACGGCGGCGTGACCCTCGGGGGCGCGCTCTAGCAGCATCTCCCGCGGACGCCGTTCGGCGACAAGGGTGGACAGATCTCTTCCTCAGTGGTCCGTGCGGTGACAACGTGGTCGGGCCGACTCCGGACCACTGAGGAGAGCACACCGTGTCCCGACCCGCCGCCACCGTCGCCCTCGTCACCGGTGCCACCGGCGGCATCGGCCGCCAGGTCGCGAGCGACCTCGCGGGGCGCGGCTGGACCGTCCTCGTCGCTGCCCACAGCGCGGACGTGGCGCGGGCCGTGGCCGCCGATCTCACGGACGCCGGCGATGTCCGGGCCCTCGAGACAGGCCTCGACGCGAGCGATGACGTGGCCGTCGCGGCCGTGCCGCAGGCGGTGCTGGCGGCCGCGGGCCGGCTCGACGTCCTGGTCAACAGCTCGGCCGCGTTCGCGTACTGGACCGAGCTGGCGTCGGCGGCCGACCTCGATGCGGCGCGGGCGGTCATGGAGGCCAGGCACTTCGGTCCCTGGCGCCTGACGCAGGTGCTGCTCCCCCTCCTGTGCGAGAGCCCGCGCCCGCGGGTCGTCAACGTCTCGAGCGGGGCGGGGCCGTACGGTCACCTGCCGTTCGGCCTGACGCGCCGCCGGCCCGCCGCCGCGAGGCGCGACGCGAGCGAGGCGGCCCTCGAGGCCCTGACGGCAACCCTCGCGGCGGACATGGCCGGCTCGGGGGTCCTCGTCGACGCGGTGTGCCCGGGCCGCACGCCGACGTGGCCGGGTGGCGAGCGGAGGGGTGCGCAGCAGGTCGCCGAGGCGGCTGCAGCGCTCGTCCTGGCAGCGGTCCTGGCCGATGAGGGACGGTCTGCCGTGTTCCTGCGCGACGGTGAGCTGCTGCCCCGTTAGGGCGCGGTCAGGGCGAGAACCCTTGTGGTGGAGTGGCGCTGGCAGGCCAATGGTCGAACGTCCGGTGCGGCCCGCGCGTCCGGATTCTGGGGGCGCCGCTTGACGCTTAGGGTCACCTAAGTAAGGTGAGGCTCACCTAATCTTTCGACCGAAGGACAGCGTCGCCGTGCTCCGCCTCCGTTCCGCCCTCCTGCCCGCCGCCGTCGCTGCGGCCCTCGTCCTCGCCGGGTGCACCACCGGCCCGACCGAGTTCCGGTCATCGACGCCCGCCGCCGCACCCGCGTCGGGTGACGGTGCCGAGCCGGGCGCCTACCCGGTCACCCTGACGGACGCGTTCGGCAGCGCGACGATCACGAAGGAGCCGAAGCGCGTCGTGACGCTCGGCTGGTCGGACGCCGACCACGTCGCCGCGCTCGGCGTCGCGCCCGTGGGTGCCCCCAAGGTCACCTGGGGAGGCAACGCCAACCTCTCGACCGACTGGTTCGACGAGCAGCTCGCCGCCATCGGTGGCGCCCAGCCGACCCGCTTCGACGACGCCGACGGCAACCCGGTCGAGGAGATCGCGAGGCTCCAGCCCGACCTCATCCTCGCCACCAACTCCGGCATCACGAAGGACGAGTACGACACGCTGAGCAAGCTCGCGCCCGTCGTCGCCTACCCGACGGTGGCGTACGGCACCTCGTGGCGGGACTCGCTCGAGACCATCGGCAAGGCCCTCGGCCGCCCGAAGCAGGCCGCCGAGGTCGAGAAGAGGACCGTCGCCACCCTCGACGCCGCCAGGGCGACGTACCCCCAGCTCGCCGGCAAGACCTTCATCTACGGCTACATCGCGCCGACCGACCTGTCGCAGATCGGCTTCTACACCCCGAGCGACCTGCGCCCCCAGATGCTCACCGAGCTCGGCATGAGGAACTCCCCGTTCGTCCAGGATCGTGCCAAGGGCTCCACGGAGTTCTACCTCACGGTCAGCTCCGAGCAGGCCGCATCGCTCGAGGCCGACGTCTTCCTCACCTACGTCACCGAGGACTCCGAGGTGCCGGCGATGACGAAGGACCCGCTCGTCGGACAGGTGCCGGCCATCAAGGCGGGCGCGCTCGTCGCGACCAAGGACCAGAAGGTCGGCCTGACGATGAGCTCGCCGACGCCCCTGTCGATCCCGTTCATGACCCGGCTGTTCGTGCCGCTCGTCGCGGCCGCCGCTGACAAGGCCGAGAAGGCCGAGAAGGCCGACGCGTCCTGATGGCCCGCGTCGTGCCCCGCGGGGGCGCGCGCCCGCGCACCCCCGCCCTCGCCACCGTGCTCCTCCTGCTCCTCGTCCTCTTCACCGTTGCCGTGCTCGCCTCGATCGCGCTGGGCTCCAAGGCGATCGGGATCGGCGACGTCGCGCAGGTGGTCACCGGACACGGCGACGCCGTCGGCGACCGCGGCATCATCGAGGCCCGGGTGGCGCGCACGGCCGTCGGCTGCCTCGTGGGGGCCGCCCTCGCCGTCGCGGGTGCCGCGATGCAGGGCCTCACGCGCAACCCGCTGGCCGACCCGGGGCTGCTCGGCGTCAACGCCGGCGCTGCCCTGGCCGTCGTCGTCGCGATCGCCGTCTTCGGCGTCGGCTCGCTCACCGGCTACGTGTGGTGGGCCATGGCCGGCGCCGGCCTGGCCGCGGTGCTCGTCCACGCCCTCGCCGGGCTCGCCGGCGGTGGGGTGACACCGCTGCGCCTGACCCTCGCGGGGGCCGCCGTCAGCGCCGGCCTGGCGAGCTGGTCCTCGGGGCTGCTCGTCTCGAGCAAGCAGTCGTTCGACTCCTTCCGCTTCTGGCAGGTCGGCACCATCGGTGGGCGCGGCCTCGACCTCGTCGCCACGGTGCTGCCCTTCTTCGCCGTCGGCCTGGGCGTCGTCCTGCTGGCGGTGCGCCGGCTCGACGCGCTGGCCCTCGGCGACGACCTCGCCCGGGGCCTCGGTGAGAACGTCGTGCTGGCGCGGGCGACCGTCGCCGTCGGCGTCGCCGTCCTGTGCGGCGCGGCCACGGCGCTCGCCGGCCCGGTGGGCTTCCTCGGGCTCCTCGTGCCGCACGCCGCGCGCTTCGTCGTCGGGCCGCACCACCGCCGGATCATCCCGGTGTGCCTCGTCGGCGGCCCCACCCTGCTGCTGCTCGCCGACACCGTCGGGCGGTTCGTGGCGAGACCGAGCGAGGTCCAGGCCGGCATCATGACGGCCCTCGTCGGGGTGCCCTTCTTCGTCCTGCTGGTGCGCCGCGGACGGATGGCCAGCCCGTGACCGCCGTCGCCACCCGCCCCGCGAGCGTGGACCTCGCCCGGGTCCGTCGCGCGCGCCGCCGCCCCCTGGTCAGGGTGCGCCTCGTCGTCGCCGCCCTCGCACTGGCCGCCCTCGCCGCCGTCCTCGTGCGGGTCCTCCTCGGCGACTACGTCGTGGCCCTGGCCGACCTCGTGCCGATCCTGCGCGGTGAGACCCTGCCGCACGCGCCGGGTGCCTCCTTCATCGTCAGGGAGGCGAAGCTGCCGCGTGCCCTCGTCGGTGCGCTCGCCGGGTCGGCGTTCGGCGCCGCGGGCGCGACGTTCCAGACCACGCTGCGCAACCCGCTCGCGAGCCCCGACATCATCGGCATCAGCCTCGGCGCGTCCGCGGCCGCTGTCATCGCCCTGACCTTCCTCGACGCGCAGGGCCTCTGGTTGCCGGTGGCGGCCCTGGCCGGCGCGCTCGCCGTCAGCCTGCTCATGCTCGCCGTCGGGCACGGCACGACGCTCGCCGGCCAACGCATGGTGCTCGTCGGCATCGGCGTCGCCGCCCTGCTCGGCAGCGTCATCCAGCTCGTCATGACCCGCACGTCGATCCAGGACGCGCAGGCGGCGCTCGTCTTGCTCACCGGGTCGCTCGCGCGAGCGACGTGGCCCGTCATCGGGCTGCTCGCGCTCTCCCTGCTCGTGCTCGGCCCGATGCTCGCGGTCTGCGCGCGGTGGATGCGGGTCGCCGAGCTCGGCGACGACCTCTCGACGACGCTCGGCGCTCCCGCCGGCCGGGCGCGGCTCGGGCTCGTCGTGGCCGTCGCCCTTGCCGCCGTGGCGACGAGCGCGACCGGCCCCATCACGTTCGTCGCGTTCCTCGCCGGCCCGATCGCCCGACGCCTGTGTGGCGGGCGACCCTCGCTGTGGGCCGCGGCCCTCGTCGGCGCCGTCGTCGTCGTGCTCTCCGACTTCGCCGGCGACTACCTGATCCCCGACGTCAACCTGCCCGTCGGCGTCGTCACCGGCGCCCTGGGCGCCCCTCTCATGCTCGCGGTCGTCATCGCCGCGGGCCGAGCCGGAAAGGCGTGACATGACCACCACGACCCTGAGCACCGCACCGGCCGAAGGAGCCGCCGTGCGGGCCCCCGCCATCCGCGCCCGCGGGCTCACGCTCTCCTACGACGGACGCCGCGTCGTCGACGGGCTCGACCTCGACGTGCCCGCCGGTCGGGTCACCGCCGTCGTCGGCCCCAACGGCTGCGGCAAGTCGACCGTGCTGCGCGGCCTGTCCCGGCTGCTCCGGCCCGCCGCGGGCAGCGTGCACCTCGTCGCCGACGCGTCGGACGACGACGTGTGGTCGCTGCGCCCCAAGGAGTTCGCCCGACGCGTCGCCCTGCTGCCTCAGAGCCCGCCGGTGCCCGAGGGCATCACCGTCGTCGACCTCGTCGGTCGTGGCCGGCACCCGCACCGCACTCTGGCGCGCCGGTGGTCGGCGACCGACGACGAGGCCGTCGCCCGGGCCCTGGAGGCCACGGGCACCCTCGGGCTCGCCGAGCGCCACGTCGAGGAGCTCTCGGGCGGTCAGCGCCAGCGCGTGTGGATCGCCCTGACGCTCGCGCAGGAGACCGGCATCATCCTGCTCGACGAGCCGACCACGTACCTCGACGTCGCCCACCAGGTCGACGTGCTCGACCTGCTCCGCGACCTCAACCGCGAGCGGGGAACCACCGTCGTCATGGTCCTGCACGACCTCAACCTCGCGGCGCGCTACGCCGACCACGTCGTCGCCCTGCGCGACGGCCGCCTCGTCGGCAGCGGGCCGCCCGCCGACGTCGTCGACGAGGAGTTCGTCTCCCGGGTCTTCGGCCTCGGCAGCCGCGTCATCGCCGACCCCGTGACGGGCTCGCCGCTCGTCGTGCCCACCTCCACCCGCCACCGGACCGGAGCCACCCCGTGACCGCGACCGCCGTCAGCCCCGCCCTGCTGCTCACCGCCGTGGTCCGCCACGTCGAGCGTCTCAGCCCCTCCTTCGTGCGGATCCGCTTCGGCGGGGAGGGCTTCGAGGTCATCGGGCCCGAGGGACCGACGCTCGACCAGCGCATCAAGCTGCTCATCCCGGTGCGCGGGCGCCAGGTGCCGCGGCTCGACCCCACCGGGTGGTACGCCGCGTGGCTCGCCCTGCCCGAGGCGGAGCGCGGATTCGTGCGCACCTACACGGCCCGGGCCATCGAGGGTGAGGGGGAGCAGCGCCGTCTCGTCGTCGACTTCGTGCTCCACGGAGCCGAGGCCCACGGCGGAGGCGCCCCCGGCCCGGCCGGCACGTGGGCCGCGGAGGCGTCGGTCGGCGACGAGATCGGCCTGGTCGCACCCAGACGGGGGCACGAGCAGGGCTTCGGCGGCATCGAGTTCGCGCCCGCCGACGCGCGCCGGCTCGCGCTCGTCGCCGACGAGACGGCGCTGCCCGCCCTGGCCTCGATCGCCGAGGACCTGCCGCCCGACGCGGTCGGTGTCGCGGTCGTCGAGGTGCCGGGCCCCGGGGACTTCCTCGACGTCCGCTTCCCGCCCGGGATCGAGGCGCACTGGGTCGCCCGCGGCGACCGGCCTCGCGGCACCCGGACCGTCGCGACGCTTCGAGCCTGCCTGCAGCTCGACGCCGATGGCCCGCTCGCCGGCTCACGACCGACGCCGGGCCGCACCGCCGACCCCGACGAGGACGTGTGGGAGACCGCGGCGTACAGCTCGTCGGGCGACGACGTGGCGGGCTCGCTCGACGACGCGTCGCGCCTCGGACCGGGCGACACGTACGCGTGGGTGGCCGGCGACTCCGGCACCGTCAAGGCCTGCCGGCGCCTCCTCGTCGGCGAAGGAGGCCTGCCGCGTCACCAGGTGGCCTTCATGGGGTACTGGAAGCAGGGACGCGCGCAGTAGCCGTCGCTGCCCCGGCGCGTCGGCCCCGACCGTCAGGGGAGCGGTGGTTGCGCGGCACCCCGCCGGGCACCACGATGGGCCCGGGGTGGCCGGCGTCGTCCGCCCGAGCCACAGCGGTGGCGGCGTGGCCGACGGCCGCGTCCACGACGACGGAAGAAGACCCATGGAGATCTGGCCCGGCAAGCCCTACCCCCTCGGGGGCACCTACGACGGGGCGGGCGTCAACTTCGCGGTGTTCTCCGAGGTCGCCGAGCGCGTCGAGCTGTGCCTCATCGCCGACGACCTCACCGAGACCCGCCTCGACCTGCCGGAGGTCGACGGGTTCGTGTGGCACGGCTACGTGCCCTACCTGCAGCCCGGCCAGCGCTACGGCTTCCGGGTCCATGGCCCGTACGAGCCCGAGCACGGCCACCGCTGCAACCCGAGCAAGCTGCTGCTCGACCCGTACGCCAAGGCGATCGAGGGCCAGGCCGAGAACGACCAGTCGCTCTACTCCTACACCTTCGGTGACCCCGACGCCGCGACGACGACGAAGGTCAACACGGACGACAGCGTCGCCCACACGATGCACTCCGTCGTCGTCAACCCGTTCTTCGACTGGGGCGACGACCGCCCGCCGCGGCACGAGTACCACGAGACCGTCATCTACGAGGCGCACGTCAAGGGCCTGACGATGCTGCACCCCGACGTGCCCGAGGAGATCCGCGGCACGTACGCGGCCATCGCCCACCCGGCCACGATCAAGCACCTCACCGAGCTCGGCGTCACGGCCGTCGAGCTGATGCCGGTGCACCAGTTCGTCCAGGACGCCCCGCTCGTCGACCGCGGCCTGTCGAACTACTGGGGCTACAACACCATCGGGTTCCTCGCCCCGCACAACGCGTACGCGGCCGGCGGCCAGCGCGGGCAGCAGGTGCTCGAGTTCAAGGCGATGGTCAAGGCGCTGCACGAGGCCGACATCGAGGTCATCCTCGACGTCGTCTACAACCACACCGCCGAGGGCAACCACATGGGCCCGACGCTCGCCTTCCGGGGCCTGGACAACAACAGCTACTACCGGCTCGTCAGCGACGACCTGTCGCACTACTACGACACGACCGGCACCGGCAACAGCCTGCTCATGCGCAGCCCCCACGTGCTGCAGCTCATCATGGACTCGCTGCGCTACTGGGTCACCGAGATGCACGTCGACGGCTTCCGCTTCGACCTCGCCGCGACGCTGGCCCGCCAGTTCCACGAGGTCGACAAGCTGTCGGCGTTCTTCGACCTCATCCAGCAGGACCCGGTCGTCAGCCAGGTCAAGCTCATCGCCGAGCCGTGGGACGTCGGCGAGGGTGGCTACCAGGTGGGCGGGTTCCCGCCGCTGTGGACGGAATGGAACGGCCAGTACCGCGACACCGTCCGCGACTTCTGGCGCGGCGAGGGTGGCGCGCTCGGCGAGTTCGCCTCTCGTTTCACGGGATCCAGTGACCTCTACGAGCACTCGGGCCGCAAGCCGATCGCGTCGATCAACTTCGTCACGGCCCACGACGGCTTCACGCTGCGCGACCTCGTGTCGTACAACGACAAGCACAACGAGGCCAACGGCGAGGGCAACAACGACGGCGAGAGCCACAACCGCTCGTGGAACTGCGGCGTCGAGGGCCCGTCCGACGACCCTGCGGTCCGCGACCTGCGGCTGCGCCAGCAGCGCAACTTCCTCGCCACGCTCATGCTGAGCCAGGGCGTCCCGATGCTCCTGCACGGCGACGAGCTCGGCCGCAGCCAGGGGGGCAACAACAACGGGTACTGCCAGGACAACGACATCTCGTGGATCCACTGGTCCCTCGACGAGGACGACCAGCAGCTGCTCGCCTTCACCCAGTCGCTCGTCAAGCTGCGGCGGGACCACCCGGTGTTCCGCCGGCGCCGGTTCTTCGCCGGCAGCGCCGACCACGGCGGCGAGAGCGACCTCGGCGACATCGCCTGGCTCATGCCGAACGCCGAGCACATGGACGACCAGGCATGGAGCAACGGCCTGGCCAAGTCGCTCATGGTCTTCCTCAACGGCTCGGCCATCCCCGAGCCCGACCCACGTGGGCAGCAGATCCTCGACGACTCGTTCCTCGTGCTCTTCAACGCCCACTACGAGGGGCTCTCGTTCACGCTGCCCGACGCCGAGTACGGCGCCGAGTGGCTCCCGGTCATCGACACGGCGCGCCAGACGGTCGAGGAGTCGCCGCTCGACCCGACGTGGCAGGTGCAGGTCGAGGCCCACAGCATCGTCGTGCTCCGGTGCCCGCGGGTGCCGGCGTCGCCGCCCGTCGCGGGCGTGACGGAGGGGGCCACCGCGTGAGCGCCGCCGAGCGCTCACGCGCGGTCCCGGTCTCGACGCACCGGTTCCAGCTCGAGCCGGGCTTCACCCTCGACGACGCGGCGGCGCAGGTCGGGCACCTCGCGACGCTCGGGGTCAGCCACCTCTACCTGTCGCCCGTGCTGCAGGCGACGTCGGGCTCGATGCACGGCTACGACGTCGTCGACCACGCCCGCGTGGCGGACGGGCTCGGCGGCGACGAGGCGTTCGAGCGTCTCTGTGCCGCAGCGCATTCGGCTGGCATCGGTGTCGTCGTCGACGTCGTGCCCAACCACATGACGACACCGACCCCGCTCTCGCTCAACCGGCCGCTGTGGTCAGTGCTCCGGGAGGGGCGCTCGTCCGGGTACGCCGGCTGGTTCGACGTCGACTGGGACGCCCAGGGAGGGCGGATCCTCCTGCCGGTGCTCGGGTCCCCGCTCGAGGACGTCGTCGCCGCGGGCGAGCTCGCCGTCGGTGAGCACGAGGGTGAGCCGGTCGTGCGCTACTACGACCACGTCTTCCCGCTCGCGCCGGGCACCGAGGCATCGGCCCCGATCGCCGAGCTCCTCGACGCCCAGCACTACCGGCTCGCCTTCTGGCAGGTCGGCGACGCCGAGCTGAACTACCGGCGCTTCTTCGACGTCACCTCGCTCATCGCCGTGCGGGTCGAGGACCCCGACGTCTTCGACGCGACGCACGAGCGGCTCCTCGCGGCCCTGCGTTCGGGTGCCGTCGACGGCCTGCGCATCGACCACCCGGACGGCCTGGCCGACCCCGAGGGCTACCTCGACCGGCTCGCCGACGCCACCGACGACGCGTGGGTCGTCGTCGAGAAGATCCTCGAGGGCGACGAGCAGCTGCCGGAGTCGTGGCGCACCGCGGGCACCACCGGCTACGACGCACTGCTGCGGGTCGGCGGCCTCTTCGTCGACCCTGCCGGCGAGGAACCGCTCACCGCCCTGTCGGCCGAGCTGCTCGGCGAGGCCCAGGACCTCGACGCGATCGTCACGGAGTCCAAGCGCTGGGTCGTCGAGGTCATGCTCGTCGCGGAGGTCTCGCGGCTGATGCGCCTGGTCGGTCGCGCCCGACCCGACCTCGACGCCGCCGAGGCCCGACGCGTCCTCGAGACGATGCTCGTCGGGATGGACCGCTACCGCGTCTACCGCCGTCCCGGCACCGAGCCCGAGGGGCGGGACGCCGTCGAGCTCGAGGCGGCGTTGGCGCGCGGTCGCGAGTCGCTCGACGGTCCCGACCTCGACGCGGCGACCGTCGAGGGGCTCCTCGACCTCGCGCTCGGGCAGGGTGAGCGGGCCGACGCGGAGGCCGCCGACGAGTTCCTCGTCCGTTTCCAGCAGACGTGCGGTCCGGTCATGGCCAAGGCGATCGAGGACACCGCGTACTACCGGTTCGTGCGGCTCGTCGGGCTCAACGAGGTCGGGGGAGACCCCGAGCGGTTCGGGATCGCCGCCGCCGAGTTCCACCGGTTCGCAGCGGGACTCGCCGAACACTGGCCCGCAGCGATGACGACCCTGTCGACCCACGACACCAAGCGTGCCGAGGACGTCCGGGCCCGGCTGGCGGTGCTCGCCGAGCGTCCGGACGCGTGGGCGACGTGGGTGCGTACGGCCCGGAGCCTGGCCGACGACGTCCGCGCCGACGAGCTCGACGCGCTGACCGAGTACTTCCTGTGGCAGACCCTCGTCGGGGCGTGGCCGATCGCCGATGAACGCCTGAACGCCTACGCGCTCAAGGCGATCCGCGAGTCGAAGCTGAACACCCGGTGGACCGCTCCGAACGAGGCGTACGAGGCGGCTGTCGAGCGGTTCGTGTCGGGTGTCGTCGCCTCGGACGCCGTGCGCCCCCACGTCGGGGGCTGGCTCGCCGCCACGGCCGCGGAGACGCAGGCGAACACGCTGGGGCAGAAGCTCGTCCAGCTGACGATGCCCGGTGTGCCCGACGTCTACCAGGGCACCGACCTCGTCGACCTCTCGCTCGTCGACCCCGACAACCGGCGCCTCGTCGACTACACCGAGCGAGCCGAGCGCCTGGCGCGCCTCGACGGGGGAGGGGCGCCGGGCGACCTGTCCGACGAGAAGCTCCTCGTCACGTCCGCCGCCCTGCGCGTGCGACGCGACCGGGCCGAGGCCTTCGTCGGCCCGGCGGCGACCTACCTGCCGCTCACTGCGTCGACCGAGCACGTCGTCGGCTTCGCCCGGGGCACCGCCGCCGGCCCGCAGGTGGTGACGCTCGTAACCCGGCTGGCCGGACGGCTCGGTGACGGGGGTGGTTGGGGCGAGGAGACCGTCGACCTCCCCCAGGGGCGCTGGCGGGACACGCTGTCCCGGCGATCGACCGACGGCGGCCGAGTCCCCGTGGCGCACGTGCTTCCCGCTGGGGGCCTGCCCGTCGCCCTGCTCGTGCGGGAGGCGTGACGTGACGCACCCGGAGATCCGCGTCTGGGCGCCCGACGCCTCGAGCGTCGAGCTCGTCGTCGCACCCTCCACCGACGACGGCTCGGCGGCCGTCGCACGCGTGCCGATGACACACGAGGTCGGCGGGTGGTGGTCCTGGTCGCCGACCGGACCGCTCTCCGACGCGCCCTCGCTCGACTACGCCGTCAGCCCCGACGGGGGAGACCCGCGACCGGACCCGCGCAGCGCCTGGCAGCCGCACGGCGTCCACGGGCCGAGCCGCACCTTCGACGCGTCAGCGCACGCGTGGGGTGACGCCGGCTGGCGCGGCCCCCGCGGCGGGCAGGGCGTGGCCGGCGGCGTCGTGTACGAGCTGCACATCGGCACCTTCACGCCGGAGGGGACGTTCGACGCGGCCACCGAGCACCTCGAGCACCTCGTCGAGCTCGGCGTCGACGTCGTCGAGGTCATGCCCGTGGCCGCCTTCGGCGGCACCCACGGCTGGGGCTACGACGGCGTCCAGCCCTACGCCGTCCAGGACGCCTACGGCGGCCCCGCCGCCTTCCAGCGGTTCGTCGACGCCTGCCACGCCCGTGGGCTCGGGGTCTGCCTCGACGTCGTCTACAACCACCTCGGTCCGACGGGCAACTACCTCGCCGAGTTCGGCCCCTACTTCACCGCCGCCCACACCACGCCGTGGGGCCCGGCCGTCAACCTCGACGGCGAGGGGTCGCCCGAGGTGCGGCGCTGGGTGCTCGACAACGCGCTGCGCTGGTTCCGCGACTTCCACGTCGACGCGCTGCGCCTCGACGCCGTGCACGAGCTGCGCGACTCCTCGGACCGCCACGTGCTGGCGCAGCTGTCCGACGAGACCGCTTCTCTCGCAGGGCAGCTCGGTCGCAGTCTCGACCTCGTGGCCGAGAGTGACCTCAACGACCCCGTCATGGTCACGCCCACCTCCGACGGTGGGCGAGGCATGACGGCCCAGTGGGACGACGACGTGCACCATGCCCTCCACGTCACGCTGACCGGCGAGACGCAGGGGTACTACGCCGACTTCGCTGGTGGCACCGAGGCGTGGCCGGACGGTGGGCGGCTCTCCGTCCTCGCCAAGGTGCTGACGCAGGCTTTCCTGCACGACGGGCGCGTGTCGACCTTCCGGGGTGCCCGGTGGGGACGCCCCGTCGACCCCGCCACCACCTCGGGCCACCGCTTCGTGGCCTATCTGCAGACCCACGACCAGGTGGGCAACCGCGCGGTCGGCGACCGCATCGGCGCCACGGTGACGCCGGGACAGCAGGCCATCGGCGCAGCCCTCTACCTGCTCTCACCCTTCACGGTCATGCTCTTCATGGGGGAGGAGTGGCGCGCCGGCACGCCGTTCGCGTTCTTCACCTCCTTCGAGGAGGAGTGGCTCGCCGACGCCGTGCGCACCGGTCGCCGCGGCGAGTTCGCCGCGCACGGCTGGGACGAGGCCGACGTGCCCGACCCGCAGGACCCCGCCACCCGCGAGGCGAGCGTGCTGAGGTGGTCGGAGGTCGACGCGCCCGGGCACGTCGAGACCCTCGCCTTCTACCGGCGGCTCGTCGAGGTGCGCCGCACCGAGCCCGACATCGCCTCGGGCGACCTGCGCGCCACGAGCGCGCGGTTCGACGAGGACGCCGCGTGGTTCGTCCTCTCGCGCGGCGGCCTGCGCATCGTGGCGAACCTGGCCGAGCAGCCCCAGGTCGTGCCGCTCACCGACGACCTCGACGAGGTGCTCGCCTCGTGGGGTCGGCACCCGGAGAAGGTCAGCGGCGGCCTGCGGCTCGAGGGGCACGACGTCGCCGTCGTCCGAGCCGTCTGAGCGGGCGAGCGGTTGCCGGGCCCCGACCGCGTCGTCAGGTCTACGTTGGTTCGAGGCGGCTCGGAGAGCCCGGGGTGCCCTGAGCGAATCGAGAAGCCATGGCCAACCACGTGTACTCGATCTCCGAGGTCGTCGGGTCGTCCCCCGAGGGCATCGAGGCCGCCGTCGGCAACGCCGTCGCCAAGGCCAGTACGACGGTGCGCAACCTCGACTGGTTCGAGGTGACCGACATCCGCGGCCAGCTCGGCGACGGCGGCGTCGCGCACTGGCAGGTCACGGTCAAGCTCGGGTTCCGGCTCGAGGACTGAACCGCCGGACCGACCTCCGCGCTGAGCTGCTGCTGGGCGTCAGTCCTCCTTGACGCGGACCATGCCCTCCTGGGCCGTCGTCGCGACGAGGGCACCGTCCTGGGCGTAGATCTGGCCGATCGCCAGGCCGCGGCCGCTGATCGCCGAGGGCGAGGCCTGGGCGTAGAGCAGCCAGTCGTCGGCGCGGGCGTCGCGGTGGAACCACATCGAGTGGTCGAGGCTCGCGACGCGCAGCCGGCGGTCGGTCCACACCAGGCCGTGGCGCCGCAGCACGGGCTCGAGCAGCGAGTAGTCGCTCGAGTACGCGAGGACGGCCGCGTGCAGCAGCGGGTCGTCGGGAAGCAGGCCGATCGCGCGCATCCACACGTGGTTCGTCGCGACCTGCTCGTTGCCGGCGTCGAGGAACATGTTGCTCTCGACGGGGCGCAGCTCGATGGGCCGCGCCTCGGCGAGGTGTCGGGCCCCCGGGTGGTCGATGCCGCGGAACGCCTCGGCGAGCGAGGTGAGCCCGTCCGGGCCGGCCACCTGCGGCATCGGGTCCTGGTGGTCGAGGCCGCCCGCGCGCTCCTGGAAGGAGCACGTCATCGACATGATCGGGGCGCCCTTCTGGACCGCGTGCACCCGCCGCGTCGAGAACGAGCGGCCGTCGCGCATCTCCTCGACGGCGAAGCGGATCGGCAGCGTGTCGTCGCCCGGTCGCATGAAGTAGCCGTGCAGCGAGTGGATCGGCCTCGGGCCGTCTTCGTCGACCTCGCGGACCGTCGTGCCGGCGGCCATGACGCACTGGGCCAGCACCTGCCCGCCGAACACGCGCCCGTGCGGCATCTTCTGGCTGCGGCCCTCGAAGACGCGCGCCGACGTCGCGCCGATGGACTCGGCGGCATCGCGCCCGGCGACGTCGGTGACGGCGATGTGGGCGGTCCCGACGTCCTTGAGGGTCAGGACGTCGATGAGGTCCTCGATGGGCGGCAGCACGGTGATCTCGTCGGTCACGAGCCGACCCTACCCAGCCCCGGGCGGCGCCGTCGCCGCCCTGGGGCCGAGGTCACGCATCGAGGTCACGCATCGAGGTCACGCATGAGCTCACGCCTCGAGGGCGAGCGCGAGGGGCAGGACCCCCGGGGCACCGGCTTCACGGAGCAGGCCGGCGCACACCGTGAGGGTCCACCGGGAGTCGGCGACGTCGTCGACGAGCAGCACCGGGCCCGGCGCGCCGGCGAGGCGACCCGCGAGGTCGGGACCGACGACGAGCCGGCCCCACAGGTTGGCGAGGCGGAAGGCGCTGTTGCCGCCCGGGTCACCGACCGGGCCGCCCTCGGCGAGGTCGAGCGAGCCGAGGTAGGGCAGGCGGCCGAGCTCGCTGATGCCGGTGGCGAGCGACTCGACGAGGCGCGGCCGGCGGCGCGAGGGCACCGACACGACGGCGACGGGGCGCTCGCTCCAGCCCCAGCTGGCGAGCACGTCGACGCAGGCGCGCAGGACCTCCGGCGGCAGCTCGCGGTCCTCACCTCGGAGCAGCTCGCGCAGGCGCTGGCCCCAGCCGAGGTCGCTGAGCCTCGCGACGGCGCGGCCCTCGGTCATCGCGGCGTCGGCGGCGATCCGGCCGCGCAGCGGCACGCCGAGGCGGTCCATCCCGGAGGGCCACTGGGCCCGCGGCTCGAGGGCGACGCCGGGGCGGTCGAGCCGGGACCGTGCGGTGTTGACCGCGGCGTCGGGGATCGTGGCGTCGAACCACGGCCCCACGCAGCCGTCGCACCGCCCGCACGGCTCCGCGGTGGCGTCGTCGAGGCAGGTCTGCAGGAACGCCATGCGGCAGCCGTCGGTGCGCTCGTAGTCGACCATGAGCTGCTGCTCGCGTTCGCGGGCCTCGGTGACGCGGCCGTAGCGCTCCTCGTCGTAGGCCCAGGGCTCGCCGGTGGCGGTCCAGCCGCCGGGGACGCGCTGCACGGCGCCGTCGACGTCGAGCACCTTGAGGAGCAGCTCGAGCCGGGTGCGTCGGACGTCGACGATGGCCTCGAGGGCCACGGTGGACAGCGGCTTGGCCGACTCGGACAGGGCGCGCAGCACGGCGTCGGCCTGGTCCTGACGCGGCATCGACGCCGAGGCGAAGTAGCGCCAGATGTCCTTGTCCTCGGGGCCGGGCATGAGCAGGACGTCGGCGCGCTCGGTGGCACGACCCGCACGGCCGACCTGCTGGTAGTAGGCGACGGGTGAGGACGGCGCCCCGAGGTGCAGCACGAAGCCGAGGTCGGGCTTGTCGAAGCCCATCCCGAGCGCCGAGGTGGCCACGAGCGCCTTGACGGAGTTGTCGCGCAGCGCCTCCTCGAGCCGGATGCGCTCGGCGGGCTCGGTGCGCCCGGTGTAGGCGGCGACCTCGTGGCCCGCCTCGCGCAGCGCGGCGGCGACGTCCTCGGCCGCGGCGACGGTGAGCGCGTAGACGATGCCGGAGCCGGGCAGCTCGCCGAGGTGGGCGATGAGCCAGGCCAGCCGCTGCTCGGGTGCGGCGAGCGGCAGGACGCCGAGGCGCAGTGACGCACGGGCGAGCGGGCCGCGCAACGTCAGCACGTCGCGACCGCCGGCGCCGAGCTGCTCGACGACGTCGGTGACGACGCGGGCGTTGGCCGTGGCCGTGGTGGCGAGCACGGGGGTGCGTTCGGGCAGCGTCGTGAGCAGGTCGCGGATGCGGCGGTAGTCGGGCCGGAAGTCGTGGCCCCAGTCGCTGACGCAGTGCGCCTCGTCGACCACGAGGAGACCGCACGTGCGCGCGAGGTGCGGCAGCTGCTCGTCGCGGAAGCGCGGGTTGTTGAGCCGTTCTGGGCTGACGAGCAGCACGTCGACCTCGCCGCGCGCCAGCGCCCCTGACACCTCGCCCCACTCGTCGGCGTTCGTCGAGTTGAGCGTGACGGCCCGGATGCCTGCTCGCTGCGCGGCGCCGATCTGGTCGCGCATCAGCGCCAGCAGCGGGCTGACGATGACGGTGGGCCCGGCTCTCTCGGCGCGTCGCAGTGCCGTGGCGACGAAGTAGACCGCCGACTTGCCCCATCCCGTGCGCTGGACCACGAGCACCCGGCGACGCCCCTCGACGAGCTCGGCGATGGCCTCGAGCTGACCGTCGCGGAAGTCGGCGTCGGGCCGGCCCACGAGCCGACGCAGCGCGTCGGTGGCCCGCGCCCGCATCCGGTCGTCCACCGACGCGTCGGGGGTGCCGGTCGGGTGGGTCGCGGGCTCGGCGGCGGGGGTCACGGGCATGCCAGACATGGGCCCCAACCTACGTGCCACCGCCGACGCGGCCACCATCCCCGTGTCCCGCTGTGGACGCGCGTGGGCATCCGGGTCGGGGATGTGGACGGGCTGCGAGGATGGGCAGCATGACCGATGGGACGACCGACGCGCACACCCCCTACGCCGCGCACGTGGCTCTGCGCTGGTCCGACATGGACGCCTACGCCCACATCAACAACGTCCAGTTCCTGCGCCTGCTCGAGGACGCCCGCGTCATCGCCTTCCGCGACTGGTTCGACGCGAGTGGCGCCGGCGACAAGTCGCTCCTCGACGAGGGCGCCCTCGTCGCGCGACACGAGATCGAGTACCGCCGGCCGCTCGGGTTCCGGCACGCGCCGGTCGAGATCCGGTTGTGGGTCTCGCGCGTGGGCGGCGCCGGCTTCGACGTGGCCTACATCGTCACCGACCCGGAGGGCATCGACCCCGAGGGCACCGAGACCCACCTGACCCCGGGCGCCGAGGTCGTCTACGCCGTGGCCGAGACCGAGCTGGCGCTCTACGACTTCGGGTCCGCCTCGCCCCGCCGGATGCGGCCCGAGGAGCGCGCCGCCCTGCAGGGCCACCGCGGCGGGCCGGCCCCGTTCCGGCGTCGTCGGTGAGGGGGCGGCCATGAGCACCTCCACCCAGCACGTCGACCTCGGCGACCCCCGCGCGCTCGCCGACCTCGAGACCTTCCTCGGCCGCGCGCGCCGGGCCAACCCCGACGGGGCCGTGCGCCTCCAGGTCGTCGGTGGGTTCGTCCTCGTCACGGTCGCCGTCCTCGAGGGCACCGGCCTGCTCGGCGAGGGGACGGTGCTCGGCCTGCGCGTCGCGCCGGTGCGCCCCGAGGGCACCGACGGCGGCGTCGACGCCACGGTGTCGTTCGCCTCGCTCGGCGACCGGCTGGCCCGTCGCGACCCCTCGGACGGCTCGAGCGTCCTCGCCGTCCCGCCGACGACGGTCCGCGCGTCGTGGAGCGGCCTCACCCCGCCTCGCGACGGGTGGGAGCCGGTCGGGCGGCTCGCGTCAGAGGCCGTCGACGCCGTTGCGCGCGAAGGGATCTCGCAGATCGCGCAGGGCACGCCCGACGGCGCCGGTGGTCACGCGGTCACGGCGCTGCGGCGTCGGGTGTGGGGCGCCATGACCGACACGGTGCCGCCCATCGCGGCCGGGCTCGCCTTCGGCGCGCACGTCCTCGGCTTCACCGCGCCGGGGGCGGAGGCGTCGGCGTCGACGAACGGACGGTGGACGCGTCTGTCCACGGTCCGCGGGCACGTCCTCGTGCGCTGACGCGTCGCCACGTCCGACGCGTCCACCACGTCCGACGCGTCAGCGCCCGGTCCAGGCGCCCCGCTGGACGAGCACCTGCTTGAGCACGTCGATGCGGTCGCTGACGAGGCCGTCGACGCCGAGGTCGAGCAGGCGGTGCATCTGCTCGGGGTCGTCGATGGTCCACACGTGCACCTGCTTGCCGGCGGCGTGGGCGGCGGCGACGAAGCCGGGCGTCACCACCTCGACGACGCGGCCGCGGACCGGGAACGAGGCCGGCACCTGGAACACCTCGGCGGGGGAGTGCAGCCACCGCGCGAGCCACCGCGGCCCGTAGCGGGTGACGGCCGCCCCCACCGGCGCAGCGGCCGTCGTGACACGGCCGCGCGCCAGGCGTCGGAACTGCGCGATGTTGCGCTGCGAGAACGAGCCCACGCACACCCGGTCGTGCAGGCCGCGCTCCTCGACGAGCTGCCACAGGACCGGAGCGGTGCCGGCCGCCTTGAGGTCGATGTTGAGGTTGACCTCGGGCCACGCGTCGAGCACCTCGGTGAGCAGCGGCACGTGCTCGCCCTCGCCGAGGGTGGCCCCGCGCACCTGCTCCCACGTGAGGTCGTGGATGAGCCCGGCGCGGTCGGTGACCCGGTCTAGGCGGGTGTCGTGGAAGGCGACGAGGCGGCCGTCACTGGTCAGGTGCACGTCGGTCTCGAGGTGGGTGTAGCCGAGGTCGACGGCGTTGCCGAACGCCGTCATCGTGTTCTCGAGACCGACGTTCGGCCGGTAGAGCGCGCCGCCCCGGTGGGCCAGGGCCACCGGCGTCCGGGCGAGGTAGGGGCGGGGGCGCGGGGCCGGCACGGTCATGCCGCGAGACTAGGCGCTCGCCGCGGCCCCCGTCACCGACTGCCCGTCACGCGACGAGGGCGCCCCCGGTGACCGGGAGCGCCCTCGTGCGACGGGTGAGGCTCAGGCCCAGAGGGCCCAGACGGTCGTGTCGGTCGGCACGAGGCCGTCCTCGAGCGGGCCCGAGGTGACGAGCACGTCGACGCCCTCGGGCAGCTCGACGGGCTCGGTGCCGAGGTTCGCCACGACGAGGACGCGCTCGCGGCCCTCGGCGCCGTTGGTCAGCGCGACGACGTCCTGGCCGTAGCCCTCGACCCACGTCAGCGAGCCGGTGCCGAGCGACAGGCGGCGACGCGCGGCGAGCAGCGACCGGTAGAGCTCGAGCGTCGAGCCGGGCACGCCGATCTGGCGGTCGACGGCGTACTCGTCGTAGACGGCCGGCTGGGGCAGCCACGTCGCGTCGGACGGGCCGAAGCCGAGGCTCGGGGCGCCCGCGACCCACGGGATCGGCACGCGGCAGCCGTCGCGGCCGGTCTCGGCGCCCTCGGTCCGGGAGAAGGTCGGGTCCTGGCGGAACTCGGCGGGCATGTCGGTCGAGTCCGGCAGGCCGAGCTCCTCGCCCTGGTAGACGTACGCGCCCCCCGGGAGGGCGAGCATGAGCGCCGTGGCAGCGCGGGCCCGGCGCAGCCCGAGCGCGCGGTCGGGCTGCGGGTCGGTCGCCGAGATGCCGTTCATCCGCGGCGTGCCCGGCGCGAAGCCGAGGCGCGACGCGTGCCGCACGACGTCGTGGTTCGACAGCACCCACGTCGAGGGTGCACCCACCGAGTCAGCGGCGTGCAGCGACGACGTGATGACGGCACGCAGGTCCTCGGCCACCCACGAGGAGGTGAGGAAGTCGAAGTTGAAGGCCTGGTGCATCTCGTCGGAGCGCACGTACTTGACGGCGCGCTCCTGCGGCTCGACCCACGCCTCGGCGCAGAGGATGCGGTCGGGCGTGCCGTAGGACTCGAGGATCGTGCGCCACGCGCGGTAGACCTCGTGGACGCCGTCCTGGTCCCACATCGGGCTGCGCTTGGTGTGGTCGATGCGCGGGGCGTCCTCGGACTGGGCGACGGCGGGCGTGGCGTCGTCGTCGTGCTCGGCGTGGCCGAGCATGACGGTGCGCTCCTCCTCGGTGTCGGGCAGGCCCTGCTCCTTGATGAGGCCGTGCGCGACGTCGACGCGGAAGCCGTCGACGCCCCGGTCGAGCCAGAAGCGCAGGATCGACTCGAACTCGGCGCGCACCTCGGGGTGCTCCCAGTTGAAGTCGGGCTGCTTGGGGTCGAAGAGGTGCAGGTACCACTGGCCCGGGCGGCCGTCGGCCTCGGTGACGCGCGTCCACGCGGCGCCGCCGAAGACGGACTCCCAGTTGTTCGGGGGCAGCTCGCCGTGCTCGCCGCGGCCCTCGCGGAACATGTAGCGCTCGCGCTCGGCCGAGCCGGGGCCGGCCGCGAGGGCGGCCTGGAACCAGACGTGCTCGTCGGAGCTGTGGTTCGGGACCATGTCGACGATGACCTTGAGGCCGAGCTCGTGGGCGCGCGCGATCATGGCGTCGGCGTCGGCGAGCGTGCCGAAGATCGGGTCGACGTCGCGGTAGTCGGCGACGTCGTAGCCGGCGTCGGCCTGCGGCGAGGTGTAGAAGGGCGAGAGCCAGATCGCGTCGACGCCGAGGGCGCTCAGGTGGTCGAGGCGGGCGGTGATGCCCGGCAGGTCGCCGATGCCGTCACCGTTCGCGTCGCTCCACGAGCGCGGGTAGATCTGGTAGATCACGGCCTGGCGCCACCACGCCGCGTCGGGGCGGTCGGCGGCGTGGATCGGGCTGGGCGCCTCGCGGACGTCCGCCGCGGTGTCGGTCGTGAGGGTCTGGGTTGCTGATCGCGTCACGGGCCACCATCGTTCCGCATCAGGACCGAAACTCAAAGAAAGAATTGCAAGATCTTGCATCGCGGCCCGTCGGCCGGTGTCCGGACCCGGTGGTAGGCAGGGTCCATGCGCTACGGCTTCGTCGTCCCGTTCACCACCGAGCACGAGTTCGTCGAGCTCGCGCGGCTCGGGGAGGAGCGTGGCTGGGACGCCGTCCTCACGTGGGAGGCGCTCTTCGGCACCGACGCGTGGGTCCTGCTCGGTGCCACCGCCGTGGCCACCGAGCGCATCCGGCTCGGCACCCTGCTGACGCCCGCCTCGCGCTACCGGCCGTGGGACCTCGCCACCGACGTCGGCACCGTCGACCGGCTGAGCGGCGGCCGCGCGTTCCTGTCGGTCGGGCTCGGTGCGCTGCACCCGGGGTGGACGGCGTTCGAGGCCGACGAGGGCCGCGGCGTGCGGGCCCGCAAGCTCGACGAGTGCCTCGAGGTGTATGCCGGACTGTCGCGGGGCGACGACCTCACGTACGAGGGGGAGTTCTACCGCACCGTGCCCTACGACTTCCCGAAGCCGGCGCTGACGCCGCAGCGGCCGCACCCGCCGGTGTGGGTCGTCGGCGCCCCGACGCCGGGTGGCGGGCGGCAGCGCTCGCTCGAGCGGGCGGCGCGCTGGCAGGGGCTGATCCCCGCGGTGCACCCGCCCGACGGCGAGGCAAGGACCGTCGAGGCCTTCGCCGCCGTCGTCGACCCGGTCCGACGGCTGCGGGCCGAGCTCGGGCTGCCGTGGGAGGGCTACGACGTCGTCGTCGAGGCGGACTCGTGGGGCGACTTCGCCTCGCTCGAGCCGGCCGAGCCCGCGGCGTGGGCCGACGCCGGCGCCACCTGGTGGGTCGAGAGCTGGTGGGACGTGCCGGCCGGGCCCGACGGTGTGGCCGAGCTGCGCCGACGCGTCGACGCCGGGCCGCCGCACCGCTGACCGGCGCCCGGCACCGGTCCGCGGCGAGCCGCGTCAGTCGCGCCGGCCGAGCCTCTCGCGCTGGTCGTCGGTCAGGGCCGTGATCCGCCGCAGGTAGCCGGTCATGAAGGCGAGCTGCTCGGGGGAGAGCTCGTCGAGCATCGGGCGGCCCGCGGCGACGAGCGGCCCGTAGGCCTGCCACGTCAGGGCGTTGCCCTGCTCGGTCATCTCGACGAGGACGGCCCGGCGGTCGGTCTCGGAGCGGCGTCGCCGCACGAGCCCACGCTTGGCGAGCCGGTCGACGAGGGCCGTCGTCGCGGCGGGCCGCAGACCGATGCCAGCGCTCAGCTGCCCCGCCGTCTTCGGCCCGTCGACGAGCCAGTCGAGGCAGCGCAGGTCGCTCGGACCGAGGTCGAGAAGCCGGCCGACGGCGTCGTCGAAGGCCTGGACCGAACGCTGGTACTGCTGCATGGCCGAACCGAGGGCCTCGACGAGGTCCTCGCGAGCGGGTTGACGGGACGGGCTCATCGCACCTATCTTTCGAAAATCAAATCATTTGGTTCTCGTAAGAAAGGCTAGCAAGATGCGTGCACTCGTCGTCGGAGGCGGCATCGCCGGCCCCGCCACCGCCCTGGCCCTGCACCGGGTCGGCATCGAACCCGTCGTCCTCGAGGCCTGGCCGCGCGGTGACGGCGAGAAGGGCTCCTACCTCACCCTCGCGCCGAACGGCCTGCATGCGCTGGACGTGCTCGGCCTGCGCGGCGCCCTCGAGCCGCTCGGCTTCGCCACGGACGGCCACGAGATCGTCGGCAGCACCGGCCGCCACCTCGGCTCCCTCTCGCTCGGCGTGCCGCTCGACGACGGCCGGGTCGGCCTGACCCTCAAGAGGTCCCGCCTGGCGCTCGCCCTCGCCGACGAGGCAGCCGCCCGAGGGGTCGAGGTGCGCCACGACGCCCGGGTGCTCGAGGTGGTCGACACGGCCGACGCGGTGCAGGCCCGTCTCGCCGACGGCACGACGCTGACCGCCGACCTGCTCGTCGGCGCCGACGGCGTCCACTCCGTCGTGCGCCGGGCCATCGACCCCGACGCCGCACCCGCGCGCTACGTCGGCCTGACGAACTTCGGCGGCATCACGCCCGCCTCGCCCCTGGCCGAGAGGCTGCCCGAGCGCGCCTGGCACTTCGTCTTCGGGGCCCGGTGCTTCTTCGGCGCCCACCGCACCCCGGCCGGTCACGTCGTCTGGTTCGTCAACGAGCCCCGCCCGCCCATCACCCCCGAGGAGCGCGCAGCGACGACGCCCGACCAGTGGCGCGAGCACCTGGCCGACCTCCTCGACGCCGATGCCGGGCCCGCCGCCGCGCTCGTGCGCGCGGGCCGGCTCGAGCTGTGGGCCGACAACACCCACGACCTGCGCCACGTCGCGGGCTGGCGCCGCGGACGCGCCGTCCTCGTCGGCGACGCCGTCCACGCCCCGGCCCCGAGCTCGGGGCAGGGCGCCTCGATGGCGCTCGAGGACGCCGTCGTCCTCGCCACGAGCCTGCGCGACCACGCGGACCCGGACGACGCCCTCGCCGCGTACGAGCAGGCCCGGCGCCGACGCGTCGAGCGGATCGTCGCCGCGGGAGCCCGCAGCAGCAGCGCGAAGGTGCCCGGACGCGTCGGCCGCGGCCTGCGCGACGCCGGCCTGCGCGTCGTGTTCCGGTACCTCGCCACCGAGCGCGCCGGCGCCTGGATGACCGGCTACCGGGTGCCGTGGGGGCCGGCGGGCACCCCACCGCTAGCGTCGAGGCCATGACGACCTATGTCACGGCCGCCTTCTGCCTCCTGCGCGACGGGCACCTGCTCACGGTGCGCAAGGCCGGCTCGAGCCGGTTCATGCTGCCGGGCGGCAAGATCGACCCGGGCGAGTCGCCGTACGAGGCCGCCCTGCGCGAGGTGAGCGAGGAGGTCGGGCTCGTCCTGCCGCACGGCACCGGCACGCCGCTCGGGCGGTTCCACGACGTCGCCGCCAACGAGCCCGACTCGTGGGTCGACGCGACGGTGTACGTCGCGCCCCTCGACCCGGCCGACCGGCCCGAGCCGCGCGCGGAGATCGCCGAGCAGCGCTGGCTCGACCTCGCCGGCGACCTGCCCGAGGACCTCGCACCGCTGCTGCACAACCACGTCGTCCCGGCCCTGCGCGCCCTCTAGGCCGGCCGGACGCGTCAGTGCGGGCCGTCGCCCATGCCGATGACGCCCGCGGCAGCCGCCTTCTTGACGGCGTCGGCCTCGGCCTGCGTCAGCTTTCCGTCCTTGACCGCCTGGGCGAGCCGGTCGTCGAGGGCCTTCTGCCGGTCGGCCTGCTCGGCGGCACGGACGGCGTCGATCGCCGAGCGCACCTTCGCGACGTCCATGCCGAGCCGCTTGGCGAGCGCCGCCGTGTACGCGTCCAGGGCCGCCTGTCGCTGAGCGGCCGACGGCGGCGCGGTGGGAGGCGTCGTCGGCTTCGGCTGGGCGGCGCGCAGGTCGTCGCGGGCGCCCTTCATCGCGTCGCGCAGCGTCGACTCGCTGACGCCGAGCTGCGTCGCGAGGGCGGAGAGGTCGTGCCCGAGGGCGCCGTGACCCGGTCCGCCACCGAAACGTCCACCCGGTCCCCAGCCGTGGCCCTTGCCGTTCCCGTGGCCGTTGCCGTACCCGGGACCGCCGGTCGCGCCCGGTGCCGGAGTCGTGGACGAGCCGCTGCTCGCTGCGGGCGGGGATCCGGTGTCGGCACGCGCCACGGCGGAGACACCGAAGCCGATGGCGAGCGCTGCCGCCCCGGCGGTGGCGAACCCGACGACGGTGCGGTTCAGCTCGACCATTCCAGCCTCCTTGCCGGGCAGCCTCGGACCGCCCTGTGGGTCCACGACCAGCACAGCACGGCCGGCGCCCCCGCGTGAGCGGTCCGACCTGTGAGTTGCTGTGAGTCGTGCGGCTGCCCGGGCCCGGGAGCGCGACCTCAGAACGTGCCGTCGGGGCCCGGGGCGTTGACGAGGGAGTACGCGGCACGCGTCAGGTAGTCGCGCAGCAGGTCGTCGTGCTCGGGGGCGAGGGCGAGGGTGTCGACGGCGTTCATCATGTGCAGCAGCCAACGGTCGCGCATGTCGGGCGTCACGGTGAACGGCATGTGCCGCATCCGCAGGCGCGGGTGGCCGCGCTGCTCGGAGTACGTCGTCGGCCCGCCCCAGTACTGCTCGAAGAACATCCGCAGGCGCTCCTCGGCGGGGCCGAGGTCGTCCTCGGGGTAGAGGGCGCGCAGCTCCTCGTCCTGAGCCACGCCGCGGTAGAACTCGTGGACGAGCTTGGCGAAGGTCTCGTGGCCGCCGAAGTCCTCGTAGTAGGTCACGGGCGCAAGTCTCTCAGGTGGGCTGCGGCGCGATCAGAGCGGCTTGCCACCGCCGTAGGGCGGCAGGGCCGGTGACGGGCTCTTGATGCCGGCGCGGTCGAGGGCTCCCTTGACCTGCTCGCGGATCTCGCGCTGGATGGCGAACTGCTCGTTGGCCACGGTCTTGGCCAGGACCCGGATCGTGATGACGCCGGCCGACATCGACTCGACGCCGACGACGTTCGGCTCCTCGAGGAGGATGTCGCGCCACCGGTCGTCGTCGTCCATGACCGAGACGACCTCCCGGATCACCGTCATCGCCTTCTCGACGTCCTGGTCGTAGGCGATGGGGATGTCGACCATCGCCGTCGACCAGCCCTGAGTCTTGTTGCCGATGCGGATGATCTCGCCGTTGCGGACGTACCAGGTCATGCCCTGGGCGTCGCGCAGCTGGGTGATGCGCAACGACACGTTCTCCACGGTGCCGACGGCCTCGCCCGTGTCGACGACGTCACCGACGCCGTACTGGTCCTCGATGATCATGAAGACGCCGGACAGGAAGTCCTTGACGAGGCTCTGGGCGCCGAAGGCGAGCGCGACACCGCCGACGCCCGCCGAGGTGAGCAGGGGCGCCAGCGGGATGCCGACGAGTGAGAGCACCGTCAGGCCGGTCAGGCCGAAGACGACGAACGTCGTGATGCTCTTGAGCAGGGCCCCCATCGTCTGGGTGCGCTGCACGTGTCGGACGTTCGCGGCACCCACGGAGCTGGGGGCGCGGCGGGTGCCGAGGATGCTGGCGAGCCGCTCGGCCCGCTTGGAGGCGGCCGTCGCGACGACCCGGTTGATGAGCCGGTGCACGAGCCAGCGCACGACGATCCCGAGGACGATCGTCAGGATGATGAGCAGGGGCGTGCCGACGAGCCAGTCGCCGACCTCCGACCAGCTGAGCTGGGGCATCGAGAGCTCCAACGCTCCCTCCGTTCCGGGCAGGGGTGGTGTCGTCGCGGACGGCGACGCCGCTGGTGTCGTCGCTGGTGTCGCGAGGGCAGCTGCCGGCCGCGTGAGCGTGCCGGCGACGTGCGTGAAGGGCTGGGTCAGGGTCGTGAGTAGGTCAGTCACAGAGTCTCGGTCGGTGCTCTCGGGGGCAGGTGGAGGGATGCTGCGGGGACGCCGGGGCGTCGTCACGATGGTCGCAGACGTCATGGCGGGACGACCAAACGGGTGAAGCGGGAGAGCGCCCGCCCGACCCCGGTGAGGGGCCGGACGGGCGCTCGGGCGCCGGGCGCGTCAGGCCCGGCGGTCCGCCTCCTGCGCGCGCAGGGCGCGGGCGATCGTGTCGCGGTTCTCGGCGACGGTGCGCACGAGCCCGGCCTGGGCGTCGGGGTTGGCCGTCAGCCAGGCGTCCGAGGCCTCGAGCAGCTCGGTGTTGGCGAGCGCGAACGGGTAGAACCCGCCCACGACGCGCTCGCCGATGGCGACGCTGCGCGCGGCCCACGCGTCGACGAGCATCGCGTGGTACTTCGCGACGTACGGCTCGAGCAGCGACAGGTCGGTGCTGCGGCGGAAGCCCGCCGAGACCGAGTCGACCATCTGGTTGGACAGGACGTTCTGCTCGACGGCCTTGGCCCACGCGTCGGCCTTGGCCTCGGCGGTCGGGCGCGAGGCCAGGGCCTCGGCGTGCCGCTCCTTGCCGGTGGCCGTCGGGTCGCGGTCGAGCTCGGCCTCGAGCTCGGCGTCGGTGAGGACGCCGAGGGCGGCCAGCGCGCGGGTGAACGTCCAGCGCAGCTCGGTGTCGACCGTCAGGCCGGGCAGCGACGCCTCGCCGGTGAGCAGCGCCCGGAAGCGGTCGGCGTCCGAGGCGTCGGCCGTCGTGTTGGCCCACCCCTCGACGAGCTGGAACTGGGCGTCGCTGCCCGGCTCTGCCGACTCGGCCAGGGCCCGCAGCGAGCTGCTGAGCAGCGCCGAGGTGTCGGCCCGGTGCTCCGGCGCGACGTAGAGGCGCGTCGACTGGACGATCTGGCCGAGCAGGACGCGCAGCAGCGTCGAGTCGCTCTCGCCGGGGAGGGTCTCGAGCACGAAGCGCACGAAGTCGCGCGCCGACATCTCGGCGTCGCGCGTCATGTCCCACGTCGCGCCGAGCACGAGCGAGCGGGGGAGGGAGTCCTGGAAGCCGCGCGGGTGCGCCAGTGCTGTGGCGAGCGAGCGCTCGTCGAGGCGGATCTTGGCGTAGGCGAGGTCGTCGTCGTTGAGCAGCAGCAGATCCGGCTGCGAGACACCGACGAGCTCGGCGATGTCGGTGCGCTCACCGGCGACGTCGACCTCGTGGTACGCCGTCCGGACGAGGTCGTCGCCCTCCACGGAGTACAGCCCGATGCCGAGGCGGTGAGGCCGCAGCGTCGGGTACTCCTCGGCGGCGGTCTGCTCGACGGCGAAGCGCGTGTAGCGGCCGTCGGCGTCGACCTCGAACGACGGGCGCAGCGTGTTGACGCCGGCCGTCTCGAGCCACAGCTTGCTCCACTCGGTCAGCTCGCGGCCCGATGCGGTCTCGAGCTCGCCGAGCAGGTCCGAGAGGGTCGTGTTGCCCCAGGCGTGCTTGCGGAAGTACTCGCGCAGCGCCGCGACGAACGGCTCACGGCCGACGTAGGCGACGAGCTGCTTGAGCACCGAGGCGCCCTTGGCGTAGGTGATGCCGTCGAAGTTGACCTCGACGTCCTCGAGGTGGCGCATGTCGGCGGCGATCGGGTGCGTGGAGGAGAGCTGGTCCTGGGTGTAGGCCCACGCCTTCTCGGCCGTGCCGAACGTCGTCCAGGCGCTGCTCCACTGGGTGGCCTCGGCCTGGCACGTCGTCGAGGCCCACTCGGCGAAGGACTCGTTGAGCCAGAGGTCGTCCCACCACTTCATCGTCACGAGGTTGCCGAACCACATGTGGGCCAGCTCGTGCAGGATCGTCAGGGCGCGGCGCTCGATCTTCGCCTCGCTCACCTTGGAGNTGCCGAACCACATGTGGGCCAGCTCGTGCAGGATCGTCAGGGCGCGGCGCTCGATCTTCGCCTCGCTCACCTTGGAGCGGAAGACGTACATCTCGGTGAACGTCACGGCCCCGGCGTTCTCCATCGCGCCCATGTTGTACTCGGGCGTGAAGACCTGGTCGTACTTCTCGAACGGGTAGGCCTGGTCGAACTCCGACTCGAAGAACGCGAAGCCCTTCTTCGTGCAGTCGAAGATGTTGTCGGCGTCGAGGTGCTGCGTCAGCGACTTGCGGCAGAAGACGCCGAGGGGCACGGTGCCGCGTCGGGTCTGGACCTCGTCGCGGACCTCGTCGTATGGGCCGGCGATGAGCGCGGTGATGTAGGAGGAGATGCGCGGGGTCGGCGCGAAGTACCACGTGGCCTTCTCGACGCCGTCGGCGACACCGGCGGGCTCGGGCTGCGGCGTCGGGGAGCTGGAGATGATCTTCCAGTGCGCGGGCGCTGTGACGGTGAACGTGAAGGCGGCCTTGAGGTCGGGCTGCTCGAAGACCGCGTACATGCGGCGGGAGTCGGGCACCTCGAACTGGGTGTAGAGGTACACCTCGTTGTCGACCGGGTCGACGAACCGGTGCAGGCCCTCACCGGTGTTCGTGTACCGGCCGGTGGCCTCGATGGTCAGCTCGTTGTCGGCGGCGAGGCCGGGCAGGGCGACACGTGAGTCGGCGAAGAGGGCCGCCGCGTCGAGGTCGGCGCCGTTGAGGGTGACGCGCTCGACCGAGTCCGCGATGAGGTCGATGAACGTCTCGGTGCCGGGCTCGGAGCAGGCGAACCGCGCCGTCGTGACCGTGCGGAACGTCTCGGGACCCGTGGTGAGGTCGAGACGGACGTCGTAGCTGTCGACCCGCAGGACCGCGGCCCGGGCGGCCGCCTCCTCGCGGGTCAGGTTCTTGCCGGGCACGAAGGGACCTCCTGGGGACGGAAAGTGCGTGACGTGCGACACAGGCGGGACCGGTCGGACGGCCTCGTCGCCCGGACATCCTCGCACGGGACCACCCCTGCACCGCCACCGCGATACGGCTCGTCGAGGGCCGGTGTGGGCGTTCTCGGGCGGGTGCGAGGATGTCCACCATGACGGCGGCGACCCCCTCACCCCCGACCACGACCACCTCGACGGCGACTCGGCCCGACGGCGGCGGGGGCCAGGCCGTCGAGATGTGGTTCGACCCGATCTGCCCGTGGGCGTGGATGACCTCGCGCTGGCTCATGGAGGTCGAGCGCCTGCGCGACCTCCGCGTGACGTGGTCGGTCATGAGCCTCGCCGTCCTCAACGAGCACCGCCACGACCTCGACGCCGCCTACCGGGCGCGCATGGACGAGGCGTGGGGTCCGGTCCGCGTCATCATCGCCGCAGCGGAAGCGCACGGCGACCGGGTCATCAAGCCGCTCTACGACGCGATGGGCACGCGCATCCACCTGCGGAAGATGAGCGACTTCGACGCCGTCATCCGCGAGTCCCTCGACGAGGTCGGCCTGCCCGCGGCGCTCGCCAAGGAGGCCCACCACAAGAAGTTCGACGCCGCGCTGCACCGCAGCCACAAGCGCGGCATCAGCCTCGTCGGCACCGAGGTCGGCACCCCGATCATCTCGGTCGCCGGCGTCGCCTTCTTCGGGCCCGTCGTCACGCCGGCACCCAAGGGCGAGGACGCCCTGCGCCTCTGGGACGGCTGCGTGCTCGTCGCCTCGACGCCCGGCTTCTTCGAGCTGAAGCGCACCCGTACGCTCGGCCCGATCCTCGACTGACCTCTCCACCCCGCACCCACCCCGCACCCACCCCGCACCCAAGGACGGACATGCGCATCCACATCGGCGGCGACCACGCGGCCTTCGACCTGCACCAGGCCCTCCTGACCCACCTGCGCGGGGCCGGCCACGACGTCGTCGACCACGGCCCGTTCACCTTCGACGCCCTGGACGACTACCCGGTCTTCGTCCTGCGCGCTGCGGAGGCCGTTGCGGCCGAGGCGGGTTCGCTCGGCGTCGTCCTCGGCGGCTCGGGCAACGGCGAGCAGATGGCGGCCAACAAGGTGAGCGGGATCCGGGCGGCCCTCGCGTACTCCACCGAGATCGCGAGCCTCGCCCGCGAGCACAACGACGCGCAGGTCGTGTCCATCGGTGCGCGGTTCACGCCGGTGCCGGACGCCATCGCTATCGTCGACACCTTCATCGGGACGAACTTCTCAGATGGGGAGCGCCACGCCCGTCGTCTCGGTATGGTTTCCGCGTACGAGAACACGGGGGACTTGCCGGCGCTGCCGGACTCGGACGCGTCCTGACGGGACGCCCCGGGCCGGCTCCCCTCCAGCCCAGCAAGGGAGGCACGTGGCGACCAACGAGAGCATCGTCTCTCGCCGTTCGGGCTACGCTGCCGGACCCCTCCGACGCCTGAGCCTCCTCGGCCCGTGGCTGTCGCGCGCTCCCTGGGTCATCGTCGGCATCTTCCTGACGCTGGGCATCATCGGCACCGCGGCCATCTACCAGTGGCCGCTGGCCGTGCCGTGGAGCGTCTACTGCCTCCTCGTCGTCGCCGCCGGCCTCTTCCTCGAGCCGCGGTTCCTCCTCGTCGTCTTCATCTGGCTCTTCCTGGCCATGTCGATCCTCGGGGTGTACCTCAGCGACATCAAGGGCTCGACGACCGGGTCTCAGATCGTCACCGTAGCGACGATGCTGCTCATGCTCTGGCTCTCGCACGCCCGCGCCCAGGTCGGCGTCGTCGGGGTCAGCGGCGAGTCGATGCTCGTCGACATGCGCGACCGGCTGCGCGCCCAGGGCGAGCTTCCCGAGCTGCCGCCGACGTGGCAGGCCGAGGTCGCGCTCGAGTCCGCCTACGGTGACGGCTTCGCCGGCGACTTCGTCGTCGCGAGCCGGTCCACCGACGGACGCACGCTCGAGGTCGCCCTCGTCGACGTGTCCGGCAAGGGACGCGAGGCCGGCACGCGCTCGCTGCTGCTGTCCGGGGCGCTCGGCGGCCTGCTCGGCGAGACGGAGGAGGACGGGTTCCTCCACTCGGCCAACAACCACCTGCTCCGGCTGCGCTGGGCCGAAGGGTTCGCCACGGCGGTCCACGTCGCCGTCGACCTCGAGAGCGGCAACTTCACCATCGGCTACGCCGGTCACCCCGCCGCCGCGCAGTTCGCGGCCGGTTCGGGCCGGTGGCGGATGCTGACCGGTGGGCGCGGCCCGCTCCTCGGCGTCATCGAGGAGGCCCGGTACCCGCGCGAGAGCGGCACGATCCGCCGCGGCGACGCCCTCGTCCTCTACAGCGACGGCGTCATCGAGGCTCGCGACAAGGCGCTCGTCGACGGCATCGACCGGATGCTCGGCCGGGCCGAGTCGTTCATCCGCACCGGGTTCGAGGGCCTGGCGCAGCGCCTCTGCGACCAGGCTGCTGCCGGCCTGGGCGACGACCGCGCCGTCGTCACCATCTGGCGCACCTGACGCGTCCGGCGGGGCGGTGCCCGCCCTCCACCCGGGTCGGCGAGTTCGGGCATTGGGGCGGGGCCTCACTACGATGCCCGCGTGGACGAGCAGCCCGACGACCAGACCTCCGCCGACGGGCCCGACGCGGCCGGTGCGTCCGACGCGGCTGACACGTCCGTGCCCGCGGCGCGGCGCAACACGCACGACGTGCCCGACCTGCCCGAGGGCGTCAGCGCGGCCCGCGTGCGCAGCTTCGTGCGCCGCGGGCGTCTGTCGACGCTGACCCTCTCGCGGATGGAGCAGCTGGCGCCCGCGCGGGCCTTGCCGCCCGGACCGTTCGACGCCGCCGTCGCGTTCGGACGCCGCGCCCCCGTCGTCCTCGAGATCGGCTGCGGCCACGGCCACGCCGCCATCGCCTACGCCGCCACGCACCCCGAGCACGACCTGGTCGCGATGGACGTGCACACCCCCGGCATCGCCCGCATGCTCGCCGACGCCGAGAAGGCCGGCGTGCCGAACCTCCGGGTCGAGGTCGGCGACGCGGTCGTCTTCCTCGAGGAGCGCGTCGGTGACGCCGTCCTCGACGCCGTCCACCTGTTCTTCCCCGACCCGTGGCGCAAGCTCAAGCACACCAAGCGACGCTTCGTCAGCCCGACCAACCTCGACCTGCTCGCGCGCGTCCTCAAGCCCGGTGGCCACGTCCTCGTCGCCACCGACCAGGACTTCTACGCCGAGCACGTCCTCGGCGAGGTCGCCGCCCACCCGCGCTTCACCGCCCGACGCGTCGAGCGCCCCGCGTGGCGTCCCGGCGACGGGTTCGAGGCCAAGGGCCTGCGCGCCGGCCGCACGATCAACGAGCTGCGCCTCGACCTGCTCCCGCTGGCTTCCGCCTGAGCCGGGTCGGTGCTTGCGCACCTGCTCGAGGCCCGCTGTGGGCTCAGGGCCGGCTCGGGTGGCTTCGGTCCTGCCAGCACGAGTCTCGATGAGGACGGGTGCAACAGGACGCCGGCCTCTCCGCCGCGGCTCGTTCCTCGCCGCGGCGGTTCGGCCTCCCGGCATCCTCGTGCCCCGACGAGCGAAAGGCCCGGCTGAACGCGACGGAGTCGCTTCAGCCGGGCCTTTCGTGACGTCGGGGCAACAGGATTTGAACCTGCGACCTTCCGCTCCCAAAGCGGACGCGCTACCAAGCTGCGCCATGCCCCGTTCGCGCCCGCGGACGCGACGAACCCGCTGGCAGCGGGTCGAATTCGGCGGACGGGGCGCGAACCAGTAGGCTAGCGCCTCGGATCGCGGGCATCGACCAGCGCTCCTGCGGGCGTAGCTCAATGGTAGAGCCTCAGTCTTCCAAACTGATTACGCGAGTTCGATTCTCGTCGCCCGCTCCAGAAAGCCAGTGGCACCACCCCGGGCGCGACTCCTACGGTTGGCGCGTGTTCCGCCCCGACCTCCAGGACGCCCTCCGCGACCGCGACGCCGTCCTTCGCGCCTTCCTCGCTCCCGACGGCTCGCTCACCGCGATCCCGACGAAGATCCGCAAGCGGCTTGTGGTCCTCGACCTTCTCGCCCAGCAGTTCGAGCCCGGTCGCCGCTACGAGGAGACCGAGGTCAACAACACGCTCCGGGCCTACCACCCCGACGTCGCGGCGCTGCGCCGCTACCTCGTCGAGGAGGGCTTCCTCGACCGGGCCGACGGCTACTACTGGCGCAGCGGGGGCACCGTCGAGTGACGCGTCGGGAGTGACGCTTCGGGGACGACGCGTCAGGCGGGCTCAGCCGGCGCGGAAGCCGAGCGCCTCGGACAGGTAGGACTCCGCGCCGCCGGCCTCGAGACCCGCCTCGACGGCCGCGGCCGTGCGCGGCGAGGGCCACGCGTGCAGCCAGAAGAGAGCCAGCCCGCCGGGTAGGGCGATGAGCAGCGTCAGCCACGTGTGCGGTGTGAAGACGAACGACACGGCAAAGGCCACGAGCACCGGCGCCTCGGCGAACGCGGTCCGCAGGATCGTCGTCGAGGTGAAGTACCGCAGGCTCGTCGTCTCGGCGTTCTCGCGCGGCAGCCCGAGGGGCAGCGCCGGCACGGTGTAGCCGAACCGGCGCACCAGCACGGCCGACCCGACGAGCACGACGAGCACGACGAGCACGGCAGGCCACGACGGCATCGGCGCGGCCGGGTCGACGGCGATGCGCACCGCCGAGAGCATCAGCGCTCCGATGCCGACCATGCCCGAGACCATCTGGACCGTCCGCAGCGTCCCGAGGGTGTTGGCAGGGACCGGACCCGTCGGGTCCGACGGGCTGGGCGACGGGGCCGGCGACTCGCTCATGGGCCCCGAGCATAGGCGAGCGCAGGAGGGCTGCCGTCGGCGCATTTAGCCATCCGTCGTGCGGCCTATAGCATGGTGCGTCGGTTCCCTGTCCAGCGTCGGCGCCACCGTCGAAACACGCGCCGACCCCCCAACCGCCCAAGATGGAGTACCCCGCAGTGAAGAGTGCCCTCGAGACCCTCAGCCCGACCCGGGTCAAGATGACCGTCGAGGTCCCGTTCGAGGAGCTCAAGCCGAGCCTCGATGCGGCCATCCAGCACATCGGCGAGCACATCCAGGTCCCCGGCTTCCGCAAGGGCAAGGTCCCCGCGCGCATCATCGAGCAGCGCGTCGGCCGTGCGGCCGTCCTCGAGGAGGCCGTCAACAACGCCCTCCCGACCTTCTACGGCCAGGCCCTCGAGGAGAACGAGGTCCGCCCGCTCGGCCAGCCCGAGATCACCGACCTCAAGGTGCCGGCCAAGGACGGCGAGGACTTCAGCTTCACCGCCGAGGTCGACAAGCGCCCCGAGATCGAGCTGCCCGACTTCTCCGACATCGAGCTGACCGTCGACGAGGCCACCGTCTCCGACGACGAGGTCACCAAGCGCCTCGACGACCTCCGCGCCCGCTTCGGCACCCTCAAGGGCGTCGAGCGCGCCGTCCAGGACGGCGACTTCGTCTCCATCGACCTGTCCGCCGAGATCGACGGCGACGAGATCGACGCGGTCAAGGGCGTCTCCTACGAGGTCGGCAGCAAGAACATGCTCGACGGCCTCGACGAGGCCCTCGTCGGCATGAGCGCCGACGAGACCAAGACCTTCACCGCCCCGCTCGCCGGTGGCGACCAGGAGGGCCAGGACGCCGAGTGCACCGTCACGGTCACGGCCGTGAAGGAGCGCGAGCTGCCCGAGCTCGACGACGAGTTCGCCCAGCTGGCCTCGGAGTTCGACACGCTCGACGACCTCAAGGCCGACCTCGCCCAGAAGGCCGAGATCGACGCGAAGTTCGCCCAGGGCGTCGCCGCCCGCGACCAGCTCCTCGACGCGCTGCTCGAGAAGGTCGAGGTCCCGGTGCCCGAGGGTGTCGTCGAGGCCGAGGTCCACAACCACCTCGAGGGCGAGGGGCGTCTCGAGGACGACGAGCACCGCGCCGAGGTCGACGAGAGCACCCGCAAGGGCCTGCGCACCCAGCTGCTCCTCGACGCGATCGCCGAGAAGGAGGAGGTCCAGGTCCAGCAGCAGGAGCTCATCGAGTTCCTCGTCATGAGCTCGCAGCAGTACGGCATGGACCCCAACTCCTTCGCCCAGCAGATCGACAAGGACGGCCAGATCCCTGCGATGGTCTCCGAGGTCGCGCGCCGCAAGGCGCTCGCCACGGTCCTCGAGAAGGTCTCCGTCAAGGACACCGCCGGCAACACCGTCGACCTCAACGAGGCCGTCCCGGGCTCCGAGGGTGACGAGGACGAGGCGCCCGTCGCCGAGGCCACCGAGGCCACCGAGGCCACCGAGGAGAAGGCAGACGCCTGACGCGTCCGCTTCCTCGTGACGAACGGCCGGTCCCGCACGGGGCCGGCCGTTCGTGATACCCCGGGCCGCCCACGCCCGGGCAGTCTGGGTACGGGACGGTCATGAGCACCCATGACGAGTTCGCACCCGGCCTGACCGACACCGACATCAACAGCGAGCGCCCCGACGGCTCGGGCGGCGAGGGCACGTCGGCGACGACGTCCGCGACGACGAGCGGCTCCTCGGACGGCAGCCCGGCCGACGCATCCGGTGCGGCGACCCACGAGGACGTGGAGCGCGGCAACGCCGACGGCAGCACCCCGAGCGCCGAGCCGCGCGAGGGGGCGCTCGACGCCGCCCAGGACGCGACGGACCAGCAGGCCGAGCAGTGGGCCGACCAGGCGAGTGGCGCGGGTGAGTCCGGGCAGGACAACGGCCTGAACGAGTGACGCGTCGGGGCGCGCCGACACGCGTCGAGGAACCCGAGCGCCTCCGGCTTGCGCCGGGGGCGCTCAGGTTTGTGCGCTCACGGCGAACAGGACCCGAATCGGGAAATCTGGTCCGGGGGCCGCGCGTTAGGGTCAGTGACGAGCCGGCCGGTGACCGGACCGGGACCCCGGACAGAGGGGCCACGGGCGGCGCCGCGACCGGACAACTTCGACGATGGAGACATGGTGAACTCGGACATCTCCGCCAACGGCAACGGCCAGCCGGGTGGTCTCGACGACCACATCTACAACCGTCTGCTCAAGGAGCGGATCATCTTCCTCGGGTCCGACGTGCGCGACGACAACGCGAACGCCATCGCCGCGCAGCTGCTGCTGCTGTCGGCCGAGGACCCCGAGAAGGACATCTGGCTCTACATCAACAGCCCCGGTGGTTCGATCTCGGCCGGCATGGCCATCTTCGACACGATGAACTGGATCCCCAACGACGTCGCGACCGTCGCCATGGGCATGGCCGCCTCGATGGGCCAGTTCCTCCTGTCGGCCGGCACGAAGGGCAAGCGCTACGCCACGCCGCACGCCCGCGTCATGATGCACCAGCCCTCGGGCGGCATCGGCGGCACGGCCACGGACATCAAGATCCAGGCCGAGCAGATGCTCTACGTCAAGAAGCAGATGGCCCAGCTCATCGCCGAGCACACGGGGCAGACCGTCGACCAGATCGAGAAGGACTCCGACCGCGACCGCTGGTTCAGCGCGGAGGAGGCCAAGGAGTACGGCTTCGTCGACCACGTCTTCAGCCGCTCCGACCAGGCCGTCGAGGGGCGCGGCGTCGGGTCTGCCGACGCCAAGCCGGACGCCAACTGACCACGGCTGCAAGGACTTTGGAGAAGACCATGATGATCGAACCCACGAACCGTCTCGCCGTGGCGCAGCCCTCGAGCCGCTACATCCTGCCGCAGTTCGAGGAGCGCACCTCCTACGGGATGAAGCGTTCCGACCCCTACAACAAGCTCTTCGAGGACCGCATCATCTTCCTCGGCGTGCAGGTCGACGACGCGTCGGCCGACGACATCATCGCCCAGCTGCTCGTGCTCGAGTCGCTGGACCCCGACCGCGACATCCTCATGTACATCAACAGCCCCGGTGGCTCGTTCACGGCGATGACCGCGATCTACGACACGATGCAGTTCGTCCGCCCCGACATCCAGACGTTCTGCATCGGGCAGGCGGCCTCGGCCGCGGCCGTGCTCCTCGGCGCCGGCGCGCCGGGCAAGCGGTTCGCCCTGCCGAACTCCCGCATCCTCATCCACCAGCCGGCGCTCTCGGGCGGCGACTACGGCCAGGCCTCGGACATCGAGATCCAGGCCAACGAGGTGCTGCGCATGCGCACCTGGCTCGAGGACACCATGGCCCACCACACCGGCCGCACCTCCGAGCAGGTTCGCACCGACATCGAGCGCGACAAGATCCTCGGGGCGGCCGACGCCAAGGAGTACGGCCTCATCGACGAGGTGCTCGCCTCGCGCAAGGCCTCGCTCGAGGTCTGAGCTTCGCGTCGTCGACGCGTGTCGACGTGTGTGTCGACGTGTGTCGACGAGAAGGGCCGGGTCCGGCTGGACCCGGCCCTTCTCGTACCTGCTTGGATGGGTGGCGTCCGGGTGGTGCGCCGATCGGAGGAGCAGACATGGCGAGTGCGGAGTTCGAGCAGGCGGTCGAGGCGGTCAAGGGCCTGACGACCGACCCGGGCAACAACGTGAAGCTGACGCTCTACGGCCTGTTCAAGCAGGTCACGGAGGGCGACGTGAGCGGGTCCCGTCCCGGGATGATGAACCCGGTCGGCCGGGCCAAGTACGACGCGTGGGCCAAGCTGTCCGGCACCGCCCCGGAGGCCGCCGAGGAGCAGTACGTCGCGATCGTCCGCGACCTCACCTCCGCCTGACGCGCCTGCCCCGTCCAGCCGTCCCACCGCAACGAGCGACCACGTGGTGCCGTGTTGCGGTCGGTCGGCGCGGCGGAACGCAACAAGCAACCACGTGGCGTCGTTCAGGCGGGGACGGCGACGTCCTCCGGCAGGCTGGGGAAGTGCAGCCGCCACGCGTCGGACAGTCGCGGCACGCGCATGCCCTGGTCGCGCATCGCCGCGGTGATCCGGCTCAGGGTGCGCGCCGGCGTCCGGTAGACGTCCTTGGACCGGACGATGACGAGACGCCACTTGTCGCCGTCCATCCGCTCGCGGCGGTCGACGTCGCTGTCCCACTGCTCGTCGGAGTCGGCGTGCTGCCGGCCGTCGTACTCGATGACGAGCCGTGCGTCGGGGAACGACAGGTCGAAGCGGAAACGGACCCGGCCGCCCGGCCACCGGATGCGGTGGTCGACCACCGGCTCCGGAAGGCCGGCCAGCACCATGAGCATCCGCACGCGGCTCTCCATCGGTGAGTCGACGTCGGACCGTACGAGCGACGCTGCGCGACGTGCCAGCCGCCGGGACTTGCCCCGGTAGGCAGTCGCCGCCTCGACCAGCTGGGCCGGGGTCGCGACACCGGCCTTGACGAGTGAGTCACCGGCGACGACGAGGTCGACGAGTCCCAGCCCGTCGCTGAGGTCGAGGAATGTCGACGCGGGCGTCGTCACTCGGACGCCGCGTCGCGTCGTGCCGCGCTGACCGGGCTTGGGCCGGTGCGTCATGAGACCGGCGCCACGCAGACGGGGGCGTCCGGTGACGTGGACCAGCCCGTCGTCGGGGACCACGGCGCCCCAGACCCGCGCGGCTGTGTGGTGCGAGGCCACGGCGTCCGGGCCGGCGGCGAGGAGCCCCGCCCGGGCCGCGACGACCGGCGTGACCGGCACCGTCGCCGACACGTAGACGCCCCGGAGCAGCCGGCGGTAGCGACCGGAGCGCAGGTCCCAGGCGCTGACGCCCGGTGGCGGGACGACCTGGCGTCGCCCGGTCACGGCGTCGGTAGTCGTCGCGACCCGGAACGGGCCTCGAGGTGGCGCAGGCGTGCCGGACATGGCCTGATGCTCGCGCAGGCGAGGGGCCAGTCGAGCCGCTCATCCACACCTCTCAGATGTCGCGAGCCTCAGCACGCCGCCATGTGGTGGCTTGTTGCGGCTGATCTTTCGCGTCCGGCACGACATCGCGCCAGTTGGTCGCTTGTTGCGGTGTCACGGGCGCGGGGGTGTTCGGGCGCAACGATCGGGCGACGGCGGGGGTCTGGTGGGCGTGGGACAGCAGCGGACCTGCCAGGCTCGGGACATGACAGGGGTGTCAGTGGGGCAGCGACGCCGCACGGCCGGGCTCCGCCGCCTGGCCGCTGTCGCGCTCGCGGCCGCGATGCTGCTCGGCGCGAGTGTCGGCGGACCGGTCGCCGACGCCTCGGCGTCCTGCGGCATGCCCGTGGCGGCCGAGGTGGTCGCATGGGCCGACGTCATCGTCGTGGGGCGGATCACCGAGGTCGACGACCCCGGCGCCTCCTACAGCCCGCACCCGGTGTCGTGGACCGTCGAGGTGGCCACCGTCCACCGGGGGCAGGCGCCTCGCGTGCTCCACGTCGCCTCCGACAGCGACGCCATGCCGAGCACGGGCGTGTACGTGCTGCCCCTGGTCGTCCAGGAGGGGAGGCTCGTCGGCGACGGGTGCGCGCTGAGCGGCACGGGTCCGGGCCTCGACTCCGACCTCGCCCGGGGGATCCTGGCCGCGGCCGGGCCGGGGCACGCCCCCGCAGACGGCGACGCGGCCACCGCCCTGCCCGGCTACGCGCCGGTCGACCTCGGCTCGGGGTGGAGCCCGGCCGGTGTCGTGTTCGCCCTGATGGGCGCGGCGCTGGCCCTCGCGCTGCTGGTCGCGGCCGTCGGCGGGTTGCGTCGGGCGCGCGTCGAGGCCCGCGCGCGAGGCGTCGCGATGAGCCGCTCAGCCCGCTGACCTGCGTCGATTCGGCTCGAACGCCGTTCAACTGACACGGGCGTCGTTTGTCAGCCATCAGCGGACAAACGGCGTTGCGCGAGCGAGGGCGCCCCCCTCCGTCGTCTAATAGAGGCGAACCCGCGGGGAGTGGGGACGCTCGGGCGCATCCGGCACCCGGGGTCGAGCGACCAGGAGCGAATCGGTGGCACGCATCGGAGAAGGCGGGGACCTGCTCAAGTGCTCGTTCTGCGGAAAGAGCCAGAAGCAGGTCAAGAAGCTCATCGCCGGGCCCGGGGTGTACATCTGCGACGAGTGCATCGACCTCTGCAACGAGATCATCGAGGAGGAGCTCGCCGAGAACAGCGAGCTGGGCCTCGACCACCTGCCCAAGCCGCGTGAGATCTTCGACTTCCTGCAGAACTACGTCGTCGGCCAGGACACCGCCAAGAAGGCCCTCGCCGTCGCCGTCTACAACCACTACAAGCGCATCCAGGCCGGTGAGGGCCCCAAGCGCGACGACGAGCACATCGACATCGCCAAGAGCAACATCCTGCTCATCGGTCCGACCGGCTCCGGCAAGACCTACCTGGCCCAGACGCTCGCGAAGATGCTCAACGTGCCCTTCGCCATCGCCGACGCCACGGCGCTGACCGAGGCCGGCTACGTCGGCGAGGACGTCGAGAACATCCTCCTCAAGCTCATCCAGGCCGCCGACTACGACGTCAAGAAGGCCGAGACGGGCATCATCTACATCGACGAGGTCGACAAGATCGCCCGCAAGAGCGAGAACCCGTCGATCACGCGCGACGTCTCCGGCGAGGGCGTGCAGCAGGCGCTCCTGAAGATCCTCGAGGGCACGACGGCGTCGGTGCCCCCGCAGGGCGGGCGCAAGCACCCGCACCAGGAGTTCATCCAGATCGACACGACGAACGTCCTGTTCATCGTCGGCGGTGCGTTCGCCGGTCTCGAGAAGATCATCGAGTCGCGCTCAGGTCGCAAGGGCCTCGGCTTCGGCCAGCCGCTGCACAACCCGAAGGACCTCGGCGACAGCTTCCAGGACGTCATGCCCGAGGACCTGCTCAAGTTCGGCCTCATCCCCGAGTTCATCGGCCGCCTGCCCGTCCTGACGACGCTCGCGCCGCTCGACCAGCAGGCCCTCGTCAACATCCTCACGACGCCGCGCAACGCGCTCGTCAAGCAGTACCAGAAGATGTTCGAGATCGACGGCGTCGAGCTCGAGTTCAGCGACGACGCCCTCGAGGCCGTCGCGGACCAGGCGCTGCTGCGCGGCACCGGCGCCCGCGGCCTGCGCGCGATCATGGAGGAGGTCCTCCTCCCCGTGATGTTCGACGTGCCGAGCGACGACGGCATCGCCCGCGTCGTCGTGAGCCGCGAGGTCGTCCTCGACAACGTCAACCCGACGATCGTCCGGCGGGAGGCCGAGCCGCGGGCCAAGCGTCCGCGCAAGGAGTCCGCCTGACGCCGGTGCCCACCTCCACCGGATCCGACCCGTCCTGACGGGAGGCTGAGCCGTGGTCGCACCGTTCCGCCTGCACTCCGGCGATCCCGTGCCGGTGCAGCAGACCTCGACGACGTGCGGGTCGGCCTCGCTCACGGTCGCCCGGATGCTCGTCGACCCGGCCTTCGCGCAGTGGATCCGCCTCGGTGTCCCGCGCGACCCGGCCGCCCCGATGGACACCGGTTCGGAGACCGCGCGGTTCGCGGCCTACGAGCAGGTCGTCGCCCGGCGCACCGGCGGCTGGTTCGGCGGGGGAGGGCGACCGCAGCTGCCCTGGCCCCGCGCGTTCGGCACCTCGCCGTGGGGAGCCCGCAACGAGCTGCGCTTCGGTGCCGGCGCCCCCGGGGCACGGTGGCACGTGGCGTGGTTCCGGCTCGGCTCTCGCGAGCGGCTCGGCCGGGCCTACGACGACCTCGTGGCGTCGGTGCGGCCCGGACGCCCGGGCGTCCTCTACATCGGCAGTCCCACCCTGCCGCGGCACGTCGTGCTGGCGCTGCCGCCCACCGGCGGCGACGGCCTCGACGTGTACGAGCCGTCCGTCGGACGCGTCGTCGGGCTGTCGCGCGAGGCGTTCGTGACGCGTCGGCTGCGCCTCGCCGGCTGGGACGTGCCCTGGGCCGCCGTCCACGACGCGTCCTGACCGACGCGTCCTGACCGACGCGTGTTGAACTCGCGCCGACCGGCGCCTTCCCGACGGGTCAGTCGCGCTCGGCCGGCGGCTCGGTGCGCAGGATCAGGACGGCCGCGGCGAGGCCGGCCAGCCCGATGACGAGGGCGGCCGGGCCGACGACGCTCCCGTGGCCGACGAGCAGGCCGGCCAGCACCCCCACCGGCAGCGCTGCCGCAGCCGCGAGCCCGGTCGAGCGCGCCCAGCGGAGCAGCTCACGCCCGCCCAGCTGCGTCGCCGGCGGCACCGAGGCCCCGAGCGCCGCCGCGGCGTGGCCGACGGCGACCCCGGCCGCGGCCGGCAGGCTCCACCACGAGAACGAGCCCTCCGGTGTCAGCGTGAACCAGCCGAAGAGCATGAGCCCCCAGTAGGCGAGCGGCAGCGCCGACCCGGCCCACGACAGGGTGAACAGGGGGACCACGGCGAGCACCCAGTAGAGGCCCTCGAAGCCACCCGACGCGCGGTACAGGCAGACGAGGTAGACGAGCGCGCCGAGGACGTGGGCGACGGCGAGGCCGAGCTGGCTCGTCGACCACTCCGGGCCGCCGAGCAGCAGCGTCCACCGCGAGTGCCGTGTCCTGGTGGTCACCCGGTCACCGCCTCGCCAGCCGCGGCGCACGGGCGCGACGGGCGATGTCGCGCAGCACCTGGTCGAGGGACCCCGGCCCGCGCCAGGCCACGACCGGCACGCCGCGGCCCCGCAGACCCTGAACCTGGGCCTCCCTCTGCAGCAGTCGGATCCGCCAGGCGAGCGATACGTAGGGGTTGGTCGAGGGGTCGGTCAGGTGCTCCGGGAAGGTGTCGACGACGACGACCGTCATCCCCCTCGAGGCCAGGGTGTGCGCGAGCATCACCATCGTCGGGTCGACGAGCGGTGACAGCACGAGGCACAGGGCGTTCGCGTCGACGCCGCGGATGGCCGCCTCGCCGGTGTCGCGCCGCTCCGTGGCCGGCGAGATCGAGGCGAGCGTCTCGAGGACGCGGCGCAGGTGGTTGATGCCCGAGCCCACGCCCAGCGTCGGTACCTTGGCCGCCCCGACGGTCCGCAGGGTCAGGCGGTCGTTGCCGGACAGGAAGTGCTCGCTCATGGCGCCGGCGGCCCGGACCGTGACGTCGAGGCTCGTCGGACGCCCGTCGACGCCCTCGCGCGGACCGAGGTCGCTGAAGGCGTCGACGAGGAGGAACACGTGCGCGTCCTCGTCGGTGTAGGTCGAGGTGACGTGGAGCGTGCCGGTGCGCATCGACACCGGCCAGTGGATGCGTCGCAGCCGGTCGCCGGGGTGGAACCGGCGGATCGTGTTGAACTCGCTGCCCGAGCCGGGCCGGTTGGAGCGGTTGAGCCCGACGACGCCGCGCGGGTGCGGGGTCGGGGCGCTCGCGTCGAAGAGGGCGGGCAGCGGCAGGGTGCCGATCTCGAGGTCGGGCAGGTCGGTCGGGCCGATCCGGAAGGCGGCCCACGAGCTCGACAGCACGACGCTGACGGTGCCGACGCGTCGGCGCCCCCACCGCGTCGACCGGATCGCGACGACGGCCCGGCCGTCGTCGAGCGGCACGATGCCAGACGACGGCTTGCGCTCGACCCACGGCACGCTGGCCAGCATCGCCACGCCGTGCGCGTCGTGCAGCGCCGGCTCTGTGCTGACGAGGACGTTGGTCGCCTCGCCCTCGCGCAGCGTCGACGCCTGGAGGTGGGCCGAGGCACGGACCTCCCCACGCGGGCGCGCCAGGTGGCCCCACACCGCGGCGACCGCGAACGGCGTCGCGAGGACGAGCAGGTCGGCGTGCCGGCTCAGGACGCCGACCACGGCGAACGCCGACGCGAGGACGATGGCGCGCTGGTGCGCGGCCGTCGGGGCCCACGACCCGAGGGGGCGCCCGTGGGCCACGTCGACGGCCAGCTCGCCCGCCACATCGCCCGACACGGCCCCTGTCTCGCCGGTCATGGCCGTCGGTGCGCGTCGTGGGGGAGGACGCCCTCACGGGCCGAGGGCGTCGGGACGGTGCGCAGCAACCCGCTGACGACGGCCGCCCCGCTGACGTTGCTCATCCACAGCTCCGGCTTGACGGTGACGCGGTGGGCGAGCACCGGCACGGCGACCGCCTTGACGTCCTCCGGCGTCACGTAGTCGCGCCCGTTGATGACCGCGTAGGCGCGCGAGCACAGCAGCAGGCCGAGCGAGCCACGGGGCGAGGCGCCCATGAGGACGTCACCGTGCGTGCGCGTCGCTGCCGCGAGCGCGACGCAGTACCGGCCGACCGACTCGTCGACGACCGTCGCCTCGACCGCGGCCTGCATCGCGAGCAGCTCGTCGGCACCGACCACGGCGGGCAGCTGCTGCTCCTCCTGCTGGCGCGCCATCCGGCTCGCGAGCACCTGCCACTCCTCCTCGAGGCTCGGGTAGCCGAACGAGACGCGCATGAGGAAGCGGTCCAGCTGGGCCTCGGGCAGCGGGTAGGTGCCCTCGTACTCGACGGGGTTGGCCGTCGCGAGCACGTGGAAGGGCCGGGGGAGGCCGAAGGTGCGGCCCTCGACCGTCACCTGCTTCTCCTGCATCGCCTCGAGCAGTGCGGCCTGGGTCTTGGGCGGGGTGCGGTTGATCTCGTCGGCGAGCAGCAGGCCGGTGAAGAGGGGGCCCGGGCGGAAGACGAACTCGCGCTCGCGCTGGTCGAAGACGAACGAGCCGGTGATGTCTCCCGGGAGCAGGTCGGGGGTGAACTGGGCCCGCTTGAACTCCAGGCCGAGCGTCTGGGCGAAGCTGCGGGCCGCGAGCGTCTTGCCGAGGCCGGGGAAGTCCTCCATGAGCACGTGGCCACCGGCGAGGATGCCCGCGAGCACGAGTGTCAGCGCCTCGCGCTTGCCGACGACGGCGCGGTCGACCTCGTCGAGGATGGCGCCGCTGAGCTCGCTGACGCGGGTCAGCCCCATCGGGGTCGTCCCCGCGCTCGTCCCGGACGCCCCGGTCGTCGCTCCGGACGTCGTCGGCGTCAGCTGTGAGTCCATCTCGGGCTCCCTCTCGGTCATGGGTTACCACTGCTCGATTCGTCGGAGGATCGGGTCCAGCCGGGCCGGACGGTAGAGGTCGGTCGGGGGCAGCGCGACGAGCAGCTGCCACAGCTCGGGCGGCGTGACGCCCTCGGACCAGCGCGGCTCGTCCTCGACGACGAGCCCGTGGCGGACGAACAGGCGTTCGCGGATGAGCTCCTGCAGCTGCACGTGCAGGTCGTGCACGAGCGCCTCTCGCCCCTCGCCGTCGACGTCGGCCGCCTGGAGGCGCGCGGCGAGGTTGGTGACCCGGAAGTCGTTGCCGCGGCCACCGGAGCCGAGGTCGCCGTCGACGAGCGGCCACACGGTGCGCCCGAGCGAGCCGACGTGGTCGATGACGTGCCACGCGATGACGAAGCCGGCCACGAGGAGCGTCAGCAGCCGTGGCGCGTCGGGCGTCAGGCCGAGCAGGGCGGTGGCCGCGACGAACCCGAGCCACGTCAGCAGCACCGCGACGATGCGTCGCCGCCACGGGGCGAGCAGCTCCCGCAGCCCGGCCACGTGACGCGTCGGCCCGGTCGGCGGGGGCGCGTGGCGTCCGCGACGCCCTCGGTCAGCGGCCACCGTCGGCCCCCTCTGGCGCGGGGCCGGTCCCGGCGCCCGCGACGCGCTCGAGGTCGGCGTGCAGCACCTGGAGGTCGGACACGGCGCGGTCGCGGTGGCCCTCGCCGAGGTCGTGGACCGAGAAGCGGGCCTCGCGGTAGAGCGCCGCGAGGTCGGCGAGGCGGTCGCGGTCGACGGCCCACGTGCCGATGACGCGGGCGGTGTACTCGGTGGACGTCTCGGCCGGGTCGCGCGGCAGGCCCGTGGCCGCCGCGGCCGTCTCGAGGCTCAGCCAGGCCGCGACGATGGCGTTGCGGGGCTCGCCGGTCAGCAGCAGGTCGATGCCGGCCCTGGCCCCGGCGAGCAGCTCCTCCGGCACGGCGGGCGCCTCGAACCCCGGCTCGTCATGCCGGAGCACCCTCGGGCGCCGCAGCACGGCGATGACGACCTGGGCGAGCACGGCGAGCACGCCGATGGCGACGAGCGCGATGACGACCTGGACGAGCAGGCCCCAGAGGGGTGACGGGGTGCTCGGGGTGATGTCCTTCCACGACGTGACGGGCGAGGGCGGCGGTGTCGACGGCCGGATGGTCGTCGTCGGCACCTCCGAGAACGACACGGTCGTGGCGGGCCGCGAGAGGACCGGGACCGAGGGGCCCGTGGCGGCCACGACGAGCGCCACGGCGACGACGACCCCGGCCACGGCAGCGGCGACCGTCCCCCGTCTCGACATGCGGGTCACGATATGCCGCGGGGGACGACTCGACCGTGCGACCCCGCCGATCGTTGTCGTCCTGACACGTCGCCCGTCCAACCGGGTGCCGGGGACGACCGTGGGCGGCCCCCGGCCGGGGACCGCCCACGCAGCAGGTCAGGGTGGTCAGGCCCGGGCGCGGTCCTTCTCGACGGGCACGAGGTCGGCGTCGCGGACCTCGATGCCGTCGCCCTCGGCGTAGGCGAGGTCGGTGATGCGCCCGCTGGCGCGCAGGTCCGCCTCGGCGGCGCGGACCCGCTCGAGCTCCTCGGGCAGGCCGACCAGGGTCATGGTGCGGATCTCGGCGCGCATGCCGAGCTTGGCCTCGGACTTGACCTTGCGGACCGACGCCAGGGCCTGTCCGACGGTCACGAGCACGGCGGCGTCGCCACCGGCGGGAAGCGCGTCACGGGTGGGCCAGGTCTGGCGGTGCAGCGAGCCCTCACCGAACCACGACCACACCTCCTCGGTGGCGTACGGGATGAACGGAGCGAGCAGGCGCAGCAGGGTGTCGAGCGCGAGCCGCAGCGCCGCCCGGGCCGAGGCCGCCTCGGCGTCGCCCTGGCCGCCGTAGGCGCGGTCCTTGACGAGCTCGAGGTAGTCGTCGCAGAACGTCCAGAAGAACGTCTCGGTGACCTCGAGGGAGCGGGTGTAGTCCCAGGCCTCGAACCCGTGCGTCGCCTTGTCGACGACGTCGCCGAGCGCCGCGAGCATCGACAGGTCGAGCGGGTTGGTCACGGCGGCGCGCAGGTCGCCGGAGACGTCACCGAAGCCGAGGGCGAACTTGCTCGCGTTGAGCACCTTGATCGCGAGGCGACGACCGACCTTCATCTGGCCGGTGTCGTAGGCCGCGTCGGTGCCGAGGCGTCCCGACGCCGCCCAGTAGCGCACGGCGTCGGCGCCGTGGGCCACGACGACGTCCTCGGGCGTCTCGGCGTTGCCCTTGGACTTGCTCATCTTCTTGCGGTCGGGGTCGAGGATCCAGCCGCTGATGGCCGCGTTGCGCCACGGCACGGTGCCGTGCTCGAAGTGGGCGCGTGTCACCGTGGCGAAGAGCCAGGTGCGGATGATGTCATGGGCCTGCGGGCGCATGTCCATCGGGAAGATCGCCTCGAACAGCTCGGCGTCCGAGCCCGGGCCCTCGCCGCCGCGCACGGGCCAGCCGGCCGCGATCTGCGGGGAGAGCGAGGACGTGGCCCACGTGTCCATGATGTCGGGGTCGGCGACGAAGCCGCCCGGCACACCACGCTGGCTCTCGTCGTAGCCCTCGGGCACGTCGATCTGCGGGTCGACGGGCAGCGCCGACTCGGGGGCCACGATCGGGTGGTCGTGGTCGGTCTCGCCCTCGGCGGTGACCGGGTACCAGACCGGGAACGGCACGCCGAAGAACCGCTGACGGCTGATGAGCCAGTCGCCGTTGAGGCCCTCGACCCAGTTCTTGTAGCGCGAGCGCATGAAGGCCGGGTGGAAGTCGACCTCGTCGCCGCGGGCCACGAGGGCCGCACGCAGGTCGGCCTCGCGGCCGCCGTTGCGGATGTACCACTGGCGCGAGGTGACGATCTCGAGCGGCTTGTCGCCCTTCTCGTAGAAGTTCGCCTTGCGCTGGGTCTTCTGCGGCTCGCCGTCGAGGTCGCCCGACTCGCGCAGCGCGGCCACGACGGCCTCGCGCGCGCTGAACGTCGTCTTCGTCGCGAGGTGCTCGGCGTAGAGCGCCTCGCCGGGGCCGCCGGCGAGCCACTCGGGCGTGTCGGCCTGGAGGCGTCCGTTGCGGGTGACGAGCGAGCGGATCGGCAGCCGCAGCTCGCGCCACCAGATGACGTCGGTGAGGTCACCGAAGGTGCAGCACATGGCGATGCCGGCGCCCTTGTCCATCTCGGCTGCGTGGTGCGCGACCACCGGCACCTCGACGCCGAAGAGCGGCGAGGTGACCGTCGTGCCGAAGAGCGGCTGGTATCGCTCGTCGTCGGGGTGGGCGATGAGGGCCACGACCGACGGGATGAGCTCGGGACGCGTCGTCTCGATGAAGACCGGCTCGCCGCCGTCACGGTGGAAGGCGACCCGGTGGTAGGCGCCCGGGTAGTCGCGGGCCTCGAGCTCTGCCTGGGCCACGGCGGTCTGGAACGTCACGTCCCAGAGGCCGGGCGCCTCGCTCTGGTAGGCCTCGCCGCGCTCGAGGTTGCGCAGGAACGCCTGCTGGGCCACGGCGCGCGAGCGCTCGTCGATGGTCCGGTAGGAGATGTCCCAGTCCAGCGAGAAGCCGAGACGGCGGAACAGCGACTCGAAGGTCACCTCGTCCTTGACGGTGAGGACGTCGCACAGCTCGATGAAGTTCTTGCGGCTGATCGGCTGCTGGTCGGCCGCCTTGATCGCCTTGCCCTTGGCGTCGACGCCCTCGCTGAACGGCGGCTCGTAGCCCTCGACGTAGGGGAGGGTCGCGTCACCGCGCACGCCGTAGTAGTTCTGCACGCGACGCTCGGTGGGCAGGCCGTTGTCGTCCCAGCCGATCGGGTAGAACACCTCGAGGCCCTGCATCCGCTTGTAGCGCGCCATGCAGTCGGTGTGGGTGTAGGAGAACACGTGCCCGACGTGCAGGCTCCCAGACGCGGTGGGCGGGGGCGTGTCGATGGCGAAGACCTGCTCGCGCGGCAGCTCCAGGGCCCGTGTCCGGTCGAAGGCGTAGGTCTGCTCGTCCTTCCATACCTGCATCCACTTCTCCTCGAGGCCGTCGAGCGTCGGGCGCTCGGGGATCCGCGAGGTCGTGGGTGCAGGTGCGTCAGTCATGCGCCCAATCCTTCCATGCGGCCCGGGATGCCCTCGACCGCGTTACCGCGGGGCCGGTCGCGGCCCGTGACACCGCTCACGTGGTCACCGTTGGGCACGCTCACCGCGGCGCGCGTCGGGCCCATCCGCCGGTGTGGGACGTGCCGAGGTCGGCGGCGACAGGGCAGCATGTCCCCCATGGAGCCGGTCTACTCGTCGGTCATCGGGTTCGCCCGAGGCGTCTTCGCCCTGCAGGGCCTGCACTTCACGATCCTCGGCGACGAGAACGTGCCCCGCGTGGGTGGTGCCGTCATGACGGTGAACCACACCGGCTACTTCGACTTCGCCTACGCGGGCCTCGCGGCGCGGCGCTCGGACCGGCTCGTGCGGTTCATGGCCAAGGACGGCGTCTTCAGCCACCCGGTCAGCGGTCCGCTCATGCGGGGCATGCACCACATCCCCGTCGACCGCACCGCCGGCGCCGCCTCCTACGAGGCCGCCGTCGAGGCCCTCCGCGACGGCGAGATCGTCGGTGTCTTCCCGGAGGCGACGATCTCGCGCTCCTTCGAGCTCAAGGCCTTCAAGAACGGCGCGGCGCGGATGGCCGCCGAGGCCGGGGTGCCGATCCTGCCGACCGTCATCTGGGGGTCGCAGCGGGTGTGGTCCAAGGGCCTGCCGCGCCGCCTCGGCCGCACCAACGTCCCGATCCTCATCAACGTCGGCGAGCCGATCCCGGTGGCGCCCGACGCCGACCCCGACGAGGTGACGGCCCGCTACAAGGCCGTCATGCAGGAGCTGCTCGACGTCGCCCGCGCCGCGTACGAGCCGCTGCGTGGCGCCGACCTGCGCTACCTGCCGGCGAGCCTCGGCGGCACCGCCCCGACGCTCGAGGAGGCCGACCGCCTCGATGCTCAGGAGGCGCAGGAGCGTCGCCGCCTGGCCGACGAGCGGCGCGGCTTCGCGACGGAGGACTGACGCCCGTCAGCGACGCGGGTTCGGGGCCACGGCGGCTGCGCCGGTAGCCTTCCGCGCATGGCTCGTCAGGCTCGTCAGCGCGTCCCCGAGGGTCCGCCCCCGGCCCCCGCCGTCCAGAAGCTCCGCATCCGCTACACCAAGCGCGGACGCCTCCGCTTCACCTCGAGCCGCGACTTCCAGCGCGCCCTGGAGCGGGCGCTGCGTCGCGCCGACGTGCCGATGGCCTTCTCGGCCGGCTTCCACCCGCACCCGAAGATCAGTTATGCGAACGCCGCGGCGACGGGAACGGCGTCCGAGGCGGAGTACGTCGAGATCGCCGTCACCTCCCGCGTCGACCCGGAGTCGGTGCGGGTCGCCCTCGACGAGGCGCTGCCCGACGGCATCGACATCGTCGAGGTCGTCGAGGCGGCCCCCGGCGCGCTCGCGGACCGGCTCGAGGCCAGCGACTGGCTCCTCGTCTACGACGGGCTGCCCGTCGACGTGCTCACGGACGCGGTGGAGGCCCTCCTCGCACGGGAGGTCGCCGAGGTGACGCGTGTGACGAAGTCGGGCCCCCGGACCTTCGACGTGCGCGGGGCGATCGTCTCCGCCCGCACCGGGCGCCCGGCCGACACGGCGGTCGTGAACGGCGACGTGGCCGCCTCGCTCGCGATCCCGGCCGACTGTGCGATACTGCGCATGGTCGTACGACACACCACACCTGCCGTACGCCCCGACGACATTCTGACCGCGCTGCGTGAGATCGCCGACCTGCAGCCTCCGCGTCCGCCACTGGTGACGCGTCTGGCGCAGGGACCGCTCGACACCGCAACCGCGAGGGTGACCGACCCACTGACATGACCAACCGGCCATGACGGCGAACCGGCTGCCGACGAGAGCGCCGACGGCACGAGGGACCGGGGCCGCGCCCAGCGCGAACCGGGACCGGGTGTAACGCATCGACTTCCGTCACGGGTCACACCGGGACGACTCAAACCGCGTTTCGAGCGGTGGCGACGGCCCAGGCCGCGGTGTGGGTCACACCGCTCCTGACGGGAGGCTGCCAAATGGCACCCAACGACACCACCGGATCGACCGAAGGCACCGAGGCCACCACCGCGACCGGGGCCCCGAACCTCTTCGACGGCGATCACACCGCCGACGCGCCCAGCGCGCCGGCCCCGCGCAAGCGGGCCTCGCGGCGCGTCACCAAGAAGGCGGCCGCCCCCGCGCCGGCCCCCGAGCCCACCGAGCCCACCGGGCCCGCCTCGGAGAGCGCCGCAGAGGCTAGCGAGGCTCCCGAGGCCGCGGAGGCCACCGACGCCGCACCGGCCCGCACCCCGCGCAAGCGTGCGAGCCGCACGACCAAGGCCGCGGCGTCCGGCGAGGCGCCCAAGGCGACGCGGACGCGCCGCAAGAAGGCCGAGCCCACCGAGCCCACCGAGCCCACCGAGCCCACCGAGCCCACCGAGCCCACCCAGCCCCCCGAGCCCCCCGAGCCCACCGAGCCCACCGAGCCCACCGAGCCCACCGAGGTCGCGGAGTCCGTGGAGGCGACCGACACCACGCAGGCACCCGACGAGACGCCTGCCGAGGCCCCCGCCGAGGAGACGCCCGGCCGACGCCGCCGCAGCTCCAAGCGCGACCGTGCCGCCGCCGCGCTCGAGGAGCTCGTCGCCAGCGTCGACGAGCAGGCCGACGAGCTCGAGGACGACGAGGACGCCGAGGACGCCGACGAGGAGTCCGAGGAGGTCGACCCCCTCGCGGCCGTCCCGAGCTTCAGCGTCCTCTTCCAGGCCCCCGACACGAGCAGCGTCCCGACGCGCCGGTCGCGCAGCCGCCGCCCGCAGCCCGAGGACCATGACGCCGCCGGCGAGCAGGCCGACCTCGAACAGTCCGACGCCGACACCGCTGCCGCGGAGGACGCCGATGGCTCCGCCGAGGAGCAGGAGGACCGGGAGACCGGAGACGACACGACGCAGCGCCGCTCGCGCCGGCGCCGTGGCGGCAAGGGCCGCCGGGGTCGGGGCTCGGACGCCGAGTCCGACCAGGACGCCGAGGACGAGTCCGACGAGGACGCGTCGAACGAGCCGGAGAGCGGCCGGGGCCGGCGCACCCGCAGCCGTGCGGCCCGCGACACGCAGGACGCCCGAGAGCCCGACGCGTCGGCTGAGGAGCCCGGCGAGGGCACCGAGGGTGACGAGGAGACCGGCTCGAGCCGTCGCCGTCGCCGGCGTCGCCGTGCCGGATCAGGCAGCGACGCCGCTGAGGACAGCCCCGGCGTCTCGACGCGCGTGCGCCAGCCGCGCAGCGACGAGCCGGTCGCGGTCAAGGGCTCGACGCGCCTCGAGGCCAAGAAGCAGCGCCGCCGCGAGGGCCGCGAGGCCGGTCGCCGCCGCACCATCATCACGGAGGCCGAGTTCCTCGCCCGCCGCGAGGCCGTCGACCGCGTCATGGTCGTGCGCAACAAGGACGGCCGCACCCAGATGGGCGTCCTCGAGGACGACGTCCTCGTCGAGCACTACATCGACCAGGCCACCAACGTGTCGATGGCCGGCAACATCTACCTCGGCCGCGTGCAGAACGTGCTGCCCTCGATGGAGGCGGCGTTCGTCGACATCGGCAAGGGCCGCAACGCCGTGCTCTACGCCGGCGAGGTCAACTGGGACGCCGCTGGCCTCGAGTCCGGCCAGCCCAAGCGCATCGAGAACGCGCTCGGCTCGGGCCAGACCGTCCTCGTCCAGGTGACCAAGGACCCGATCGGCCACAAGGGCGCGCGCCTCACCTCGCAGATCAGCCTGCCCGGCCGCTACCTCGTCTACGTGCCGAACAGCTCGATGACCGGCATCAGCCGCAAGCTGCCCGACACCGAGCGCGCCCGCCTCAAGAAGATCCTGCGCGAGGTCGTGCCGGACTCCGCGGGCGTCATCGTGCGCACGGCCGCCGAGGGCGCGAGCGAGGAGGAGCTGCGCGCCGACGTCGAGCGCCTCACCGCGACGTGGGAGGACATCCAGGCCAAGGCCGAGGCCGGCTCCACCCCGCGCGCCGGCAAGAGCAAGGGCAAGAAGAAGAACGGCGGCAGCGGCTCCGCGACCGGCGGATCGGCCCCGATGCTCCTGCACGGCGAGCCCGACCTCACCGTCCGCGTCATCCGCGACGTCTTCAACGAGGACTTCAAGCAGCTGGTCGTCTCCGGCGAGCAGGCCTGGCAGGAGATCCACCCGTACATCACGGCTGTGGCCCCCGACCTCGCCGACCGCGTCACGAAGTGGACCTCGGAGGAGGACCTCTTCACCCACCACCGCGTCGACGAGCAGCTGTCCAAGGCCATGGACCGCAAGGTGTGGCTGCCCTCAGGCGGTTCGCTCGTCATCGACCGCACCGAGGCGATGACCGTCGTCGACGTCAACACCGGCAAGTTCGTCGGTTCGGGCGGCAACCTCGAGGAGACCGTCACCAAGAACAACCTCGAGGCGGCCGAGGAGATCGTTCGTCAGCTGCGGCTGCGCGACATCGGCGGCATCATCGTCATCGACTTCATCGACATGGTCCTGGAGAGCAACCGCGACCTCGTCGTGCGACGCCTCCTCGAGTGCCTGGGCCGCGACCGGACCAAGCACCAGGTCGCCGAGGTCACCTCGCTCGGGCTCGTGCAGATGACCCGCAAGCGCGTCGGGTCCGGCCTCATCGAGGTCTTCTCGCACACGTGCGAGCACTGCAACGGCCGCGGCTACGTCATCTCCACCGACCCCGTCGACAAGGGTGCCCACCAGCACGAGCCGGCAGGCGACAGCCGCCGGCGTGGCGGGCGCGGCTCCGGCGGTCAGGGCACCCAGGGCACCCAGGGCAACCAGGGTGGTCAGGGTGGCTCGGCCCACCAGGGCGGCTCCGGCCAGGGATCCCAGGGCGCGAACGCCCAGGCGCCGGCCGCCCACGACGCTGCCGCCGACCACAAGCCGTCCGGGCCGACCGCGGCCCAGATCGCCGCGGCCGCGCACGCGGCCGCGATCAAGGGCGCGACGACCGCGGCCGAGCAGATCGAGCAGCTCGAGCAGCTCGGGCAGGCGGCCGGGGCGGCGACGTCGGGCCGGTCCGCCGATGGCCACCCGCATGCCTTCCCGGAGGACTCCGGCCCGTGGGGCGGCGACGACGCCCCGATCGCCGAGAAGGACGCCGACGCGTCGGCGGCTGCCGAGGCGGGCACCCCGGTCGAGCTCGAGTCCGACGTGCCCGGTGCCGTCGACGAGCAGCCCGAGCCCGCTGCCGAGCCGACGCCCGAGCCCGCTGTCGAGCGGACGCCGGAGCCGGCGCCCGCCGCGCGCGGACGCCGTCGCCGCGGCCGCGTCGTGGCTCCTGCCGGCCCGCCCAAGGCGACCGCTGACGGCGGTGCCGAGGGCGCCTGACCTCGGTTTGGAGCAGCACGCTCCTGCCGGTACCCTTGATCCTTGGTGCGCCCACCGGGCCCGTGTTGACGGGCCGGTTCCGAAAGCGGCGATCACCCCTGAACGAAGAGAGTGAGTTTCACTGTGTACGCGATTGTTCGCGCTGGCGGTCGCCAGGAGAAGGTCTCGGTGGGCGATGTCCTGCTCATCGACAAGGTGACGGGTCAGCCCGGCGACGCCGTCGAGCTCGCGCCGCTGCTCCTCGTCGACGGCACGACCGTCACGTCGGATGCCGCCAAGCTGTCGAAGGCGTCGGTCAAGGCCGAGGTCGTGAAGGCCGCCAAGGGCCCGAAGATCACGATCATGAAGTACAAGAACAAGACGGGCTACCGGAAGCGTCAGGGCCACCGCCAGCCGCTGACCCAGGTCAAGATCACCGCGATCGACGCCTGACCCGGCCGACACACAGACCTCACAAGGAGCAACGACATGGCACACAAGAAGGGTGCGTCCTCGACCCGCAACGGTCGCGACTCGAACGCACAGCGACTCGGCGTCAAGCGCTTCGGCGGCCAGCAGGTCAACGCGGGCGAGATCCTCGTCCGTCAGCGCGGCACGCACTTCCACCCGGGTGAGGGCGTCGGTCGCGGTGGCGACGACACGCTGTTCGCCCTCGTCGCCGGCGCCGTGAAGTTCGGCAGCAAGCGCGGCCGCAAGACCGTCAACATCGAGCAGCCGGAGACCGCTGCCGCTGAGTGATCGCCTCGATCACCACTGATGTACCGGAAGGGCGGGCCCGCGCGGCCCGTCCTTCCGCCTTTCCCGGGCCACCCGGCACTCCGATCGTGCGGAGGCCGCCGGCCCACCCTGAACTGGAAGAGTGACCTCCCATGGCAGTGACCTTCGTCGACCGTGTCGTGCTGCACCTGGCCGCCGGCAACGGCGGGCACGGCGTCGCGTCGGTCCACCGTGAGAAGTTCAAGCCGCTCGGCGGCCCGGACGGCGGCAACGGTGGTCACGGCGGGTCGGTCGTGCTGCGCGTCGACCCGCAGTCCACGACGCTGCTCGACTACCACCGCCACCCGCACCGCAAGGCCGGCAACGGCGCCCCGGGCGCCGGCGACGAGAAGAACGGCGCCGACGGCGCCGACCTCGTGCTGCCGGTGCCGGAGGGCACGGTCGTCAAGGACGCGTCGGGCGCGATCGTCGCCGACCTCGTCGGGATGGGTACCGAGCACGTCATCGCGCGGGGCGGGCGCGGCGGCCTCGGCAACAAGGCGCTGTCGTCGGTGCGGCGCAAGGCGCCGGGCTTCGCGCTGCTGGGTGAGCCGGGGGAGGAGATCGACGTCGTCCTCGAGTTGAAGACGCTCGCCGATGTCGCCCTGATCGGCTTCCCGAGCGCGGGCAAGTCCTCGCTCGTGTCGGTGCTGTCCGCCGCGCGGCCGAAGATCGCCGACTACCCGTTCACGACGCTCGTGCCCAACCTCGGTGTCGTCACAGCCGGCTCGAGCCGGTTCACCGTCGCCGACGTCCCGGGCCTCATCCCAGGCGCCCACGAGGGCAAGGGCCTGGGCCTGGAGTTCCTGCGCCACGTCGAGCGCTGCTCCGTGCTGGTCCACGTCATCGACTGTGCGACGCTCGAGCCCGGCCGCGACCCGATGACCGACCTCGACGTCATCGAGAACGAGCTGTCGCTCTACGTGCCCGACGCCGACCTCGGCGGCCGCCCGATCGCCGAGCGCACCCGCATCGTCGTGCTCAACAAGGCCGACGTGCCCGAGGCGCGCGAGCTCGCCGAGATGGTCAAGCCCGACCTCGAGGCCCGCGGCCTCGAGGTGTTCATCGTCTCGGCCGTGGCCCACCAGGGGCTGAACGAGCTGGGCTTCGCCATGGCGCGCCACGTCGAGCAGGCCCGCAAGGAGATCGAGGCCGAGGCCGCCGTCCCGAAGCGGGTCGTGCTGCGCCCGCGCTCGGTCGACGACCAGGGCTTCACCGTGGCCAAGGAGAACGGACCCGACGGCCCGTTCTACCGGGTCACCGGTGAGCGCCCGGTGCGCTGGGTGCGCCAGACCGACTTCAGCAACGACGAGGCCGTCGGCTACCTCGCCGACCGGCTCGCGCGCCTCGGCGTCGAGGACCGGCTGTACAAGGTCGGCGCCGTCGCGGGCGACACCGTCGTCATCGGCGCCACCGACGACGCCGTCGTCTTCGACTGGGAGCCGACCCTGCAGTCCGGCGCCGAGCTGCTCGGCGTGCGCGGCACCGACCTTCGCCTCGACGACGCCTCCCGCCCGACCCGCGACGAGAAGCGCGAGGCGATGCGCGACCGCTACGCCGCGCGCGCCGCGACGCAGGAGGAGCTCGACGCCGAGCGCCGCTCGGGCCTGTGGCACCTGCGCGACGAGGACACCGACGACGCCTGAGCCCCGCTCACGGGGGTCGCGCGGCCTCTAGGGTGTGCGCATGAGCACCTGGGGCGCGCTGCTGCGTCGCGGTCACCTCGGCACGCAGGCCGACCGGGCCGCGTACCGGACGCTGCACACCGCCCTGCTCGCGTCGCCGCCGCTGCGCGCCGGGCTGACACCGCAGGCGGCGGAGCGCTCGCTCAAGCACCTGCGCTCGCTGCTCGGCGCGCCGGCCGTCGCGATGACCGACACGACGCGTCTGCTCGCGTGGGAGGGCGGCCGGGCCCACCACGCCCAGCAGCCGGTCGTCATCGCTGCCGGAACCCTGCAGCACGGGCGGGCCGCCGTGGTCGGAGGTCCCGACGTCGCCTGCGGCGAGCCGTCGTGCATCGTGCGGCAGGCGGTCGTCGCCCCGCTCGACGTCGAGGAGAAGGTCGTCGGCACGCTGCAGGTCTTCACCGACCAGGCCTCGGCGGGTCTGGTCCGCGCGACGAACGAGGTGGCCCGGTGGGTGTCGGGCCAGCTCGAGCTCGCCGAGCTCGACGCGTCGCGGACGCGCCTCATGGAGGCCGAGGTGCGGGCGCTGCGGGCCCAGATCAGCCCACACTTCGTGTACAACTCGCTCACCGCGATCGCCTCGTTCACGCGCACCGACCCTGAGCGAGCGCGCGAGCTGCTCCTCGACCTCGCCGAGTTCACCCGGTACTCCTTCCGTCGCCACGGCGAGTTCACGACGCTCGCCGAGGAGCTGCGCTCGATCGAGGCCTACCTCGTCATCGAGAAGGCCCGCTTCGGCGACCGCCTCACGGTGACGCTGCGCGTCGCGCCCGAGGTGCTGCCGGTCGTCGTGCCCTTCCTGTGCCTGCAGCCGCTCGTGGAGAACGCCGTGCGCCACGGCATCGAGGGCCGCGCCGGGCCGGGGGAGATCAGCATCCTGGCCCAGGACGTCGACCAGGAGTGCGTCGTGACGATCGAGGACAACGGCGTCGGGGAGGACCCCGCGCGGGTGGCCCGCGTGCTCGCCGGCGACCCGGCGAGCGACTCGGTGGGCCTGGCCAACGTCGACGAGCGGCTGCGCGCCGCGTACGGCGACGAGTACGGTCTCGTCGTCGAGACCGCCCAGGGCGCCGGCACGAAGGTCGTCGTCCGGCTGCCGAAGTTCCGCCCCGGAGTGCACGTATGACCCCCACGACGCTGCGGGTGCTGGCCGTCGACGACGAAGCGCCGGCCCTCGACGAGCTGGTCTGGATGCTCGGCCGGCACGAGTGCGTCGGCGAGGTGCTGCCGGCGCAGTCGGGGGAGGCGGCGCTGCGGGTGCTGCACGAGCAGACCGTCGACGCGATCTTCATGGACGTGCAGATGCCGGGGCTCAGCGGCCTCGACCTCGCGCGCGTCCTGTCCCGGTTCACGGCCCAGCCGCCGGTCGTCTTCGTCACGGCCCACGAGCAGCACGCCGTCGACGCCTTCGAGCTCAACGTCGTCGACTACGTGCTCAAGCCGGTGCGCGACGACCGCCTCGACCAGGCCGTCCGCAAGGTGGTGCGTCGCGTGGAGGGCGAGGCGGCGGCGCCGCCGGCCCCGGACGAGAGCATCGTCGTAGAGCTGGCCGGGGTGAGCCGCCTCGTCGCGCGCTCGGAGGTGCTCTACGTCGAGGCGCAGGGCGACTACGCACGGCTGCACACGGCATCGGGAAGCCACCTCGTGCGTGTGCCGCTGACGACGCTCGCCGACCAGTGGCGCGACGCCGGGTTCGTGCGGATCCACCGGTCTTCGCTCGTGTCGCTCGCCCACATCAGCGAGTGGCGCACCGAGGGCGGGCGCACGACCGTCGTCGTCGGCGGGCACGAGCTCGTCGTGAGCCGGCGGCACACCCGCGCGCTGCGCGACCTGCTCGCCGGCCGGGCCCAGCCGCGGGGGCGGACGTGACCCCCGACGCACCGCAGGACGGCCCCGGCGCGGCGTCGGCACCGGCGTCATCACCGGCGTCGGCACCGGCGTCGGCACCCGCGTCGGCACCCGCGTCGGCGCCACCGGCGCGGGTGCGCGTCACGAGCCCACGCACCGCGGCCGCCCGGACGCGCACGACGTCGATCGCCTCGGAGATCGACGAACAGACCACGCTCGGCGAGGTGTACATCACCTCGCTCATGCGCAGCCAGCTGCGGCTCGCGCTCGGTGTGGCCGCGGTGCTCGCCGCGACCCTCGGAGCGCTGCCGCTCGTCCTGCACGCGTGGCCCGCGATCGGCCGCGCCGACGTGCTCGACGTCCCCCTGCCGTGGGTCCTGCTCACGCTCGTCGCCTTCGCCGAGATCATCGGGCTCGGCAGGGTCTACGTGCGCCTGGCCGAGCGCAACGAGGAGAGCTTCAGCGACCTGCTCGACGGGCGCTGAGGGCCGGCCGTGAACAGCGTCGTGGGTGTCGTCGCCGTGGTCGTCGTGTCGGTCGCGTCGCTGGCCGTCGGGGCGTTCGGGCTGCGCCTGTCGCGCACCATGAGCGACTTCTACGTCGCCTCGCGCGGGGTGAGCCCGATCCTCAACGCGTCGGCGATCAGCGGTGAGTACCTCTCAGCCGCAAGCTTTCTCGGTGTCGCCGGGCTCATCCTCGCGCGCGGCGTCGACATGCTCTGGCTGCCGGTCGGGTGGACCGCCGGCTACCTGCTGCTGCTCGTCTTCGTCGCCGCGCCCCTGCGGCGGTCGGGCGCCTACACGCTGCCCGACTTCGCCCAGCTGCGCCTCGAGTCGCTGCCGGCCCGGCGCCTGTCGAGCCTGCTCGTCGTCGGCATCGGCATGCTCTACCTCATCCCGCAGTTCCAGGGGGCCGGCCTGACGCTGCGCACCCTGACCGGTGCGCCGTCGTGGGTCGGGCAGTTCGCCGTCGCGTTCGTCGTGTGCCTCAGCGTCCTGCCCGGCGGGATGCGCAGCGTGACGCTCGTGCAGGCGTTCCACTACTGGCTCAAGCTCGTCGCGCTGCTGACGCCGCTCTTCTTCCTCGTCGGGGCGTTCGCCCGGCGCGACCCCGCGACCGTCGTCGCGGCCGTCGACGTCGCCGACTGGGTCGAGCCGCTGCGTGGACCGAACGCCCTCTACCTGACGTACTCGCTCGTGCTCGCGACGTTCCTCGGCACCATGGGGCTGCCGCACGTCGTCGTGCGGTTCTACACCAACCGTGACGGGCGCGCCGCGCGCCGCACGACGCTCGTCGTCCTGACGCTGCTGTCCGGGTTCTACCTGCTGCCGGTGCTCTACGGCGTGCTCGGCCGCCACGTCGCGGGAGACCTCGTCGCGAGCGGGCGCACCGACTCGGTCGTGCTCGAGCTGCCGAGCCGGCTGCTCGACGGGGCCGCGGCCCAGGGGCTGACGGCCCTGCTCGCCGCGGGCGCCTTCGCGGCCTTCCTGTCGACGTCGACGGGCCTCGTGGTGTCGGTGGCCGGCGTGCTGAGCCAGGACCTCGTCCGGTGGGGCTCCGGTCACCGCCAGGGCATCGCCTCCTTCCGCGTCTCCACCGTGCTCGCCGTCGTCCTCGCAGTCCTGCTCACCGTCGCCTCCGCAGGTGTGCCCGTGGCGCACGCGGTCGAGCTGGCGTTCGCCGTCGCGGCCTCGACGTTCTGCCCGATGCTCGTGCTCGGCATCTGGTGGCGCGGGCTCACCGCGCCGGGGGCGATCTGCGGGCTCGTCGTCGGGGGAGGGCTGTCGATGGCGTCGGTCGTCGCGACGACCTTCGGCATCGCGACCGACGGCCGGCTCGGCGTCCTCATGAGCCAGCCGGCCGCCGTCACCGTGCCGGTGGCGTTCGCGACGATGGTGCTCGCCTCGCTCGCGACGCGCTCGCGCCGACCCGAGCACGTCGCCCGCACGATGGTCCGGCTGCACGCGCCCGAGCACCTGCACCTCGACCGCGGGCCGTTCCACCCCGTCGGCTCGACCGCTCATCGCGCGAACGCGACCGCTCGTCGCGGCTGAGTCCGCGCACGGCGACGACCTCGGCCGCTCGGCGACGCCTGCCGCGCTGAGGCCTCCGGGCAGGTGCCCACGCTCCTACGGTGGCACTCGCCCGATCACCCACCACAGGAGGTGGCCAGTGAGCAAAGAAGCTCCAGAGCGCGTGGCCGACGACCCGAACGTCGACCCGAACGTCGCCATGCAGGAGTCGGCCGAGTTCGCCGAGCTGCGAACCAAGTTCCGCCGCTTCGTGTTCCCCCTGACCGCGCTGTTCCTCGCGTGGTACTTCCTCTACGTCCTCCTCGCCGTGTTCGCCAAGGACTTCATGGCCACGCGCGTCTTCGGCAACATCACGTGGGGCCTCATCCTCGGCCTCCTCCAGTTCGTCTCCACCTTCGTCATCACGATGTACTACGCGCGCTGGGCCGACCGGGAGTTCGACCCGGCCGCGGAGGCCCTCGCCCAGAAGATGGGAGGGCACCACCAGTGAGCGCCGTCGCGACCTTCGCCCCCGCCGCCACCACGGTCGGCAACCCGGCGATCAACATCGGCATCTTCGCCCTGTTCGTCGTCGTCACCCTCGCCATCGTCATCCGCGCCTCGCGCAACAACCGCAGCGCCGCGGAGTACTACGCCGGCGGCCGCGCCTTCACCGGCCGCCAGAACGGCATCGCCATCGCGGGCGACTACCTGTCGGCGGCGAGCTTCCTCGGCATCGCGGGAGCCATCGCCCTCAACGGCTATGACGGCTTCCTCTACTCGATCGGCTTCCTCGTCGCCTGGCTCGTCGCGCTGCTGCTCGTCGCCGAGCTGCTGCGCAACGTCGGCAAGTACACGATGGCCGACGTGCTCAGCTTCCGGCTGCGCCAGCGCCCGGTCCGCATCGCGGCGGCGATCTCGACGCTCGTCGTGTCGTTCTTCTACCTGCTCGCCCAGATGGCAGGCGCCGGTGGCCTCGTCGCACTGCTGCTCGGTGTCGAGGGGGCGGTCGGCCAGCGTGTCGTCATCGCCGTCGTCGGCCTCATCATGATCTTCTACGTCATCTACGGCGGCATGAAGGGCACGACGTGGGTGCAGATCATCAAGGCCGTACTGCTCATCATCGGCGCCGGCATCATGACGCTCTGGGTCCTCGGCCAGTTCGGCTTCAACCTCAGCCAGCTGCTCGGTGACGCCGCCGCCTCGGCCCCCAAGGCCGCCGACGGCAGCACGCGCGACCTGCTCGCGCCGGGCCTGCAGTACAAGAACCCGATCGACTTCATCTCCCTGGCCATGGCCCTCGTGCTCGGCACGGCCGGCCTGCCGCACGTGCTCATGCGGTTCTACACGGTGCCGACCTCGCGCGAGGCCCGCCGCTCGGTGGTCTGGGCGATCTGGCTCATCGGCATCTTCTACCTGTTCACCCTCGTCCTCGGCTTCGGTGCCGCCGAGCTCGTCGGGGCCAAGGAGATCAAGGCCGCGCCCGGGGCCGTCAACTCGGCAGCACCGCTGCTCGCGTTCCACCTCGGTGGCGAGATCCTCCTCGGGATCATCTCGGCGGTGGCCTTCGCGACGATCCTCGCGGTCGTCGCCGGCCTGACCATCACCGCGAGCGCGTCGCTGTCGCACGACATCTACAACACCGTCGTCAAGCACGGGAAGGCGACGCCGGAGGAGGAGGTCAAGGTCGCGCGGATGTCGGCGCTCGTCCTCGGCGCCATCGCGATCGTCGGCGGCATCTTCGCCCTGGGCCAGAACATCGCGTTCCTCGTCGCCCTCGCCTTCGCCATCGCGGCGAGCGCGAACCTGCCGACGATCCTCTACTCGCTGTTCTGGAAGCGGTTCAACACCCGGGGCGCGCTGTGGTCGATCTACGGCGGTCTCGTCAGCGCGATCACGCTCATCGTGTTCTCGCCGGTGGTGTCGGGCAAGCCCATCGACCCCGCGACGGGCAAGAGCCCCTCGATGCTCCAGGGCGTCGACTTCCACTGGTTCCCGCTCGACAACCCGGGGATCATCTCGATCCCGCTCGGCTTCCTGCTCGGGTACATCGGGACGGTGACGAGCCGGGAGTTCAACGCCGCGAAGTACGCGGAGATGGAGGTCCGCTCGCTCACCGGTGTCGGCGCGGAGACCGCGACGCAGCACTGAGCACGGCGAGCAGCTCGAGCAGCTCTGTCGCAGAAGCGGTCACGCGCCCACCCGGACGCGTGGCCGCTTCTGTCGTGTCCTCTTGAGTTCGCCTAGAGCACGACGAGGTCGTCGCGGTGGATGACCTCGCGCTCGTACTCGGGGCCGAGGTCGCGGGCCAGCTCGCGCGTCGAGCGGCCGAGGAGCGCGGGCAGCTCGGCGGAGTCGTAGTTGACGAGGCCGCGGGCCACGGCCGTGCCGTCGGGCCCGCAGACGTCGACGGGGTCGCCCTCGTGGAAGGTGCCCTCCACGGCGACGATGCCGGCGGGCAGCAGCGACTTCTTGCGGTGCACGAGGGCCGCGACGGCGCCGTCGTCGACGACGAGCCGCCCGCGTGCCGTCGTCGCGTGCTCGAGCCAGAGGCGGCGCGAGCGACCGCGCACGCCGATGGGCAGGAAGACGGTGCCGACGTCGTCGCCGGAGAGCACCTGCACGACGCGGTCGGCCGCGGTGACGGTCGTGACGACGCCCGCGGCGGTGGCGATGCGTGCCGCCTCGATCTTCGTCGTCATGCCGCCGGTGCCGACCTTCGACCCGCTCCCGCCGATCTCGACGCCGACGAGGTCCTCGGGGCCGCGGACGAGCGGGATGCGGGTGGTGCCGGGGCGCGTGGGCGGGCCGTCGTAGAGCGCGTCGACGTCGGAGAGCAGCACGAGGGCGTCGGCGTCGATGAGGTGGGCCACGAGGGCCGCGAGCCGGTCGTTGTCGCCGAAGCGGATCTCCGAGGTGGCCACGGTGTCGTTCTCGTTGACGATGGGCAGGACGCCGAGGTCGAGGAGGCGCTCCAGGGTGCGGCGGGCGTTGGCGTAGTGGGTCCGACGCGTCACGTCGTCGGCGGTGAGCAGCACCTGCCCGACGGTGATGTCGTGCCGGCCGAAGGCCGCCGTGTAGCCGGCGAGGAGGGCGCCCTGGCCGACCGACGCCGCGGCCTGCTGGGTTGCGAGGTCGCGCGGACGCGTGCCGAGGCGCAGCGGGTGGATGCCGGCGGCGATGGCGCCGGAGCTGACGAGCACGACCTGCGTGCCGTCGCCGTGGCGTCGGGCGAGGGCGTCGGACAGGGCGACGAGCCGGTCGTGGTCGATGCCGCCGTCCGGACCCGTCAGCGAGCTCGACCCGACCTTGACGACGAGGCGCCGGGCGGTGGCGATGACGGATCGGGGAGACACGGCTCGACTGTAGTGACGCGTGTGCCCGCCCGGGTGCGGTGTCCACGTCCGGCAGGTCGTCGTTGACACCGCGAGCCGAGCGATGTGCAATATATTGCATGCCGATCCCGAGCGAGTCCCTCGCGCCGCGACCGCTCCTGCGCGACGACGTGCACCAGCGCCTGCGCGACGCCATCGTCGACGGCACCCTGACGCCGGGGGAGCGCCTGCGCGACCAGGACCTCGCCGCGTGGCTCGGGGTGAGCCGCACGCCCGTGCGCGAGGCGCTGCTGCGCCTCGGCCAGGCGGGGCTGGTCCACGCGGCCCCGGGCCGGTCGACGACGGTCGCCACCCTCGACGCACGCGCCATCCGCGACGCGCAGGCCGTCGTCGCCTCGATGCACCGGCTCGCCGTCGAACAGGCGGTGCCGCAGCTCGGGCCCGCCGACCTCGAGGCCATGCGGGAGGCCAACGACCGCTTCGCCGATGCGCTGCGCCGGGGCGACGCCGAGGCTGCCGTGACCGCCGACGACGCCTTCCACACCGTCGCCGTGCGGGCCGCGGCGAACGCCGCCGTCGAGAGCGTCCTCGACCAGTTCACGCCCGTGCTGCGCCGCCTCGAGCGGCTCCGGTTCGGCTCGCTCCCGGGCCGCGCGTCCGTCGCCCTCCACGAGCGGATCATCGACCGGTGTGCGGCCGGCGACGCCGCGGCCGCCGCCGACGTGGCCCACGAGACCTGGGAGACCCTCCGCCCCCTCATCGAGACCCTCGAGTCCGAGAACGCCTGACCTGCAAGGAGATCCATCGTGTCGATCCATGACTTCGAGCGCTACCCGCTGACCTTCGGCCCCAGCCCGGTGCACCGGCTCGACCGCCTCACGGCCCACCTTGGCGGCGCCGACGTCTGGGCCAAGCGGGAGGACGTCAACAGCGGCCTGGCCTTCGGCGGCAACAAGACCCGCAAGCTCGAGTACATCGTGCCCGACGTGCTCGCGAGTGGTGCCGACACCCTGGTCTCGATCGGCGGCTACCAGAGCAACCACACGCGGCAGGTCGCCGCCGTCGCGGCGAAGCTCGGCCTCGGCTGCCGGCTCGTGCAGGAGCGGTGGGTCGACTGGGACGACCCGGTCAACGACCGCGTCGGCAACATCCTGCTCTCGCGCATCATGGGCGCCGACGTCCGGCTCGACCCGCACGGCTTCGACATCGGCATCCGCCCCTCGTGGGAGGAGGCCATCGCCGAGGTCGAGGAGGCAGGCGGTCACCCGTACGCGATCCCGGCCGGCGCGTCGGAGCACCGCCTCGGTGGACTCGGCTTCGCGAGCTGGGCGTACGAGGTGGCCGGGCAGGAGCGGGACCTCGGCGTCTTCTTCGACACGATCGTCGTGTGCACCGTCACCGGCTCGACCCACGCCGGCATGATCGCCGGCTTCGCCGCCCTCGAGGACGCCGGTGGACGCCCGCGGCGGGTCATCGGCATCGACGCGTCGGCCACCCTCGAGAAGACCCGCGACCAGGTCGGGCGCATCGCCGCACACACGGCTGCGCTCATCGGCCTCGAGCGCGACCTGCGCGACGACGAGGTGACCGTCCTTGCGGGCTGGGCCGGCGACCTCTACGGCGTCCCGGTCGCCTCGACCGTGGAGGCGATCCGGCTGTCCGGCCGGCTCGAGGGGATGATCATCGACCCCGTCTACGAGGGGAAGTCGATGGCAGGGCTCGTCGACCTCGTCACGTCGGGGGAGATCCCGAAGGACTCCACCGTGCTCTACGCCCACCTCGGCGGCCAGCCGGCCCTCAACGCCTACAGCAGCGTCTTCGACTGAGCACCCGGGGCCGGGCCGTCGTCCAGCCCGCGGAAACGGGGCGAGGGCCGACGTGGCGCCGACCTACCCTTGGACCATGGAACGGACGATCGACCCCGCCGTCGTCGAGCACGTGGCACACGTGGCCGACGGCGCACGCGTCGCCTCCCGCCGGCTCGCCCTCATGTCACGGGCCGAGAAGGACGCCGCCCTGCTCGCCCTCGCCGACGCCGTCGACGCCGCCACCACGGCCATCGTCGCGGCCAACGCCGAGGACCTCGCCCGCGGCCGCGAGGCCGGGATGTCCGAGAGCCTGCAGGACCGCCTGCGCCTCGACGGGCAGCGCGTCGCCGCAGTGGCCCAGGCCCTGCGCGACGTGGCGGCGCTGCCCGACCCGGTCGGCGAGGTCGTCCGCGGCTCGACGCTTGCCAACGGCCTGCAGATCCGCCAGGTACGGGTGCCGATGGGCGTCATCGGGATGATCTACGAGGCCCGCCCCAACGTCACCGTCGACGCCGCCGGGCTCGCCCTGAAGTCCGGCAACGCGGTCATCCTCCGCGGCGGGTCGGCCGCCGCGAGCACCAACCACGCGCTCGTCGAGGCGCTCCGCGGCTCCCTCGCGGCGCAAGGGCTCCCGGCCGACGCCGTCAACCTCCTCGAGGAGGGCGGCCGCGATGCCGCGCGGGCCCTCATGACCGCTCGCGGGCGCGTCGACCTCGTCATCCCGCGTGGGGGCGCCGACCTCATCCAGACCGTCGTCACCGAGTCCACCGTGCCCGTCATCGAGACCGGCGTCGGCGTCTGCCACGTGTACGTCGACCGCGCGGCCGACCTCGACAAGGCGCGCGCCATCACCCTCAACGCCAAGACGCACCGCCCGAGCGTCTGCAACGCCGCCGAGTCACTCCTCGTGCACCGCGCCGTCGCCGCCGACTTCCTGCCCAAGACGCTGACCGACCTCGCCGGCGCCGGCGTGCGCCTGCACGTCGCGCCCGAGGTGTCCGAGTACGCCGAGGCCGCCGGCGCGGCCTACGATCTCGCGTCCGAGACCGACTTCGGCACGGAGTGGCACGGCCTGGAGATGAGCGTAGCCGTCGTCGACGACCTCGACGAGGCGATGGACCGGATCCGCCGGTACGGCACCGGGCACACCGAGGCGATCGTCACCGAGGACCGGGGCGCCGCACGGCGGTTCACCGCCGAGGTCGACGCCGCCGCCGTCATGGTCAACGCCAGCACCCGGTTCACCGACGGCGGGGAGTTCGGCTTCGGCGCCGAGATCGGCATCTCGACCCAGAAGCTGCACGCCCGCGGCCCCATGGCCCTGCCCGAGCTGACGACGACCAAGTGGGTCGTGGAGGGCGACGGGCACGTCCGCTGAGCGGTTCCTGCGCCGGCGGTGGGAGCCCGCTGCCGACTTCGTGGGATCAGCGCAACCGCCCGACCACCGGGGTCTCGCGCGGCGACCCGGATGGCATGATGTGCCGTCATGGAAGGCACCGAGGTCCGCAAGCTCGCCCAGCTCGAGGACGAGCACTGGTGGTACCGGGAGCGGCGTCACCTGCTCGCCCGTGCCATCACCGGTCTCGCTCCCGGACGCGCCATCGACATCGGCGCCGCGGGAGGGGGCAACACCCGAGTTCTGCGTGAGCACGGCTGGGACGCAGTGGCGCTCGAGTACGGCGCGGACGGCGCGGCGGTCGCCCACGAGCGGGGGCTGGCCACGCTGCGCGGCGACGCGACGAACCTGCCGCTGGCCTCCGACTCGCTCGACCTCGTCGTCGCCTTCGACGTCCTCGAGCACCTCCAGGACGACGACGCGGCGGTGGCCGAGGTGCGTCGCATCCTGCGCCCGGGTGGCACCTACCTCGTGGCGGTCCCGGCCGACCCGCGCCTGTGGTCGAGCCACGACGTCGCCGTCGACCACGTGCGGCGCTACACCCGGGAGGGCCTGGTCGACCTGCTCGACCGGGGCGGCTTCGAGGTCGCCGACGTGCGGTCGTGGAACGTGCTGCTGCGCCCCGTCGTCGCGATGCGGCGCCGGACGAGCTCGGGCTCGGACCTCGAGGACCTCAACCCCGTGGTCAACCTCGGACTGCGCGCCATCATCACCGCCGAGCGGTACCTGCCGGTCGGCGGGCTGCCCGGCGTCAGCCTCCTTGTGCGGGCTCAGCCGCGCAGCTGACCCGCCTGCGCCGAGGGGTGCCCGTCGCCGGCGGGCGCCACGTGGCCCGCAGTGTCGGGCGTGACCGGCACCGACGCATCAGCCGCGTCCGCCGAGACCGCCGAGACGTGCACCGACGCGTCGGCCGGGTGCGCCACGAGGTGGGCGTCTGAGGGCTGCGCCGGCAGGGGCGTGTCGGTCGGGCCGTGCCCGGCGGTGGCCGCCGTCATCGAGTCGTAGGCGATGAAGTAGGTCGGCCGGCCCTGCATGTGCGCGTACATCCGCCCGATGTACTCGCCGAGGATGCCGACGCAGACCAGCTGCACCGCGCCGACGCCCGAGACGATCGCGACGGTGGAGGTCCAGCCGGCCACGGTGTGGCCCTGGGCGCGCGCGACGAGCGTGTAGAGGAAGAGCAGCACCGCGAGGACCGCACCGGCGAACCCGGCGAAGGTCGCCACCCGCAGCGGCGCCGTCGAGAAGCCGGTGAGCGAGTCGAGCGAGAGCTTGATCATCTTGATCAGGGGGTACTTCGAGTCGCCCGCCGCGCGTTCCTCGCGCTTGTACTCGACGGTGTCGGACGGGAAGTTCAGCGCCGGCACGATGAAGCGCAGCACGCGGTTGTGCTCCGGGAGGCTGTTGATCGCGTCGACCGTGGCCCGCGACATGAGGCGGTAGTCGCCCGCGTCGGCGTGCGCGCTCGTCGGGGACATGAGCTGGATGAGCCGGTAGAACGACTGGGCCGAGACCCGCTTGAACCACGTGTCGGTGGAGCGGTCGTTGCGCACGCCGTAGACGACGTCGACGCCGTCGTCCTTCGCCGCCGCGAGCATCTGGGGGATGATCTCTGGCGGGTCCTGAAGGTCGGCGTCGATCGTCACGACGTAGTCGCCGAGGGCGCTGACGAGCCCCGCCGAGATCGCGGCCTGGTGCCCGGCGTTCGCGCGCAGGCGCAGGACCCGCAGCTGCGGCCACTCGCGGTGGTAGCGCTGCAGGAGCGCCGCCGTGAGGTCCTTGCTGCCGTCGTCGACCGCGACGACCTCGTACGGCGAGCCGAGCCCGTCGAGGATCGGGCGTAGCCGCTGCACGAGGAGGGGGAGCACCTCCTCCTCGTTGTACATCGGGATGACCACGGACAGCTCGGGAACCATGCGAACAAGGGTACGGCCGCCGATGGGTGCCCCCTGTCAGCTCGCTGTGCCCGCGCTGTCGCGCGCACGCGCGGGCGGCGCTAGCGTGCCCGGGTGAGACATCCCACCGACGAGCCGCCACCGGGCGGCCTGGCCCCCGGCACCCCCGTCGCCGGTCGTTTCACGAAGTGGGGAGAGCGTCCCCACTGGCAGTGGACCGGCGTGTACGTAGGGTCCGACGAGCACGGCCACTGGTGGTACGCACCGCCCGGCACCCGCTGCGTCCGCCCGGGCGCGGACTTCTTCGGGGAGCACGACTGGGTGTCGCTCGCCCCGCACGACGGCGGCTGGGCAGCCGGGTTCTACCCGGACGACAAGGAGATCTCCGTCTACGTCGACATGACGACCGTGCCGCGCTGGCAGCGCCGCGACCCGGCCCTGGACCACTGGGGTACCGAGGGGCCCGAGTGGGAGGTGACGATGGTCGACCTCGACCTCGACGTCGTCCTCACCCGCGAGGGGCACCTCTACGTCGACGACGAGGACGAGTTCGACGAGCACCGGGTCAGCCTCGGCTACCCGCCCGAGGTCGTGGCGCTCGCCGAGGCCACCCGCGACACCGTCCTCGCGGCCGTCGCCCGGGGGGACGAGCCGTTCGGCTCGGTCGGGCACGCGTGGCTGCACCGGGCGCGGACGATAGGCTGACCCCATGTCTGATCGTGTCCTCGCCCTGGCCGCCGAGACCCAGGAGGCCACCCGCGAGCTTCCCATGCCGGTGATCGCCTACTTCCTCATCGCCTTCTCGGTGTTCCTCGTCCTCCTCGGGATCACGTGGAGCTTCCGCAACACCGCCTACAAGGTGGCCCAGAACCGCCGCCGGCAGCACGGCGCCCCGGGTGCCGGCGTCGACCCGAACGGACCGCACCACTGAGCATGCGCCTCGGCGTCATGGGTGGGACGTTCGACCCGATCCACCACGGCCACCTCGTCGCCGCGAGCGAGGTCCAGTCGCTGTTCGGCCTCGACGAGGTCGTCTTCGTCCCCACCGGGCAGCCCTGGCAGAAGGCCGCCCAGGACGTCTCGCCCGCCGAGGACCGCTACCTCATGACCGTCATCGCGACGGCCAGCAACCCCCGCTTCACCGTGAGCCGCGTCGACATCGACCGCCCCGGACCGACGTACACGATCGACACCCTGCGTGACATCCGGGCCGAGCGCCCGGGCGCCGAGCTGTTCTTCATCACCGGCGCCGACGCGCTCGCCGAGATCCTGTCGTGGAAGGACTCCGAGCTCCTCTTCGACCTCGCCCACTTCATCGGCGTCACGCGCCCCGGGCACGAGCTGTCCGACAAGGGCCTGCCCGAGCACCGCGTGACGCTCCAGGAGGTGCCGGCCATGGCCATCAGCTCCACCGACTGCCGCGCGCGCGTGGCGGGGGGCGAGCCGGTCTGGTACCTCGTCCCGGACGGCGTCGTCCAGTACATCAACAAGTACCGGCTCTACTCGGGACTGCCCGCGCAGCCCGAGCTCGCCGGCGCACCACAAGGAGACCAGTGACCGCAGCAGACCGTTCGCTCCAGCTCGCCAAGGCGGCCGCCGCCGCGGCAGAGGAGAAGATCGCCGAGAAGGTCGTCGCGATCGACGTCAGCGAGCAGATGCCGCTGACCGACGTCTTCGTCATCGCCTCGGCCGCTTCCGAGCGCCAGGTGGGCGCCATCGTCGACGAGGTGGAGGACCGCCTCCGCGAGCTCGGCAGCAAGCCGATCCGTCGCGAGGGCGAGCGTGAGGGCCGCTGGGTCCTCATCGACTTCGGCGACATCATCGTGCACGTCCAGCACGAGGAGGAGCGCGAGTACTACGCCCTCGAGCGCCTCTGGAAGGACTGCCCCGAGATCGACCTCACGCACGTCGACGCGCCGGCCCGGCCCGCGTCGGACGAGGCGTGAGCGCCGACCGTCCTGCGCCACGGCGCATCGTCCTGGTCCGCCACGCCGAGACCGTCGACAACGCGGCCCGCGTCTGGCAGGGGCACAAGGACACCCCCCTGTCGGACCGGGGACGCGCCCAGGTGCAGGCCGCGGCGCCGCACCTGGCGGCGTATGAGCCGGCTCTCGTCATCTCCAGCGACCTCCAGCGGGCCGCGTCGACGGCAGAGGCCATCGCGGAGCTGACCGGTCGGACGGTGCGCCTCGACGAGCGGCTGCGGGAGGTGCACGTCGGGCAGTGGCAGGGCATGCACGCCGACGACGTGCGTGAGCAGTACCCCGATGTCGTCGCGGCCCTCGACCGCGGTGAGGACGCCCCGCGCGGTGTCACGGGGGAGACCCGCGCCGACGTCGCCGTGCGCGCGGGTGCGGCGCTGCGCGAGGTGGCCGACGCGCTAGAGCCCGGCCAGACGGCCGTCGTCGTCGCGCACGGGGTGTCGGCCCGCGTCGCCGCGAGTGACCTCGTGGGCCTGGACCAGGACGTCTCCGACACCGTGTTCCGGGGCCTCGACAACTGCCACTGGATCGAGCTCGTCGAGGTCTCCAAGAGCTTCTCGGCGCTCACCCGGTGGCGCATCAGCGGCTGGAACCTGGGTCCCTGGACCGTCTGAGGGCGGCTCCGCGGAGTGTCCTGCGTGACCCGGTCTGCCCGGATCGGTCGCTCCACCACCGGATTTGGGATCGGGGCGCGGAACCCGCTATGGTTACGCAGTCGCCTCACGGAGACGACACCCGAAAGGGGCTGTGGCGCAGCTGGTAGCGCACCTGCATGGCATGCAGGGGGTCAGGGGTTCGAGTCCCCTCAGCTCCACAAATGAGAGAAAGACCGGACACGCTTTTCGTCCGGTCTTTCTCTCATTTCCGGATGTGTATGGGGGGACTCGGGAGGCGGCGGAGCGCAGCGGAGCCGACGGCTCCCCTCAGCGCCTGTCCTGCAGGTGCGGCCTTGCGGCGCAGAGGCGAAAACCACTGGGCCGGTACGGCCCGGACTGCTAGACATCCCTCGTGCACCCCACCCTCGAACTCCCCGACCTGCTGCGTCTCATCGACGAGCGGGCGACCGCCTTCCGCGCCGTCATCGCGTCCGCGCCCGACCTCGACGCCCCGGTGCCCTCCTGCCCGGGGTGGACGCTCGCCGACCTCGCCCAGCACATCGGCGCGGGGCGCCGGTCGTGGGCCGCCACGGTCGCCCTCGGCGCCGCCGCGACCGGACGCGTCCAGCCCGATCCCGAGGAGGCCACCGCGCCCCGCGAGCGCGCGGCCCTGGACGCCTGGCTCGCGACGTCGACGCAGCAGCTGCTCGACGCGCTCCGCGAGGCGGGTCCGGACCGGCCGTGCTGGACGTGGTGGACCAGGTCGCAGTCGCCGCAGTCGAGCGGGGCGGTCGCCCGGCACCAGCTGCAGGAGGTCGCGGTCCACACGTGGGACGCGCAGGCCGCTGTCGGCGAGCCGGTGCCGCTGCCGCGCGAGGTGGCGCTGGACGGCGTCGAGGAGTTCCTGTCGACGTGCGTCGCGACGACGAGCCCGTGGCCGTACGAGTCGGCGACGGTCGTCTACCGGGCCACCGAGGGCGCGGCGTGGCGCCTGCAGCTGTCGGCCGAGGGAGCCCGGGCCGAGCGCCTCGCCGGGGCCGTGAGAGCCGGGCAGCCGGACGTCACGGGCTCGGCCACGGCGAGCGACCTCGTCCTGCTCATGTACGGGCGCCTGCCCGTCGACGTGCTCGACATCGACGGCGACCGCCGGCCCCTCGACGGGCTCGTCGAGTGGGAGCCCGAGGACTGAGGCCCGCGCGCCGGGCCGCGTCGCTCAGGCGCGCGGCCGCGTCGTGACGACGCGGACGGTGTCGGTGCGCCAGTCGGCCACCGACCAGGCCCGGGCGACCGGGGTGGCCCGGCGCGTCCGGACGCTGCGCAGCACTCCGTCGAGCGACGTCGCGGGGTCGCTCGTGCCGAGCGCGACCGACGCGTCGACACCACGCACGGGTCCCGCGGGGGCGGGCGGCGCCGTGACGTCGAGCTCGTCCTGCTCGAGGGTGCGCGGGTCGAACTCGAGGGTGCTCGTGACGAGCATGAGCACATCGGTCACCGACACCGTCCCGGCTTCCCACAGCGCGTCCGACACCTGGCCCACGAGGTCGACCGCCGTCGACTCGCCGGGACCGAGGGCCACCGATCCTGCCGGGAACGCGTCGGTGAAGATGCCGTAGGTCTCGGTGAGGTCGAGCAGCGCCGCCCAGAGCGGGGCGTCGGTCGTGTTCGTCACCGTCACCGTGAACCGGGGCGCCCCCTGGGCCGTGTAGGTGACGCCGAGCGTGCCGCCGGCGCCCGTGGGGGCGGTGGCCCCGGCGTCGGGGGTGCTCACCTCGAGGCGGACGGCGTCGGCGGGCAGGTGGGTGGCCGGGTTGGTCAGGGTGGACAGGCGCAGCCAGCGTGCGACGTGCTCGAGTGCCGCGACGGTGCGCTCCTCGCCCCCCGCGCCCGCCACGACGGGAACGAGCGGACGCGGCACGCCGGGCCGGGTGATGACGAACCCGCCGGGTGTCGACTCCACGACGAGCCCGGGGGAGTCCGCGCCGGGCTCGCCCGCGTCGACGAGGTCGACGAGCGTGTGGTCGGCCTCCTCGGCGGCGCGCCTCAGGGCGGCGGTTCCCACGTCGTCACCGGTGACGCGAACGGTCAACGGACGCAAGGGGATCGATGTGACAACGGCACGGTAGACGAAGGAGGCGTCGAGCTCCGGGTCGAGCGTGACGAGGCTGCGGTCGGGGAGCACGCGCGTCACCGTCGCCACGGCGAGTGGTGCCCCCGACGTCTCGCCGGTCAGCGGGTAGACCGCGAGCTCGGTCGTGTCGTCGCCGATCGGCTCGGGCACGCCGTGGACCGCCCCGGAGTCGATCGACCACCCGTCCGGCAGGCGACTCAGTGTCAGCGGCCGTGGGGTCGCCGGCAGGGCGCCGCCGAGGAAGGGACGGTCGAGGTCGGAGGCGTCGGTGCTCTCGAGCTGCGGGTGCTGCTCCTCGACGCGTCCGAGCACCTCGGCGGTGACGGCGCGCAGCACGTCGCGGTAGGAGGGGCGGCCGTCCGAGGCGAGCAGCGTCGCCTCGAGGGCCGCTGACATCACCCCACGCTGGCGCCCGAGGACCGTGACCTCGCGGGCCTTCTCCGAGGACCGGCAGGCGGCCAGGAGCACGTGCCGAGCGGCCGGCGTCGCCCACCGAGGGACCCCACGCATCGGGGGCCCAGCGTCCGAGGCCGCGACCACGCCCGGCAGGAACGAGCTCGCCGGGCGCACCCGACGGTCCTCCGGGGCCAGGCGCACCACCTCGTCCACGTCGCGCGTGCCGCCGCCGGAGTGGCAGCAGTCGAGGACGACGAGCAGGTGGCACCCGGACGCGGCGACGTCCGCGGCGAGGGTGGCCACCTCCTTGTCGGCGAGGTCCCACCCGCCGTCCGAGCGGCTGTCGACGCAGACGATCGTCTCGTTCCGGTGGTCCGGCTCGATCGACCACAGCTCCGGGGGTGTGTCCTGCTGCGACCCGTGGCCGCTGAAGTAGAACAGGGCGGTGTCTTCGGGGCCGGCCCGGCCCAGGTGCTCGGTGAAGGCGGCCGTGACGCGCTCGCGGGTCGCCGCGGCGTCGGTCACGACGAGGAGGTCGAGGGCGTCGTCGCCGACACGGCGTCGCAGGACCTCGGCGAAGACCGTGACGTCGTTGACGCAGCCCTGCAGCGCCGGGACCGGCGGCGGGTACGCGTCGACCCCGACGAGCAGGGCGTGCAGGCGGCCGGACACGCTCACCCCGAGTCGCCGAGGGCGAGGGTCTGCCAGGTGCCGGGGTGGTTCTGGTTGGCGCCCGAGCGGCTCGGGTTGCTGCTCAGCATGGTGCGCAGCACCCAGTCGGCGCCCGAGCCGCGCGCGTCGCTGACGTTGACGTTGAACCCGAGGACCTCGCCGCGCGCCGGAGGCACCGACCGCCCGATCTCCGACCACGGCACCCGCGCCTCGAGCTCGTAGCCGGTGTCGGTCGGGCGCGCTACGACCGCGATCTTCGGACGCCGTGACCCGGTGGGGAACACGACCTGCCCCTTCGAGCTGGTGCCGACGACGTTGACCGCGGCCGCGGCCCCGCGGTCGCCGTCGTCGAGGAGCCCGAGCACGACGTGGAAGTCCTTGCCCTTGCGGAGCGGGGCGGACGGGGGCAGGGCGCGCGGGTCGGGCCCGACCTCGAACGACACGGCGTCACCGCGCCACCACTGGCTCGGCTGCCCGGCCACGACGGTGGTGTGTGTCGGGTCGGTGACGACGGCGTGGAGGAACAGGGCGTCCTTGTCCCACAGGGCCTGCCACGTTGCCGACAGCCCGTTGACCGGGACACGTGCGAAGTCCGGCACTGGCGTGTCGATGACGCGGGTCGTCACCGAGCGCCAGTCGTCGAACGAGCCGTCGACGACCGGTGCGACCGGCGCGCAGCCGATCGTGAAGTCGGTGGCGCCGGGGTCGACGGTGCTGGTGCCGCACGCCGCCGCGACGAGCGGGTCGGCCTTCTGCAGCAGCGAGGGCAGCGTACGCCAGGCCACGAGGCCGAGGGCGACGAGGACGCCCAGGACGGCGAGGCGGACCCATCGGCCGATTCCTCTGCCCCGGTTCCCTTGCTGCCGTTGGGGTTCCGGCCGTTGGGGTTCCGGCCGGACGGGCACTGGCTGCTCGGGCGCCTCGGGCTGCACCGGTTCGGGGCGCACGGGCTCGGGCTGCACGGGCTCCGGCTGCTGCTCGTGCTCATGCGGGAACGTCTGCGGGCGCGGGTTGACGCCGACCACCGGCACCGGGTGCCGCAGGGCGTCCGCGCCCGTGGGCCCGGCGTCGGGTCGGACTCGTTCGATGAGCGCGGTGACGTCGGCGTAGTCGGGCCGCTCGGCCGCGATCTGCTCGAGCATCGGCAGCGCCGTCGTCGTGTCGGCGGCGGCGATGGCGCCCTGGGCGGCGGTGTAGAGCGAGGCGAGACGGGCCTCGCGGGCCTGAGGGTCGGCGCCCGACGCGTCCGAGCCGGCCGGCCGTCCTGCGGCAGAGGTGGGCCCGATGAAGGCGAACGGCTGCTCCGACCCCGAGCGGAGCAGCACCGCCGTGCCCCACTCGGCGGCCTCGTCCGACACCGCCATCGCCTTGCGCACCTCGCACATCGCGGCGTCGATGCCGAGGCCGCGGGTGAGGAACCAGTAGAACTCGTGGCTGAAGACGAGGGCGGCCCGGTCGGAGATCTCGGTCTGCATCGCGACGACCGCCGGCAGCCCCTGGCGCACGAGCGCCTGCCCCACCCCGGAGAACGCGTCGCGCCCTGACGTCCGGGCGCCCTCGCACGCGTTGAGGACGGCGAGCTGGAGGCTCCGCGCGTCGTGCAGCAGCGTGCCGAGCCGGGCGCCGCTGACCAGGTGCGCCGTGCCGTCGGGATGCTCGAGGGCGAGCACCCCCTCCTGCGCCTGCTCGTCGAAGCCGCCGTGGCCGATGAAGTGGAAGACGTGGTAGTCGTCGAGCAGGGCCCGCTGGAGGGAGATGAGCGTCGCGTCCTCGACGACGACGACCTCGAGCAGGCCTGCCGCGACGAGGTCCCCGGTCGTGGCCCGCAGCAGCTGCTTCTCGCGGTCGACGGCCAGCGGCTCGAGGTCTGAGGGGCTGCTCACCATGACGAGCACCCGCAGCGGCGGTTCGACGGTGACGACCGGTGGTCGGTCGAGGGCGTCGAGCAGGCGCACCACGGGCGTCTCCTGGGACAGCGCGACGAAACGCTCGAGCCCCTTGTCGTACAGGTACTCCCACGGGACGGGGTCGAGGTCGGGCACGGCTTCGAGGCGGAGCCGCAGCCGCAGGTCACGGCCCTGTGCCGTCGCGGTGGCGAGGCTGGCGCGGAAGGCGCGTCCGACGTCTCCGGCGAGCAGCGCGTCGGCCAGGCGGCGTCCGTACTCGCGCACGTCGACGACACGGGACTCCGCCGGCACGAGCCGGCGGGAGGTGACGCGGGGTGGGCCCACCGCCACCATGAACCGGGCCAGGTCGGCGGCGCCGAACGGCAGCGTGAAGGGTGTGGACGCCTGCCCCGCAGGGGAGTCGAGCACGTGCGCTGCGTATCCCTGGCCCTCGCGGGTCAGGGCGATGTCGAAGTCGAGGTAGTCACCGCTCATGGCTGGTCCCGGGTGGTCGAACCGAACCGACATCTCACGGTAGTGCGGCGGCACCCTCCTGATACATGGTTCTTCCACGGTTCGCTGGGTGTCTCTGTGCCCGACTTGGGCCGGGTGCATCGGTCACCTACCATGAGGGCGAGCGCGCGAGAGCGCGCTGCGGACGAGGGAGCCGTACCCGCACAGCGACAAGACGGCCGGATCGGAACTGCCATGTACTGGCTCGTCCTCGTCGTCTCCGGAGCCCTCGAGGCCGTCTGGGCCACCGCGCTCGCCGCGTCCGACGGCTTCCGGCGCCCCCGCGCCACAACGCTGTTCGCCGTGTCGCTCGTGCTGAGCATGGTCGGTCTCGCGTGGGCCATGACCGGCCTGCCCGCGGGCACCGCCTACGCCGTGTGGGTCGGCATCGGCGCCGTCGGCACGATCGCGTTCGCGGTCGCCCGTGGCACCGAGCGGCTCGGCGCCGCACGCGCGGTGCTGCTCGTCGTGCTCGTCGGCTGCATCGCCGGGCTCAAGGCGGTGGCGTGATGCCGTGGGTCGTGCTGCTGCTCAGCGCCGTCCTCGAGGCCGTCTGGGCCTCGGCGCTCGCCGCGTCCGAGGGGCTCTCGCGCCCGCTCCCGGCCGCCCTGTTCCTCGTCGCCGGCGCGCTGAGCATGGTTGGCCTGGCGCGCGCGGCCCGCTCGATCCCCATCGGGACGGCCTACGCCGTGTGGACCGGGGTCGGCGCGGCCCTCACCGTGACGTGGGCGATGCTCTTCGGCGGCGAGGCCTTCTCGGTGGCCAAGGTCGTGCTGCTGGGCGGGGTCGTGGCGGCCGTCATCGGCCTCAAGGTCGTCGGCACACCGGCGCGTCCGGCGGGGGAGCGACGCGTCCGGAGCCGATGATGGGCTCGACGTCCCCGGCAGCGGGCCGCGGACGCTGACCAAGGAGCCCTCACCTTGACCAAGCCCTCACCCTGGTCGGTCGCGCTCGTCGCGACGCTCTCGCTCTCCCTCGGTGGCGCCGGGCTCGCGGCCGGCGCCGGTGCCGCGTCGGCCGCGCCGACGTCAGCCGCGTCGGCCGCGAGCGCCGCCGTGTCGTCGTCGCCGACGGCGTTCGTCGCGCCGAACGGCCACACCTACGACCTCGCCACCGGTGCCACGGACGACCCGCGTGCCGCGGCACTCCTCGCCCGCGCCAAGGCGTTCCTGCCGGCCGACTGGCAGGCCCGCCGGCAGGCCGCCGTGGCCCGACTGGGCGTCGAGGCCTCGGCGCCGCGCGAGGCGCTCGAGCGCGCCATCGACCCGACGCAGTACCAGTGCGCCCCGACGCGTCTCGACGCCTACGTCGACGGGCTCCTCGCGAACATCGACTACTCCAACCTCTTCTTCCTCGCCACGACCGGCGCCCTCGACCTGCCGACCTACGACGCGATCCTCTTCGGGTCCTCGGGCGACGCGCGGTACGCCCTGCAGCGCGACTACCGCAACGAGCTGACCCGCTCCTTCCGCGCGGCCCAGTCCTTCTGGGACACCGACGGATCCGGCATCCAGCTCATGGCGATGCACGGCGACGTCATGCGCGACGAGGCCCGGATGACCCGCACGCTCGCCTTCCTCTACGGCGCTCCGGAGTCCGCCGTGTCGGGCCTGGCCGCCATGATCCGCCAGGTCGTCGCCGGCGACCCGGGCCTGCAGGACGGCGACAACCCGCTGTTCACCCTCAACGCCTTCGCGTTCAGCGCCGAGGGCGAGACCGACCCGGTCATCGCGGCGATCCCCGACAAGCTCGTCTTCGGCGACGGCATCCTCGCGGCCCTGCAGGCCATCGGCGTCGGCGACGTCGGCCCGAGCGCGGTCCTCGGCCACGAGTACGCCCACCACGTGCAGTACGACAAGGGCCTGTTCGCCTCGCCCCTCACCGGTCCCGAGGCCACCCGCCGCACCGAGCTGATGGCCGACGCGTTCGGCACGTACTTCGTCACGCACAAGCGGGGTCTGGCCCTCAACGCGGCACGCGTGCTGCAGGCCGAGCAGTCCTTCTACCAGGTCGGTGACTGCAGCTTCACCAGCGCGGGCCACCACGGCACGCCGAACCAGCGCCTGCGCGCCTCGACGTGGGGCTTCTCGGTCGCCGACGGCGCCCAGAAGCAGGGTCACGTGCTGCCCTCGCTGAGCCTCGACGCCCAGTTCGAGGCCAAGCTCCCCGAGTTCGTCGCCCCCGACGCCTGACGCGTCCGCCGCGGACACGATCCGGGGCCCCGCCGATTCCGGTCGGCGGGGCCCCGGACGGCTCCCACGGCACTAGGGTCGGCCCATGGGTTCCTGGTGGCTCGAGGCGATCGGCTGGATCGGCTCGGCCGTGCTCGTCTGGTCGCTCCTGCAGACCCAGCTGCGACGGCTCCGGATCATCAACCTCGTCGGCTGCGTCATCCTCATCGGCTACAACACCGCCAACCACGTGTGGCCGATGGTGGGCCTCAACGTCGTGCTCGCCGCGATCAACATCTGGCAGCTGGCGCGGATGGCGCGGGAGCGGCACGACGCCGCCGCGTACGAGGTGCTCGAGGTCGCCGGCGACGACACGTACCTGCGCCACGTGCTGCGCGTGTACGAGGCCGACATCCGACGGTTCAACCCCGACTTCGTCTACGACCCGTTCTCCGGCGACCCCAGCTTCCTCGTCCTCAAGGGCGACGAGACCGTCGGCGTCGTCATCGGCCACGACGCGGGCGACCGCACGGCCCAGCTGCTCCTCGACTGGGTGACGCCGCGGCACCGCGACCTCTCGCCGGGGGAGTTCATCCTCGGCTCGGACGGGCCGCTGCGCCGGCGCGGGTACCGGCGGTTCCTGCCTCCGCCCGGCATGGTCGAGCCGTACTACGCCTCGCTCGGTCTCACGCGCGACGGCGACGCCTACGTGCTGTGACGCATCAGGCCGGGTGAGGCCCGCCACGAGGCGCCTCCGGCGTCGACACGGCGACCTACGGTGGAACTGTGGGAGCCGGTGCGAGGTCCGCCCGGCGGCCCGCGGAGGAAACGGTGAGAACGATGACCGTGCACGGCACCCCGATCGATCCGCGACCCGACGTCGACCCCACGAGGGACCGCGTCGTGCCGGACGACCCGACGCGTGAGGAACCCGACCTGCGCACCAGAGCGCTCCAGCGGTTGCGCAAGAAGGCGGACTTCCGCGTCCACCTGCTCATCTTCTGCCTCGTCAACGGCATGTTCGTCATCATCTGGGCGATGACGTCGAGCGGCTTCTTCTGGCCGATCTTCCCGATCGCCGGATGGGGCGTCGGGCTCGTGGCCAACGCCTACGAGGTGTACGTCAAGGAAGAGCCGACGGAGGCCCAGGTGGACGCCGAGGTGGAGCGGCTGCGTCGCCGCTGACCACGAGGTCCTCGCCTGGAGGGCTGTCCGTGGGTTCGTCCACGCCGTCCTCCACGTCCGGTCCGGTGTTGGCGGGGACCTCCGGGTCGGCCCGGCCCGCCAGGGCGATGCATCCGGCGAGCGTCGCGACGAAGGCGGCGGCCGCCAGCGGGTCGCGCCCGGGGACCACCTGGTCGCCCAGGGCGAGCAGCCCCACGGCGGCGGGGACGACGGTCTCGGTCGCGAACGTCAGGGCCGCCACCGTCGTGACGCGGCCGCGCGCCAGGGCCAGCGCGTAGGCGACGGTCGCCAGGGCGGCGTGCGCGGCGAGGATCCAGGCCAGCCCGTCGGTGAGCAGTCCCCAGACCGGATCCGGGACCTCGAGCAGCCGTGCCGCCACGCCGACCCCGCCGAAGCCGAGGCCGGCGGCGACGCTGAGCAGCACCGCGCCGCGTCGGCGGTCGTGGTCGATGGCGCCCACGACGGCGAGACCCGCCACGAGGGCAGCCGCGGCGAGCAGCCACCACGTCGCGCCCGGCCCGGGCTGGACCGCCGGCCCCGGAGCGGCGGCGACGGCGAGGCCGGTGAGGCCGAGGCACACCGCGACGAGGGCGACCACCTCACCGCCGCCGAGCCGAAGGCCCAGGACGGCCACCGACAGCACGGCCGTCACCGCGACCGACGACGCCACGGCCGACTCCACGAGGAAGAGCGGCAGGGTGCGCAGCGCGGCCACCGAGGCGAGGAAGCCGAGCCCGTCGAGGGCGAGCCCGAGCCCGTAGGGCCACGCGGCCCGGACGCGTCGGGGCAGCGGGGTGCCCGATGGCGTCGCCGCGAGTCGGCGCACGCCGAGGGCCTGGAGCACCGTGGCGGTGCCGTAGGCGAGCGCTGCGAGGAGCGCACCGAGGAGGCCGGGCGTCACGCGTCGATCGTGGCAACCGCAACTGGGAGGCGGCTGCGCGTCAGCCGATGGGCGTCAGAGGATGCGCTGGCACTTGGCCATGAAGCGGTCCGGGTCGACGACCGCCCGGTGCACCTCGCCGAAGGCGATCTCCTCGCCGTCGGCGTCCTTGGCGCTGACGTGGCACACGAGCCGGCGGCCGTCGTTGATCGGCTCGGCGCAGAGGATGGTGATGTCGGTGCCGACGGCGCTGCCCTTGACGTGCTCGATGACGATCTTCGTGCCCACGGTGGTGTGGTCGGCGTCGATGCTCTGCTGGCAGACCTGGAAGGCGGCGTTCTCGCACCACGTGGCGAGACGCGGGGTCGCGAGGACCTCGAGGTCACCGCTGCCGACCGTGGCGGCCGTGTCGTCCGGGGTGACCGTGTGCTGGAACTTGCGCATGGGCATTGGACGAGTCTGACAGAGAACCGTGGGGCCCTCGACACGTGCCCGGTGGGCGGGCGTCCGTGGCGATCCTGCGTGTCGGAGCCCCCTCGCGCGGTGCGGCTGGGAGTCTTGGCAGCGTGACCACCCACCTCTGGGTCCTCTCGGTGGCCCTCGGCGTCACGGCGCTCATCAACTGGGGTGCCGTGCTGCGGGGTGAGTACGTGCTCGAGCGGCTGACCAAGCCCCTCTTCGTGCTGCTCCTCGGGGGGCTCGCGTGGTCGCTGAGCTGGGAGGGCGCGGCCCCCGGCTCACCGACGCTGCTGCCGGTGCTCGTCGCGCTCGGGTTCAGCCTCGTCGGCGACGTCGCCCTGCTCACGGCGACCGAGACGCGGTTCCTCATCGGGGTCGGCGCCTTCTTCGCCGCGCACGTCGCCTACATCTGGGCCGTCCTCGAGACGCCGACGCAGCCGGGCTTTCCGTGGTGGCTCCTCGGTGCCGTCCCGGTGGCCGTGCTGCTCTTCCTGTTCTTCGGCCGCGACATCGTCCGGGGCGCGGGGGAGCAGCGCGGACCGGTCTTCGTCTACCAGCTCGCCCTCATCACCCTGCTGCTCGTGGCCGCGTGGAAGGGCGACTGGCTCGTGATCCTCGGCTGCTTCACCTTCGTCGTCAGCGACACGGTGCTCGGCCACGACCGGTTCGTCCACGAGCGTCGGTGGGCCCCGATCGTCGTCATCGTCACCTACCACGTGGCCCAGACCCTGATCGTCGTCGGCCTCTTCCGCTGACGCACCGCAGCAGCGCAGGCCCCACCCCCCTCATCGAGTGAGCACGAAACCCCGCCCGTCCCACCGGCCCCACTGCGGCGAGCCCCCTTCTCGCGGCGCCCTTTCTCATCGAGTGAGCACCGAGTCCCACCAGCATCACAAGTGACCGTCCGTCCACACCCCTGAACCGACGTCCGTCGCTGTCCACACCCGCAAACCGACGCCTTTCGCGCGCATCGCGGCACGCCGCAGCGTTGGCCGGTGCCCTCATCGTTCGCCGCCATCGGCGTCGCCCACGTCCCGTACATGAAGCTGCTGCCGGACGAGGAGTACTCGGCGGTTGTGGAACACGCGCGCCTCGTCCTCGATTGCGTCCCGCCGGGCTCGGTGCTGTCGCACGTCACCGCGGCGCAGCTGCACGGGATACCGCTGCCCGCCTCGGCACTGTTGGACTCGCGGACGCACGTGGTGCGTCCACTGCCCGCGACGCAGGCGCGGGTGCCGGGGGTGCGTGGCCACCGGGCGCTGCACCCCCGGGAGGTGACGACGATCCGGGGCCTCCCGGTCACCGGCCTTGCCGACACGTTCGCCGACCTGGGTGAGCTGATCGGTCGCGGGAAGCCCCTGGGCCTCGATGATGCGGTCGTGGCCGGGGATGCGTGCGCCACGATGCTGGAGAGTGTCGTCCCGCTGCGGCGGGCCATCGACGCGCGGGTCCGGCCACGGGGCAAGCGAACACTTGTCGAAGCACTGCAGCTCGTCAGGGTGGGTGCGGCCTCCCCGCGGGAGACGATCGCCAGACTCATGTTCGTCAGGGCGGGGCTGCCGGAACCGAAGCTGAACGAGCCGGTCCGCTCGGCCGATGATCCCGACCGCATCCTCGGGTTCGCCGACCTGCTCTGGAGAGTCCGGGCCCCCGACGGCACCGTCCAGCGGCTGGTGGGCGAGTACCAGGGCGAGGCCTTTCACTCCTTGGCAGACCAACGCGGCCGGGACGACGTACGAGCGCGTGGTTTCGCCGACGAGGGATGGCCGGTCGAGGAGATGTGGAAGGCGGACCTGGCCACCGAAGCGGCGAGGGTCCAGACGGTCCTGCGGTTCGCCTCCCGTCTCGGCCTTCCGCGAAGCGCCCTCACACTGTCGGCCGTCGGGCCTCGGTTCTTCGCGAGCCACGTGATCGAGGAGGCGATCCAGCGCTCCATGGCCGCCGAGGAGAGACATGCCGAACGGGATGCGTGGGACCGCCGTTGGGGCTGGTGAGGCTGAGTGCTCACTCGACGGAAGGGGAGGCCGCGGGAGTGGGGCTGGTGAGGCTGAGTGCTCACTCGATGGGAAGGGGAGTGGGTCGGTATGGGGCTCGTGGGGCTGAGTGCTCACTCGATGAGAGAGGGGGACTCGGGCGGGGTGGGCGCGCGGCAACCCGGCTCCGGCGGGTCGGCGGGAGTGGGGCGTGCTGCGCTAACCTTGCGAGCATGGCTGGTCTGCTCCTCCTTCCGCAGCCGCGTTGAGCAACGTCGGGATCACCCGACATCAGCGCGGCTCCCCCTCCTGTGCGAGGGGTTTTCTTTTGCCCCGGCGACCAGCGACGAGAGAGAAGACATGAGCCAGGCCAGCGAGAACCAGACGTCCGAGCGCCCGCAGACCGACGACACGCCGCATCGCTACACCGCGGCCATGGCCCGTGACATCGAGGTCGCGTGGCAGGACCGCTGGGAGGAGGCGGGCACCTTCGCGGCCCCGAACCCTGCCGGCCCGTGGGCCGAGCCTGAGAAGGTGGCCGCCCTCGGGCGCAAGCTCATCGTCCTCGACATGTTCCCCTACCCGAGCGGCGTGGGCCTGCATGTCGGCCACCCCCTCGGCTACATCGCGACGGACGTCTACAGCCGCTACCACCGCATGCAGGGCCGCAACGTCCTGCACGCGCTCGGCTACGACGCCTTCGGCCTGCCCGCGGAGCAGTACGCGGTGCAGACCGGCCAGCACCCTCGGAAGACCACCGAGGAGAACATGACGAACATGAAGCGCCAGCTGCGCCGTCTCGGGCTGGGCTTCGACAACCGGCGCACCTTCGCGACGATCGACGAGGACTACTACAAGTGGACCCAGTGGATCTTCCTGCAGATCTGGGACGCCTGGTACGACCGCGACGCGGTGCGCGAGGACGGCGGCATGGGCCGGGCGCGCCCGATCAGCGAGCTCGTCGAGCAGCTCGAGTCCGGTGAGCGCACCGTCCCGACCCCGGACGGACGCGCCTGGGCCGAGCTGACCGCCACCGAGAAGGCGAAGGTCCTGGAGGGCCACCGTCTGGCCTACCAGTCCGAGGCGCCGGTCAACTGGTGCCCGGGCCTCGGCACGGTGCTGTCGAACGAGGAGGTCACGAACGAGGGGCGCTCCGAGCGCGGCAACTTCCCGGTGTTCAAGCGCAACCTCTCGCAGTGGATGATGCGCATCACCTCCTACGCCGACCGCCTGGCCGACGACCTCGACGGCGTCGACTGGCCCGAGAACGTCAAGCGCCTGCAGCGCAACTGGATCGGCCGCTCGCAGGGCGCCCGCGTCACCTTCCCGGTCGTCACGACGGCGGGCGATGAGGCCGGCATCGAGGTCTTCACGACGCGTCCCGACACGATCTTCGGCGCGACCTTCATGGTCGTCGCGCCCGAGCACCCGCTGGTGGACTCGCTGGTGCCGCAGGGCAGCTGGCCGGAAGGCACCCAGGACGGCTGGCGCGGTGACGACGCCGACGCGTCCGGCACCCCGGCCGCCGCGGTGGCCGCCTACCGCCTCGCCGCGTCGCGCAAGGGCGACGTCGAGCGGCAGACCGAGGGCCGCGACAAGACCGGTGTGTTCACCGGCTCGTGGGCCACGAACCCGCTGACGGGACAGGCGATCCCGGTGTTCGTCGCCGACTACGTGCTGATGGGCTACGGCACCGGCGCCATCATGGCCGTGCCCGGGCAGGACACCCGTGACTGGGAGTTCGCCGCGAAGTTCGGCATCTCGATCGTGCGGACCGTGCAGCCGACCGAGGGCCACCCCGACGACGAGCCGTTCCTCGGCGACGGCGTCGCGATCAACTCGAGCACCGGGCGCATCTCCCTCGACGGCCTGCACGTCGCCGAGGCCAAGGAGCGCATCATCGCCTTCCTCGAGCAGGAGGGCATCGGCCACGGCACCGTCAACTACCGCCTGCGCGACTGGCTCTTCAGCCGCCAGCGCTACTGGGGCGAGCCGTTCCCGATCATGTACGACGCCGACGGCGTCGCCCACCCGGTGCCCGACGCCGAGCTGCCGCTGACGCTGCCCGACGTACCCGACTACTCGCCGAAGACGTTCGACCCCGACGACGCGACGAGCAGCCCCGAGCCGCCGCTGTCGCGCGTGCCCGAGTGGGTCGAGGTCGAGGTCGACCTCGGTGACGGTCGCGGCACCCGCCCGTTCCGGCGCGAGACGAACACGATGCCGAACTGGGCCGGCTCGTGCTGGTACTACCTGCGCTACCTCGACCCGGCCAACCACGACGCGTTCGTCGACCCCGAGAACGAGGCCTACTGGCTGGCCCGCCACGACGAGACCGTCGACGGCGCGCCTGCCGGCACCCGCGACCCGGGCGGCGTCGACCTCTACGTCGGCGGCGTCGAGCACGCGGTGCTCCACCTGCTCTACGCGCGGTTCTGGCACAAGGTGCTCTTCGACCTCGGCCACGTGCGCAGCGAGGAGCCGTTCCGGAAGTACTTCTCGCAGGGCTACATCCAGGCCTACGCCTACACCGACGCCCGCGGCCAGTACGTCACCGCCTCCGAGGTGGAGGAGCACCCGGGCGGACACGGCGAGGACCCGACGTTCACGTGGGAGGGCCAGCCGGTCAACCGCGAGTACGGCAAGATCGGCAAGTCGCTGAAGAACTCGGTGAGCCCCGACGAGATGTACGACGCGTACGGCGCCGACACCTTCCGCGTCTACGAGATGTCGATGGGCCCGCTCGAGCTGTCCAAGCCGTGGGAGATCCGCGCGGTCGTCGGCAGCCAGCGCTTCCTGCAGCGGCTGTGGCGCAACGTCGTCGACGAGGCCACCGGTGAGGTGCGCGTCGGCGACGTCGAGCCCGACCAGGCGCTGACGACCCAGCTGCACCAGACCATCGCCGGCGTCCGCGAGGACTTCGAGGGCCTGCGCTTCAACACCGCGATCGCCAAGCTCATCGAGCTCAACAACGCCGTGACCAAGCTCGACGTGGCGCCGCGCGAGGTCGTCGAGGCGCTCGTGCTCATGGTGTCGCCGATCGCGCCGCACATCGCCGAGGAGATGTGGGCCCGCCTCGGTCACTCCGGTGGCGTCGCCTTCGCGGCGTTCCCCGAGAGCGACCCGAACAAGATCGTGCAGGAGCAGGTCACCTGCGTGGTGCAGATCAAGGGCAAGGTGCGCGACCGCGTCGAGGTGAGCCCCGACATCACCGAGGACGCGCTGCGCGAGCTCGTCCTGGCCCGCCCGAAGGTCCAGGCGGCCACCGAGAACGGGGTGCGCACCGTCATCGTGCGTGCGCCCAAGCTCGTCAACGTCGTCCCGGCCTGACGCGTCCGGGCGCAGCGCCCGACCCACGGCACCGGACGCGTCCCCGACGGACGCGTCCGGTGCCGGTACGTTGGGACCACCTCGAGGCCGCTCGACCCGGCAGAAGGAGCGAGCTGTGACCACCCGCATCGTCACCGACTCGACGGCGTACCTGCCGGCCGCCGACGTCGAGCGGCACGGCATCGAGGTCGTGCCCCTGCACGTCGTCGTCGGCGGGCGCGACCACGTCGAGGGCCAGGACATCACCTCCCAGGAGGTCGCCGCCGCGCTGCGCGAGTACACGATCGTCACGACGTCGCGCCCGACGCCGCAGGTCTTCGCCGACACCTACGAGCGCCTGGCCGCCGAGGGCGCCGACGCCATCGTGTCGGTGCACCTGTCCTCGCAGATGTCCGGCACCCTCGAGGCCGCCCGGATCGCCGCGGCCGAAGCGCCCGTGCCGGTCGAGGTCGTCGACAGCGAGACCATCGGCATGGCCTTGGGCTTCGCCGTCGTCACCGGGGCCGAGCGGGCGCGCGCCGGCGCCGACGCGTCCGAGGTGGCGGCCGCGGTCCGGGACCGCCTGAAGCCTTCCGGCGTCCTCTTCTACGTCGACACGCTCGAGCACCTGCGCCGCGGTGGACGCATCGGCGCCGCGTCGGCGCTGCTCGGCTCGGCGCTCGCGATCAAGCCGATCCTCGCGGTGCGGGGTGGGCGCATCGTGCCCGTCGAGAAGGTGCGCACGTCGGCGCGCGCCGTCGCCCGGATCGAGGCGATGGTGCTCGAGCACGTCCGCGCAGGCGGCCTCGCCGTCGACCTCGCCGTGCACCACCTCGACGCCGCCGAACGCGCCGACCAGATCGCCGAGCACCTGCGCTCGCAGGTGCCGGGCTCGCCGAAGGTGCTCGTCGTCGAGCTCGGGGCGGTCGTCGGGGCCCACGTCGGGCCCGGGACCGTCGCCATCGCCGTCGCACCACGACCGGGGGAGCCGCTCGCCGAGGCAGGGGAGGGCACCCGGCCGTGACCGTGGGCTCCGTGCTCGCCTGGGCCGGTCTGGTCCTCGCGGCGTTCCTCATCGGCTCGCTCAACCCCGCGACCGGCGTCGCAAGGCTGCTCGGCAAGGACCTCTCGACATCGGGGTCGGGCAACCCCGGCGCCACGAACGCCGGACGGGTGCTGGGACGCAAGTGGGGCGTGCTCGTCGGGATCCTCGACGTGCTCAAGGGCCTCGTGCCGACGCTCGTCGCCGGCCACCTCTTGGGCGCCCACGCCGCGTACGCGGTCGGCATCGCCGCCGTACTCGGGCACATCTGGTCGCCGTTCCTGCGCGGACGCGGAGGCAAGGGCGTCGCGACGACGCTCGGGGCGATTCTGGGCGTGCACCCGTGGGTGGCGCTCGTCGTCGTGGTCGTCTTCGTCGTCGCCGTGGCGCTGACCCGATGGGTGGCAGCCGGCTCGATCTTCGGGGCCCTGTCGATGCTCGTCGTCGCCGTGCTCGTGTGGACCGGGCACGCACCCGGCGACGCGTGGACGGGCTGGTGGCTCACGGCGATCGGGCTGCTCGTGCTGTGGCGCCACCAGAACAACGTCATCGGCTGGTGGCGCCAACGCCGGATCGAGCACCTGGACGACACCGAGGACACCGAGGACACCGAGGAGCAGTCGGAGCAGGAGGAGCAGGGCGGCGAGCCGGACCGGGAGCGGGAGCAGGGCTGACCGGTCCGGCTCGTCGCCGGCTCAGCCGGTCCGGCCCGTGGTGCGGCCGGTCGTCGCGGCGCCCCCGGTGCCCCCGGTGCCGCCCGTGCCCCCTGCTCCACGACCGGTGCCCGCACCGCCGAAACCACCGCCTCCGAAACCGCCGCCCCCGAGGCCGCGGAGCCCGGTCGTCGTCGTGGGAAGGGCTGCGGACAGGTCGGCGACGACGACCTGCTCGCCGCCGCGCAGGCCCGTCAGCACCTGGGCCCAGCCGCCACCGACCGCGCCGAGCACGACGCGCTGGGCGGTCGGCACGCCCGCTGCGAGCACCTGCACCGTCGCGCTGCCGCCGTCGCGGCCGGCGAGGGCCGACACCGGCACACGCACCGCGTCGGGGGTCGCGGCCACGACGAGCGAGACGGTCGCCGTGGAGCCGGCGGCGAGGGCGGCCGGCGGATGGGCGACGAGGACCTGGGCCGGGTAGCTCGGCGACGCGCTGCTGGAGGCGGCCGCGCTCGACGAGCCGCCGCCGGCGCCGCCACCCGTCGTGCCGGCGCCGCCGGAACTCGAGGCGCTCGTCGGCAGGAGCCCGACCGACGTGACGCTGCCGGCGACCCCGGTGGTGCCTCCGGCGGGCGTGACCGTGGCCGGAAGGCCGGCGGTGACGAGGTGGACGCTGGCGAGCGGGACGGCCACCGAGACCTGCGCGGCGCCGTCGCCGACGACGACGATGCCCGTCGACGTCGACGCCGGGGACCCCGCCGTGAGGTCGACCTGCGCGACGACGCCGGCCACGGGAGCCTGGAGCGTCGCGTCGGCGAGGTCGACCTGCGCCTGCTCGACCGACGCCTGCGCCTGGAGCACCGCGACCCGGTCCGACGCGATGCGGCTCGCGGTGCTCTGCGTCCCGGCGCCCGAGCCGCTGCTCGCCCCGGAGGCCCCGGAGCCGCCGGTGCGTGTCGACGTGCCCGTCGAACCGCTGCCGCCGGAGGACCGCGAGCCGCTCGTGGACGAACCGCCTTGCGCGCTAGAGCTGCTCGAGCTGCTCGAGCCGGACGCGCCGCCCGCGCCCGTGGCGCCGGTCGAAGCGCTGCCGGCTGCCGCGGCGGCCTGAGCGATCTGCTGCACGACCCGCGACACCTGGTTCGCGAGGGTGGTGAGCTGCGAGGCAGCAGATCCCTGGGCCGCCGCCGTGGCCTGCAGGGCAGCGGCACACGTGGCCAGCTGGCCCGAGGCGGGACCCGACGGGGTCGTCGTCGGGCCGGTGGGCGTCGTCGGCGTGGTCGTCGGGGTGGACGTGGTCGGCGTGGGCGTGGTCGTCGCGGGAGCGGTGGACGTGTCCGTGGCGGTGGCGGTCGGGTCCGGCGCAGGAGGCTGGGTCGTGGCCCCCGGGGTCGGGGTGCCGGTGGAGGTGACGGAGGCCAGGCGCGCCGTCCGCGTCGACGACCGGCTCGGGCGGCCACCGGGACGTCCGGTCGGGGCGCCGGAGCCCGTGGTGCCGAGAACAGGGGCGCAGGCAGTCTGCTGCGCGGCGAGGGCTGCCTGGGCCTGCTGCACGGCGTGCACGAAGGCCTTCGTGTCGAGGGGCGAGACGCCCGAGGAGCCGGAGGACGATCCGTGTGACGTCGAGCCCTGTCCGCCACCCGACCGGCCGGACGCGCCGGTCCCACCGGTTCCACCAGTGCCGCCGGCGCCGCCGGCCCCCGTGGCCCTCGTCGAGCCGGACGATGACCCGGACGATGACCCGGTCCCGGCGCCCGAGGCGGACGACGCGGTTCGTGAACCAGAGCCCGAACCGGTGCCCGCCGCGGACGTGCCGGCGCCCGTGGACGCGCCGCTGGAACCACCGGAACCACCGGAACCACCGGTGCTTCCGGTGCTGCTCGAGCTGGCCGAGGTCGACGCTGCGCTCGACGTGGCGGTCTCGTCCGCGTCGAGGGAGGCCTGCGCCTGCGCGAGCTGGGCGCCGGCGGCGAGGAGGGCGGCCCGGAGGTCGGTCGGGTCCATCGTCGCGAGGGTCTGGCCCTCGGTGACGCGCTGGCCGACGTGGACGGGCACCGTGTGCACCGTGCCCGAGGTGGGGAAGGTCGCCGTGACCTCGTCGAGCCGGCTCACGGTTCCGGTCAGCGTCAGCACCTGCTGCACGGCGCCGCGTCCGACGGTCGCGGTGCGGTAGGTGCCGGTCGGGTCGGTACTGCGCGTCACGGCGACCGCGTATCCCCCCGCGAGCACGAGCACGACGGCGGCCGCGACGACGACGACCGTCCAGCGCCGGGTGGTTCCGCGCTCAGCCACTGGTGGTCGCCCCATCTCCGGCAGGCGCGCCCGTGCCGCTGCCGCCCCCGAAGCCGCCCCGACCTCCGAAGCCGCGTCCGGTCGTGCACGATCCACCGACGGGCCGGCTGACCTGCAGCGACGTCGCCGTCACCGCACCGGTCGTGTCAGCCTTGCCGAGGGCCGTGACGCAGAGGCCCACCTTGACGGCGGTCGCGGCTGCCGCGTGCAGCGTCGTGAACGTCGTCGACGCGTCGTACGTGACCGTCACCGGCGCGAGGGACGTGCCGCCCGGTCCGTTCGGACCACGGAGCACGACGGGCCGCACGACGAACGAGCCGGACGCGACGCTCGCGACGGTCCCGACAGTTCCCCTGCCGGCGCCTCGGAAGCCGTTCTGGCCCCCGGGTCCACCGGTCGGGGTTCCGGTCCCCGACGCCCCGCCCCGTCCGCCTCCTGCGCCTCCGAAGCCACCAGCGCCGCCACCGGCACCCCCGAGGCCGGTGGGTACGCACTGCCCCGAGGTCGCCGGGAAGAGCTCGACCGTGGCGGCGGCGACGGTCGGCGCCGTGCCAGGGGTCGCCGTGGGCGTCGGTGTTCCGGTCGCCGTGCCCGTGGGCCGGCCGGTGAACGCGGGCCGGGCCGTGACGCAGTCGCCGACGTGCACGGCGGACGCCGTCGTCGGCGTCAGGCTCGTGAACCGCGTCGTGCGGGTCCAGCTCACCGCGGTCTGCGCCGTGGCGCTCTGCACCTGGGCCGTGCTGCCGGTGACGTCGGCGACGAGGCCCGCGACGCCGGGGAACCCACGGCCCGAACCGGATCCGCCGCCACTGCCTCCACCGAAGCCGCCTCCGCGTCCGGTTGCCGGTGCCGTCGTACCGCCCCCGGACTGCGGGGCGGCCGTGGCGCCGGGGCCGCACGCCCCGAGTCCGAGGGCTGCCGCCAGGACGAGCGCCGGCACGGCGACGCGTCGACGGGGGAGAGGCTGGGTGTCGGTCACGGGATCACTCGATTCGGACGGGACGTCACTCGCTGCGGAGCGCGTCGATGGGGGCGAGGCGGGCCGCGCGGTTGGCCGGGTACACCCCGGCGGCGACGCCGATGACGAGGGAGACGAGCAGCGCGGCGGCCGCCGCCTCGACGGACACCGCGACCGGCTGGCCGATCGCGTGCGGCAGCACCGCGGCGCCGACGAGTCCGAGGCCGAGCCCGAGGACGCCGCCGACGAGGCCGAGCAGGCTCGCCTCGACGAGGAACTGGCGCAGGATGGCGCGCGGAGTGGCACCGAGCGCCTTGCGCAGGCCGATCTCGCGGATCCGCTCGGTGACCGACACGAGCATGATGTTCATGACGCCGATACCGCCGACGAGCAGCGAGATCGCGGCGATGCCGCCGAGCAGGACGGTGAGCACGTGAGCGGTCGTCGTCGCGGTCTGCACGAGCGAGGCCTGGCTGCTCACTGTGACGTCGGCGGTGTCGGCGGTGACGCCGTGCGAGGTGAGCAGGGCGTTCTGCGTCTCCTGGTAGGCAGCGGACAGTGCGTCCTGTCCGGCGGCCTCGACGTAGATCGTCGACACGGCCGGGCCGCCGAACGCCTGCGCGTACGTCGTGGACGGGATGACCACCTGGTCGTCCTGGTCCCCACCGACGGTCGACCCGGCCGTGTTTAGGACGCCGATGACCGTCAGCTGCAGGCCGCCGACGCTCATCGTCTGCCCGACGGGCGACCTTGCGCCCCATAGCTGTTCGGCAGTCGTCGCGCCGACGACGGCCACCCGACCTGCGGCGTCCAGCTCGGGCTGGGTGAAGAACCGGCCCATCTGCACCGACCGGGCCCTGACCCCGAGCCACGACGGGGTGGTGCCGACGATGCTCGTCGTCCAGTTCGTGCCGTCGGCGAGGACGCTCTGGGTCGAGGTCGACACCGGTGAGACGGCGGCGACGTCGGGAGCCACGGAGCGGTCGGCCAGCACGGCTGCGTCAGCGGCGGTCAGCGTCGTCGCGGAGCCCCGCCCGCCGCGGAGTCCACCGGTCTGGGTGGCGCTGCCGGGGGTGACGATGAGCAGGTTGGAGCCGAGCGCGTCGATCTGGCTGGCCACCTGGGCCTGCGCCCCCTGGCCGAGCCCGACCGTGAGGATGACCGCGGCGATGCCGATGAGCATGCCCAGGACGGTGAGCGCCGAGCGCATCCGGCGGGTGCGGATGGCGTCGACGGCGGTGCGGACCGTCTCGAGCCACGTCATCGCGCGCCTCCGACCGGTACGGCGCTGGCCGCGTCGGGGGTGGGTCCGTCGCCGACGAGGCGGCCGTCGAGGACGTGCACGACGCGCGCCGAGCGGGCCGCGACGTCCGACTCGTGGGTGATGAGCACGATGGTGCGCCCTTGGGCGTGCAGCCGTTCGAAGAGGGCGAGCACCTCGTTCGTCGAGGTCGAGTCGAGGTTGCCCGTGGGCTCGTCGGCGAGGACGAGGTCGGGGTCGGTGACGAGGGCGCGCGCCACCGAGACGCGTTGCTGCTGGCCGCCGCTCAGCTCGCCGGGTCGGTGGTCGACGCGGTCACCGAGCCCGACACGCGTCAGGGCCTCGACCGCGCGGCGGCGACGCTCCTCACGCGCGACCCCGGCGTAGGTGAGGGGCAGCTCGACGTTGCGCCAGGCGCTCAGCGTGGGCAGGAGGTTGAACTGCTGGAACACGAAGCCGATCCGCCGGTTGCGCACGTCGGCCAGCTGGCGCTCGCCCATGGCGCTGACGTCCTCCCCGGCGAGGTGGTACGTGCCGGAGGTCGGTACGTCGAGGCAGCCGAGGATGTGCATGAGCGTCGACTTGCCGGACCCGGACGGGCCCATGACGGCGACGTACTCGCCGGCGTCGACCGACAGCGTCACCCCGCGCAGCGCGTCCACGGCGACACTGCCGGTGGCGTAGGTCTTGCGGACATCGGCGAGGTCGAGGATGGGGGACGTCATGTCGTCACCCGCCCTGCCCGGTCCCACGACCCTGGCCGCCGAAACCGCCTCCACCGCCGCCGAACCCGCCCCCACCGCCGCCGAAGCCGCCGAGACCGCCACGCCCACCCAGGCCGCCGGTGCCGCCGGTGCCGGTCTGCGACGTGCCGCCGCCGGTCGTGCCGCGCTGGAGGGTGCTGAGGTCGATGACGACCTGGTCGCCGTCGGCCAGACCCTTGGTCACCTGGGTCTGGGCACCGAACACCTGCCCGACCGTCACCGGGGTCGTCACGGTGGTGCCGCCGCGGACGAGGGACACGACCGTCGACCCGTTCTCGGTGCGCACGGCGAGCGTCGGGACCACGAGGACGTCCTGCAGCTGGCGCACGACGATCGACACCGAGGCCGTCGTGCCGGCGTAGAGGCCGGTCGGGTGCCCGGTGAGCGCGATGGTCACGGGGAACTCCGCCGCGCCGCTCGAGCCCGACGAGGCGATGATGCCGACCGTCTTCACGGTGCCGAAGAGCGGCTGGGTGGCGCCGGTCGGCGTCACCTGGGCCTGCAGCCCGGCCTTGACGTTGGGCAGGTCGGCGTTGGTCACCGAGGTCGTCACGAGCCACGACGAGGTGGAGATGACGGTCAGGACGGTCGTGCCGGTGCCGCCGGACGAGGCGGATGCCCCCGAGCCACCCGCCGCACCCGAGCCACCCGAGCCCCCTGACCCACCCGAACCGCCCGAACTGCCACTGCCGGAGCCGGATCCGCCGACCCGTGCACCCACCTGCACGTCCACCGCGGCCACGACGCCGTCGAACGGTGCGGTCAGCGTCGCCCCGGACAGCGCGTCCTGCGCCTGGGTCAGCCGGGCCTGCGCCGAGGCGAGCTGGGCGCGGGCCGAGGCCAGCTGCGCGGCCGTCCCGGTGGAGCTGGCGTCGACCTGCGTCTGGGCCTGCGTCACCTGTGCCGACGCGAGGTCGACCTGGCTGCGGAGCGTCGTGTCGTCGATCGTCGCGAGCCGCTCGCCGGTGGTCACTTTCTGCCCGACCGTGGCCGACAGCGTCGTCACGGTGCCGGCGCTGCCGAAGGCGAGGTCGGCCTGCTGCGCCGGCTCGATGGTGCCGGAGGCCGTGACGGTCTGCTGCAGCGTCGTCAGGGACGCCGTGACGGTGCGGGTGCGCGTCGCCGTCGGGTCGCTCGCGCGGTGCGTCAGCGCCCAGGCCCCGCCGCCGCCGGCGAGGAGGAGGACCGCGGCGAGCAGCACGACGGCCCTGCTCCGGTACCACGTTCGAGGACTGCCGTCATGGCGAGACCTGGCCACCGCACACCGTCCGATCCATCCGTCTGAGAGGTGTTTTCGGCGTGACGGTAGGAGCGCCGACTCAAAGGTCGGCATGGACTGGCTGTCAGGACGCTGTGGGTGGACGCGGACGCGTCCGGCGGCGCGTCAGAAGACGATGGTGCGGCGTCCGGAGAGGAAGACGCGCGACTCCGCGTGGTCGCGGACGGCCCGTGACAGGACGCGTCGCTCGACGTCGCGACCGATCGCGACGAGCCGCTGGGGCGACTCCGCGTGCGTCACGCGGACGACGTCCTGCTCGATGATCGGACCCTCGTCGAGGTCGGCCGTGACGTAGTGCGCCGAGGCGCCGATGAGCTTGACGCCGCGGTCGTGGGCCTGGTGGTAGGGCTTGGCGCCCTTGAAGCCGGGCAGGAACGAGTGGTGGATGTTGATGGCGCGGCCCTCGAGCGCGCGGCACAGGCCGTCGCTGAGGATCTGCATGTAACGGGCCAGGACGACGAGGCCGACGTCGTTCGTGTCGACGAGGCGCAGCAGCTCGGCCTCGGCGTCGGCCTTGGTGTCGGGGGTCACCGGGATGACGGTGAACGGCAGCCCGAAGTACTCGACGAGCCCGCGGCAGTCCTCGTGGTTTGACACGACGCCGACGATGTCGATGGGCAGGTCGCCGGACTTCCACCGGTGCAGCAGGTCGAGGAGGCAGTGGTCGAACTTGCTGACGAGGATGACGGTGCGGCAGTGCTCGTCCTCGGGGCGGACCGCGAGGTGCTGGGACACGACGGCCGGGCTCTCGCGGATGGTGTCGAGGACGCGCTCGACGTCGGAGGCGTCGGCGTCGAAGACGGTGCGCATGAAGAAGAGGTTGGTGTCCTCGTCGGAGAACTGCTGGTTCTCGACGATGTTCGCGTCGACGGCGAGCAGCGCCGCGGAGACGGCCGCGACGATGCCGGGCCGGTCCTCACAGGTCAGGGTCATGATGTGCCGGGCCATTGGAGCAGTCTGGACCACGCCGCCGCCGCCGCGGGAATCGGCGCGCCCGGTGTCTCGGCACGTGGGTGGTGGATCGCTTCGCGCGCGTCGTCCACATCCCCTCGTGAGGGTGGCGCGTCGTCCCCAGCCCGCGCTCGGGGGCAGGACGCCGACGGCTCACGCTTCCTAGCGTGCCGGCATGCCTCGACGACCGCGCCGTCCCACCGACCTGCGCCGCGTGGCCGCGATCCTCGCCGACGGACGCGCCACGGCCGGCTGGGTGCCCCAGCCGCCCGGGGAGCCGGACGACCCGGCCGAGGACCTCGACGACGACGCCCGGAACCGGGTCCGTGACGGGCTCGAGCGGGTGGGGCTGGGCGGCATCGGCGACCTGCTCGGTGTCGCCGAGGGGCCGGACGGGTCGGAGGGCTCGGAGGCCGACGAGCAGACGCGTCGCCTCGACGCCGACCTGCGCCGGGCGCGCCGGCCGGGGCTGCTCACGGTTCCCGACGACGTGCGGTCGGGCCGGCGGAGCGTGTCGACGACCGCTGTCGTGTCGCTGCTGGCGCTCGTCGTCGCCGTCGGGTGCGCCTTCGTCGTGCGGGTGTTGTGGGCGGAGCGGTCCGCCGCCGGACCGGTGGACGCTCCCGCGCGCGGGGTGTCCGTCGTTGCAGCCACGGGCACCTCGCTGCCCACCGCTGCGGGTACCGCGCCGACGGCGTCGCCCGCGTCGACGGCGTCGTCCGTGGCCGCGCTCGTCGTGCACGTCGTCGGTCAGGTCAACCGTCCGGGGCTGGTACGGCTGCCCGCCGGGTCCCGCGTGGCCGACGCGATCGAGGCCGCGGGAGGCGCCCGCCGCGGCGCCGACCTGTCGGCCCTCAACCTCGCTCGGCTCGTCCTCGACGGCGAGCAGGTGCACGTGCCCAAGCCCGGTGAAGTGGTGCCAGCCGCTGGCGCCGGCGCGGCCGGCGCGGCCGGCCCGTCCGGCGCGGCCGGCGGTGGGGGAGCCGGTGCCGCGGGTGCTCTCGTGAGCCTCAACACCGCCGACGTCGCGGGGCTCGACACGCTGCCCGGCGTCGGCCCGGTGCTCGCGCAGCGCATCCTCGAATGGCGCACCGAGCACGGCCGTTTCACCTCCGTCGACGAGCTCGGCGAGGTGAGCGGGATCGGCGACAAGCTCATGTCGCAGCTGCGCCCCAAGGTGACCTTGTGACCCGGGGCGGCTCCCGCGGTACGGCGGCCCGCCATCGCGGTCCTCGCACAGCCGGGCTGCTCGACGTCCGACTGCTCGTGCCCGTCGTCGTCGCCTGGCCGGTCGTCGCCTTCTGGGGGCTGACCGCTCCGGAGGCCGTGGTCGTCGTCGTGGCGCTCTCGGCCCTCGTCGCCGCAGTCGGGCTCGTCGTCGCCGCCCGCGGGTCGACGCGTGAGCGGCGTGGGCGGGCCGGGCCCGTCGCGCGCTTGGCCGCGGCGACCCTCGCCGTCCTCGCGCTCCTGCTGTGCGCCGCCGCCGGGCACCGCGCGGTCCGGTCGGCAGGTCCGGTGGGAGGACTGGCCGACGAGCAGGCGGTCGTGACCCTCGTCGGTCGGGCGTCCGCCGACCCCCGGCGCATCGGTCCTGACCTCTCCGCGCCCGAGCGCGCCGGCCCGCCCCTCTGGGTCGTGCGGCTCGACGCCGAGCAGGTCACCGGTCGGGGTCGCACCACCGCGGTGTCGACCCCCGTCCTGCTCATCTGCGGTGGCTCCGCGTGGGCCGGCGTCGGCTGGCGTGACGAGCTCGTCGTCGTCGGCCGACTGTCCCCGGCCCAACCCGGCGACGACGTGGTGGCGGTCGTGTCCGTCAACGGAGACCCGCGGGTCCGGGACGGCCCCGGTGCTCTCGTCGAGACCACCGACCACGTGCGGGAACGCTTCCGTGACGCCACGGCGGGCGTGTGGCCCGACGCGCGGGGCCTCGTGCCGGCCCTCGTCGTCGGCGACACGTCGCGCACGCCGGCCGAGCTCACCGACGCCATGCAGGCCACCGGCCTGAGCCACCTGTCCGCGGTGTCGGGCACCAACGTCACGCTGGTGCTGGCGGCAGGCCTGGCGCTCTGCGGCGCGGTGCGTGTGCCCCGACGCGGGCGCCCGCTCGTCGCGCTCGCGCTGCTCGTCGGCTTCGTGGCGCTCGCCCGTCCGGAGCCGAGTGTCGTGCGTGCCGCCGTCATGGGCTGCGTCGGTCTGCTCGCGCTGTCCACGTCCCGGCGCCGGGCCGGCGTCCCGGCGCTCGGCGGTGCCGTGGCCGCCCTCCTCGTGTGGGACCCCTGGCTCTCGCGGTCGTTCGGCTTCGCCCTGTCGGCCGCGGCCACCCTCGGGCTGCTCGTGCTCGCGCGCCCGTGGGGTGAACGCATCGCGGCCGTGCTGCCCCGACGCCTGGCACCACTCGGACCTGTCGTCGCCGTGCCGGTCGCCGCCCAGGTCGTGTGCGCACCGCTCGTGGCGCCCCTGCAGGGTAGCGTCTCCGTCGTCGGCGTGCTCGCCAACCTCCTCGCCGCGCCACTCGTCGCTCCCACGACGATCGTCGGGGTCGTCGTCGCCGTCCTCGCCACCGCGTGGGTCCCGGCCGCGACAGCACTCGCATGGGTCGCCGCCGTGCCGGCGCAGGGCATCGCGGCCGTGGCCCGGTGGTGCGACGGGCTGCCCGGCGGGTCGGTGCCGTGGAGCGACTCCGGGCCGGCGGCCGTGCTGCTCGCCGTCCTGTCGGTGGCACTGCTCGTCGTCGGGCCGTGGGCCTGGCACCGCGGCCGGCACCGACCGCTCGCGGCGGCGGCCGTCGTCGTGGTGGTGGCCGGCGGCGCCACCCCGACGAGCGTGCTGTCGTGGCCGCCCCCGGGCTGGGTCGTCGTCGCGTGCGACGTCGGCCAGGGCGACGGGCTGGTCGTCGACGCCGGGGACGGGCACGCGGTCGTCGTGGACACCGGACCCGATCCCGACCTCATGCGCGGCTGCCTCGACCGTCTCGGCGTGCGCGCCGTCGACCTCGTCGTGCTGACGCACTTCCATGCCGACCACGTCGATGGGCTCGCCGGCGTGCTGGACCGCCCGGTCGCCGAGGTGCGCACGTCGTGGGTCGCCGATCCCGCCGGCGAGGCCGATCGGGTCGGCCGGCTCGCCCGGGGCGCGGGGGCGCGGCTCGGCACGCTCCGCGCGGGCGACCGTCTGGCCGTCGGTCCGGTGTCGGCGGAGGTGTGGTGGCCGGCTCGCCGCATCGACGCCGGTTCGGTGCCGAACAACGCGTCGGTGGTGCTCACCCTGCACGTGCGCGGCGTGACGGTGCTCTTCGCTGGCGACGTCGAGCGCGAGGCGGCGGCCGCCGTCGTCCACGAGATCGCGCTCGACCCCGGCCGGTGGGGCCGGGTCGACGTCCTCAAGGTGGCTCACCACGGGTCCTCGAACCGCGACGACCGGCTCGTCGACGCCGTGACCGGGCGGATCGCGCTCATCAGCGTCGGTGCCGGGAACGACTACGGCCACCCGGCGCCGGCAACGCTACGGGCCCTCGACGCCCGCGGCTTCGAGGTGCACCGCACCGACCTCGAGGGCGACGTCGCCGTCGTCACCGACGGCGCCGGGGACGTCCGGGCGGTCCACCGGTGAACGGTCAGTCCACGCAGACCCCCGCGTCGACTCCCGCGTCGACTCCCGCGTCGACTCCCGCGTCGGCGAGCTCGAAGTCGGCGAAGTCGAAGCCGGGCGACACGAGGCAGCTGACGAGCGCGTCCTCGGGGCCCGGCCGCGTCCGCTGCCAGGCGCCGGCCGGCACGACGACCTGCGCCAGCTCGCCCGCGACCACGTCGGTGCCGACGACGACGGAGCCCTCGGTCGCCGGCGCCGGCCCGGTACCGCCGAGCTCGAGGACGACGCGACCGGTGTGCGCGAGCCAGACCTCGTCCGAGGCCACCCGGTGCCACGCCGACGACTCACCCGCCGGCAGCAGGAAGTGGATGAGCGTCGCCGTCGGGCGCACCCGGCCGTCGCCGAGCGTCACCACCTCCGGCGAGGCCCATGTCTGCCGGTACCAGCCGCCCTCGGGGTGGGGGCTCAGGTCGAGGGCGGTGGCGAGGTCGGGGCGCATGGCTCCATCCTGCCGGGTGCCGTCACCCCGCAGCCTTCTCCTTCTTCTTCGGCGGCCACGGGAAGAACCCGCTCGTGCGCCGGACGTACTCGGCGTACTGAGGGCGGCGCTCGCCGATGTCCTTCTCCAGCAGCTTCTTTCCCGTCCCGGCGTAGAGGTTCCACACCATGGCGGCGGGGGAGAGCACCGTCAGCGCTCCGGGCCAGGCGCTCGCCGCGACGAGGAAGAGGCCCGTCCACACACACGCGTCGCCGAAGTAGTTGGGGTGTCGGGTGTAGCGCCACAGGCCCGTGTCGAGGATCGTGCCACGGTTCGCGGGGTCGGACCGGAAACGCGTCAGCTGCAGGTCGCCCACCGACTCGAAGAAGAACCCGACGGCCCAGACGAGGACCCCGAGCCACATCACCCAGCCGAGCCCGCCCTCGACGACCATGGCGACCTGCACGGGCAGGGAGACGAACCACATGATGACGCCCTGCGGGAGGTAGATGTGCAGGAGCGCGTACGTGTTCGGGTTGCCGTCGGCGCGCTTCATCATCGCCTCGTAGCGCGGGTCCTCACCCTTGCCCCGCGACCGGCTGTAGATGTGGGCGGCGAGGCGCACGCCCCACGCCGCCGTGAGCACGAGGGCGAGCCACCGGCGCAGCGCGTCGCCGTGGCCGCCGGTCGCGAGGAAGGCCGTCAGGGCGATGGCCACGAACCCGAGGCCCCACGTCACGTCGATGACGGCCTGCTTGCCGACGCGCACCGCCACGGCGAAGGTGATGCCGAGGACGACGACGACCGTCAGGGCCGTGAGCCCGAGCATCGTCACCATGCCCGCACCGGCGGGAGGCTGCTGCGGCCGTCGGCCGTCGGCCTGACCGCGAGGATCTGGTCGACGCCCATGCGGCCCTCCTCGAAGGCGAGGGCCCCGCCGACGAGGTAGAGCCGCCACACGCGTCCGACCTCCTCGCCGACCATCTCGACCACGCGGTCCCAGTTGGCCTCGAACGTGTCGTACCAGGCGTTGACGGTCCACACGTAGTGCTCGCGCAGGGCGTGGACGTCGCGGACCTCGAGACCGGCCTGCTCGATGAGGTCGACGGTCTCGCCGACCGGGCGCATGTGCATGTCGGGGGCTATGAAGGCCTCGATGAAGGGGCCACCGCCCGGTCGGGTGGTGCGCGACATCTGCTGGATGAGGGCGCGGCCGCCGGGCCGGAGCAGCCGGTGGATCTGCGCCGTGAACGTCGGGTAGTTCTCCTTGCCGACGTGCTCGCCCATCTCGATCGAGGACACGGTGTCGAACGGCCCGTCGGGCACCTCGCGGTAGTCCTGCAGGCGGATCTCGACGCGGTCGCCGAGGCCGCGCTCGCGGATTCGCGCGTCGATGAACGCCTTCTGCTCGCTGGAGATCGTCACGCCGACGACCCGGGCGCCGTAGTGCTCGGCGGCGTGCAGCGACAGCGATCCCCATCCGCAGCCGATGTCGAGGTGGCGCCCGCCGGGCTCGATGCCGAGCTTGCGGCACACGAGGTCGAGCTTGTCGCGCTGCGCGTCCTCGACGGTGTACCCCGCGTCCGTGCTGGTCCAGTAGCCGCAGGAGTAGGCCATGTGCGGGTCGAGGATGAGCGAGTAGAACTCGTTGCTCAGGTTGTAGTGGTGCTCGATGGCGCTGCGGTCGCGCGTCTTGGTGTGCAGCCGGCCGCGCAGCCGCGCCTGCGACGCCGGCGGCTCCGGGGGCAGGCCCACGACGCCTAGGTCGAGCGCCGTGCGGATGGCGCGCGGTGCCACGGTCGCGAGGGTCGCCGGGCTGAGGGCGCCGGCGCCGAGCTCGCGGGCGCGGGCCCAGACGCGTCGGAACCCCTCGAGCAGGTCGCCCTCGACGTCGAGCTCGCCGGTGACGTACGCCTGGGCGAGCCCGAGCTCACCGGGGTGGCGCACGAGCCGACGCAGGGCGGCCGGGTCGCGCAGCACGACGGTGGGCGCGTCGGTGGGGCCGGCGAGGCTGCCGTCCCAGGCGCGCAGCCGCACGGGCAGGGTGCCGCCGAAGAGCGGAGCCACGACCTCGGCCAGGCGTGCGGCGACACCTCCGAGGCCGGCCACCGGGCCGGACGTCGCCTCGGGCGTCGCCTCGGGGGTCGACTGGCTCGCGGCGGGGCGGTCGTCGGTCGTCGTCATCGGGTCGGCCTCTCGTCAGGGGCGGTCCGGTGCGCCGCCGTCGGCGGTCGTCCGGTCACGGTTCGCGGGTGTCGGGTGCGGTTCGGTGCCGGGGCCCGTCCGGATGGGAGCCGCCTCAAGGGGATACCCCGACGGCGGCCTCCCGTCGCGCATCGCCCGCGGCGACGAGCCCGTCGGGCCCGAGCAGGGCCGCGCCCACGCCGCCGAAGTACATGTGCACACCCGGGTAGGCGTGCGAGGGCAGGCCGGACTCACGGACCGCCGCCGCGATGGCCGCCGACGGCTCGTGCTCGACGCGTGGGGTGCCGTCGTCGGTGAAGCGGACGTGCAGGCGTGGCTCGTCGATGGCCGACTGGATCGGCTCGTGGTGCAGCAGCGTCTGGCCGAGCACCTGCATCAGGGCCGTGGTGATGCGGTCCGCGCCGGGGGAGCCGACGGCGAGGGCCCCGCCGGTCGCCCCACGCGCCGTCGTCGGCGCCATGTTCGAGGCGAGCCTGGTGCCCGGCGCCACGGCGTGCAGGCCCAGCCGGTTGAGCTCGGGTTCGCCGAGGGCGTTGTTGAGCAGGATGCCGGTGCCGGGCACGACCATCCCGGCGCCGTAGCCCGCGGACATCGTGACGGCACAGGCGTTGCCGTACTCGTCGACGGCCGAGACGTGTGCGGTCGAGGCGGACGTCGGCAGGCCCGCGAGCCCGTGCCGCTCGACGGCGGCGAGGAGCGCATGGCCGTCGGCGTCGAGGTCCGCGGAGTGGTCGTGGACGCTGATCCGATAGGCGAGCACGCGGCGCTGGATCTCGATGACCTCGGTCCACGTCCATGCCTCGTGGTGGGCCAGCTCGCCGAGCATGACGGCGAGCATCGGGCCGCCCACCGACGGAGGTGGGTTGAGGGCCACGCTCCAGTCGCCGACGCGTCGCATCGTCGGGCGGCGCGGGACGGCCCTGTAGGCGATGAGGTCGGCCTCGGTGATGAGTCCGCCGTGGGCTGCCATCTCCTCGACGAGGACGCGCCCGACCGCACCGGTCGAGAGCAGCGAGCCTCCCTGTGCGGCAAGCAGCTCCAGGATGTCGGCGAGGTCGGGGTTGGTGGAGGTCTCGCCGGGCTGGAGCGCACGGCCGTCGGCGCCGGTGACGAGGGCGTAGGCCTCGGCGTCCTCCCCGAAGAGGGTGTCGCGGACGAGGCCGAGGTAGAGGGCGGCCGACGCCCCGATGGGGTACCCCTCGCGGCACGACCGGATCGAGGGCTCGATGAGGTGACGCCACGGCAGGGCGCCCCAGCGCTCGCTCGCCATCTCGATCGCCGGCACCGCGCCGGAGCTGGCCACCGAGCCGTGGCCTGCCCCCATCGACACGCCACCGCCGTAGTCGGTGCGGATGGTGCGTATGCCGCGGCCGAAGGCGGACGGGTCGAGGCCGCGTCCGGGCATCTCGACGTTGCCGTCGACGACGACCGGGTCCTGGCCGGCCGGCCACACGTTGACGTACGCGCCGCCCATGAGGCTGACGATGCCGGGCTCGGTGCTCATCGCCGCGAGCGCGGCGGCCAGGGCCGCGTCGACCGCCGTGCCGCCGTCGGCAGCGACCTCGAGGCCGGCGCGGAGCGCAGCCGGTCCGGTGGCGGCCAGCGCGACCCGGGTCATGACGCTATTGTGCCGACGATCCGGCCCGCGCGCGGGGCGACGACGCCGCCCGGGGCGATGCGTCAGCTGCGCGCGGTGCCCACGAGCTCGGCGGTCGAGAGGTGGGGGTCGGCGCCGGCGGCCTCGCACAGGGCGTCGAGGGCGGCCGCGACGGCGGGCACCCGCTGGAGGTCGGGCGTCGTGACGGCGAGGATCTGGCGGCGCGAGGCGGGGGAGAGCGGCAGCGTCGCGACCTCGTCGTGCTTGGCGGCGTTGAGGATGAGGTCGGGCACGAGGGCGACGCCGAGCCCGGCGGTGACGAGGCCGAGCTGGGCCACGTAGTCCTCGGTCTCGAAGGCGACGTTGGGGCGGAACCCGGCATGGTCGGCGAGGGAGAGCAGGTGACCGCGGCAGCGGGGGCAGCCGGCGATCCAGTCGTCGCCGGAGAAGTCGGTGAGGGTGGCCGACGCGTCGCCCGCGTGGGCGTGGCCGCCGGGGACGACGAGACGCACCTCGTCGTCCATGAGGCGGCGGGTCACGAGGAGGGAGAGGTCCTCCTCGAGCTCGCCGAGGTCGGCACCCTCGTAGGCGAAGGCCACGGCGACGTCGCAGTCGCCGTTGCGCAGGGCGGCGAGCGACTCGGGCGGCTCGGCCTCGCTGAAGGTCACGGTGATGTCGGGGTGCTTGGCCTTGAGGATGGCGAGCGTCTTGGGCACGAGGGTGGCCGACGAGCTGGGGAAGGCCTGGAGGCGGACGCGTCCGGCGCGCAGCCCGGCGATGGCGGTGATCTCCTCCTCGGCGGCGTCGAGGGCGGCGAGGACGCCGACGGCGTGGCGGGCCAGCACCTGGCCGGCCTCGGTGAGGCGGACCTGACGGCCGTAGCGCTCGACGAGGACGGTGCCGGTGCGCTGCTCGAGGCGGCGGACCATCTGCGAGATGGCCGGCTGGGTGAAGCCGAGCGCGTTGGCGGCGCTGGTGAAGCTTCCCTCGTCGGCGATGGCCTTCATGACCCGCAGTCCCGCAGCATCGATCATGGGGCGTATCATAACCGACGATTATGGAAAGCGGCGATCGGCAGCACGGTGGGCATGGGACGTCGGCGGCCCCCGCGTACGCTGGCCCGGTGCACGTGCCCCCCGATTCGTCCCCGGAGTCGCCCCAGGAGCCGGGGCCCTCTCGCGACGGTGGGGTGCTGACGCGTCTGGCCACCTCGCGGCGTCTGCCGCTCGAAGTGAGCGACCTCGGCACGTTCGACGACCTCGTCGACCTCGTCAGCGCCGGCGACGTCGTCGTGCTCAGCGGGGCAGGCCTGTCGACCGACAGCGGTATCCCGGACTACCGCGGTCCCGACGGCACGCGCCGCGTCGAGCCGATGACCTACGGGGAGTTCGCCGGCTCGAGCGACGCGCGGCGCCGGTACTGGGCGCGCAGCTACATCGGCTGGCAGCGGTTCAACGCCGCGTCGCCGAACGAGGGCCACCGCGTCGTCGCCGAGCTGCAGCACGCCGGCTACGTCGGACCCGTCATCACCCAGAACGTCGATGGCCTGCACCAGGCCGCCGGGGCGCGCGACGTCGTCGAGCTGCACGGCTCGCTCGACCGCGCCGTGTGCCTGACGTGCGGCGAGGTGACCTCGCGCCTCGGTCTGCACGAGCGGATGACCGAGGCGAACCCTGGCTTCATGGACCGCTTCTCGGCAGCCGCCGCTGCCGTGGGGTCCCAGTGGGGCGAGCAGGTGCGGCCCGACGGCGACATCGTCCTCGCCGACGAGCTGGTCGCGTCCTTCCACGCCCCGCGCTGCCTCGTCTGCGACCACGACACCGTCAAGCCCGACGTCGTCTTCTTCGGCGAGTCGGTGCCGAAACCGTTGGTGGAGAAGTGCTTCGAGCTGGTCGAGGCCGCCGGGGCGGTGCTCGTGCTGGGCTCGTCGCTCGCCGTCATGAGCGGGTACCGGTTCGTCCGGCGCGCGCACCAGCGCGGGGTGCCCGTCGCGATCGTGACCCGGTCGGCGACCCGGGGCGACGCCGAGGCGACGATCCGGCTGCACGTCCCGCTCAGCGAGGCGCTGCCGCGTCTGCGCTCGGCCCTGGGCCACTGAGGTGGCGTCCACGGAAGGCTTGCCCGACACGTCGGGCGCTGCTGAAGCGTCGGGCGAGCGCTGGTGGGCGGCACTGCCGGCCGCAGGGGACGGACCGTCGGTCCGGTGGACGTCGGACGCGTTCGCTGCCCAGCTGGGCGCGTGGGTCACCGACGCCCTGGATGGGCTTGAGGCCGGTGGGCTCGCCGACCTCGAACCGGTGCACCAGCGGCCGTGGTCAACGGTGTGGCGGGCCACGACGACCGACGCCAACATCTTCTGGGTCAAGGAGAACTGTCCGCACCAGGCCTTCGAGGCGGCCCTCCTCGAGGTGCTCTCGCGACGGGCTCCCGACCGGGTCGTGCCCGTGGCGGCGGTGGACACGGCTCGCGGGCTGCACCTCGTGCCCGACCAGGGCGAGGTGCTCGGCGCGTCGGTCGACCCCCACGACATCGACACGTGGTGCCAGGTCGTCGCCGAGGCGATGCACCTGCAGCGCGAGCTCGCCGGGTGTGAACCGGAGCTGGTCGCCGCCGGCCTGACGCCGCTGCTCCCGCTCGACGCCGCCGACTACGTCGTCGCGCGTGCGTCGCAGCTCTCCACGCTGCCCGAGGCAGACCCGCGACGACTCGATGCCGAGGCGTCCCTTCGCGTGCTGTCGCTGGCCCCGCGCGTGGCCGAGTGGGGTGAGGGCCTCGACGCGCTCGGTCTGCCGCTGGCGCTCGTGCACAACGACCTGCACGCCCACAACGTCTTCGCGACGGCGTCGGGCATGCGGTTCTTCGACCTCGGCGACGCCGTCCTCGCCCACCCGCTCACGGCCGTGTTCGTGCCGCTCAACGTGCTCGCGCACCGGCTCGAGGCGTCGGCCGACGACCCGCGCCTGCGCCGCGTCGCCGATGCCGGGCTCGAGGTGTGGAGCGACGTCGCACCGGCCGCGGCGATGCGGGCCGCGCTGCCGGCGGCCCAACGGCTGGGACGGCTCGGACGCGTCGAGTCGTGGCTGCGCGTGACGGCAACCATGACGCCGGCCGAGCTGGCCGAGCACGGCGACGCTGCGGCCTGGTGGCTCGCGGCGGTCGGGGACGCGACGCCGCTGTCCTGACGCAGGCTGTGGACGGCCAGGGTCGTCCGAGGTGCAATTGGGGCAGGATCTGTGGGAGCGTTCGATGACGTTTTCGCCCGTTTGCGCCCGGTGGGCAGGGCACAGATTCGCCGAACAGGGGACCAGAGTCGTGCTGAGACACCAGAGGATGACGTGGGCCGCCGCCGGGCTGGCGCTGGCCGTGACCGCGCTCGCGGCGTGCTCCGGGGGAGACCCGGCACCGCCGCAGACGAGCGCCGCGAGTGCCACGGTGCCGTCCACGACGGCGAGCACGACGACGTCGACGCCGAGCACCACGAGCACCACAAGCGCCGGCCCCGCCTTCCCGGCCGGCCTCCCCGACGCCGCCAAGACCAAGGACAAAGCCGGCGCCGAAGCCTTCGTCAAGCATTTCGTCGCCACTGTCAACGTCGCTTGGGTTCGGCCCGACCCCGAGCGCATCGAAGCGCTCTGTTCGAAATCCTCGAAGGCGTGCGCTTCATTCGTTGCGGATGCGCAGGAAATGCGGACCAAGAATCAGCACTACGTCGGCCCAGCCATCCAACCTGCCAAAGTCAGCGCGCTCGGCAGCAACCCCGAGGACCAGCGCGTAGAGACATGGCTGGGCGTGCTCGGCACCAAGGTCGTAGATGCCAAGAACAATGTCGTCTATCGCGAAGAGCCGAAGACACTGAAGACGATGATCCACTTGGCTTGGGGCAGCGCAGGCTGGTCCGTCTCCGCTGTCAAGGGGTTGTGATGCCTCGCCGGGCACGCCGCTCGGTGCTGCTCGCCCTCATGCTGGTTTTGATCAGCGTTGACGTCGCCTTCGGCATCGGCGGCGTGGGCGGGGGAGTGTCCCAGGAAGGCGGTGAGGTCAACCTGCTCCGCCATAAGCTCATGGCCCTCAATCGCGAATATCAGCAGCTGATGTCCAAACCGGGACCACATTGGAAGTACCGTTCAGCCCGGCCTGGCTGCGACACGGGCGGCCGAGACTCGAGTAGCGCGTGCTATGAACAGGCGCGCACAGCTTGCAGCAGTGCAAATCCGGAAATTGGGGGCGGGCCCCTGACGGATGTGTATCGGATGTGGGTGGACGAGAAGGGCAAGGCGCTCCCAGCCGCGAAGTGGCCGGCCCCCTACACGCCGGGCAAGAACATCTGGGCCTACGTCGGCTCCACCTGTCTGCCCAACTTGGTTCCGGATGCTGACCCGATACCCACCATCGACATGATTGCCGAGGCGTTTCATCGGACGCCGTGGGCGAAGGGTGCGATCTCGACGCAGCCAAAGGGGAACACGACCCTCGTCAACCTCAAGACGTTCTACAAGGTCGACTGGGCGAGCGCCGGTTTCGAGCCGGGCGAGATCGACCTCGTCGACCCCGCGACGATGTTCGGCTACCGCGTCGAGATCCGGCCCAAGCTCGTCAGCTACGTCTACCGGTTCGGCGACGGCACGAGGGAGGGCCCGACCACCTCACCGGGCGGTGTCTATCCCGACGGCGACGTCATCCATACCTACCGCGAGCCGGGTACCTACACCTCGCGCGTCGACGTCACCTTCGGCGCCGACTTCCGGATCAACGGCGGGGCGTGGATCGCCATCCCCGACACCGTGACCGTCCCGCAGCCCGGCACGCCGATCACCGTCAAGGAGGCCCGAGGCGTCCTCGTGCGCAACTGACGCGTCCGCGGCCGGTCACTCGGCGACGGCGTCGACCTTGCGGGCCTCGACCTCGGCGGTGTCACGCAGGTCCCAGAGCTCCTTGGTCTGCGCGATCCAGTAGGTGCAGAACAGCACGATGATGATGACCTCTCCGATGAGGATCACGTGGTCGAACCCGTGCAGGGTCAGGTGCGCCACGACCGTGACGGTCAGCAGCACGGCGAGCGTGCCGGCGATGGCGAGGTACCAGCGCTTGTAGGTCAGCGCTTCGTCGGTCGAGGTGTGCCGGTCCTCGACGCGGAAGGCGCTCAGCACCATGACCGCGATGACCCCGGCCACCATCGTCGCGGCCGCCAGGCCGTGGCTCAGCGCGATGAACCGGTCGGGCAGGGCGAGGAAGAGCACGAGCTCGAAGATGATGACGGCGCTGCAGGCGGCCGTCAGTAGCGTCGTCCGGAGAGGTGGGCGCCGGGCGGGGTCGGCCAGCTCGTCGCGTCGCAGCGACACCGTCACGACGAGCGCGACGAACCCGACGGCGATGAGCGCCCACACGTTGTTGTTGACCGCGTCGGAGATCGCCGCCGTCGACAACGCGAACGGGTTCGTCGACCCGGCCGTGCTGCATCGTTCGTCAGGCACCGTCGGCACCATGGCGACCACGAAGGCCATGAACCCGGAGAAGTTGAGCAGCACGTCCTCGGCCGGCGAGTGACCCTTGTAGACGACGAGCGCGGCGCCGAGCGCGAAGAGGCTGCCGACGAAGACCGTGCGGGACGGCGTGAAGTAGTACGCGCTGATCGAGCCGAGCCAGCACGTCCCGTTCGTGCCCCACCACCACTGCAGGACGACCGACAGCAGCAGCATGAGCAGCATCGCGACCATGCCGCCGCGCAGGTAGCGGTAGGTGAAGACGACGTCGCGGTCCGGACGGTCTGACATGGCGTCCTCCTGAGGCGAGTGTGTCTCTCAGAGTGGCGAACCCAGCCGCCGGATACGCCGCGACGCGCCGCGGAACGTCCGCGGCGCGTCGAGAGGGGAGGCGTCAGAGCGAGGAATGGGCGTCAGATGCGGCGCAGCACCGCGGTGACCTTGCCGAGGATCGTCGCGTCGTCGCCGTCGATGGGGTCGTAGGCGGCGTTGTGCGGCAGCAGCCAGACGTGGCCGTCCTTGCGCTTGAAGGTCTTGACGGTGGCCTCGTTGTCGAGCATCGCGGCCACGATGTCGCCGTTCTCGGCGTTCGGCTGCTGGCGCACGACGACCCAGTCACCGTCGCAGATGGCGGCGTCGACCATCGAGTCGCCCTGGACCTTGAGCAGGAACAGCTGCCCCTCGCCGACGACCTGGCGGGGGAGCGGGAAGACGTCCTCGACGACCTGCTCCGCGGTGATCGGGACGCCCGCGGCGATCTTGCCGAGGACGGGCACGTACGAGGCCTCCGGACGCGTGTCGCCGGCGTCGGTCTCGACGTCGTGCCGCCCGGAGCCGGCGGACCGGCCGCGACGCGTGGGCTCGTCGGCGGCGTCGGGGGAGACGACCTCGAGGGCACGCGGGCGGTTGGGGTCGCGGCGCAGGTAGCCCTTGCGCTCGAGCGCGGCGAGCTGGTGGCTGACGCTGGACGGGCTCGCCAGGCCAACGGCCTCGCCGATCTCGCGCATGCTCGGCGGGTAGCCGCGCCGGTCGACGGAGTTGCGGATCACCTCGAGCACGCGTCGCTGCCGCATCGTCAGGCCGTCGCCCTTGTCGCGGTCGGGAAGCTCGGTCACGCCCATGGTGTCCCCTTCGTCGCCGGCCCAGAGCCCGTGATCCGGGTCGCTGCGGACCCAGTGTCAGTGGTGACTGGTGTGGTTGGTGGTGTGAGGAAAGCCTACGGGGTTCGAACACAGTTGCCAAACACGTGTTCGATGCGTGTCTCGACTTCCTCGAACATACGTGCTACAAATCGTACAGACGTTCGATCGAACACATGTTCGCAAGCCAGCAGGAAGGGGAGGTCAGCATGAGCGTCGTCGCACTTGAGGCCGTTCGTCAGCAGCGTGAGCTGGAGTCGGGGGACTCCGTTCCTCGTCCGAGGCCGCAGCTCGTTCTCGTTCCCACCGGCCGTGAGGCCGTGCGCGCTGCACGCGCCGAGCAGCCGCCCCTGCGCCTGACGCGGTTCGGGCGCCTCGTCGTGACGCTGCTCGTCACGGCGGTGCTCGTCGCGCTGGGCCTGGGCCTCGCCGGTCAGCTCGCCTCGGCCGCCGATGCGCCACGCTCCGTCACGGTCGAGCCGGGCCAGACGCTGTCGGGCATCGCCGCCCGCGAGCTGCCCGGCCTTCCGGTCTCGGATGGGGTCGCCGAGATCCAGCTGGCCAACTCACTCTCCACGTCGATGATCCACGCGGGCCAGCGCCTCGTCATCCCGGTTCCCTGACGTCACCTCCGCGCGCGTTCGTGTCGCGCGGATCTCCGACAGCCGCGTTGGCTCCACCTCCAGCGGCTGGCGTGCCCGGCGCTTCGACCCCGCCGGTCCGCCCGGACGCCGCACCCCTCTCCGGGTGCGGCGTCCTGCTGTCACCGGCCTGCTCGGCTCGCCTGTGGACGACCTGACGCCTACGGCCGGCCGATCGCGACCTCTGTGGATAGCCAAGTCTGCGATCCGAAAGTCCTTCCTACCGTGGGGATCTCAGGAAGGAGTAGGCATGCGCTACGAGGTGGACCCCACGACCGTCGGCGACGCAGCGGCCGAGATCGAGGCTGCGCTGGCGCGGCTCGCGTCGATCCGTGCCGATCTCGTGGTGGCGGCGGTGTCGTCAGGGCTTCCGAGCGGGGAGGCCGCGGCGTCGACACCGCGTCTCGTCGAAGCGTGGCGCGACAGGTTCCGGGACGCTCGACTCGAGCTGCTCGGTCTCGGCTCCGCGCTGGGGGCGGCTTCCAGCCTGTACGAGGCCGTCGAACGGACGGCGGCGGCGTCCCTCTCCGATGGGTCCGCCGGCGGTGCCCCGTGACGACGCTCGACGTCGGTCGGATCCGGTCGAGCAGGCCGGAGGTTCTCCTGGCCGCGGCGCAGGGACTCGAGAGGTGCCGGCTCGACGTCGAGGCGGTCGTCATCAGGCTCCTGCGTGGTCGCGCTCGTGGCTGGTCCGGTCCGGCCGCGGCAGCAGCGGCCGCCCAGGCAGCGGCGCTCGTCGCCGGTCTCGGCCGGCTCGGCGCCTGCCTCGCCGCGTCGTCGATCTGCCTGGGGCAGGCGGCCGACCGCGTCCGCACCGCGCAGGACCTGCTCAGCCGGGCCGACGAGCGCGCGGCCGCCGACGGCGCGTGGGTCGACCACGAGGGCACCCTCTTCCTGCCGGTCCGTGCCGCCGGCCTCGACCCGGTGCTCGAGGCGTACCAGGCCCGCCGAGACGTGCTGCTGCGGGAGGAGGTGCACACCTACCTGCGACAGGCCGTCCGTCTCGCCGCCGATGTCGATGCCCGCCTGGCCGCCGACCTGCTGGCTGCGGCGCGTGGTGGTCCGGCTGCGGCGCCGGTGCTCGCGGCCGGGGGCGTTCTTCCCGTCCCCGCGCCGCCGGTGGTGCTCCACGACGCCAGTGGCGCCTACGCGTCGGCGGCCTGGTGGCGCTGCCTCACCGACGCGGAGCGCAGGTCCGTGGTCCGCGACCACCCCCAGTGGCTGGGGCCGCGGGACGGCATCCCGGCGACGGCGCGTCACGAGGCCAACCTCGCTCTCCTCGCCGAGGCCGAGCGAGCGGCAGCGGCTGCCCTGGCCGCCGAGCGGGACCAGCCCGCGAACGTGCTCGGGGTCGACGTGCTGGCACCGGCGCGGCGCCGGGTCGAGGACCTGCGGGCCGTGCGCGCAGTCCTCGGGCGACGGGACGGCGTCCTGCGCCGCCTCCTCTTCCTCGACGCCAGGGGCAGCCAGGTCAAGGTCGTCGTCGCGCAGGGCGACGTCGACACGGCCGAGCACGTGGTGACGTTCGTCGGCGGGCTGTCGACGAAGGCCCGCGACGACCTCGAACGGTACGACGACTGGTTCACGCCGTTGCGTCAGCAGGCTCTGCGCGAGGGAGAGGGCGCGGACACCGCCATCGTGACGTGGATGGGGTACGAGGCTCCGCAGCCCTACGAGATCGTGACGTCCCGCGACCGCAGCGTCCTCAACCCGAAGATCGCCCGCGACAACGCCGATGAGCTCGCCGCCTTCGTCACCGGTCTGGGAGCAGCGCGCGACGAGCCCGTGCACCAGACCGTGTGGGCGCACTCGTACGGGTCGGTCCTGGCGGGCAACGCTCTGCTGCTGGACAGCCCGATCGACGACGTCGCCGTGTTCGGATCGCCGGGAGTCCCCTTCGACCGGATCGAGCGCACCGGCCTGAAGGCCGGGTCGTTCAACGTCCTCGAGGGAGGCCACGACGTCGTCGCCCACCCCGGGTGGCCGCTGTTCGGACGCCACCCCGACACCGTCAGCGGAGCCGTCTCGCTGTCGACCACCGCGCTGAAGGACCCGACCGCGCCCTGCAACCTCTGGCGCGGAATCGGCTCGGGCGCCGACGACCCGTCACGGACGTCAGCGGGCCACACCCAGTACCTGCGGGCGGGCACCGTGAGCACAGACAACCTCGTGGCGGTGGCGGTCGGCCGGCGCGACCTCGTGGTCCAGCAGACACCGGTCGAACGGTCGTGCATCACGATGCCGACGATGCCGCCACCGCCTGCGGAGGTGGCGATCAGGCTGGCGACGTCGGTGGCGGGTGCCCTCGCGTCGCGTTGAACGGGCCGGAAGGCCGCGTCAGGCTCCGCCGACGGCGGGAGGGGTCGTGGGCAGCTCGAACCAGAACCGGGACCCACCCTCGGGAGCCGGGTCGACACCGATGGATCCCCCGTGCACCTCGACGATGCGCTTGCACGTGGCAAGCCCGATCCCGCTGCCCTCGACAGCGGTGGACGCCCGGGTGAAAAGCTGGAAGACGCTTTCGCGGCTGGCCTCGTCGATGCCGGCCCCGTTGTCCTGAACGGTGATCCGCCATCGGTCCGCGTGCTCGACCGCCGTGACCGTGACGAGGGGGTCGACGTCCGGACGGGTGTACTTGAGGGCGTTCGACACGAGGTTGAGCAGCACCGAGTAGAGCTGGGCGCCGTCGGCCCACAGAGTCGGCAGCGGCTCGGCCATGACGGTCGCGTTTGCGTGCTCGATGCTCGGCCCGAGGTCGGTCAGGACGTCGGAGAGCACGGCGTCGAGGTCGGTCTCGGTGCGCTCGAGGCGGGCCCCGACCCGGGCGTGCGTCAGGATCTCCTCGATGAGCCCCGCCATCCGCGTCGAGGCCCGGAAAGTCGTGCCGACCAGGCGTGTGGCCAGCGGGTCCTCGACGACGGACTCGCGCTGCCCGAGCATCTCCGCGCTGGCCATGATGGCCGACAGCGGGCTGCGCAGGTCGTGGCTGACCTGACCGGCGAAGACCGACAGCAGGTCGTTCGAGCGGCGGAGCTCGTCGCGGGCAGCGGTCAGGTCGGACAGCGACTCCTCGAGCTCGCGACTGCGCAGCCGCAGCTCGAGCACGTCGACGATCCGGTCGGCGAGGACGGTGAGCGCGTGCTCCTGTTCGGGTGTCAGCGTCCGCGGCTCGCCGTCGAAGACACACAGCCGGCCGATGATGACGTCCCCGGGCGTCGTCAGGGGAGCGGACGCGTAGAAGCGGACGTCGCCGAGGAGGCCGGTCACGAACGGGTTGTCGCGGAACCGCTCGTCCATCGCGGCGTTGCGCACGACGACCGGCTCCGGCCGGTCGAGCACGACGGCGCACATCGAGTCCTCGCGCATGCAGATCGAGGCTTCGAAGCCGAAGGTGGCCACCTGGTGCTGCTGGGTGGAGGTGATGAGGTTGATCGCCGCGTTGGGCACCGCACAGATCTGCGCCGCCATGTCGACGAGGGCCTGCAGATCGCGGCTGGGCCCGCTCTCAAGCACCCCGTAGCGCCCGAGGAGGGCATCACGCAGGTGCGCCGGCTCGTCCGAGGGGAGCAGGGCCGGGGTCGCCTCGTCGAGTGTCCGCTTTGTCACGCCTTGATCTTGCGACAAGTCCCGGCCGTCACGCACGTCGAGGGTGTGCGTGTCGCCCTGACCGCTGGTCTCCGGAGCATCCCGGGCGAGTTATACAAGGGATCTTGTATGTCTGGTCGGTGCCCAGCATCGTGGGCCCATGCCCCGACGCACCGCGGCCGAGCGCCACGCCACCACGACGCCGACCGACGCCGACGCCCTCGGCGCCGAGACCGGAGACGCCCTCCTCGAGGTGCTGTCCGCGTTCCACCACCCGACGCGTCGGTGGATCTGCGAGCTGCTCTCCGTCGAGGGGCCCTCGACCGTCGGGCAGCTTGCCGGCCGCACCGGTCTCGCCGTGGGCTCGGTGAGCCACCACCTCGGTGTGCTGCACCGGCACGGGTTCGTCGAGCCGGCACCCGAGCTGGCCCGTGACACGCGGGAGAGCTGGTGGCGCAGCCGACCCCGCCGGTTGTCGTGGGACGCCTCCGACTTCGTCTCGGGCACGGTGGCGCGCCGCATCGCCGCGACCGCGGAGGCAGAGAACTTCCGTCACCACGTGCGCGCCGTCCAGCAGTGGCTCGCGATGTCCGCTGCCGCGCCGGAGGAGCTGCGACGCGCTGCTACCGCCACCGACACCCTCGAGCAGGCGACGCTCGAGCAGATGCGCGACCTCGGTGCGCAGCTCACCGAGGTGGTGCTCACCTGGAGCGCGGAGTGTCGGGAGGACGCCCGAGCCCGTCCGGAGGCCGAGAGGTATCCCGTGCGCGTCGGCACCCGCGTCTTCCCCAGCGCGCCGGTGAAGCCGTGAGCACGATGACGGCGCCGGCCCTCGTCGGGGCTCCGCCGCCGCCGCTGCGGCGCGACCGGATGGTGCGCACCTGGGTCGCCGCGATGTTCCTGTCCTGGTTCGGGGACGCGCTGTGGACCGTCGCCCTGGCGTGGACGGCCGCGCACACGCTGTCACCCGCGATGGCGGGGGTCGTGCTGGGCGCGGAGATGTTGCCGCAGGCCGCCTTCGTCGTCGTGGGCGGCGTGCTCGCGGACCGGTACGACACGCGTCGGGTGCTGGTCGTCGGGCGGGCCACCCAAGGCGTCGTGCTGCTGGCCGCGGCCGTCGCGTGGGCGTCCGGCATCCAGGGCGCCGGGTTCCTCGCGGCGCTGGGGGTCACGCTCGGCGTCGTCACCGGCCTGACGATGCCCTCCGGCGCGACGATGGCCCGCCAGCTCGTGGAGAGCGAGGACCTGGCCACCGTCAGCGGCTGGAACCAGATCGGCAACCGGACGGCACGGCTGCTCGGTGCGCCGGCCGGTGGTGCGGTCGTCGCGTGGTCCGGCCCCGCCGGCGCCATGGTCATCGACGCGGTGACCTTCCTCGGGATCGCGGCGACGCTCGGCCTCGTCGTGCGCCCGAGGTTTGCCCTGCCGCGGTCGGTGGGGATGCCGTGGCTGGCCAGCGTCCGTGATGGAGTCGCCTACCTGCGTCGTGACGACCGGGCTCGGCTGCTCGTGCTCGGTCTCGCCGCCCTCAACGTCTTCATCTCGCCGGTCATCGCGCTCGGCGTCGCCCTGCGGGTGACCGGGTCCGGCTGGGGGCCCTCGTGGCTCGGCTACGCCGAGGCCGCCTTCGCCACGGGGGCGATCATCGGCAGTCTCGTGGGGATCCGGGTCCGACCGGCTCGGCCGGCCCGGGCGGGGTTCCGCGTCCTCGTCGCGCAGGGGGTCCTCATCGTCGGCGCCGGCGTCGACGCCCGAGCCGTCCTGCTCGCGGCGATGCTCGGCATCGGTCTCACCGCGGGCGCCGCGTCGGTCTGGCTGTCCGGCGCCTACCAGCGCACGGTGGCCACGAGTCACCTCGGACGCGTGTCGTCGCTGTCCGGGTTCGGCGACCTCGTTCTCGTCCCGCTCGCGATCCCCGCCTTCGGGGCTGTGGCAGCGGCGACGTCGGTGCTGACGGCGGCGGTGGCCTGCGGCCTCGGGATGGCAGGCCTGTGCGCGTGGTTCGCGACGCGTCGGGGCATTGCCGGGGTGCGCTGAGCCACCACCCCTGCGGGGGGCCACATGGGGGAGTCGCTACGGTGGTCGACCCCAACATCTTGGGGTCGGGTGTCTCGCGACACGCCGGGGCGGATGGGACCGGTGTGGCGTTTGTGCAGGTCAGCGACGCGACGCGCCGGGTTTTTCCGAAGTGCTTGCGACGCACGTCACGACCTGCCTACAGTTACCCCTACATCTAGTAGTTACACGGATGTAAGACGTCCACATGTAGTCCCCAATCAAACGGGGGTTATGGACAGGTCGTCCCCAGCTCATCCACAGATCCATCCCCAGCCCGGGCCGGTCCCACGAACACCGACCCGGGCGTCGGACCGGTGCGTGGACGGCATGCGGAGGCGACCGGGAGCGTTCCCACCACTGGGCTCACACGGGAAAGAAGGAGGTGACCACGCGTGCACTGTCCGTTCTGTCGGCACACCGACTCGCGGGTCATCGACTCACGCACCACCGACGACGGCGCGGCCATCCGCCGCCGCCGTCAGTGCCCCGAGTGCAACCGCCGCTTCACGACGCTCGAGACCTCGAGCCTCAACGTGATCAAGCGGTCCGGCGTCACCGAGCCGTTCAGCAGGGTCAAGGTCCTCTCCGGCGTCCGCAAGGCCTGCCAGGGCCGACCGGTCACCGAGGACGACCTCGCGCTGCTGGCCCAGAAGGTCGAGGAAGCCATCCGTTCGCAGGGAAACGCCGAGATCGAGGCGCACGAGGTCGGCATGGCCGTCCTCGAGCCGCTCCGAGAGCTCGACGAGGTCGCGTTCCTCCGGTTCGCCAGCGTCTACCAGGCCTGGGAGAGCCTCGAGGACTTCGAGGGCGCCATCGCGCTCCTTCGAGCCGAACGTGACGCGCTCGGGACGGGCCCAGACGCCCACCCCGAGCTCGGCGCGCAGCGGTAACCACCCTCCACACGAATCGCCCGCACCCACAAGGGGACTGTCAGACCCCGGCGAGACACTGACACCGAACGACACGACGAGCAATCGGGCCCGGGGCGGGCCCGCACACGGTCAGGGAGGCCGCAGGAAATGACGGAGATCGGTAACCGCACATCTCGCTCGAAGGCCGGCGCCAAGGGCGTCAAGATCGAGCGCATCTACACCACGCCCGGCGTCCACCCGTACGACGAGGTGGCGTGGGAGAAGCGCGACGTCGTCCAGCAGAACTGGAAGACGGGCGAGACGATCTTCGAGCAGCGCGGGGTCGAGTTCCCCGACTTCTGGTCGGTCAACGCGAGCACCATCGTCACCACGAAGTACTTCCGCGGCGCGGTCGGCACGCCCGCTCGCGAGGTGTCGCTCAAGCAGCTCATCGACCGCGTCGTGCTGACGTACGTCGCCGCCGGCAAGAGCAACGGCTACTTCGCCTCGGCCGACGACGCCGAGATCTTCGAGCACGAGCTGACGTGGGCGCTGCTGCACCAGGTCTTCTCGTTCAACTCGCCCGTGTGGTTCAACGTCGGCACGAAGTCGCCGCAGCAGGTCTCGGCCTGCTTCATCCTCGCGGTCGACGACTCGATGGACTCCATCCTCAACTGGTACAAGGAGGAGGGGAAGATCTTCCAGGGCGGTTCGGGCGCCGGCCTCAACCTCTCCCGCATCCGCTCCTCCAAGGAGCTGCTCTCCTCCGGCGGCACGGCCTCCGGCCCGGTCTCCTTCATGCGCGGCGCCGACGCGTCCGCCGGCACCATCAAGTCGGGCGGCGCGACGCGTCGGGCGGCCAAGATGGTCGTGCTCGACGTCGACCACCCGGACATCGAGGAGTTCGTCGAGACGAAGGCGCGCGAGGAGGACAAGATCCGCGCCCTGCGCGACGCCGGCTTCGACATGGACCTCGGCGGCAAGGATATCGTCTCGGTCCAGTACCAGAACGCGAACAACTCGGTCCGCGTCAACGACGAGTTCATGAAGGCCGTCGAGGACGGCACCGACTTCGGCCTGCGCTCACGCTCGGACGGCTCGGTCATCGACACCGTCGACGCCCGCGACCTCTTCGCCAAGATCGCCAAGGCCGCGTGGGAGTGCGCCGACCCGGGCATCCAGTACGACGACACGATCAACGCCTGGCACACCAACCCCGAGACCGGCCGCATCACCGCGTCCAACCCGTGCTCGGAGTACATGTCGCTCGACAACAGCTCGTGCAACCTCGCCTCGCTCAACCTGCTGAAGTTCCTCAAGGACGACGACACCTTCGACGCCGTCACCTTCCAGAAGGTCGTCGAGCTCGTCATCACGGCGATGGACATCTCGATCTGCTTCGCGGACTTCCCGACCGACCCGATCGGCGAGACGACGCGCAACTACCGCCAGCTCGGTATCGGCTACGCCAACCTCGGCGCGCTGCTCATGGCCACCGGCCACGGCTACGACTCCGAGGGCGGCCGCGCGCTCGCCGCCTCGATCACCTCGCTGCTCACCGGTGCCGCCTACAAGCGCTCCGCGGAGATGGCCTCGGTCGTCGGCGCCTACGCCGGCTACGCCCGCAACGCCGACGCGCACAAGCGCGTCATGCGCAAGCACCAGGCCGCCAACGACGACATCAAGACGCTCGACGCCATGGACTCCGGCATCCACACGGTCGCCACCAAGGCCTGGGACGAGGTCATCAAGCTCGGTGAGAAGCACGGCTACCGCAACGCCCAGGCGTCGGTGCTCGCGCCCACCGGCACCATCGGCTTCATGATGGACTGCGACACGACCGGCATCGAGCCGGACTTCTCGCTCGTCAAGTTCAAGAAGCTCGTCGGCGGCGGCTCGATGCAGATCGTCAACCTGACGATCCCGCGGGCCCTGAAGAAGCTCGGCTACCAGCAGGAGTCGATCGAGGCCATCGTCGAGTACATCGCCGACAAGGGCCACGTCGTCGACGCCCCGGGGCTCAAGCCGGAGCACTACGAGGTGTTCGACACCGCGATGGGTCAGCGCGCCATCTCCCCGATGGGCCACGTGCGCATGATGGCGGCGGCGCAGCCGTTCCTGTCGGGTGCCATCTCCAAGACGGTCAACCTGCCCGAGACGGCCACGGTCGAGGAGATCGAGGACGTCTACATGCAGGGCTGGAAGCTCGGCATCAAGGCGCTCGCGGTCTACCGCGACAACTGCAAGGTCGGTCAGCCGCTGTCCGACGGTGGGTCGACGGCCAAGGACAAGGCCAAGGCCGCGCCGACCGAGGCCGCCCCGGCCGCGGTCGAGAAGATCATCGAGTACCGCCCGGTGCGTCGTCGCCTGCCCAAGCGCCGCACGTCGCAGACGACGTCGTTCGCCGTCGGTGGCGCCGAGGGCTACCTCACCGCCGGCACGTACGAGAACGGTGAGCTCGGCGAGATCTTCCTCAAGTTCGGCAAGCAGGGCTCGACGCTCGCCGGCGTGATGGACGCGTTCTCGATCGCCGTGTCGGTCGGCCTGCAGTACGGCGTGCCGCTCGAGACGTACGTGGAGAAGTTCACGAACCTGCGGTTCGAGCCGGCCGGCATGACCGACGACCCCGACGTGCGGATGGCGCAGTCCCTCATGGACTACGTCTTCCGTCGGCTCGCGCTCGACTACCTCGACTTCGACACCCGCTCGTTCATGGGCATCCACACCGCTGAGGAGCGGGCTCGCCAGGTCGAGACCGGCTCGTACGAGGCGATCGAGGCCAGCGACGACGAGGACGAGGACGAGCTGGCCGAGGAGCTCGAGACGCTCCAGCAGTCGACGCCGGTCGCCAAGAAGGAGCCGAAGCCCGAGCCCAAGGCGGAGAAGGCCGGTGAGGTCGAGGTCAAGTTCGGCGCCGGTGCCGCGTCGGCCCGCGAGGCCTCCGGTGACGTGCACAGCTCGGCTGAGCTGCTCGAGAAGTTCGGCGGCATCACCGCCGACGCGCCGATCTGCATGACCTGCGGCACGAAGATGCGTCCCGCCGGCTCGTGCTACGTCTGCGAGGGTTGCGGCAGCACCAGCGGCTGCAGCTGACCAGCTGAACTGTGAGGGCCCGGACGGCACCGCCGTCCGGGCCCTCCGTCTTGGAACGCGTGAGACCGCGCCGAGCTCACGCAGGCAAGGCCCGGTAGCTCTCCGGTATCAGCCTGCACGACTTCGTGACGTCGCCGTCCAGGACGTAGAGGCCAGCTTGATCTGGTCGGAAGTCATGCACGCGGTACAGGCGGAACCGCTCTGGCTCGGACTGACTGAACGCCACCTCGTTCCGTGTGACGAGCATCGGCCAATGTCTTCCGCGACGCGTGGTCTTAACCTCGATGTACTTCTCCTCGCCACGTTCGTCGAAGGAGAGGATGTCGAACCCCAATCCGTCACCTTGCGTCTGGCTGACGTGCTCGACCTTGTCCGCGAGTTTCTGACAGCCGTTCTGTCTCAGGATTGCCCGCTCACGGCGAAGGACCGCTTCCTCGCCCGCTAGCCCCAACCGACGGTTCTCGGCCTCTATGCGCACGAAGTCGACTCTCCGAGCCACGAACTTGTCTGTGGGTGAGGTGTACTCGATGTCCGGCGCTCCGGTGATCGACCAGATGAGATCAACGCGCGGCATCTCGACGTTGCGCTGTAGAGCCCTGAATACGAGATCTGGCAGATCGTCCGTGAGGTCGAGCTGGTGCAGCACCTCCTGGCGCAGCGCGTCCTGAAGGTTCCGGGCTGGTTTGTATCCGTCGATGAATGGATGGTTCACCTCGAACAACGCCCAGCTGACGTTCTGCAGCTTGTACTCGATGGAGCCTCGACTTCGCCCGATCTCCTGGGCGACGCGCCTGTTGGCCTCGGCCTTGCTGTAGTCAATGCCAGCGAGCTCTTGTCGGAGCATGTCGAGATAGGAGCGCACGATGACGGCGTTCTCCTCAGCCGTCCATGGGGCCCCTGTCGCCATAGTCAGAACCTAGCCACTGAACCGACTCGATGTCGCGATGTTGGACCTGTCCGGCGCCACGGTCGTCGGCCGCGAAGTGCTTAAGACGTTCCGGGCGTCTGCGGGTGGAGGATGGGCTCGTCGCCACCGTCGCACGCGCGAGAGGACTGTCATGGCCACCCCGAGCCCTGGGTACTCGATCACGGTCCGGGTCGAGGTCCCGGCCTCGGCGAACGCGACCGCGGCCCTGACCACGGCCGTCTCCTCAACGGGCGGGGCGCTCACCGCCCTCGACGTCGCGGAGAGCCGCACCGACCGTCTCGTCGTCGACGTCACGTGCGACACGAGGGACGAGGCCCACGGTCGCCTCATCACCGACGCCATTGCGTCCATCCCCGGCGCGCTCGTCCACAAGGTCAGCGACCAGACGTTCCTGCTGCACCTCGGCGGGAAGATCGAAGTCAACCCCAAGGTGCCGCTCAAGCACCGTGACGACCTGTCCCGTGCCTACACACCGGGCGTCGCCCGGATCTGTCGCGCCATCGCCGAGCACCCGGAGGACGCCCGCCGTCTGACCATCAAGCGCAACACCGTCGCCGTGGTGACCGACGGGTCGGCGGTCCTCGGCCTGGGCAACATCGGGCCGCTCGCGGCGCTACCGGTGATGGAGGGCAAGGCCGCCCTGTTCAAGCAGTTCGGCGGCGTCGACGCGTGGCCGGTGTGCCTCGACACCCAGGACTCCGACGCCATCGTCGAGATCGTGCGCGCCATCGCCCCGGTCTACGGCGGCATCAACCTCGAGGACATCTCGGCGCCGCGGTGCTTCGAGATCGAGGCGCGGCTGCGCGACCTGCTCGACATCCCGGTCTTCCACGACGACCAGCACGGCACCGCGATCGTCGTGCTCGCAGCGCTGACGAACGCGCTGCGGGTCGTCGGCAAGCCCATCGAGGACGTGCGCATCGTCGTCTCGGGGGTCGGGGCGGCCGGTCACGCCATCATCCGGCTGCTGCTGACCCAGGGGGCGCGCGACATCGTCGCGTGCGGCCGCACCGGTGTGGTCCACGCAGGCTCCGAGGCCATGGAGCCGTTCCGCCAGTGGATCGCCGAGCACACGAACCCTCGTGGGGTCAGCGGCAGCCTCACCGAGGTCCTCGCCGGGGCCGACGTGTTCATCGGCGTCTCGGCGCCCGACCTGTTGACCGGCGAGGACATCGCCACCATGGCCGGCGACGCCGTCGTCTTCGCGCTCGCGAACCCGGTGCCGGAGGTCGACCCCATCGCCGCGAGCGAGCACGCGGCGGTCGTGGCGACGGGTCGCTCCGACCACCCGAACCAGATCAACAACGTGCTCGTCTTTCCCGGGTTCTTCCGGGGGCTGCTCGACGCGGGGGTGTCCGACATCAGCGACGCGATGATGGTGGCGGCCGCCCACGCGATCGCCGACACGGTCGAGCCCGGCGAGCTCAACGCGAGCTTCGTCATCCCGAGCGTCTTCGACGCCACCGTGGCGCCCGCCGTCGCCGCGGCCGTGCGGCACGTGGCGGAGCCCGCCTAGCGCGTCAGGCGGCGTGGCGGCCGGTGCTGGAGCGTCGGACGACCGCGCCCGCGGGAATGGTCTCGTCGACGTCGATGCGGACGCCGTCCCACACGTGGGCGCTGGCGCCGATCTTCGACCGGGCCCCGATGCGTGCGCCTCGTCCGATGACGGCGCCGCGTCCGACATGGACGCCCGAGCCGATGACGGCGTCGGCGTGCACGGTGGCACCGGCGTCGATCCAGGCGCCGCTGTGGATGTGGGCGCGGGCGCCGATGGTCGCGCCGCGGTCGACGTACGTGGTGTCGCCGACGTAGGCGGCGGGGTCGACGGTCGCGTGGCGCTCCACGTAGCCGCCACCGTTCTCATGGCGGGCGTAGTGCAGCATCGTGCCGTTGTCCGCCTCGAACTCCTCGTACTTCCTGCGCCTCACGTTCCACCTCTCCTCAGACTGCGGTCCGGTTCCTGCACGTTCATGCCCGGAATCGTCACCTGAGCAACGTTCGAGCCCAGATGAAGATTCCGGACCGCGGCAGCGACGTGTCAGCCCCGGGCGGCCAGGCCGCGGACGTCGTGGGTGGCTGTCTGGAGCATGTCCGAGAACGATCCCGTCCGATGCTCCGCTGCGGACGCCTGCTGCCGCAGCGCCTGCACCACGAGCGCCGCGTCCGTCGCGCCGAGGTCCTCGAGGAGGACGGGGAGCTCCCGCTCCTCCTCGGCCCGTGCGTGCTGGGTGATGGCCTCCTCGATGAGGCCGAACTGGGTCAGGAACACGGGGGAGTCCGTGCCGGTGTCCTCGAGCCGCCGGATCTGCTGGCCGACGCCCTCCTCCTCGGCGATCCGTTCAGCGCCGGCGTCCGGATCCGCCGTCGTCCCTGCACGGGGGTGCAGCAGGACCTCCTCGACGGCCTCGTGCCCGGCCAGGTAGGCGAGCAGGCGGCGGAGCGCGTCGGGCCTGCCCGCCTGGTCGGCGGCGTGCACGGCCGCGACGAGACGCGTGATCTCGCCGTGCTGGGCGGTGATCGCCTCGATGACGTCGTGAGCCGTCGTGGGCTCGGGCGCCGGGCGAGGGTCGGTCATCTGCTCGTTCCTCTGCGTGAGGGCCGGGTGGCGGGTCGCCACGCCGCGGGCGCCGGCCAGGTGTCCACCGAGGTAGGCGGCCGCGCCGGCGAGGCCCGAACCCACGAGCGCGAGCGCGACGCCCGATGTGTGCTGACCGCGCCGACGCGTCAGCCACGAGCCCGTGTAGGCGGCGAGCGACGCGGCGTTGAGGGCCGCGTGGACGACGCCGACGCGTCGGTCCCGCTGGCTTGCCGCGTGCCACTCCGTCCAGCCGGAGGCGGCCGTCGGCGCGGCGGCGAGCAGTCCGAGCCCGAGGAGCCGCTGGGCGGCATCGCGCGACCGGACGCCGCCGAGCGCGTCGAGCGCCCCGGCCGCGGTGAAGAGTCCGACGGGCACGTCCGTGAGCGCCGGGTGCAGCGCGTGGCCGAACCAGCGGCCGCTCAGCACGGACGCTGCGGCTCCGCGTCCGAGCGGTGCCGTGACCTTCGCGGCCAGTGCCGTGGCGCGGTCGAGCCGCGCGTCGTCCTCCAGGGCGACGGCGATGCGGGTCGGCAGCGGGAGCGGTGTCTCTGAGTGTCGTGCCATGACGGCCCCGTACCCACGCGTGTCCTGTCGGCACGCGCCAGGAGGCGGGGCGAGGTGCGGCGAGGGCCGGGCATACGGTGGGCAGCATGAACTTCCGTTACCTCGGCAACAGCGGACTCAAGATCTCCGAGATCACCTACGGCAACTGGCTCACCCACGGCTCGCAGGTCGAGAACGACGTCGCGACGCAGTGCGTCCGGGCCGCGCTCGACGCCGGCATCAGCACGTTCGACACCGCGGACGTCTATGCGAACACCAAGGCCGAGAGCGTCCTCGGCGAGGCCCTCAAGGGCGAGCGGCGCGAGAGCCTCGAGATCTTCACGAAGGTCTACTGGCCCACCGGCCCGGGCGGCAAGAACGACACCGGCCTGTCCCGCAAGCACATCATGGAGTCGATCAACGGCTCGCTGCAGCGCCTCCAGACCGACTACGTCGACCTCTACCAGGCCCACCGCTACGACACGGAGACGCCGCTCGAGGAGACGATGCAGGCATTCGCCGACGTCGTCCGCCAGGGCAAGGCCCTCTACATCGGCGTCAGCGAGTGGACCGCTGACCAGATCCGCGCCGGCCACGCACTCGCGAAAGACCTTGGCGTGCAGCTGATCTCGAGCCAGCCGCAGTACTCGATGCTGTGGCGCGTCATCGAGGGCGAGGTCGTGCCGACGTGCGAGGAGCTCGGCGTCAGCCAGATCGTCTGGAGCCCCATCGCGCAGGGCGTGCTCACCGGCAAGTACCAGCCGGGCCAGCAGCCTCCGGCCGGGACGCGCGCCGCCGACGAGAAGGGTGGCGCGGACATGATCAAGCGGTTCATGAACGACGACGTCCTGACCCGCGTGCAGAAGCTGAAGCCGGTCGCCGACGAGGCCGGGCTCTCGATGGCCCAGCTGGCGGTCGCGTGGGTGCTGCAGAACCAGAACGTCGCTGCCGCGCTCGTCGGCGCCTCGCGGCCCGAGCAGGTGGCCGAGAACGTCAAGGCCGCCGGTGTGACGCTCGAGCCCGAGCTCATGGCGCGCATCGACGACGCCCTCGGCGACATCGTCGAGCGTGACCCGGCCCGCACGGCCGAGAACGCACCGAAGACTCGCGTCGCCTGACGGCCTTCGTCACCGAGCACGTATGCCGCCCAGCCGGATTCGCATGGCTGGGCGGCACACGTGGCCCGGTGTCAGCCGAACACTACGGCGTGATCTTCGTCAGCCGCGTCGACCAGTTGCCGAGTGACGTCCGCGTGCCGCCGCAGCTGCCGAAGGCCGCTGCGACGTACTGCTGGAAGGTGCACGTCTGGGCGATGTACTCCGACGCCATCCAGATCGAGCGGCCGTCGGTGACGGCGGCGCCGTAGTCGCCCCAGCGGGTGCGAATCGGCGTGCCTACGAATGCCTTGTAGCTGGTGAACCCGTCGGCCGGGCCGAGACCCTCGCCGACGATGTGGATCGGTCCGACCGTGCCCGTGGACGAGATCGGGACGTAGCCCGCGCTCGGGTAGTGGCTCGGTCCGGCCACGGTGAAGGCCATGGCGCCCTGCCCGCTGGGCAGCATCGTGATCGCCGGGTAGGTCAGGTCGCTGTCGGCGAGTGCCAGGTAGCCCTGCTTCTTGATGCTCCCGCCGACCTTGCCGGCGCCGTTGATCGTCGGCTGCAGCGAGAACCACGCGATGCCGGCCCGCATGACGCCGTTGACGCGCACCGCGGTGTCGAGGGCCCCCCACAGCACTCCGTTGGTGTACCAGGTCTGCTGCATGCGGGTGTCGTTGGCGTCGGGGCTCGAGATGACCTCGTCGTGTGCCGGCTCGTCCGCGGGGGCGAAGAACAGCTGCCAGCACCCTGTCAGTCCGAGGACGACAGTCGTCGTGTCGTTGATGCACTCGCCGAGCGGGATGTTCCCGGGCTTCTGTTGCACCTTCGGTGGGAAGACGTACGTCTGGCTCGTGACGGTGCGGCTCGTCACCCCGAGGTTGGGCGTGGCCGCGTCGAGAGACGCCGTGTTCGTCAGCGCCCAGAGCCCGATCCGCCTGGCGGTGCCCGTGGGGTTGCCGGTCTCGGAGCCGTCACCCGCGACCGAGCTCAGCATGAACTCGGTGCCGTTCGCGTCGGTGGCGTACTGGTTCGCCGGTGACGTGGCCGGCCAGACCGTGAAGCCGGGCGTGCCCGCGAGGTCAAGGTTCTGGACCAGGGTCACGCCGAGGGACGCCGGGTGCTCGGAGAGCTGCCTCTTGGAGAACGCGAAGACCTGCGCGGCGTTGTAGTTCGGGCCGAAGAGGTCGTACTCGTTCGTCGTGATGTAGATGCCGTTGGCGTCGCCCCCGATGTGCGGGTAGTCCTGGAAGCACGGTCCAGGCGTGGTGCCGTCGGTGGTGCAGTGGTGGTTCGGCGTGCCGTCGGTCCCGTCGTTCTGCGCCGGGACGGAGTAGACGGTCCAGGCTCCCGTCGGGTCCCCGGTGTTCGAGACGGCCACATCGATCGTGTTCTTGCCGTTGAAGTCACCGTTCGCGTCGACGTCGAGGGTCGTGATGGCCACGACGAACCGGTTGAAGTCGGGGTCGTAGTGGCAGACCGGGTCGATGACGTTGGGGCCGACGGCACCGGTCGTCCTGTTGATGGCGGCCGGGTAGCCGAAGAACGTGTTGAGGTCCTGCACGCCGGTTACGGGCGCGGCGTTGGCGTTGTAGACCCGCAGCACGCTGTTGACGGACTCGACGGTGAAGCCGTTGCCGACGCAGAGGGCCTGGTCGGGCGGCTCGAGGGAGAACTGGTTGCCGCCGTTCGCGAGCCGCTGGTCGCGGTGGTTGAGGCCTTGGATGCTGGCCTGCACGGCCGGGTTGGTGGCCGCGACCGCACTGGATGCCACGACGGGGGCATCGAGCGGGTGCTTGGGAAAGATGCCGCGCTTGAAGTTCGGGTCGGGTCGGGTGGATGGGATGGCAGGACCTTCGTCGTCAGGGCCCGCCCGGAGCTCGGGCTGTTGCAGCCCGTCCGCGCCGCTGGCGAGGGATCGGATGGATGTCGAGCCGGTCGAAGGGACCTGGCGGGTGTCAGAAGAGGCGGCGTTCGCGGCTCCTGGCAGACTCAGCAGGGCGGCAGCGATGGCTGCGGCCCCGCCGGTGGCGATGATCTTTCGCATGAGCACCTCCGAGTGGGGTAACTGCACCGACGTGTCGCGCGGGCCTCGCTCGGGTCGTTCATGCATGCGGAGCAGGAAATCCACACGACTTTCGAGCGTACGCTCGCGCTCCCCGGCCGGGACCGGTTTGGCGGATGTGCTCTCCACGCAGCCCAGTTGGCTGCATTGCCCGGTCGACGCGCCGCGCGGCAGACGTCCGAGGTGCCCCACCTCGTCGGCACCGATGGCTAGCCTGCGGCCATGGCACAGGGGGAGGGTGCGCGGTTCGCGCACGAGTCGGAGCGTCTCGTGTGGGAGCGACTCAGCGGCACGGTGGCGGACGGCACGGTCCTGCTGCCCAACCTGAGGCTCACGTCGCAGCGCAAGGACCACGAGCTCGACATCGTCGTGCTCATGCCCGGCGTCGGCATCGTCGTCATCGAGGTGAAGGGTGGCAGCGTGTCGGTCGACGCGCAGGGGCGGTGGTGGTCAGGTGGCGGCGCCCGGAGGAGCCGTGTGCGCCCCGTCGAGCAGTGCCGTGACGGCAAGTACGCCCTGCGCGAGTTCATCGAGGCCGACCCCCGCTGGAAGAACCATCGCAGCAGGGTGCGCTTCGGTCATGCGGTTGTCGTGCCGTTTACTGACGTCGCCGACGACTTCGCCACCACGGAGTGTCCACGCTGGATGATCAGCGGCAGCAGAGACCTCGACCGCCTCGCCGAGCGCGTCCGAGACGTCGCGGCTCGCCAAGAGAACGAGCAGCGCGTGCCGACCCAGGACGATGTCGACCTCATTGTCGAGATCCTCACGGGCAGAAGCTTTCCCGCCCCTGACATCACAGCGGATGCGGACGACCGCGAGGCGGTCGCGGACCGGCTCACCCAGGAGCAGGCCACTCTCCTGCAGGCCACCCGCCTCATCAACCGCATGGAGATCCGCGGTGGGGCCGGCAGCGGCAAGACGATCCTCGCGCTGACCCAGGCCAAGGACCTGACGCGCGGCCAGGGCGAGCGTCACGCGCAGCGCGTCGCGCTCGTCTGCTACTCCATCGGCCTGTCGCAGTACTTCAAGCGCCAGCTCGAGGGCGTGCCGCGCCGGCATCGGCCGGCCTTCGTCGGCTCCTTCGAGGACCTCGCGAACGAGTGGGGGATCGACACGGCGTCCCACGACCGCAACGACGCCGAGTTCTGGGAGCGGGACCTCGCGGCACGGATGACGGAGATCGCGACGTCTCTACCCGAGGGAAAGAAGTTCGACGCCGTCATCGTCGACGAGGCGCAGGACTTCGCCGACCACTGGTGGTTCCCGCTCATGAAGGCGCTGCGGGACGAGGACGATGGCGGCCTCTACGTCTACTCCGACGAGAACCAGCGCATCTTCGCGCGCTTCGGCCAGCCGCCGGTGCCCCTCGTGCCGCTGGTCCTCGACCACAACCTGCGCAACACCCAGCAGATCGCCCGGGCCTTCGGGCCGCTCGCGCCGATGCGGATGCAGCTGCGCGGTGGCGACGGTGCGGACGTGAGGTTCGTGCCGTGCTCACGCGAGGAGGCGCTGGGAACGGCGGACGACCAGGTCGACCTCCTGCTCGAGACCGGCTGGGAGCCGGAGCACGTGGCCCTGCTGACGATGGGGTCGCGCCATCCCGCCCAGGTGGAGCGCCAGGAGGCCCGCGGTCACGTCGGGTACTGGAAGTCCTTCTGGGACAACGACGACGTCTTCTACGGGCACGTCCTCGGCTGCAAGGGCCTGGAGCGTCGAGCGGTCGTGCTGTGCGTCAACGCCAAGAACACCGAACGCGCTCGCGAGATGCTCTACGTCGGCATGTCACGGGCCACCGACCAGCTCGTCGTCGTCGGCGACCCGGAGTTCATCCGCGAGATCGGCGGCGCCCAGGTGGCCGCCAGGCTCGGGATCTGACGGCCGCGATGGTGCACGGCCTCAGGCTGGGGCTGGGGCCAGGGCTGGGGCTGGGGCTGGGGACAACTCGAGCGGGGGCGCCTGGGTCCGCACCAGCATGACGGGCATGACCTTCGAAGACCTTCCGGACCGTGCCAACGAGATCCCACTCACCGACCCTGTGGTTGCCGGTGACGTCATCGACCTCATCATCGGTGAGGGCGACCGCGCCGGCGGCTGCCTCGCCGTCATGATCTGCGACAGCGAGGACCGCGGCGTGCAGCCCGTCCTCGTCGGAGAGGTGGCCGAGGACGCTGACCCGGGCGGTCTGGTGAACCTTCTTCGCGCCGTCGCCCCGATGCTGCGGGAGTCCGGCGGCTCGGTGCTCGTCGGCCGGGGCCGCGCGCACGGCGTCCGGGCCACCGACGCCGACCGAGAGTGGCACGAGGCGGCGATCCGGACGTGCCGGCAAGCCGGGATGCGGCTGCTCGGGTTCCACGTTGCCACCGCCGAGGGCGTGCTGCGCCTGCCCGACCCGCTGCAGGCCGCGTCCTGACACCCGCCCCAAGGACGCGTCAGAACGGTGGCGGTGAGTCGTCGTAGCGGCGTGGTGCTGG
>NZ_JAWIIL010000006.1:0-191984 GCF_034724055.1 Intrasporangium zincisolvens
GCCGCAGCACTGGTTCGCCGACGACGTCGTCGAGGGCGTCGGGCGCGTGGCGCGCACGGCCCGCGAGCGCGGCGTCTCCCTGGCGATCCACACCCACGTCAACAGCGCCCAGTCGGTCACACCGGCGGTGGCGCGCGCGTCCAGGGCCATGCTCGAGGCCGGCGTCCGTGACGTGCGCAACCAGGGTGTGCTCATGCGCGGTGTCAACGACACCCCCGAGCGGCTCCTCGACCTCTGCTTCGCCCTCGCCGACGGCGCGATGATCACGCCGTACTACTTCTACATGTGCGACATGATCCCGTTCGCCGAGCACTGGCGCGTCTCGCTCGCCGAGGCCCAGCGCCTCCAGCACGAGATCATGGGCTACCTGCCCGGCTTCTCGACCCCGCGCATCGTCTGCGACGTGCCGTTCGTCGGCAAGCGCTGGGTGCACCAGGTCGAGCAGTACGACCGCGAGCGCGGGATCTCCTACTGGCGCAAGAACTACCGCACCTCCATCGAGGGCGCCGACACCGAGGCGCTGTCGCGTGAGTACGTGTACTACGACCCGATCGACACCCTGCCCGAGTCCGGCCGGCAGTGGTGGCGCGACGCCGTCGACCACGAGCAGGTGCTCGCGGCCGCCACCGAGCAGGCCGCCTCGAGCCGGGCCGCCGCACAGTCCCAGCTCGTCTGAGCGACGCCGCCCCGGACACGTCCCGGGGCGGTACGGGCCCCGACCGTAGACTGCGGCGGTGACCTCCCGCTCCCCCGCCACCCGCGTCCGCATGCCCCGCGCCGAGCGAGAGGCGCAGATGCTCGAGGTGGCCGAGGGCGTGTTCTCCGAGCGCGGCGTCCAGGCCGCGACGATGGACGAGATCGCCGAGCGCGTCGGGGTCACCAAGCCCCTCATCTACGACTACTTCGGCTCCAAGGAGGGCCTGCTCGCCGCGACGATCGAGCGGGCCCGGGGCCAGCTCATGTCGGCGCTCATCGACGCCTGGGAGGGCGCCGACGACGCACCGGTCCGCGAGCGGGTGGCCGGCGTCGTGCACGCGTTCTTCGCCTTCATCGACGCCCATGACGCGGCGTTCGCGCTGCTGCGCACCGAGGGCGCCCTCATCGGCGAGGCGTCCGACTCGGTCGAGCGGATCCGCCAGCAGACCGCCAAGGCCTTCGCAGAGGGACTGCTCGCGCTGCCGCAGTTCGCGGCGCAGGCCCCGACCCGGGTCACGGCGATGGCCGAGGTGCTCATCGGCGGCTGCGAGCGGCTCGCCGTCTGGCGCGGCACCCACCCCGGCGGCATGGATGCCGACGAGGCCACCGAGATCGTCGTGACGACGATCTGGGACGGCCTCGCGAGCATCGGCGCAGGTGCTCCCCGCCCGACCACCCCGTGAGCCGCCGCCAGCAGGGCCCGGCCGGTCCGACGACGCAGGCGACCCTCGCCCTCGACCGTGCGAAGGTGGCCTGGACCGGCCACCCGTACGACCACGACCCCGCCACCGCGAGCTACGGGCTCGAGGCCGCGGAGGCCCTCGACGTCGAGCCGTCACGCGTGCTCAAGACCCTGCTCGTCGACACCGGCCGGGGCCTGGCCGTCGGCATCGTGCCCGTCGACGGCCAGCTCGACCTCAAGGCTGTCGCGACGGCGCTCGGGGTCAAGTCGGTGACGATGGCCGACCCGGCCGCCGCCGAGCGGAGCACGGGCTACGTCGTCGGCGGCATCTCCCCGGTGGGCCAGAAGCGCGCCCTGCCCACGGTCCTCGACGCCTCGGCCCTCGAGCACGACACCGTCCTCGTCTCCGGCGGCCGACGCGGCTTCGACGTCGAGCTGACCCCTGCCGACCTCGCGACCGTCACGCGCGCCGTCACGGCCCCGATCGCGCGCCGGTGAGGGCCGTCGCCGGGACGACGCGGCTCGGGCGCGTGCGTCTCATCCTCATCCTCGCCGCCCTGACCATGGTCGGGCCGTTCTCCATCGACACGGTCTTTCCCGCCTTCGACGTCATGACGCGCGAGCTCGGCGCCGACGCCGTGGCGATGCAGCAGACGCTGAGCGTCTACCTCGCGACGTTCGCCGTGGCGAGCCTCTTCCACGGCTCGCTGTCCGACGCGGTCGGGCGCAAGCCGGTGATCCTCGTGGGCTGCGCGCTCTACGCCCTGACGAGCGCCCTGTGCGCCCTCGCACCCAGCATGCCCATGCTCCTGGGGGCCCGCGCCGTGCAGGGCCTCGTGGCCGGTGCCGGGATGATCGTCGGGCGCACCGTCGTTCGCGACCTGTTCGACGGGCCGGCGGCCCAGCGGTTCATGTCGCACATCTCGGTGATCTTCGCCGTCGCGCCGGCGCTCGCCCCCATCGTCGGTGGCTGGATCCTGGGCTGGGGCCAGTGGCGCACGATCTTCTGGGTGCTGACCGCCTACGGGGTCGTCCTCGTCGTGGCGACGCTCGTCGCGCTGCCCGAGACGCACCCGGCCTCCCAGCGGATCCCGTTCCGGCCGCGCCCGCTCGTGGCGTCGATCGCCTCGGTGGCCGGGGACGCGTCGGTGCTGCGACTCGGCGCGGCCGTGGCCCTCAACTTCGCGGCCCTGTTCCTCTACGTGTCGTCGGCGCCGGCCATCGTCGTCGACCACCTGGGCCTCGGCCCCCGCGACTTCGGCGTGCTCTTCGTGCCGCTCGTCGTGGCGATGATGATCGGCTCGCTGCTCACCGGGCGGCTCGCCGGACGGGTGCGCCAGGGCGTCTTCGTGCTCGCCGGCTTCGTCGTGTCGCTCGCGGGCAGCGCCTTCGCGGTGGTCTACCAGGCCGTGGCCGGCACGCCCACGACGCTGTGGACCGTCCTGCCGGTCGGGGCGATCTCGCTCGGCGTCTCGCTCGTCTTCCCCATCCTGACGATCGCGATGCTCGACCTGCGCCCTCGTGAGCGCGGCACGGTCTCCTCGTTCCAGTCATTCCTCAGCACGTGCGCCAACGCCCTCGTGGCGGGCGCGCTGTCGCCGCTCGTCAGCGGGTCGCTGACGACCCTCGCGGTCGTCGCGGGCGTGCTGACGGCGGGCGCGATGGCCCTCTGGGCGTGGCACCGCCAGACGCACCTCGCGGCGTCTCGGGCCCCCGTCCCGGCCGACGCGCCGGCCGAGGAGCCTGTGGCCCGGCTCTGACGCGTCCGGCCGGCGGCCGGCCTGCGACCGGCTGGACGTAGGCTCGGGCGAGTGATCCAGCGCCGCGACGTCGACGAGGCCCTCACCCGCATCCGCGACCACGTGCGGACCACCCCAGTCATCGAGGTCGGCCACGACCTCGACGACGTCCTGGCTCCGGGGGCCCGCGGTGTGCGGATCCTCCTCAAGCTCGAGCTGCTCCAGCACACCGGGTCGTTCAAGGCGCGCGGCGCCTTCAACCGGATCCTCGCGGCCCGTGAGCGTGGGCTGCTCGACCCGGAGGTCGGCGTCGTCGTCGCGTCCGGCGGCAACGCCGGCATGGCCAACGCCTACGCCGCCGTGCACCTCGGCGTTCCCGCGACGGTCTTCGTGCCGGAGACCGCCCCTGCCGTCAAGGTGGCCCGCCTCGAGGCCTACGGGGCGCGGGTCGTCCGTTCCGGCACCGAGTACGCCCACGCCTACGAGGCCGCCCAGGTGGAGGTGGCCCGGTCCGGCGGCCTGCACTGCCACGCCTACGACCAGCCCGAGATCGTCGCCGGCGCAGGCACGCTCGCCCCTGAGCTGCTCACCCAGGTGGGCGAGGTCGACACCGTGGTCGTCGCCGTCGGTGGGGGCGGCCTCATCGGGGGCGTCACCGCCGGGCTCGACGGCCGGGCACACGTCGTCGGTGCCGAGCCCACGGGAGCCCCGACGCTGCACCGGGCCCTCGAGGCCGGGAGGCCCGTCGACGTGCCGGTGTCCGGGGTCGCGGCCGACTCGCTGGGAGCCCGTCGGCTCGGTGACATCGCGTTCGAGGTGACCTCACGGCTCCCGGTGCAGAGCGTCGTCGTCGGGGAGGACGCGGTGGTCGCGGCCCGGGCCCTGGTCTGGGACCGCTGGCGCGTCGTCGTCGAGCACGGGGCCGCCACGGCGCTCGCGGCCCTGACGTCCGGGGCCGTCACCCCCGTGGCGGGCGAGACCGTCGTCGTCGTGCTCTGCGGGGCCAACACCGACCTGTCGACGCTCTGACGCGTCCGGCGCGGGCTGCCCTGCCCCGCAAGGGCGCCGGGCGCTAGTCGGACTCGCGGGGCAGCGCGGACGCGCTGCGCCCCTCCCACGGCGTCGAGAGGACGACCGTCGTGCGGGTCGAGACGTTCGCGGCAGACCGGATGCGTGCGAGGAGGTCCTCGAGGTTGCTCGGCGTGCCGACGCGCACCTTGAGGATGTAGCTCTCGACGCCGGCGACCGAGTGGCAGTCCTCGATCTCGGCGATGTGCGCGAGGCGCTCGGGCACGTCGTCGGGGGCGCTCGGGTCGAACGGCGTGACGGAGATGAGCGCGGTGAGCGACAGGCCGATGGCCTCGGCCGACACGGTGGCCGTGTAACCGGTGATGACCCCGCGCTCCTCGAGGCGCCGGACGCGCTGGTGCACCGCGGACGTCGACAGGCCCGTCGCCTTGCCGAGGTCGGTGTAGCTCATGCGGCCGTCGGCGAGCAGCAGGCCGACGAGGCGACGGTCGAGTTCCTCCATGGCCGAAGGGTAGACCAGCGCCCGGGTGCCGGACGCGGTGTTCCTCATGGCGGTACGGGCGCGAGTCCCGACCCCCTCCCGCGGCCCCGCTAGTCTCGGCGCATGGCGACTCCCCGGCTCGTGCTCCTCGACTCCGCCTCGCTCTACTTCCGGGCCTTCTTCGGTGTGCCCGAGGTGGTCGGCCCGAGCGGCGTGCCGACGAACGCCGTGCGCGGCCTCCTCGACATGATCGCCTCGCTGGTCGAGCGCGCCCGCCCGACGCACCTGGCCGCCTGCTGGGACAACGACTGGCGTCCCGCCTTCCGCGTCGAGGCGATCCCCTCCTACAAGGCGCACCGGGTCGCGAGCCGGGGCGAGAACGAGCTCAACGGCGAGGAGGCACCGAAGGCGCTGTCGGTGCAGGTGCCGATCATCATCGACGCCCTCAAGGCCCTTGGCCTGGCCCGGGTCGGTGTCGACGGGCACGAGGCGGACGACGTCATCGGCACGCTCGCCACGACGTGGACCGGGCGCATGCCCATCGACATCGTCACCGGCGACCGCGACCTCTTCCAGCTCGTCGACGACGCGCACGACGTGCGGGTGGTCTACACGGCGCGTGGCGGCGTCCGCTCTCCCGACTTCGTCGACGAGGCCTTCATCGCCGAGAAGTACGGCGTCCCGAACGGTCGCGCCTACGCCGACATGGCGGCCCTGCGCGGCGACACGAGCGACGGCCTGCCCGGCGTGGCCGGCGTCGGCGAGAAGACGGCCGCCAAGCTCATCACGACGTACGGCACGCTCGAGGCGCTCCGCGCCGCGATCGACGGCGGCGACCCCGCCATCAAGGGTGCGCAGCGCGCCCGGCTCGAGGCGGCCTCGGACTACCTCGACGCCGCGCCCCGCGTCGTGGAGGTCGTGCGCGACGCGCCGATCGCCGACATCGACCTCGCGCTGCCCACGGCCGTCGCCGATCCGGCGCTCATGTCGCGGCTGGCCGTGGAGCACGGCCTCACGTCGTCGTTCGACCGCATCGTCAACGCAATGGGCATCGACTGAGCGCTGCATTTCCGGACCGGGCCGGTTTCGGCCCATACTGGATGGTGCCTGCTCAACGACAGCCCCGACGTCATCTCGCCAACAGCCCCTTCCAGCGTGACCCAGTGCCGGAGGTGGAGAGCTACGCCGTCGGCGACCGCGTCTCCCACGTCCGGCACGGCCTCGGCGTCGTCATCGCGACGACGGCGCACACGGTGACCGTCAAGTTCGCCTCGGCCAACGTGCGCGTCGAGAGCCCCTACGCGCGGCTCACCCGCCTCTGACGCTCTCAGCGACCCCCGCAGACGACGAGGAGGTCGGCCCCGGACGGGACCGACCTCCTCACCGCGGCCTCAGCGGCCGCGGACGTCAGAGTGCGTCAGCGTTGCTCAGAGAGCGCGGACGCGCATCGCCTGCGGGCCCTTCGGGCCCTGCTCGACGTCGAACTCGACGGCCTGGTTCTCCTCGAGGCTGCGGTAGCCGTTGCTCTGGATCTCCGAGTAGTGGACGAAGACGTCCGGACCCTCGGTCGGAGCGATGAAGCCGAAGCCCTTCTCCGAGTTGAACCACTTGACTGTTCCCTGCGCCATGTCTGGCTCCTTCAGGTTGTTGGATGGACCACCCGGTCGGGTGGTCCGGTGTCGCCACAAACGCGCGACTCCAGAACCTTCAGGAGACGAACGCTCGCTCACGTACCTTGCGAGCGTGCTGAGAACACGAGCACCACAAAACGTCGACGGACGCGAAGCCTAGCCGACGGGGCGCTCGGGCGGCGACTCGTCAGTCGATGCGGTCGGCGGCGACGACGCCGCGGAGCACTCCGTCGGAGGCGCGTCGCGCGGTCTCCTGCAGGGCGGGGTCACCGGCATCGGTCAGCTGCCCGAGCAGGTCGACGACCTGCTTGCACCGCCGCACGAAGTCGCCCGCGGCGAGGTCGGTGCCGCGCAGGACGTCCTCGAGGCGCTGGCCACTCGCCCACCGGTGCACCGACCAGGCGATCCCGGCGTCGGGCATGCCCGTGCGCGGCAGCGCCAGGGCGCCCTCGGCGTCCTCGAGGTCGGACCACAGCGCGACCATGCGGTCGTAGGCCTCGCGCACCTCGTCGTTGGGCCAGCGCGGCGCGAGCCCTCCGTCCTCGCGACGCGGCTCGTGCACGAGCGTCGAGACGACGGCCGCGAGCGACGGTGCGTCGAGCCGGCGCCACAGGCCCGCTCGCAGCGACTCGGCCGCGAGGAGGTCCTTCTCGGTGTAGAGCCGGCGCAGCCGGTCGCCCTCGACCGTGACGCGCGTGCCACCGTCGGTGAGGTAGCCCATCTCGCCGAGGAGGTCACAGATGCGGTCGAAGGTCTTGGCCACCGAGTTGGTGCGCCCGTCGATCTTGCGCTGCAGGCCCTGGGTCTCGCGCCCCAGCCGGAAGTACCGCTCGGCCCAGCGGGCGTGGTCCTCGCGGTCGGGGCAGCGGTGGCACGGATGGGACCGCAGGTCGCGCCGCAGCTCCTCGATGCGCGCCTCCGTCGGGTCCTGCGGGGGTTCGGCGGACCGTCGCGGCGGCGGGTCGTGCGGCACGGTCGCCCGCATCGTGGCCGCGAGGTCGCGGCGGGCCTTGGGGTTGCGGGCGTTGAACTGCTTCGGCACCCGCATCGTGCCGAGCGGCTCGACCGGCGTCGGCACGTCGTGCAGCGTCAGACGACGCAGGTGGTGGTCCTCGGTGACGACGGTCGGCGAGGCCGGGTCGCCCTTGCCGCCCCGGTTGGGCATGACCACCACGGCGAGGCCGCTGTGCCGGCCGGCCGGCACCCGCACGATGTCGCCGATCTTGAGGTTCTCCAGCGAGATCGCCGCCGCAGCGCGCATCGAGGCCGAGCGACGCTTGGCGCCCTCCTTCTCGAGGGTACGGATCTCCTCGCGCATCGCCGCGTACTCGGTGAAGTCGCCGAGGTGGCAGGTCATCGACTCCGCGTAGCCGGCGAGGGCCTCCTCGTTGCGGCGCACCGTGCGCACGAAGCCGACGACGGCCCGGTCAGCCTGGAACTGGGCGAAGGAGGTCTCGAGGATCTCGCGGGCGGTGTCGCGGCCGAACTGGCGCACGAGGTTGACCGCCATGTTGTACGTCGGCCGGAAGCTCGAGCGCAGCGGGTAGGTGCGCGTCGAGGCGAGGCCGGCGACGGCACCGGGGTCGAGCCCGCGGCCGTACAGGACGACGGCATGGCCCTCGATGTCGATGCCGCGACGCCCGGCACGGCCGGTCAGCTGGGTGTACTCGGCCGGGGAGATGTCGACGTGGCTCTCGCCGTTGAACTTCACGAGCCGCTCGAGCACGACCGTGCGGGCGGGCATGTTGATGCCGAGCGCGAGGGTCTCGGTGGCGAACACGGCGCGGATGCGTCCCTGCGTGAACAGCTCCTCGACGACCTCGCGGAAGGTCGGCAGCATGCCGGCGTGGTGGGCCGCGAAGCCGCGCGCGATGCCGTCGACGAAGTCCCAGTAGCCGAGCACCGAGAGGTCCTCGTCTGCCAGCCCCGCGACGCGCTCCTCGACGACCCGGCGGTTGCGCTCGCCGTCGGCCTCCGGGATGAGGCGCATGCCGCTCGCGAGCAGCTGTCCGACCGCGGCCTCGCACCCGGCACGGCTGAAGATGAAGGTGATGGCCGGCAGCAGGCCCTCGCGCTCCAGGCGCGTCACGACCTCGGCGCGGGTGGCGCCGCCGCCGGGACGGCCACCCCGGGCGAAGCCGTTGCCGCCCTCGCCCCCGCCGGGACCGCGGCCGCCGCCACGCCGGCCACCGTTGTTGCCACCACGCCCCGGACGACCCTTGTTCCGGCCGCCTCGGTTGCTGACCCAGTGGCTGTCCCAGGCGCCGCGCTGCTCGGTGCCGCGGATCGCGTGGACGAGGTCGGGGTTGACGCCCACCTCGACCGTGGGTCCCGACGCCGACGCCTCCTCCTCGACGAAGAGGTCGAAGAGCGTCTGGCCGACCATCATGTGCTGCCACAACGGCACCGGACGGTGCTCGGAGACGATGACGGCGGTGTCGCCGCGGACCTCCCCGAGCCAGGCCCCGAACTCCTCGGCGTTGCTCACCGTCGCCGACAGCGACACGACGCTGACATCGGGCGGCAGGTGGATGATGACCTCCTCCCACACGGCTCCGCGGAAGCGGTCGGCGAGGTAGTGCACCTCGTCCATGACGACCCAGCCGAGCCCGCGCAGCGTGGCGGAGCCGGCGTACATCATGTTGCGCAGCACCTCCGTCGTCATGACGACGATCGGCGCCTCGCCGTTGACGGACGAGTCACCGGTGAGCAGGCCGACCTTGTCGGCGCCGTACCGACGCACGAGGTCGGCGTACTTCTGGTTGGACAGGGCCTTGATCGGCGTCGTGTAGAACGCCTTGCGGCCGGTGGCGAGGGCCAGGTGCACGGCGAACTCACCGACGACGGTCTTGCCCGCACCGGTCGGGGCCGCCACGAGCACGCCGCGGCCCTCCTCGACGGCACGGCAGGCCTCGGTCTGGAAGTCGTCGAGCGGGAAGTCCAGCCCGGCGGTGAACTCGGCCAGCTGGGGCCAGGTGGGGATCATGCCGCCTCCCCCACCGAGTCGGCAGGGTCGGCGGGCACGACGACCGCGAGGGCCCCCGGCACCACCTCGGCCTCCACGGGCAGGTCGGCGAACGCCTCTCCATCGGCTTGTGAGTGGATACCGCTCGCCTCCAAGCGAACTCGCCGGGCGCGATGGATCTCGACGGCCGGGTGGGTGGTGTGCGCGCCGGAGTAGACCTTCGGGAAGACGCGCAGGAAGGACGGGATGGACAGGGCGTGCACGACCATGACGTCGAGCAGACCGTCGGCGACGTCGGCATCCGGACACACCTTCATGCCGCCGCCGAACGAGGACGTGTTGGCCACGGCCACCAGCATCGCCCGGGTCTCGAGCCGCTGCCCGTCGAGCTCGACGACGTACGGGATGGGCCGGAACACCGGCAGCTCGCGCAGGACGGCCAGGTTGTAGCGCATCTGGCCACGCGGCCACCGCATCCGGCGCGCTCGCTCGTTGACGACGGCGTCGAAGCCGGCCCCGAGAACCCCGCCGAACCACTTCTCCCCCGCGACGCCGTGGCTGACCCGGCCGAGGTCGACGTGCCGGGTGCGCCCGCTGGTCAGCAGGTCGACCGCGGCGGCCGGGTCGCGCACCGGCAGCCCGAGGTTGCGGGCGAAGTCGTTGCCGGTGCCCGCCGCGACGACCGCGAGGCGCGTCGAGGACGTGGCGCACAGGTTGACGCCGAGATGCACCATGCCGTCGCCCCCGACGACGACGAGCGTGTCGACGCCGTCGGCCACGGCGGCGAGCCCACGGGCCCGCGCCTGGGCGTAGTCGGTGCCGGACACGTCGGTCACCTCGTGACCGGCCGCGACGAGCAGACGACGCGTCTGTTCACCGAGGGCGGCGCCGGCCCCCTTCCCGGACGTGGGGTTGACGACGAGGGCGACGCGGTCGGGCACAGCCGAACGCTACAGGGCGGACGCCTCGTCGTCCGAGACCTCCAGCCAGTCGGGCCGGTCGCCCTCCTTGCGGCGGTCGAAGAGGAAGGCCAGGCCCACCGACGCGAAGTACAGGGCGATCATCGGGGTGGCGAGGAAGAGCATCGTGTACGCGTCGGGCGTCGGGGTCATGACGGCCGCGAAGACGAAGATGATCATGACTGCCGGACGCCAGCCCTTGAGCATGGCCCGGGCCGGCAGCACCCCGACGAGGTTGAGCGCCACGAGGAAGACGGGCAGCAGGAACGCGCACCCGAAGGCGACGATGAACTTCAGGACGAAGTTGAGGTAGGACGTGGCGTCCTGGAGGTTCGCCGTGCCGGCCGGGGTGAAGCTGAGCAGCACCGTGACGGCCTTGGGCACCATGACGAAGGCGAAGAGGCAGCCCGCGAGGAAGAGCGGGACGGCGGCGACGACGAACAGCCGCGCAACCATCCTCTCCTTCTTCGTCAGGCCCGGGACGATGAAGCCCCAGATCTGGAAGAGCCAGATCGGCGAGGCGAGGATGACACCGGTGAACAGCGACACCGTGATCTGGGTCGCGAAGGGGTCGGTCATCCCCGAGAAGTTGATGTTGATGAGGCCCTGACGCTCGGCCGCGAGGTCCTTGAGCGGCTTGATCAGGGCGTCGATGAGGCGGTCGTAGTAGATCCACCCGACGACGCCGCCGACGAGGATCGCGACAGCGCTGATGACGATGCGGTTGCGCAGCTCGCGCAGGTGGTCACCGAGGGACATGCGCCCTTCGGGATTGCGCTTGTGGAGCAGCGATGGCATTCAGTGCCGCCGTGACGGGTCGGGCTCGGGCAGGGTGGTGGTTCGCGCCACCGCTCAGAGGGTCGTGTCGCGGCGGACGTCGGACGTCGCGTCCGTCGTGCTCGCGGTGGTGCCGTTGCCCGCCGAGCCGGGGCCACCGGCGGGGCCGGACGCGGCGCGGAGCCGGTCGGCCTCGGCGCGAGCCTCCGCCGCGCGACGCTCGGCGTCGGCGAGACGGGCCTCGGCGGCCAGACGCTCGGAGTCGGAGTCGACGGCCTCGCCGGGCACGGTGGAGCGTGCGGCATCGCCGGACTGGCCCGCCTTGCCGTCCTTCTTCAGCTCGTCGACCTCGGACTTGAAGACGCGCGCCGAACGACCGAGGCTGCGCGCCATGTCGGGCAGCTTCTTCCAGCCGAACAGGGCGATGAGCACGATCGCGATGACGATCAGTTCAGGGCCACCAGGAAGCTGCATGGTCAATCTCCTCGTTGAAGCGCGGCCCGGACGTCGGGCCGTCAGGTGCAGCATCGGCGCTGCAGGTGACCAGCATACGTGCGCGTGGTGAACACCGGCCTCCCGACGCCGCGTTGACCACGATGTGGGCGGACGGCCCGTCGGTCGGTGGTCGGTGGTCAGCCGGCGGTGTCGTAGGCCGCGAGGGCCGCACGCGCCTCGCCGGCGACGGCGTCCGCGAGCTCCGGAGGCGACACGACGCGCGCCTCGCCACCGAGGCGCAGCACGAGCCGCCGCACGAGCGCCGGGTCGGCCACCTTGAGCGTCACCCGCAGCGAGCCGTCGGCCAGGCGCTCGACGCCCTCGTTCGGGTAGTAGTCGGCCACCCAGGCGGCCCACCGGCTCGCCTCGAGCACGACGGTGAGGTCGTCGGCACTGGGCACGAAGACGTCGTCGAGGTCGCGCGGGCGGGCCTGCTCGGGCGGGGTGCCGTCGGCCTCGAGCACCTCGACCGCCTCGATGCGGTCGAGCCGGAACAGGCGCACCGCCTCGGCGCGGTGGCACCAGCCCTCGACGTACCACTGGGCGTCGAGGTTGACGATGCGCATGATGTCGACGTCGCGCTCGGTGCGCTCGTCGCGGGTGGCGACGTAGTAGTGCAGGTGCACGCGACGGCCACGCGCGAAGGCGTCCTTGAGGGGGGCCATGGCCTCGTGCTGGCTGCCGTCGTCGAGGTCGAGCGCGATGCGCCCGGCGGGGTCGCCGGCCGTCGTGGCGACGGCGCGACGCAGCTTGCCGAGGGTGCGCTCGGCGACGTCGGACCCGACGAGGCTCGAGCCCAGGGCCTGCAGGCCGGCGGTGAGCGTGATGGCCTCGTCACGCGTCAGGCGCATCGGCTCGGCGATGTCGTCGGCGTTGTCGAGGTAGATGTGGCCGCTCTCCCAGTCGGCGTCGATGAGCTCGGCGTGGCCGTAGCCCGGCGTGCCACAGACGAAGAGCAGCTGGAGGTCGTCGACGACCTGCTCGGGCGAGACGCCGAACTCGGCCGCGGCGTCGGCGATGGGCACCCCGCGGTGCTGGAGCAGCCAGGGCACCATGTCGAGCAGCCGCCCGAGGCGCTGCGTCGCGGTCTCCTGCGGGCGGCGCGCCGCGGCGCGTCGGGTGTCGGTCATGCCTGCTCCCCCGTGCGTTCGTGAGCCCCTTCGTGAGCCCCTTCGTGAGCCCGTGCGGCGCCCGTGAGGGTGGCCCGGACGGCGTCGACGAGCTCGGCCGGCGACACCGCGACGGCGTCGACCCCGAGGGCCACGACGTCGCGCTCGGTCACCCCTCGTCGGTAGGGCACCTCGACCTCGTCCCAGCGCCCGCCCAGCTCGGTGGTGCGGGCGGCGTGCCGGCGCAGGGTGTGGCCCCGGCCGGTGCGCAGGCGCACCACCGCCGTCCCCTCCGGCTCGGCGGGCTGGGCCTCGAGCGCCACCTCGGGCACGTGGTCGGCGGGCACGACGTACGACCCGGCCCGGCCCTTGCGGCGCACCTGGCCCTCGAAGCGGCTGAGCCGGAAGGCCCGCTCGTCCTGCCGGTCGACGTCGAAGCCGGTGACGTACCAGCGCCCGTGCCAGTTCTTCAGCGCCCAGGGCTGGACGTGCCTAGTGGTCACCGAGCCGTCGTTCTTGCGGTAGTCGAAGGTGATCGGCTGCAGGGCCGTGACCGCGGCGTGGACCGCCTCGAAGGCCGGCTCCTTGGTGCGAATGCGCGGCTCGGCACCGGCCGCGACCGACTCGTCGATCTCGACGCCGGACAGGCGCAGCTTGCGCAGACCGGCCGACGCGGCACCCGAGACGCTCGCCGTCGACCACGTGCGGGCGGCCAGCGCCAGTGCGGCCACCTCGTCGGGCTCGAAGGCGATCGCCGGCAGGGTCGTCTCGCTCGAGTCGATGCGGTAGCCGACCTCGTCGTCGAAGAGGACGTCGATGACGGTCGTCGAGATGGGGATGCCCATCTCGCGCAGCTCGTCCTTGTCGCGCTCGAACATGCGGTCGAACGCCTCGTCGGAGCTCGCCTGGGCGTAGGCGGGCAGGGACTCGCGGATCCGCTGCTTCGACACGGGTCGGCGCGCGGACTTCAGCGCGAGGATGAGGTTGAGCAGCCGTTCGGTCTTCTCGGCCGAGGCGGACGCGGGCATCGACGGCCTTTCCTGCTGTCGTGGACCGGCTGGGCGCCGGGCAGTCCGACGCTACCCGAACATGCGATCGATAGGGTTCACCCATGATCCAGTGGCGCCGGGGTGTCGTGGCGCAGGTCCGGGCGCGCTGGGCCGGCGCGGTCGAGTACACCGTCGACCTCGAGTCCGGGGAGGCGCTGCGCGCCCTCGGCTACGTCGACGCCGTGGGGGTGCTCGAGCCGGGCACCGGCGTCCTGCTCAACACGACGGCCCTCGAACGGGGCCTCGGCACCGGCGGCCTGGCGCTCGTCGTGGCGGCGCCCGACGCCCTGCCGGCACCGGTCGCCGACGTCCACGCGGTGCCGGGCCACCTCGTCAAGGCCCGCTACACCCCGACCCAGACCATGGTGCTCGGTGTCGACGAGCAGGACAGCGAGCACCACGCGGTGCTGCGCGACGCCGACGACCTCACCGGGATGCCGGTCGTCGTCGCCGACCTGCACTCCAGCCTGCCGGCCGTGCTCGCCGGCCTCCGTGACGCTGACCCGACGCTCCGGGTCGCCTACGTCATGACCGACGGGGGCGCCCTGCCGATCGACTTCTCCCGCACGGTCGCCGGGCTGCGCGAGGCCGGCTGGCTCGAGGCGTCGGTGACCGTCGGGCAGGCCTACGGAGGCGACCTCGAGGCGGTGAACGTCCACACCGGCCTGCTCGCTGCGCGGCTCGTCGCGGGGGCCGACGTCGCGATCGTGGCCCAGGGGCCGGGCAACCTCGGCACCGGCACCCGGTGGGGCTTCTCGGGCACCTCGGCGGGAGAGGCGGTCAACGCCGCCGGCACCCTGGGCGGGCGCCCGGTCTGCGCGCTGCGGATCTCGGAGGCCGACCCGCGCGAGCGGCACGTCGGGGTGTCCCACCACAGCCGCACCGCCTACGGACGCGTCGCCCTCGTGCCCGCCGACGTCGCCGTCCCCGTGCTCGAGGGGGCGTTCGGTGAGCGGGTCCGCGCCGAGGCGCGCGAGCTGTGCGACGCGTCGGGCGGGCGGCTCACGGCGCGCGAGGTGGGCGTCGACGGCCTCGAGGAGGCCCTGCGGGCCACGCCCGTGGCGCTGCGGACCATGGGCCGCGGATACGACGACGACCGCGCCGGTTTCCTCGGCGCGGCCGTCGCGGGGCGGTTCGCCGCCAGCCTGCTACAGGGTCTGTGAGCTCTTACCTCACATCATCCAGGTCGACGACGAAGATGAGGGTCTCGCCCGGGGCGATGGCGCCGCCGGCGCCGCGCTCGCCGTAGGCCAGGTGCGAGGGGATCGTCAGCTTGCGACGCCCACCGACCTTCATGCCCTGGATGCCCTTGTCCCAGCCGGGGATGACCATGCCGACGCCGAGGCGGAAGTCGAGCGGCGCGCCACGGTTCCACGAGGAGTCGAACTCCTCGCCGGTCGAGTGCGCGACGCCGACGTAGTGGGCGCTGACGGTGTCACCGGCCTTGGCCTCGCGGCCGTCGCCCTCGATGAGGTCCTCGACGACGAGGTCGGCCGGCGGCTCCCCCTCGGGGAAGTCGATCTCGGGCTTGGTGCGGTCGGGGTCGAGTGCCATGCTGCGTTCCTCTTCCTCAGGTCGGGGGTCGGCGCCCAGTCTGTCAGTCCGCGCGCCGGCCGTGCAGCCGGCCGGACGCGGACCGCGTGGACCGTGTGCGCCGGCGCTCAGTACGCGTCGAGGATGTCGACGACGAAGACGAGGGTGTCCGTACCCGAGATCTTCGGCGGGCTCCCGGCCTTGCCGTAGCCGTCGGCCGGCGGGATGGCGAGCAGGACGCGGCTGCCGACCTTCTTGCCGACGAGCGTCTTGTCCCAGCCCGGGATGACGGCGCCGACGCCGATCGGGAAGTCGGCGGCCTGGCCACGCTGCCACGAGGAGTCGAAGACGCTGCCGTCCTTCCAGAGCACGCCGTGGTACTGCGCGGCGATCGTCTGGCCCTTCTTGACGACCGGGCCGCTGCCCTCGACGAGGGTCGCCTGCTGCAGGGTCGTCGGGGCGGCCGACTTCGGGATGGTCACCTTCGGCTCCTTCGCGGTGCCGTTCGGGAACGTGACCGTCGGCAGGCCCGCGGGGCTCGCGGCCTGGGTGCCGTCCACCTTCGTCGGGCTCGCGTGGACGTCGGAGACGTCGGCGACGACGACGATCGTGTCGGTGCCGGAGACGCCGAGCTGCTGGTTGCCGGCCGAACCGAAGCCCTTGGCCGGCGGGATCGTGAAGGCGATGCGACCACCCTTGGTGGCCCCGACGAGCCCCTCGGTGAAGCCCGCGACGATGTCGCTGCGACCGAGGCGGTAGCCCTCGACCCCGCGGCCTTCGGCGTAGCCGTCGTCGATGAGCTTGCCGTTGGTGCCGTTGTAGATGCGGGCCTTGAGCAGGACCGTGTCGGCCTTCGTCGCCGCGGGTCCGCTGCCCGGGGTCAGCACCTTGTGCTCGACGTCCGCGCTCTTGATCGGCGTGGCACCGAGGGCGACCTTCGGGACGGTCTTGAGGTCGACGGGGCCGGTCGCGCTGACGCCCTTGAGGGCGACCGACGCGGCCACGGTGCTCGACGCGGTGCTCTGCCCGGAGCCGCCGGACTGCGAGCCGCAGGCGGTCAGGGTGGTGGCGCCCAGGGCGAGGGCGAGGAGGGCGGCGGTACGGGCCGCGGGTCGGTGGGAACGCACAGGGGTGTCTTCCGTTCGGGTCTGGCGGTCAGTGACGGTGCCGGTCGGAGGGGCGGCAAACCCGGCCACTGTAACGCCGACGCCTAGGCGGCACCCACAGCGTCCTGACAGGTCGCCGTGCGAGCCCCGTGCGAGTCGTCGTGCGACCGCCCGCGCTCAGAGCGGCCGCTGCACCACCGGCGAGCGCTCGATGGTCTCCATGAGCCGCTCGACGCGCTCGTCGACGGAGCGGAACGGGTCCTTGCACAGGACGGTCCGCTGCGCCTGGTCGTTGAGCTTGAGGTGCACCCAGTCGACGGTGAAGTCGCGGCCGTGGGCCTGGGCGGCGCGGATGAAGTCGCCGCGCAGCTTGGCCCGGGTGGTCTGCGGCGGGCGCACCTTGGCCTGGAACACCTCGACGTCGGAGGAGACGCGGGCGGCGCGGCCGTGCTTCTGCAGGAGGTAGTGGAGGCCGCGTCGGCGGTTGATGTCGTGGTAGGCGAGGTCGAGCTGCTGGATGCGCGCGTCGCCGAGGGTCAGCCCGTGCTTGGCGCGGTAGCGCTCGATGAGCCGGTACTTGATGACCCAGTCGATCTCGGTCTCGATGGCGCCGAGGTCCCCGGCGCCGATCGCGTCGAGGGCCCGGCCCCACAGCTCGATGACCTGCTTGGTGTCCGGGCTGTCCATGCCCTCGCGGTCGATGAACTCGATCGCCTTGTCGAGGTACTCGCGCTGCATGTCGAGCGCGGACAGCTCGCGGCCGTTGGACAGGCGCACCGTGGCGCGGCCGGTCGGGTCGTGGCTCATCGTGCGGATGGCCCGGATCGGGTTCTCCATCGACAGGTCGCGCATGACGACGCCGGCCTCGATCATCCGCAGGACGAGGTCGGCGCTGCCCACCTTGAGCAGGTTGGTCGTCTCGGACATGTTGGCGTCACCCACGATGACGTGCAGGCGGCGGTAGCGCTCCGCGTCGGCGTGCGGCTCGTCGCGGGTGTTGATGATGGGGCGGCTGCGGGTCGTGGCCGAGGACACGCCCTCCCAGATGTGGTCGGCGCGCTGGCTCACGGCGAACGACGCCCCGTGCGCGGTGGCGACGACCTTGCCGGCGCCGCACGTGATCTGTCGGCTGATGAGGAACGGGATGAACATGTCGGACACGCGCTGGAAGTCGCCGGTGCGCCCGAACAGGTAGTTCTCGTGGCAGCCGTAGGAGTTGCCGGCGGAGTCGGTGTTGTTCTTGAAGACGAAGATCTCGCCCTCCACGCCGTCGTCGCGCAGGCGACCCTGGGCGTCCTCGACGAGGCCCTCGAGGATGCGCTCCCCCGCCTTGTCCTGGATGACGAGCTCGCGCACCGAGTCGCACTCGGCCGTGGCGTACTCCGGGTGGGACCCGACGTCGAGGTAGAGGCGGGCGCCGTTGCCGAGGAAGACGTTGCTCGAGCGGCCCCAGGCGACGACGCGGCGGAACAGGTAGCGCGCCACCTCGTCGGGTGTGAGCCGCCGTTGGCCCTGCGTCGTGCAGGTGACGCCGTACTCGTTCTCGATCCCGAAGATCCGCCGCTCCATGCACCAACTCTAGGCACCGTCTTCCGCCCCCGGCGTAGGACCTGCCGCGTTCGGTGCGCCGGAGGCGTGCGCGTGGTGTGCTGGCGCCATGACCTCACCCGCGTCCTCGGTCCTCGTCCTCGGCGGCACCTCCTGGCTCGGTGGCCGCGTCGCCGCCCTCGCCCGGGAGGCCGGGCACGACGTCACCTGCCTGGCCCGGGGCGAGTCCGGCACGGTCCCCCAGGGCGTCACGCTGGTGCGGGGCGACCGGTCCCGGCCGGACGCCTACACCGACCTGCCCGACCGGCGCTGGGACCTCGTCGTCGACGTCGCCCGCCAGCCCGGGCACGTGCGCAGCGCGGTGGGGGCCCTCTCGGACCGGGCGGACGCGTGGGCGTTCGTCAGCTCGTGCTCGGTGTACGCCTCGCACGCCGACCACGCCGCCGACGAGTCGGCCGCCGTGCTGCCCGCTCTCGAGGCAGACGAGGCGACGGCCGAGCAGTACGGCGAGGGCAAGGTCGCGTGCGAGCAGGCGGTGCTCGACGCCCGCGACGGCGCCGCCCTCGTGGCGCGCTCGGGCCTCATCGTCGGCTCGGGCGACCCGAGCGAGCGCTTCGGCTACTGGCCCTCGCGCTTCGCGCTCGCCGCCCGCGACGGCGGCCCGGTCCTCGTGCCCGAGCAGACCGACAGGCCCGTGCAGTGGGTCCACGTCGACGACCTCGCCGCGTGGCTGCTGTCGGCCGGCCTGGCCGGAACCACCGGCGTCGTCAACGCCTCCGGGGCCACGACGCCGCTCGGCGCGGTGCTCGACGCGGCCGCGGACGCGTCGGGGTTCGTCGGCGAGCGGGTGCCCGCGAGCGACGAGGCGCTCGCAGCCGCGTCGGTCGAGGAGTACATGGGGCCGCGCTCGCTGCCCCTGTGGCTGCACGACGTCGACTGGCTCGGCTTCCAGGACCGCGACACCTCGGCGGCGCGGTCCCTCGGCCTCGCCCAGCGCCCGCTCGCCGACACGGTGCGCGACGCCCTCGCCTGGGAGGAGCACCTCGGGCTCGACCGTCCGCGCACCAGGGCCGGGCTCGACCGGGCCGACGAGCTCGCCGTCATCGCCGGGATCCGTTCTCGCTGAGACGGATCCGGGTCAACCGGTCGGCGCGAGGTCCGCGTAGTCCGAGCGCGCGACCGGCGTCGACGTGAGGGCACCGCGGGCGTCCGGCACCGGCACCACGCGCGTACCGCTGACGAGCTGCACGTCGCTGGCCAGCGTGTTGGCGCTCACGGTGAAGACGATCTGGGCGACGGCCAACTGCTGGTCGCGCAGGGCGAGCCGGTCGAAGCCCGTCGGGACGGTGACGCGCGCCGTCCCCTGCATCGTGAGGTCGGCCGCGAGGGAGCGCGTCGACACCGGGACCGCCGAGCGCAGCCCGTTGGCGAGCTCGACCTCGTTGAGCGGCTGGGTCAACGCGTCCAGGACCGGCCCCATCCCGATCCCCTCCGGCACGGTCCGGGTGACCCGCTGGAGCCGGTCACCGTGCACGAGGTAGACCTGCATCGTCAGGGGCACGGCGTCAGTGCGTGCGGTGCTGCTGGCCCGGTCGGGGCCCGGCGGCTCGGGCAGCTGGAGCGGGACCGGCTCGGCCTGCGGCGTCAGCGTGCATGCGGCAGGCAGGAAGAGGGCCGTCAGGCCGAGCACGGCCGCGGCACAGCGCCGGCCGGGTCGACCGGACCGACCGTTGCCGTTGCCGTGCTCAGCGAAGTGGGAGGTCGACGACAAGCCGGGCACCCCCTTCCGGTGACTCCTCGGCGTGCACCGTGCCCCCGTGGGCGGCGACGTGGCGCTGGACGATGGCCAGGCCCAGACCGACGCCCTGGCCCGGGTCGCCCCCGGCCCGGGAGAACCGGTCGAAGACCCGGGTGCGCTGGGCGGTGGCGATGCCGGGCCCTGCGTCGTCGACGGTGATGTGCGCGGCGTCACCGACGCGTTCCACCCGCACCCTCAGGCAGCCGCCGCCGTGCGTCTCGGCGTTGCCGACGAGGTTGGCGACGACCCGCTCGAGGCGTCGCTTGTCGACCGCGCCCAGGAGGTCGGCGCCGTCGGCGACGCTCGTCACGGCGCGCCCGGCAGCGGCGTCGGCGGCCCGACGCGTCAGCTCGCCGACGTCAGCGCGCTCGAGGACGAGCCCCTCCCCCGCGTCGTGGCGCGAGATCTCGAGCAGGTCGACGACGAGGGTGCGGAACCGGTCGAGGTCGTCGGCGAGCAGGTCGACCGGCTCACGGACCGACTCCGGGAGCAGGGCCCTCCGGTTGGTGATGACCTCCATCGAGTTGAGCATCGTCGTCAGCGGAGTGCGCAGCTCGTGGCTGACGTCGACGGCGAACCGGGAGTCGGCCCGCACCCGGTGCTCGAGCTCGTTGACGGTGCGGTTGAACGACGCGGCGAGCGGGTCGAGGTCGGGGTCGCCACGTGGCACGAGCCGCGCGTCGAGGCGACCGCCGGCCACCTCACCGGCGACCCGCGTCAGCTCGGTCAGGGGCCGCAGCGCGACGCCGCTCGCCCACCGCCCGAGTGCCGCCCCGACGAAGGTCGTGACCACGGCCACCGACGCGAGGACCCACCCCATCGTCGCCAGCGTCTGGTCGAGCTCGACGAGCGAGAACACCTCGAACACCGCGTCGCCCGGACGGTTCACCGGCATCCCGACGACGAGGTAGAGGCCGCCGTCGACGCCGACCCGCTGCGTGGCGCCCTCGCCGTGCGAGACCGTCGCGAGCAGCGCGTCGGGGATCGCCCCCGGCGCGAGCTCCGACTTCGTGCCGTACCAACGCCCGTCGACGAAAGCCACGGACGCCGCGGCGTCGTTCGAGGGCAGCCCGCTGACCACCGACGCCGGCGAGGCGCCCGGCCGGGACAGGCCCGCCTCCAGGGAGGCGCGGTCCAACGCCGTCTCGGTGACGGCCACCTGCTCGCGCTGGGCGAGCAGGTAGCGCGACACGACGACCCACGACACGACCGAGAGCAGCGCCGAGATGGCGAGCGCCAGCAGTCCGAAGGACAGCTCCAGACGGGCCCGGAGGGAGAGCGCGCGCCACGGCCTCGCCCGACGCCGTGGGCGCGAGACGCTCTGCGCCGCAGGCACGTTCGCCGCCTCAGCCTGCGAGCCGGTAGCCGAGGCCCCGAGCCGTGACGACGTGCCGCGGGTTGGCCGGGTCGCGCTCGACCTTCGTGCGCAGCCGCCGGATGTGCACGTCGACGATGCGGCTGTCGCCGAAGTAGTCGTAGCCCCAGACCCGGTCGAGCAGCTGCTCCCGGCTGCAGATGCGGCCCTCCGCCGTGGCCAGCTCGACGAGGAGCCGGAACTCGGTGCGGGTCAGGCCGACCGGGGCTCCGGCGAGCGTCACGACACCCTCCTCGACGCCGATGACGAGGTCGCCGGACACGATCTGGCGCGGCGCGCGGCCACCGAGCAGCGGCTCGGTGCGTCGCAGCAGGGCGCGGATGCGGGCCGCCAGCTCCTTGGCGACGAGGGGCTTGGTGACGTAGTCGTCGGCGCCCGACTCGAGGCCGGCGACGACGTCGTGGCTGTCGGTGCGCGCCGTGACCATGATGACCGGCACCTCGCTGCCTCGGCGCACCTCGCGGCACACCGAGAAGCCGTCGCGGTCGGGCAGCATGAGGTCGAGCAGCACGACGTCCGGCTCGCCCTCGGCAAGCCGCTCGAGGCACTGCCGGCCATCGGCCGCCTCCAGCACCGTGAAGCCCTCGTCCTCGAGGGCCAGCCGCAGGACGCGCCTGACGCGGGCGTCGTCCTCGACGAGAAGCACCCGTCGCCCCATGGCGTCAATATACGTCGGCGTCCGTCGAGGGGCCGGAAGACGAGTCGGTCCGTGACGGCTGCGTGACCACCGGGACCGCTTGTGTGACGGTCACTTTGCGATCTCGTGACATCGCCGCGGACGCCCTCGGCGCAGGACCTCCACCTGCCTAGCGTGGCGACGACGGCCGCCGCACCACCGGCGGCCGCACCGGCCGGCGGTCGGTGACCCCGACACCAAGGGAGAACGAGATGCCACACAGGACGTGGACAGTGGGCGCCATGGCGGCCGTGACCGCCGGCGCTCTCACGCTCGCCGCCTGCACGTCCAGCGGCGGAACCGGCGGCACCACCACCGGCGCCAACGGCGGCTCCTCGGCGACGCCGGTCAAGGGCGGCACGCTCAACATGCTCGGCAGCGGCGACGTCGACTACATGGACCCGAACGTCAGCTACTACTCCATCGGCTACCTCGCCCTGCGGCTGTGGAGCCGGCAGCTGTTCACCTACCCGGCGCTCGACGGGCAGACGACCAAGCCGGTGCCCGACCTGGCCGAGGCGGTTCCGACGCAGGGCAGCGGGATCAGCAACGACGGCAAGGTCTACACGATCAAGATCCGCTCGGGCGCCAAGTGGAACACCTCCCCGCCCCGCCAGGTGACGGCGGCCGACATGGTGCGCGGGGTCAAGCGCACGTGCAACCCGGTGCAGCCCTTCGGCGGACTGCCCGACTACCAGAACCTCATCGCCGGGTTCAAGGCCTTCTGCGACGGGTTCGCCAACGCCGGCAAGACGCCGTCGGCCCTGGCGGCCTACATGGACAAGACGCCGTTGCCCGGCGTCGTCGCCAAGGACGACCAGACCGTCGTCTTCACGCTGAACAACCCGGCCAGCTACTTCGTCGACATGCTGACGCTGGCGGCGTTCTCGCCCGCGCCGAAGGAGTGGGACGCCTACCTGCCGGGCAGCGCCGAGCTGGGCCAGCACACCCTGTCGGACGGCCCGTACCAGATCGACTCGTACACCCCGACGAAGAGCATCAACTTCAGCCGCAACCCGGCCTGGGACGGCGCCACCGACCCGGTCCGCAAGGCCTACGTCGACAAGGTCGTCATCAACGAGACGGTCACCCAGGACTCGACCCAGCAGCAGCTGCAGACGGGGACGCCGAGCGCCGACATGGAGTTCGACAACTTCCCGCCGCCCTCCCAGCTGCCCGCGCTCATCGCCAAGAAGGACCCGAACCTGACGATCGGGCCGTCGGCGTCGTCGAACCCGTACATCGTCTTCAACACGGCCTCGCCGAGCAACAACAAGGCGATGCAGAACGTCAAGGTGCGGCAGGCGATCGAGTACGCGCTCAACCGGACCAACCTCATCCAGGTGCTCGGCGGGCCGAACCTCAACGAGGCCCTGAGCCACGTGCTCCCCTCGGTCATCGTCGGCGGTGAGCAGAACTTCGACCTCTACCCGTACGACGCGGCCAAGGCCAAGCAGATGCTGTCCGACGCCGGGTTCCCCAACGGTCTGTCCGTCAAGATGCTCTACCGCAACGCCTCGCAGGGCAGCAGCAAGGTGTTCCAGACGGCCCAGCAGGACCTGTCCAAGGCCGGCATCACCGTGCAGGGCGTGCCCTCGCCGAACGCCGACTTCTACACCAAGTACCTGCAGGTGCCCTCGGTCGCCAAGCGCGGCGTCTGGGACCTCGCGGTGGCCGGGTGGGGTGCCGACTGGTACGGCAACGCGGCCCTGTCGTTCTTCAACCCGCTGTTCTCCGGGGAGCCCTCCTTCCCGCCCGTCGGCAGCAACTTCGGGCTCTACGACAACCCGGGGACGAACGCCCTCATCCAGCAGTCCGCCGAGGCACCGACGCAGGAGGGCGCGGCCACCCTGTGGGCCAAGGCCGACCGCAAGGTGATGGAGGACGCACCGTTCTTCCCCATCACCAACCCGAAGCAGGCCAACTACCACGCGAGCCAGGTGATGAACCCCGTCTACGTGCCGTCGATGCAGAACTACGACCCGACGAACGTGTGGCTGACCGCCGACAAGCAGGGTGGCTGACGGTCCACGACCCCGACCGTCACACTCCCACCCGCCGTCCCCGTGGGCCCCTTCCGGGCCCACGGGGAACCCTCCGGAAAGGCGATCCGATGGCCCTGCTCGAGGTGCGCGACCTGTCCGTCTCCTTCGACACGCCCGACGGGGTGGTGCAGGCCGTGCGCGGCCTGTCCTTCCATGTGGAGCGCGGCACGACCCTGGCCATCGTCGGCGAGTCGGGCTCCGGCAAGAGCGTCGCGACGCAGACGATCACCGGACTGACGCGTGGGGCGCGCGTGTCGGGATCGGCGACGTTCGACGGCGTCGAGCTGCTCGGGGCGCCGGCCAAGACGCTCCAGCGCATCCGAGGCGCCCGCATCGGGATGATCTTCCAGGACCCGCTCTCGAGCCTGCACCCCTACTACACGGTGGGCTGGCAGATCGTCGAGATGATCAAGGCGCACCGGCCTGACACGGCAACCGCCACGGCCCGGGCCCGCGCGGCCGAGCTGCTCGCCCTCGTCGGGATCCCCAACGCGGCCGGGCGGCTCGACGACTACCCGCACCAGTTCTCCGGCGGCATGCGCCAGCGCGCCATGATCGCCATGGCGATGGCGCTCGACCCAGCCCTGCTCGTCGCCGACGAGCCGACGACCGCGCTCGACGTCACGGTCCAGGCCCAGGTGCTCGGGGTCATGCGCCGGCTCCAGGAGGAGTTCGGCACCGCGATCGTCCTGATCACCCACGACCTCGGTGTCGTGGCGCAGATGTCCGACGACGTCGTCGTCATGTACGCGGGCCGCGCCATGGAGCGTGCCCCGCGGCGGACCATCTTCTACCTCGGCCACCACCCGTACACCCGTGGTCTGCTCGCCTCGCTGCCGGCCCAGGGCGGCACCCGGGCGCGCCTGACGCCGATCGGCGGCACCCCGCCCTCGCTCATCGACCCACCGACGCGGTGCCCCTTCGCACCGCGCTGCCCAGAGGCGTTCGACCGGTGCTGGCGTGAGCTCCCGGTGCTCGAGCCCGTCGCCAACGACCCCGAGCACACGTCGGCGTGCTTCCTGCCCAAGGACAGCGCCTCGCTCGGCCGGTCGGGCACACCGGAACGCCGCACCCCCGACCGGCAGGAGGAGCCGGCATGACCGCGAACCCCGAAGCCCCGGCGACCACGACGACGCGGCGCTCCCCGGACGCGCCGCTGCTGACCGTCGACCACGTGTCCAAGACCTTCCCCGTCCACTCCGGCGGGTGGCGGCGTGGTGGTGCGGCGGTGCACGCCGTCGACGACGTGTCGCTCGAGATCCGCGCCGGCGAGACGCTCGGCCTCGTCGGCGAGACGGGCTGCGGCAAGTCGACCCTGGCCCGCTGCATCGCCCGTCTGTACGAGGTGACCGACGGCACCATCACCTACGACGGTCGCGACGTCACCCACCTCCAGCGGCGCGACCTGCGCGCCGTGCGCCGCGAGGTGCAGATGATCTTCCAGGACCCGTACGGCTCGCTCAACCCGCGGCGACGGGTCGGGTCGATCATCGGCGACCCCTTCGTCATCCACGGGATGGGCTCGGGCCGGGACATCAAGAAGCGCGTGCAGGAGCTCATGGAGCGCGTCGGGCTCAACCCCGAGCACTACAACCGGTTCCCGGCCGAGTTCTCCGGCGGCCAGCGCCAGCGCATCGGGGTGGCCCGGGCGCTCGCGCTCCAGCCCCGCCTCGTCATCTGCGACGAGCCGGTCTCGGCCCTCGACGTGTCGATCCAGGCCCAGGTCATCAACCTGCTCATCGACCTGCAGGACGACTTCGGCCTGACGTACCTGTTCATCTCCCACGACCTGTCCGTGGTCCGGCACGTCAGCGACCGCATCGCCGTCATGTACCTGGGCAAGGTCGTCGAGATCTCCGCGACGGAGGACCTCTTCTCGACGGCCCGACACCCGTACACCAGGGCACTGCTGTCGGCCCTGCCGATCCCCGACCCCGACGTCGCCGACAGTCGCAGCCAGACCATCCTCGTCGGCGACCTGCCCTCCCCCACCGATCCCCCGCCCGGCTGCCACTTCCACACCCGCTGCCCGCGCGCCCAGGCCGACTGCTCCGCATCGGAGCCACCGCTCGAGTCGGTGCTCGACGACCCGCCGGAGCACCGGACCGCGTGCTTCCACCCGCTGGCCGCCGGCGAGGAGCTCGTCAGCGACGCGGCGGCCCTGCCCGACCTGACGGCCCACCCCGGGGCCGCGGACACCGGCGGCACCGACGCCACGACGACCACAGGAGGTGAGCAACCGTGAGCGGCATCCTGCCCACGCCGGCGTCCAGCGAGGACGTCGCGCCAGAACCGCCCGTCCCGGGAGAGGGCGGAGAGGGCACGGCACAACGGGCCATCGAGGGCCGCAGCCCGTGGCTGCTGGCCTGGCAGCGCCTCCGCCGCGACCGCGTCGCCATGATCTCGCTCGTCGTCATCGTGCTCATCATCCTCATGGCCGTGTTCGCGCCGCTCGCCACGGCGATCACCGGCCACCCGGTCAACGAGCAGTACCGGCAGACGGGACTGACCCCGGACGGCCTGCCGACCCCACCCTCGAGCGAGTTCTGGCTCGGCACCGACGACCTCGGCCGCGACATCTTCGTCCGGATCGCCTACGGCGCGCGGATCTCGCTCCTCGTCGGCGTCGTGGCGACCGCCCTGACCGTCGTCATCGGCGTCATCATCGGGCTCGCTGCCGGATTCCTCGGCGGCATCGTCGACACCGTGCTCGCCCGCCTCATCGACGTGGTGCTCTCGATCCCCTTCATCCTCGTGGCGGTCGCCCTCGTGTCGATCACCGGTCCGAGCCTGCTCGTGACCGTGCTCGTCATCGGCTTCTTCAGCTGGGCGTCCGTCGCCCGCATCGTCAGGGGCCAGGTCCTGTCCCTGAGGGAGCGCGAGTTCGTCGAGGCCGCCCGATCGCTCGGCGCCTCGGACACCCGGATCATGTTCGTCGACGTCATGCCCAACATCCTGGCGCCGGTCATCGTCTACGCCTCGCTCCTGATCCCCGTCGTCATCGTCGTCGAGGCCACGCTGAGCTTCCTCGGGCTCGGCCTGCCGCCCCCCACCGCCGACTGGGGCGGCATGATCAGCGACTCGCAGAACTACTACACGGTGGCCTGGTGGTTCGTCGTCTTCCCCGGCCTGGCGCTGCTCGTCACGACGCTCGCCTTCAACCTGTTCGGCGACGGCATCCGCGACGCCTTCGACCCCAGGGCCGACCGGATCACCGCCGAGGTGCAGGCCAGCACCGTCGAGACCCCGGCCAGCAGCATCGCGATCGAGGCCGGCACCGTCGAGAAGGCCGCAGAGTAGGAGGCTGACATGTCCCGGTTCCTCGTCCGCCGCATCGCCCTCGGCGTGCTCGTCATGTGGCTCATCACCGTCGCGGTCTTCGCGCTGTTCTTCGTCGCGCCCAACAACGTCGCGCGCACGCTCGCCGGACGCCAGGCGACGCCGGAGACCGTGGCCCTCATCTCGCACCGGCTGGGGCTCGACCAGCCGGTGTGGAAGCAGTACCTCGACTTCCTGGGCAAGGCCGTGCGTGGCGACCTCGGCTACGACTACTACCACCAGGTGCCGGTGACCGAGATCATCGGCGCGGCGCTGCCCATCACCCTGTCGGTCGTCGTCGGCGGCGCCATCATCTGGATCGTGCTCGGGGTGACGAACGGCGTCCTGTCGGCGATCCGGCCCCGCTCGGCCCTCGACCGGTCGCTGACCGCCTTCAGCCTGTTCTTCTACTCCATGCCGACCTTCCTGCTCGGCCTGCTGTTCCTCTACTTCTTCTACTTCCGGCTCACCCTCGCGGGGATCGACTTCTTCCCGGCCGGCGGCTACGCGCCCCTGACCGACGGCTTCTGGCCGTGGGTCCAGCACCTGATCCTGCCCTGGTTCACGCTCGCCCTCGTGTCCGCGGCGACGTACACGAGGCTCACCCGCGCCTCGATGCTCGACGTCCTCGGCGAGGACTACGTGCGCACCGCCCGCTCCAAGGGCATCGGCGAGCGGCGTGTCATCCTCCGGCACGGGCTGCGGGCCGCCCTGACGCCGGTCGTGACGCAGTTCGGCATCGACGTCGGCGCCCTGCTCGGCGGCGTCGTCGTCACCGAGACGGTGTTCTCGCTCCCGGGGCTCGGCAAGACCGCGATCGACGCGATCAACCAGCAGGACCTGCCGGTCATCATCGGGATCGTCCTGTTCGCCTCGCTCGCCGTCGTCGTCGCCAACATCGTCGTCGACATGGTCTACGCCGTGCTCGACCCGCGGGTGCGCCTGCACTGACGCGTCACTGACCCGCCCATCCTGAGGAGTGTCTCGGTCGCGAGACGATTCACCGTGCCGTCTCACTGGGCGTCCGTCGGTGTGATACCAACCGGGGTGGGCCTGACACAATGACGGCTGTCCCCTCACGCCCCCCTCCACCTCCCTGCATTGGACGGAAATGATCGACAGACCCAACTTCAAGTTCGCCCGCCGCGGTTACGAGCCGGAGGAGGTCGACTCGTTCATCGAGCAGCAGAACCGGACCCTCCAGGCGGCGAAGAAGGATGCCGCGGAGCGCAGCGTCGAGCTGACCAAGCTCAACGCCGCCCTGACCGACCTGCGCGGACAGCTCGGACAGCAGTCGCGGGTCATGGCCGACCTCAAGAAGAACAGCTCCCCGACGCCGGCGCAGACCTTCGCCGACCTCGGTGAGCGGATCGCCCAGATCCTGACGCTCGCCGACCAGGAGGCCTCCGAGATCCGCGACAAGGCCCAGGCCGAGGCCGAGGAGATCCGCGAGCGGGCAGGCAAGTCCGCCAACGAGCTCAAGTCGACGACGACCTCCTACGCCGAGCAGGCGCGCGCCCGGGCCGACGAGGAGTCGGTGCGCATCATCGCCCAGGCCAACCGCGAGGCGCAGGCCGTGCTCGCCGAGGCCCAGAGCGTCGCGGCGGCCCAGCGCCAGGAGGCCGCTGCGGAGTACGAGAACCACCGTCTCAAGGCCTCCCAGGCCTCGGCCGAGCTCGAGGTCAAGCTCGCCGCCCGCCGCGACGCCTCCGAGAAGGAGTTCGACCAGCGTCGCCAGCAGCAGGAGGCGGCGTTCTCCGAGAGCGACTCGCGCCTGCGCCAGCTGAGCGAGCGCGCCGAGCACGACGCGCAGGAGATGCGCACGCGCGCCCAGCGCCTGCTCGAGAACGCCCAGTCGCAGGCCGACCAGATCGTCTCCGAGGCCCGCGACCACTCCTCCCGCCTGCGCGAGGAGTCCGACCGCGAGCTCTCGGCGGCGACGGCCCAGCGCGACAGCATCACGGCTCAGCTGACCAACGTGCGCCAGATGCTCGCGACCCTCGGTGGCGGCGCGCTCATGGACAGCCTCGGCACCCCGGAGAAGCCGGCCAACGCCACGCCGCCGGTCGAGGCGACGCCCTCGCCGGCCGAGGAGGCCATCGCCGAGGCCCAGCAGCCGGAGCCCGCCGCGGACGCCGAGGACGCCGCGGACGCGACCGACGAGGACGCCCAGGACGACGCCCCCGTCGCCGAGGCGAGCGACGAGGCCGAGGGCACCGACGCGTCGGACGAGGACGACCAGACGTCCGAGGCCGACGCCGAGGAGAGCGCCGAGGGCAAGGCGTCCTACGGCTCGGACCAGGCGTCGTACTACCAGCGCGGGACCGTCGGCACGCGACGCTGACACCCGCTCACGCCACTCCCGGCAGCTCACGATCCGGCCGGGGACACGACGGAGGCCGCCCACCAGCAGGTGGGCGGCCTCCGTCGTCGACGCGGTCGGTCAGGACGGCGCCGGTGTCGTCGGGTCGTCGCCTGACGCGTCGGGCGCCACCGTCCCGGCCTGCGCCTCCGGCGCCTCCGGCGTCCCGGCCGCCTCGGGAACCGGCGTGGCTCCCTCGAGCAGGCGCGTCAGGACGGGGCCGACGACGCGTCGGAAGGACCGGCGCGGCCGCGCACGGTCCAGCACGGCAACCTCGAGCTGTGACGCGTCGAGGATGCGCCGGTCCCCGTTCTCACCCTGGCCGAGGACCTCGACGGCGAGGCGCAGGACCTCACCGAGGTCGAGGCCGGGACGCCAGCGCGTGCCGATCCGTTCCTCGGCGGCGTCGCTCGCACCACCCATGACGACGAACCCGCGCTCGTCGGCCACCGAGCCGTCGTAGGTGAGCCGGAAGATCTGGTCGTCGTCGACGGAGGTCCCGACCTCCGCCACGACGATCTCGATCTCGAAGGGCTTCGACTCCTGGGTGAAGACCGCACCGAGGGTCTGGGCATAGCTGTTGGCCAGGGCCCGCGCCGTGACGTCGGCGCGGTCGTAGGAGTAGCCGCGCAGGTCGGCGAAACGGATGCCGGCCACCCGCAGGCTCTCGAACTCGTTGTAGCGCCCGACCGCCGCGAAGGCGATGCGGTCGTAGATCTCCGAGACCTTGTGCAGGGCCCGCGACGGGTTCTCCGCGACGAAGGCGATGCCGTCGTCGTAGCCGAGGACGACCACCGACCGGCCGCGCGCGATCCCCTTGCGCGCGAAGTCGGCCCGGTCCTTCATGACCTGCTCGGGCGGCACGTAGAACGGCATGCTCATCGCGCACCTCCGGGGTTGTCGCGGCGGGCGGCGACGACGTGCTGGACGTGGCCCTCGAGGACCTCCTGGCCGACGAACCGCGCACCGGCGTGGTCGATGACCGAGACCGTCGGCCAGATCTGGCGGCCCAGGTCGGGACCGCCCGTGGCGGAGTCGTCGTCGGCGGCGTCGTAGAGGGCCTCGATGGCGATGGCCACGGCCTGGTCCTCGCCCATGCCGGGGCGCCAGAGCTTCTTGAGCGCGCCCCGGGCGAAGACCGACCCGGAGCCGGTCGAGTGGTGCCCGCCCTCCGGGTAGCACCCGCCCGTGACGTCGTAGGAGAAGATGCGCCCGATGCCGGAGTCGAGGTCGTAGCCGGCGTACACCGGGACGACGGTGAGGCCCTGCATGGCGAGGCCGAGGTTTCCGCGGATCATCGAGGCCAGGCGGTTGGCCTTGCCCTCGAGGGACATGATCGTGCCCTCGATCTTCTCGTAGTGCTCGAGCTCGACCTGGTAGAGGCGCACCAGCTCGACGGCGATGCCGGCCGTGCCCGCGATGCCGACGACGCTGTACTCGTCGGCGACGAAGACCTTCTCCATGTCGCGGTTGGCGATGAGGTTGCCCATCGTCGCCCGGCGGTCGCCGGCCATGACGACGCCGCCCTCGAAGAGGAGGGCGACGATCGTCGTGCCGTGCGGGGCCTCGATGCTCGTGCCGACCGGCAGCGGGCGACCGGCGGGCAGCAGCTCGGGCCGGAACGCCGACACGAACTCCGTGAAGGAGGACGAGCCCGCCGCGAGGTAGGCGTCGTCCAGGCGTCGTGGGCGGCCCGGCGCGGGAGGGGTCACTGGCCGCCCTTCTGGACGAAGCCGCGGACGAACTCCTCGGCGTTCGACTCGAGGACGCCGTCGATCTCGTCGAGGACGTTGTCGATGTCGTCGTCGAGGCCCTCCTTGACCGCGGCGCCCGCAGGGGCGGCGGGCGGGGCGTCGGGCGCCTCCGGCGGGTCGTCCTCACGACGCTGCGGCTTGGCGTGCTCCTGACCCGGCATGGCGACCTCCTGGATGTTGGTGAGCCCGGCAGACAGGTGGGCTCATCGCTCACCACGACCCTAACGTGTGGGCCCTGTCCGACCGAGCACCATCCGGGCGGCGCCGCACCGGCCAGTGGTGCTGCTCGGCGCTACTCGGGCGTCGCGAGCCCACGCAGCAGGGCGGCGACGTCCTCGCTCTCCTCGAGCAGCCCGCCCACCTGGGCGCGCGTACCGCGCTCGGGGTCGAGGATCGGCACGCGCTGCAGGCTCGCGTGCCCGGGCACGTCGAACACGACGGAGTCCCAGCTGGCCGAGAACACGTGCGGCGTGAACCGGCGCACGCACTCGCCACGGAACCACGCCCGGGTGTCCTCGGGCGGCATCGTGCGGGCGGCCCGGACCTGCTCGGGGGTCACGAGCTCGAGGGTGCTGCCGCGGTCGCGCAGGCGGTGCACGAGGCCCTTCTCGGGGCGCACGTCCGCCCACTGGATGTCGATCGCGGCGAGCCGGTGGTCGTCCCAGGCGAGACCGTCGCGCGAGCGGTACCCCTCGAGCAGGCGCAGCTTGGCGACCCAGTCGACCATCCTCGCGGCCGACCAGACGTCGCTGCCGAGACGCGTCAGGACGTCCTCCCAGAGCGTCATGACCTCGGTGGTGGCCTCAGGCACCGGGTCGTCGCCCCGCGCGTCGAGCCACTTCCGGGCGGCCTCGAGGTACATCCACTGGACGTCGAGGGCCGTCATCGTGCGCCCGTCGACGAGCTCGACCCTCTCGGTGAGCCCGGGGTCGTGCGACACGGCCTGCAGGGCCGCCACGGGACGCCGCACCGACCAGTCGGCGGCGAGGTGGCCGTCCTCGATCATGCCGAGGACGAGCGAGGTCGTGCCGACCTTGAGGAGCGTCGAGACGTCGAGGTGCGTGGCGTCGCCGATGATGACGTGCAGCCGCCGGTAGCGGTCGGCGACGGCGTGCGGCTCGTCGCGGGTGTTGATGATCGGACGCTTGAGGGTGGTCTCGAGGCCGACCTCCGTCTCGAAGAAGTCGGCGCGCTGGGAGATCTGGTAGCCCGCTCCCCTGCTGTCGACGCCGAGCCCGACGCGTCCGGCGCCACAGATCACCTGGCGCGTCACGAAGAACGGGATGAGGTGGCGCACGATGTCGGCGAACGGTGTCCGGCGCGGCATGAGGTAGTTCTCGTGCGTGCCGTAGGACTGGCCCTTGCCGTCGGCGTTGTTCTTGTAGAGGTTGACCGGCGCCTGCCCCGGGCGGGAGGCCAGCAGCCGCACCGACTCCAGGGCCACGGCGTCGCCGGCGCGGTCCCACGTGACGGCGTCGCGCGGCAGGGTGACCTCGGGCGAGCTGTACTCGGGGTGGGCGTGGTCGACGTAGTACCGGGCGCCGTTGGTCAGCACGACGTTGGCGAGGGTCGGGTCCTCGATGTCAGTCAGCTGGCTCGGGTCGGCAGTCTGCCGGTCGAGCTGCCAGCCGCGAGCGTCGCGCAGCGGGTCCTCGAAGGCGTAGTCCCAGCTCGACTGGTTGGACCGGATGCCCTGGGCCGCGGCGTACACGCTGACGACCTGACCGGAGAGGAACATCGGGTTGGCGAGCGGGTCGCCGGGCACCGAGATGCCGTACTCGGTCTCCAGGCCCATGATCCGACGCACCGTCATGGCCCGACCCTAACCGTCCGGTCCGGGGTGCCCGCGGACGCCTCCCACACGCCGGACGCCTCCCGCGCTAGAGGGCGCCGACCTTCTGGAGGCGGTTGAGCGAGAACCAGCCGAACGGGATCGGCAGCCAGTACGTCGCGAGCCGGTAGAGGATGACCGCCGGCACCGCGACCGCGCTGTCGACGCCGATCGCCGTGAGGCCGAAGGACATCGCCGCCTCGATGCCGCCCAGACCACCGGGCGTCGGGACCGCCGAGCCCACGATGGCGCCGGCGAAGTAGACGACCGCGACGGAGGCGACGCTCGGCTCGACACCGAAGGCGCGGGTCGCGAAGACGAGGGCCGCGACGAACGACATGTCGAGCAGCAGGGCCCCGCCGAGCAGCCGCACCAGCCGGCGCGGGTGCTGGAAGGTCTCGAGCACCTGAGGCATGGCCGAGCGCACCTGGGGCAGGACGCGTTCGGTGAGCAGGGTCCGGATCCTCGGGACGGCGAGCAGCCCGAGGGCGGCGATGACGACGGCGAGGATGACGGCGACGAGCACCGGCGACGGGCTGAACGACACCGACGGGCCCGTGCCGGCCAGCACGCCCGAGAGCACGAGCAGCACGAAGTACGAGCAGAACTGGGCCACCTGGGCCACCCCGACGCTCGCGCCGGCCAGGGTGGGGGTCAGCCCGGAGGTCTGCAGGTAGCGCGTGTTGAGCGCGATGTTGCCGACGGCTGCCGGTGCGACGAGGCCGCTGAAGGCGACCGCGAGCTGCGTCATGTACGTGCGCACGAACCGCAGGTGGATCGGGGAGGCGCCGGCCAGCGCGATCGAGGCTCCGGCGAACGTCAGCGCGGCCGCGGCGACGAGCGCGACCATCCAGCGCCAGTCGGCCTGCCTGAAGATCGTCGCGAGGTCGAACTCGGTCAGCTGGGTGAGGATGACGTAGGCCGCGATGCCGCCGCCGATGACGGTGATGACGGCCCGCGCCGACACGCGTCGGAGCTGGACGGGTTCGACGTGCTCGATGGAGGGGCGCAGCTCGACGAGCCGGCCGCGCAGGTCCTTCAGGACGCCGCGGTGCTCGCGCAGCGCCTCCCGGGTGTCGGGCGTCATGGCGACGCTCTGCAGCAGCGGCACGGCACGCAGGACGGCGTCCTCGCCGAGCGTGTCGATGGCGGCCCGGGCCGCACGCTCGGGCCCGACGGCGAGGGCGACGGTCGTCAGCAGCTGGGCGAGGTCGATGCGCAGGCTGATGTCGTCGGCGGCGACGTCGCCGCTGCCGAGCCGCGCGAGCGCGACGCGGTCGCCGTCGACGAGGACGTTCTGCGGGCTCAGCGCCCGGTGCGCGACGCGTCGGCGGTGCAGCGTCTCGGAGAGCCGGAAGACGGCGGCCAGCTGCGCGTCGGTGAGCGCGTCGCCGATCTCGGCCAGCGGCGTGCCCTCCGGCTCGACGTAGGCGATGACGGCGGAGAAGGCCCCGACCTCGGCGACCGACACCGGCCGAGGCGCCGCGATGCCGAGGTCCTCGAGGACCAGGCCCATGAGGGTGCGGTGCTCGAGCTCGGAGCGCAGGGTCAGCGCCGGTGCCCGCGTGAAACCGCTGCGCAGGCGCAGCACGCGCAGGAAGCGGCGACCGGAGGCCAGGCCGAAGGTGTCCCGGTCGACGACGTGCACGTCGAGCGTGCGCGAGTCGCTGGTGGCGGCGTACCGGCGGTCGCCGGCGTCGTTGGCGTCGACGAGCTCGAGCCGGCTCAGCGGCAGACCCGTGGCGACGAGGACGTCGGCGACCTCGCGGCCGGGCGCCCGCGTCGTCGTGACACCGAAGGCGAGGCGGAAGACGAGGCCGACGAGCCAGCCGATGAGCAGCGACGCGGCGAGGGCCGCGAGCGTCATCGCTCCGGACAGCAGCGTCGTGACGAGGGTCGCGATGACGACGGTGACCGCGATGGGCCAGAGCCACTTGCGCCCGGAGATGTCGGCGACGGTGAGCAGCGACACCGTCGTCACGATGACGATGTCGAGCGGGCCGGTGTGCCCGGTGCTCGTCGAGCGGGTCAGGACCTCGGTGAGGAAGCCGCCGTTCCCGGTCTGCACGAGCACGGCCAGGACGATGACGAGGATGCCGGACACGACCGCCGCACCGAGCGCCTGGATCAGCTGCAGGCCGCGGCGGCGCACGACGAGGTCGATGCCGACGCCGATCGGCAGGAGAAGGACGCCGATGCCGCTAAGCCACGCGAGCAGGGTCAGCAGCACGCGGGGCAGGCCGCTCGTGGCCTCCGTGAGGTCCTGCTCGACGGCGCCGCGCGTACCCGAGGCGATGTCGGCCAGGACCAGGCCGAGCACCAGCAGCAGCACCGCGATGACGAGGCGCACGACGTCGGCCGGGCGGCGAACGCGCACGGGGATCGGCGGCTCGAGCACCTCGACGTCGGCGGGCGGCACGGGGGTCGGCGCGTCGACGTCGAGCAGCTGCTCGTCGGTCGGCTCGACCGGCTCGGTCGCGTCGGTCGGCTCGACCGGCTCGGAGGGCTCCGACACGTCGGAACCGTCCGCCGTCGGGGACGTCATGACTGCGCGCGCGGGGTGCTGCTCGCCCTCCGGCGGGGACGGTTCCCCGGCCGTCCGCTGCTCCTCGGGTTGGCTCGACACCTGCTCATGGTGCCTCACGCGGCGGGGTGCTCGGTGCCACCACACCGCCCGGCGAGCCCCCGACGGCCCGAAGAGGCCGCCCGAGGAGCCCGGGAGCGTCCAGAAACGGGTCGTGGCCCGCGCGCCTCCCGGGCACGTCGGCTAGTCTGCGAGGGCACGCGGACCTCGAGAGGGATGGCTCGAAGTGAACGATGTGGTCGTGTTCAGCGGCTCGGCTCATCCGGCGCTCGCCGACCGGATCTGCGCCCACCTCGGGGTGACCCGCTCCCCCGTGGACATCAAGCGGTTCAGCAACGACTGCCTCCAGGCCCAGCTGCTCGCGAACTGCCGCCAGCGCGACGTCTACATCGTGCAGCCGCTCGTGCCGCCCACCCAGGAGCACCTCATGGAGCTCCTCCTCATGATCGACGCCGCGCGCGGCGCATCGGCCGCCCAGATCACGGCGGTCATGCCGCACTACGCCTACGCGCGCTCGGACAAGAAGGACGCCTCCCGCATCTCGCTCGGGGGTCGCCTCGTCGCCGACATGATCACGACGGCCGGGGCGCACCGCGTCCTGACGATGGCGCTGCACGCACCGCAGGTGCACGGCTTCTTCTCGACGCCGGTCGACCACCTCACCGCGATCGGCGTGCTCGCCGACCACTTCCGCGCGACCGACCTCACCGACTCCATCGTCGTGAGCCCCGACCTCGGCAACGCGAAGGTCGCCACCCAGTTCTCGCGGCTGCTCGGGCTGCCGGTCGCCGCCGGGTCGAAACAGCGGGTGGCCGACGACCGCGTCGTCATCGACTCCATCGTCGGCGACGTCTCGGGGCGGCGCGCCATCATCCTCGACGACGAGATCGCCACCGGGGGCTCGATGCTCGAGCTGATGGACCGGCTCAAGGACGCCGGCGCCACCGAGGCGGCCATCGTGTGCACGCACGGCCTCTTCGCCGGCAAGGCCGTCGAGCGGCTACGCGACCACCCCTTCGTCACCGAGGTCGTCACCACCGACACGGTGCCGCCGCCCGTCGACTGGCCCGAGCTCACGGTGCGTTCGGTGTCGGCGCTGTTCGCCGAGGCGATCAGCCGCATCCACCACGGCCGCTCGATCAGCTCGCTGTTCGAGGGGGTCGACCCGACGCACGCCCCGCCGCAGGCCAAGCTGCCCTTCGACACTCCCGCATGAACCGGCCGGTGTCCGCGGTGCTGCGGCGGCCGGTTGTGGCCGCCCTGCTCGACGTCGTGCTCGTCGTCGTGTTCGCGGCGGTCGGGCGCGCCAGCCACGCCGAGTCCAACCCCGTCGCCGGGGCGCTCGCGACCGCCTGGCCGTTCCTCGTCGGAACCCTCGTGGGGTGGGTCGTCGTGCGGGTGCTGCGGGGCCGGTGGCCCGTCGACGTCGGCCCGGGGGTCACCGTCTGGTTCTCCACGGTGCTGTTCGGGATGCTGCTGCGCCACCTCACCGGTGCCGGCACGGCCGCCAGCTTCGTCGTCGTCGCCTCGGTCGTGCTGGCCGTGTTCCTCCTCGGCTGGCGCGGCCTCGCCGCGCTCCTGGCCCGACGCCACGCCACCTCCCCCGCCTGACCGGGCGTCCGGCGTCCGGCGCCGACGCGTGAGGGCCGCGACCCGGATGGGTCACGGCCCTCAGGCGCGAGTTCGCTTGCGGCTCAGAGGTACTGGCCGGTGTTGGCGGTCGAGATCGAGCGGCCGGGCTCGGTGCCGTCCTTGCCCTTGAGCAGGGTGCGGATGTAGACGATGCGCTCGCCCTTCTTGCCGCTGATCCGCGCCCAGTCGTCAGGGTTGGTCGTGTTGGGCAGGTCCTCGTTCTCCTTGAACTCCTCGATGCAGCTGGTCAGCACGTGCTCGACACGGATGCCCTTCTGCCCCGTGGTGAGGAACTCCTTGATCGCGAGCTTCTTGGCGCGGTCGACGATGTTCTGGATCATCGCCCCGGAGTTGAAGTCCTTGAAGTAGAGGATCTCCTTGTCGCCGCCCTGGTAGGTGACCTCGAGGAAGCGGTTCTCCTCCATCTCGGAGTACATCCGCTCGACGGCGGCGGTGATCATCGCCTCGATCGTCGCGTCGCGGTCCCCGCCGTGGACGGCGAGGTCGTGCTCGTGCAGGGGCAGCCCCGGCGTCAGGTACTTGCTGAAGATGTCGCGGGCGCTCTCGGCGTCGGGACGCTCGATCTTGATCTTCGCGTCGAGGCGGCCGGGCCGCAGGATCGCCGGGTCGATCATGTCCTCGCGGTTGGAGGCGCCGATGACGATGACGTTCTCGAGGCGCTCGACGCCGTCGATCTCGGCGAGCAGCTGCGGCACGATCGTCGTCTCGACGTCACTGCTGACGCCGGACCCGCGGGTGCGGAACAGCGAGTCCATCTCGTCGAAGAAGACGACGACGGGCGTGCCGTCGGACGCCTTCTCGCGGGCGCGCTGGAAGATGAGCCGGATGTGCCGCTCGGTCTCGCCGACGTACTTGTTGAGCAGCTCGGGGCCCTTGATGTTGAGGAAGTAGCTCTTCTTGTCGGCGTCCTCGGTGCCCTCGCCGGCGTCGGCCGCGCGCTTGGCCACCTGGCGCGCGAGCGACGCGGCGACGGCCTTGGCGATGAGGGTCTTGCCGCAGCCGGGCGGCCCGTAGAGCAGCACGCCCTTCGGCGGCTTGAGCGCGTGTTCCTGGAACAGGTCGGGGTGCAGGAACGGCAGCTCGACGGCGTCGCGGATCTGCTCGATCTGGCTGCCGAGACCGCCGATGTCCTCGTACGCGACATCGGGGACCTCCTCGAGGACGAGCTCCTCGACCTCGAGCTTCGGGACGACCTCGTGGACGAAGTTCGCCCGGGAGTCGAGCGTCAGCGAGTCGCCGACGCGGATGCGCTCGTGGGTGAGCGGCTCGGCGAGACGGCAGACCCGCTCCTCGTCGCCGTGGGTGACGACGACGACGCGGCCGTCGTCGAGCTTCTCCTTGACGGTGACGACCTCGCCGACGCGCTCGTACCCGTGCGCGGACACGACGTTGAGCGCCTCGTTGAGCATCACCTCGCGACCGACGCCGAGCGTGGCCGCGTCGACGGACGGGCTGACCGCGACGCGCATCTTGCGGCCCCCGGTGAGGATGTCGACGGAGCCGTCGGAGGGTTCGTCGACGACGATCCCATACGTGCTCGGCGGCTGGGCGAGCCGGTCGACCTCCTTCTTCAAGGTGATGATCTGCTCGCGGGCGTCCTTCAGGGTCCGCACGAGGCGCTCGTTCTGCGCCGACAGCGTCGACAGGCTCGTCTGCACGTGCGTCAGGCGCGCCTCGAGCTCGCGGGTGCGCTGTGGCGACGTGCGCGCGGCATCGCGCAGGGCACGGACCTCGGCGCGCAGCGCGTCGAGCTCACGCTGCCCCGACTGCGGGGTTCCGGCACCGCTCACGGCGTCGGGGTCTGGGTTGAAGACGTCGTCGGACATCTCGGCCTCCTCATCCGTCACTCGCACCACGTGCGACGCCTCGACCCTAACCCGGGCGCGGCGGATCTAGTCGGACGTTTCAGCCAGTGACCGCCGGGCGCGGCGGATCGACTTGTCGCTCTTGACGCGCTCCCCCAAGGCCTCGGAGGTCCAGGCATCGTCGGGCACGTCGGTGGAGGCCAGCGACCCGGGGGTCACGGCCGACGCGTCGGTGCCGGTCCCGGCAGGCGCCGTGCCCGTGCCGGTGCTCTCGCCGTAGGCGCCCTTGGCCGGGCGTCGCTTGCGCTCGGGGGCCACGACACCGGGGGCGAGTCGGCGGGTCATGATCAGGAAGCCGGTGTGGCCGTGCATCCGGTGCTGCGGGCGCACGGCGAGACCCTCGAGGTGCCAGCCACGGACCAGGGACTCCCAGGCGGACGGCTCGGTGTAGCCGCCGTGGGCCCGGATGCCCTCGGCGACACGGCTCAGCTGGGTGGCCGTCGCGACGTAGCAGATGAGCACGCCACCGGGCACGAGCGCGTCGCCGACCGCCTCGAGGCACTCCCAGGGCGCGAGCATGTCGAGCACGACCCGGTCGACGGTACCGGCCGGGGCGGCGCCCGGGAGGGACTCGACGAGGTCGCCGACGGTGACGGTCCAGGCCGGGTGGTCGCCGCCGAAGAACGCGCGGCCGTTGCCGCGGGCGATGTCGGCGAAGTCGGCCCGACGTTCGAAGGACAGCAGCCGGCCCTGCTCGCCGATGGCGCGCAGCAGCGACATCGAGAGCGCCCCGCTGCCGACGCCGGCCTCGACGACGGTCGCGCCGGGGAAGATGTCGGCCATCTGGACGATCTGCCCGGAGTCCTTGGGGTAGACGACGGCGGCACCGCGCGGCATCGACATGACCCAGTCGGACAGCAGCGGGCGCAGCACCAGGTACTCGACCCCGCTCGTGTTGACGGCCACCGAGCCGTCGGGGGCCCCGATCAGGTCGTCGTGGCGCAGGAACCCACGGTGCGTGTGGAACTCGCGACCCGGCTCGAGGGTGATCGTGTGCAGGCGACCCTTCGGGTCAGTCAGCTGGACGCGCTCGCCCGCCTCGAAGACGCCGCGACGGCTGTGCGCGGATCCGGACGGGGCAGACGGGACGGCGTCGGTCATGGGAGCACAGTCTAGGTGCCGGAGCGTCGCCCTCCGGACACCCGCCGGACGCGCGCGGCCTCCACCTCGTAACGGCTCGCGCGGCCGCCCGCCACACCGAAGAACCGCCGGCGCAGCGCGCCCTCGACCTCGACGACGTCGCCGGCCCCGAGACGCCCGGCGGTGCGCCGCGCGCCGGCCGCCCAGCAGACGACGTCGAGGGTGTCGACCGTGGCCCGGGCGCCCCGCGGCTCGCCCACCGCCGCACCCGTCGCACCCGTCGCACCCGTCGTCCGTGCCGCGGCCGACGCTGCGCCCCGGACGGGTGGCCGGGCCACGACGACGCGGAAGGTGACGATGACGTCACCGCTCGGCAGGGTCCGCTCCTCCGCCGGCGCACCGACGCGGCCACGCAGGCGCACCTCGTTGCACGGCTCGTTGCCCGGCTCGTTGCCCAGCGCGGTGGCGGCGTCCGGGCTTCCCGAGGCCGCGGCATCCTTCCTCCGGCCGGTGCGGGCGCTGCGGGTGCGGGGTGGCGTCGTCGTGTCGGTGGCCATGGGTGCTCCTCACTCGTCGGGTGGCTCGGGCTGCAACCGTGCCGACGGCGCGGCGCCCGGGCTCCAGCGTCGGGTCGAGCGGGCGTGTCCGCGCGGGCACGCCGCAGCCCTGTGGACGACCGGACCGGACGGGAAGGGGGTGTGGACAGCCCCCGTGCGGCGACCGCCTCAGCGGTGCCCGCGTCGGGCGAGCTCCGCCCCGACGACGGTGTTGATCCGCTCGGCGCTCGCCAGCCCGCGCACCTCGCGCGAGGCCTCGTCGACGACGACGGCGAAGGACAGGTCGCGCGAGCTCATGACGCGGATGAGGTCGGTGAGCACCGCATCGCCCGCCAGGGCCACGACCCAGGACGCGGGCTGCGCGAGAACGACCGAGGACACCGGCGTCCGGTCGCGGCCCTCGGCGGGCACCCGGGAGGCGCTCTCGGCGTCGAGCAGCCCGAGGGGCCAGCCGGCGGGGTCGGCGGCGACGACGTACGGCGTGCTCGCGCCCGCCGCCGGGGCCGCCAGCCCGCGGTCGACCTCGCCGAGGCTCGTCTCGCCGGGGACGAGCACGACGGGATCGAGGACCTCGGTGGCCGGCCCGGCCGTGGCGTCGTGGATCTGCCCCGATCGGATGGCGGCCGAGGCCCCGCGCCAGAGGAAGAAGCCGATCATGGCGGTCCACACGAGGGCGATGGGCGTCGGCGTGCGCCCCTGCAGCAGTGGGAGGCCGACGAACCACAGGACGCTGCCGATGGCGACGACGCGTCCGAGCCAGCCCGCGGCGGTGAGCCCGGTGCCCTTGCGCCCTGTGGCCCGCCAGACGAGCGAGCTGACGATCTGGCCGCCGTCGAGCGGCAGGCCGGGCAGCAGGTTGTAGAGGCCGACGAAGAGGTTGGTGTATGTGACGGCCTCGAGGACGCCGCCGACCACCGCACCGCCCGCGTACGGCTGGACGAGCCACGACAGCGCCGCGAGGGCGAGGTTGGACAACGGGCCGGCGACGGCGACGAGGGCGGTGCTGACGGGCGTGCTCGACGTCGCGTCGTAGACGGTGTGACCGCCCCAGACGTCGGCGACGATGCGGTCGACCCGGTGGCCGCGCCACAGTGCCACGAGCGCGTGCGCCGCCTCGTGGACGAGCACCGACACGAGCAGCATCAGGGCGAACGCGACGGCGATGACGACCGACTGCCCCAGGGACCCGCCGGCGCCGCCCTGGGCGGGCACGACGATGAGCAGGACGAGCAGGACGATGAGCGGCCAGGACCGGCCGAGGTACACGGGGGTCCCGGCGATGACCCCGATCCGCAACCCGGGTCCTGCGTCCGGGCGCGCGGTGCTGCTCATGCCCTGACCCTATGCCCCGTCCGGCAGCCGTCGGCAGTGCGGGGCCTGTGCGAGGGCTGTGCCTGTGGCGGCTCCGTGGGTGACCCCGGGGTGGGCCTGGGCGTGCCCCTGTGGGTGGCGGGAGCCGGTGTCGGCACGGCCCAGTACGGTCGGTGCATGGCCGCAGCACTGTCCCCGAGTCGGGCATCCGACTTCATGACCTGCCCGATGCTCTACCGCTTCCGGGTCATCGACAAGCTGCCCTCGCCGCCGACGCCGGCCACGGCCCGCGGCACGCTCGTGCACGCCGTGCTCGAGCGGCTCTTCGACCTCCCCGCCGCCGAGCGCACGCTCGATGCAGCCGTCTCGATCGTCCCCCGCGAGTGGGAGCGTCTGACGAGCGAGGAGCCCGAGCTGCTCGACCTGCTCGCCGACCGCGACGGTCGCACCGACGAGTGGTTCGCCGACGCGCACGCCCTCATCGGCACGTGGTTCGGGCTCGAGGACCCGACCCGTCTCGAGCCGGCCGAGCGCGAGCTCTACGTCGAGACCGAGATCGACGGCCTGACGCTGCGCGGCTACGTCGACCGGCTCGACGTGGCCCCGAACGGCGCGATGCGCGTCGTCGACTACAAGACCGGACGCTCGCCCTCCGAGCACTTCGAGGCCAAGGCCCTGTTCCAGATGAAGTTCTACGCGCTCGTGCTGTGGCGGCTGCGTGGCGAGATCCCGCGCCGCCTCCAGCTCGTCTACCTCGGCAACAGCGAGATCGTCGCCTACGAGCCCGACGAGCAGGACCTCCTCGGCGTCGAGCGCAAGGTCAAGGCGCTGTGGGCCGCCATCGAGCACGCCGCGAGCACCGGCGACTGGCGTCCCAGCCCGAGCCGCCTGTGCGACTGGTGCGAGCACCGTGCCCTGTGCCCCGCCTGGGGCGGCACTCCCCCGCCGCTGCCCGACGACGCCGCCCAGCGGGCCGTCGACCCGGCGGTCTCGGGCCTCGTCGACGTCGACGCCTGAGGCCGACCCCTGCGGGGGTCCAGCGACCCTGCAGTCGGGGTCCAGCCACCGTTCAGCCGTCCCCGCGACGCTGGTACTGCGGCGCTGTCGGCCATCCGGGCCGGCCACCGCGGGAGGTGGACATGTGCGGCATCGCCGGCTACATCGGGGTCGACCCCGACCCGGGCCTGCTCGAGCGAATGGGCGACGCGCAGCGGCACCGCGGCCCCGACGGCTCGGGCACGTGGGCCGATGCCGAGGCGCGGGTCGGCTTCGCCCATGAGCGGCTCGCCGTCATCGACCGCCCCGGCGGCGCCCAGCCGATGGCCACGCCGGAGGGCAGGCACGTGCTCGTCTACAACGGCGAGGTCTACAACCACGACGACCTGCGCGAGCAGCTGAAGGCAGCGGGCCACCGCTTCACGACGCGCAGCGACACCGAGGTGGTCCTGCACGCCCTCGCGGAGTGGGGCGCCGAGGCCCTCGACCGCTTCGACGGCATGTTCGCCCTCGCGTTCTGGGACCGGGACACCCGCACGCTCCTGCTGGCGCGCGACCACTTCGGCATCAAGCCGCTGCACCTGGCCCGCGTGCCGTCGACGGACCCGAACGGAGCGGACGACCCGGCGGGCTCCGGCAGCCCGGACGGCTGGCTGTTCGCGAGCGAGATCAGGCCCATCCTGGCCACGGGCCTCGTGCCGGCCGTCCCCGACGAGCGGTCGGTGTACCGCTACCTGCGCTTCCGGGTCCACGACGACGACCGCGCCACCTTCCTCGCCGGCATCGAGCGGGTCCTGCCCGGCGAGGTCGTGACGATCGGCCCTGACGGCACGCACCGCCGACCGTTCACGACGCTGCGCGAGGACCTCCTCGCAGCCGCCGAACGCGAGTCCCGCGGCGACCGCCACCAACCCGAGACGTCCCGCCGGTTCCGCACCGAGCTGACCCGCGCCGTGCGGATACGCCTGTCCTCCGACGTGCCCGTCGGCACGTCGCTGTCCGGGGGCCTCGACAGCTCGGCCGTGGCCGCGCTCGTCGACGAGCTGCTGCCCGAACCGTCGGCCCGGGCGGTCGGTGTGCGGCAGCGGACGTTCTCCGCGGTCTTCCCCGGCCACCGCAACGACGAGCGTCGCTGGGTCGATGACGCCCTCGACGGGCGCCGCGACCGGGTGGACCGCCACCTCGTCTCGCCCACGGCGCAGGACTTCCTCACCGACCTGGCCGACTTCGTGCGCACCCAGGAGGAGCCGGTCGTCTCGTCCGGGCCGTACGCGCAGTACCGCGTCATGCGTGAAGCGGCCCGGCACGTCACGGTCATGCTCGACGGACAGGGGGCCGACGAGCTGCTCGCGGGCTACGTGCCCCAGGCCGTCGTGCACCTGCGTGACCTCTTGCGCCGCCACCCGGGGCGCGGCGTGCGGGAGGCGTTCGCGGAGCGCGACGTGCTGCGCGGCCTCGTCTCCAACCGGGCCAGGCGTCTGCTGCCGACGAGCCACGACGCGTCGGTCGCGCCGCTGCTCGCGCCCGCCTTCGTCGACGAGCACCGTTCCGAGACGTACGCGCCCGTCGGGGCGACGATGCGCGAGCGGCTCGTGCACGACCTCTTCGTCGGGTCGCTTCCGGCGCTGCTGCGCTACGAGGACCGCAACACCATGCGGTTCTCCCTCGAGGGCCGCGTGCCGTTCCTCGCCGTCGACCTCGTCCGGTTCGTCTTCGCCCAGCCGGACGCGTCGGTCGTCGGTGGCGGATGGAACAAGCGGATGCTGCGCGAGGCGGTCCGCGATCTCCTTCCCGACTCGATCACCATGCGCCGCAACAAGATCGGCTTCACGACGCCGCAGGACGACTGGTTCCGCGAGACGCCCGGGCTGCTGCGCGACGTCTTCGCCTCCGCGTCGTTCCGCAGCCGGCCGTGGTTCGACGCCGACGCCGTGTCGGCCGCGTACGAGGAGTGGCTCCTCGGGCACGGGGCGCACGACTCCATGGTGTTCTGGCGTGTCCTCAACGTCGAGCTGTGGATGCGCGAGGTGTGCGACCCGGTGGCCTCCTCCCCCACGGCTTCCCGTGAGACACCGCCCGACGCGTCCCGCCCGGCCGACGCGGACGCGTCGACCGGGCGGGTGGTGCCCCTCAGGCGGTGAACTCGTCGGCGACCGACAGCGCCTCGTCGAGGATCGCCAGACCCTCGCGGACCTCGTCGGGGGTGGTCGTGCACGGCGGCACGACGTGCGTCCGGTTGAAGTGGGTGAACGGCCACAGACCGCGCTCCTTGCACGCGGCCGCGAACGCCGTCATCGGCCGGGCGGCGTCACCGGCGGCGTTGAACGGGACGAGCGGCTCACGGGTGTCGCGGTCGCGGACCAGCTCGAGCGCCCAGAAGACGCCGAGCCCGCGGACCTCGCCGACGCTCGGGTGCTTCGCGGCCAGCTCGGCCAGCCCGGGCCCGATGACGTCGGTACCGAGCATCCGGGCGTTCTCGATGATGCCCTCCTCGCGGAAGGCGTTGATCGACGCGACGGCCGAGGCGCACGCGAGCGGGTGGCCCGAGTAGGTGAGGCCGCCCGGGTAGGCGCGCGTCTCGAAGGAGGCGCGCACCTCGTCGGAGATGACGACGCCACCGAGCGGCACGTAGCCGGAGTTGACGCCCTTGGCGAAGGTGATGAGGTCGGGCCGGATGCCCCAGTGGTCGACGGCGTACCACTCGCCGCACCGGCCGAACCCGGCCATGACCTCGTCGGCGATGAGCAGGATCCCGAACTCGTCGCAGATGTCGCGCACGCCCTGCAGGTAGCCGTCCGGCGGTACGAGGATGCCGTTCGTGCCGACGACGGTCTCGAGGATGATCGCCGCGACGGTGTGCGGCCCCTCGACCATGAGGGTGTCGCGCAGGTGCTGCAGCGCCCGGTCGCGCTCCTGCTCGTCGTTCTCGGCGTGGAAGGCCGAGCGGTAGGTGTACGGACCCCAGAAAGTGCACGATGCCGGGGAAGCCGGGCTCGGAGGGCCACCGACGCGGGTCGCCGGTCAGCGTGATCGACCCGGCGGTCGCGCCGTGGTAGCTGCGGTAGGTGGCAAGCACCTTGTGCCGGCCGGTGTGCAGCCGAGCCATCCGGATGGCGTTCTCGTTGGCCTCGGCGCCGCCGTTCGTGAAGAACACGGCCGAGAGCCCCTCGGGCGCGACCTCGGTGATGAGGCGCGCGGCCTCGCTGCGGGCGTCGTTGGCGAAGGACGGCTGGATCGTGGTGAGGCGCGCGGCCTGCTCCTGGATGGCCGCCACGACCTTCGGGTGCTGGTAGCCGATGTTGACGTTGACGAGCTGGCTGCTGAAGTCGAGGTAGCGGGTGCCGGCGTAGTCCCAGAAGTAGGAGCCCTGCGCCCGGGCGATGGGCAGCGGGTCGATGAGCCCCTGGGCCGACCAGGAGTGGAAGACGTGCCCGCGGTCGAGGGCGCGGACGTCCGCCTCGCCCATGGCGTCGAGCTGCTCGCCGATGACGGGGCGGTGGTCGAGTTCGGTCATGGTGGGTGGGTCCTCTCCGAGGTGGTCGGCGGTCAGCGGGTGCGGGGGAAACCGAGGTCGACGCTCGAGGTGGCCGGGTCGGGCCAGCGCTGGGTCACGACCTTGCCGCGCGTGTAGAAGCTGACGCCCTCGGGGCCGTACATGTGGGTGTCGCCGAAGAGGGAGTCCTTCCAGCCGCCGAAGGAGTAGTAGGCGACGGGCACGGGGATCGGCACGTTGATGCCGACCATGCCGACCTCGACCTCGTTCTGGAACCGGCGGGCCGCGCCGCCGTCACGGGTGAAGATCGCCGTGCCGTTGGCGTACTGGTTGCGGTTGATGAGCGCCAGGCCCTCCTCGTAGGTGTCGACCCGGACGACCGACAGGACCGGGCCGAAGATCTCGTCGCGGTAGACGGTCATGTCGGGGGTGACGTCGTCGAGGAGGGTCATGCCGAGGAAGAACCCGTCGGCGGGCACCTGGCTCTCGCGGCCGTCGACGACGACCGTCGCACCGGACTCTGCGCCCGCGGCGACATAGCCGGCGACCTTGTCGCGGTGCTCGGCCGTGATGAGCGGCCCCATGTCGGTGCCGGGCTCGGCGCCGTTGCCGACGGTGAGGCCCGGGATGCGGTCGGCGACCGCGGCGACGAGCCGGTCGCCGACGTCGCCGACGGCCACCGCGACCGAGAGCGCCATGCAGCGCTCCCCTGCCGCGCCGTAGGCGGCCGAGACGATGGAGTCGGCCGCGAGGTCGACGTCGGCGTCGGGCAGGACGAGCGCGTGGTTCTTGGCGCCGCCCAAGGCCTGGACGCGCTTGCCGTTAGCCGTGCCGCGCTCGTAGATGTACCTGGCGATGGGCGTCGAGCCGACGAAGCTGACGGCGGCGACGTCGTCGTGGTCGAGCAGCGCGTCGACGGCCTCCTTGTCGCCGTGGACGACCGTGAAGACGCCATCGGGCAGCCCCGCCTCCTTCCAGAGCTCGGCGAGGAAGAGCGCGGCAGACGGGTCCTTCTCGCTCGGCTTGAGCACGAACGCGTTGCCGCAGGCGATGGCGTTGGCGCACATCCACAGCGGCACCATGACCGGGAAGTTGAAGGGGGTGATGCCGGCGACGACGCCGAGGGGCTGGCGGATGCTGTAGACGTCGACGCCCGCCGAGGCCTGCTCGGAGAAGCCGCCCTTGAGCAGCTGCGGCACGCCGGTGGCGAACTCGACGTTCTCGAGGCCGCGGGCGATCTCCCCGGCCGCGTCGGAGAGCACCTTGCCGTGCTCGGCGGTGATGATCGCGGCCAGCTCGTCGGTGCGCTCGTGGAGCAGCTCGCGGAAGGCGAAGAGGACGGCGGCGCGCTTGCTCAGCGAGCTGGTGCGCCAGTCGCGCGCGGCAGCGACAGCGGTCTTGACCGCGGCGTCGACCTCGGCGGCGGAGGCGAGCGGCACGGCACCGGTGCGGACTCCCGTTGCGGGGTCGTGCACGGGCGAGGTGCGCCCGGACGTGCCCGCGACGCGGGCCCCGGAGATCCAGTGGTCGATGGCGGTCACGGCAGGGGTCGTCATGGCTGTCACGTTACGTTCCAACCCGGTGCCACACAAAGAGTTCATTGCTACGTTACAGAGGTGCGTGCCGTCATCTCCGACCTCGAGGAGCGCCTCGAGCACCCGACCGCCAAGGGCCTGGCCCAAGCGGTCTCCCGAGCGATCCGCGACGGCCGGCTGGGCCCCGGCGACCAGCTGCCAACGATCCGCCAGGTGGCCCAGGAGCTGATGATGTCGCCGACGACCGTGAGCGCGGCCTGGCAGCTGCTCTCGCGCTCCGGCACGATCCGAGCCGACGGCCGACGCGGCACGACCGTGGCGCAGACGCGTCGGGGCGGCGAGCGCTACACGCGCGCGCTGCGGCACGACTCCCCCGTCAGCCTCGACCTGTCGACGGGCATCCCCGACGCCGCGCTGCTGCCGTCCCTGGCCGGCGTGCTGTCGGCCCTCGACGAGCCCCGCGTCCCGAGCAGCTACCTCGACGACCCGGTGCTGCCGCGGCTGCGCGAGGTGCTCCTCGCCGACTGGCCCTACCCCCCGGACGACCTGCTCGTCGTCGACGGCGCGATGGACGCCCTCGACATCGTCTCGCGCACCCTGCTGCGCCCCGGCGACACGGTGGTCGTCGAGAACCCGGGCTTCCCGCCACTGCTCGACCTGCTCGAGGACCGGGGCGTCGACGTCGTCGGCGTCCCCCTCGACGCCACCGGCCTCGACGTCGACGCGCTCGAGCAGGCGCTGGCCCGACGCCCGGTGGCCCTCTTCCTCCAGCCGCGCGGGCAGAACCCGACCGGCGTCTCGATGTCGCCGACCCGGGCCCGGCGCCTGGCCGGGCTCGTCCGCGGCCTCGACCTCGTCGTCGTGGAGGACGACTCGAGCGGCCCCGTGGCCAGCTCCGCACCGACGAGCCTCGGCACGTGGGTCCCCGACCAGGTGCTCCACGTGCGCAGCTTCAGCAAGTCGCACGGCCCCGACCTGCGCCTCGCCGCGATGAGCGGCCCCACGGCCCTGCTCGCACCGCTCCGTCACGCCCGATCCCTCGGGCAGGGCTGGTCGAGCCGACTGCTCCAGCGTGTCCTCGCGGGGCTGCTCACCGACCCCGACGCCGTCCGCTCCGTCGACCGCGCCCGAGCCGAGTACGCCCGCCGCCGCGAGCTCGTCGTCGACCGTCTGGCCGCACTCGGGGTCGAGGTCCCCGGCACCGAGGGCCTCAACATCTGGGTGCCGGTCCGCGACGAGGCGGCCGCGGTGCTGCGCCTCGCCAGCCAGGGCATCGCCGTGACGCCGGGTTCGCCGTTCTCCGTGGAGAACGGTGGCGCGGCCGCCGGACACGGCGGGCACGTCCGCGTGACGACTGGGCTCGTCCGGAACGAGCACGAGGCCCTGGCCGAGCTGCTCGCCGAGGCGGCCGACGCCGGCGCCTGGACCGCCCAGCACCGCTGACCCGCGAGCCGGCTGCACTAGCCTCGTCACCGACCCACCGCCCCGCTCGACCCCGCGCCCCGACGCCGCGGCCGTCCCCCACCAGCCCTGAGGAGCACGCCATGACCGACGCCTTCCGCGTCGACTTCGTCGCCGGCGTCTCGCCGGACAAGTGGGCCCGACGGTGGGAGCGACGGGTCGCCGACCGGGCCCTCGAGCTGGTGCCGGTCACCGCCGACGTGCAGCTCGACGCCCTCCGCGCGGCCGAGGCCTCGATGGCCCTCGTACGGCTGCCCGTCGACCGCGAGGGCATGCACCTCATCCCCCTCTACGAGGAGGTCCCGGTCGTCGTCGCCTCGCGCGATCACGTCGTCGCCGCCTTCGAGGAGGTCGACGTCGCTGACCTCGCCGAGGAGGTGCTCGTGCAGGGTCCGGACGCGGTGCCGGAGTGGGCAGCCGTCGCGACGCCCGACGCTCGTGAACGGGCCGCCGGCATGCCGCCGATGACCGACGCCGAGGTCGTCGAGGTCGTCGCGACCGGCGCGGGGATCGCGATCCTGCCCATGTCCGTGGCCCGGCTGCACCACCGCAAGGACGTCGTGCACCGGCCCGTCCACGGCGTCGCGGGCTCGCGGATCGGCCTGGCCTGGACGGTGGAGGACCCGGACCCCGGGATCGAGGTGTTCATCGGCATCGTCCGCGGGCGCACGGAGAACAGCAGCCGCGGTGCAGGCGCGTCGATCGATGCCGACGCCCCACGCGCGTCGGGTGGCAGGGAAGCGTCGGGCGGCAAGCAGGCATCGGGCAAGGAGGCATCGGGCAAGGAGGCATCGGGCAAGGAGGCATCAGGCGGCAAGGGCGGGCGGCAGCACGGCCCCGGTCGTACGCTCCCCCAGCGCGGCGCGGCACCGCGCCGCGGCGGCACCCGCAACCGGCGTCGCGGCCGCTGAGTCCCCTGGGGAGGTCCCCGGTGGACGGCGTCCTACAAGATTGGTCGAGCGCTGTGGGTGAGCGCTGCGCCTCTCAGTCGCGCGCGCTCGGGGCCACCTCGCGCACCATGACGCAGTTGCCCTGCCCCTTGGGCCGGTCGTAGGTGAAGCCCTCCCGCTCGTACATCGTGCGGGTGCCGTTGTAGAGGAACGACGAGTTCTTCTTCCGGACCCCGCCGGTGTCGTGCGGGTAGCCCTCGACGAGGCCGCCGCCGGCCCGGGCGATGAGGTCGACGGCACCGCGCAGGGCGACCGCCGCCAGGCCCTGCCCGCGGTAGGGCCGCTCGACCTGGATGCACGTGACGCGGTAGTCGGGCAGCCGCTCGGCCGTGGCGACGTACTCCTTGCGGTGGTGGATGTTCGGCAGCTCGTCAGGCGACCCGTACTCGGCCCAGGCCACGGCCTTGTCGCCGTCGTAGACCAGCGCGGCGTGCGCGATCCCGTCATCGACGAGACGCTGCTTGAGCGCCTTGTTGCCCTCAGCGGTCTGGCCCTTCTCGGCGCACGCGGGGTGGAAGTGGGTGCACCAGCAGCTGGCGAACATGCCCTTGTTCCGCTCGACGAGGGCAGCGAAGTCGGCGAACGTCTCCGGCGTGAGTGCCTTGATCCTGAAGTCGGACATGGCGGCAACGTACTCCGGCTTGCGGACGTTCCGCGTCCGGAAGCTCACGCCTCCCAGCGGCCGGCGTCACGCCACGGGACGGGCGTCAGGGAGGTCACGAGGTCACAGGCCGAGCGCCACCGGCGCGCGCGGGATGTCACCGGCGATCAGCGGCGCCAGCGGTGTGGCGAGGTCACGGGGTGAGAACAGGTCGGTGCCGTGGTATTCGGCGATGTCCGCGTACCGCCACCACCGCATCCCGCTGATGTGCTCGGCGGCGAGCTCCTCGTCCGAGAACGCGCCGCGGGGGTCGAAGTGCGAGGTGCGGACGAGGAAGTAGTCGTTGACCAGCCCGTCGTAGCCGTCCGCCCGGCCGGCGGTGGCGACCTCCTGGTGCCAGACGTGCGGGGGGTCGGCGTCGAGGACGAGCCCCGTCTCCTCGTGCAGCTCCCGGCGCAGGGCCTCCAGCGGCAGCTCACCGGGCTCGACGCCACCCCCGGGGGCCGCCCACACGACCGTCGCGCCCGCCGGTACGGCTGGATGCGGAAAGCTGAAGCGGCACAAAAGGACTCGGTCGTCCTCGGCCAGGATGACCGCCCGGACGGCACGTCTTGTCCTCGCTGCTGCAGGCGTCTCGTTCACCTGCAGATGATCAGGGCACCACGGCCGGGGCGCAACCCGTGCTGCGCGTCAGTGGTCCTTCGCGGCGGCGGACGTGTCGACGCAGAGAACTCCCCGGTTGCCGTCCTGGTCGGCGATCACGGTCAGGGAGGGGGCATCGCTGTCGTCCACGACGGTCCCACCCGCGGCGAGGACGGCGGCGATCCGGTGCTGCGCCGTCTCGGGCGCCACGTACACCTCGAGGTGGAACCGCGGCCGCGCACCATCGCGCTCGTCGGCGTCGCCGAACCACAGGTTCGGCACGCGTCCCGTGGCGTCCCGGATCTCGTCGCTGGGCGTCCCGAGACCCTGCGACTCCAGGCTCCCGGTGAGCAGGGCGGCCCACACCGGGGCGATGGTCGCCGAGCTCGCCGTGTCGAGGCCGAGCTCCATCTCGCTGACGGCGCCCGGGTCGGCGGAGATCTCGTGGTCGGCGGCGATCTCGGTGATGCGTCGCGCCAGGTCGACGTCCTGCTGGGTCACCCATTCGACGACGTGCTCGGTGCCCTCGTCGTCACGGTAGATGGCGTCGTCGGTGACCAGCTCGAGGTCGACGTACCCCGCGCCGATCGACACGCGCGGATGGTGGCCGACGGCGTCGCCCGCCTCCCCCACCGCGGTGACGAACCGTGCGCCGCTCCCGAAGCTGCTCACCAGGAACCGGGCGTGCAGCCCCTGGGCCAGCTTGCGCCACTCGGTCAGGTTCGCTTCGGCGATCTGCTCGCCCCTGAGCATGTCCATGCATCGGGACCATATCTCTGATCCAGACGCAGCTCGGTCATTGCGACGAACCCGTGTCCGGAGGGCGTCTCCCCACTCAGCCCGGTGGCGGGCCGGAGCGTGACGGGGTGAGGTCGACGAGGTGCAGGTGCAGCGTGCCGCCGGTCGGGGCGGGGTAGGTGCGCCCGAGGCTGGGTGTCGGTCGCGGACGTGGTCCTGGACGCACCTGCCGGGCGGGAGGGTCGGTGCCCGCGGCGGGGACGGCCGACAACGTCGGAGGGCGCGGGCCGTCGTCCGCATGCTCGGGCTCTGGACGGTCGGGGTCGGGAGCGGCGGGTACGGCCGGCGGTCGCGATGGTGGGCCGATGGGCCAGCCCTGTCGGGTGTCGAACCGGAGCCCGTCCGCTGTGGTGGGGTCGCCGGTGATGGCGTACTCGCCGCGGTGGTGGCTGTCGTGGTGGAAGGTGCACAGGCAGGCCAGGTTCTCCAGGTCGGTCAGGCCGCCGTCGCGCCAGTGCGTCAGGTGGTGGACCTCGAGGTAGTCGCCGGAGCTGGTGGAGCAGCCGGGGAACCGGCAGCCCCGGTCGCGGTCCAGGACGAGGACCCGGGTGCGGTGCGGGACGACGCGGTGGGTGCGGCCGACGTTGACCGGTGAGCCCTCGGTCTCCCACACCGGGGTGAGGGTGCCGTCGCAGGTGAGCCCGTCGACGACGTGCCGGGGCAGGCGTGGGGTGCCGATGAGCCAACCGCCGGTCGTGTCGAGGTGGACCTGCACCCGGTACCGGGCCCGACGCGCCGGAGTCTTCTCGGTGCCGGCATCGAGGGACCGGGTCGCGAGCAGCACGAGCGCGTCGGCCCAGGTGATGCGCCGCGGGCCTGGCGTGGTGGCCGGGTCGGTGTACGGGTCCCGTTGGTGCTGGGCGTCGTCACCCTCGGTGGTGTGGGTCGTGTCGGTGACGGTGTGGAACAGGTGGTCCTTCGCCTCGGCCAGAGCCGCCCTCACGAGCTCGCCGACCTCCGCCGGGGCGTCGTACCGCAGCCGGAACCGGCCATCCGCGTCGACGCCCATCGACAACGTGGCCGGCTCGACAACCTCTGGCTTCGCGGCCGGGTCCTGCTCGGCGGGCAGGAGCCGGCCCTCCTCGTCGAAGACTCGGGGTTCGAGGATGAAGTCGTACCGGGCGACCGACCGCTGCAGCTGCGGCACCGTCGCGGACTGCGCGAACTCGGCCACCGTGGCATCGAACGCCGCCGGAGCGTGCCGTGCGACGACCGCGGCCTGGTCGGGGCTGATCCGCCCCTCCCGCAACGCCGCCGCCGTCTCCGGCAGCTCACCCGCCCGGCGCGCCATCAGCACCACCGCGGATGCATGCCCCCGCGATAAACCCGCCCGGACCACGAGCCAGTGCTCCGGCGACCGGATCCCGGCCGCCTGCCACGACCCCTCCACCAGCGCCACCGCGACCGCGTCCACGAGCCGGCCGTGCGCGTCGTGCAGGTCGGCAGCCAGGGACGCGACGAGGTCCCAGTCCTGCTCGATAACTGCTTGCGATATGACCCGATCGTACAGGTGTTCGAATCAGGCCGGAGGGGTTGTCCACACCCAATCCCTCGGGACCGCAGTCCGTTTCGCACTTTCAGGTGCCGCCGGCGCGACGGCTCCGGTCACCCACCCAGAGCTCGCCCAGCCCGCGCGTCAGGACGCGACGCGCACCGCGGAGACGATGCCCGTGAGGTCGCTGGCTCCGACGCCGGCGAGGGTGTCGATACGAACGGCACCTGGCACCGTCGGCACCGGCACGACGTGCGGGATGGCGATCGTCGGCACGCCTGCTGCCGCCGCCGAGCGCACGCCCGCCGGTGAGTCCTCGATGGCGACGCAGTCGGCCGGCTCGACCCCGAGCAGCCGCGCCGCCGCGAGGTAGGGCTCCGGGTGCGGCTTGCCGTGGCTCACCTCGTCGCCGGTGACGAGCGCGTCGAACGCGCCGTCGGGCAGGTTGCGCACGACCGTCTCGGCCAGGGACCGCCACGACATCGTCACGAGGACGTTGGGCACGCCGAGCGCCCCCAGCTCGAGCAGCAGCTCGCGGGCCCCCGGTCGCCACGGGACGCGTCGCTCCACCTGGGCGATGACGCGCGACAGGAGGGCGTCGATGATCTCCGGCACCGTCAGCTCGATGCCGGACTGGTCGATGATGAGCTGGGCCGAGACCTCGAGGGCGTTGCCGACGAGCTGGTGGGCGAACTCGTCGGTCCACACCCCACCGTGGGCGGCCACGAGCTCGTGCTCGGCCTCGATCCAGTAGGGCTCGGTGTCGACGAGGGTGCCGTCCATGTCCCAGAGGACGGCCGCGGGCAGAGCCGGGCGGTCCGTCCGGGCGGGGGCAGCGGGGGCGGTCACGGGGTCAGTCCTCCGGGTCGTAGGCGAGGTTGGCCGAGAGCCAGCGCTCGGCCTGGGCGAGGGTCCAGCCCTTGCGTTGGGCGTAGTCGGCCACCTGGTCGCGGTCGACGCGGCCGACGACGAAGTACTGCGACTGCGGGTGCGAGAGGTACCAGCCTGACACCGACGCGCCCGGCGACATCGCCATGCTCTCGGTGAGCGAGATGCCGGTACGGGCCTCGACGTCGAGCAGGCTCCACAGCGTCTGCTTCTCGGTGTGCTCGGGGCAGGCCGGATAGCCCGGCGCCGGACGGATGCCGGCGTACTGCTCCTTGATGAGGGCGGCGTTGTCGAGGTGCTCGTCGGGGGCGTAGCCCCAGAACTCCTTGCGGACGCGCTCGTGCAGCCGCTCCGCGAAGGCCTCGGCGAGCCGGTCGGCGAGGGCCTCGAGCAGGATGGCGTCGTAGTCGTCGAGGCTCGCGCGGAACTGTGCGACGCGCTCGGCGCTGCCGAGTCCGGCCGTGACGGCGAAGCCGCCGACCCAGTCGCGGGTGCCCTTGGGTGCGACGAAGTCGGCGAGGGACCGGTTCGGCACGCCGGAGCGGTGCTCCCCCTGCTGGCGCAGGTGGTGCAGCACGGCGAGCGGGTCAGCGCGGTTCTCGTCGGCGTACACCTCGATGTCGTCGCCGACGCCGTTGGCCGGGAAGAAGCCGAGGACGCCGTTGGCCGTCAGCCAGCGCTCCCGCTCGATCCGGTCGAGCATCGCCTGGGCGTCCTCGAACAGCTTGCGCGCGGCCTGCCCGCTCGCCGGGTTGTTGAGGATGTCGGGGTAGGTGCCCTTGAGCTCCCACGCGGAGAAGAACGGCGACCAGTCGATGTACCGGCGCAGCTCACCGAGCGGGTAGTCGCGCAGGACGCGGACGTGCTGCGGGGCCGTGCGCGAGCGGGTGATCGTCGAGACGTCCTTCTCCTGCTGCAGGAGCAGGTGCGGGTGCGGGGGCCGGTAGCCGCTCCAGTCGATCGGCGTGCGGCGCTCGCGGGCCGCCTCGAGGCTCAGCAGCTTGCGCTCGGTCTTGGCCGAGTGTCGGGCCCGCAGCGCGTCGTAGTCGGCCTTGACCTGCTCCAGGAGGCGCGGGCGCTGCTCGTCGGAGAGCAGCGCGGCCGCGACCGGCACCGAGCGCGACGCGTCCTTGACCCAGACGACCGGCCCGTCGTAGCGCTGGTCGACCTTGACCGCGGTGTGCGCGCGCGAGGTCGTCGCGCCGCCGATGAGCAGCGGGATCGTCATGCCGGTGCGCTGCATCTCGGCCGCGAACCCGACCATCTCGTCGAGGGAGGGCGTGATGAGCCCCGACAGCCCGATGAGGTCGGCGTCGTGCTCCTTGGCGGCGTCGAGGATCTTCTGCGCCGGCACCATGACGCCGAGATCGATGACCTCGTAGTTGTTGCACTGCAGGACGACGCCGACGATGTTCTTGCCGATGTCGTGGACGTCGCCCTTGACCGTCGCCATGACGATCGTGCCGTTGGTGTCCTTCTGCCTCGCCAGCTCGGGGTCCTTGGCCTTCTCCTCCTCGATGAACGGGATGAGGTAGGCGACGGCCTTCTTCATGACGCGGGCGCTCTTGACGACCTGCGGCAGGAACATCTTCCCGGCGCCGAAGAGGTCGCCGACGACGTTCATGCCGTCCATGAGGGGGCCCTCGATGACCTCGATGGGCCGCCCTCCCCGCTCGGCGATCTCGGCGCGGAGCAGCTCGGTGTCGGCCTCGACGTGCGCGTCGATGCCCTTGACGAGGGAGTGCGTGATGCGCTCGCCGAGCGGCAGGGCGCGCCACTCCTCCTCGCTGACCTCGGCGGCCTCGCCCGTCTTGTTGTACTCCTCGGCGATCTCGAGGAGCCGCTCGGCCGCGTCGGGCCGACGGTTGAGCACGACGTCCTCGATGCGCTCGCGCAGCTCGGGGTCGACCTCGTCGTAGACGGCCAGGGCGCCCGCGTTGACGATGCCCATGTCGAGGCCCGCCGCGATCGCGTGGTAGAGGAAGACGGCGTGGATCGCCTCGCGGACGGGGTTGTTGCCGCGGAAGCTGAAGGAGACGTTCGAGATGCCGCCGGACACCCGCGCGCCGGGCAGGTTCTCCTTGATCCACCGCGTCGCCTCGATGAAGTCCCTTCCGTACGAGGCGTGCTCGTCGATGCCGGTGGCCACGGCGAAGACGTTGGGGTCGAAGATGATGTCCTCGGGCGGGAAGCCGACCTGCTCGGTGAGGATGCGGTACGCCCGCTCGCAGATCGCTGTGCGGCGCTCGAGGGAGTCGGCCTGGCCGTCCTCGTCGAAGGCCATGACGACCGCGGCCGCGCCGTAGCGGCGCACGAGGCCCGCCTGCCTGAGGAAGGGCTCCTCGCCCTCCTTGAGGGAGATCGAGTTGACGATGGCCTTGCCCTGGACCTGCTTGAGGCCGGCCTCGATGACCTCCCACTTGCTCGAGTCGACCATGACGGGCACCCGGCTGATGTCGGGCTCGCTCGCGACGAGGCGCAGGAAGCGCTCCATCGCCGCGACGCCGTCGATCATGCCCTCGTCCATGTTGACGTCGATGACCTGGGCGCCGTTCTCGACCTGCTGGGCCGCGACCGACAGCGCCGTGTCGTAGTCGCCGTCCTTGATGAGGGTGCGGAAGCGGGCCGACCCGGTGATGTTCGTGCGCTCGCCGACGTTGACGAAGAGGCTGTCGGCGTCGATGGTGAACGGCTCGAGGCCGCTGAGGCGCATGGCCGCCCCGGGGGCGGCGACCTCGCGGCGCGTCTTGCCGTCGACGGCCTTCGCGATCGAGGCGATGTGCTCGGGCGTCGTGCCGCAGCAGCCACCGACGAGGTTGACGAAACCGGCCTCGGCGAACTCCGCGAGGATCCCGGCCGTCTCCTCGGGGGCCTCGTCGTACTCGCCGAAGGCGTTGGGCAGCCCGGCGTTCGGGTAGCAGGACACGAACGTGTCGGCGACCCGCGCAATCTCGGCGATGTACGGACGCATCTCCTTGGCGCCCAGCGCGCAGTTGAGCCCCACTGCGAGCGGGCGCACGTGGCGGACGGAGTTCCAGAACGCCTCGGTCACCTGCCCCGACAGGGTGCGCCCCGACGCGTCGGTGATGGTGCCGGAGACGACGACGGGCCAGCGCCGGCCGCGCTCCTCGAAGAGCTGCTCGACGGCGAAGATCGCCGCCTTCGCGTTGAGGGTGTCGAAGATCGTCTCGACGAAGAGCAGGTCGCTGCCACCGTCGACGAGCCCACGAGCGGCGTCGAGGTAGGCGGTGACGAGGTCGTCGAAGGTGACGTTGCGCGCGCCGGGGTCGTTGACGTCCGGCGAGATCGACGCGGTGCGCGACGTCGGACCGAGCGCGCCGGCCACCCAGCGCGGACGCCCCGGCGTGCGGGCGCTCATGGCGTCGGCCTCGCGTCGGGCGAGCTCGGCCGACGCGTGGTTGATCTCGTAGGCGAGCTCCTCCATGCCGTAGTCGGACAGCGAGATCGCGGTGGCGTTGAAGGTGTTCGTCTCGATGATGTCGGCGCCGGCCTCGAGGTACTCGCGGTGGATGGACGCGATGATCTCGGGGGCCGTGAGCGACAGGAGGTCGTTGTTGCCCTGGACGTCGGTGTGCCAGTCCTTGAACCGCTCGCCCCGGTAGCCCGCCTCGTCGGGGCGGTCGCGCTGGATCGCCGTGCCCATGGCGCCGTCGAGGACCATGATCCGCTCACGGAGCGTCTCGGTGAGGGTCTCGGTGGCGTCGGGCCGCACCTGCGGCGGCTGGGTCGACGGCTGGGTCAATGGGTTTCCTCTCGGCGGCGGCCCGACCTCGGTGCCGGTCGGGTCGCGTGACGTCGGACCGACCGAATTCTACGGACCGCGGCCGACGGGCGCGTCGGCGCCCGGAGTACGGGCACGGCGTCCGCACCACGGCATAGGCTGGCGGTGTGGTCGCAGGTGCGGCCGCGACGAAGGAGGCAAGGTGCTGGAGTTCGAGGACGTGCCGGAGCTCAACGACCCGGTGCTCATCGCGGCCTTCGAGGGCTGGAACGACGCCGGCGAGGCGGCGTCGAGCGCCGTGCGTCACCTCTCGGAGGTGTGGGACGCCGAGCTCGTCGCCGCCTTCGACCCCGAGGACTACTACGACTTCCAGGTCAACCGCCCGCGGGTGGCCCTCGAGGACGGCCGCCGGATCCTCACCTGGCCCACGACCCGCATCCTCATCGCCACCGACACCGGCTTCGACCGTGACGTCGTGCTCGTCCAGGGCATCGAGCCCTCGATGCGCTGGCGGGCCTTCACCATCGAGCTGCTGGAGCTGGCACAGCAGCTCGGCGTCACGACGATCGTCACGCTCGGTGCCCTGCTCGCCGACGTGCCGCACACGCGCCCGATCCCCGTCACCGCCACCGCCGAGGACGAGGCGGCCATGCACCGGTTCGACGTCGAGGCCAGCCGCTACGAGGGCCCGACGGGCATCGTCGGCGTCGTCAGCGCCACGGCCAGCGACACCGGCATCCCGACGGTGTCGGCCTGGGCCGCCGTCCCGCACTACGCGGGGGGTCCGCCCTCCCCCAAGGCGACGCTGAGCCTCGTGCACCGCGTCGAGTCGCTGCTCGGCGTCACGGTGCCGCACGACGAGCTCGAGGAGAGCGCCCGCGCGTGGGAGCGGGGCGTCGACGAGCTCGCGCAGTCCGACGAGGAGGTCGCCGAGTACGTGCAGTCGCTCGAGGAGGCCCAGGACACCGCCGAGCTTCCGGAGGCGAGCGGCGACGCGATCGCCCGCGAGTTCGAGCGCTACCTGCGCGGCCGCGACGACGACCAGCGCGGCCGCTGAGCGGCGTCCGTCCTAGAGACGGACGCCCAGCAACGCGTCGAGCGCGCGCCCGAGCACGCCGGGGGCGCCCGGGTCGTCGCCGCCGCGGGTCAGCGCCTGCGCCGCCCACCGGTCGACGGCCTCGAGGGCCCGCGGGCTGTCGAGGTCGTCGGCGAGAGCCGCCCGGATGTCCTCGACGGTCTGGTCGGCCACCGGACCGCCGTTGCCGGACAACGCCTTGCGCCACGTCTCGAGGCGCTGCTGCGCGTCGACGAGCATCGCGTCGTCGTACATCCAGTCCTCGCGGTGGTGGCGCGACAGCAGCGCCAGCCGGATCGCCATCGGGTCGACGCCCTCGCGGCGCAGCTGCGAGACGAGCACGAGGTTGCCGCGGCTCTTGCTCATCTTCTCGCCGTCGAGGCCGACCATGCCCTGGTGGACGAAGGCGCCGGCGAAGGCCGGGGCGCCGCTCAGCGCGCGAGCGTGCGCGGCGCTCATCTCGTGGTGCGGGAAGATGAGGTCGGTGCCTCCGCCCTGCACGTCGACCGGGACGCCGAGGTGGTCGATGGCGATGCACGCGCACTCGATGTGCCAGCCGGGCCGACCCCACCCGAGGCTGCCGCCGTCCCACTCGGGCTCGCCCTCACGGTGGGCCCGCCACAGCAGGGCGTCGAGCCGGTTGCGCTTGCCGGCGCGGTCGGGGTCGCCGCCGCGCTCCTCGAAGACCTCGAGCATGCCGGCCTCGTCGAGGTGGCTGACCGAGCCGAACCGGGCGTCGCGGGCGACGTCGAAGTAGACGTCCGTGGCGCCCTCGCGGGACGCGTCGGGCGCCGGCACCGTGTAGGCGGCACCGCTCGCGACGAGCCGCTCGACCGGGGCGACGAAGGTCGGGATGCTCTCGACCGCGCCGAGGTACTCGTCGGGCGGGATGACGCCCAGGGTGGTCATGTCCTCACGGAAGAGGGCGATCTCCCGGGTCGCGAGGTCGCGCCAGTCGATGCCGTCGCGCTCGGCGCGCTCCAGCAGCGGGTCGTCGACGTCGGTGATGTTCTGGACGTAGCGCACCGTGTGGCCGCTGTCGCGCAGGACGCGGCCGAGCAGGTCGAAGGTGACGTACGTGGCGGCGTGGCCCAGGTGCGTCGCGTCGTAGGGCGTGATGCCGCAGACGTAGATCGTCGCCTCGGGCCCCGCGGCGGCGGGCACGAGCTGGCCGGTGGCCGTGTCGCGGACCCTCACCTCGGGGGCGTTGCCGGGGACCTGCGGGATGAACGGCGGGGGCCAGCTTCTCACAGCGGAGACTCTATCCGGATCCCCGGACGGGGGTGCGCCCGGCTCGGGTCGCTCAGAGCGGCGGCCAGGGCACCGCGGGCCAGTCGCGGCTCGGGAACGGGTGCGTGCCGCGCGCCAGCAGCCGCTCGACGCGGGTCACGAGGGCCTCGACGTCGACCTCGGGCAGCAGCGCGAGCAGCCGGGCCCGCTCGGCCGGCTCCTCGAGCGCGGCGGACAGGCGTGCCAGCCGCTCCCGGTCACCCGCGGTGAGCGGCTCGCCCGCCCAGCCCCAGAGCACGGTCCGCAGCTTGGGCACCGGCGAGAAGGTGACCCCGTGGTCGATGGCCCACAGGCGCCCCGACGCGTCACGCAGGCAGTGCGACCCCTTGCGGTCGGAGTTGTTGATGACGGCGTCGAGCACGGCCAGGGAGCGCACGTCGTCCGCCCCGGAGTGCACGACGGTCACCGAGGACCCCCCGGGCGTCTCGCCGTCGAACACCGCGTGCCAGCCCGCCGGAGCCCGCCCCTCGGGCACGAGGTCGACGACGGCGTCGTCGGCGACCGGGTCGAAGGGGTCGCCGATCCACAGCTGCACCGAGCCGGGGCCGAGCGGGCCGTCGCGCAGCACCGTCGGCGGCACGACGTGCCAGCCGCCGAGCTCGGACACGACGCTCGCCGCCACCTCCCGGCCGGCCAGCGTGCCGTCGGGGAAGTCCCAGAGCGGTCGCTCGCCGCGCACCGGCTTGTAGACCACGTGCCCGCCGGGAAGCGTCGACACCCGCGCGACGACGGCGACGTTGGAGGACTCGGCCACCCGGCCCAGCACCTCGAGCTCGCCGGTCAGGTCGACCCGGTCGGGGTGCGTGTCAGCGGCGGTAGCCATTGGCCCGCGGGCAGATGTGGCCCGTGGGGTCGAGGGGGCCGCCGCAGAACGGGCACGGCGGCCGGCCCGCGGACACGAGCGCGGTGCTGCGGCGGGCGAAGGCGCGCGCGTCGGCCGGCCCGAGGGTGACCCGCAGCGAGTTGCGACCGAGCGGCACGACCGGCTCGTCGTCCTCGTCGTCGACCTCGTCGGGGTCGTGGTCGTGGCACTCGATGACGATGCGCTGGCGGTCCTCGTCCCACGCGAGGGAGAGGGTCTGCACGTGCCAGTCCTCGTCGAACGGCGTCCGGAGCGGCTCGGTGTCCTCGGAGGCGCCCCCCGGCTGGCCCGGCTCGACCGCAGCCGCGGGGGCCAGCTGGTCGAGGACGTCGTTGATGCGGTCGGCGAGGATCGCGACCTGCTGCTTCTCGAGACCGACGGTGACGACGCGCGGACCGTCGGTCGCCTGGAGGTAGAAGGCCCGCTGTCCCGCCGGTCCGACGGTGCCGGCGACGAACCGGTCGGCGGGGTCGAAGTCCTGGACCGTCATGCGAACGACCCTATCCGACCACGTCCGGCGTTCCCGCGCCCCCGCCGACGACGGCGTCGCCCTCGTCGGCGGCCGGACGCTGCGGCGGGCGAAGGCCGGTGAGGTCGCCGCCGATGTCGTTGACGCGCAGGACGAACGGCTTGCGGCTCGTGTACCGCACCGCGCTGACGGAGGCCGGGTCGACGTTGATGCGCTGGAAGTCGTCGAGGTGGGCGCCGGCGGCGTGCGAGAGGACGGCCTTGATGACGTCGCCGTGCGACACGGCGACCCACACCGCGTCGGCGCCGTGGGTCTCGAGGATCCGGGCGTCGGTCTCACGGACCGCCTGCAGCGCCCGGTCCTGCATCTCGGCCATCGACTCGCCGGCATACTGGGCGGAGTCGGGGAAGCGCGCCTCGCTGGGGCGGTCCTGCACGACCTTCCACAGCTCCTCGCGGGCCAGCTCGGACAAGGGCCGCCCGGTCCACGCCCCGTACCGGCACTCCCCCAGTCCCTCGTGCACGCTGCGCCGGACCCGATCCGGCAGCGGGGCGCACAGCAGGTCGGCCGTCTGGACACAGCGGTCCAGGGGCGAGGACACCACCTCGGCGACGGGCAGGGCCGCCGCGGCGAGCCGGGCCCCGACCGAGGCGGCCTGCGCCTCGCCGGTCTCGTCGAGGAAGACGCCGGGCATCCAGCCGGCGAGCGTGCCGGAGACGTTGGCGCTCGAGCGGCCGTGGCGCACGAAGATCACGGTGGGCACGATCGCCAGCCTAGACGCGGCGACGGGGCCGAGCCTCCAGTCACCTCGCAGCGCGGCGTGGTGACATAGGGGTGTGATCGTGGACAAGGCCATCTACCGCAACGGCCGGCGGCAGGGCTGCGGCGACCTCAGCGACGAGCTCGACGTGCTGCGCCTCACCCAGGACGGGTTCCTCTGGATCGGCCTGAAGGACCCCACCGACGCCGAGTTCGACTTCGTCAACGAGGAGCTGCACCTGCACCCCCTGGCCGTCGAGGACGCCGTCAACGGCCGCCAGCGCGCGAAGATCGAGCAGTACGAGACCTCGACGTTCGTCGTGCTCAAGACGCTGCGGTACATCGAGGCGACGAGCGACATCGAGACGGGCGAGGTCATGCTCTTCATCGGCGACTACTTCGTCGTCACGGTCCGCCACGGCGAGGGCAACCCGCTCGCCGGCGTCCGACAGCGACTCGAGGCCGACGCGGAGCGTCTGGAGTACGGTCCGCTCGCCGTGCTGCACGCCGTCATGGACTCCGTCGTCGACAACTACGTGCTCGTCGACGGCGAGATCAAGAAGGACCTCGACCAGATCGAGGAGGAGGTGCTCGGTTCGGACCAGCAGGGCGACGCCAACACCATCTACCGCCTCAAGCGCGAGGTCCTCGAGTTCCGCCGGGCGAGCAAGCCCCTGGCCGACACCCTCGCCGCCTTCATGGAGCGCGGCCGCGGCCGCTTCCTGAAGACCGAGATCCTGGTGTTCTTCCGCGACGTCGCCGACCACCTGCGCCTCGTCAACGACCATGTCGAGTCCTACGACCGCCTCCTGACGGACGTGCTGTCCGCGCACCTCGCGTCGGTGGGGATCCAGCAGAACGAGGACATGCGCAAGATCTCGGCGTGGGTCGCCATCGCGGCCGTTCCGACGATGATCGCCGGGATCTACGGCATGAACTTCGACAACATCCCCGAGCTGAACGCGAGCATCCACACGAGCACCGGTGAGTTCTACTACGGCTACTTCATCGCGCTCGGCGTCATGGCCGCGTCGTGCCTCGGGCTCTACCGCGCCTTCAAGCGCTCGGGCTGGCTCTAGGGGGGGTCAACCCCCGGAGCCAGCCCGTGGCCGTCGTCAGGTCGTCAGGTGGCGCCGGTCAGGTGGCGCTGATGACGCCCGCGCCGAGCAGCCCGGCCAGCAGGAGGCCGAGCGCCACGCGGTACCAGACGAACGCCATGAGGGTGTTCGTAGCGACGAACCGCAGCAGCCACGCGATCGAGGCCAGCGCGACGACGAAGGCGACGACGAGGCCGACGGCGACCGGTCCGAGACCGAGGGCGGTGAGCCCCTCCTTCTCCTGGACGGCCTGGAAGAGGCCCGCGGCGGTCAGGGCCGGGATGGCGAGGAAGAAGGACAGGCGCGTGGCCGTGACCCGGTTGATGCCGCGCATGATGCCGGCCGAGATCGTCGCACCGGACCGGGAGACGCCGGGGATGAGCGAGAAGCACTGGACGAGGCCGATGACGAGGCCGTCGACCGGGCCCACCGAGTGCTCATCGCGGACGCGTCCGCGCTCCTCGTAACGGGCGTAGACCCGCTCCGCGACGACCATGACGATGCTCCAGAGCACCAGCGCGGCAGCGATGACCCACAGGCTGCGCAGCGTCCCCTCGATGGCGTGCCGGCCGAGGAACCCGACGATGCCGACCGGGATGGAGCCGATGACGACCGCCCACGCGAGGCGGTAGTCGGGGTCGTGCCGCGCCTCGGCGTTCAGCAGGCCCCGGAACCAGACGACGACGAAGCGGACGATGTCACGGAAGAAGTACAGCAGCGTCGCCGCGATGGCGCCGAGCTGGATGACCGCGGTGTAGGCGGTCACGGCCGGGTCGTCGACCGACAGGCCGAGCAGCTTCTCGGTGATCGTCAGGTGAGCCGTGGAGGAGACGGGGAGGTACTCGGTCAGGCCCTCGACGACACCGAGGATCACGGCGTCGAGGTAGCTGAGGTCGGCCATGTCGTGGTCAGCCTTCTGCGCGGGGTTCGGGGACGGTCCAGGTCGGCGGACCGCACGGGTCCGGCCGCTCGGCACCAAGCGTGCACCCTAGCGGGCGTCCCTGCGTGCCGGACGCTCCGAGGACGACGTCCGGGTGAACATCCGATCGCAGGACGGTCACCGGGTCAGGCGTCGGAGGCCTCGAGGCCACCCAGGGTGGCCATCACCTCGACCGTGGCCAGGGCCTGGTCACGGCTCATCCCGCCGCTCGTGGCCACGGCAAGCGTCGTGACGCCGGCGTCGGCGTAGCGCTGCATGCGCCGCGCCACGCGCTGGGGCGAGCCGAGCAGTGCGGTCTCGTCGATGAACTCGAGGGGGACGGCCTCGGCGGCCTCGCGGTGCCGGCCGTCGAGGTAGAGGTCCTGGATGCGCGCGGCGGCGTCCTCGAACCCCATCCGGCAGGCCAGCTGGTTGTAGAAGTTCTGCTCGCGCGAGCCCATCCCGCCGATGTAGAGGGCGCAGTAGGGCCGGACGTAGGCGGCCGCCGCCTCGACGTCGTCGAGCAGGACCACCGGCGTCGTGGCGACGACGTCGAAGCCGGCCATCGGGTCCTCCGGGGTGCCCCGCCCCGCGCCACGTCGGGCGCTGCGGATGGCGTCGAGGTGCTCGCCGGCGTGCTCGGGGCTGAAGAAGATGGCGAGCCACCCGTCGGCGATCTCCCCGGTGAGGGCGAGGTTGCGGGGCCCGACGGCCGCCAGGTAGAGCGGCACGTCGGCCCGCAGCGGTCGGGTGCCGAGCTTGAGGGCCTTGCCCGGACCGTCGGGCAGCGGCAGCGGGTAGTGGCGCCCGGTGTGCTCGACGACGTCGCGGCGCAGGGCGGCCCGGACCACCTCGACGTACTCGCGGGTGCGGGCGAGCGGCTGCGCGAACCGGACGCCGTGCCACCCCTCGCTGACCTGCGGCCCGGAAACACCGAGACCGAGCCGGAAGCGGCCCCCCGACATCGTGTCGAGCGTCGCGGCCGTCATCGCCGTCATGGCCGGGGTGCGCGCCGGGATCTGCATGACCGCCGAGCCGAGGTCGATGCGCTCGGTCAGCGCCCCGATCCACGACAGCATCGTGACGCTGTCGCTGCCGTACGCCTCGGCGACCCACGCGCTGCCGTAGCCGAGGCGGTCGGCCGCCCGGGCCACGGCGACCATGTCCTCGCCGGTGGTTCCGCGTCCCCAGTACCCGAGGTTCACGCCGAGTCTCATGGACGCGAGGCTATCGGGCCGGACGCGACGCCGACCCCAGCGGCGCCTCTGCAGCGTCACGGCGGCAGGTCGCCGCTGCCCACCGGGACGAAACGGATAACGTGTGCCTCCATGCGCAGGCGTCTCGGGTCGTCCGGTCTCACCGTCACTCCCCTGGCGCTCGGCACCATGCTCTGGGGCAACGCCGTCGACCGGCACGACGCCGCCGAGCACCTCCGCACCTTCGTCGAGGCCGGGGGCAACCTCGTCGACACCGCTTTCGGGTACGGCGGCGGCGACGCCGAGACGATCCTCGGCGGCCTCATCGGCGACGTCGTCCCCCGCGACGAGCTCGTCGTCTGCACCAAGGCCGGCATCTCGCGCGCCTCCGGTGAACGACGCGTCGATGTCTCCCGACGCGGACTCATGGCCCAGCTCGACACGTCGCTGCGCCGCCTCGGTACCGACCACGTCGACCTGTGGCTCGTGCACACGTGGTCCGACGACGTCCCGCTCTCGGAGACCCTCTCGGCCCTGGAGTGGGCGGCGGTCTCCGGCCGGGCCCGGTACGTCGGCGTCTCCAACTACTCCGGCTGGCAGTCGGCCCGTGCCTTCAGCCTGATGGAGTCGGCGCGGATCCCGTTGGTGGCCAACGAGGTCCAGTTCTCGCTCGTGCACCGCGAGCCCGAGGCCGAGGTGGTGCCGGCGGCCGTGCAGCTCGGGTTCGGGCTGCTGCCGTGGTCGCCGCTGGGCCGAGGCGTCCTCTCGGGCAAGTACCGCACCGGTATCCCGTCCGGGTCGCGCGCCGCCTCGAGCGACTTCCCGGGCTTCGCCCAGCGCTTCCTCGACGAGCACAGCGCCGGGGTCGTGGAGGCCGTCGCGATGGCGGCCCGGGGCCTGGGCACGTCCGCTGCCGAGGTGGCCCTCGCCTGGGTGCGGGACCGTCCGGCCGTCGCGGCTCCGGTCGTCGGCGCGCGCACGGCGAGCCAGCTGCGCACGGCGCTGGCCAGCCTCGACCTCGTGCTGCCCGCCGAGATCGTCGGCGCGCTCGAGGACGTCTCCGGCTGACCGACGCGCTCGGCCGGGTCAGCGGGCCGAGCGGTACGCGCGACGTCCGGCCCGACGGTGGGCCTCAGGCGCCGGAGAACCCGGGACGCGTCGCGTGCGCCCCGTCGAGTCGCGGATCCTCGTCGTCCTCGTCGTCCTCGTCGTCCTCGTCGTCCTCGTCGTCCTCGTCGTCGTCGAGGTCGTCCTCGTAGTCGTCGTCCTCGTCGTCGTCGTCGAGGTCGTCCTCGTAGTCGTCGTCCTCGTCATCGTCGAGGTCGTCGTCATCGTCGTCGTCATCGTCGAGGTCGTCGTCCTCGTCGTCGTCCTCGTACTCGTCGGAGTCGAGGCCGGCATAGACGCGACCCTCGGACCCGTCCTCGTCCTCGTGGCCGTCGAAGTCGTCGCCGTAGATGGCCAGCGGCGTCGCGACCTCGGTGGCCTCGTAGAGCGCCTCGTCGTAGTCGTCGAACGCCTCGGCGAGGTCCTGTGCGGCGGCGACGACCATGGGGTGGTCGGGGTCGCGGCTCGCGGACGCTGCCTCGTAGTGGCGCTCGAGGGCGGCGACGAGCTGCTCGAGCGCGGAACGCGGGTCGACGGTCATGCCACGACCGTAGTCGACGCGCCCGGGTGTGAGAACCGCTTTGCCGCCCGCGTCGCCCGGCCTCCCCCGGACGTGCGACGACCCCGGTGCGACAGGGTCGCTCCGGGGTCGTCCGTGCCACCGCGCCGGCCGGAGGGCTCAGGCGCGGGCGGCGTATGTCACATCGGCGCCTTGACGGTGTCCTTCGCGGCGGGAGCCGTGATGTCGACCGGCTCGCCGTACTTGCTCATGTGCATGTCGGCCTTGGCGCCGGAGATGTCGAAGGTGACGCGACGCAGGTGGTCCTGGTCGTCGAGCCACGCCGTGTACGTGATCGTCTTGGGCATCTGGCCCTTGGCGGCGGCGTCGGCGCCCTCGATGGCCGAGGTGTCGAGCGTCAGCTCGTACTTGTCCATCGACTGGCCGTCGACGCTGTCCTGCCCGACGTACTTGACGTCGGTGACAGCCTTGTCGAACTGGTCGTACATCTTCGTCGGGTCGGCCTGGTCGAGCGACGACGTCAGCTGCTTGCCCATCGTCGACGTGCTGTCGATGGCCGCCCACTTGCCGGCCTGCAGGCCCGGGAAGCCCTTCATGTAGATCTTCTTGTCGACGAGGATCATGTCGAGCTTCATCTGGCTGCCCATGTCCATGGACACCTTCATGGCCGGGTTGCCCGGGTCGACCTTCGTGTCGCCGACCATCTGGATCTGCTGCCCGGAGGCCTGCATCGTCATCGTGACGTGGGCCGTCGTCGAGGTCGTGGCGCCCTTCTTCAACGCGGCGATGAAGGATGCCTTGTCCTTGTACGGTCCGCCGGCGTCGGCCGGGGCGCTCGTGGTCGTGGTGGTGCCTGCCGAGGCGGGCGCGGTGCTGTTCGCTCCGGTCGCCGTCGGGGTCTCCGTCTTGCCGCACGCGGCGACACCGAGGACGGTCGGGACGAGGATGAGTGCGGCCGCGGTGCGACGCAGGTTCCATTTCATGTGGTTTGACCTCCTGGGCCATCGACGCCGGGCAGGGCCGCGGCGGTTTCCCCTGACTTCCTGCCGGCCCCCGCCGGCGAGTACCGCTCGAGGCTATCGCGGAGCATCGGCGTGCCTCTTCCCGGACAGGTCTCGGTCGGGTCTCGGTGGTGTCACAATGGGCCACGATGACGGAGTACGAGTACCGGGTCCTCACCTTCGACCGCCGCACGTCCAAGTCCGACGCGCGGCAGCAGATCCGCGAGCACGCGGAGTACGGCCGGTGGGAGCTGTCCCGAACGGTCGTCTACGAGGGCGGGATCCGGCGCATCTGGCTGCGTCGACGCATCATGCGCGTCCAGCGGACGGCCTGAGGTCCGGGCTCAGCAGGTGCGCAGGAAGTCGCCGAGCACGCGCGCCCCGAACCGCAGGGAGTCGACCGGCACCCGCTCGTCGATGCCGTGGAACATCGGCGCGAAGTCGAGGTCGGCCGGCAGGCGCAGCGGTGCGAACCCGTAGCCGGTGATGCCGAGCCGCCCCAGCGCCTTGTTGTCGGTGCCACCGGACAGGCAGTAGGGCAGGACGCTCGCGTCGGGGTCCTCGCGCAGCAGCGACTGCTTCATCGCCTCGACGAGGTGGCCGGAGAAGGGCGCCTCGAGCGCGACGTCGCGGTGCACGACCTCGACGTCGACGTGCTCGCCGGCGAGGCTTCGGACCGTGTCCATCAGGTCGTCCTCGTGGCCGGGGAGGAAGCGGCAGTCGAGGGCCGCGGTCGCCGTCTGCGGCACGACGTTGTGCTTGTAGCCGGACTCGAGCATCGTCAGGTTCGCGGTGTCGCGCAGCGTGCCCCGCACGAAGCCCTGGGCCCCGCCCATCGTGGACAGCAGCTCCTCGAGGTCGTCGTCGGCGTACCCGATGCCGGTGAGGGCGCTGAGCCCGTCGAGCAGGTCGCGCACCGAGGCGATGTACTCCCGCGGCCACTCGTGCGCCGCGATCCGGCCGATGGCGCCGGCGAGGTGGACGATGGCGTTGTCGGGGTTGGGGACCGAGCCGTGGCCGGCGCGACCGTGGGCGCGCAGGCGCAGCCACGCGATGCCCTTCTCGGCGGTCTGGAGCAGGTAGGCGCGGCGCTCGCCCTGAGGCGTCGGGACGGTGACGCTGTACCCGCCGACCTCGCTGACGGCCTCGGTGACCCCTTCGAACCACTGCGGGTGGTGGTCGACGAGCCAGTGGCTGCCGTACGTGCCGCCGGCCTCCTCGTCGGCGAAGAACACCACCGTCGTGTCGCGGGCCGGCTTGGTGCCGGTGCGCGCCAGGTGGCGGACGTTGGCGAGGATCATCGCGTCCATGTCCTTCATGTCGACGGCGCCACGACCCCAGATGCAGCCGTCGCGCTCCTCGGCGGCGAACGGGTCGACCTGCCAGTCGGCGGCGTTGGCCGGCACGACGTCGAGGTGGCCGTGGACCGCGAGGCCGGGGCGCGACGGGTCCTCGCCCTCGAGGCGCAGCACGACCGTGGCCCGCCCGGGCTCGCTCTCGAGCAGCTCGGCGTCGAGGCCGACCTCGGCGAGCTGGCCCATGACGTACTCGGCGGCCTTCCGCTCCCCCGGCCCGCTGCCGTCGCCGTAGTTCGTCGAGTCGATGCGGATGAGGTCGGCGCAGATGCGGGCCACCTCGTCCTCGGGCGTCATCGTGGCGGTGCTCGTGGAGGGGCTCTCGGCGCGGTCGGCGGGCTCGCTCATGCGGCCAGCCTAGGTGGTCGAGCGCGGCCCGAGTCCCGCGGATCCGTGTGACGGGTGGGGCGGTTTGGCCTTTTGGCCGGGGCCCCTGTAACGTTCTCCTCGCCGCAAGGGACTCCCCGAGCCCCTTGCTCTTCACCTTGTCGGGGTGGCGGAATGGCAGACGCGCTAGCTTGAGGTGCTAGTGCCCTTAACGGGCGTGGGGGTTCAAGTCCCCCCCTCGACACCACCGGAGACCCCGGGCCCTGCGGCCCGGGGTCTTCTGCGTCTCGGGCACTGCGGACGCCTGCTCGCCGCACGGAACGAGCGCGGTAGAACGCCGATGTCACGAGGCCTTTCGGCCCCTGTTGAAACCTCTGTCAGCGAGTTAATCTCGCCTCGTGAGCGATCCCCTCCACCCGGCCCGCCCCGCCAGCCCAGCCCGAGCCTCCCGGTCCGTCGCCGGCCTCGCCGACGACGTCCACGACGTCGTCGGCCTCTTCCGGCGCAGCTCGCGCCCACTCGTCGGCACCCCGCTTCCCGAGCTCGGGCTGTCGGGCGCCCAGCTCGAGCTCGTCCGGGTCGTGCGCCGCAACCCCGGCATCGGGGTCGCCGAGGCCGCCGCGGTGCTCGGCCTCGCGCCGAACACCGTGTCGACGCTCGTGGGCCAGCTGACCTCGCTCGAGGTGCTCGTGCGCCTGCGCGACGCGTCCGACCGACGCGTCGCCCGCCTCGAGCTGACGCCGTCGGCCGCCGCCGCCCTCGAGAGCTGGCGCGACCGGCGTGCCCAGGCCACCGCTGCCGCCCTCGGCAGCCTCGACGCCGACGAACGGGCCGCCATCGCCCGGGCACTGCCGCTGCTGGCCCGCGTCGCCGCGTCCCTCCCCGACCCCGACGCGTCGGGCGCGACGTCAGCCGCGGCGTCCGCCTCGGCATCCGGCTCGACACCCACCTCGCCGGCGAGCGCGCAACCGGTCCCGGCCACCGCCGAGGAACCCCGGTGACGCCGTGACGGCGGTCGCGGCCCTCGACATCCGGGGCCTCGGCTACAGCTTCGGCCAGCACCGCGCGGTCGACGACCTCACCCTGGCCGTCGAGCCCGGCGAGTGCTTCGGCCTGCTCGGTCCCAACGGCGCCGGCAAGACGACGACGATCCGCCTGCTCAACACGCTGCTGCCGCTCCAGGACGGCGAGGTCGAGGTCTTCGGCCACAGCGTGCGCACCGACGCCATGCGGGTGCGCCGCCTCATCGGCTACGTCCCGCAGCAGCTGTCGATCGAGGGCGCACTGACCGGCCGTGAGAACGTCGAGTGGTTCGCCCGCCTCTTCGACGTGCCTCGCCGCGAGCGCGCGGCACGTGTCGACGAGGTGCTCGACATGGTCGACCTGCGGCCGGACCAGCACCGCCTCGCCTCGACGTACTCCGGCGGCATGGTCCGCCGCCTCGAGCTGGCCCAGGCCCTCGTCAACCAACCGGAGCTGCTCGTGCTCGACGAGCCGACCGTGGGCCTGGACCCGGTGGCCCGCGACAGCGTCTGGCAGCGCGTCGACCAGATGCAGCGCGACCACGGCATGACCGTCGTGCTGACGACGCACTACATGGAGGAGGCGGACGCGCTGTGCGACCGCGTCGCCCTCATGCACCACGGCGCGCTGCGGGCCCTCGGCGCGCCCGACGACCTCAAGGCCGCAGCCGGTGACGGCGCCACCCTCGAGGACGTCTTCCGCCACCACACCGGCGACACGCTCGAGGGTGAGCAGAAGGGAGGGCTGCGCAGTGTCCGGACAGCTCGTCGAACCGCGCGCCGCCTCGGCTGAGCGGGTGCGGCGCACGGGGCTGTGGCTGCTCGTCTCCCGGGTCGGTACGTTCTGCCTCGTCGAGCTGCAGAAGCTGCGCCACGACCGCACCGAGCTGCTGACCCGCGCCATCCAGCCGATCCTGTGGCTCGTCATCTTCGGCACGACCTTCAGCCGCATCCGCGCCATCCCAACCGGCGACGTGCCCTACCTCGACTTCCTCGCGCCGGGCGTCATCGCGCAGTCGGCCCTGTTCATCGCGATCTTCTACGGCATCCAGATCATCTGGGAGCGCGACGCGGGGGTGCTGACCAAGCTGCTCGTCACCCCGACGCCGCGGGCCGCCCTGGTGACCGGCAAGGCGTTCGCTGCCGGGGTGCGCTCGGTGGCGCAGGCCGCCATCGTCGTCGTCGTGGCGGCGCTCATGGGCGTCGGCATGACGTGGAACCCGGTGCGCCTGCTCGGGGTCGTCGTGGTCGTGATGCTCGGCGCCGCGTTCTTCTCCTGCCTGTCCCTGTCGATCGCGGGGGTCGCCCTCAAGCGGGACCGGCTCATGGGCATCGGGCAGGCGATCACGATGCCGCTCTTCTTCGCCTCGAACGCCCTCTACCCCATCGAGCTCATGCCGGACTGGCTCAAGGTCGTCAGCCACGTCAACCCGCTGACCTACGAGGTGTCCGCGCTGCGCGGGCTGCTCATCGGCACGCCGACGAACTACTGGCTCGACTTCGGCGTCCTGGTCGGCAGCGCCGTCGCCGGCATCGCGTGCGCCGCCGCGCTCATCGGCCGCCTCGCCCGCTGATCCACCCCGCGGCCACCGGCTCTTCACCCGTCGCTCGCCGATCCGACAGCCGGACGCGCCGCGTCCGTGCCGCGTCTGCTGGACACCGACCGTACGCTGTCCGCCGTGACCTTCCTGCGTGCGCTCTGGAGCCTGTTGCACGGGCGACGCTTCCGACGACTCTTCGTCAGCCGCGTCACCTCGCAGGGCGCCGACGGCATCTTCCAGGTCGCCCTGGCCAGTCACGTCCTCTTCAACCCAGAGAAGGCGGCCGACGCACGCAGCATCGCCCTCGCGTTCGCGACGGTGCTGCTCCCGTACAGCCTCCTCGGACCGTTCGTCGGCGTGCTGCTCGACCGGTGGGACCGTCGCCGGGTTCTCGTCGTCAGCCAGGCCGTGCGCGCCGCGGCGATGCTCGGCGTCGCCACGATCGTCACGGGTGCCGAGAGCGGTCCGCTCTTCTTCGGGCTCGTCCTGCTCGTCTTCAGCGTCAACCGGTTCATCCTCGCCGGCCTCGGCTCGGCCATCCCGCACGTCGTCGAGCCGGACGACCTCGTCAGCGCCAACTCCGTGGCACCGACGTGCGGCTCGCTCGCCTACCTGCTCGGTGGTGGCATCGGCACGGGCATCCGGGCGGCCGGTGGGTCCGACGTAGTCGTGGTCGTGCTCGGCGCGGCTGCGGTGCTCGTCGCGATGTGGGCCGCCTCCCGCCTGCCGAACGTCGGGCCCGACGACGTCAGCGAGTCCCCCTCGTTCGGTCACATCGCCCGGTCGGTCGTGTCCGGCTTCCTCGAGGCCGTCCGCACGGGCCCGCGCCGCGCCCGCGTCCTGCTCGGGCTGGTGTTCCTGACCCGGCTGCCGTTCGGCTTCCTCCTGCTGCAGACGCTGCTGCTTTTCCGTGGCCCGTTCGAGCAGGGGCACGGCGCGCTCGGATTCACCGTGGCGGCCGGGGCCTCGGCCCTCGGGTTCGCCTCCGCCGCCTTCGTCACCCCGTGGCTCGAGCCGCGCCTCACGGCCCTGCCGTTCGTCGCCCGGGTCCTCGCCGTCGGCGCCGTCGTCTGCGCACTGCTCGGGCCGTTCCTGCAGCCGTGGAGCATCGTCGCCGTCGCGTTTGCGGTCGCGCTGACCTCCCAGTGCGTCAAGATCACCGTCGACTCCCTCATGCAGGCCCACGTGCCCGACCACCTCCTGGGCCGGGCCTTCTCGGCCTACGACGTCGTCTACAACGCCGGCATGGTCGCGGCGGCGGTCCTCGGCGCGGTGCTGCTGCCCGAGTCGGGGCTCGCCTGGTGGCCGCTCATCGCCTTCGCGTGCCTCTACGCCGGGGCGGCGATGTTCGTCGGGCGCGCGTGGTCCGCGGCGGCACGGCTCGACGAGGAGCGGCCACTAGGCTGACGCCCGTGCTCCCCCAGCTCACCGCGACCCGCTACGTCACGCCGCTCAAGGAAGGCGGGTCGCTGCCGGGGATCGTCGAGGCCGACGACGACGGCACCTACGTGCTGAAGTTCCGCGGTGCCGGCCAGGGGCTCAAGGTTCTCGTCGCCGAGGTGGTCGTCGCCGGCCTCGCACGCCTCGTCGACGTACCCGTCCCCGACCTCGCCGTCCTGACCCTCGACCCGCGGATCGCGCGGTACGAGGCCGACGAGGAGGTCCAGGACCTGCTCACCGCGTCGGTCGGCACCAACCTCGGCGTCGACTTCCTGCCCGGCTCGCTCGGCTACGACGGGTCGCTCCCGCCGGGCGCCGACCTCGCCGAGCGCATCCTCTGGCTCGACGCCCTGACCGCCAACGTCGACCGCACGTGGTCCAACCCCAACCTGCTGGTCTGGCACGGCCGCACGTGGGCCATCGACCACGGCGCCGCCCTCTACTTCCACCACTCGTGGCCGGGACGCGCGCCCGACCCCGACCGCTTCGCGGCCCAGCCGTTCGACGCGTCGCGCCACGTGCTGCGCGAGGTCGCCGGTGACGTCGACGCCCGCCACGACGAGCTCGCCGCCCGTGTCACCCCCGACGCAGTGGCGTCGGTGCTCGCCGACGTGCCGGACGAGTGGCTCGAGGACACCCCGTTCCTCACCGGCCCGGCGCAGGTGCGTGACGCCTACGCGCGGATGCTCACGGCCCGCCTCGCCAACCCGGGCGCCTGGCTACCGGCGGAGGCGGCCGCGTGAACGCCTACCAGTACGTCCTGCTGCGCCTCGTGCCCCGCGTCGACCGCGAGGAGTTCATCAACGTCGGCGTCGTGCTCTACAGCCAGGACGCCGACTTCCTCGACGCCGCGTGGCAGGTCGACGAGGCGCGCGCCGCCGCGCTGTGCCCGACGTGCGACCTCGACGGCGTGCGCGCCATGCTCGAGCAGGTGCGCGCGGTGTGCCGGGGCGAGTCCGGCCGGGGTCGTCCCGTCCTCGACAAGCTCGGCCAGCGCTTCGGCTGGATCATCGCCCCGCGCTCGACCGTGGTGCAGCCCGGCCCCGTCCACGGCGGGCTGTGCCACGACCCCGCGGTCGAGCTCGACAGGCTCATGACGCGTCTCGTGCGCGCCTGAGCCGCAGCGGGTTCCGCGTCAGGCCGTGGGTCGCGGCCGCAACGCCCACATCGCCACGGCGCTCGCCGCCGCGACGTTGAGCGAGTCGACGCCGCCGGCCATCGGGATGCGCAGCGTGAGGTCCGCGTCGGCCACGGTGCGGTGCGACAGCCCGTCGCCCTCGGTGCCGACGACGAGGGCGAGCCGTGCGGGCGGCTCGGTCTCGAGGTCGTCGAGCGAGACGGAGTCGTCGGACAGCGCCATGGCCGCGACCGTCAGGCCCGCCTCGTGCAGCAGCCCGATCCCCTGCGGCCACTGCTCGATGCGGGTCCACGGCACCTGGAAGACCGTGCCCATCGAGACGCGGATCGACCTGCGGTACAAGGGGTCCGCGCAGCGCGGGGTGACGAGCACCGCGTCGACCCCGAGTGCGGCGGCGCTGCGGAAGATCGCCCCGACGTTGGTGTGGTCCACGACGTCCTCGAGGACGATGACGCGCCGGGCCTCGGCGATGAGCGACTCGACGGACGGCAGTGCCGGGCGCTGCATGGCGGCCAGCGCCCCACGGTGCAGGTGGAACCCGGTGAGCTGCTCGATGACGTCGTGCTCGGCGAAGTACACCGGGACGCCCTCGGCCTCGGCGTCGGCCACGATGTCGGCGAGGTCGTCGAGCCACCGCCGCGCCATGAGGTAGGACCTCGGCCGGTGCCCGGCCCGCAGCGCCCGCCGGATCACCTTCTGGCTCTCGGCGATGTAGAGGCCCTTCTCGGGCTCGTGCCGGCGTCGCAGCACGACGTCGGTGAGGGACACGTAGTCGGCCAGGCGCGGGTCGGCAGGGTCGGAGATCTCGATCGGCACGGGAGCAGGCTAGGTCACGTGAACCAGAGGAGCCGAACCACGGCCACCACGCCGATCACGACGATCACGGCCCGCAGTGCGTTCGGTGGGATGCGCCGGCCGATGCGCGCCCCGATGATGCCGCCGACGAAGGAGCCGGCCGCGATGAGCAGCACGATGAGCCAGTCGATGTGCTCGCGCGCGAAGAGGACGAAGACGACGGCCGCGACGAGGTTGACGATGAGGGCCAGCACGTTCTTGTAGCCGTTGAGCCGCTGGAGCGGCTCGCTGCTGAGCACGCTGAACAGCCCCATGAGCAGGACGCCCTGGGCGGCCCCGAAGTAGCCGCCGTACATGCCGGCCACGAAGACGCCGACCGCCATCGCCGGAGCGTGCCAGCGCGGGTCCCGCCCGCCGACGATGCCCTCCTCGGCAGCGGCCCGGCGCCGCTGCAGGGCCGGGCCGGCGAGGACGAGCGCGACGGCGATGACGATGAGCACCGGGACGATGGCCTTAAAGGCCTCGGGAGGCAGCACGAGCAGCAGCCCAGCGCCGGCGATCGACCCCAGGAAGGACAGCGGCATGAGGCGCCGGAGCGTCGGTCCCGCCCCGTGCAGCTCGTGCCGATAGCCCCAGGACCCGGTGATGCCGCCGGCGACGAGGCCGATGTTGTTCGACACGTTGGCCACGAGCGGGTTGACGCCGAAGAACAGCAGCGTCGGGAACGTCAGCAGCGTGCCCGACCCGACGATCGTGTTGATGATGCCGGCACCGGTCCCGGCCAACGCGACGATGACGGCAGACCAGAACGACACCCGGCCACCCTAGCGAGGGTGACCGGGTGTCGGCCGTCGCGTCCACGAGGGACGCGACGCAGGACGCGGACGCGCGGACGCGTCAGTGCTGGGCGGGCGGCTCCTGGCCGGGCTGCTCCGGCACGTCGCCCGAGGCCTGGGGCGGAGCGGCGGGCGGCGTCTGCGACGGAGCCGCTGAAGGAGCCTGTGCCGGAGCCTGTGTCGGAGCCTGTGTCGGAGCCTGTGACGGCGCGGCCGGCGCGGCCGGCGGCGGCGGGACGTCGCTCGCGGGGTGGATCGGCGGCTGCTGACGCGCGACCGGTGCGGCGTGCTCGGTCGACTCGGCGCTCGCCTGCGCGGCCTGGCCGCGGGCCTCCGCGAGAGCCTTGGCCGGGTCCTCGAGGACGGTCGCGAGGAAGGCGTCGTCCACCTCGGGCTCGACCCAGCCCTCATCGTCGCCCCCCTCGGGACCCGCGTTGCCGCCGAGGGCGTTCGAGATGCCCTTGAGCGCGTCGGTGACCTCCGACGGGATGATCCACATCTTGTTCGCGTCGCCGCGGGCGATCTGGGGCAGGACCTGCAGGTACTGGTAGGCCAGGAGGCGCTGGGTCGGCTTGCCGCGGTGGATGGCCGCGAAGACCTGCTGGATGGCGCGGGCCTGGCCCTGCGCCTCGAGGATGCGGGCCTGGGCCGAGCCCTCGGCGCGCAGGATCTGGCTCTGCTTCTCACCCTCGGCGGTGAGGATCGCCGACTGCTTGACGCCCTCGGCGGTCAGGATCGCTGCGCGGCGGTCGCGCTCGGCGCGCATCTGCTTCTCCATCGAGTCCTGCACCGAGTGCGGCGGGTCGATGGCCTTGAGCTCGACGCGGTTGACGCGGATGCCCCACTTGCCGGTGGCCTCGTCGAGGACGCCGCGCAGCTGGCCGTTGATCTGGTCGCGGCTCGTGAGCGTCTGCTCGAGGTCGAGCGAGCCGATGACGTTGCGCAGCGTGGTGACCGTGAGCTGCTCGATGCCCTGGATGAAGTTGGCGATCTCGTAGACCGCGGCCTTGGCGTCGATGACCGAGTAGTAGATGACGGTGTCGATGCTGACGACGAGGTTGTCCGACGTGATGACCGGCTGCGGGGGGAACGACACGACCTGCTCACGGAGGTCGATGTTGGCGCGCACCTTGTCGACGAACGGCACGAGGAAGTGGATGCCGGCGGTGAGCGTCTTGTTGTAGCTGCCGACGCGCTCGACGATCTGCGCGGTCTGCTGAGGCACGATCCGGACCGTGCGCAGCACGATGACGGCTGCCACGACCACGATGAGGATCGGGATGATGTATACCGGGTCCACGACCTTCTCCTTGTCTGGCCACGCGCCCCCGAGGACGCGTGGTCGGTCGCCCGGACCGGTCGGCCCGGGCGTCGAACGCTCAGCCGCCGACGATGTGCGCGCGGCTGACGATGACGGTGGCGCCGTCGATGGAGTCGACGACGACCTCTTCACCCGGCTCGATGCTGTCCCCGAGCGTGCGTGCCGACCACTCCTCGCCCGCGAGCTTGACCCGGCCACCGGCCGGGGTCACGTGGTCGAGGACGACGGCGGAGCGGCCGACGTTGGCGGCGGCGCCCATGATCTGTGTCGGGGCGCGGGAGTTGAGGCGGTTCTTGAGCCAGGGGCGCACGATGGCGAGCAGCGCGACGGCCACGAGGGCCGCGACAATGGCCTGGACGGCCGGCGGCGCACCGAGGGCCGCGGCGACCGAGCCGCCGACCGCGCCACCGGCGAGCATGAGGAACGTGAAGTCGACGGTGGCCGTCTCGATGGCGACGAGCACGAGCGCCACCCCCAGCCAGACCATCCACGCGTAGCCCTCGGACACGCCGTCCACCCCGTCTCGTCGAGCCGGCACCGTGAGGTCACCGACGTCTCGTGCGTCACTCCTGTGACGTTCACAAGTCTGCCTCAGTTCCCTCCGGGTACGAACGTCCGCGCCCGGTCGCGACCGGAGCGTTACCGGGCGAGCGCGGCAGGGCCCTCAGGCGCGCGCGCGAGCCGACCAGCGGTCGCCGTGCTGCTCGAGGACGAGCGGCAGCCCGAACGTCTCGGAGAGGTTCTCCTCGGTGAGCGTCAGCTGGATCGGGCCGGCGGCCACGACCCGGCCGTCGCGGAGCATGAGCACGTCGGTGAACGACGGCGGGATCTCCTCGACGTGGTGGGTCACGAGCACGAGCGCGGGTGCCTCGGTGTCGGCGGCGAGGTCGCCGAGGCGGCGTACGAGGTCCTCACGACCGCCGAGGTCGAGACCGGCGGCCGGCTCGTCGAGGAGCATCAGCTCGGGGTCGGTCATGAGCGCGCGCGCGATCTGCACGCGCTTGCGCTCGCCCTCGCTCAGGGTGCCGTAGCGCCGGTCGGCCAGGTGGTCGGCGCCGAGCGCCTTGAGCAGCTCCATGGCCCGCACGTAGTCGACGGTGTCGTAGGTCTCGCGCCAGCGGCCGATGATGCCGTACGACGCGGTGACGACGACGTTGCCGACGAGCTCGTCGCCGGGGATCCGCTCTGCCATCGAGGCGCTCGCCAGGCCGATGCGGGGCCGCAGCTCGAAGACGTCGACCGCGCCGAGCACCTCGCCGAGCACGCCGGCGACGCCGACGGTCGGGTGCATCCGCGCGGCGGCGATCTGCAGGAGCGTCGTCTTGCCGGCGCCGTTGGGGCCGAGCACGACCCAGCGCTCACCCTCCTCGACCTCCCACGAGACGTCGTCGAGCAGCGTCGTGGGTCCACGTCGGACGCTGACACCGGCGAGGGCGAGGACGTCGCTCATGGCTCGACCCTATGGCACGGGCCCGCGTCGCCCGGACGCACCACCCTGGCCGCATCGGGGCGGTCTGGGGCCGCCCTACGATGACGGGGTGTCCGAGCTGCCCGCGTCCGTGCGCCTCGCGCTCTGGGTCACGGCCTCGTGGCGCGGCGACGTCACGACGACCGAGGCACTGCAGCGCTCCTTCCCCGACCTCGACCACGTGGCCGGCGACCTGCGCAGGATCGACGTGTGGCACGACCTCGGCGAGCGCGCCCTCTTCGTCGCCCTCCCCCGACCGGGCGACCTCAGCCGGATGCCGAAGGGATCCCCCGCCGCGGCCGCGCACGCCGCGGAGTCGGGCGAGTGCGTCTTCGTGGCCGGCATCGGTGGGGTCCTCGTGCCCACGCTCTCGGAGTTCGGCCCGGACGGCGACATCGGCTACCGCGCGGACTGGACCGCGTACGAGGCCGACCCGATCCCACGGCACCGGCTCGAGATGCTCGACCTGCGCGAGATCGAGCGCAGTCTCCTCCAGTCGTTGCGGGCGCACACCGACCGCTTCGAGGCCGTAGGCGGCCACCCGTGGGGGCCCGAGGCCAGGGCGGAGGCGGAGTCCGACCTCGACGCGTCGATGTGGGGCGTCCCGGACGGCACGCCCGGCCGGGCGCTGCGTCTCATGTCGCTCGCCTCGAGCGTGTCGCGGCTCGCGCACCGGACGGCCGGGCTGACCGGGCTCGGCAGCTCGGGCGTCGACGCCGGCACGACGACGACCCGGGAGCTGCTCCTGCGCGACCTCGCCGCCGACGCCGACACGGCGCTCGCCGACGCGACGAACGTGGCCGTCATGTCCGTCGCCGGGTGGCGGCCCGCCTGAGGCGAGAGTCCTCAGCCGGCCAGATGTTCGAGCAACGCTCTGGCGTAGGCGCGTTCGGCGTCGATGTCGACGTGACGCTCCTGCCCGCCCGACGCGTCGCGGACGACGACGGCGAAGCCGCCCTCGAGGCGCTCGAGCGCGACGAAGGCCTCGCCGAGCAGGTCGCGCAGCTGCTCCTCGCGGGGCAGCCACACCACCTTGTCCTGCTCGACGCTGTCGAGGGCCCACTCGGTCGTGCCGTTGAAGCCGATGACGTCGCCGGTGGCGAAGTGGTGGACGTCGACGGTGAGGTCGCTGATGACGAAGACCTCCTCCTCCATGCCGTCGACCGGGACGACGAAGCGGTCGCCCGAGCGCGGTTCCCAGGACAGCCCGGCCACCGAGAGCCGGCGTGCGAGGTCGAGGGTGAGCATGCCCCATCCTCACATCCCCCGCGGGCGCCGCCAAGGTCCCTAGATTGGGCTCATGACGACGCCGCCCGAGCTGACCCCCCTCGACGAGTCCGCCTTCGACACCGTGCTCTGCGTCGTGGCCCACCCGGACGACCTCGAGTACGGCACGGCCGCAGCGGTCGACAAGTGGGTGCGGGCCGGCAAGACCGTGACGTACCTGCTCGTGACGCGCGGCGAGGCCGGCATCGACACGATGCCCCCGGACGAGGCCGGGCCGCTGCGCGAGCGCGAGGAGCGCGACGGCGCCGCCCACGTCGGGGTCGAGGTCGTCGAGTTCCTCGACGGCTTCACCGACGGCGCGGTCGAGTACGGTCTGCCGCTGCGCCGGGCCATCGCCCGAGAGATCCGCATCCGGCGCCCCGACCTCGTCGTCGCCCAGACCTACGCCGACCGCTTCCCCGGCGGCTGGAGCAACCAGGCCGACCACCGCGCCGTCGGCCTCGCCACGCTCGACGCCAAGGCCGACGCCGGCAACCGGTGGATCTTCCGCGAGCTGGTGCAGGAGGGCCACGAGCCCTGGAGTGCCAAGCAGGTGCTCGTCATCGGCGACCCCGAGCCGACCCACTGGGTCGACGTGTCGGGTCACTTCGAGGCGGCCGTGGCCTCGCTCTCGGCACACGACGAGTACTTGTCGGCCCTCGGACGCGACTACCCGGCCCCGCGCGACCTGCTCGGCATGATCCTCGGCGGCCCCTCCGAGCACCTCGGCGTCGAGCACGCCGTGGTGGGCCGCCTCTTCGGCTGACCCGACCCGGCGTCACCGGGGCACGACACGCTCCAGGAGCGCTCGTGCCGAAGCAGCACGCCGGTCCGCCGACGCGTCGGAGGAGGCGAGGGCACCCAGCCTGAGCGTGCCGGCGCGAGCCACCACGAACCGCGTTGCCTCGTAAGGCAGCCCGGCCAGGATGCCGGTCGCCAGGTCGACCGCGGTGCGTGGTCCGCCGGCGTGGCCGGACACCACGAGGTCGAGAGCGAGCAGGGCGCTGTCGGTCCACACGGCGCCCCGGGAAGCCGAGGCCCAGCCGACCAGCCGGACGTCGTCACCGCGGCCGACGAGGTTCTCGCAGCAGGGGTCGAGGTGCACGAGCCGGTCGCCGGCGGACCACCGGCGCCACCCGTCCGACATCGCCACGAGCGCCGGCAGCATCGCGCGGTCTGCATCGTCGAGCCGGTGGGCAGCCCCGGACGCCAAGGTCGCCCACGCGTCGAGGTCGTGGAGGTGGTCCTCTGCGACGGGCAGCCCGGCCGGCGCGACGTGGCCTGACGTCACCTCGAAGACGTCCCGAGCGGCGGCGATCCCCTGCGACCGCCACGGCGGTCCGAGGTCGTCGTGCGGGAGGGCCTCGCGAGCGAGGGCGACCCAGTCGTCGCGCCGGGCATGGGCCATCAGGCGCGCGTGCGGCACCGACTCCGGTAGCCGGCGCAGCACGTCGACCTCGCGCTCGAGCCGGTCGGCCGGTCGCGGATCCATCGACGCCGCAACGGCTTCGGCGTGGACGCGTCGGCCGTCGTCGAGGTCGAGGAGGGCGGCCACCGGGCCAGGCGCTGTGCCGGCGGCTTCCGCGCGAACGTCCTCGTGGGCCACGACGCCCGCGCCCAGCGACCGCTCGATGGCGCGGACGAGGGTGCGCGGCACGTCGGCCCAGCCGGGCCGTGTGGTGGAACCCGGGGGCATCAGCGCCCGAGCACCTGCCGGTACACCTCGAGCGTGCGGTCGCCGATGGAGGCCCACGAGAAGGACTCGACGGCACGCACGCGCCCGGCCCGCCCACGCGCACGGGCCCGCTCGACGTCGGACACGGCGTCGGTGAGCGTCGCCGCGAGGTCGGCGACGAAGCGGTCGGGGTCGACCGGTGTGCCGGTGCCGTCCTGCACCTGGTCGATCGGCACGAGCCAGCCGGTCTCGCCGTCGACGACGACCTCCGGGATGCCACCGGTCGCCGTGGCGACGACGGCCAGCTCGCACGCCATGGCCTCGAGGTTGACGATGCCGAGCGGCTCGTACACCGACGGGCACACGAACACCGTGCCGTGGCTGAGGAGCGCGACGACCTCGGCGCGCGGCAGCATCTCGGCGATCCAGACGACTCCTTGCCGCCTGGCCTTGAGGTCGTTCATGAGCCCCTCGACCTCGGCCAGGATCTCCGGGGTGTCGGGCGCGCCGGCGCAGAGGACGAGCTGGACCTCCGGCGGCAGCTCGGCGCAGGCACGCAGCAGGTACGGCAGGCCCTTCTGCCGGGTGATGCGGCCGACGAACACGACCGAGGGCCGGTCGGGGTCGACACCGTGGCGCTGGACCGTCGCACGCGCCGCGTCGGAGCGGTCGGGCGTCCACTGCTGGGCGTCGATCCCGTTGTGCACCACGTGGACCCGCGCCGGGTCGAGCGACGGGTAGCTCTTGAGGATGTCCGCGCGCATGCCTGCACTGACGGCGACGACGCCGGCGGCGGCCTCGTACGCCGTGCGCTCGGCCCACGAGGACACGCGGTAGCCGCCACCGAGCTGCTCCGCCTTCCAGGGACGCATCGGCTCGAGGGAGTGCGCGGTGACGACGTGCGGCATGCCGCCGAGGAGCGAGGCGAGGTGGCCGCCCATGTTGGCGTACCACGTGTGCGAGTGGACGATGTCGGCCCCGACGCAGTCGCCGGCCATGCCGAGGTCGACGCCGAGCGTCTGCAGGGCCGCGTTCGCCGACGCCAGCTCGGGCAGGTCGGGATAGGCGGTCGTGCCGGGCTCGTCGCGCGGGGCGCCGAAGCAGCGGACCTGCACGTCGAGGTCGCCGCGGGCCCGCAGCGCCCGGACGAGCTCGGCGACGTGGACGCCGGCTCCCCCGTAGATCGCCGGCGGGTACTCCTTGCTGAGGATGTCGACGCGCACGTTCGCAGAGTAGTCCCGCCTCTCGGGACGGCAAGGGTTTGTTCGTGGCACAACCTGCCGGGTCCCCGGCCGCTGGCCTACTGTGGCGGCATGGCCCGACGAAGCCCTGCCGCAGGTCCGAAAGTGCTCGCGATCGTGCTCGCCGGAGGTGAGGGCAAGCGATTGATGCCGTTGACGGCGGACCGGGCCAAACCAGCCGTGCCGTTCGCCGGCATCTACCGCCTCATCGACCTCGCCCTGTCCAACGTCGTCAACTCCGGCTACCTGCAGGTCGTCGTCCTGACCCAGTACAAGTCGCACAGCCTCGACGCCCACGTGACGAAGACGTGGCGCATGTCGACGCTCCTCGGCAACTACGTCACGACGGTCCCCGCCCAGCAGCGCGTCGGCAAGAACTGGTACCTCGGCAGCGCGGACGCTATCTACCAGAGCCTCAACCTCATGCACGACGAGCGGCCCGACATCGTCGTCGTCGTCGGCGCCGACCACGTGTACCGCATGGACTTCAGCGAGATGGTCGAGCAGCACATCGAGTCGGGCGCCGCGTGCACCGTCGCCGCCATCCGCCAGCCGATCTCGCTCGCCGACCAGTTCGGTGTCATCGAGGTCGACGACGCCGACCCGAAGAAGATCGCCGCCTTCCTCGAGAAGCCGAAGGACCCGAAGGGCCTGCCCGACAACGAGCACGAGGTGCTCGCCTCGATGGGCAACTACGTCTTCACCGCCTCGGCGCTCGAAGAGGCCGTCACGGCCGACCACGACAACGACGCGAGCAACCACGACATGGGCGGCGACATCGTGCCCTACTTCGTCGGGCGCGGCGAGGCCGGCGTCTACGACTTCAAGGACAACGACGTCCCCGGCTCGACCGACCGCGACCGCGGCTACTGGCGCGACGTCGGCACCATCGAGTCGTACTACGACGCCCACATGGACCTCGTCTCGATCCACCCGGTCTTCAACCTCTACAACTACGAGTGGCCGATCTACACCCAGCACACGCCCTACCCGCCGGCGAAGTTCGTCCACGGCAGCGGCGACCGCATCGGCGAGGCGCTCAACTCGGCCGTCTCCCCCGGCGTCGTCGTCTCGGGCGCGCACGTCTACGCGTCGGTGCTCTCGCCGCTCGTGCACGTGCACTCCTACGCGAGCATCCAGGGCTCGGTCATCCTCGACGGCGTCGAGGTCGGGCGGCACGCGCAGATCCGCCGGGCCATCATCGACAAGAACGTCGTCATACCGGAGGGCTGCCAGATCGGCATCGACCACGAGCACGACCGCGCCCGAGGCTTCCACGTCACCGAGACCGGCATCGTCGTCGTCGGCAAGGGGCAGGTCGTCACCCGTTGACGGTCCGGATCGTGCTGGCCTCCCCCGCTCACCTCCTCGAGGTGGGCGGGCTGCGCTGGGACGACGCCACCGGGGCGGGCGCCGAGACCGGCACGACCCGGCAGGCCTTCGCCGAGTGGTTCCGCGACTGGTCCGAGGCGCACTCGGCAAGCCACCACGGCCTCGTCGGGGTCGACGCCGTGGACGGCGCGGTCCTCGCCTTCGGCTTCCTCGCCGTGACTCCCCGCGTACCGACGGCCGAACGGCATCGGCGGACCTGCGCCGACGTGCAGTCGGTGTGGGTGGCGCCGGACCGCCGTGGGGACGGCGTCGGGGGCCGGCTCGTCACGGCCCTGCTCGACCTCGCCCACGAGCTCGGCGTCGAGCACGTGACCGTCCACTCGAGCCCCCGCGCGGTGGCGCTCTACGAGCGCGTCGGGTTCGTCCACGACCGCGAGCTGCTCAACCACGTGCTCTGAGGCCCTGAGGTGCCCGGTGCGAGGATGGGGCCGCGCCCGCGGGCACCTGCCTGCCCTCGCCACCAGCCGGTCGCCACCCATCGCCACCCGTCGTCGTCCACGGAGGACCCATGAGCGCCCAGCCCGACGTGAGCACGCCCCGCAGCGCCGCCGACCCGCGCCCGGCACGCGTCGGCATCCAGATCCCGCCGCAGCACGCGACGTGGGAGCAGATCCGCCGCACAGCAGCGACGCTCGAGGAGATGGGCGTCGACATCCTCCTCAGCTGGGACCACTTCTTCCCGCTCAGCGGCGACCGAGGCGGAATGCACTTCGAGTGCTGGACGATGCTCGGCGCCTGGGCGGTCTCGACCGAGCGCGTCGAGATCGGCGCCCTCGTCACGTGCAACAGCTACCGCAACCCGAACCTGCTGGCCGACATGGCGCGGACCGTCGACCACATGAGCGACGGTCGTCTCGTGCTCGGCATCGGGTCGGGCTGGGCCCAGCTCGACTACGACGAGTACGGCTACGAGTTCGGCTCGGCCGGAAGCCGACTCGACGACCTCGCTCGCGACCTGCCGGTCATCCGGGACCGCTGGACCCGCCTCAACCCGCCGCCCACCCGCGACATCCCGATCCTCATCGGGGGCGGTGGTGAGAAGAAGACGCTGCGCATCGTGGCCGAGCACGCCGACATCTGGCACGGCTTCGGCGACGCCGACGCGATCGCCCACAAGCACCGTGTGCTCGACGCGTGGTGCGCGCGGCGTGGGCGCGACCCGCTCGAGATCGAGCGCTCGGCCGGCGTCGCGTTCGTTCCCGGGCGCAACCCCGACCAACGGGCCGACTACGCCGGCAACGCGGCGCGGCTCCATGCCGTCGGCACGCGCCTGTTCACCGCGAGCGTGGCGGCCGCCGACCCCGACCTCGGACGCGTCCGCGACCTGCTGCAGTGGCGTGACGAGGTCAACGCGGACCGGTGAGCCCGCAGGTGCGGGCCGCATGCCGGAAGGCGCCGACCCGCCGGCGGCACCGCTCGTTAGCCTGACGACGTGACCGACGCGAGCATCCCCGATGCCATCCCCCCGACCGGCGCCACCCTCAGCGTGACGGTGACCGGCCAGGACCGCCCCGGTGTCACCGGTGGGCTGCTCAGCGCCCTCTCCGGCGTCGGTGCCGAGCTGCTCGACATCCAGCAGGTCGCGGTGCAGGGCCACCTGACCCTGACGATCCTGCTGCGCGCGGGCGACCACGCGGACCCGCTGCGCGACGCCGCGGCCGTCGCGGCGCACCGTCTCGGGCTGACGCTCTCGGTCGTCGAGGGCTCCGGCGACAACCCCCGCTCCCGCCAGGGCCGCGCGGCCGTCGTCGTCCTCGGTGCCCCGCTGCGCGCCGAGGACGTGTCGCTCGTGACGACCCACATCGCCGCGCACGGCGCGAACATCGACCGCATCCGACGCCTGTCGCGCTACCCGGTGACGACCGTCGAGTTCGACATCTCCGGCGCCGATGTGCCCTCGCTGCGCACCGAGCTGACCCTCGTGGCTGCGAGCGAGGGCATCGACGTCGCCGTCGCACCCGGTGGCCTGGCCCGTCGCGGGCGGCGCCTCGTGGTCCTCGACGTCGACTCGACGCTCATCCAGCAGGAGGTCATCGAGCTGCTCGCCTCGCACTGCGGCCGTGAGGCCGAGGTGGCCGAGGTGACGGCCCGCGCCATGGCGGGCGAGCTGGACTTCGAGGAGTCGCTGCGGGCCCGGGTCGCCACGCTCGCGGGCCTGCCCGAGTCGGTCCTCGGCGAGGTGCGCGACTCGGTCGTGCTGACGCCGGGGGCGCGCACGCTCGTGCGCACCCTCAAGCGGCTCGGCTTCACCGTCGGGCTCGTCAGCGGCGGGTTCATCGAGATCGTCGGCGCGCTCGCCGACGAGCTGGGCATCGACCACGCCCGGGCCAACCGCCTCGAGATCGAGGACGGGGTCCTCACGGGGCGCGTCGTCGGCGAGGTCGTCGACCGCGCCGGCAAGGCGCGCGCGCTGCGCGAGTTCGCCGAGGCCGAAGGCCTGCCGCTGAGCCGCACCGTGGCCATCGGCGACGGCGCCAACGACCTCGACATGCTCGACATCGCGGGGCTCGGCGTCGCCTTCAACGCCAAACCCCTTGTGCGCGAACAGGCCCAGACCTCGGTCAACGTGCCCTACCTCGACTCCGTCCTCTACCTGCTCGGCATCTCGCGCGAGGAGATCGAGGACGCCGACCTCTCCGACGGCACGCCGACCCAGGCTCCGCCGGTGCCGCACGGCGGTCACTAGGCTGGGCCGATGCAGAGCATCCCGCCGCCCGACCCTGCCTCGCCTTCGGGGGGCGGCACACGCCGGACGCTGCTGGTCATCGGCGGCGCCGAGGACCGCCTCGGCCGTTCGGTGGTGCTCAAGCGTTTCGTCCGCCTCGCCGGTGGGCGTTCGTCGCGGATCGTCGTCATCCCCACGGCGTCGTCGTACGCCGACGAGGTGTCCGAGTCCTACCGCGACGCCTTCACCCGGCTGCGCGGCGGCGACGTGTCCGTCGTGCACCCGCAGACGCGTCGCGATGCCGGCTCGCCCGACATGGTGGCCGCGCTCGACGCTGCCACCGGTGTCTTCCTCACCGGCGGCAGCCAGGTCAAGCTCGCCCAGAACGTCGTCGGCACCCCCGTCGGCGACGCCGTCGTGCGCGCCTACGAGCGGGGCGCCGTCGTGGCGGGGACGTCGGCGGGCGCCTCGATCCTCAGCCGCTTCATGATCTCCCTCGGCGACGAAGGGCTCACGCCGCGTCAGCGCGCGAGCCAGATCTCGGCCGGCCTCGGGCTCGTCGAGGACGCCATCATCGACCAGCACTTCGACCAGCGCGGCCGGTACGGACGCCTCATGTCGATGGTGGCCGCCTCCCCCAACCTGCTCGGCATCGGCATCGACGAGAACACCGCCGCCGAGATCCGCGACGGGCGCCGGCTCACCGTGCTCGGGGCGGGCTCCATCTTCGTCGTCGACGCCCGCAACGCCATCACCGACGCGCCCGACGCCCGACGCGGGGCGCCCCTGCTCGTGTCGGGTGCGGTGGTGCACTCGCTGCCGACCGGCAGTACGTTCGACCTCGAGCACGTCGAGCTGACGGCGTTCGTCGAGCGGCACCCCGACATCGAGGGTGCCGTCGTGCCGGCCAAGGACCGCGCGGCACGCTCGACCCACGGCAGCTCCACCGTCCGCTGAGATCCCCGACTCTCCCCCGACCCCCAGGAGGAATGCGATGGCCGTCGAGGTCCCGACCCCCACCGGACCCGCCCGTCCCGACCTGACGATCCTCGAGACGCGGATCTACCGCGGGCCCAACGTCTGGTCCTACCAGCAGGCCGTCCATCTCGTCGTCGACCTCGGCAGCCTCGAGGAGTACCCGACGGTGTCCCTGCCGGGCTTCACCGAGCAGCTCATCGAGGCCGTGCCGGGCCTGGACAACCACTCGTGCTCGCGCGGCCGCAAGGGCGGTTTCATCGAGCGGCTCCACGAGGGCACCTGGCTCGGGCACGTCGCCGAGCACGTCGCGCTCCAGCTCCAGACGCTCGCGGGGCACGACTCCCGCCGGGGCAAGACCCGCGGCGTCAAGGGCCACCCGGGCCGCTACGACGTCGTCTACGCGTACACCGACGAGACCGTCGGTGTCGCCGCAGGCCGCCTCGCCGTCCGCCTCATCAACCACCTCGTGCAGGCCGAGGAGGGTTTCGACTTCGACACCGCCTTCCACGACTTCCTCCGGCAGGCCGAGCGCGTCGCCTTCGGGCCGAGCACCTCGGCCATCCTCGAGGAGGCGGCCTCGCGCGACATCCCGTTCATCCGACTCAACACCGGCTCGCTCGTCCAGCTCGGCCAGGGCGTGCACGCGCAGCGGATCCGCGCCACCATGACGTCGAAGACGGGCGCGCTCGCCGTCGACATCGCCGGCGACAAGGACCTCACGACCAAGCTGCTCGGCTCGGCCGGCCTGCCCGTGCCGAAGCAGGAGGCGGTCCGCACCCTGCGCGGCACGGTCGAGGCCGCCCGCCGCATCGGGTTCCCCGTCGTCGTCAAGCCGCTCGACGGCAACCACGGGCGCGGCGTGTGCCTCAACCTGATGAGCGACGAGGAGGTCGAGAAGGCCTACGAGATCGCCAAGGCCGAGTCTCGTCGCGGCACGATCATCGTCGAGTCGTTCGTCACCGGCCGCGACTACCGCTGCCTCATCGTCGGTGGCCGCATGCAGGCCATCGCCGAGCGCGTGCCGGCACACGTCGTCGGCGACGGCACGCACACGGTCGCCGAGCTCGTCGACACGACCAACGCCGACCCCCGCCGCGGCGTCGGTCACGAGAAGGTCCTGACGAAGATCCGCGTCGACGACAACGCGCTCGACGTCCTTGCGTCCCAAGGCCACTCGCTCGACTCCGTCCCGCCGGAGGGTGAGTTGGTCAAGCTCGCCCTCACCGGCAACATGTCGACCGGCGGCATCTCCATCGACCGCACCTTCGACGCGCACCCCGACAACGTCGAGATCGCCGAGGAGGCCGCGCGCATCGTCGGCCTGGACGTCGCCGGCATCGACTTCATCTGCCCGGACATCACCTACCCGGTGCGCGAGACCGGCGGCGCGATCTGCGAGGTCAACGCTGCGCCGGGCTTCCGGATGCACACCCACCCGACCGTCGGCGAGCCGCAGTTCATCGCCAAGCCGGTCGTCGACCTCCTCTTCCCGCCGGGCACGCCCTCGCGCGTGCCGATCGTCGCCGTCACCGGCACGAACGGCAAGACGACGACCTCGCGGATGATCGCCCACATCTTCAAGGGCCTGGGCCGCAAGGTCGGCATGACCTCGACCGACGGCGTCGTCATCGACGAGCGCCTCGTCATCAAGGCCGACGCGTCCGGCCCCCGGTCGGCGCGGATGGTGCTGCAGAACCCGCGCGTCGACTTCGCCGTCATGGAGGTCGCCCGGGGCGGCATCCTGCGCGAAGGCCTGGGCTACGACCGCAACGACATCGCGGTCGTCACCAACATCGCCCCCGACCACCTCGGCATGAAGGGCATCGACACCCTGCGTCAGCTCGCCGACGTCAAGGCGGTCATCGTCGAGGCCGTGCCGCGCGACGGGTTCGCCGTGCTCAACGCCGACGACCCGCACGTGCGCAACATGCGCCGCCGGTGCTCGGGCGGCATCGTCTGGTTCACGATGTCCGAGCCCGGCAGCGAAGTGCGCGAGCTCGTCGACGACCACTGCCGCCGGGGCGGTCGGGCCATCGTGCTCGAGCCGAGCGAGCGCGGCGAGATGATCGTCATCAAGCACGGACGCCGCAGCATGCAGCTCGCGTGGACCCACCTGCTGCCCTCGACGTTCGGGGGTGCGGCCCGCTTCAACGTCGCCAACGCCCTCGCCGCGGCCGGTGCGGCCTTCGCGGCCGGCGCCCCGCTGCACGACATCCGCCAGGGCCTGCGCACCTTCGCCACGACCTACTACCTGTCCCCCGGACGCCTCAACCTCGTGCAGGTGGGCAACGCCGACGTGTTCGTGGACTACTGCCACAACGCGGCGGGGATGAAGGAGCTCGGCACGTTCGTCGACCGGTACGCCGAGCAGAAGCGCGGTCAGGCCGACCTGTCCCGGGTCTCGCGCATCGGCATGATCGGTGCTGCGGGCGACCGACGGGACGACGACATCCGCGAGCTCGGCGAGGTCGCCGCGCACCACTTCGACGTCCTCGTCGTCCGTGAGGACGCCCGGCTGCGCGGCCGCCGCCCCGGCGAGGCCGCCCAGCTCGTCGCCGAGGGGGCGCGCAAGGCCATCGCCGACGGCGCGCGGTGCCGCCAGGTCGAGATCGTCCTCGACGAGCTCGAGGCCACCCGGCACGTGCTCGGGCGCACCAACCCCGGCGACGTCGTCGTCATGTGCGTCGACAACCACGCCCGGGTCGTCGCCGAGCTCGAGGAGCGCACCAAGTCGGCCCAGGCCGGCGCCCGTCTCGGTGCCCCGGGAGCGGCCACGAGCGACCCCGACCTCGACCCGAGCACGCTGACCGAGACCGCGGAGGCCGAGGGCACCGAGGCCGAGGAGGAGGCGCTCGGCGCGATCCCCGGCGAGGCGACGGGCGAGGCGTCCACCGGCAGCACCGTCGACCAGGCCGACGACACCGCCGTCTGACCGACCCCGCTCCGCTGGAACCGCGCCACGGCGCGGTTCCAGCCGGGGTGCGCCAACTCAGCCCGGGCGCAGTTCGCAGGCCCCGGGCGTCCCCGACGGACGCGCCAACTCAGCCCCGGCGGAGGTGCTGGACCGCAGTGTCAGGCGTCCGGGGAGGTGGCGTCCCGCTCGGAGGACTCGAGGTCGTCGGCGTAGGCGCGCAGGGCGCGGCGGTAGGACTGCGCGTCGACGTCGGTCGTCGCGTCGAGCGTCGCCCGCACGAGGTCGGCGACGGCCTCACGCTCCCGGCCCAGGTCGGTCCGCACGAGCGCGCGGAACAGCAGGGCCGCCGTGCTGTGCGGACGCGTCTCGAGGACGTCGGCCAGGACCGCGTCGGCCTCCTCCGGCCGTCCCACGACGCGCAGGCTCGAGGCCAGCTGCAGCTGCGCGCGGTGCCGGTGCGGTTCGGGCAGCCCACCCCGGATCGCCTTCTCGTACAGCGGGATCGCGCCGTGCTCGTCGCCAGCAGAGTCCATGGTTCCGGCGAGCTCGAACTCGAGACGGGCATCGCCGGGGTGCTCGTCCAGCAGGGTCCGTGCCGACGCGATGCGGGTGTCGGCGTCGTCGGACTCCCAGAGGGCGGCGATCTCGGTCTCCAGCTCGTGCTCGCCACGGGCGGCCACGACCTTGCGGCGGATCGCGCGGGCGTCGTCGACGGTGCCGCCGTGCTCGCGCAGCCAGGCATCCACCTCGGACCGCTCGGCGTGGCACATGAGCGCGACGACGTCGCCGGCGTTGGCCTGCGCCACGAGCTGCTCGAGGGCGCCCAGCTCGGTGTCGTGCGAGGGCACGTCGAGCACGCCGACGCGCGCCAGGCCGTCCCGGAAGAGGCCGAGCAGGTTCTCCGGCTCACGGCCCCGGAGGTAGCGCCGGGCGATCTTGAGCACGACGTCGTCGGCGCCGCGGCCGGCGATCTCGCCCATCGCCTCGATGGCGTCGTCGGTGCGGTCGCCCGCACAGCCGAGGCCGACGCGGACCGCTCCGCCGGGAGCGACAAGCCCGTGCGCCACCTCGAGCAGCGCCTCGAGGCCGGCCTCGTTGTGCGCCATGTCCATGATGACCGTGGCCCGGCCGCCCTTCTCGAGCGGCACCGAGTACGTGTTCATCCGGCCCCAGTTGTGCTCGGGGTCGGGCGCGAAGGTGCGCAGGCCCTCCACGACCGCCGACCGCGGCACGCCGAGCCCGAGGGCCGCGGCCGCACCGGCCAACGCGTTGGCGATGTTGTTGCGCGACAGGCCGCTCAGCGTCATCGGCACGTCGGTGACCTTGACGAGGCGGTCCGGGTCGCCGTTCGGCGACAGGACGACGATCTCACCCCCGAGCACCGTGATGCCGCGCCCTCCGGCGTTGACCGCCTCCCACAGGGCCGGCGAGTCGGGGTCGAGGCTGAAGGCCCACGGCTTGGCGCGGCTGCCACGGCGCATCGCCCAGACGCGCGGGTCGTCGCCGTTGAGGACACACCACCCCTCCGGCTTGGTCACGGTGGTGACGATGGCCTTGACCTCGGCCAGCTGGTCGAGGGTGTCGATGCCCTGCAGCCCCAGGTGGTCGGCGCTGACGTTCGTGACGACGCTGACGTCGTTGGTCGTCACGCCCATGCCGCGCAGCAGCATGCCACCGCGTGCCGTCTCGAGGATGCCCATCTGCAGACCGGGCGTCTCGAGCACGCCGCGTGCCCCGGCCGGGCCGGAGAAGTCGCCGGCCTCCTTGGTCTCGCCCATGACGACGACGCCGTCCGTCGAGCTCCACGCCGTCGTGAGGCCCGCGGTCATGCACATGTGCGCCATGAGACGCGTCGTCGTCGTCTTGCCGTTGGTGCCGGTGACCGAGGCCACGGGAACGCTGGGCGTGATGACGCTCGGGCCGGGTCCGTCGGCCGCGGCGAGGATCGCCTCAGCGGCGGCGCCGATCACCTCGTCCGGGCGCCGCGACGCGTCGAGCAGCTGCCCGAGCACGGCGGCGATCTGCTCCCCCGCCACCTGGCCCCGCGTGCGGTGCGCCCACGGGAAGGCGAGCACGGCGTCCTCGACGGCACCGCCGGCGCGGACCCGGACACCGAGGCGACCGACGCCGATCTCCGCGCCGACGCGTCGGGTCACCGTGCGGATGACCCGCATGACGAACCGCTGGCGCAGCGCCGTGCCGCGCTTGCCGGGCCGCGCCGACCGCAGCCCCAGCCTCGACGCGAGCGCCTCGGCCTGGGGGCGTTTGAGCCCGAGGTAGCCGGGCAGGTGGAGGCTGACCTTGATCGCGGGTCGCGCGAAGTAGAGGTTCGGTCCGTCGAGGACACGCACCTCCTCGACGTGCACGCCCTTGGCGCTATCGGTGGCGGTCGCGGCAGGGGTCGCGGCGTCAGGCATGGCAGGACTCTAGCGACGGGCGCAGCGGGTCGCTCGGGTGCCGGGCCGGTCTCGGCTCGTCACTGCCCCATCGCGTGGACGCCGCCGTCGACGTGGACGATCTCGCCCGTCGTGGCCGGGAACCAGTCCGAGAGCAGGGCCGCGCACGCCTTGGCCGCGGGCACGGCGTCGTTGACGTCCCAGCCGAGGGGGGCGCGCTCGTCCCAGACCCGCTCGAACTGTTCGAAACCGGGGATCGACTTGGCAGCCGTCGTGCGGATCGGGCCGGCGGCCACGAGGTTGCAGCGCACGTTCTTCGGGCCGAGGTCGCGGGCCAGGTAGCGGTTCGTCGACTCGAACGCGGCCTTGGCCACGCCCATCCAGTCGTAGACCGGCCAGGCGAACTTGGCGTCGAAGGTGAGCCCGACGACGCTGCCGCCGTCGGCCATGAGCGGCAGGGACGCGGCGGCGAGCGACTTGAGGCTGTAGGCCGAGATCTGCAGGGCCGTCGACACGTCCTCCCACGTGCCCTCCATGAAGTTGAAGGCGCCCTGGGGCGCGAAGCCGATGGAGTGCAGGACGCCGTCGAGGCCGTCGACGTGCTCGCGAAGACGGTCGGCGAGGGTGTCGAGGTGGTCCTGCTCGGCGACGTCGAGCTCGATGACCGGCGGCGTCTCGGGCAGGCGTCGGGCGATCGTCTGGGTGATCTTCATCGTCCGGCCGAAGGAGGTGAGCACGACCTGCGCACCCTCCTCCTGGGCGATCTTCGCGACGTGGAACGCGATCGAGCTGTCCATGAGGACGCCGGTGACGAGCAGCTTCTTGCCTTCGAGGATTCCCATGCCTGCGACTTTCTGTGGTTTCGGGGAGGAGGTTCAGAGCCCGGACGGGCGTCGTGTCAGCGACCGCTCAGTGGCCCATGCCGAGGCCGCCGTCGACGGGAATGACGGCGCCGGAGATGTAGCCCGCGTCCTCGCTCGCGACGAAGCGCACGACGGACGCGACCTCCTCGGGCGTCGCGAAGCGCCCGGCGGGGATGCCGGCGAGGTAGGCCTTCTTCTGGTCCTCGGGCAGCACGGCCGTCATCTCGGTCTCGATGAAGCCGGGGGCGACGACGTTGGCCGTGATGCCGCGGCCGCCGAGCTCGCGGGTGATCGAACGGGCGAGGCCGACGAGGCCCGACTTCGACGCGGCGTAGTTGGTCTGGCCCGGCGAGCCGTAGAGGCCGACGACGCTGCTGATGAGGACGATGCGGCCCTTGCGCTTGCGGATCATGCCCGTGGCGGCACGACGCGCACACCGGAAGGCGCCGGCCAGGTTGGTGTCGATGACGGAGTCGAACTCCTCGTCGCTCATCCGCATGAGCAGGGTGTCGCGGGTGATGCCCGCGTTGGCGACGAGCACCTCTACCGGACCCCCGAGGATCTCCTCGGCCGCGGTGAACGCCCGGTCGACCGACGCGGTCTCGGTGACCTCGCAGACGACGCCGCGCAGCCCCTCCGGCGGCTCGCCGGAGCGGTAGGTGATGACGACGTTGTCGCCCGCCTCGACGAAGGCCCGCGCGATCGACAGGCCGATGCCGCGGTTGCCCCCGGTCACGAGCACGTTGCGCGGGTTGCCCGTGGGGGTCTCGGGCGATGCGGTCGATGCCACTGGTCGTCTCCTCCGTCCGCCCGGCCGTGGGCGGGGTCGTCGTGCTCGCGAGGTGGCGCGTCGGCCGGCCTCGGGAGCTCCATCGGTGCTGTCTGGTGCTGCCCCGAAACCTAACGGACTACCCAAGGGTAGACAGCACTGTGTGCGTCGGCCGGACGGCGACCTAGAGTGGATGGGTGGCACGTAGCAACGACCGACCGGTGGTCCACACCGTCACCTCCGCGGCGACGTCGACGACCGACGACCAGGACGCGCGCATGAAGCGCTACCTCATCATGATGGGGATCCGCGTCGCGTGCTTCGGGCTCGTCTTCGTCACGTCGGGCTGGGTGCGGTGGGCCGCCGTCGCCGGTGCGGTCGTCATCCCGTACTTCGCGGTCGTCATCGCCAACGCGGTGAGCCCGCGGGCGCCCGGCTCGATCCAGTCCGTGACACCCCAGCCCGACGACACGCACCGCCTCGAGCGCTGAGCCGCCGGTGAGCGTCCTCCCCTCGCGCGGCCCCGCCGAGCCCGCCGGCACGCCCGAGCACGTCTGCAGCGCCAAGGGCTGCCGGGCCACGGCACGGCACGCGGTCGTGTGGAACAACCCGAAGCTGCACGCCGCCGACCGCCGCAAGGTCTGGCTGGCCTGCGAGGACCACCGCACCTCGCTCGCCGACTTCGTCGCGCTGCGTGGGTTCCTCATCGAGGTCGTCCCCGTCGAGGCCCTCACCGACGCCGACGGCTGACGCGTCGCGCCCTCCCGACGGACCGACGACGCCGGTAGCGTTCCCGTCATGAGCGAGGTCCTCGTGCTGATCGACATCCAGCGTGACTACTTCCCGGGCGGCCGCATGCCCCTCGTCGGTCCCGACGACGCAGCAGGTCAGGCCGCGTCCCTGCTCTCTGCCTTCCGGGAGCGGGGGCTGCCGGTCATCCACGTGCGCCACGAGAGCCTCGAGCCGGATGCCGGCTTCCTCGTGTCGGGAACACCGGGGGCCGAGCTCGACCCGCGGGTCACGCCCCGTCCCGGTGAGACCGTGATCGTCAAGCACCACCCGAACGCCTTCCTCGAGACCGGTCTGCAGTCCGAGATCGAGGCCCACACCGGTGCGAGGCTCGTCGTCGCCGGGATGATGACGAGCATGTGCGTCGACGCCACGGTCCGGGCAGCGTCGGACCTCGGCCACGTGGTCACGGTGGTGGCGGACGCGTGCGCGGCGCCCGACCTCGAGTTCGCCGGCACCCACGTGGAGGGGCGGGCCGTGCACGCCGCCTTCATCTGCGCCCTCGGTGACGCCTACGCCGACGTGCGCATGACGGCGGACGTCCTGTCGGCCCATCCTGACGGACGTGGGTGAAACCCGGTCTGCAGGCCGGCCCAGCGCGACGGACCCGGCCCGCCGAGGTGGGATGACCTAGCCGCCGATGGCCGACATCGGCCGCTCCGGCTGCACGAAGCCCGGTTCGCCGATGCCGTGGCCGCGCCGCTTGCGCCACATCTCGCCGCGCATGAGCCCGAGCAGCTCGTCGTCGGACGCGCCGTCACGCATCGGGCCGCGCAGGTCGGTCTCGGTGGTCGAGAAGAGGCAGTTGCGCACCTGGCCGTCGGCGGTGAGCCGCGTGCGGTCGCAGGCGGCGCAGAACGGCGCCGAGACACTGGCGATGATGCCGACGGTCTCGGGCCCGCCGTCGACGAGGAAGCGCTCGGCCGGCGCGCTGCCGCGGTCGGCGGCCGGCAGCGGGGTCAGCTGCCAGCGCTGCGAGAGCCGGGCGCGGATCTCGTCGGCCGTGACCATGTCGCGGCGGTCCCACGCGTGCTGGGCGTCGAGGGGCATCTGCTCGATGAAGCGCAGCTCATAGCCGCGCTCGAGGCACCACGCGAGGACGTCGGCAACCGAGTCGTCGTTGACGCCGCGCATCGCGACCGCGTTGACCTTGACCGGGGTCAGCCCGGCGTCGGCCGCCGCCTTGAGGCCCGCCTCGACGTCGGCAAGCCGGTCGCGGCGGGTCAGGTGGGTGAACGTCTCGGAGTCGATGGTGTCGAGGCTGACGTTGACGCGGTCGAGGCCGGCCTCCTTGAGCCCCAAGGCAACCCGCTCGAGGCCGACGCCGTTGGTGGTCATGGCGATGCGCGGCCGCGGCTCGAGCGCGGCGATGCCCGCGACGAGGTCGACGAGCGAGCGACGCAGCAGTGGCTCACCGCCGGTCAGGCGCACCTGGGTGACGCCGTCGCGGACGAAGAGCCCGATCAGGCGCAGCATCTCCTCGTCGGTGAGCATCTCGGCCCGCGGCATCCACGGCAGGCCCTCGGCCGGCATGCAGTACGTGCACCGCAGGTTGCAGCGGTCGGTGACCGATACGCGCAGGTCGCGCGCCACCCGGCCGAACTGGTCGGCCAGGCCTGCCGGTCGAACGCTCGGGTCGGGAAGGACGGTCATGCCACCCACTCTAGGCCGCAGGGGCGACGAGCCGGATCAGGTGACCGCGCCGATGCTGCACGACACCGGCACGACGCTGCGGACGCACGCCGCGGCCGGTCCCTCGACGGTGACATCTGCCGGACCCGAGGCAGCGCACAGGCATAGAGTCCAGGCAGGGCAGTGTCGTGGAGGAGGCGGGATCCGATGGCTGAGCACGCACCCGACGACGAGAGCGTGTGGGCCGCTGAGAAGCGCGACTTCGTCGCGGACCACCGAGACGATCTGGCCGCCGAGCGAGACGAGGTCGCCGATGCGCGCGACCTGACGGCCGACGCCCGCGAGTCCGCGCTCGACGAACGGGAACGCCTTCTCGACCTGCGCGCATCGCGCCTCGCGTTCGCGCCCGACGCCACCGAGCGAGCCGAACGGGCTGGAGCAAGCCATGCCCGCGAACAGGCACGGCAGGGCCGCGAGCAGGCCCATGAGGACCGGGACGAAGCCGCCGATGCCCGCGACGAGGCAGCAGGCCTCCGCCAGGAGGCGAGACCGACGACACGGCTGGCAGCGACGTTCGCCGCCATCGCCGAGAACCTCTACGGCGCCGACTCCTACGACGCCGTGCTCCACCGCATCGCCCAGGCCGCGGTCGACACCGTCGCCGGGTGCGAGATGGCCAGCGTCACCCTCTTCGAGAAGGGCGCCTACCGGACCGCCGCGTCGACGGCCGCGAACGCATCGGCGGTCGACCGTGCCCAGTACGTCGCCGGTGAGGGCCCGTGCCTTGACGCCGTGGAGGCCCCCGTCGTCTACGCGCGGGCCTTTCCCGACCCCCGCTGGCCGACCCTGGGCTCGCGTCCGGTCGAGCTGGGCGCGTGTGCCGCGGCCTCGTACCGCCTTGCGTCCGCGGGGTCACCACGCGTCGGGGACCCCACCCGTACAGGCACGACCGGGTCGCTGAACACCTACGGCAGCACACCCGACGCGTTCAGCGCCGAGGCGCAGCAGATCGGGCTCATCCTGGCGGCACACGCCTCCATGGCGGCGGCCGTCGTCCGCGAGCGGAGCCACCTGCACGACCAGACGCAGCAGCTGAGCGAGGCCCTGGTCTCACGGGACGTCATCGGCCAGGCCAAGGGCATCCTCATGGAACGCCTCAAGCTCACCCCCGAGCAGGCCTTCGACGCCCTGCGGCACTCGTCCAAACGGCTCAACGAGAAGCTCCGCACGGTGGCCAGCACCCTGGCCGAGACCGGTGAGTTCGACGCGGGCAAGATCCCCCGGACCTGACGGCGGCCGACCGGTCTCCGTGGCCCTCAGCGGGTCCGGGTACCGTCGAGGCGTGCTCAGACTGTGGTTGACCCGGCGCTGGCTGGTCGGGACCCTCCTCGGGGTCCTCTTCGGCGTCGCGTGCTTCTACCTCGGGCTCTGGCAGTGGCACCGGCACGAGGACAAGCAGACCAAGGCCGACGCCATCGCCCAGCACTACGACGCGAGGCCGGTCCCGCTGGAGCAGGCCCTCGCGGCCGGCCCCCTCTCCCCCGAACGGCAGTGGACCCGCGTCACCCTGACGGGCACCTACACCCAGGGCACCGACCTGCTCGTGCGCAACCGGACGCTCGACCAGACGGTCGGCTTCGAGGTGCTGACGCCGTTCACGACGGGAGGCCGCACCGTCCTGCTCGACCGTGGCTGGGTGCCCAACGCCGAGAACGCCGAGACGACGCCCCCGGCCGACGCCGCACCGGGCGGCGAGGTCACCGTGACAGGCTGGCTGCGGACCGACGAACCGAGCCTGGGCCGCGACCTCCCGCGCCCGCAGCTGGCCAGCATCGACCTGCCCGACGCCCGGGCCCAGGTGCCCGGGCTCTCGCCGCTCGACCTGTACGTCGTCGTCGGCGCCCAGCAGCCGGCGCCAGCCTCGGGCTCGCACCCCGTGCGCCCGCTGCCGCGCCCGGACCAGGACCTCGGCCCGCACCAGGCCTACGCCTACCAGTGGTGGCTCTTCATGCCCGGCGGCGTCGTCTTCGTCTGGTGGGCCATGCGCCGCGAGCTGCTGCTCGAGCAGGAGGAGGCGCCCGACGGCGAGGCGGCCGGGTCGCGCCCCGTGGCACCTCCGCGTCCGGCTCGGCCCGCCAAGCCCAAGAAGGTCCGGATCTGGGACGAGGAGGACGCGTAGGCGTCCCCACCTCGGACGACGCCTCGCACGCCTCCGCGGACGGCGTTCAGCCGGCGCGCTCGACGGCCTTCTCGTCGAACTGCGTGGCGTGCAGGTCCGCGTAGAGCCCGCCACGCGCGAGCAGCTCGGCGTGGCGCCCGGTCTCGACGACGCGGCCGTGGTCGAGGACGACGATGAGGTCGGCCTGGCGGATCGTCGAGAGGCGGTGCGCGATGACGATGGAGGTGCGCCCCTCGAGGGCGGCGTCGAGGGCGCGCTGCACCGCCACCTCGGACTCGGAGTCGAGGTGGGCCGTGGCCTCGTCGAGGACGACGACGTCAGGCGCCTTGAGCAGCAGTCGGGCGATGGCGAACCGCTGCTTCTCGCCGCCGCTGAGCCGGTGGCCGCGGTCGCCGACGACGGTGTCGAGGCCCTCGGGCAGCTCCTCGACGAGCTCGCTGATCTGCGCAGCGCGCAGCGCGGCGGCGACCTGCTCGTCGGTGGCGTCGGGGCGGGCGTACAGCAGGTTGGCGCGGATCGTGTCGTGGAAGAGGTGCGCCTCCTGCGTCACGACGCCGACGCGGTCGCGCAGCGAGTCCATCGTCACGTCGCGCAGGTCGACGCCGCCGATGCGGACGGCGCCGCCGCTCGGGTCGTAGAGGCGCGCGACGAGCGAGGTCAGGGTGGTCTTGCCCGCGCCGGACGGGCCGACGAGCGCCACGAGCGAACCGGCGGGCACGTCGACGTCGATGTCGTGGAGCACGACGCCGCTGCCCCGGCGGTCGCCCGAGGCGACGGACTCGAGGGAGGCGAGGGAGATCTCGTCGGCGGACGGGTAGCGGAACGAGACGTCCTCGAGCGTGACCCCGAGCGGCCCGGCCGGCAGGGCCACCGCGCCGGGGCGCTCCTTGACGAGGGGCTCGAGGTCGAGCACCTCGAAGACGCGCTCGAAGGAGATGAGCGCGGTCATGATGTCGACGCGGACGTTGGACAGCGACGTGAGCGGGCCGTAGAGGCGTGCGAGCAGGGCCGCGAGGGCGAGCAGCGTGCCGACCGACAGGGTGCCGTTCACGGCCATGACGCCGCCGAAGCCGTAGACCATCGCCGTCGCGAGCGCCGCCACGAAGGTGAGCCCTGCCATGAAGAGCGTGCGGTTGACGGCGATCTCGATGCCGATGTCACGGACGCGGCCGGCACGGTCGGCATACTCGGCCTCCTCCCGCACGGGCGAGCCGAAGAGCTTGACGAGCAGCGCACCGGCGACGTTGAAGCGCTCGGTCATCCGCGTGCCCATGTCGGCGTTGAGGGTCATCTGCCGGTGCGCGAGGGCCGCGAGCCGCCGCCCCATGAGCCGGGCCGGGATGAGGAAGAGCGGGACGAGCAGCAGCGAGCCGAGGGTGAGCTGCCACGAGAGGGCGAACATCGCCCCGACGACGAGGACGACCGACACGACGTTGCTGACGACGTTCGACAGCACCGAGGTGAAGGCCTGCTGCGCGCCGACCACGTCGTTGTTGAGGCGCGAGACGAGCGAGCCGGTCTGGGCGCGGGTGAAGAACGCGATGGGCTGACGCAGCACGTGGCCGAAGACCTCGACGCGCAGGTCGTTGATCAGCCCCTCACCGATGCGCGCGGAGTACCAGCGCGACACGATCGTGAAGAGCACGTCGACGACCGCGATGACCGCCACGAGCAGGGAGAGCTTCACGACGACGCCGGAGTCCTTGGGCACCACACCGTCGTCGACGATCGCCTTGAGCAGCAACGGGACCGCGACGACGAGCAGCGAGTCGAGCACGACGACGACGAGGAACGCCGCGATGTCGGAACGGAACGGGCGGGCGTAGCCGAGGACTCGACGACGCGTGCCGGGCGCCAGCCGGCGTTCGGCCACCGACGAGTCGCGCGACATCGACCGCATCGCCATCCACGGCTGCATGCCCACGGGCTGTTTCCTCCTGGTCCACGGTCAGCCGTCCGTCCGGCTGCTCCTCCATCATCCAACCGCGGACCACCGACGCCGATTCCCGGCCGGCCCCACGGCCGACCTCGCAGACGACCTCGCAGGCGACGCGGTGGGTCAGGACGCGTCGGGGCGCAGGCGGCCGAGCATCCCGAGCAGCAGGCCCGTCTGGGCTTCGCGCTCGGCGTGCAGCTGGGCCTCGGCGTCGTTGGTGACGGCGGCGCGCAGCAGCGGCTTCAGGGCGCGCAGGGCCTCGTCGGGAGCCTCGAGCAGGGCCGCGACGAGCGAGGCGGTGGCGTCGTCGAGGTCGGCCGCGGGCGCCATGGAGGTGAGCAGGCCCATGGCGTGCGCCTCCGGAGCCGAGACGGGGCGGCCGGTGGCGCACAGCTCGAGGGCGCGGGCGTACCCGACGAGGTGGACGAGCGGACCGGTGCCGCCGAGGTCGGGCACGAGACCGAGGCTCGTCTCACGCATCGCGAACCACGCGTCGAGGGCCGCGAGGCGCAGGTCGGCGGCGAGGGCGAGCTGGAACCCGGCCCCGATGGCGTAGCCGTGCACCTGCGCCACGACGACGGCCGGGCACTGCGCCCAGGCTGTGAAGCCCTCCTGGTAGCGCGCGATGCCCGCCTGGATGTCCGCCGGTCCGCCCTCGGCCAGGGAGAAGACGCTCTCCTCGCCCGGCACACCCTCGGGCGTGAACATCGCGGTGTCGATGCCCGCGGAGAAGGCCGGTCCCTCACCGCGCAGGACCACGACGCGGACGTCGTCGGGCACCGACCGGGCCTGCTCGGCGAGCGCAGCCCAGAGCGACGGCGTCTGGGCGTTGCGCTTGTCCGGGTGGTCGAGCACGAGGGTGCGCACGGGCCCCGCGGTCTCGACGCGCAGGTGCGGGTGCGGCCGGTCGGTCTGCGTCGACGTCATGGCCCGCAGGCTACCGGCGGGTCACCTCAGGCGGCGACGGGCGTGACGGGCGCGACGGGCGCCGTGGCCGACCGGACCGGCAGGACGGCGCGGAGCACGCCCCAGCCGGTGACCGACGCCGGCTGCACGACCTCGACCCGGAAGACGCGCGCGCAGTCCAGGCACGACCACGCGGCGGTCGGGTCCGGGAACGGCGTGACGTCCTCGCCCGCGCAGAACGGGCACGTGAGGGTGTGGTCGGTGGGCATGCCGTTCAGAGTGGCAGGACGGCTCCGCAGATACAATAACCATCCATTATGTGATCCACAGGCAGCAGTTATGGTTAGCCGCCACCGCTCCCGAGCGCGCCCACCGCCCGGGCGACGACGAGGAGCGAGGTGAGCAGGGCCGCCGTCGCCTCGAGGCCCATCAGCGCCTTGGCCCGGGTGGACAGCGGCATCGTGTCGGTCGGGCTGAACGCGCTCGAGTTCGTCAGCGACACGTAGAGGTAGTCGACGAACTCCGGACGCCAGTTGCTCCGTTCCGCCGACGTCGCCGCGACCTCGACGACGGTGTCACGGTTCTCGTCCTGGGAGAAGCGCCAGTCGGCCGGTGGCAGCCGTTCGCGTGAGAGCGTGTGCCGGGCCACCGGACCGCCGCGGTCGACCTCCCAGAACAGCAGGCCGAAGCCGATGACATTCGTCAGCCAGACCTGCAGGCCGGCCAGCAGCAGCGGCATACCGCCGGGCTGTGCCGAGGTCAGGGTGCGTACGAGCATCCCGAGGGCGACGAGGTTGGCGGCGATGACGACGCACGCGAGGGCGATGGACACGCCTCGCGACCAGCGGGTCTGGCGGACCAGACGCGTCGGGTTCGTCACGAGCAGCGCGACGAGCAGCGCCAGCTCGACCGCGGGGATGGCCAGGCGCGGCCCGACGAGCAGGCTCTCGGGCAGCGCCGCGTAGGCAGCGATCGCTACGAGGATGGCGAGCGTCGGCCACAGCCGGTGCTCGCCGGTGCTGCTGCGGACCTCGTGGTGTCGCCGCCGCATGCCGCGTGCCATGCCGCCAAGGTAGCGGCCGGAGATCGGAAAACCTCTCAGGCGAGCGAGATGAGGTCGCGGTAGTCCGGGCCCCAGAGGTCCTCGACGCCGTCGGGCAGCAGGAGGATGCGCTCGGGCTCGAGGGCCTCCACGGCTCCTTCGTCGTGCGTCACGAGGACGACGGCGCCCTCGTAGGTCTTGAGCGCGCCGAGGATCTCCTCGCGCGAGGCCGGGTCGAGGTTGTTCGTCGGCTCGTCGAGGAGCAGGACGTTGGCGGACGACACGACGAGCATCGCCAGCGACAGGCGCGTCTTCTCACCACCGGAGAGCACACCCGCCGGCTTGAGCGCGTCGTCGCCGGAGAAGAGGAACGAGCCGAGCACCTTGCGCACCTCGGTCTCGCCGAGGTCGGGCGCCGACGACTTCATGTTCTCCAGGACGGTCCGCCCGACGTCGAGGTTCTCGTGCTCCTGGGCGTAGTAGCCGAGGCGCAGCCCGTGGCCGGGCTCGACCTCGCCGGTGTCGGGGGCATCGACGCCGGCGAGCATCCGCAGCAGCGTCGTCTTGCCCGCGCCGTTGAGGCCGAGCACGACGACCCGGCTGCCCCGGTCGATGGCGAGGTCGACGTCGGTGAACACCTCGAGCGAGCCGTACGAGCGGGACAGGCCCGACGCGCGCAGCGGCGTGCGACCGCACGCCGCGGGCTTGGGGAAGCGCAGCTTGGCCACCTTGTCCTGCACGCGCTCGCCCTCGACGCCGGCGAGGAGGCGCTCGGCCCGCTTGGCCATGTTCTGCGCGGCGACCGCCTTGGTGGCCTTGGCCCGCATCTTGTCGGCCTGGGCCAGCAGCGCGCCGGCCTTCTTCTGGGCGTTCTGCAGCTCGCGGCGGCGGCGCTTCTCGTCGGTCTCGCGCGACTGGAGGTAGGTCTTCCAGCCGACGTTGTAGACATCGAGCGCCGAGCGGTTGGCGTCGAGGTGGTAGACCTTGTTGACGACGGCGTCGAGCATCTCGGCGTCGTGGCTGATGATGATGAGCCCGCCCTTGTAGGCGCGCAGGTACTCGCGCAGCCAGACGATCGAGTCGGCGTCGAGGTGGTTGGTCGGCTCGTCGAGCAGCAGGGTCTCGTTGCCGGAGAAGAGGATCCGCGAGAGCTCGACGCGGCGCCGCTGACCTCCGGAGAGCGTGCGGAGCGGCTGCGAGAGGATGCGCTCCTCGAGCCCGAGGGCGCTGGCGATCGAGGCGGCCTCGGACTCGGAGGCGTACCCGCCCTGGGCCTCGAACTCGACCTCGAGCCGCGCGTACTTGCGCATGGCCTTGTCGCGGACCTTCTCGTCGTCGCTGCCCATCCGCACCTCGGCCGCGGCGCGGTCGCGGACGATGGTGTCGAGGCCGCGAGCCGACAGGATGCGGTCGCGAGCGAGGATCTCGAGGTCGCCGGTGCGGGGGTCCTGCGGCAGGTAGCCGACGGCGCCGGTGCGGGTCACGGTGCCGGCGGCGGGCATGCCCTCGCCCGCGAGGACCTTGGTCAGGGTGGTCTTGCCGGCGCCGTTGCGGCCGACGAGGCCGATGCGGTCGCCGGAGTCGACGCGGAAGCTGGCGTCCTCCAGCAGCAGGCGCGCGCCAGCACGCAGCTCGATCCCGGTGGCGACGATCACGGCATTCCTCCTCGGTGTGCCGCACTTCGTCAGCGGCCGGACAACCCCACCATTCTAGGAGCCCGCCGGACGTGCCCTCGACGCCTTATCCCGCCGCCCGCGTCGACGGCGCGTCCTCCGACGCAAGCGGCTGTGCTGCAGCCGAGTGGCAGGCGCCGCAGGCGCACGTGGTCGACGCGTGCATCGTGCCGACGTTCCGACGCGCGCCGGGCGCCCACAGCGGTTCGGGACGCCCGCCCGGCGAGCTCCACGTCGGCAGGAGCGTCGGTTCGGGGTCGGGGTCCGTCGCGCCGGCCCGACAGCACCGGCACGGCGTGTAGCCGCCGTTGCCGCCCTCGTGCCACGCCGACTGGTGGCCACAGGTGCGGCAGAGGTGCGCGAGGAGGCTCACGGGACGGCCACCGGCATGAGCACCGAGAAGCCGGCGCCGCCGCCGCGGATCGCGAGCGGGCGCGTCGGCCCGTCGAGCACGAGGGTGGGGGTCGGACCCGCCGCGGCGAGCGCCTCGTGGAGGAACTCGGGGTCGACGAACACGTCGGCCTCGGCGTCGGGCACGACGTCGACGCCGTCGACGCGCAGGGCGAGCCCGACGCGGTCGGCCTCGACGGGCAGGCGGCCCGCGAGTCCTGCGGCGAGGGCCGACACCGCCGACACCGTGGTGCCGATCGGCTCGACGATGCCGCGGTGGTCGGGAAAGGTCCCCGACACCGCCTCCGCCTCGACCACGTGGGCCGCTCCCCCGGCGTCGGGGTCCTCGACCCGCGCGGCGAGCGCCCCCGCGCCCACGTCGAGCAGGACGGGCCGCGACCCGTCGTACCCGGCTGCGGCGGTGGCGCCGCACCGTTCGGCGATCGCGTCGGCCCACGTGACCGGGGCGACGACGGAGGCGAGGACGGCGGACGCCGCACCCGCGGCGGTGCCGGACACATCGGCACGCGGGACCTCTGCCACGGCCATCCGGTACCGGTCGGTGGCGACGAGGCGCACCGCGTCTGCGGTCACCTCGACGAGGACACCGGTCAGCACCGTGAGGTCGCGGCCGTCGGGGGCGCCCGCCACGGGCACGCCTGGGGCGACGGCGAACCGGACCGCCCGCACCGCGTCCGCGAGGTCAAGGGCCCGGACGCGGACGCGGCACCCGTCGCCGTCGCCGAGCAGCCCCAGGGTGCGGGCGATCTCGACCCGCGCGTCGCGCAACCCGTCGACGAGACGCTGCTCGTGGGCCGCGACGACGTCGCGGGCGGCCTGCACCTCGCCCCGCGCGTCCTGCTCGAGGACGACCGACACGTCGGCGAGGGGCATCCCGACGCGTCGCAGCGACGCGACGAGCCGGGCGGCACGCAGCTGGCCGGCGGCGTAGCGGCGGTAGCCGGTCAAGGCGTCGACGTCGGCGGGCACGAGGACGCCTTCTCGGTCGTAGAAGCGCAGGGCGCTCGCGGACAGGCCGCTGGCGCGGGCCACCTCCCCGATGGTGAGGAGGCGGTCGGGATCGGTCGGGACGGGCATGGGCGTCAGCCTGACCCCTCGACCGGGTCGAAGGTCAAGCCTTCGCGCCGGCAGCCTTGCGTCCGACTGCCTCGGCACGTCGGTCGAGGAGCATCGTCAGCGCGACGACGAGCGCCCCGGCGAGCGAGAAGCCGGCGGTGACCCATGCCGCGACGTTCCACCCCGCGACGAGGCCGGTGGGCCCGGATCCGGCGGCGCCGGCAGTGCCGGCGTGCGCCGCGACGACGACGGACACGACGGTGACCCCGAGGGACGAGCCGAGGTAGCGGGCCGTGTTGTTGGCCCCGCTGCCCATGCCGCCGCGCCCGGCCGGGACGCTGGCGACCGCCTCGCGCCCGAGGGCCGCGTTGAGGACGCCGCTGCCGACGCCCGCGACGAGCAGGCCCGGCACGAAGCGTCCCCACGAGGCGCCCGGTGCGAGACCCGACAGGGCGAGCTGGCCCGCGGCGACGACGACGAGGGCGCCGGCCAGCTGGGCCCGCCCCGACCACCGCGCGGGGAGACGACGCGCCAGCAGGGCGAAGACGACGCTGGTGCCGGACCACGCGAGGAAGAGGACGGCGGCGGTCGTCGGCGCGAGTCCCAGGGCGAGGGCGAGGAAGCCGGGCAGGAACGACAGCAGGCCGATGATGCCGGCGCCGGTGGCGAGCGCCGCCGCCGTGGCGGCGACGAAGCGTCCGTCGCGGGCGAGCGCCGGGTCGACCATCGGGAAGGGGACGCGCCACTCGGTGACCGCGAAGGCACCCGCGGCGACGACGGCGACGGCCAGCAGGAGCAGGACGGTGGGGCGGCCCCACCCGGTGCGTCCCTCGACGAGGGCGGCGAGGAACGCGGTCGTGGACAGGCCGAGCAGGAGCGCCCCGGGCACGTCGAGCGGTCGGCGCTCGTGCGAGCGGCTCTCCACGAGCACGCGCTGGGAGAGCGCCGCGAGGACGAGGGTTGCGGCGGCGAGGAGCCAGTGCACCGCACGCCAGGACGCCCACCGGTCGAGGCTGCTGGCGAGGAGCGGGCCGAGGGCGATGCCGGCGCCGACGCTGGCGCCCCAGACGCCGCTGGCGGCCGCGCGCGCCGGACCGGGCTCGAACCAGTGCGCGACGAGGCCGAGGCTCGCGGCGACGACCGCCGCCGCGCCGATGCCCTGGCCGACCCGAGCGAGGACGAACACGAAGGTGCCTCCGGCCAGGGCCGCCACGACGCTCGAGGCGGCGAGCACGACGAGGCCGGCGACGAGGACACGCCGGCGGCCCCGGTCGTCGGCGAGGGTGCCGGCCGTGAGCAGAGCGGCGCCGAGACCGATGCCCATGGAGCTGAGGATCCATGTGCGCCCGGCGAGGTCGGCGCCGAGACTGGCGGCGACCGAGCCCACGGTGGCGAGCGGTGCCGTGAACGCGACGAGCGCGAGGACCGTGCCGACCGCGGCGACGGCGAGCGCGCGTCGTGGCTGGTCGGCGGTGGAGGACGCGTGGGGCGGTGGCGCCGGTGTCGGGGCCTGCGGCGGTGCAACGGTGCGGTCGTGCGACATGACGTCCTCCATGGTCCGGCAGTTGGTCTGTTGAACAGACCACGGCGTACATTCATTCCGTGGCACTCGGCACGGACTACTCCGGACAGGACTGCTCGCTCGCGAAGGCACTCGAGATCGTCGGCGAGCGGTGGTCGCTGCTCATCGTGCGCGACGCCTTCCTCGGGGTGAGCCGTTTCAGCGACTTCCGGCGCCGGATGGACGTCTCGAAGGCCGTGCTGACGCAGCGGCTCGGCGCTCTCGTCGGCGCCGGCGTCCTCGAGCGACGCCCGCAGGGCGGTCACGACGCGTACGTCCTCACGGCCTCCGGCGAGGCCCTGTGGCCCGCGGTCCACGCCCTGATCTCCTGGGGCGATGCGACGACCTCGACGGACGGCCCGCGCCGCCTCTTCCGCCACGTGACGTGCGACGCCGACCTCGACGCGTCGGGCCGGTGCCCCGCGTGCGGGTCGACACCCCCGGCTCGCGACCTGGAGACGCGACCAGGCCCAGGAGCGAGCACCGACCCGCCGACGAACCCGCTCTCGGCCCGCCTCCGCGCACCACACCGGCTCCTGACGCCGCTGCGCGACTGAGGGGCCGTAACGCCGTTTTCACACGGATGCCCCACCATGGGTCCGTGAACAGCCCGATCCCCCCGGGTGAGCCGCTCAGCCCGGAGCACGCACGGCTCGCCTCCTCCCCCGGACACGACGCCCCGTGGCGTCTCTGGGGCCCGTACCTGTCCGGCCGCCAGTGGGGCACGGTCCGCGAGGACTACTCCTCGGGCGGCAACGCCTGGTCGGAGTTCCCGTTCGACCAGGCGGTCTCGCGCGCCTACCGCTGGGGCGAGGACGGCCTCGGTGGAGTCAGCGACCGCTTCGGCTTCCTCAACGTCGCCGTCGCGCTGTGGAACGGCAAGGACCCGATCCTCAAGGAGCGGCTCTTCGGGCTGACGAACGAGGAGGGCAACCACGGCGAGGACGCCAAGGAGTACTGGTGGGCCCTCGACGGCACCCCGACGCACTCGTGGATGCAGTGGCTCTACCGCTACCCGCAGGCTGAGTTCCCGTACGAGCAGCTGCGCCGCGAGAACCGCGAACGCACCCGCGACGAGCGTGAGTTCGAGCTCGGCGACACCGGCGTCCTCGACGAGAACCGCTTCTTCGACGTGACGACGACCTACGCCAAGGCCGGGCCCGACGACCTCTGCCTCCGCATCACCGCGACCAACCACGGGCCCGACGCCGCACCGCTGCACCTCCTGCCGACGATCTGGCTGCGCAACACGTGGGCGTGGGGCACCGACGACCGGGTCACCGAGCTGCACGAGATTCGGCCGAACGGGCGGCCGCCGCGCGGGTTCCGGGCCGCCGAGGTGACCCACGGCTTCCTCGGCCGCTACGTCCTCGCCGCCTCGGGTTCGCCGACAACACTCTTCTGCGACAACGAGACCAACGCCAAGCACCTCTTCGGCGAGCAGGCCCACGCCAACCACTCGCTCTACCCCAAGGACGCGATCAACCAGCGCGTCGTGCACGGTCGCACCCGGGCGGTCAACCCCGGCCGCTACGGCAGCAAGTGCTCGTTCTGGTACCGCTGGGAGTCGGTGGCCCCCGGTGAGACGGTGACCGTCGACCTGCGCCTCGCGACCGGCGACCCCGGGCTGCACTGGTTCGGCGAGGGATTCGACGAAGTCCTCGCCACGCGCTCCGCCGAGGCGGACGAGTTCTACGGCCATGTCATCGACGCGTCCCTGCACGAGTCCGACCGGCACGTGGCCCGACGCGCCTACGCCGGACTGCTCTGGGGCAAGCAGCTCTACCGCTACGACGTGCGCCAGTGGCTCGAGGGCGACCCGGTGGGCCCGCGCACGCCGGAGTCGCGCAAGAAGGGCCGCAACGAGCACTGGAAGCACCTCGCGCTCGCCGACGTCATCTCGATGCCGGACGAGTGGGAGTACCCGTGGTTCGCGGCGTGGGACCTCGCCTTCCACTGCCTGCCCCTGGCCCACGTCGACCCCGAGTTCGCCAAGGAGCAGCTGCTCCTCATGTGCCGCGAGTGGGCCATGGCCCCCAACGGCCAGCTGCCCGCGTACGAGTGGGAGTTCGGCGACGTCAACCCGCCCGTCCACGCCTGGGCGGCCTGGCACGTCTACCGCATCGACGGCTACCGCGACCGAGAGTTCCTCGTCCGCGTGTTCACCAAGCTGCTGCTCAACTTCTCGTGGTGGGTCAACCGCAAGGACGCCAACGGCTCCAACCTCTTCGAGGGCGGCTTCCTCGGGATGGACAACATCGGCCTGTTCAACCGGTCGGCCCCGCTGCCGCCCGGCTTCCGCCTCGAGCAGTCCGACGCGACGAGCTGGATGGCCTTCTACTGCCAGCAGATGCTGAAGATCGCCCTCGAGCTCTCCCGCACCGACAAGGCGTGGGACGACGTCGCGACGAAGTTCCTCGAGCACTTCCTGTCGATCGCCCAGGCGATGCGCCACTTCGGCTCGAGCGACAAGAGTCTCTGGCACGAGGAGGACGGGTTCTACTACGACGTCCTCGTCCAGCCCGACGGCCGCGCGCCGCACATGCGGGTGCGCTCGATGGTCGGGCTGCTGCCGATCCTCGGCGCCACCGAGATCCCGTCGTGGGTCATCGAGGAGTGCCCCGACGTCACGAGCCGGTTCCAGTGGCTCCAGGAGCGACGTCCCGAGCTCGTCAAGCCGATGCTGGCCCGCGAGGACGGCAAGATGCTGCTCACCCTCGTGCCACCGAAGCGGCTGCGGCGCATCCTCGAGCGGATGTTCGACACCGAGGAGTTCCTCTCCCCGTACGGGATCCGCTCGCTGTCGGCCGCGCAGCGCCAGGCCGTGACCGCACGCGTCGGCAACGAGACGGTGTCGATCGAGTACGAGCCCGGCGAGTCGCGCACCGGCATGTTCGGCGGCAACTCGAACTGGCGCGGGCCGGTGTGGTTCCCCACCAACGTGCTCCTCGCCGACAAGCTGCGCACCTACGGCCGCTACTTCGGCGACGACTTCACCATCGAGGTCCCGACGGGGTCGGGCAACTGGTGCACCCTCGACGAGGCGGCGGACGTCATCGACGGCGGGCTGACCGACCTCTTCCGGCCCGTCGACGGCCGGCGTCCCGCCGACGGCAAGCGCATCGAGTCCAGCCCCGATCCGCTCTGGGCGGCGCACCCGACCTTCTCCGAGTACTTCGACGGCGACACCGGCGAGGGCCTCGGCGCCACTCACCAGACGGGGTGGACGGCTCTCGTCGCCCACCTGCTCAACCCGCGGCTGCCCCCGGACCCGCGGACGATGGGCTGGGCCTGACGCGTCCGGCGGGGTCGGGCGCGGCGGCCACGCTCCGGTAGCGTGAGCCCCCGTGACCGCCCCCATCACCGCCCGTGACATCACCGCAGCCGAGCACTTCGCGTGGCTGCGTACCCAGCCCTCCGCGAGCTTCCTGCAGACGCCGGCGTGGGGAGAGGTCAAGCGCGACTGGAGGCACGGCTCGGTCGGCTTCTTCGAGGGCGAGCAGATGGTCGGTGCGGCCCTCGTGCTCTACCGCTCGCTGCCCCGCATCGGGCGCTCGCTCGCCTACGTGCCGGAGGGTCCGGTCATCGACTGGTCGTCCCCGCGGCTCGTCGAGCTGCTCCGGGCGCTGCGCGACCACCTCAAGGCCAAGAAGGCGTTCGCCCTCCGCCTGGGGCCGCCCGTGCCGACGCACCGCTGGCACCCCGACACGATCAAGGCCGCCATCGCCGACGACGACGTGCGCCGCTACGACCAGGCCACCCCCGACGTCGTCGAGCCGGTCGGCGCCGCCGTCGTCGCCGAGCTCGAACGCCTCGGCTTCACGCACCTGTCCCCCGAGGACGGCTTCGCCGCAGGCCAGCCCGAGTACGTGTTCCAGGTGCCGCTCGCCGGACGCAACGAGGCCGACGTGCTCGCGAGCATGAACCAGCTGTGGCGGCGCAACATCAAGAAGACCGCGAAGAACGGCGTCACGGTGCGCGTCGGCGACGCGTCCGACCTCGGCACGTTCCACCGCGTCTACGTCGAGACCGCCGAGCGCGACCGGTTCACGCCGCGCGGCCGTGAGTACTTCGAGCACATGTACGCCGTCATGTCGGCCGAGGACCCGGATCGGATCCGCGTCTACCTCGCCGAGCACGAGGGCGACGTGCTCGCCGCGACGATCTGGATCCGCGTCGGCGAGCACGCCTGGTACTCCTACGGCGCGTCCACGGCCGCCAAACGCGAGCTGCAGGGCTCGACGGCCATCCAGTGGCAGATGATCCGCGACTCCCTCGCCGCCGGCGCCACCGTCTACGACCTGCGCGGCATCACCAACACCGTCGCCGCCGACAACCCGCACATCGGCCTGATCCGGTTCAAGGTCGGCACCGGTGGCGAGGCCGTGCGCCTCGCCGGCGAGTGGGACCTTCCGCTGAACCCCTTGCTGTACAAGCTCTTCGACCTCTACATGAAGCGGCGGTGACCCCTCGTGTCCTTCGTGCTGCACGTCGACGGTGAGCGCTGGCGCGCGGCCCACGACCGGTTCCTCGCCGACCGCCCGGGCCTCGTCCCCGTGGTCAAGGGCAACGGGTACGGCTTCGGCCGCGACCTGCTCTGCGCCGAGGCCGCGCGCCTCGGCGTGCCGATGGTCGCGATCGGCACGTACGCCGAGCTGCCCGAGACGCTCGGCTGGTTCGGGGGCGACGTCCTCGTCATGGAGCCGTTCCGGACCACCATCCACTCCGGCCTGCCCGACCTCGCCCACGGTCGTGCCGTGCACACGGTGACGACCCGCGAGGACCTCGCCGCCCTGCGCGCCGCCAACCCGACGGCCCGGGTCGTCGTCGAGGGGCTCACGTCGATGAACCGCTTCGGCACCCCGATGACCGAGGTCGCCGCCCTGGTCGGGGAGGCCGACGCCGTGGGCGTCACGCTGCACCTGCCGCTCGGCACCGGCCACGTCGAGGAGATCAGCCGGTTCGTCGCCGCCGTGCCGGGCGAGCTGACCTGGTACGTCTCGCACGTCAGCGCCGCCGAGCTCGCCGAGCTGCACCGGCGCCACCCAGGCCTCGAGTTCCGGCCCCGCATCGGCACCGACCTGTGGTACGCCGACAAGGGCTCCTACGAGGTGCGCGCCCACGTCCTCGACGTGCGGGCCGTCGGCCGCGGCGCCCGCGCCGGCTACCGGCAGCGCCCGGTGCCCGCCGGCCACGTCGTCGTCGTCAGCGGCGGCACGTCGCACGGCGTCGCCATGGAGAGCCCGTCCTCGGCCGCGACGGCCCGCACCCGCGCGGTGGCCGTCGCCGAGGGCGTCCTCGAGGCGGCCCACCGGGTCCGCTCCCCCTTCACCGTGTCGGGCACGATGCCGCGCTTCGCCGAGCCGCCGCACATGCAGTGCAGCCTCCTCGCCCTGCCCGAGGGCATCACGCCGCCGCGCGTCGGCGACGAGGTGACGGTGCGGATGCGCCTGACGACGACGACGCCCGACGCCATCGTCGTGTCCTGAGGTCGGACCAGGTCCGGGGCGGGGCTCGAGGGCTCGCTCAGGTCAGGGTCAGGGTCAGGGTCAGGGTCAGGGTCGGGTCGGGACGGTCTTCAGGGCCATGCCGGATGTCGGGCGGGGGCCTTGCGGCGCACGCTTCGAACCATGAGTGACGTGGACCGAGAGCTGGAGCGTGGAGCCGTCGTCGTCGACAGTGGACCCCCCTCGGCTGTGAGGGCCGCACCTCCCCAGTACAGCCTCCGCCGCGTGCTGGGGGTGTGGGCGCTGGCGGCGCTGCCGATGGCCGTGCTGGCGTGGGTGGTGACCCCGGTTCTGGCAGACCGGTTGAGCGGCCCGGCCGCCTGGCCGAAAGCGCTCATCGCCTGCCTGACGGTGGGCCTGGTGTGGCAGGGCGTGCTGGTGCTCGTGCTGCTGCGACGCGAGATCGGCCGACTTCGGTGGGCCGCCGTCAAGGACGCGCTGTGGTTGCGTGCGCCGCGGAGCCCGCGGACCGGACGCGTCGGTGGACGGGTGTGGTGGGCGCTCGTCCCGGCCGTGCTCGTCGTCGGCCTGGAGCAGCTCCTCCCCTCGCTGCCGGTGCCGGCCGTCCGGGACCTCGGCGTATTGCTCAGGTCCCAGGAGGGGCACGACTTCCTGTCGGGCAACTGGCCCTGGTTCGCGGTCATCGTCGTGATGGCGGTCTTCAACACGGTTCTCGGGGAGGAGCTGCTCTTCCGCGGGCTGCTGCTGCCCAGGATGCGCGGCGTGTTCGGACGGGCCGACTGGCTGGCCAACGGGATCCTGTTCGCCGCCTACCACCTGCACATGCCGTGGGCGATGCCGAAGATCCTGCTCGACAGCGTGGCGCTGGCCTACCCGGCCCGCCGCTACACCAGCGCCTGGCTGTCGATCATCGTGCACAGCCTGCAGTCCGTGATCGTCGTGGCCGGATCACTCGCCCTCGTCCTGCGGTGACCCGTGCCCCGGGCCGCCCGGGGCACGAGTCGGTGTCGAGGAGTGCGGAGCACTGCGTCAGGCGACCGGGCTGGCTCCGAGCGTGACGGGCGCCGTGTGCTGGCTGCCGTCCTGGCTGGTCCACCCGACGGTCACCTGGTCACCGGGGTTGGCGCCGACCAGCGCTGCCGACACGTCGTCCGGTGAGGAGACGACCTGCCCGCCCAGGCTCGTGATGACGTCGCCGGCCCGGAGCCCGGCGCTCTCGGCCGCCGCCCCGCTGACGACGCCGCTGACCTGCGCGCCCGGGGTCATGACGAACCCTCCGCCTGCGCCGTCACCGGCATACGACGGGGCGCCGGCGACCTCGACCCCGAGGAAGGCCGCCGGGCCGATCCGCACCGTGCTCGTCCCGTGACCGGACTGGATCTGCTGGGCGATCTCGAGGGCGCGGGCGATCGGGATCGCGTACGCGTCGGCCGGACCGCCGGACGAACCCGCCGTGTCGATGCCGACCACCTCGCCCTGCGCGTCGAACAGCGGCCCGCCGGAGTCGCCGGCGAGGACGCCGGCGTCGGTCTCGACCATGCCGGTGAGGGTCTCGGGAGACGTCCCGTCCTCCGACGCCGCGGTGACCGAGGCGTCGAGCCCGGTGATCGTGCCCTCCGCCGCGCTCAGTGTTCCCGTGCCACCGGCGTTCCCGACGGCGGTCACCTGCGCGCCGACGTTCACGTCGTCGGTGTCGGGCTTGATCGTCGTCAGACCGGACGCGCCGTCGAGCTGGAGGAGCGCGACGTCCTGCGACCGGTCGCTGCCGACGACGCTCGCCTGGTAGGTCTCGCCGGTCCGCGCGACGGTGACCCGTATCGAACCCGCCCCCTGCACCACGTGGTAGTTGGTCAGCACCCGACCGTCCGAGGTCAGGACCATGCCGGTGCCGGCGGCCCGGCCGTTCTGGTACGGCAGGACGGTGTCGATGAGCACGACTCCCGCGGACTCGGCCTCGGTCGCCGACCGGGACGCCGCGCTCGAACCCGTGCCCGACCCCGTGCCCGACCCAGTGCCCGACCCGGTGCTCCACCCCGGAGTCCCCGAGCCGTTCCAGTCCTGCACCGTCGCGCCGTACGGGGTGGACCCAGCGGCCATCGAGGGCGCCGCAGCGGCCAGGCCCACCGCCACCGCGATGGCCGTGCCGAGGGCGCCGCGTCGCAGCCCCGACCTGCGAATCGGAGATCTGCGTCGGCACTCGGCGGACGGCAGGACGGACGGGGAACCGGCTGCTGCTCTCATCTTCGTCTCCTTCACGGCGATGCAGCGGATCTGCTGAGACGAGTTGGCGCCGGCCGGCCATGAGGCATCTCTGGAACAGCCATGAGTCTGTTGTGAGCCGGTACCGGCGCAGCGGGTACGAGATCGTCGCGACGCAGCTGCGTGCCAGCGCCCGGCGCTAGGGTGAACTCGGTCGGACCGGGACTCCCCCGCCCTGAACCCGAGGATCGTGACATGACCTTCAACGACAACGCGCAGCTGGACACCTCGCAGGTCGAGAGCGGCAGCGGCGGGGGCGGGCTCGGCGGCGGCGGCGGTGGTGGTGGGTTCCCCGGCGGCATCCAGGTCGGCGGCGGCATCGGCGGGCTCATCATGCTGGTCCTGCTGCTCATCTTCGGCGGCAGCCGGCTCCTGGGCGGCAGCGGGTCCGGCGACGCCGGCACGGGCGGGCTGCCGTCCCAGCAGCTCGACAACAGCCAGGTGGCGGCCGCCGGGCAGGTCCAGCAGAGCGACTTCTCGCAGTGCAAGTCGGGCGCCGACGCCAACAAGGACGACGTGTGCCTCGTCGTCGCGACGGTCAACAGCGTGCAGGACTACTGGACCAAGACCCTGCCGAAGTACCAGATGAACTACGAGCCGGCCAAGACCGTGATCTACCAGGGCCAGACGCCCTCGGGCTGCGGCACGGCCAACTCGCAGGTCGGCCCGTTCTACTGCCCCCTCGACGGCAAGGTCTACATCGACGCGAGCTTCTTCTCCGAGCTGCAGAGCAAGTTCGGCGCCGACGGCGGGCAGCTGGCCAAGGAGTACGTCGTGGCGCACGAGTACGGCCACCACATCCAGGACCTGCTCGGCATCCTCAACAAGGCGCAGCAGGACCCGCAGGGCCCGAACTCCGGCTCGGTGCGCACCGAGCTGATGGCCGACTGCCTCGCCGGCACGTGGGTCAAGCACGCCACCGAGACCACCGACGCGAGCGGCACGACGCTGCTCAAGCCGATCACCGAGGCCGACATCACGTCCGCCCTCTCGGCCGCGTCCGCGGTGGGTGACGACCGCATCCAGGAGAAGATGCAGGGCCGCGTCACGCCCGAGACGTGGACCCACGGGTCCTCGAAGGCACGGCAGCAGTGGTTCACCCAGGGCTACCGCACCGGCGACATCAACCAGTGCAACACCTTCGGCGTCGACACCGTCAGCTGACCGCGAGTCAGTGCGGCTCGGTCAGCTCGATGCGGACGGCCCGGCCGCGCCGCAGCGCCGTCACGAGCACGTCGCGCTTCGGGTCGGGCAGGTCGTAGAGCTCGCGCACCGGCAGGTCGCGCAGCGCCCGCAGGGCCGACGCGTCGAGCACCTCCCGCACGAGGCCACGGTCGCCACCGACGACGAGCGCGCGTGGCACGCCGGGAGCGCCGGCCGCCGGTGACTCGTCGTCACCGAGCAGGACGCGTCGGGCATGGCCGACGACGGCGTCGACGAGCTCGTCGGCCTGCTTGCCCCGACGCCGGGCGAACCGCTGCTGGGACCACCCGCCCGCGGCCGTGCGCGACTGCACGTGCCGCGTCCCGACCTTCGAGCCGAGCCACCCCCCACCTGACGCGAGCCCCACCGCGTAGCCGCCGCGCCGCACGAGGACGACGCCGAGCGGGTCGTGCGCGAACGGCGTCGCCACGGCCGTGGAGCCGTCGGCCGCACGTGCGGACACGACGACGCCGCCGGGAGTGGTCTCCTCGGCGGCGTCGTAGGGGCCGTGCCGTTCGGCGAACCCGGCCATCCAGCGGTCGAACCGGTCGGGGTCGACCTCGATGACCCGGGCTGCCACGTCGGCGGACGTCAGAGGTTGAAGCCGAGCGCGCGCAGCTGCTCGCGGCCGTCCTCGGTGATCTTGTCCGGGCCCCACGGCGGCATCCACACCCAGTTGATGCGGTGCGTGGCGACGAGGCCCTCGAGCGCCTGGGCGGTCTGGTCCTCGATGACGTCGGTCAGCGGGCAGGCCGCGGACGTCAGCGTCATGTCGATGACGGCGTGCGCCTGGGCGTCGACGGTGATGCCGTAGACGAGCCCGAGGTCGACGACGTTGATGCCGAGCTCGGGGTCCACGACGTCACGCAGCGCCTCTTCGACGTCGGCGACGTTGGTCGGGGTGGACGAGGGAACGGTCTCGGTCATGACGAAACTCCTTGCGGGGAGGCAGAACTCGTGGTGGACGTCGTGCTGGGTCGCGGCATCGAGATGTCGACGCCGGCGCGGGCCAGGGCGTCGGTGAAAGCGGTCCAGCCGAGCAGCGCGCACTTGACGCGGGCCGGGTACTTCGCGACGCCGGCGAAGGCGACACCGTCGCCGATGACCTCCTCGTCGCCCTTCACGGCGCCCTTGGAGGTGAGCATCGCACGCATCGCCTCGAAGGTCGCGAGCGCCTCCGCGACGGGGCGGCCGATGACCTCCTCGGCGAGGACGGACGAGCTGGCGACCGAGATCGAGCAGCCGCGCGCGTCGTAGGACACGTCGGTCACGACGGCGTCGCCGCCCTCACCCGACACGTCGACGCGGAGGGTGACCTCGTCGCCGCACGTCGGGTTGATGTGGTGCACCTCGGCGTCGAACGGCTCGCGCAGGCCGGCGTGGTGCGGCCGCTTCGAGTGGTCGAGGATGAGCTCCTGGTAGAGGTCCATCAGCTCGCCTCCCGCGTGCTCTCGGCCTCGCCGCGCAGGGCGCGGGCGTCGTGACGCGCCTCGAGGTCGGCGTCGGGGTCGGTGTCGGAGACGTCGATGCCGAAGATGCCCGGCACGCGGTCGAGCGCGTCGAGCAGCGACTGCACGTCGTCGAGGCCGTTGTGCACGCCGAAGGACGCGCGGGTCGTCGCGGCGGCGTCGAGGACGCGGTGCAGCGGCCACGCGCAGTGGTGCCCGACGCGGACGGCGACACCGGCGTCGTCGAGCACCTGCCCGACGTCGTGGGCGTGGACGCCGTCGACGACGAACGCGACAGCCCCACCCCGGTCGACGCCGCGCGGCGGGCCGACGACGCGGACCCACGGCCGCTCGGCGAGGCCGGCGAGGAGCGCGTCGACGAGCGCGGCCTCGTGGGCGTGGATGCGGTCGATGCCGACACCCTCCACCCAACGCACCGCGGCGGCCAGGCCCACGGCCTGGGCCGCGTTCGGCACGCCCGCCTCGAACTTCTGCGGCGCCGGCGCGTACGTCGAGCGCTCCATCGTCACGAGCTCGATCATCGAGCCCCCGGTGAGGAACGGCGGCATGACCTCGAGCAGCTCGGCGCGGCCCCAGAGGACCCCGACGCCCATCGGTCCGTAGACCTTGTGGCCGCTGAAGGCGATGAAGTCGGCTCCGAGCATCGAGACGTCGACGGCCAGGTGCGGCACCGACTGGCACGCGTCGACGACGACGAGCGCCCCGACGGCGTGGGCCCGCTGCGCGAGCTCGGTGACCGGGTTGACGGTGCCGAGCACGTTGGACACGTGCGTGAACGCGAAGACCTTCGTGCGCTCGGTGAGCAGGTCGGGCAGCGTCGAGAGCTCGAGCGTGCCGTCGGCCGCGACGGGCACCCAGCGCAGGGTGGCGCCGGTGCGGCGGCACAGCTCCTGCCACGGCACGAGGTTGGCGTGGTGCTCCATCTCGGTGACGAGCACCTCGTCGCCCGGGCCGAGCACGAACCGCTCGTCCTTGGGCTCGTCGGTCGGCGCCACGTTCGAGAACGCGTACGCGACGAGGTTGAGCGCCTCGGTGGCGTTCTTGGTGAACACGACCTCGTCGGCCTGAGCCCCGACGAACGCGGCGACCGTCGCACGGGCGCCCTCGAAGTCGTCGGTGGCCTCCTCGGCGAGCTGGTGCGCGCCGCGGTGCACGGCGGCGTTGTGCTGCTCGTAGAACGCGCGCTCGGCGTCGAGGACGGCGGTCGGCTTGTGCGACGTCGCCCCCGAGTCGAGGTAGACGAGCGGCCTGCCGTCACGGACCGAGCGCGCCAGGATCGGGAACTCGCCGCGCAGTGCGGCGAGCTCCCGGTCCGTGAACGGCTGGACGTCCGGCACGGTGGTCAGGCCCCCGCCGCCGCCGTCGTCGTGTAGCGGTCGTAGCCCTCGTCCTCGAGACGGTCGGCGAGCTCGGGGCCGCCCTCCTCGACGATCTTGCCCTCGACGAACACGTGCACGAAGTCGGGCTTGATGTAGCGCAGGATCCGCGTGTAGTGCGTGATGAGCAGGACGCCGAGGTCGCTGTTCTCCTTGGCGCGGTTGACGCCCTCGGAGACGATCTTCAGGGCGTCGACGTCGAGGCCGGAGTCGGTCTCGTCGAGGACGGCCACCTTCGGCTTGAGCAGCTCCATCTGGAGGATCTCGTGGCGCTTCTTCTCACCACCGGAGAAGCCCTCGTTGACCGAGCGCTCGGCGAAGGCGGGGTCCATGCGGAGGTTGTTCATGGCCTCCTTGACCTCCTTGACCCAGGTGCGCAGCTTCGGGGCCTCGCCGTCGACCGCGGTCTTGGCGGTGCGCAGGAAGTTGCTCACCGTGACGCCGGGCACCTCGACGGGGTACTGCATCGCGAGGAACAGGCCGGCGCGGGCGCGCTCGTCGACGGTCATCGCGAGGACGTCCTCGCCGTCGAGCGTCACGGTGCCGCCGGTGACGGTGTACTTCGGGTGGCCGGCGATGCTGTAGGCCAGCGTCGACTTGCCGGAGCCGTTGGGCCCCATGATCGCGTGCGTCTCCCCCGACTTCACGGTGAGGTCGACCCCGCGCAGGATCTCCTTGGGGCCGTCCTCGGTCTCGACCGAGACCGTCAGTCCCTTGATCTCGAGCGTGCTCATCGGGTCAGTTCTCCTTGGTGTTCGTGGTGCTGGGGGTCTGCTGGGTGGCGGCCGCGTAGGCCGTGGAGGCGAGCTCCTCCTCGATCGCCGCGGTGATCTCGTCACGCAGGTCGGCGAGCGGGATCTCGCGGATGATGTCGGCGAAGAAGCCACGCACGACGAGGCGCTTGGCCTCGTCCTCGGTGATGCCGCGCGACTGCAGGTAGAACAGCTGCAGGTCGTCGAACCGGCCCGTGGCAGAGGCGTGCCCGGCGCCCTCGATCTCACCGGTCTCGATCTCGAGGTTCGGCACCGAGTCGGCGCGCGCGCCGTCGGTGAGCACGAGGTTGCGGTTGAGCTCGTAGGTGTCGGTGCCCTCGGCCTCGGCGCGGATCAGGACGTCGCCGACCCAGACCGTGCGGGCCGTCTCGCCCTGGAGCGCGCCCTTGTAGGTGGCCCGGCTCTTGCAGTGCGCCTCGTTGTGGTCGATGTAGGACCGGTGCTCGAGGTGCTGGCCGGCGTCGGCGAAGTAGACGCCGAGCAGCGTGGCGTCACCGCCCGGACCCGCGTAGCGCACGTTGGCGTTGACGCGGACGACCTCGCCGCCCAGCGTCACCGCGAGGTGCTTGTAGCGGGAGTCGCGCCCGACGAGCGCGTCGTGCTGGGCGAGGTGGACCGCGTCGTCGTCCCACCGCTGCACCGAGACGACCGTGAGGTCGGACCCGTCGCCGGTGACGACGGAGAGCAGCTGGGAGTACTGCGCCGAGCCGGTGTGCTCGACGACGACGGTGGCCTTCGAGAAGCGACCGGCGCGCACGACGAGGTGGCCGTGCACCGGCTCGCCGCCGCGGCCGACGAGCGAGACGCGCACCGGCGCGTCGAGCTCGGCCTCGTCGGCGATGTCGACGAGGACGGCACCCGTGGCGGCGCCCGCGACGACCGCGGCGCGGTCCTGCGGCGGCAGGATGCCGAGGGCCCGGGCCTCGTCGGCGGTGACCGTCGAGGTGGTGACGCCCTCGGGCAGCTGGGTGTCGGCCTCGAGCGTGCCGGTGGCACCCTCGGCGAGGACGCCCTTCAGCTTCTTGACCGGGGTGAAGCGCCACTCCTCCTCACGGCCGTTCGGCACCGGGAACGCCGCGACGTCGAACGACGCGGTGCGCTCGGCGCGCGACTGGTCCGGCACGAAGGCCGCGGCGGAGTCGGTGTGGGCACGGTTGGCGGCGTCGGCCACGGAGCTACCCGTGTCGACGAGCGTGTCGGCAACGGACATCAGCCGACGGCTCCTTCCATCTGGAGTTCGATGAGGCGGTTGAGCTCGAGGGCGTACTCCATGGGCAGCTCACGGGCGATCGGCTCGATGAAGCCGCGCACGATCATGGCCATGGCCTCGTCCTCGGCCATGCCGCGGGACATGAGGTAGAACAGCTGGTCCTCGGACACCTTCGAGACCGTCGCCTCGTGGCCCATGGACACGTCGTCCTCGCGGATGTCGACGTAGGGGTAGGTGTCGGAGCGGCTGATCGTGTCGACGAGCAGCGCATCGCAGCGCACCGTCGAGGCCGAGTGCGAGGCGCCCTCGAGCACCTGCACGAGGCCGCGGTAGGAGGCCCGACCGCCGCCACGGGCGACCGACTTGCTGATGATCGAGCTCTTCGTGTTCGGAGCGGCGTGCACCATCTTGGAGCCGGTGTCCTGGTGCTGGCCCTCGCCGGCGAAGGCGATCGAGAGCGTCTCGCCCTTGGCGTGCTCGCCCATGAGGAAGACGGCCGGGTACTTCATCGTCACCTTGGAGCCGATGTTGCCGTCGATCCACTCCATCGTCGCGCCCTCCTCGCAGGTGGCGCGCTTGGTGACGAGGTTGTAGACGTTGTTCGACCAGTTCTGGATCGTCGTGTAGCGCACGCGGGCGTTCTTCTTGACGATGATCTCGACGACCGCCGAGTGCAGAGAGTCCGACTTGTAGATCGGCGCCGTGCAGCCCTCGACGTAGTGCACGTACGAGTCCTCGTCGGCGATAATCAGGGTGCGCTCGAACTGACCCATGTTCTCGGTGTTGATCCGGAAGTAGGCCTGCAGCGGGATGTCGACGTGGACGCCCTTGGGCACGTAGATGAACGAGCCGCCGGACCACACCGCCGTGTTGAGCGCCGCGAACTTGTTGTCGCCGGCCGGGATCACGGTCGCGAAGTGCTCGCGGAAGACGTCCTCGTGCTCCTTGAGGGCGGTGTCGGTGTCGAGGAAGATGACGCCCTGCGCCTCGAGGTCCTCGCGGATCTGGTGGTACACGACCTCCGACTCGTACTGCGCGGCGACGCCTGCGACGAGACGCTGCTTCTCGGCCTCGGGGATGCCGAGGCGGTCGTAGGTGTTCTTGATGTCCTCGGGCAGCTCGTCCCAGGTGGTCGCCTGCTTCTCGGTGGACTTCACGAAGTACTTGATGTTCTGGAAGTCGATGCCGGTGAGGTCCGAGCCCCACGACGGCATGGGCTTCTTGTCGAACAGGCTCAGGCCCTTGAGACGCAGCTTGGTCATCCACTCCGGCTCGCTCTTGCGGGCGGAGATGTCACGGACGACCTCCTCGGAGAGACCACGACGCGCGGTGGCACCGGCGGTGTCGGCGTCGGCCCAGCCGTACTCGTAGCGCCCGATGTCCTTCAGACCCGGGTTCAGCTCTTCGATGTGGGTGGTCATGAGGAACCTTCCTTGACGTGCGTGCGGTCGTTCCGTGCGGTCGTGCTGGTCGTTCCAGTGGTGCTGGCGGCACCGGGGGCAACGCGTGGGGCAACACCGGCGGCCTCCGCGGTCTTCCGCGCGAGTCCACCGGTCGGGATGAAGGTGGTGCACACGTGGTGGCCGCCGGCGAGGGTGGCCAGACGCTGCACGTGGACGCCGAGGAGGCGTGAGAAGGCGTCGGTCTCGGCCTCGCAGAACTGCGGGAACTCCTCGGCGACGTGCTGCACCGGGCAGTGTCCCTGGCACAGCTGGACGCCGGTGAGACCGCCGCTGCCGACGGGTCGCGCCGTGGCGGCGAAGCCGTCCTCGCTCAGGGCCTCGACGAGCACCTCGGCGCGCGCGGCGGGGTCGTCACCGGCGGCCGCGAGACGCGGTGCGTAGCGCTCCTCGAGCGCCGCGACGCGCTCACGGGCGAAGGCACCGACGGCGCCGCTGCCGGCGCGGTCCTCGAGGAACCGGAGCACCTCGACGGCGAGCGAGTCGTAGTCGGCCTCGAGCGAGCGGTGGCCGACCTCGGACACGACGTAGGCGCGGGCCGGTCGACCCCGGCCCCGACGCTGGCCGGCCGGCTCGTGGGGCACGACGGCCCCCTGCTCGACGAGGGCGTCGAGGTGGCGCCGGACGGCGGCCGGGGTGAGGTCGAGGTGGCGGCCGAGCTCCGCGGCCGTGACCGGCCCGTCGACCGAGACCATGTGGAGCACGCGCGAGCGCGTCCGGGACTCGAGCGGCGAGCCGTGCTCGCCGTCCCGGCCCTCGCGCGGTGCGTGCTCAGGGAAAAACACAACACCATTGTGACGTAATTGCTCGCCGGAGTTCCAGTTAGGCCCCCCTAACCGGACGACCGGGGCCTTCCGGGCCTCGCCACCGGGGCCTCACGACGCGTCACGAGCGCCTCCCGAGGCCCCTCACTCCTCCTCGTCGCGCTCCCGGCGCTCGGCGGCGTCCTCCTCCTCGTCCTCGCCGTAGCCATCGTCGCCGTACGCATCGTCGTAGGAGTCGGCGTCCTCCTCGGGCGTCGGCTCCGGCGGCATGATGACCGAGGGCAGCTTGGTGCGGGGTGGGGCGACGGCGGACGGGCCGAACCAGCGACGCCGCAGCGGGGCCGTCACCCAGCCGAGCGGGCAGGTGAGGACGTAGCCGTAGGCCACGACCATGCCCGTGGCGCCGGGGAAGAAGATGAGCCCGAGCACGAGGAGCACGCCGAGCGGGACCGAGATGCGCAGGTGCCGCGGCGAGAGCAGGTCGCGGAACGAGCGGAACCGGAACGAGGACGCCATGAGGGCCGCGGGCACGACGCCGGCGGCGATGGGCAGCAGCGGCGCCCAGTCGTAGAGCGGGTCGCCGATCGCCATGACCGTGGCGATGACGACGCCGGCGGCCCCGGGACTGGCCAGCCCGACGAAGTACCGCTTGTCGGCGAGCGGGTCGATGGTGACGTTGAAACGGGCCAGGCGGTAGGCCGCGCACGCGAGCCAGAACATCGCCCCCGCCCACGCCCACACGGGGTGCGCCGGCAGCGCCCACGTGTACACGAGCACCGCGGGAGCGATGCCGAAGGAGATGAGGTCGGCCAGCGAGTCGAACTGCAGGCCGAACGGCGTGATCGCCCCGACGGCACGGGCCACGGCGCCGTCGCAGATGTCGAGGACGATCGAGATGCCGATGAGCACGGCGGCCGCGCGGAACCGGCCCTGGAACGAGAGCAGCACCGCCGAGAAGCCGCACAGCATGTTGCCGAGCGTGAAGAGGCTCGGCAGGACGGCCCGGGCCCGCACGCGCGGGTTGAGCCGGCTCCACGGGACGACGCGCGCACCGGTGGCCGAGACGAGCCTGATGCCGCGGGTGACGCGGCCGCCACGGCGGGGGCGGCGCTGCGACTCGGCCGCGGGATCGCCGCTCACGAGGCGTCCGTCGCGGTCGTCACGGCAGCGCCGTTCGCGCCGTCGGCGTCGGCGGCCGGGAATCGGCCGAGGACGGTCTCACCGCCGATGGCCCGCTTGCCCTTGCTCACCTCGAGCACCACCTCCGGCGGCACGAAGACGTCCATCCGCGACCCGAACTTCATCAGCCCCATCCGGGCTCCGGTCGGCACGTCCTCGCCCGGGGCGATGCGCGTGACGATGCGTCGGGCGAGCTGGCCGACGAGCTGGCGGTAGACGACGCGTCGGACGGTCCCGGCGACCTCGCGCTCGACGACGATCTCGCTGCGCTCGTTCTTCGTGGCGCTCTCGGCGCGGTAGGCGGCCAGGAAGCGCCCGGGGGTGTGCGTGACGTCGACGACGCGTCCGCCGTAGGGAGACCGGTTCATGTGCACGTCGAGCAGCGACAGGAAGATGCTCACCTGCTGCCACTGCCCCGGCGGGGCGATGCCCGGCTGCGGCTCGCCGACGTGCATGACGATGCCGTCGGCGGGGGCGAGCACGACGTCGGGGTCGGTGACCGGCGTCGCGTCCGGGGTGCGGTCGGGGTCGCGGAAGAAGAGGGTGACGCCTGCGGTGAGCAGGCCGAGGGCGAGGGTCGTCCGGGGCTTGCGGGCGAGTGCCGCGACGACGGTGGGCACCGCGGCCATGGCGGTGAACGGTCGGGCGGCGGGGTCGATCTTCACGGGGGTGGGTCTCCGGCTTCTCGGGTCTCGGCGTCGTGGTGGTGCGATGAGGGGTGCGAGGGGTCGGCGGGACGGTACTGCCTCGCCGCGTCCGGTGCAGGTCGGCGCAGGCCGGCGCGGCTGGGTGCGGCTAGGTGAGGCTTAGTGAGGCCGGTGCGGTGACGGACCGTCCCGGCACCGAGCCTAGACTCATCAGCCATGACCGCAGCGGTGACACTGACCGGCCTGCACCGCTCGTTCGGTGACGTCGCCGCCCTCGACGGCCTCTCGTGGAGCGCCCCTGCCGGCCTCGTCACCGCCGTCCTCGGCCCCAACGGCGCCGGCAAGACGACCGCGATCGAGTGCGCCGTCGGCCTCGGCCGGCCCGACTCCGGAGAGGCGCGAGTGCTCGACGTCGACCCCTGGCAGGCGGGGGCGGACCACCGGGCCCGCGTCGGCGTCATGCTCCAGTCCGGCGGCCTGCCCAACGGCACCAGACCGATGCGCCTGCTGCGCCACCTGGCCCGCTTCTACGCCGAACCGGCCGACGTCGACGAGCTGGCCCGGCTGCTCGGCATCACCGACTTCGCCGGCACGACCGTGCGCCGCCTCTCCGGCGGGCAGAAGCAGCGCCTGGCCCTCGCGGCAGCGCTGCTCCCCCGCCCCGACGTCCTCTTCCTCGACGAGCCTGCTGCAGGCCTCGACCCCCACGGGCGCCTCGATGTCTGGGACCTCGTGGCCGGGCAGCGCGACGCCGGGGTCACGGTCGTCGTCACTACGCACTCGTTCGAGGAGGCCGAGCGCCTCGCCGACCACCTCGTCATCATGAACGCCGGGCGCACCGTCGCCGAGGGCACCCCGGCGGAGGTCGCCGGCGAGCGCTCGCTCGAGGACGTCTACTTCAGCCTGACCCGCAAGGGAGCCGCATGACCGCCGCACCGACTCCCGCGCCGTCCCCGGCCGGCCGCGCGACCGGGAGCGGCCGCGGCGCCGCGCCCGCCCGGGAGCGGGTCCTGGCCCAGGCCTCGTTCGAGGTCGGCAGCCTGCTGCGCAACGGCGAGCAGCTGCTCGTGTCCCTCGTCCTGCCGGCCCTCGCCCTCGTCGGGCTCAGCATGACGAGCGCCCCCTCCCTCGGCGACGGGCGTCGGATCGACCTCGCGGTCCCGGGCGTCCTCGCCCTCTGCGTCGTGTCGGCGGCCTTCACGGCCCAGGCCATCTCCACCGGGTTCGACCGCCGCTACGGCGTGCTGCGCTACCTCGGCGTGACACCGCTCGGTCGGAGCGGCCTCGTCGTCGCCAAGGCGGTGGCGACCCTCGCCGTCGTGGCCGTGCAGCTCGTCGTCATGGCGGGGCTCGGGCTCGTCCTCGGCTGGCAGCCCGCGGCCGGCGGCGTCGTGTGGGCGCTCGTGTTCGTCGTCGTCGGCACCTGGGCCTTCGTCGCGCTCGCGATGCTGCTCGCGGGGACGCTGCGCGCCGAGGCGGTCCTCGCGCTGGCCAACCTCGTGTGGGTGCTCCTGCTCGGTCTGGGCGGGGTCATCGTGCCGCGCAGCGAGCTGCCCGCCGGGCTCTCGCACGTCGCGGCGGTGCTGCCCTCGGCCGGCCTCGCCGACGGGCTCCGGTCGGCGCTCGTGCACGGCTCGCTGAACCTCCCGGCCCTGCTCGTCGTCCTCGGGTGGGGCGTCGTCGCGACCGTGCTCGCTGCGCGCTTCTTCCGTTTCGACGACTGACCGTCCCGGACGCCGCGCCACCGCGAGCCCCTGCGGGACACTGAGCGCACCGGGGCCCACCGCGTCAACCGGGTCCCCGGAGGAGAGGCGACCGTGTTCGACTACATCTTCGGGCTGCCGATGCACGCCCTCGTCATCCACGCCGTGGTCGTGTTCGTGCCGCTGTCGGCGCTCGCGGCCGTCGGCTACGCGGTGCGCCCTCGGTGGCGACGCGTCCTGCGCTGGCCGACGGCCGTCGGGGCCGTGATCTCCGGGGGTTCGGCGTTCGTGGCCGCCGAGAGCGGCGAGCAGCTGCTCCGACGCGTCTCGGCGGTGCGCCCGGGCACGACCGACTTCGCACTGCTGGCCCAGCACCAGACGTGGGGTGACCGCGCCAAGGTCGTCGGCTTCCTCTTCATGGTGCTGACGCTCGCGCTCGTGTGGTTCGTGCGCCCGCCCGAGGAGCAGTCCACCCGGTCCCGCCCCATCGACACCGTCCTGTCGGTCCTCGCCGTCGTCGCCGCGGCGGCGGCCACCACCACGGTCGTCCTCGCCGGGCACGCCGGCTCGGCGGCCGTCTGGCACGGCCTGGGCTGAGGTCGGCGGGCGAGGGCGAAGGCGAGGGCGATTCCGGCCCGGCGGGCTCCTGCCCGTACCCTCGTGTCGTGTCGACGCCCGTGTTCGCCCCTGCACCCTCGACGGAGGCCCCCACCGGGTTGTCCCGGCTGCTGACGCGGCTGCGCGTCCCGGCCGCGCCCCAGCGGTGGGTGATGCCGCTGCTCGTCGCGAACCTCGTCGGCGAGATCGGCATCGTGGCCACGGGCGGCATCGTGCGCCTCACCGGCAGCGGCCTCGGCTGCTCGACGTGGCCCGAGTGCCAGCCGGGCTCCTTCACCCCGGTCCGCACGCCGGCGAGCTCGTTCCACGACCTCGTCGAGTTCGGCAACCGCACGCTGACGTTCGTCGTGACCGTCCTCGCGCTCGTCGCCGTCTGGGTCGTCGCGACGCACTGGCCGCAGCGTCGACGCCTGCAGGCCGTCGCCGTCGGGGTCCTCGCGGGCATCCCGGCCCAGGCGGTCCTCGGCGGCATCACGGTGCTCACCGGCCTCAACCCGTGGACCGTCATGTCGCACTTCCTCCTGTCGATGGCGCTCGTCGCGCTCTCGACGGCCCTCGTGCGCGGTGCCCTCGACGAGCAGGACGGTCCGGGCGAGGTGCTCGTGCACCCGCTGGCCCGACGCGTCGCGCACCTCACGGCCGCCGTCGGCGTGGTCGTGCTCGTCCTCGGCACGATCGTCACGGGTTCGGGCCCGCACTCCGGCGACGCCGACCGACCGGCACGTACCGGCTTCGACCCGCGCTTCGTCTCGTGGATGCACGCCGACGCCGTCATGCTCTTCTGCGGCCTCGTCGTGGCGACGCTCGTGGCGGTACGCATCACGGCGACGACCGACCGCGCCCGCCGCTCCTTCGACCTCGTCCTCGTCGTGACGCTGCTGCAGGGGCTCATCGGCTACGTGCAGTACTTCACCGGCCTGCCCGAGCTGCTCGTGCTGCTCCACATGATCGGCGCCGCGCTGCTCGCGACGGCACTCACGTGGGGCGTCCTGTCGACGCGCCGCTCCCCCGTCTGACCGACGGCGCCCGGCGCTGCCTAGGCTGGGCGCGTGAGCGAGCAGCCGACCCTGCGTGACGGCGACCTCGTGCTGCGGCCCTGGCGGGCCGAGGACAGCGAGGTCACCCGCCTGCTGCACGACGCCGAGATCGCCCACTGGTTCGACTTCCCCGACGTCGTGCCGCCCGCCGACGAGCACCTCGAGTGGATCGGGCGCACCCACGACGAGTGGGCCGACGACCGGGCCAAGGCGACCTTCCTCGTCGAGTGGCGCGGCCACCCTGCGGGCTCGGTCGACGTGCGCCGCTCCGAGCCCGGCGTCGGCGTCCTGTCGTGGCTCGTCTACGCGCCGTCGCGCGGGCAGGGCCTGGCCTGGCGCGCCGTGCGCCTGCTCGTCGCGTGGGCCTTCGCCGAGCTCGGCCTCGAACGCGTCGAGGCCCACGTCAACCCGGCCAACCGCGCGTCGTTGCGGACGGCCCTGCGCGCCGGACTGCTCCGCGAGGGGCTGCTGCGGGGCAACGCGACGCTCGGCGGCGCCCGCACCGACACCGTCGTGCTCGGCCGCCGCCGCGACGACCCGGCACCCGACAGCCACGACGGCTTCACCGCGATGCTCGACTCCACGCTGCCGACCAAGCGCGCCATCGCCCAGGGGGTGCTCCGCTCTCCCGAGGGCCGGCTCCTGCTCCTCGAGCTCGTCTACAAGCGCGAGTGGGACCTGCCCGGCGGCGTCGTCGACCGGCACGAGTCGCCTGCGGCCTGCGTCGTGCGCGAGCTGCGCGAGGAGCTCGCCCTCGACGTCACCGTGCGCTCGCTGCTCGCCGTCAACTGGCTGCCCGCCCTGCACGGCTGGGCCGACGCCACGGTCTTCGTCTTCGACCTCGGCACGCTGGACCCTGGCGTCCTCGACCCGGCCCGGTTGCAGCGTCGGGAGGTCGCCGCCGTGCACTGGACCGAGCCGCACGAGTGGGCCGGACGCGTCGCCCCGTACAACCGACGCCTGCTCGAGGTCGTCGCCGGCCTCGGAGGCGACGCCCCGACGGTCTACCTCGAGGACGGCACGCCGACCCTCTGATTGACCCTCTGACTGACCCTCTGACGCGGCGACGACGCCAGGGACGCGCTCAGCGCAGGAACGGCAGCGGCAGGTGCCAGATGGGATCGAGCGCGACGCCGACGAAGAGCAGCGTCAGGTACGTGATGGAGAAGTGGAACAGGCGCATCGGCTTGAGCGCGTCCTGGGCGACGCCGGCGCGTGCGCGCGCCAGCAGACGGTGCGCCTCGGTGAGGAACAGGACGCCGGAGACGAGCGCCGCCACCGTGTAGACCCATCCGACGCGCTGGACCGGGATGAGGGCCAGCGAGGTGAGGACCATCGCCCACGAGTAGACGACGACCTGCCTGGCCACCACGACGAACCGCTCGACGACGGGCAGCATCGGCACGTGCGCGGCGGTGTAGTCGTCCTTGTAGCGCATCGACAGCGGCCAGTAGTGCGGCGGCGTCCAGAAGAAGATGACGAGGAAGAGGATGAACGCCGACCAGCTGACGGTGCCGGTGACGGCCGACCAGCCGATGAGGACCGGCATGCAACCGGCCGCGCCGCCCCACACGATGTTCTGGGCGGTGCGTCGCTTGAGCAGCAGCGTGTAGCCGAAGACGTAGAACAGCAGCGCCGCGAGCGCGAGGCCGGAGCTCAGCCAGTTGACGAGCAGCCCGAGCCAGAGCGTCGACCCGACGGTGAGGGCCACGCCGAAGACCAGCGCTCCCCGGGGGGAGATCGTGCCGGTGACGAGCGGGCGGCGGCTCGTGCGGTGCATGACGGCGTCGATGTCGCGGTCGATGTAGCAGTTGAGCGTGTTCGCCGCGCCGGCCGACAGCGTGCCGCCGACGACGGTCGCGACGACGAGCCAGAGGTTCGGCACGCCCTGCTGCGCGAGGAACATGACGGGGATCGTCGTGATGAGGAGCAGCTCGATGATCCGCGGCTTCATCAGGGAGACGTACTGCCCGACGAGGAACTTCACCCCACTGCCGTCCGGACCGTGCAACGCCGACAGGTCGGCGCGGGGGTCCACCGTTGTCACTGAGATCCTCACCGCTGGTTCGTCGCTCCGACCACCGGGTACGACCCACGGCGTACAGAGCATTGCGCGGCAAGTCTAGACCGTCGCCAGACCGGCGAGACACCGCACCGTCCCTTCACCGACGCGCCACGTGCCGCGCCGGAACGGAGCCCGGCTCCCCTGCCAGCAGACCCTCCTCGGGAGCCCGCCCGGGCCGTGCGGCACCACGCGTGACCACGGGACGGGCGTGGTGTCGTCGCTCACACGGGCGGGACTAGGCTCGTGCCGTTACGCGATCCACCTCGTCCGAAGGAGACCGGTCCGTGTCCAGCACCGCCACGAAGGCGAAGAATCCCACCCGTTCGAGGTCGACGAAGAGCACCAAGGACCTGCTGGCACAACGAGACCCGGGCCTCCCCCGCCCTGTCGCAAAGAAGGCTGGCTGGAGCGACCTCGACGTCCGCGCCGTCGACACGACGCGTCTGCTCGCCGCCGACGCGGTGCAGAGGGTCGGCAACGGCCACCCGGGCACGGCCATGTCGCTGGCCCCGCTGGCCTACCTGCTCTACCAGAACGTCATGACCCACGACCCGTCCGACCCGTCGTGGCTCGGCCGCGACCGCTTCGTCCTGTCGTGCGGCCACTCGAGCCTGACGCAGTACATCCAGCTCTACCTGTCCGGCTACGGCCTGTCGCTCGACGACCTCAAGGCGCTGCGCACGTGGGGCTCCCAGACGCCCGGCCACCCCGAGGTCCACCACACCAAGGGTGTCGAGATCACGACCGGCCCGCTCGGTTCCGGCCTCGCCTCGGCCGTCGGCATGGCCATGGCGCAGCGCCGCCAGCGGGGCCTCTTCGACCCCGACGCCAAGCCCGGCACGAGCCCCTTCGACCACCACGTCTACGTCGTCGCCTCCGACGGCGACATGCAGGAGGGCGTCAGCCACGAGGCGTGCGCCCTCGCCGGCCACCAGGAGCTCGGCAACCTCACCGTCGTCTACGACGCCAACCAGATCTCCATCGAGGACGACACCGACATCGCCTTCAGCGAGGACGTCGCCGCGCGGTTCGAGGCCTATGGCTGGCACGTCGCCCAAGTCGACTGGCGCAAGGACGCCGACGGTGCCACCTACGTCGAGGACGTCGACGCCCTCCTCGCCGCGATCAAGAGCGGCGAGAAGGTGCGCGACAAGCCGACGCTCGTCGTGCTCCACACCATCATCGCGTGGCCCGCGCCGACGAAGCAGAACACCGGCAAGTCCCACGGCTCGGCCCTCGGCGACGCCGAGATCGGTGCGACCAAGGAGCTGCTCGGCTTCGACCCGAAGAAGGACTTCACCGTCGAGCCCGCCGTCCTCAAGCACGCCCGCGACGTCGGCAAGCGCGGCAAGGCCGCCCACCGCGAGTGGGACAAGGGCTTCAAGGCGTGGCGCAAGGCCAACCCCGACCGCGCAGCGCTGCTCGACCGCATCCTCGCCAAGGAGGCCCCGAAGGGTCTCAAGCGCGCCCTGCCGACGTTCCCGGCCGACGCCAAGGGCGTCGCGACGCGGGCCGCGTCCGGCAAGGTGCTCGGCGCCCTCGCCGACGTCATGCCCGAGCTGTGGGGCGGCTCGGCCGACCTCGCCGAGTCGAACAACACGACGATGGAGGGCCAGCCCTCCTTCATCCCCAGCGGCAAGCAGACCCGCGAGTGGAAGGGCGGCCCGTACGGCCGCACGCTCCACTTCGGCATCCGCGAGAACGGGATGGGCATGATCCTCAACGGGATCGCGCTCGAGGGGCTGACGCGTCCCTACGGCGGCACCTTCCTCGTCTTCTCCGACTACATGCGCCCGGCCGTGCGCCTCGCCGCCATCCAGCAGGCACCGGTCACCTACGTGTGGACGCACGACTCCATCGGCCTCGGCGAGGACGGCCCGACCCACCAGCCGATCGAGCACCTCGCCGCGCTCCGCGCCATCCCGGGCCTCGACGTCGTCCGGCCGGCCGACGCCAACGAGACCGCGGCCGCATGGGCGCAGATCCTCACCAAGACCGACGGTCCCGCCGCGATGTGCCTGACGCGCCAGGCCGTCCCGACGTGGGACCGCACGAAGTACGGCAATGCCAGCGGCGTCGCCAAGGGCGCCTACGTCCTCGTCGAGGAGTCGCGTGCGGGCGACCCCGACGTCATCCTCATCGCCACCGGCTCCGAGGTGCAGCTCGCGGTCGAGGCCGCCGAGAAGCTCGAGAAGTCGAAGGTCTCGACCCGCGTGGTGTCGATGCCCTGCCGGGAATGGTTCGAGAAGCAGAGCCGTTCCTACCAGGACAAGGTGCTGCCCCCCGCGGTTCGCGCGCGCGTCAGCGTCGAGGCCGGGGTGTCGATGGGCTGGCACGACCTCGTCGGCGACGCCGGCCGGATCGTCAGCATCGAGCACTTCGGTGCCTCGGCCGACTACCAGACGCTCTTCCGCGAGTTCGGCATCACCGCCGACGCCGTCGTCAAGGCCGCCAAGGACTCCCTCAAGGCCGCCGGCGGCACGGTCGGTTCCGGCCGCACCGCCCCGCGCATCACCGAGACCAACCCGGCCCGCGCGGAGCAGAGCGCCGCCACCGACGTCATGGGCACCGACGTGGCCTCCGGCGCGGCTGCCGCGTCGGCCCAGGCCTGACCGCCGGCCCCGGCCCGCCGACCTGACCCCACCTGACTTCCACGAGAAGGGGACACCCATCATGACCAACCCGAACACCCAGGCCCTCTCCGACGCCGGCGTCTCGATCTGGCTCGACGACCTCTCCCGCGAGCTCCTCGAGACCGGCAGGATCTCCGAGCTCATCACCGAGCGGAACGTCGTCGGCGTCACCTCCAACCCGTCGATCTTCCAGGCGGCCCTGTCGAAGGGCGAGCGCTACAACGAGGACCTCGCCGCGCTGACGAACGCCGGCAAGGACGTCGACGAGGTCGTGCACGAGCTGACGACGTCGGACGTGCGCAGCGCCTGCGACCTCTTCCTCCCGCTCTACGAGTCGAGCAAGGGCGTCGACGGCCGGGTCTCCATCGAGGTCGACCCGCGCCTCGCGCACGACACCGACAAGACCGTCGAGCAGGCCAAGCAGCTGTACGGCGACGTCGACCGGCCGAACGTCCTCATCAAGATCCCGGCCACCAAGGCCGGCCTGCCGGCCATCACGGCCGGCATCGCCGAGGGCATCAGCGTCAACGTGACGCTCATCTTCTCCCTCGAGCGCTACCGCGCCGTCATGAACGCCTACCTCGAGGGTCTCGAGAAGGCGCAGGCGAACGGCCACGACCTGAGCACGCTCCACTCGGTCGCCTCGTTCTTCGTCTCGCGCGTCGACACCGAGATCGACAAGCGCCTCGACGCCATCGGCACCGACACGGCCAGGGGCCTGCGCGGCAAGGCCGGCCTGGCCAACGCCCGCCTCGCCTACCAGGCATTCGAGGAGGTCTTCTCGACGCCGCGCTGGGGCACGCTCGCCGACGCCGGCGCCAACGTCCAGCGCCCGCTGTGGGCCTCGACCGGCGTCAAGGACCCCGCCTACCCCGACACGATGTACGTCGACCAGCTCGTCGCGGCCGACGTCGTCAACACGATGCCGGGCAAGACGCTCGAGGCCACCGCTGACCACGCCGACATCCACGGCGACACCGTCACCGGCGCCTACGAGGAGGCCTCCGACGTGCTCGACCAGCTCGACGGCGTCGGCGTCTCCTACACCGAGGTCGTCGACCTGCTCGAGGAGGAGGGCGTCGACAAGTTCGAGAAGTCCTGGGGCGAGCTGCTCGACGGCGTCCGCGCCGAGATGGACAAGGTCCGGGCATGAGCTCGATCTCCGTCACCGCGTCCGGCGCGGCGGCCGAGGCCATCGCCGGCCACGTCGGCACGCTCGTGGCCGACCGGGTCGCGAGCCGGCTCTTCGAGCAGGACAGCACGCTCTGGGGCGAGGCCGCCGAGTCCGAGGCCGGCATCCGCCTCTCCTGGACCGGGCTGGCCCGCTCCTCGCGCCCGCTCGTCGGCGAGATCGCCGCCCTGCGTGGGCAGCTCACCGACCAGGGCCTGACGCACGTCGTCCTCTGCGGGATGGGCGGCAGCTCCCTCGCACCCGAGGTCATCTGCGCGACGGCAGGCAAGGACCTCGTGGTCCTCGACTCGTCCGACCCCGACTACGTGCGCCGGGCCCTCGGCGACGACCTCGCGCACACCGTCGTCGTCGTGTCGAGCAAGTCCGGCTCCACCGTCGAGACCGACTCGCAGCGCCGGGCCTACGAGCAGGCGTTCACCGACGCCGGCATCGACCCCGCGGAGCGCATCGTCGTCGTCACCGACCCCGGCAGCCCTCTCGACGGCGAGGCCCGAGAGAAGGGCTACCGGGTCGTCAACGCCGACCCGAACGTCGGCGGACGCTACTCGGCGCTCACCGCGTTCGGCCTCGTGCCGAGCGGCCTGGCCGGCGTCGACGTCGAGGCCCTCCTCGACGAGGCCGACTCGGTCGCCGACCTGCTCGCCGCCGACGACGACGCCAACCCCGGCCTGCGCCTCGGCGCGGCCATGGGCGGCACGTCGCCGCTGCGCGACAAGCTCGTGCTCGTCGACGACGGCTCCGGCATCGTCGGTTTCGCCGACTGGGCCGAGCAGCTCATCGCCGAGTCCACCGGCAAGGACGGCACCGGCGTGCTGCCGGTCGTCGTGGCCGGCGACGACGACCCGGAGGTTCGCTGGCCGGCCGCCGACGTCACCGTCGCCCGACTCGTGGCCGACGATGACGACGGCGACCCCTCGGCGGGTCCGGCTGCGGCGCAAGGCGGTTCGGAGGTCCGCGTCAGCGGCTCGCTCGGTGCCCAGCTGCTGCTCTGGGAGGTCGCCACGGCGGTCGCCGGGCGGCTCCTCGGCATCAACCCCTTCGACCAGCCCGACGTCGAGAGCGCCAAGAAGGCCGCCCGTGCCCTGCTCGACCAGGGTGCCGCCCAGGCCGACGCACCGGCGGCCACCGACGGCGCCGTCGAGATCCGCGCGGTCGGCGGCGGTGACGGCGCGTGGCTCGGCGACGCGTCCACCGTGCCCGCCGCGCTCGACGCGCTCTTCGGCCGGCTCGACCCCGAGCACGGCTACGTCGCGGTCATGGCCTACCTCGACCGGCTCGGCGACGCCGACCTGGCCGACACCCGCGCTGCACTCGCCCGCCGCACCGAGCGTCCGACGACGTTCGGCTGGGGCCCGCGCTTCCTCCACTCGACCGGCCAGTTCCACAAGGGTGGCCCCGCGGTCGGCGTCTACGTGCAGGTCACGTCGGCCCCGAAGCAGGACCTGCCGATCCCCGGCCGCGAGTTCACCTTCGGCGACTTCATCGCCTCCCAGGCCGGTGGCGACGCCGCCGTCCTCGCCGAGCACGACCGCCCGGTCCTGCGGCTGCACCTGACCGACCACGACGCCGGCCTCGCGCAGGTGCGCGATGCGCTCGCGCAGCAGTCCGGCACGTCCACCACCGAGTCCACCACCGAGGGAGGGAACGAGTGAGTCCGGCGCGAGTCGCCCACGGGCACAACCCGCTCCGCACGGCCGAGGACAAGCGCCTGCCCCGCATCGCGGGTCCGTGCGGCCTCGTCCTGTTCGGCGTCACGGGCGACCTCGCCCGCAAGAAGCTGATGCCCGCGATCTACGACCTCGCCAACCGCGGGCTGCTGCCGCCGGGCTTCTCGCTCGTCGGGTTCGCGCGCCGCGACTGGGCAACGCAGGACTTCGGCCAGGTCGTCCACGACGCCGTCAAGCAGCACGCCCGCACGCCCTTCAGCGAGGACGTGTGGCGCAACCTGTCCGAGGGCTTCCGGTTCGTGCCGGGCACCTTCGACGACCCGGCCGCCTTCGACCTGCTCGCCAGGACCGTCGAGGAGCTCGACCGCGACCGCGGCACCGGAGGCAACCACGCCTTCTACCTGTCGGTCCCGCCGTCGTTCTTCGCCCCGGTCTGCGAGCAGCTCGAGCGTTGCGGCCTGACCACGGCCGAGGGCGACAGCTGGCGGCGCGTCATCATCGAGAAGCCGTTCGGCCACGACCTCAAGAGCGCCCAGCAGCTCAACGAGATCGTCGAGGGCGTCTTCCCGCCCGACGCCGTCTTCCGCATCGACCACTACCTCGGCAAGGAGACGGTCCAGAACCTGCTGGCCCTCCGCTTCGCCAACCAGCTCTTCGAGCCGGTGTGGAACGCCAACTACGTCGACCACGTGCAGATCACGATGGCCGAGGACATCGGCATCGCCGGCCGCGCGGGCTACTACGACGGCATCGGTGCGGCGCGCGACGTCATCCAGAACCACCTGCTCCAGCTGCTGGCGCTGACGGCGATGGAGGAGCCGGTCTCCTTCGACGCCAAGGAGCTCCGCGCCGAGAAGGAGAAGGTCCTCTCGGCCGTGCGGCTGCCCGCCGACCTCGACACCCACTCGGCGCGCGGGCAGTACGCCGCGGGCTGGCAGGGCGCCGAGGAGGTCGTCGGCTACCTCGACGAGGACGGCGTCGACCAGGGGTCGACCACCGAGACGTTCGCCGCCGTGACGCTCGAGGTCGACACGCGTCGCTGGGCCGGGGTCCCGTTCTACCTGCGGGCCGGCAAGCGCCTCGGCAAGCGCGTCACCGAGATCGCGGTCGTGTTCAAGCGCGCCCCGCACCTGCCCTTCGAGCACACCGCCACGGAGGAGCTCGGCCAGAACGCCATCGTCATCCGGGTCCAGCCCGACGAAGGGGTCACGCTGCGGTTCGGCTCCAAGGTGCCGGGATCGCAGATGGAGGTGCGCGACGTGACGATGGACTTCGGCTACGGCTCGTCGTTCACCGAGGCGTCCCCGGAGGCCTACGAGCGGCTCATCCTCGACGTGCTGCTCGGCGACCCGCCGCTGTTCCCGCGGCACGAGGAGGTCGAACAGTCGTGGAAGATCCTCGACCCGCTCCTCGACCACTGGGCGAAGAACGGCAAGCCCGAGCAGTACCCCGCCGGCGCCTGGGGGCCGCGATCGGCCCACCAGATGCTCGAACGTGACGGACGCGTGTGGAGGATGCCGTGATCAGGGACCTGACCGACACCACGACCACCCAGATCAGCAAGACGCTGGTCCGGCTGCGCAACGAGGTCGGCGCCATGGCGCTCGGCCGCGTGCTGACGCTCGTCATGGTCGTCGAGGACACCGACGCCCAGGAGGCCATCGACGCGGCCAACCACGCCAGCCGGCAGCACCCGTGTCGCATCATCGTCGTCATCCCCGGGGAGCGCCGCGGCAAGAACCGCCTCGACGCGCAGATCCGCCTCGGTGGTGACGCCGGGGCCTCGGAGATCGTCGTGCTGCGCCTCTACGGTGCGCTCGCCGCACACGGCCCGAGCGTCGTCATGCCGCTCCTGCTGCCCGACTCCCCCATCGTCGCCTGGTGGCCCGGCAAGGCTCCCGACGACGTCGCCAAGGACCCCATCGGGGCCATGGCCCAGCGGCGCATCACCGACGCGGCCCTGCACCACAACCCGCGCCTGCTGCTCAAGAAGCGCGCCGCCGCCTACGCGCCCGGCGACACCGACCTGTCGTGGACGCGGCTGACGCACTGGCGCGGCCTGCTCGCGGCGGCGCTCGACCAGCCGCCGTACGAGCCGGTCACCGAGGCGGTCGTCAGCGGCGCCCCGGAGTCGCCGTCCTCGGACCTGCTCGCCGGGTGGCTGAGCCGGCGCCTCAAGGTGCCGGTCCGTCGCGTCTCGACGCCGCGGGGCTCGGGCATCGCCTCGGTTCGCCTCCAGCGGGCCAGCGGCCCGATCGACCTCGTCCGGCCGGGCGACGTCATCGCGACGCTGTCGCAGCCGGGTCAGCCCGACCGGCGGATCAGCCTGCCGCGCCGTGAGCTGCCCGAGTGCCTCGCCGACGAGCTGCGTCGCCTCGACCCCGACGAGGCCTACGCCGAGTCGCTGTGCCGCGGCATCCAGGACCTGCAGCCCGTGCGCCAGAGCGCGGCGGCAGCGGCCAAGGCCGGCAAGGCTCCCGACATCACCGAGGCACGGCGCCTCGCCGCCCGCCTCGGCCGGGACGGCTCGGCCCAGGACGCCAGCGCCATGATCACCGCTCCCCCGGCGCCGGAGCACGCCGAGACCGCGGACGTCCGGGCGGCCACGGTGCGCAAGCTCGCCGGCAAGCGCACCCCGCGCGAGAAGGAGACGGCCCGGGCGCGCAAGGCGGCAGCGACGAAGACCGCCACCAAGACCGCCACGAAGACCGCCGCCAAGACCACATCCAAGCCTGCGGCGAAGACCGCCACCACGACGAAGGCTGCCGCGACGAAGGCTGCCGCGACGAAGAAGGCGGCACCGAAGACGGCAGTGAGGACGACGGCGAAGAGGACGGCCGGCTCGCGGGCGACCGCGAAGCGCGCGGCGACGCGGAAGGCGTCGTCGTGACGGCCGACCCACGGGTCGTCGTACATCCGGACAAGCAGTCGCTCGCCGACGCCGCTGCGGCCCGTCTCGTCACGGCGCTCGTCGACGCCCAGACGCGCTCGCCGGAGGCCCAGGTGGCGCTGACGGGTGGGTCGATGGGGTCGGCGATCATCGCGTCGGTCGCCCGGGTCCCGGGACGGTCGGCCGTCGACTGGTCGCGCGTCCGGGTCTGGTGGGGCGACGAGCGCTACCTGCCGGCCGGCGACCCCGACCGCAACGACACCCAGAACGACGCCGCCGGGCTCACCGACCTCGGGCTCGACCCGGCGAAGGTGCACCGGGTGGCTGGGCCCGACGCGTCCGAGAGCGCCGAGGCCAGCGCCGAGGCGTACGGCGCGTCGATCCGTGAGTTCGGCCAGAAGGCCTGGGACGTCGTGCTGTTCGGCGTCGGCCCCGACGGCCACGTGGCCTCCCTCTTCCCGCACCATCCGGCGCAGCGGATCGAGGACGCCATCGCCGTGGCGGTCCACGACTCCCCCAAGCCGCCGCCGGACCGCGTCAGTCTGACGTTCGAGTGCTTCGAGCGCAGCCACGAGGTGTGGTTCCTCGTCGCCGGCCCCGACAAGGCCGACGCCGTTGCGGCCGCCCTGGCGCCCGGCGCCGACCACTGGGACGTCCCTGCGGCCGGCGTGCGCGGCACCGACGCGACGCTGTGGCTCCTCGACGGCGACGCCGCGTCGGCCCTCGCCTGAGCCGGGCCCCACGCGAGAAAGAGAAAGTGCCCACTCGACCGTGATGGTCGGGTGGGCACTTTCTCCGTGGTGGGGCGGGTGGCCCCGTCAGCTCACTGGATGAGGCCGCGCTCGCGCAGCGAGCTCAGGGCCTCGTCGAGGATCGCGGCGCCGTCGGCGTCGCTGCGGCGCTCCTTCACGTACGCGAGGTGCGTCTTGTAGGGCTCGACCTTCGGCGGGGCGGGCGGGTTCTCCTTGTCCTGGCCGGCCGGGAAGCCGCAGCGCGGGCAGTCCCACGTCTCGGGCAGGACCATGCCGGGCTCCTCGGCGAAGCTCGGTCGCGTCTCGTGCCCGTTGGAGCACCAGTACGAGATGAAGACGCGAGGAGCAGCATCGCCGCGCTCGGCCTCACCCATCGGGCCGGCACCGACCCGGCTTCCACGAATGGCGTTACCACTGGCCATGTCGTGCTCCTCTCAGCTCGCGAAGCGGGTCAGCAGACCCAGACCGATGATCGCCGTCGCCCAGACCACCGCGACGGCCACCGTGAAGCGGTCGAGGTTGCGCTCGGCCACCGAGGAACCGCCGAGGGACGTGGACATGCCCCCGCCGAACATGTCGGACAGGCCGCCACCCTTGCCCTTGTGCAGCAGGATGAACAGGGTCAGGACCAGGCTGGACAGCACCAGCAGGACCTGGAGCACGATGCGAACCGCATCCACGGGGGTCACTCCATCTCGTCGGGGTCGTCGGCGCGCGGGTCTCGCTCCGTCCGCGTTCGCGGTCGGCTCCGGCGCTCGGGACAGGATACCTCCCGCGCCCGCCACGGACGAACGACCATGGCGGGCGGGAGGCTGCCGTGCGGGAGGCGTCAGCCTGCCGTCACGTGGTCGCGGAAGCGACAGATCGACGCGAACTCGGCGGGGTCGATCGACGCGCCGCCGACGAGGGCGCCGTCGACGTCCTCCTGGGCCATGATCGCGGCCACGTTCGCGGCCTTGACGCTGCCGCCGTAGAGCACGCGGACGCCGTCGGCGACGTCGCCGCCGTAGAGCTCGGCGAGCAGCGTGCGGATCGCCGCGCAGACCTCCTGCGCGTCATCGGGCGTCGCGACCTCACCGGTGCCGATGGCCCAGATGGGCTCGTAGGCGATGACGATGCTCGCCGCCTGCTCCTTGGTGACCCCGTCGAGGTTCTCGCGCAGCTGCGCGACGACGTGCTCGACCTGACGGCCCTCCTTGCGGACGTCGAGGGCCTCGCCGCAGCAGAGGATCGGCGTCAGGCCGTGGGCGTACGCGGCCCGGACCTTGGCCCCCACGACGGCGTCGGTCTCGCCGTGGCCCTCGCGACGCTCGCTGTGGCCGACGACGACGTACGTGCAGCCGAGCTTGGCCAGGAACGCACCCGAGATGTCGCCGGTGTAGGCACCGGACGCGTGGGGCGAGAGGTCCTGGGCGCCGTAGCGCAGCTCGAGCTTGTCGCCCTCGATGAGGGTCTGCACGGAGCGCAGGTCGGTGAACGGCGGCAGCACCGCCACCTCGACGGCGGCGTGGTCGTGCTTGGCGTCACGCAGCGTCCAGTCCAGCTTCTGCACGAGGTGCGTCGCCTGGAGGTGGTCGAGGTTCATCTTCCAGTTGCCGGCCATGAGCGGGACGCGCCCGCTGGGTCGCGCCGGCTTGGTGTCCTTCGCCATCAGGCGTCGTCCTCCTCGAGAACGGTCAGGCCCGGCAGCTGCTTGCCCTCGAGGTACTCGAGGCTCGCGCCGCCACCGGTCGAGATGTGGCCGAAGTCGTCGTCGGCGAAGCCGAGCTGGCGCACGGCCGCGGCGGAGTCGCCGCCACCGACGACGGTGAGGGCACCGCCCTTCGTCACCTCGACGAGGGCCTCGGCGACGGCCTTGGTGCCGGCCGCGTACGGGGCCATCTCGAACGCGCCCATGGGCCCGTTCCAGAAGACGGTGCGGCAGTCCTCGAGCTTCTCGGCGAAGAGTCGGCTCGACTCGGGGCCGATGTCGAGACCCATCCGGTCGGCCGGGATCGCGTCGGCCGCGACGACCTCGTGGTCGGCGTCGGCGCTGAAGGCGTCGGCCGCGACGACGTCGACGGGCAGGACGATCTCGACGCCCTCCTTCGCGGCGCGCTCGAGGTAGCCCTTGACGGTGTCGACCTGGTCGGCCTCGAGCAGGCTCTTGCCGACCTCGAGGCCCTGGGCCGCGAGGAAGGTGAACACCATGCCGCCACCGATGAGGAGGCGGTCGGCGGTGCCGAGGAGGTTGCCGATGACGCCGAGCTTGTCGCTGACCTTCGCCCCGCCCAGGACGACCGCGTACGGACGCTCGGGGTCGGCGGTGAGGCGGCGCAGCACGTCCACCTCGGTGGCGACGAGGCCACCGGTGGCGTGCGGCAGCAGCCGGGCGATGTCGTAGACCGACGCCTGCTCGCGGTGCACGACGCCGAAGCCGTCGGACACGAACACGTCCGCGAGAGAGGCGAGCTCGCGGGCGAACGCGCCGCGCTCGGCGTCGTCCTTGGCGGTCTCGCCGGCGTTGAACCGGAGGTTCTCGAGCAGCAGCACCTGACCGTCCTCGAGGGCCGCGGCCTTGGCCTGCGCGTCCTCGCCGACGGTGTCGGTGGCGAACCCGACGTCGTGGCCGAGCACCTCGCCGAGGCGCTTCGCCACCGGCGCCAGCGAGTACTTCGCCTCGGGCGCGCCCTTGGGACGCCCGAGGTGGGCGCACACGATGACGCGTGCGCCCGCCTCGGCCAGGGTGCTGATGGTCGGCGCCGACGCGCGGATGCGGCCGTCGTCGGTGATGGTCGTGCCGTCCAGCGGCACGTTGAGGTCCGACCGGACGAGGACGCGCTTGCCGCGCAGGTCCCCGAGGTCCTGGATCGTCTTCACGCGGCGCCTCAGAGCGACGAGCCGACGAGCTTCACGAGGTCGACGAGGCGGTTGGAGTAGCCCCACTCGTTGTCGTACCAGCCGACGACCTTGACCTGGTTGCCGATGACCTTGGTGAGGCCGGCGTCGAAGATGCACGAGGCCGGGTCGGTCTCGATGTCCTTGGAGACGATCTCGTCCTCGGTGTAGACGAGGATGCCCTTGAGCGGGCCCTCGGCGGCGGCCTTGACCGCGGCGTTGACCTCCTCGACGGTGGTCTCGCGGCTCGCCTCGAACGTGAGGTCGGTGGCCGAGCCGGTGGGCACCGGCACGCGGAGGGCGTAGCCGTCGAGCTTGCCCTTGAGCTCGGGGAGCACGAGCGAGACGGCCTTGGCGGCGCCGGTCGTGGTGGGGACGATGTTGAGCGCGGCGGCGCGGGCACGACGCAGGTCCTTGTGCGGTGCGTCCTGCAGGTTCTGGTCCTGCGTGTACGCGTGGATCGTCGTCATGAGGCCCCGGACGATGCCGAACTCGTCGTGGAGCGCCTTGGCCATCGGGGCGAGGCAGTTCGTCGTGCACGACGCGTTCGAGATGACGGTGTGCTTGTCGGCGTCGTACAGGCCGTCGTTGACGCCCATGACGATGGTGATGTCCTCGTTCTTGGCCGGGGCCGAGATGATGACCTTCTTCGCGCCGCCGGCGATGTGCGCCTTGGCCTTCTCGGCGTCCGTGAAGAAGCCGGTGGACTCGACGACGACGTCGGCGCCGACGCCGGCCCAGTCGATCGCGGAGGGGTCGCGCTCCTCGAAGACCCGGATGGCCTTGCCGTCGACGATGATCGAGGTGTCGTCGTAGGACACCTCACCCGGGAAGCGGCCGAGGATCGAGTCGTACTTGAGCAGGTGGGCGAGGGTCTTGTTGTCCATGAGGTCGTTCGTGGCGACGACCTCGATGTCGGCCCCGGACGCCACGATGGCGCGGAAGAAGTTGCGGCCGATGCGGCCAAAGCCGTTGATACCAACGCGAACGGTCACTGCTGTGCACCTCTTCGGTGAGACGGTGATGAGGGTGTGTCGGACGTCGTCAGACGACCTTCGTCAGACGGTGGGGTCGCGACGCTGCGACCTTGGTCACAGGCCACCCTAGCCGCTCCCCTCCCGGCCCGAACGGGCAGTCTCAGCGCTCGGTGAGCGCCCGCTCAGCGGGCCGGTCAGCCACCGGGTCAGCCTTCGAGCATCTCCGCGGTGAGGTTGGCCTCGGTACCGGGCACGCCCAGGTCCTCGGCGCGCTTGTCCGCCATCGCGAGCAGGCGGCGGATGCGTCCGGCGACGGCGTCCTTGGTCATCGGCGGCTTGGCGAGCTGGCCGAGCTCCTCGAGGCTGGCCTGCTTGTGCTCGAGGCGCAGGTGGCCGGCCTCGCGCAGGTGCTCGGGCACGTCCTCCCCGAGCAGCTCCATGGCGCGCTCGACGCGGGCGCCTGCAGCGACCGCGGCCCGCGCGGACCGGCGCAGGTTGGCGTCGTCGAAGTTGGCGAGGCGGTTGGCCGTGGCGCGCACCTCGCGGCGCATCCGGCGCTCCTCCCAGGCGAGGACGGCGTCGTGGGCGCCGAGACGCGTCAGCATGGCGCCGATGGCGTCGCCGTCGCGGATGACGACGCGGTCGACGCCGCGCACCTCGCGGGCCTTGGCCTGGATGCCGAGACGGCGGGCCGCGCCGACGAGGGCGAGGGCCGCCTCCGGGCCGGGGCACGTGACCTCGAGCGCCGAGGAGCGACCCGGCTCGGTCAGCGAGCCGTGCGCGAGGAACGCCCCGCGCCAGGCCGCCTCGGAGTCGCACGTGGCCGCACTGACGACCTTCGGCGGCAGACCGCGCACGGGGCGACCGCGCGAGTCGATGAGGCCGGTCTGGCGGGCGAGGGTCGCACCCTCCTCGACGACGCGGACGACGTAGCGCGAGCCGCGTCGCAACCCACCGGCGGCGAGGACGAGGACGTCGCTCTTGTGGCCGTACACCTCGGCGATGTTGCGCCGCAGGCGCCGTGCCGCGTTGGCGGTGTCGAGCTCGGCCTCGACGACGATCTGTCCACCGATGATGTGGAGCCCGCCGGCGAAGCGCAGCATCGTCGACACCTCGGCCTTGCGACAGCAGGGCTTGGTCACCTCGAGGCGCGAGAGCTCGTCCTTCACCTTTGCTGTCATGGCCATGCGGCACATCCTGCCACCCTGATCAAGCACCCTCTGCCCGAGTGGGGTCAGCAACGCGCCGCGAACCGTTTCGCACGCACCGTGAACGGTTGGTCACGGTTCGTCCCGACCCCGCTCCCGGGCGCGTCCAGGGGACCCCGGGCACGCGTGCGCAGGGCCCGGACGCGTCAGGCGATGACGTCGCGCAGCGCGGCCGCGAGGCGCAGCGGGTCGTGCACGCCGGGCGCGCCGCGCGCCGACACCGGCGCAACGACGAGCTCGGCCCCGAGCTCGTCGGCGGCCGCCCGCAGCGACGACTCGTCGACGACGACGCTCGGGTCGGCGAGCACGACGTCGAGGCGCAGCTCGGGGGCGTTGGCGGCGAACGACGCGAGGTGGTCCTCCGCGCGGAAGTCGCGGGTCTCCCCCTTGTGCACCTCGAGGTTGAGGTTGAGCAGCCGCCGGGCCGGGGTCGCGACGAGGGCGTCGGCGAGGTCCGGCACGAGCAGGTGCGGCATGACCGAGGTGAACCACGACCCCGGCCCGAGGACGACCCAGTCGGCCTCGGCGACCGCCCCGAGCGCCTCGGTGCACGGCTCGGGGCAGGTGGGCACGATCCCGATCGAGGACACGACGCCGGGCGAGGACGCCACGCGGTGCTGGCCGTGGACGGTGACGGCATCCTCCGGCCGGTCGGGGTCGTGGCCGACGATCTCGGCGACGATCTCGAGCGGCTCGGCGGCCATCGGCAGGACCCGGCCGCGCGCGCCGAGCAGCCGGCCGACGAGGTCGAGGCCCTGGACGGTGTCGCCGAGCAGCTCCCAGATCGAGACGATCATGAGGTTACCCAGGGCGTGGCCCTTGAGCTCGCCGGTGCCGGCGAACCGGTGCTGGAGGACGTCGCGCCACGTGTGGCCCCAGTCGCTGTCGTCGCACAGCGCCGAGAGGGCCATCCGCAGGTCGCCAGGCGGCAGGACGTCGAACTCGCGACGGAGCCGCCCGCTCGAGCCGCCGTCGTCGGCGACGGTGACGACGGCGGTCACGTGGTCGGTGAGCAGGCGCAGGGCGCTCAGGGTCGCCGACAGGCCGTGGCCGCCGCCGAGGGCGACGATCCGGCGCTGCTGGGACGGGCCGAGCGCGACGCGAGGTGCCGGGGCGGTCACGCGCGCGGCCTCACTCGCGTCCGAGGTCGCGGTGCACGACGAACGTGTCGACGCGGTCGCGCCCGCCGAGACGGCCGCTCAGGGCCTCGGCCGTGGCGACCGACCGGTGCTTGCCGCCGGTGCAGCCGACGGCGACGGTGACGTAGCGGCGCCCCTCACGGACGTAGCCCTCGATCATCGTGCCGAGCAGGTCGCTGGCACGGTCGATGAACTCCTCGGCGCCGGGCTGCTTCATGACGAACTCGGCCACCGGCTCGTCGCGGCCGGTCAGGGAGCGCAGCTCGGGCACCCAGTACGGGTTGGGCAGGAAGCGCATGTCGAAGACGACGTCGGCGTCGAGGGGCAGGCCGTACTTGAAGCCGAAGGACATGACGGCGATGCGCAGCTGCACCTTGCGGTCGCCGGCGAAGAGCGAGGACAGCTTGGCGCTCAGCTGGTGCACGTTGAGGCCCGAGCTGTCGATGACGACGTCGGCCGAGGAGCGGAGGTCCTGGAGCAGCTCGCGCTCGCGCTGGATGCCGTCGAGCAGCCGTCCGCTGCCCTGCAGCGGGTGCGGGCGCCGCACGCTCTCGAAGCGCCGGACGAGGGCCTCGTCGGTGGCGTCGAGGAACACGAGGCTCGGCCGCTCGCCCCGCTCGCGGGCGGCGGAGATGGCCTCGTCGAGGTGGCCGAACCAGCCACCGGCGCGGACGTCGACGACGACCGCGACCTGCTGGTGCGAGGCCTCCGGGTTGTTAGCGAGGGCGGCGTCGCGCAGCTCCGCGAGGTGGCCGAGCAGCTGCGGGGGCAGGTTGTCGACGACGAGCCACCCGAGGTCCTCGAGGACGTTGGCGGTCGTGCTGCGGCCGGCACCACTCATGCCGGTGACGATGACGATCGGTGCGTCGGCGAGGGCGGCCGGGCTGGTGGGCCTGCTGTCGGCGGTCATTCGAGGACTTCTCCCGTCGTGAGGTTCACGGCTGGCTCCTGCGGTGCACCCTCAGCCAAGTGCGTCACGACGGCCGAAGCAAGCGACGGGCCGATGCCCGGTACGGCCATGATGTCCGTCTCGTCCGCGGCGCGAAGTCGTTTCACCGATCCGAAGTGGCGCAGCAGGGCCTTCTGGCGGCTCGCCCCGAGGCCCGGGACGCCGTCGAGGGCGCTCGTCGTCATCGCCTTGGAGCGACGCTGGCGGTGGAAGGTGATGGCGAAGCGGTGCGCCTCGTCGCGCAGCCGCTGGAGCAGGTACAGCCCCTCGCTCGTGCGCGGGAGGATGACCGGGTGCTCGGTGCGGGGCAGCCACACCTCCTCGAGGCGCTTGGCCAGTCCCACGAGCGCGACCTCCTCGATGCCGAGCTCGTCGAGCACCGCCTGGGCGGCGTTGACCTGCGGCAGGCCGCCGTCGACGACGACGAGGCTCGGCGGGTAGGCGAAGCGGCGCGGGCGGCCGGTCTCGGGGTCGATGGGCCCCGACGTGACAGGCGTGTCGTCGGCGGCGTCGTCGGTGCTGTCGTCTGCTCCCGCATCGGGCGTGGCCGTGTCGGCGAGCTCGCCGTCGGCGGCGGCCTCGTCGAGGTACCGGCGGAAGCGCCGGGTCAGCACCTCGCGCATCGCCGCGGTGTCGTCGACCGTGACGGTGCCGTCGGCGGAGGCCTCGACGGTGACGCCGGTGCCACCCCCGTCGCCGCCCCCGCCGAGGTCACCGGACGCACCGGACCCGTCGGACCCGTCGTGCCCGTCGGCCCCCCGGCCGGTGACCGCCGTGCCGCGGACGATGAAGCGTCGGTACTCGCTCTTGCGGGGCAGGCCGTCCTCGAAGACGACCATCGAGGCCACGACGTTGGTGCCCTGGACGTGGCTCACGTCGTAGCACTCGATGCGCAGCGGTGCGTCGTCGAGCTCGAGGAACTCCTGCAGCTCCTGGAGGGCCTGGCTGCGCAGCGTGAGGTCGCCGGCCCGGGCCACCTTGTGGCGGGCCAGCGACTGGTCGGCGTTGCGGCGGACGGTCTCCATGAGGGTGCGCTTGTCGCCCCGTTGCGGGATGCGGACGTCGACGCGGGCGCCGCGGACCGACGAGAGCCACTCGACGACGGCGTCGGCGTCCTCGGGCAGCGTCGGCACGAGGACCTCGCGCGGCACGGACTCGCGGTCGACGTCGCCGTAGACCTGCTGGAGCAGGTGGCCGACGAGGGCGGGCAGGTCCTCGCTCTCCTTCTCGACGACCCAGCCGCGCTGGCCGCGGATGCGCCCGCCCCGCACGTGGAAGACCTGGACGGCGGCCTCGAGGTCGTCGTCGGCGAGGGCGAAGACGTCGGCGTCGGTGGCGTCGCCGAGGACGACGGCCTGCTTCTCGAGGGCCTTGCTGATGGCGCCGACGTCGTCGCGCAGCCGGGCCGCCTGCTCGAAGTCGAGCTCGCTCGCGGCCTCGCGCATCCGGGCCTCGAGGCGCTTGACGAAACGGGTGGTGTTGCCGGCCATGAAGTCGCAGAAGTCCTCGGCGATGGCCCGGTGCTCCTCCGGCGTGACCCGACCGACGCACGGGGCCGAGCACTTGTCGATGTAGCCGAGCAGGCAGGGGCGGCCGCTCGCGGCGGCGCGCTTGTAGACGCCGGCGGAGCACGTGCGCAGCGGGAAGACGCGCAGGAGCAGGTCGAGGGTCTCGCGGATGGCCCAGGCGTGGCCGTAGGGGCCGAAGTAGCGGGTGCCCTTGCGCTTGGCGCCGCGCATGACCTGCGCGCGCGGGATCTCCTCCCCCATCGTCACGGCGAGAAAGGGGTAGGACTTGTCGTCGCGGTACTTGACGTTGAACCGCGGGTCGAACTCCTTGATCCAGGAGTACTCGAGCTGCAGCGCCTCGACCTCGGTGCGCACGACGGTCCACTCGACCGACGCGGCCGTGGTGACCATCGTCGCCGTGCGCGGGTGCAGGGCGGTGATGTCCTGGAAGTACGAGGACAGCCGCGGGCGAAGGGATTTCGCCTTGCCGACGTAGATGACCCGGCCGTGGGCGTCGCGGAAGCGGTAGACGCCCGGGTCGGTCGGGATCTCTCCCGGCTTGGGTCGGTAGGTCGTCGGGTCCGCCACGTCTCCCACCCTATGTCCGGCCACCGACGCGCCACGGCGCGCCCCGGTCGGGCGCGACCGCGCGTGACCGGCCGGGTCAGCCGACGCTGAGGTTGCTGCCGCTCACGGTGACGGTCTTCGGGGTCAGGCCGGTGGGGGCCGGGCCCGACTCGACGTCGCCGGTCGCCAGCGCGAAGTGGCTCTGGTGGCACGGGCACACGAGCTGGTCACCCTGCACCGACGACACCGCGCAGCCCTGGTGCGGGCACGTCGTGTCGAAGGCCTTGAACGTGCCGGCCTTCGGCTGCGTCACGACGGTGCGGGCGTCGGGGAGGAACTTGGCACCCCCGACCGGAACCTCGGAGGTCGGGATGCTCGTCGCGCCTGCCGCCCCACCACCTCCACCACCGGAGGTGTCGGTGGGCGTCGCGGGGCTGCTGCACGCGGTGAGGGCGCCGGCGCCGGCCAGCGCGCCGACCCCGAGCAGGACGCTCCGACGCCCCGTGCCCTGGATCGAGGACGGAGCCAGGGACGGGGCCTCGTGGTCCCCGTCGACGGGGTCGGCCTCGTGGTGCTCGGTCATGCCTTCCTCTTCCGGGTCGTCGTGCTCGGCGACGTGCGCGCGGTGCTCACGGTGGAGCCCGAGGACGCCTTCTTCGCGGCGGCGGTGGTCTTCGTCGAACGCTTCGTCGTGCCCGCGGTCGTGCTCTTCGCGGTGCTCTTCGTCGTGCTCTTCGTCGCGGCCTTCGTCGTGCTCTTCGTCGTGGCCTTCTTGGCCGCCGTGCCGGTCAGCGTGCGCTTCGTGGCTGGGGCGGAGCCGGACGTCCGCTGGGAACCGGGCGAGCCCTGCGCGGTGGCCCGCGCACCCGAGGCGCGCGTCGTCGTGCGCGCGGTGCGCTCGAGGATCGGCTTGAGGAACCGGCCGGTGTGGCTCACCTCGACCTCGGCGACGTGCTCGGGCGTGCCCTCGGCGATGACGGTGCCACCGCCGGAGCCGCCCTCCGGGCCCATGTCGATGATCCAGTCGGCGTTCTTGATGACGTCGAGGTTGTGCTCGATGACGATGACGGTGTTGCCCTTGTCGACGAGGCCCTGCAGGACGTCGAGCAGCTTGCGGATGTCCTCGAAGTGCAGGCCGGTGGTCGGCTCGTCGAGGACGTAGATGGTGCGCCCGGTGGAGCGCTTCTGCAGCTCGCTCGCGAGCTTGACGCGCTGCGCCTCGCCGCCGGAGAGGGTCGGCGCCGGCTGGCCGAGGCGCACGTAGCCGAGGCCGACGTCGTTGAGGGTCTTGAGGTGGCGCGCGATCGCGGGCACCGCCTCGAAGAACGTCGCGGCCTCCTCGATGGGCATGTCGAGCACGTCGGCGATCGTCTTGCCCTTGAAGTGCACCTCGAGCGTCTCGCGGTTGTAGCGGGCCCCGTGGCACACCTCGCACGGGACGTAGACGTCGGGCAGGAAGTTCATCTCGATCTTGATCGTGCCGTCGCCGGAGCAGGCGTCGCAGCGACCGCCCTTGACGTTGAACGAGAACCGGCCGGGCTGGTAGCCGCGGATCTTGGCCTCGGTCGTCTCGGCGAACAGCTTGCGCATGTTGTCGAAGACGCCGGTGTAGGTGGCCGGGTTCGACCGGGGCGTGCGCCCGATCGGGCTCTGGTCGACGTGGACGACCTTGTCGAGCTGGTCGAGGCCGGTGACGGTCTTGTGCCGGCCCGGCACGTGCCGCGCCCCGTTGAGCTTGTTGGCGAGGACGTTGTAGAGGATGTCGTTGACGAGGGTCGACTTGCCCGAGCCGGAGACGCCGGTGACGGCGACGAGGTTGCCGAGCGGGAAGCTGACGCTGACGTCCTTGAGGTTGTTCTCGCGCGCCCCGGTGACCGTGACCTGGCGGCCGTCGTGGCCGCGGCGCACGGCCGGCGTCGGGATCTCGCGGCGGCCGGAGAGGTACATGCCGGTGAGGGAGGTCGGGTGCTCGAGCAGCCCCTTGACCGGCCCGGAGTGCACCACGTGCCCGCCGTGCTCGCCGGCGCCGGGGCCGATGTCGACGACCCAGTCGGCCGTGGCGATGGTGTCCTCGTCGTGCTCGACGACGATGAGGGTGTTGCCGAGGTCGCGCAGCCGGGTCAGGGTCTCGATGAGGCGGTGGTTGTCGCGCTGGTGCAGGCCGATCGAGGGCTCGTCGAGGACGTAGAGGACACCGACGAGGCCGGACCCGATCTGCGTCGCGAGCCGGATGCGCTGGGCCTCACCGCCGGACAGCGTGCCGGCCGGGCGGTCGAGCGAGAGGTAGTCGAGCCCGACGTCGAGGAGGAAGCCGAGGCGCGCGTCGATCTCCTTGATGACGCGCTCGGCGATCTGCTTCTCGCGGGCCGTGAAGTCGACGGTGTCGAGGAAGCCGGCCGCCTCGTTGATGGCGAGGTTGCAGACCTCGGCGATGTTCTTGCCGCCGACGAGCACGGCCAGCGACTCGGGCTTGAGTCGGGCTCCCTTGCACACCGGGCAGGGCACCTCGCGCATGAAGCCCTCGTACCGCTCGCGGCTCCACTCGGAGTCGGTCTCGGAGTGGCGGCGCTTGATGAAGGGCACGACGCCCTCGAACCCCGTGGTGTAGGAGCGGTCGCGGCCGTAGCGGTTGCGGTACTTCACGTGCACCTTGTAGTTCTGCCCGTGCAGGAGCGCCTCGCGGGCCCGCGCCGGCAGCGCGCGCCACGGCACGTCCATGGAGAACTTCATGTCCTCGGCGAGGGCGGCCATGACCCGCTGGAAGTACTCCGCCGAGCCGGAGCCCTGGGACCACGGCTGGATGGCGCCGTCGGCGAGGCTGAGGTCGTCGTCGGGCACGACGAGCTCGGGGTCGACCTCGAGCTCGGTGCCGATGCCGGTGCACGTGGGGCAGGCGCCGAACGGGGAGTTGAACGAGAACGAGCGCGGCTGCACCTCGTCCATGCCGAGCGGGTGGTTGTTGGGGCAGGCCATCTTCTCGGAGAAGCGGCGCTCGCGGTCGGCGTCCTTCGGCTCGCGGTCGACGAAGTCGATGACGAGCACCCCGCCCGCGAGGCCCAGTGCGGTCTCGACGGAGTCGGTGAGGCGCCGCTTGGCCCCGGCGTCGTCGCCCTTGGCGACGAGGCGGTCGACGACGACCTCGATCGTGTGCTTCTTCTGCTTCTCGAGCTTGGGCGCCTCTGTGAGCGAGACGACCTCGCCGTCGACGCGGGCGCGGGAGAAGCCCTTGGTCTGGAGCTCGGCGAAGAGGTCGACGAACTCGCCCTTGCGGCCCTGGACGACCGGGGCCAGCACCTGGAAGCGGGTGCGGTCCTCGAGCGTCAGCAGCTGGTCGACGATCTGCTGCGGCGACTGGCGCGTGACCGGCTCGCCGCAGACCGGGCAGTGCGGCCGGCCGGCGCGCGCGAAGAGGAGGCGCAGGTAGTCGTAGACCTCGGTGATGGTGCCGACGGTCGAGCGCGGGTTGCGGTTGGTCGACTTCTGGTCGATGGACACGGCGGGCGACAGGCCCTCGATGAAGTCGACGTCGGGCTTGTCCATCTGCCCGAGGAACTGCCGCGCGTAGGCGGAGAGCGACTCGACGTACCGGCGTTGCCCCTCGGCGAAGATCGTGTCGAACGCGAGGCTCGACTTGCCCGACCCGGACAGCCCGGTGAAGACGACGAGGCTGTCCCGCGGGAGGTCGACCGAGACGTCGCGCAGGTTGTGCTCGCGGGCGCCGCGGACGACGAGGGAGTGGGAGGTGCCGGTGGGCGTAGCAGTCACGCGCCCCATGCTAGGTCGGGCCACCGACAGTGCCCGAACGCGCCCGGCGGGCACCCGCCCGGGTTCGGCATACTCGCTCCATGAGCACGTCGCAGTCCACCCCCATCGAGGACTACGCCGTCCTCGGCGACCTCGGCACCGCCGCCCTCGTGAGCCGCAAGGGCTCCGTGGACTGGCTGTGCCTGCCCCGGTTCGACTCCCGCGCCTGCTTCGCGGCCCTGCTCGGCACCCCGGAGAACGGCCGCTGGCTCCTGACGCCCGCCGACCCCGGCGCCGAGACGACCCGTCGCTACGTCGGCAACTCCTTCGTCCTCGAGACCACCCACCGCACCTCCACCGGCACGGTCCGGGTGACCGACGTCATGCCGCTCGCCGACGGTCGCTCCGACCTGCTGCGCCGCATCGAGGGGCTCGAGGGGACCGTGCGGATGGTCCACGAGTGGACGGTGCGCTTCAACTACGGCCGCACCCGGCCGTGGGTCATGCGTCACCACGACGACCTCGAGGACCGCGTCGACGAGATCATCACCGCGATCGCCGGCCCCGACATGGTCGTGCTGCGCGGTGCGCGTCTCCCCCACGCCCAGGCGGGCCACCACGTCGACGAGTTCGACGTCACCGCGGGGCAGACGATGACGTTCTCGACGACGTGGTTCCGCAGCAACGACGACGTGCCGCCGCCGCTGCGCGTCCGCGCCCGCATCGAGGAGACCCTCGCGCTGAGCGAGGACTACGCCGCGCAGAGCCACTACCGCGGCCCCTACGAGGAGGCGGTGACCCGGTCCCTGCTCACGCTGCGGGCCCTGACCCACCAGTCCACCGGCGGCATCGTCGCGGCGGCCACGACCTCGCTGCCGGAGGACTTCGGCGGCGAGCGCAACTGGGACTACCGGTTCTGCTGGCTGCGCGACGCCGCGCTCACCCTCGAGGCGCTCCTCGGCTGCGGCTACGTCGAGGAGACGGCCCTGTGGCGCGACTGGCTGCTGCGCGCCGTGGCCGGTGACCCCGAGGACATGCAGATCATGTACCGCGTCGACGGCGGGCGCGACCTGCCTGAACGCGAGCTGACCCACCTGCCCGGGTACGCCGGGTCCCGCCCCGTGCGCGTCGGCAACGCGGCCGTCGACCAGCGCCAGACCGACGTGCTCGGCGAGGTCATGATCTCGCTCGACCACGCCCGCCAGCGGGGCCTCGAGGAGGACGAGCACTCGTGGAGCCTCCAGCGGGCCCTCGTCAACCACCTCGCGACGCACTGGGAGGAGGCCGACAACGGGCTCTGGGAGATCCGCGGCCCGCTGCGGCACTTCACGCACTCCCGCGCCATGGTGTGGGCGGCCTTCGACCGCGCCGTCAAGGCCGTCGAGCAGTACGGACTCGAGGGCCCGGTGGAGCGCTGGCGCGAGCTGCGCGACCGTGTCCGGCAGGAGGTCCTCGACAAGGGCTACGACCCCGTCCGCAACACCTTCGTGCAGCACTACGACACCGGCGAGCTCGACGCGTCGCTGCTGACGCTCTCCTCGATCGGCTTCGTCGACGGCGACGACCCGCGGATGATCGGCACCATCCGCGCCGTCGAGGAGGACCTGCTCCGCGACGGCCTCGTCATGCGTTACCGCACCCAGACCGGTGTCGACGGCCTCGCCGGCGACGAGCACCCGTTCCTCGCCTGCTCGTTCTGGCTCGTCACCGCGTACGCGCGGGCGGGCCTGCTCGACGAGGCCACCGAGCTGATGGACCGCCTCGTCCGGCTCGCCAACGACGTCGGCCTCCTCGCCGAGGAGTACGACCCTGCCACCGGGCACATGGTCGGCAACTTCCCGCAGGCGTTCTCGCACCTGACGCTCGTGGGCGCCGCCCTCGCCATCGAACGGGCGACGCGTCGGGCCGAGGACTCCGCCCGGGAGGGCGGGGCCACCGACGACGGCGAGCCCGCCGAGCACCACCGCTACGAGGCACCCGACCCCGCCGACCGCCAGGAGGCCGCCGATGCACCGTCGTGACGTCACGCCCGACCACGTCGCCACCGAGACCGACCGTCTGCTCGCCACCGTGGGCCGGCTCTCCGACGCCGACCTCGCCGGGCCCTCGCTGTGCGAGGGCTGGTCGCGCGGCCACGTGCTCGCCCACCTGGCCCGCAACGCCGACGCCCTGACGCGCGTCGTCGCGGTGGCCACGACCGGCGTCGCCGACACGATGTACGACAGCCCCCAGGCCCGCGACGCCGACATCGACGCGGGGGCCGGGCGCCCGGTCGCGGCCCAGGCCGACGACCTGCGCGCCTCGGCGGCGCGCCTCGCCGACGCGCTGGGGCAGCTGACGCCCGAGCACGGCGGCGTCCACGTGCACCGGACTCCCGGCGGTCAGCAGATCGCCGTCGGCGTGGTGCCCTACCTGCGCCTGCGCGAGCTCGTCTTCCACCACGCCGACCTCGACGCCGGGTTCGCCTTCGCCGACGCGCCCGCGGACGTCGTCGCGCTGCTCCTCGACGACGCCGTGGCCCGGCTCGCCGCCCCGGACGGCCCCGACGCTCCCGCCGCCCCCGACGTCACCCTCGTCACCGACGAGGGCGACGAGCACGTGCTCGGCTCGGGCACGACCCGGGTGACCGGCCCACGCGCCGGCGTGCTGCGCTGGCTGGCCCGCGGTCGCACCGACGGCGTCACCGTCGAGGGCCCGCTTCCGACCCTGCCGTTCGGGGGCTGACGATGACCGACGCCTCCCCTGCCGCCCCGTACACCGGCCACGTCGAGCCGGGCGGCCCGGCCGCGGTGCGCGAGCTGCCGGCCCTGACGATCCGCAAGCTCGAGGTCGGCGACTTCGGCAACAACGCCTACCTGCTGACGTGCCGGTCCACCGGCGCCCAGCTGCTCGTCGACGCCGCGGCCGACGCAGCCCGTCTCCTCGAGCTGGTCGGGGCCGGCGGCGACAGGCTCGCCACCGTCGTCACGACGCACCAGCACCACGACCACGTCGGCGCGCTCGCCGACGTCGTGAGCGCGACGGGCGCCCGGACCGTCGCCGGTGCCGAGGACGCCGACGCGCTACCGGTCCCGGTCGACGACCGCGTCGGCCAGGGCGACACGGTTCGGTTCGGCGACGTCGTGCTCGACGTCGTGCACCTGCGCGGGCACACGCCGGGCTCCATCGCGCTGGCCTACACCGACCCGGAGGGCGTGACGCACCTGTTCACCGGCGACAGCCTCTTCCCCGGCGGCGTGGGCAACACGAAGAACGCGGGGCAGAGCTTCGCCTCGCTCATCGAGGACGTCACGACCCGCGTCTTCGACGTCTACGACGACGACACGTGGTTCTACCCCGGGCACGGCGACGACTCGACCCTCGGCGCCGAGCGCCCGTCCCTGCCGGAGTGGCGCGCCCGCGGCTGGTGAGCCGGGCGGCTCAGGACGCGTCGGCCACCGGGAGTCGCACCCGGAAGGTGGTGTCGCCGGGGCGCGAGTCGACCTCGATGGTGCCGCTGTGCCGGTCGACGACGATGCGGCGGGCGATGTCGAGCCCGAGGCCGGAGCCGCGGCCGACCTCCTTCGTCGTGTAGAACGCCTCGAAGGCCCGCTCGAGCGCCTCGGCGTCGAGGCCCGGCCCGGTGTCGTGGACGGACACGACGACCCACCCCTCCTCGGCGCGCGTCGTCACGGTCAGGGTGCCGGATCCGTCCATGGCGTCCACGGCGTTGTCGACGAGGTTCGTCCACACCTGGTTGAGCTCGCCCGGCAGGCCCTCGACGGCGGGGACGCCTGTGCCCCAGTCGCGCACGACCGTGACGCCGTCGCGCAGCCTCGGCCCCATGACGAGCAACGTGCTCTCGAGGCCGTCGCGCACGTCGACGCGCTGCAGGGAGGCGCGGTCCATCTGCGAGTACGACTTGACGGCCGACACGAGCTCGCTGACCCGCCGCGTCGACTCACGCACCTGGCGCAGGAGCGCGGCGACGTCGACCGTCGCGCCGACCCACGCGACGGCCGGCCCCACCGCGTGCGGCGGCACGGCGTGCGTGACGCGCTCGCACCACGCGACGTCGGCGCCTGCGGCCACGAGCGTCGAGGAGATCTCCCAGGGACGGGCGATCCCGTGCTTCTCGAGCCAGTCGCCGAGCGCCTCCTCGCGGTCGGCCTGCTCGAGCGCGTCGGGCAGCACCGTCGGCGGCTCGAGCTCGCGGCGCAGCGCGTCGAGGGCACGGAACTGCTCGGCGGTGACGGCCCGGCCGGCGAGGTCGCGAAGCCCCTCGAGGAGTGCGTCGCAGGCCTGCTCGAGGTCGGCCGCCGACCGGCTGGCGGCCGCCGCGGGGTTGTTGATCTCGTGGGCCAGCCCGGCGGCCAGGGTACCGAGGGTCACGAGGGCGCTGCGCTGGCGGGCCGTGGCCTCGATCGACCGCGCCGTGCCGTAGAGCCCCGCCACGAGGTGGGCGGCGAACGGGAACCACGTGTCCGCGAAGGTGCGGAGCCGCTCGGCGGGCACCCGCAGCACGCGTCCCGGCTCGCGACCGCGCCCGGTGGCGAGGTAGACGCCGTTCTCGTCCCAGGCCCGGAAGCCGCCCGCCCACCGGCCCGGCACGTCCATCCGCCCGACGACGACGTCCTCACGGCCGCTGTGCCGCGACAGCTCGAGCGACCCGTCGAGCAACACCCACCACGCGTCGGCGTGCTCACCCTCGCGGAAGAGCAGGTCGCCGGGCCCGACCGCCACCTCCTCCCCGGCCGCGAGGAGCGCGTCGAGCTGCTCGTCGGACAGGCCGTCGAAGAGCGGGACGGCTCGCAGGTCGGCGCGCGTCACCATCCCCGGCCTCCTCAGACCGTCGCCAGGTAGCGGTGCACGAAGTGGACGGCCATGGCGCCCTCCCCCACGGCGGAGGCGACGCGCTTCATCGAGTCGAGCCGCACGTCACCGGCGGCGAACACTCCGGGCAGGCTCGTCTCGAGGGCGAAGGGAGGACGGGCGAGGGGCCAACGCGGAACCCCCGGTGCCACAGCGCTGCCCACCATCCTGCTGACGAGATCCGTTCCGGTGACGACGAACCCGTGGTCGTCGCGCACGACATCGGCCCCGAGCCAGTCGGTGCGCGGCTCCGCGCCGATGAAGACGAACAGCCAGGACCCCGGTACGACGACCGCTGTCCCGGAGGCCCGGTCGCGCAGGGTCAGCGACTCGAGGTGCTCCTCGCCCGCCACCGCAGCGACCTCGGAACCGAGGCGCACCTCGATGCACGGATGGGCGCGGACGCGGTCGACGAGGTAGGTGGACATCGACGCCTCGAGGCTCGGGCCGCGCACGACGAGCGTGACGCTGCGGGCGAAGCGCGCGAGGTTGAGCGCCGCCTGCCCCGCCGAGTTCGCGGCCCCCACGACGAACACGTCGTCGCCGGCGCACTGGGCGGCGTCGCGGGCGTTGGCACCGTAGTAGACGCCCCGGCCGACGAGCGCGTCGACACCCTCGGCGGCCAGACGTCGGTAGGAGACGCCGGTGGCCAGCACGACGCTGCGCGCCTCGACGTCGTCACTGCCCTCGATCCGGACGGCCCGCACCGGCCCCCGGGCCTCGAGCGCGGTGACGTCGCGGGCGACGACGAGCTCGGCGCCGAAGCGTCGGGCCTGGGCGAGCGCCCGCTGGGTCAGGTCGTCGCCGGACAGACCGCGCGGGAAGCCGAGGTAGTTCTCGATGGCGGCGCTCTGACCCGCCTGGCCGCCGGGGGCCGCGTGCTCGACGACGACCGTCGAGAGCCCCTCCGACGCCGCGTAGACCGCCGCCGCGAGGCCAGCCGGTCCCCCGCCGACGATGCACAGGTCGTAGAGGCTGCGCTCGGCCCGGGTGCGCAGCCCGAGCGCCGACGCGAGGTCGACGAGCGCCGGATCGCGCAGCGCGTCGCCGTCGGGCACGAGCACGAGCGGCAGGTCGGACGCGTCCGCGCCGGCCACCTCGAGCAGGCGCACACCCTCGGCGTCGCGCTCGACGTCGAACCACGCGTACGGCACGTGGTGGTTGGCCAGGAAGGTCTTGACCTCGTGGCTGCGCTCGGACCACCGGTGCCCGACGACGCGCACGTCGGACGCGTGATCAGGGTGGGCCGCGTGCCAGTCGGACAGGAGGTCGTCGACGACCGGGTAGAGCCGCTCCTCGGGCGGGTCCCACGGCTTGAGGAGGTAGTGGTCGAGCCCGATGTCGTTGATCGCCGCGATGGCGACGTCGGTGTCGGCGTAGGCCGTCAGGAGCAGCACCTTGGCGTCGGCGACGAGGTCGCGCACCAGTCCCAGCAGCTCGATCCCGGTCATGCCCGGCATGCGCTGGTCGGCCAGGACGAGCGCGAGCGGCTGGTCGCGCAGGACGAGCCGGCGCACCACCTCGAGCGCCTCGGCGCCAGAGGTCGCGCGCACGACGCGGTGCTCCGCGCCGTACCGGGAACGCAGGTCGCGCCCCACCGCCTCGGACACGTGAGGGTCGTCGTCGACGGTGAGGATGACCGGCCTGCCCACCGCCTCAGCGTAGGAGCAGACAGGCCGAGATGGGCCCGAGTGGGCGGATCCCGGTCATGGCCGATGCGGCGTCAGGCGCTCTCGGCCTCGTCGATGTCCGAGATGTCGCCCATGCCCGACGCGTCACCCTCGGCGAGCGCGATGAACGACTCGAGCTCGGTGCGCAGGAACTCCAGGTCGTCGGGCACGTTCGTCAGGATGAAGTGCCGTCGCAGGCTGTGCGCGACGCAGAGGCCGACGCCGAGGCGGGAGCGGCCGTGGCGCTCGCGCCAGGCGCGCTCGAGCTCCGGGCCACCGGTCCAGTCGACCGGGGCGTGGAGCCAGCCCTGCACGTCGACGATGTCGCCGTCGGGACCGTGTCGTCGGTTCTTCGGAGGGTCGAACCCCTCCAGGATGATCCGCTCGTCCATGTTTCGACGGTACTCCTCGGGCTCGGCACGAAGAACGGTTCTGTGACGGGCGAGTCGGGATCGACACGAGACTCGCAGCCCCCTCCCAGCGCGCACCCACCCACGGCGCGCTGCGGCGACGTTCCCAGGGTGTGGCCCGCCCTGCCGCGCGAGGGGCCGGGTGCGAGGATGGCCGGCGTGAGCGCCGTCCCGCCCCCCGCCTCCGGCCTGCCCGTCACGCACGTCACCCGCGTCGCCGTCACCACCGTGTGGGCCGACCCGCAGAGCCCTCGACCGGTCGACGCGCCCGTCGTCGCCGACGAGCCGGATGCCGCGGCCTGGCTCGCCGCGCTCGATGCCCACCCCCACGACGACGAGTCCGGCGACGGCCGCCTCGGGCTGCACGGGCGCGTCGAGACCCAGCTGCTCGAGGGCGAGCCGGTGCTGGTCACCGGCGCCGACGCGTCGGGCCGCTGGTCGCACGTCGTCGCTCCGTGGCAGCGTTCGCCGAAGGACGGACGCGGCTACCCCGGCTGGGTGCCCACGGCGCACCTGCGCCCCCTGGAGCCGGGCGAGACCGCACCCACGCGCCCGTCGGCGTCCGTCGACGCGGCGTCCCTCGACGGCCCGCACCCCGCCGTCACCCTGGCGCGAGGCCACCTCGGCCTGCCCTACCTCTGGTCCGGCACCTCACCGCTCGGCCTCGACTGCTCGGGGCTCGTGCTGTCGGCGTGGCGCCGCCTCGGCGTCGTCGTCTCGCGCGACGCCTACGCCCAGGCCGAGACGGCCGAGCCCGTGGCCCTCGACGCCGTCCGCGCCGGTGACCTCTACTTCTTCGCGCGCCCCGGCCGGCGGATCCACCACGTCGGCATCGTCGTCGAGCCGGGCCGCATGGTGCACGCCTCCGAGACGGGCGGCGTCCTCGTCGAGGAGGAGCTGACGCAGGACCGCATCGACACGCTCGTGGCCGCGGGACGGCTCCCACTCCCATGAGCATCGACCGTCGCACCGCGCCGCTGCTCGTCCTCGGCGCCGTCGTCTCGGTCCAGTTCGGCGGCGCGCTCGCGGCCACCCTCGTGCCACGGATCGGCGCGGCGGGATCGGTGCTGCTGCGGCTCTGCTTCGCCATGCTCATCCTCGTGGCCGTCGCGCGCCCGTCGGCGCGCGGCCGCTCGCGCTCGGACTGGCTCACCGTCGTGCTCTTCGGCGCGGCGCTCGCCGCGATGAACACGGCCTTCTACGCCTCCCTCGCGCACCTGCCGATCGGCGTGGCCGTGACGATCGAGTTCCTCGGTCCGCTGACGCTCGCCGCGGTGCTGAGCCGTCGGGGGCGCGACATCGCCGCGGTCGTCGCCGCGGGACTCGGGGTCGTCCTCGTCTCCGGTGCCCTCGGGGCCTCGTGGGGGCGGTTCGAGCCGATCGGCATCTTCTTCGCCGCCCTCGCCGGGGCGATGTGGGCCGCCTACATCGTGCTGAGCCAACGCACCGGCCGCGCCTTCGCCGGGCTCGACGGTCTCGCTCTCGCTCTCGTCGTCTCCTCGCTGCTGGTCGCACCCATCGGCCTGCCCTCGGTGCCGACGTGGACCGCGCGCGACGTCGCCCTCGGCCTCGGCATCGCCGTGCTGTCCTCGGTGCTGCCCTACTCGCTCGAGCTCGTCGCCCTGCGCCACCTCGCGCGGAGCGTCTTCGGCATCCTGCTCTCGCTCGAGCCCGCGGTGGCCGCCCTCGCGGGGTTCGTCGTGCTCGACCAGGTCCTCGACGCCGGGCAGCTCGTCGGCATGGGCCTCGTCGTCGGCGCCAGCGCGATGGTGCTCGGGTCGCAGGGGCGCCACGAGCCGCCGGAGGAGCCCGAGCCCGACCCCAGCCTCGGCCCGTGACGCGTCGCGGGTCCGTCGCCGCCTGCCGGTCCGGAGCCGGCCGGGGCCGGTTGACCTCAGGTGGACTCGAAGTCGTAGCGTCGCGGCGTGACCACCCCCGACGCCCCCACCGGTACGACGTCCGACGCCACATCCGACGTGATGGCTGCTGACCCGGACGAGCGCCCGAACGACCGCCACGACAGCGGCGGCCTGCTCTCGCCCGCCCTGCGCGCCACGACCGTCGGGATGCTCGCCCTCGTGTCGCTGCACGCGTTCGAGGCCCTCGCGCTGACGACCGTCATGCCGACGATCGCCGCCGACCTCGACGGCGAGGCGCTCTACGCGATGGCGTTCACGGCGACGCTCGCCGCCGGCATCGTCAGCATCGTCTGGAGCGGCAACCTCGCCGACCGGCGCGGCCCGCGCCCGCCCCTGCTCATCGGCCTCGCGCTCTTCGCCGTCGGCCTCGTCGGGGCCGGGCTCGCGCCGACGATGCCCGTGCTCGTGGGGGCCCGGGTCGTGCAGGGCCTCGGGGCGGGCATGACGAGCACGGCGCTCTACGTCATGGTGACGCGCGTCTACCCGCAACGCCTCCACACCGCGATCCTCGCCGGGTTCTCGGCCGCATGGGTCGTGCCCTCGATCGTCGGGCCGTTCGTCGCCGGGCTCATCGCCCAGACCATCGGCTGGCGCTGGGTCTTCGGCCTGGCCATCGTCGTGCTCGTCGCGGCCGCGGCGCTCCTGTCGCGGATCGTCGCCGGCCTGAGGCAGGAGCCGGTGCCCGTGCCCTGGCGCCGCGGCGCCATCGTGGCGTCGGTGGCGCTGGCCGTCGCCGTCCTCGTGCTCAACTCCGTGTCCGGGGCGGTCGACGTGCGCTCGCTCGTCGTGGCCGTCGTGGCCCTCGTCGTCGTCGGTGCGACGCTGCGCCGCCTCATGCCGGCCGGCACGCTCCGGCTGCGCCGCGGCCTGCCGAGCGACGTCGCGCTGCGGGCCCTGGCGTTCGCCGCCTTCACCGGCGGCGAGGTGTACCTGCCACGGCTGCTCACCGAGCGGGACCACCTGTCCCCCAGCCTCGCCGGCGTCGCGCTCACCGCCACCGGCGTCACGTGGTTCGCGGGGTCGTGGGTCCAGGGACGCTGGTCCGACCGGTTCGAGATCGGCCGGACCGCACGCCTCGCGCTCGGGGCCATGGCCGTCACGCTCGTGGCCCTCGCGGCCGGGGTAGCGGCCGGTGCACCCGCCTGGGTGCTCGTCGCAGTGTTCCCGGTGCTCGGCCTCGGCATCGGCACCCTCTACCCGCGCGTCACCGCCCAGGCGCTGTCGCGTGCCGACGACCGCGAGCAGGGCTTCGTCAGCTCGGCCCTGCAGATCGGCGACTCCGCCGGCGCGGCCACGGCCATCGCCGTGTCGGCGCTCGTGTTCACGGCGGCCGGGTCGAGCAGCCCCGACGCGTACGGGGCGCCGGCGTACGTCGCCGTGCTGCTGACGATGCTCGTGCCGGCGGTCGTCGGGTGGCTCGCCGCGCACCGGGTCCGCTGAGCGGCGTAGCGCCCGGGCGCGTCAGGCGGGTGAGGACGGCAGGTCGAAGCTGCGCCGCACCACCGCGTCCCACACGCGGTCACCGCCGAGCAGGCGAGTCGCGACGAGCGCCTTGGCCGCCGGGGTGACGAGGTAGCGACTGCGCGGGTGCTCGGACTCGACGGCCTTCGCGACGACGCCGGCGATGACGTCGGGCCCGACCGCGTTGCGCGAGCGGTAGTTGCGCTCGGTGACCTGGTCGGACGTCGCCCTCAGGGCGGCGTACGGTCCGTCGTCACCGCCGCGCGACAGCCCCTGCGAGGCGACGTCACCGAACTCGGTGCGGGTCAGACCCGGCTCGACGAGCACGACGTCGACGCCGAAGGGGGCGACCTCGACGCGCAGCGCGTCGGTCAGCGCCTCGACCGCGTACTTCGAGGCGTGGTACCAGCCACCGGTCGGGAAGGTGATCCGACCGCCCATCGAGCCGATGTTGACGATGCGGCCGCGGCCGGCGGCGCGCATGCCCGGCAGGACGAGCTGGCACATCCGGCCGAGCCCGAAGACGTTCGTCTCGAACTGGCGGCGGACCGCCTCGAGCGGCACCTCCTCGACCGGCCCGTACTCGCCGTAGCCGGCGTTGTTGACGAGGACGCCCACCGCGCCGTGCTCCCGCTCCACCTCGGCCACCGCGGTCCGCATCGAGGACTCGTCGGTGACGTCGAGCTCGAGGGTGCGGGCCCCGGCCGCGGCCAGGGCCTCGAGGGTCTCGGGGCGGCGCGCCGTCGCGTAGACCACGTGCCCGTCCGCGACGAGCCGAGCGGCCGTCGCGTGGCCGATGCCGGAGCTGCACCCCGTGACCAGCACCGCGCCCCGACGCGTCGCGTCGCCCGCGGCGTCCCCGGTGTCCCCGGTGCCGCCGGTCGTCGTGCCGTCCGTGCTGGTCATCGCCTGCTCCTCGTCCTGCCACCCGGGCGGTGGTTCCACCGCAACCTAGCGCGGGACGCCCCGGCCCGGCGAACGCTCAGGAGCGGGGGTGGGCCGCGTCGGCGTTCGAGGGCTCCGAGGACTCCGAGGACTCCGAGGACGTCGTCGCGGGGGTACCGGCCTCGACCGCGCCGCCCGCGCCGCCGTCGACCGCCTCGCCGTTGCGCGCGTCGCGGCGCGACTTGAGCAGGCTGGCGACCGTCGTCACGCCGAGGATGACGACGATGGCGCCGAGCGAGACGGAGATGGGGATGTCGGGCACGCCCTCGATCGGCTGTCCGCCGTTGACGAACGGCAGGTTGTTCTCGTGCAGCGCGTGCATGACGAGCTTGACGCCGATGAAGCCGAGCAGCACGGCCAGGCCGATGCTGAGGTAGACGAGGCGCTTGAGGAGCCCGCCGATGAGGAAGTACAGCTGGCGCAGGCCCATGAGCGCGAAGACGTTGGCCGTCAGGACGAGGAAGGGCTCCTTCGTCAGGCCGTAGATCGCCGGGATGGAGTCGAGCGCGAAGAGCAGGTCGGTCGTGCCGAGCGCGAGGATGACGATGAACATCGGCGTGACGAGGCGCTTGCCCTGCTCGAGGACGGTCAGGCGCGTGCTGTTCCACTCGGTCGTGGCCGGGAAGCGCTTCTCGACCCACTTGAGGAACCGGTTCTCCTCGAACTCGTCGTCGTCGCTCTCGCCCTGGGTCGCGAGCTTGACCGCGGTGTACACGAGGAACGCACCGAAGATGTAGAAGACCCACGCGTAGGCGTTGATGACGACGGCGCCGAGGCCGATGAAGATGCCGCGCAGCACGATGGCGATGACGATGCCGATCATGAGGGCCGACTGCTGCAGCTTCTGCGGCACCTTGAAGCTGGCCATGATGAGCAGGAAGACGAAGAGGTTGTCGACCGACAGCGAGTACTCGGTCAGCCATCCCGCGTAGAACTCGCCCGCGTACTGCCCACCCCACTCGAACCACACGAAGAGGCCGAAGAGCACCGCCGCCGCGACGTAGAAGGCGAGGTGCCTGCCGGCCTCGGCCATCGAGGGCACGTGCGGCCTCCTCGCGATGACGAGGATGTCGATGAGGAGGAACACGGCCATCAGGCCGATCGTGAGGAACCAGCCCCACACGGGAACGTTCATGGGCACAACCTTCCGGTCACCGAGATCAGCAACCGGAGGTCTCTCCCGCCCCGTCGCACCTGGCGACCGGACCGACGGGACCGGGAGCAGTGGTGAACCGCTCCGTGATGACGAGCCCGTCGCAGCAGGGATACTCCCCTCCGAGAACGCCTGATCCTCTCACCACGAGGTTCCCACGTCGAATCGGCGCCCGCCTACTGGGCAGCCGGGCGCTGCCGGCGCGGCAGGCCGGCCACGACGAGGTCGTAGGACGTGTCGAGCGCCTCGAGCAGCTCGTCCTCGGCGATCGCGCCGTCGGTGCGCAGCGTGTTCCAGCCGTGCCGTCCGATGTAGGCCATGACGGAGGCGTCGTCGGGGTGGCGGTGGAGCCACTCGTCGGCCTCGTCGCGGCTGCGCGCGCACTTGAGGCCGATGGAGCCCGTGCCGAGGAAGGCGAAGATCTTGTCGCCCACCTTGGCGACGGTGTCCCCGTCCCACGGCGAGTCCTCCCAGGCGCCCGGCTTGCCGAGCGCCTCGGCCCGCAGCCGGGCGGCGACGGCCCCGCCGCGCCGGGTCATCTGCTCAGCCCCTCACCGGGTGGCCGCGCTCATCTGACGCAGCTCCTTCTTCAGCTCGCCGATCTCGTCACGCAGGCGGGCCGCGAGCTCGAAGTGGAGCTCGGCGGCGGCCTGGTGCATCTGCGTCGTCAGCTCCTGGATGAGGCCGGCGAGGTCGGCCGCCGCCATGTCGGCGGGACGCTCGGACCGGCCGCCGGCGGAGACGCCGACGTCGGCAGCCATCGCGCCGCGACCCGCGCCGCTCTTGCCCCGCGTCTGCATCCGACCCGAGCCGAGCAGCTCCTGCGTGTCGGCGTCCTCGCGCTCGAGCAGGTCGGTGATGTCGGCGATCTTCTTGCGCAACGGGGTCGGGTCGATGCCGTGCTCGGTGTTGTAGGCGATCTGCTTCTCGCGGCGCCGGTTCGTCTCGTCGAGCGCCTGCTCCATCGACGGTGTCATCTTGTCGGCGTACATGTGCACCTGACCGGACACGTTGCGAGCCGCTCGGCCGATGGTCTGGATGAGCGAGCGGGCCGAGCGGAGGAAGCCCTCCTTGTCGGCGTCGAGGATCGACACGAGCGACACCTCGGGCAGGTCGAGGCCCTCCCGGAGCAGGTTGATGCCCACGAGCACGTCGAAGACGCCGGTGCGCAGCTCGCGCAGCAGCTCGACGCGGCGCAGCGTGTCGATGTCGCTGTGGAGGTAGCGGACCCGGATGCCTTTGTCGAGGAGGTAGTCGGTGAGGTCCTCGGCCATCTTCTTCGTCAGGGTCGTGACGAGGACGCGCTCGTTGCGCTTCGTGCGCTCTTGGATCTCGTGCATGAGGTCGTCGATCTGGCCCTTGGTGGGCTTGAGCACGACCTCCGGGTCGACGAGGCCGGTCGGGCGGATGATCTGTTCGACGGGGGTGCCGGACTTGGCCAGCTCGTACTCCCCCGGCGTCGCCGACAGGTAGATCGTCTGGCCGATGCGCTCGAGGAACTCCTCCCACTTGAGAGGGCGGTTGTCCATCGCGCTCGGCAGACGGAAGCCGTGCTCGACGAGCATCCGCTTGCGCGACATGTCGCCCTCGTACATCGCCCCGATCTGCGGCACGGTCTGGTGCGACTCGTCGAGCACGAGGAGGAAGTCCTCGGGGAAGTAGTCGAGCAGGCAGTTCGGCGCGGAACCGGCCGTGCGCCCGTCGATGTGGCGGCTGTAGTTCTCGATGCCGTTGCAGAAGCCGACCTGGCGCATCATCTCGAGGTCGTACGTCGTGCGCATGCGGAGCCGCTGCGCCTCGAGGAGCTTGCCCTGCTTCTCGAACCGGGCCAGCTGGTCCTCGAGCTCGAGCTCGATGCCGCGGGTCGCCCGCTCCATTCGCTCGGGGCCGGCGACGTAGTGCGATGCCGGGAAGACGTACATCTCCTGCTCCTCGGCGACGACCTCGCCGGTCACGGGGTGCAGGGTGTAGATGCGCTCGATCTCGTCACCGAAGAACTCGATGCGGACCGCGAGCTCCTCGTAGACGGGGATGATCTCGACCGTGTCGCCGCGCACCCGGAAGGTGCCGCGCGTGAACGCGAGGTCGTTGCGGGTGTACTGCATCTCGACGAAGCGACGCAGCAGGTCGTCACGGACGACCTCCTGGCCGACCTTGAGCCGGGCCATCCGGTCGACGTACTCCTGCGGCGTGCCGAGGCCGTAGATGCACGACACCGACGCCACGACGATGACGTCGCGGCGGGTCAGCAGCGAGTTGGTGGCCGAGTGGCGCAGCCGCTCGACCTCGTCGTTGACCGACGAGTCCTTCTCGATGTAGGTGTCCGTCTGCGGGATGTACGCCTCGGGCTGGTAGTAGTCGTAGTAGCTGACGAAGTACTCGACGGCGTTGTTCGGCAGCAGCTCGCGGAACTCGTTGGCCAGCTGCGCGGCGAGCGTCTTGTTGGGCGCCATGACGAGGGTCGGACGCTGGACCTGCTCGATGAGCCAGGCCGTCGTGGCCGACTTGCCGGTGCCGGTGGCACCGAGCAGGACGGTGTCGGTCTCCCCCGCCCTGACCCGGCGCGCGAGCTCGGCGATGGCCGTCGGCTGGTCGCCGCTCGGCGTGTACTCGGAGATCACCTCGAAGGGTGCCACCGTGCGCTGCAGGTCGGTCGTGGGACGCATGGCTCAACCGTACGTCGCACGACCGACAGCGCCCACTCGCCTACTGCCCGCTGTCCACTGCCTACTGCTCCCAGACGTAGGCCGGCCGCAGCTCGACGGTGTCGCCCGGACCGGCGAACTGCACGGCCAGCTCCTCGGCCCGCTCCGGCGAGGCGACGTCGAGCAGGAAGAAGCCGGCGAGGTGCTCCTTGGCCTCGGCGTACGGCCCGTCCGTCGCCACGGTGCCGCTCGCGTCCCAGCGGTAGAGCCGGGACGACACGGGGTCGCCGAGCGCCTCGCCGCCCTTGAGCTCGCCGCTCGCCGACAGCTCGTGCAGCATCGCGTCGAACGCGGCACCACCGCGCTCCCGCTCCTCCTGCGGGCGGGCGAGCGCCTCGGGCATGAAGTCACCGGTCGGGTGGCCCCACGGTCGCGGGTTGGAGTGGATGAGGATGACGTACTTCACTGTGGGCGTCCCTTCGGTCGTGAGCGGCCAGTCTGCCGCCTCGGAGGGGACGTCGGAGCCGTCGGCCCCGTCTCGACGTCGAGTCTCGACATCAAGTCGAGAGGTCAAGCGACCTCACGGCACGCGGTTGGTCCACTCCGGCGTCGCGAACTTCGTGTCGACGAGGCGTCGGGCCTCGCCCAGCTCGGCCTCGGTGTACTCGGACTGCGTACTGCGGTAGCGGCGCGAGAACGACGCGGCGAACGCGTCGAGGATCGCCTCGCGCGACAGCCCGGTCTGGCTGCGCATGGGGTCGACCCGCTTGTTGGCCGACCGGTGGCCCTTGTCGCTCATCTTCTCCCGGCCGATCCGCAGCACCTCGAGCATCTTGTCGGCGTCGATGTCGTAGGACATCGTCACGTGGTGCAGCACGGTGCCGTCGGCGAACCGCTTCTGGGCAGCCCCGCCGATCTTGCCGGCCTCGCTCGCGATGTCGTTGAGCGGCACGAAGTGCGCGCGGACGCCGACCTCCTCGAGAGCGCCGATGACCCACTCGTCGAGGAAGGAGTAGGACCGCTCGAAGCTGAGGCCTTCGACGAGCGAGCCGGGCACGACGAGCGAGTACGTGATGCAGTTGCCCGGCTCCATGAACATCGCGCCGCCGCCGGAGACGCGCCGCACGACGTCGATGCCGTGCCGGGCCGCGCCCTCCGGGTCGATCTCGTTGCGGACCGACTGGAACGAGCCGATGACCACGAGCGGGCTGTCCCAGTCCCAGAAGCGCAGCGTCGGCGGGCGCTCGCCGCGGGCGACCTCCCCGGCGATCACCTCGTCGAGCGCGACGTGCAGTGCCGGGTGCAGGACCCGTGGCGGTATGACGTCGAACGCGTGGTCGTCCCAGCCGGTCGCCTTGCCGAGGGCGCGGCGCACGGCGATGCCGATGGCCTCGGGCGTGAACCCGACGAGCGCCACGGAGTCGTCGAGCGCGGCGGTGACGGCGGAGGCCAGCCGTTCCACGCCGGCGTCGACGGGCAGCCCCGTCAGGGCCGCGTTGATGTCGTCGAGCGCCTCGTCGGGCTCGAGGAAGAAGTCGCCGGACACGCTGACCGACGCCAGCCGTCCGTTCGCCTCCTCGACCTCGACCGCCACGAGCTTGCCACCGGGGACCTTGTACTCACCACGCATGACGTGGACAACACGGACACCCCTCCGTGTATGCCGGACGCGTGCGGCGCCCGGCGGCGCGCCGGTGCCCGACGCGTCAGGGACGCCAGCCGGTGCGCGCGGCCCACGCGTTCGCGCGGTGCCAGGCCCCCTCGAACCACGGCTCCTTCGCAACGACGTACTCCGAGGTCGTCGGGTGCTGCCCGAGCAGCCGACGCTTCTCGGCGGCGTACGCGTCCCGCTCGGCGGGCTCGTGGCGCAGCCAGTCGCGGAACAGGATCGCGAAACGCCAGCCGGCAGAGCCGTGCTCGCGAACATGGACGTGCACGTGGTTGCCGGGGTCGCACCCGCCGAGGAACTGCTTGAGCCAGGCGGACGCGTCAGCTCCCTCGGGATGCGGCGTGTCGGAGTGGATGCCGTGGTTGAACACGTAGCCGGCCCGCGCGAACGCCGCTCGCACGTCGTCGCGCTCGACGTCGGCGAGGTGGTGGACGCCGACCTGCACGTCGACGACGTCCTTGGCGAGCAGGCCCGGCACCGACGTGGACCCGACGTGCGACACCTCGCTGACGACGCCGGTGGGGGCGAGGGCGGCCGCGAGCCGGGCCACCACGCGCTCGGCGCGCGCCTCCCAGTCGGGCCGCGGCTCGACGACGCAGTCACTCGCCCGGTCCGGGCGCCGCGAGCGAGTACCGCCTGCGAGGTTGGCCGCGTACGGGGCGAGCCGCTGCTCCCACAGGGCGTCGACGGCCCGCGCCAGGTCGTCGGGGCTGCCGTCGTTGGGCAGGACGACGTCGGCGACCGCCCGGCGCTGGGCGTCGGTGGCCTGCGCGGCGATGCGGCGCCGCGCGTCGTCGGCCTCGAGCCCACGCTGCTCGACGAGCCGGCGCACCCGGGTGTCCGGGTCGGCCTCGACGATGACCGCCAGGTGCTCGTGCACCCAGAGGCCGCGCTCGACGAGCAGCGGCATGTCGTACACGGACACCGCGTCGGCGGGCGCACCGGCCCTCAGGGCGGCGACCCGTGCGACGATCGCCGGGCCGGTGATCGCGTCGAGGGCGGCCAGCTCGTCGGCGTCGGCGAAGACGACGGCGGCGAGACCCGCGCGGTCGAGGGTGCCGTCGGGTCGGATCACCGCCGCGCCGAAGCGTTCGCGGATCGCCGCGAGCGTCGGCCGCCCGGGCTCGACGACCTCGCGGGCCACGGCGTCGGCGTCGACGACGTGCGCGCCGAGCTCGGCGAGCCGCCGTGACACCGTCGACTTGCCCGACCCGATCCCTCCGGTGACCCCGACGCGCAGCATCCGGCAACCCTACGGGCGCGGGGCCCGCGTCAGGCGAGGCGGGCCGGGAATCCGCCCGTGGCGATCGGGCCCCAGCGCGTCGGTGTGACGCGCAGCAGGGACTTGCCCTGGTCGTGCATCGCCTGCCGGTACTCGTCCCAGTCGGGGTGCTCGCCGGAGATGGCGCGGTAGTAGTCGACGAGGGGCTCGACCGAGTCGGGCAGGTCGATGACCTCGCAGTCGCCGTCGACCTGGAGCCACTCCCCGCCGAAGTCGTCGGACAGGACGAGGACGCTGACCGCCGGCCGACGGCGGGCGTTGGTCGTCTTGGCCCGCTCGGGGTAGGTCGAGATGACGATGCGGCCCTGCTCGTCGACGCCGCCGGTGATCGGGGAGGTCTGCGGCCTCCCGTCGGAGCGGGTGGTCACGAGGACCATCGAGTGGCGGGGCCGGACGAACTCGAGCATCCCGTCACGGTCGACGGTGGTGTTGGTCGCGATCTGGCGCGGCATCGGTCACTGCCCTCCTGCGCTGGCCCGGTCGAAGACGGCCACGAGCGCCTCGGCCAGCCAGGTGGCGTACATCTCGTGGGTCCACCCGCAGCGGCGGACGAACCGGTCGTAGATCTCGGGCGCCGTCAGGGTCCACACGAGGTCGGTGAAACCCTTCCGGTCCAGCCCGCGGGGCAGGCCGTGGGCCGCCTCGAGCGCGTTGAGCGCGTTGGTGTTGCCGGCCCGGCGCTCGGAGTCGATCGTCGCGACGAACTCCTGCAGGCCGGTGTCGCCGCCGGCGCCCTGGGCGAGGATGACGCCGAGGAGGGGCCCGACGCGTTCGTAGATCGTCGCGCACAGGGCCGCGTACGCCCGCACGAAGCCCTCGCGGTCGGGGGCGTCGGACATGGCGCGGAACTCCGGCCGGTCCTGCATCGCGACGGGCTCGTCGTCGCCGGCGAGGAGCACGTCGTAGACGGCCTTGACGACGTCGGCCTTGCCGCCGATGGCGTTGTAGACGGTCTGGGCGCTGACGCCCGCGGTCGAGGCCAGCTGGCTGACGGACATCGCGTGGTAGCCGTCGGCGAGGAGCATGCCGCGCGCGGCGTCGACGATCCGGCGGCGGGTCGCCCGGGCCGCCTGAGCCCGGGAGCTGTTGTCGTACGCCCGGTCTGTTGACATCTGCGCCCTTCGTGGGGATCATGAGTTTCGCTGGAACGTGGTTCCAGCGAATGGGTGGGGTCAGGGGTCCCCACCCGTTTGCTGCGCCCACCGGCACAACGGGGCCGACAGCGGCGACCTGTCGACGATCGAGTGTCGCACGAACGCCCCGCCCGACCCGCAGGGGTCGGCTCGAGGGGGAACGAGGGATCGCACCGGGACGACCCGGCGCGGTCCCTCGTTGCCGTCCGGCTCAGCGCAGGCCGGCGACGACCGCGAGCGCGCGGTCCGGGTAGTCGGACACCAGCCCGTCGACGCCGGCCGCCACGACGGCGCGGACGTGGTCGGGGTCGTTGACGGTCCACGGCAGGACGCCCAGACCGAGGTCGTGGGCGCGGTCGACGAGCGCCGCGTCGACGAGCACGTGCTCGGGCGACAGGACGTGCGCACCCACCTCGGCCGCGCCCGCTGCCACGTCGTCGCCGTGCGCCGCGACGTCGACGCCGCCGGTCCACGGGCTGCCCGGCACCCACGTGACGCCGGACTCGACGAGCGCCGAGCGGGCGACGTCGGGCGCTACCTCCCGAGCCCGCTCGAGCACCGACCAGTTGAACGAGTGGACGAAGCAGCGGTCGTCGACGCCGAGGTCGTGGACGACGTCGAGGACGCCGTCGAGCAGCTCGTCGCGGCGGGCGACCTCGGTGCGGTCGCGCGGGTCGACCTTGAGCTCGATGGTCCACCACACGTGCGGGGCCCGATCGAGACCGTGACCGACGACCTCGCGCAGCGTGGGGATGCGGGCGCCGGGGTCGGTGCGCTGGCCCGGGAAGCCGGCCAGACCCTGGCTGCCGACGTCGACGGTGCGCAGCTGCTCCAGCGTCAGCTCGTCGACGCGTCGGCCGACGAGCTCCGGGCTGGCGGCCCGGCACTTCAGGGGCAGCAGCACCGGGTCGTGCCACACGACGAGCTCGCCGTCGGCAGTGAGGCGCACGTCGAGCTCGACGCCCGTGACCCCGGCGTCGAACGCCGCGGTGAAGCTGGCCAGGGTGTTCTCGACGACGAGACCCTTGGCGCCGCGGTGCCCCTCGACGTCGAAGCGCCCCGACGCCCACGGGCCGCGCGACGGGGCCTCAGCCACCGAGCCGCTCACCCGTGGCGGCGTCGAAGAGGTGCACCTCGGCGTGGTTCGGCGCGACGTGCACGACGTCGCCGACCGCGAGGTGGGTCCGCTTGTCGAGGCGCACCGTGACGCGGGTGGCCTCGGGCCCCGCGCCGACCGGGCGGCCGTAGACGAACGACTCCGACCCGAGGGCCTCCACGAGCTCGACGCCCAGCGCCAGCGCGTCACCGGACGCGTCGGTACCCCTGGACCCGTTGCGGGCCGCAGGGTCGTCGACGACGTGCCACGACTCCGGCCGCAGGCCGACGACGACGCGCTCCCCCGCCTGCGAGGCGAGCCCGCGCTCGACGGGCACGGTGACACCGAGGACGTCGGCACGCCCCTCGCGCACGGGCGACTCGACGAGCGTGATGGCGGGCGAGCCGATGAAGGAGGCGACGAAGGTGTTGACCGGCTGGTCGTAGAGACGTTCGGGGGTGTCGACCTGCTGGAGCCTGCCGTCGCGCAGGACGGCGACGCGGTGGCCCATCGTCATCGCCTCGACCTGGTCGTGCGTGACGTAGACGGTGGTGATGCCCAGGCGACGCTGCAGGCCGGCGATCTGCGAGCGCGTCGACACGCGCAGCTTGGCGTCGAGGTTGGACAGCGGCTCGTCCATGCAGAACACCTTGGGGTTGCGCACGATCGCGCGGCCCATGGCGACGCGCTGGCGCTGGCCGCCGGACATCTGGCCCGGCTTGCGGTCCAGGAGCGTGTCGAGCTCGAGGATCTTGGCGGCCTCGGCGACGCGCTCCCTCGTCTCGGCCTTGCTCACCTTCGCGTTGTCGAGGGCGAAGGCCATGTTCTGGGCGGCGGTCATGTTCGGGTAGAGCGCGTAGCTCTGGAAGACCATGGCGATGTCACGGTCGCGGGGCCGCACGCCCTTCTGGTCGTGGCCGTCGACGAGGATCCGGCCACCGTCGACGGGCTCGAGGCCCGCGAGCATCCGCAGCGTCGTCGACTTGCCGCAGCCCGACGGGCCGACGAGGACGAGGAACTCACCGTCGGCGATGTCGAGCGTGATGCCGTCGACCGCCGGAGCGTCGTCCTTGCTGAACCGACGAGTCGCCTCGTCGAAGTACACGGTTGCCATGGATGGCCTCTCGGGTGGTCCGGGTCGGGGCTGCGATGTGGCTGCGATGTGGCTACCGGTCGCCGGACCGCCCACGCGCAGTGAGCAGTCCGGCGACGCCGGCACGACGCGTCAGGCGCCGAGCTTGCTCTTGATCTGGCTGTCGAAGACCTGCTGGCTCTCGGCGTCGAGGCCCTTGAAGACCGTCGCGACGTCCTGGCCCTGGACGATCTGGTCCAGGCCCTTGCCGATGCGGGCGCCGCCGCCGGGCAGGAGCACACGGACGTTGTCCTGCGAGCGGGTCTTGGGCAGCTGCTCGATGGCCGTCTTGGCGTTCGGGTTCTTCTCGAGGAACGCCTTCTCCTCGGGCAGGTCGACGGCCGACTTGCGCACCGGCATGTAACCGGTCGCCTGGGTGAAGGTCACCGTGTTCTGCGCGTTCGTCAGGAACTCGATGAACGTCAGGGCGTTCTTCTTGCGGTCGTCGGAGATGCTCGCCGGGATGCCGACGCCGGCGCCACCGGTCGGGCAGTTGCCGTCGCCGGGCAGGAACGCCGTGCCCACCGAGAACTTCGCGTCCTTGGCGACGCCGCCCAGCGAACCGGTAGACATCATGCTGCACGCGACGATGCCGGCCGTGAAGTCGGGCGCCGGGTCCTTGGACAGCTTGAGGAAGCCCTTCTTGGCGAGGTCCTGCAGGTACTGGCCCGCCTTGACCGTGTTCGGGTCGGAGGAGGTCGGCGTCCACTCCTTGGAGTACGCCCCGCCGTAGCCCCAGACCATGTTCTGGAAGACCCAGTCGAGGTAGTTCGAGCCGTCGGGCAGCTCCATGACGATCTTGTCCGAGCCGGCCGCGGCCTTGAGCTTCGGTGCCCACGTGAGGAACTCGTCCCAGTCCTTCGGGCCGCGGTCCTCGAGACCGGCCGCCTTCCAGAGGTCCTTGTTGTAGTAGAAGAGCGGCGTGGACCGCGAGTACGGCAGCGCGAAGTGCTTGTCGTCGAGGTTGTAGTCGTTGTACAGCGCGTCGACGTAGTCGGACGTGTCCGCCTTGGCCGCCGACAGGAGGTCGTCGAGGGCGGCCAACTGCTTGTTGAGGGCAAAGTTGAACCACGTGACGTCGGAGACGACGACGACGTCGGGCAGCTGGCCACCGGCGAGGGAGGCGTTGAACTTCTGCGCGACCTCCTCGTAGTTCTTGCCGGCGTCGACGAGCTTGACCTTGAGGCCGGGGTTCGCCTTCTCGAACGCGGCGATGATCTGCTGCTCGACCGGCTTGCTGTTGCCCGGGTGGTTGCTCCAGAACTCGATGGTGTTGCTCGAGCCGCCGCCGTTGCCGCCGCTGTTCGGAGCCGTGCCGGTACCGGCGCAGGCGCTGAGGCCGGCGATGCCGGCGGCCCCGGCGAGGCCGAGGAAGCCGCGGCGTGAGAACTCGTTCATGTCGTGTGTTGCCTTCCCTGTGGTGATGAGATCGCTTGCGTAGGAGGGTGTTCCGGATGGTCTGAGGCGTGCGGGGGTCAGCTCTTGACCGCGCCGGCGGTGAGGCCCTTGATCATCTGCCGCTGGAGGAAGAGGAACAGGACGAGGATCGGCAGCATCGCGAGGACCGTGCCGGCCATGACCGGGCCCCAGTTCGTGACGCCGTCGTTGTTCTGCAGGAACGTCAGGCCGACGGGCAGGGGCGCCGTGCTCTCGTCGTCGGACATGAGGAACGGCCAGAGGTACTCGTTCCACTCGTTGACGACGGTGATGAGCGAGAAGGCCACGAGGGTGGGCCACGACATCGGCATGACGACGCGCCACAGCAGCTTCATCGGCCCCGCACCGTCGAGGCGGGCGGCCTCGATGATCTCGCCGGGCAGGCTGAGGAACTGGTTGCGCATGAGGAACGTGCCGAAGGCGACACCGGCCAGCGGGATGATGATGCCCTGGAAGGTGTTTCGCCAGCCGATCTGCGCGACGAGCGCGTAGTTGCTGATGACGGTGATCTGGTTGGGCACCATGAGGGCCGCGATGACGACGAGGAACACGATGCCGCGCCCCGGGAAGCGCAGCAGCGACAGCGCGTACGCGCTGATGACGCCGAGGACGATCTTGGCCACGGACGTCGCCGACGTGATGATCACCGAGTTGCGCACGTAGTCGAAGAACGGGATGCGCGTGGTCAGCTCGTGGTAGTTGGCGCCGGTCGCCGGGTCGGGCCACCACTGCGCCGGGCGTACGTAGATGTCGCCGCGCTCCTTGAACGAGGTGATGAGGATCCAGAACAGCGGCACGGCGATGACGAGGACGACGAGGACCATGCCGACGTAGCCGAGCACCGTCAGGAGCGGGCCGCGGTGGTGGGCCGAGGCCTCGACGCCGTGGCCGTCCCGGCGACGCCGGCCGCGGGTGAGCTCACGCGGAGCGGCGTCGTCGTCGGCGGTACCGACGATGGTGGGTGCACTCATGACTTCTGTCCCCTGTCCATGAAGCGCACCTGCACGACGGTGACCGCCAGGAGGATGACGAACATGATGGTCGCGACGGTGGCGCCGTAGCCGGCCCGCTGGTTGACGAAGGTCTCCTGGTACACTTGGTAGACGAGCGTCGTGGTGCCGTTGCCCTGGGGGCCGCCGCGCGTCATGACGTTGATGATGTCGAACACCTGGACCGAGCTGAGCAGCACGGTGATCGACAGGAAGAAGGTCGTCGGTCGCAGCTGCGGCATGAGGACGCGACGGAACCGCGTCCAGGCCGAGGCTCCGTCGATCTCGGCCGCCTCGTCGAGGTCGGCGCGCCGACCCTGCAACGCGGCGAGGTAGATGACGAAGGTGTACCCGAGGTTCTTCCAGATGTAGGTGAAGGTCACCATGAACAGGGCCCAGCCGGGCTCCTGGTAGAAGTCCGGCGAGCTGAGGCCGACGCGCGTGAGCAGGTCGTTGACGAGCCCGAAGCGCGGGTCGAAGACGAACTGGAACGCGATGCCGATCGCGGCCCCCGAGATGACGAAGGGGGCGAAGACCACCGAGCGAACGAGGTTGCGGCCCTTGAGCTTCTGGTCGAGCAGCAGTGCCAGGCCGAGGCCGACCGCCATGGAGATGCCGACCGTCGCGATGGTGAACACCAGGGTGTTGCGCAGGATGATCCGCGTGTCGTCGCGACCGAACCACTCGGTGTAGTTGGCGAACCCGACGGGGTTGGCGATCGGCGAGCTGATGTTCCAGTCGGTGAAGGACAGCCGGATGTTGTCGAGCAGCGGCCGGTAGGTGAAGACGATGAGCAGGACGAGGTTGGGCAGGAGCAGGAGCGCGGCGAGCGTCCACTCCCAGGCTTTCCCGCTGGAGCGCCGCGGCGCGGGCCCGACGGGTGCCGGCGGGCCCGCAGCAGTGCGCGGTTGAGTCGGTGTCTCGGTCCCCTGTGACTGCACCCCGTCAACCTAGCCACCCGAGGGCACCGAATGCGGCTTTGGCGCGTCAGGCTTTCGACGTCGTGGTGAACACTCCCTCCGCATCGAGGAGCCTGTCCGTGGAGAACATCATGCCGGGCGCTTCTCCCCGGCGGTCACGGCGACGGGCAGGCGGTTGCCGTCGACCGGCGCCGGGCACGTGCCGAACTCCGTGAAGGCGAACGGCAGGTTGACGGTGCGGTTGAGGTCGACCTCGAGGGTGCCGTCAGGCGCAGGGGCGCTGGTCCGGACCGTCCGCCAGGCGGCAGAGTCGGCGTCGTTGGTCAGGTCGTGGAAGAGCAGGCCGAGGCCGTCACCGGAGCGGGTCGCCGCGAGGGCGTGCCATGCACCGCCGAGCTCGACCTCGACCGTCCCGACGATCCGGGCCTGCTGGAGCAGGTCGGGCCGGGCCGTCGCGACGGTGACGTCGGTCTCGACGTCTGCGGGTGTGAACCGACCGCGTCGCACCCATGCGGGGTCGTGCGGCCAGGCCGGGACGCCGGTGAAGCGTCGACGCGTGTGCGCGCCGGGGTCACGGGTGCGCACGGCGAGCCGGCCGCCGCGGCGCAGCAGCTCGACGACGCGTTCCCCGTGCCGCAGCCAGGACACCGAGCCCGCCTCCGCGACGTCGGCACCCTCGGGCGGCGCGTCGAGGGCGGTGAGTGTGGGATCGTCGACGCCCGCGGCCGCGGACCCGGTCCGGGCGACCTCGACGTGCGCCCCTGCGCCGTCGGCCCACCAGCGCCCGGGCAGGCCGGGCAGCGCGGCCGGGGCGGTCGGCAGCCACGAGAAGCCGGTCAGCGACAACCAGCCGTGCTCGGCCGACAGCTCGGCGTCGCGCGAGGCGCGCCAGGCCTCCCACGCCTGGCGGGCGGCCGGGTGGGTCGCCAGGTGCGACGACGAGTCTCTCTGCACCGCAACGGATCCGGTGGCGGGTGCCGCACTCATGCGACGGCCTCACGAGCGGCCGCGGCCTCGCGACGGGCGACCTCGTCGCGGACGAGCGGGATGACGTGGCGGCCGAAGTCCACGGCGTCGTCGTAGAGGTGGTACCCGCGGGCCGAGAAGATCCGGACGCCGAGGTCGTAGTAGTCGAGCAGCGCGGCAGCGATCGTCTCGGGGGTGCCGACGAGGGCGGTGCTGTTGCCACCCCCGCCCGTCGCCGCGGCCGTGGCGGTCCACAGCGCCCGGTCGTGACGCTCCCCTCCGGCAGCGGCGGCCAGCAGGCGCTGGGAGCCCGCGTTCTCGGGATGGGAACCGTTGCGGCGCAGTCGTCCTCGCGTGGACGCGCCCTGCGCGGTGCGGGTCTGGATGGCCCCGAGCGTCCGCTCCGCCTTCTCCCAGGCCAGCTCTTCGGTCGCGGCGATGATGGGCCGGAAGGCCACCTGGATCGTCGGCGTCGGCCGACCCGCCGCGGAGGCGGCGGCACGGATCGTCTCGACCTGCTCGGCCGTGCCGGCGAGCGGCTCGCCCCAGAGGGCGAACACGTCGGCCTCCTCCGCACCGACCCGGTAGGCCGCGGGGCTCGAGCCACCGAAGGAGATGCGCGGCCGGGGCTGCTGGAGCGGCTTGATGTCGGCGAGGAAGCTCTCGAACCGGTAGTGCTCGCCCGCGAAGTCGAACGGCTCGTCGCTCGTCCACGCCTGCTTGAGCACCTGGATGAACTCGCGGGTGCGGTCGTAGCGCGCGTCCTTGGGCAGGTGGTCGCCCTCGGCGGCCTGGTCCGCGGTGCTGCCACCGGTGATGACGTGCACCTCGAAGCGTCCACCGCTGATGTGGTCGAGGGTGGCGAACGTCTTGGCGGTCAGCGTCGGGTAGGCCGTGTTCGGCCGGTGCGCCACGACGAGGTTGAGCCGTTCGGTTGTCGCGGCGACGTGCGCGGCGACCTGGGCCGGGTCGGGCGATCCGGAGTGGTAGGCGAAGAGGATGCGGTCCCAGCCGTTGTCCTCGTGGGCGCGGGCGAGGCGGGTCGTGTAGGCGAGGTCGAGGGCGCCGCCGCTACGGGCGGTCGTCTCGGTCCCGTCGTTCGTGGCGGCGATGCCGAGGAACTCAACTGACATGGCGATACTCCTTCTCGGTGGGTCGCTCGTGCGCGGTGGGCACGGCGCGGGGGTGGTGCGTCAGGGTGGCTGTGGGGGCGGCCCGGCGTGCGGGTAGCGGGACGGTGAGCAGCTCGCGCGCCACGGCGTCGTTCTGGCGGAACGCGGGGCCGTTGAAACCCGGCCGGGAGAACCCGCCCGCGCCGGCGGAACCCGAGACCGACGGGCCGAGCAGGAAGCGGTGCGGGTGCGCCGTGCCGTCGGCCCGGACCGCGCGGGCACGTCCGTCGGCGACGAGGCGTCCGCCGCCGATCGGGCGGCCGCCGGCTGTGGTCGCCGACGTGGCCGACAGCTCACCGGCGTCGACGAGCGTCGCGACGAGCGCGTCGGTGACGAGGCTCCCGTCGGTGCGGGGCAGGCGGGCGTCCACGGCGGCCCGTGCCCGCACGGTCCGGACGTCCGACCGCCCGACGAACGCCCCGTCCTCGACGGTGAGCCTCACGTCGGGGCCGAGGAAGCGCACGACACCGGCCCGGTGCAGCGCGAGCAGCTCGGCGAGGCGGCGCGGCGGCGGTCCGCTCGCGAGGAACGAGAAGAAGCCGTGCAGCTCGCCGTCGACGTGCCGCACGCGGTCCTCGTCGCCGAGGCGCCCGGCCGCGACGAGCTCGATGACGACGCCATACACGGCCAGGAGGGCGTCGAACACGGCACGGTCGCTCGAGCGACCGGGGTCGGCACGACGCTCGAGGTCGGCGGCGACGTGGGCCGCCACCCGTCGGTCGAGGTCCGCGCGATCCAGGCCTGAGACGGCGCCCGCCGGGCCGTGGTGCAGCGGCCGGTCGATGGCGTCGACGTCGAAGAGGTCGTCCGGTGCGACGTGCGCCTCGGCGGCCCGCACGAGCTCGCCGGTCGTGACGTCGGCGGCCACGAGCGCGCGCTCGAGCGCCTCGAAGGACCCGCGGGTGCGCTCCGGGTGGGCCTCGAACAGTCGCCGGTAGTGGGCGACGGCGAGCTCGAGGACGACGAGCGGCCACACCTGCGTGCGGTAGTCGAGCAGTCCTCCACCGGCGAGCGCCGCGACCCGCTCGCGGGTCAGGTGCCGCAGGGGCGCCGGCCCGTCGGTCGGCCGGCGCACCTCGTAGCCGAGCTTCGCGTGGTAGGGCACGCCGCGCCGCGAGCCGACGTGGAGCACCGGCTCGTGCCCGCTCGGGTGGTAGGTGAGGTCGGCCGGCCCGGTCCCGCTGCCGGTGAACCGGCCGCCCCTCCCCTCCGCGAGCAGCACGGCGAGGTCGACGAACGCGAGCCCCATGCCGCGCACGACCACCGGCTCGCCGGGGCGCAGCGACGTCAGGTCGAGGTCGGCGGTGTGCCCGGGCGGCACGTAGGTCAGGCCGTGCTCGCGGGCCGCGTCGAGCAGGGCCCGCTCGTCGGCGGCGGGCGCCTGCTCGAGGTAGCCCTGGGCGAGGACGACGAGGTCGACGGTCAGCGTCCCCCCGTCGCCGAGGGTGAGGCGCTGGCGGTGGCCGTCGTCGTGGAGGGCGACGGCCCGCGTCGGGTGGACGCGGACCGTCGCCCGGTCGCCGAGCCGCGCCCGGGTTCGCTCCCACACCCAGGCGAGGTACTCGGCCTGGACGACGCGCGGCGCGAAGTCGCGCCGGCCCGGGCCCCTGCCCCCGGGCCGTGCGCCCGACCAGTCGGCGAGGGACGGACCGGGGTCGACCGGCCCATCGCACGTCACCGAGGCGTCGGTGAAGACCGTGACGTCCTGCGCCTCGGAGTTCATCCAGAGCAGCGGTGACTGCTCGGTGCGCCAGATGCGGCCGCCTCCCGGCGGGTACGGGTCGATGACGTGCACCTCGAGGTGCTCCTGCGTCAGGGGCAGGTTGGCCGCGACACGCTCGAGGATGCCGAGCGCGCGCGGACCCGCCCCGACGAAGGCGAGCGTCCGGGTCACGCCGCACCCCACGCGTCGACGCGTCCGGCGGGCTGCTCGGGGGCCCGGCCGGCGGCCCACGGCGCAGGGGCCGCGACGCCGGAGGTCGGCAGCTCCTTGTCGAAGGCGTGCGGGCCGACGGCCTCGGGGTCGACCGACGTGTCGAACGCCGGCACGTATCCGGCCGCGAGGTAGAGCGCCCGCGCCTCGGGTTGGCGCGGTCCGGTCGTCAGGTGGATCCGCCTGTACCCCAACGACGCCGCCGCCCCTTCGAGCTCGGACAGGACGCGTCGGGCCAGGCCCTGCCGCCGGAACTGGGCGTTGGTCCACACCCGCTTCACCTCGGCTGTCTCGGCGTCGTAGCGCCGGATCGCTCCGCCGGCGATGGTCTGGCCGTCGCGCACCACGACGAGGAACGCGCCGTCGGGCGACTCGAAGTCGTCGACGGGCACCTCGGTCAGCTGGGTCTCGGCCGTCGTCCGTCCGTAGCGCGTGCCGTACTCGACGACGAGGTCCTCGAGCAGGGGCGCCGCGACGTCGTCGCGGGGCGAGACGCGCAGGACGACGTCGTCGTCGGGTCCGGCGGCCGGGGCCGGGCTCAGGTGCGGCCGCGACCGGGCGAGCTGCGCGAGGAACGACTCGGTGACCTGGTGCAGCGCCCGCCCCGACCCCTCGGACAGCAGGACCCCGCCGTCGGAGGGGTAGACGTGCACGTCGCCGGCCAGGACGAACCAGCCCTGCGTGACGTGCTCGGCCCCGAGCGAGACGAGCACCGGTCGGAGGGCGTAGTCGACGGCCAGCACGTGGGCCGGGCTGCCGCCGGTCGCGACGGGCAGCACCGTCTTGCCGCGCAGGGCGTACTGCGGCAGCAGGTCGAGCAGCGCCTTGAGCAGACCGGTGTAGGCCGCCTTGTAGACGGGCGTCGTGACGACGACACCGTCGGCCGCGGCGATCGCCGCGACGACGGCCGCGACCTCGGGGTGCGTGGCGTCGGCGTGCAGGAGGGCGCCGGCGGGCAGGTCGCGGACGACGACGCGGGTCACGTCGTGGCCGCGTACCTGCAGGCGACGCTCGACATGGCCGAGGACCGCCTCGGTGCGCGAGGGCGCCGATGGGCTACCGGACAGAGTGACGATCGATGCCATGGCGGTGCCTCACTTCGTGGACGTGGTGGAGGTGGGCCTGGGCAGCCCGGGGGGATTGACCTCGGACGTCGGGACGGCCTCGGCCGTGAGGCCCCAGCGCTCGAGGACCTTGGCGTAGCTGCCGTCGGCGATCGCGGCGTTGATCGCGTCCGAGACGGGCTTGGCCAGTCCGCTGCCCTTCTTCGTCAGGACGCCGACCTTGCCCGGGATCGGGTAGCTCGACGACACGGTGCCGACGATCTGCGTCTTGCCGGCCGTCACGACGTGGTAGGTCGCGGTCGGGTTCGGCCCGAGGTACAGGTCGATGCGCCCGGAGTCGAGCGCGAGGTAGTACTCGGTCGTGCCCGGGTAGTAGACGAGCTCGGCCGGGGCCCGGCCCGCCTTGGCGTTCTCCCCGTTCCAGCGCAGCAGGATCGCCTCCTGCAGCGTGCCGGAGCCGACGGCCACCCTCTTGCCGGAGACGTCGGCCGGCCCCCGGACCGTCAGGCCCGAGCCCTTCTTCGCCTCGAACGCGTGGAGGCCGAGGCGGTAGGTGGCGAAGTCGTACTTGTCCTTGCGTTCCTCGGAGACGCCGACGTTGGAGATCGCGGCCTCGTACTTGCCGGAGTCGATGCCGATGAAGAGGTTCTCCCAGCTCGTCGTGCGGATGTCCGCCTTGAGGCCGAGCACGTCGGCCACGAGGTGGGCCACGTCGATCTCGACCCCGATCGGGGTCCGGTTGTCGTCGGCGGTGAAGTTGAGCGGCGGGATGCCGCCACCCGCGCCGCCGCTCCCGATGACGAGCTGTCCGCTCGCGCGGAGGTCGGCGGGCAGCTCCGCGGCGATCTCGGGGTGCAGCGTGCCGGCGGGGCGTTTCTGGCTCGCCGACGTGTCGAAGGCCACGGGCAGGACCTTGGAGTCGCCGAGGTCCTTGGGGTCGACGTGCGTGGCGCCGGTGGCGACCGGGTCGGCACACGCGGCGAGCGACGCCGCGCTCGTCAGCAGGGCAGCAGCGACGACGAGGGAGCGGCGCCGTGCCGCCGGATGGGTCGGGTTGGTGCTCATGGGAGTTCGTCTCCTGGGTCGGTGGTCCTCGGGTCAGCTGGTCTTCGGCAGGCCGGGCGGGTTGACCTCGGACCTGGCCACGGCCTCGCTCGAGAGGTTCCAGCGGGCCAGGACCTTCGCGTAGCTGCCGTCGGCGATCGCCGAGTTGATGGCCGCCGCGTACGGCGCTGCGAGCCCGGAGCCCTTCTTCGTCAGGACGGCGATGAGGCCCTGGAGCGACTCCCCGGCGCCGGAGAAGTGCCCGATCGCCTCGGTCTGGCCGCCGGTCGCGCCGTGGTAGGCGACGCTCGGGTTGGGGCCGAAGTACGCGTCGATGCGGTGCGAGGCGAGGGCCAGGTAGTAGTCGGTCTGCGACTGGAAGTACTTGACGTTCGCGGGCGCGAGGCCGGCCTCGACGTTCGCCTTGTTCCAGTCGAGCAGGATCTTCTCCTGGTTGGTCCCCGACCCGACGGCGATGGTCTTGCCGGCGATGTCCTTGCCGCTGTTGACCTTCCACGTGCCGCCCTTGGGCGCCTCGAAGGCGAGGTCGTCCTTGCGGTAGGTGGCGAAGTCGTACTTCTCCTTGCGCTCCTCGGTGACGGTGACGTTGGTGAGCGCGACGTCGTACCGGCCGGAGTCGATGCCGAGGAAGACGTTCTCCCAGCTCGTGGCCGGTGTCTCGACCGTCAGGCCGAGCTTGTCGGCGAAGAGGTGGGCGAGGTCCACCTCGACGCCGATGACGGTCTTGTCGTCGTCGGCCGTGAAGACGAGCGGCGGGGTGCCGCCGCCGGCACCGGCGTTGGCGGCCGTGATCGTGCCGCGGTCGCGGATCGCCTTCGGCAGCAGGGCGGCCGCCTTCTCGTCCTTGGCCGCGGTGATGCGCTTCTGGTCGGGCGAGGTGTTGACGCCGGCCGCCGACGCGCCGGGGCGGGCGGCCGCCGCGGTGCCGGAGCTCGCCTCGGCGGGTCCGGAGCAGGCGCTGACGGTCAGGGCCGCGACGGCGGCCAGGCCGGCAACGGTGAGCCGCAGGCGCGAGGCCGGGGTGATGGCGGTCGGGTTCTGGGTGCTGGGCATGGTGGAGCTCCTCTCGGCACCGGTGCGGTGCGAGTCGTGGCGTGAGGGGGGTGAGGGGTGGGGGTGCCGCCGCGGCGGCAGGAGTCAGAGGACGCGCTCGAGGAAGGCGCGGGTCCGCTCGTGGCGTGGGGCGTCGAGCACCTGGTCCGGCGGGCCCTGCTCGACGAGGCGACCACCGTCGAGGAAGACGACGGTGTCGGCGACCTCGCGGGCGAACCCGACCTCGTGCGTCACGACGACCAGCGTCGCCCCGTCGCGCGCCAGCTCCTTGATGACCTCGAGCACCTCTCCGACGAGCTCGGGGTCGAGAGCCGAGGTCGGCTCGTCGAAGAGGATGACGTCGGGGTGCAGGGCCAGCGCCCGGGCGATCGCGACGCGCTGCTGCTGGCCCCCGGAGAGCTGCCGAGGGTAGGCGGCGGCCCTGTCGGCGAGGCCGACGCGTGCCAGCAGCCGACGAGCCTCCTCCTCGACCTCGGAGCGGCGGCGGCCCTGGGCCGACACCGGCGCCTCGACGACGTTCTCGAGGACGGTCAGGTGGCCGAAGAGGTTGAACTGCTGGAAGACGAACCCGATCCGGCTGCGCTGGCGCAGGATCTCCCGTTCCGACAGCTCGTGGATCCGGTCACCCGACTGGCGGTAGCCGATGAGGGCGCCCTTGACGCGGACCTGGCCCCGGTCCACCTTCTCGAGGTGGTTGATGGTGCGCAGGAGCGTCGACTTGCCCGAACCCGAGGGGCCGAGCACGACCGTGACGGTCCCTTCCTCGAGCCGCAGGTCGATGCCGTCGAGGACGACGTGCCCACCGAAGGACTTGGTGACGTCGCGGAGGTCGACGACCGGTGGTGCCGTCGCGGTGGGGATGCTCATCGGGCCTCCCCCTGGGCGTCGGTGGTCCGGACGCCGACGCCGGCGAGCCGCGACCGCAGGCGCTGCAGCGGCGTCGGGGGCAGGGCTCGCGAGCTGCCCTTGGCGAAGTACCGCTCCACGTAGTACTGGCCCACCGACAGCAGCGTGGTCAGGACGATGTACCAGACCGTCGCCACGAGCAGCAGCGGCACGACCCGGGAGTTGCGGCCGTAGATGACCTGCACCTGGTAGAAGAGCTCCGGGATCGCGAGCACCGAGACGATCGAGGTCCCCTTGAAGAGGCTGATGACCTCGTTGGCGGCGTTGGGCAGGATCGAGCGCATCGCCTGCGGCAGGACGATCCGGGTTAACTGTCGCGTTCGCGGGATGCCGAGGGCGGCCGCGGCCTCGCGCTGGCCCTCGTCGACCGACAGGATGCCGCCCCGGATGATCTCCGCGGCGTACGCGGCCTGGTGCAGGGCCAGGCCGAGGACGGCCGCACCGAGGGCACCGAAGAGGTCGTTCGTCGAGACGCTGCCGAACGAGGGCCCGAAGGGCAGGCCGAAGGAGATCGTCTGGTACAGGTAGGCGATGTTGAACCAGAAGAGCAGCTGGACGATGAGTGGGATCGAGCGGAACGCCCAGATGTAGGTCCACGCGACCGAGCGCAGGAACCCGTTGTGCGACAAGCGCATCGCGGCCAGCACGACGCCGAGGGCGAAGCCCGTCACGGTGCCGAGGACGGTGAGCTGGATCGTCGTGCCGAGGGCGCGCACGATGGTCTCGCTCGCGAAGTAGGCGGCGAAGGTCGGCCACTCCCAGCCCGGGTTGGTGGCCAAGCCGTTGACGAACATCGCGACGAGGACGAGCACGGCGGCGACGCCGACCCAGGTCCACGGGGTGCGCCGCGGGACGACGGTCAGGCCGGTCCCGGCATCGTGGGCGTCGTGGGCGTCGTGGGCGTCGTGGGCGTCCTGGGCGTCCTGGGCGTCGGGAACGGCGCTCGGTGACGGCGTCGCTCGTGGTGGTGTCGGAGCCGCCGGCGAGGCGGTCCGCGGGACGGAGGCGGTGGACACGGAGGTCACGGGGTTCTCCTGGGGACGCGGGGGCACCCGTGCGGGACGGGTGGCGTGGTCGGTGGTCTGCGTCGGCCGCGTCGGGCCCACGGGATCACCGTGCGGCCGGACGCGCACCGCCCGGGCGTCGTCAACCGACGCGGCGGGGGCGGTGGGTCACCGGCGACAGAGCGCGCTGGACACCCGGAGCAGGTCGACGTGACGACGGGCCACCGGGGTGGTCGTCCGTGCCATGACTGCTCCTCGGGTCCGGGACCCGATCCTCGAGTCCGCGCTTGCCGGAGCCCGTCGGGCGCCGGCCAGGTCCTCACCCGGAGCACCCCGCCGCGGAGGAGGGTTGCTGTCCAGCGAGCCGGGGCTTGGCACTGGAGCTCTTGACCTGCCACCGACACTACGGACGGCCCACCCGGTGCGCAAACCTCCCGAACCACCCCTGCCGCCCCCGGCGGCGCATCGCCACCACTCTCGACCCTTCATCGAGTTCCCTTGGCGCGCAGCCACATTCGGCGCTCCGTGCCACCTCGAGCGAAGGGCATAATTCCTACTCAGCGCATCGGATATTGGCCGAGGACTTCTTGAATCCTGAGACGGGGCGCCCGCCCTGGCACCACTCCCCCGGTCCCCGGAGACGCGACAGGGCCCCGGACCAGATGGTCCGGGGCCCTGTCGACGTCAGAGCGTCAGAGCGTCAGCTCAGTTGCCCGTCAGCTTCTCACGGAGAGCCGCGAGCGCCTCGTCGGAGGCGAGGGTGCCCTCGGCGGGAGCCGGCGCGTTGCGCTGCTCGTCGCCGCCCTGGTCGCCCGTCGCGGACGAGTAGGACGTCGAGGTGCTCGGGCTGGACGCAGCCTCGGCGTCGGCCTTCGTCGCGGCGTCGACCTGGGCCTTGTGGGCCTCCCAGCGAGCGTGGGCGTCGGCGTACTGACGCTCCCACTTCTCGCGCTGGGCGTCGAAGCCCTCGAGCCACTCGTTCGTCTCCGGGTCGAAGCCCTCGGGGTACTTGTAGTTGCCCTGCTCGTCGTACTCGGCGGCCATGCCGTAGAGGGTCGGGTCGAACTCCGACGCCGCGACGGCCTGGTCGTTGGCCTGCTTGAGCGACAGCGAGATGCGACGACGCTCGAGGTCGATGTCGATGACCTTGACGAAGATCTCGTCACCGACGTTGACGACCTGCTCCGGCAGCTCCACGTGGCGCTCGGCCAGCTCGGAGATGTGCACGAGGCCCTCGATGCCGTCCTCGACGCGCACGAACGCACCGAACGGGACGAGCTTGGTGACCTTGCCCGGGACGACCTGGCCGATGGCGTGGGTCCGGGCGAAGTGCTGCCACGGGTCCTCCTGCGTCGCCTTGAGCGACAGGGAGACACGCTCGCGGTCCATGTCGACGTCGAGCACCTCGACGGTGACCTCGTTGCCGACCTCGACGACCTCGGACGGGTGGTCGATGTGCTTCCACGACAGCTCGGAGACGTGGACGAGACCGTCGACGCCGCCGAGGTCCACGAACGCACCGAAGTTGACGATGGAGGACACGACGCCCTGACGGACCTGGCCCTTCTGGAGCTCCTTGAGGAACGTCGTGCGCACCTCGGACTGCGTCTGCTCGAGCCACGCGCGGCGCGACAGGACCACGTTGTTGCGGTTCTTGTCGAGCTCGATGATCTTGGCCTCGATCTCCTTGCCGACGTACGGCTGGAGGTCGCGGACACGGCGCATCTCGACGAGGGAGGCGGGCAGGAAGCCGCGCAGGCCGATGTCGAGGATGAGACCACCCTTGACGACCTCGATGACGGTGCCGGTGACGACGCCGTCCTCCTCCTTGATCTTCTCGATCGTGCCCCAGGCGCGCTCGTACTGGGCGCGCTTCTTGGACAGGATCAGACGACCTTCCTTGTCCTCCTTCTGGAGGACGAGGGCCTCGACCTCGTCACCGACCTGGACGATCTCGCCCGGGTCGACGTCGTGCTTGATGCTCAGCTCGCGCGAGGGGATGACACCCTCGGTCTTGTAGCCGATGTCGAGCAGGACCTCGTCCCGGTCGACCTTGACGATGCGACCCTCGACGATGTCGCCGTCGTTGAAGTCCTTGATGGTGGCGTCGATCGCCGCAAGGATGTCTTCCTGAGAACCGATGTCGTTGATCGCGACCTCAGGAGCGGTCTTCTCGACCGTGTTGGCAGTCATGTAGTAGGAACTCCGATTGTGGACAGTTACGTTGGAGACCTCGTGGCGGCGAGCCCGTGGCCCGGTGCCCCGACGTCGTGTGGACAGGTTCAACATTGAGCGCACACAGTCGTGTGCGCCGAGCAATCCTATCGGCGCTGTCAGCATCCGGTCAAAAGGCGGGACGGACGCCGTGAGCACACCTGAGAACACCCCGACGCCCGTACCCATCCAGGTGCCCACCGAGGCGACCCGCCGTGCGGCCGCCGCGCGCGAGACCGCGACGGCCAACCGCACGTGGTGGGACGCCGAGGCGCCCGGCTACCACGCCGAGCACGGCGCCTTCCTCGGTGACACCGACTTCGTCTGGGGTCCCGAGCGGCTGCGCGAGGAGGACGCCGGCCTGCTCGGCGACACCGCCGGGCGCGACGTCCTCGAGATCGGCGCCGGCTCGGGCCAGTGCTCGCGCTGGCTCGCCGGGCGCGGCGCCCGGGTCGTCGCGAGCGACCTGTCGGCCGGCATGGTCGCCACGGGCCTGCGCGTCAACGCCGGGCTCCCGCCCGACGCCGCGACCCACGTCCCGTTCGTCCAGTGCGACGGTCGCTCGCTGCCCTTCGCCGACGCGTCGTTCGACGTCGTCTTCACCGCCTACGGGGTGGTCCCGTTCGTCGCCGACTCCGACGTCGTCATGGCCGAGGCCGCTCGCGTGCTGCGCCCCGGCGGCCGGTTCGTCTTCTCCACGACGCACCCCGTGCGCTGGGCCTTCCCCGACGACCCCGGAGCTCGCGGCCTGACGGTCACCCAGTCCTACTTCGACCGGACGCCGTACGTCGAGCAGGACGCGTCGGGCCGGGCCACGTACGTCGAGCACCACCGCACCCTCGGCGACCGCGTCCGCGAGATCGCCGCCGCCGGGCTGCGGCTGCTCGACGTCGTCGAGCCGGAGTGGCCCGAGGGCCACGACGAGCCGTGGGGCGGCTGGTCGCCGCTGCGGGGCCGGGTGCTGCCTGGCACCGCCGTGTTCGTCTGCGAACGCTCCTGACACCAGCCCTGACACCAGCCCTGACACCAGCCCTGACACGCTCCGGGCATGCCGGTGGCGGGGGGGCCGGGGG
>NZ_JAWIIL010000006.1:192044-240700 GCF_034724055.1 Intrasporangium zincisolvens
GGACCGGTGACCGGTCCGCCGCCACGGCGTGCTGGGACGACGCGGGTGCGCCGCTGACGTCAGAGGAAGCGACGTCGCAGGAACACCGCTCCCCCGGCGAGCCCGAACACGGCCGCAGCACCGGCGGCCCGCCCGACGTTCGCGCCGCCCTGGCCGTCGACGCCGGCGATCTCGAACGAGTACGCCGTCGCACCCTCGGCGCCCGCGGGGGCGCCGTAGGCCATGCTCTCGGCCTTGGCCCGGCGGGCCCCGACCTCGATGAGCGCGTACTTCTCGCCGAAGTCGGACGCCGTCTCCTTGCCCTTGCCGACGAGGACCTTGGCACCCTCGTCGCTGAGGCGCTGCGCGCCGTCCTCGAGCTGGGGTGCCTTGGAGGCGGCCTCGGTGAGCCCGTCGGCGATCTGCGAGGCGCCGGACGCGGCGTCGCCGAGCCCGTCGGCGAGCTGGCCCGCGCCGGAGCTCAGCCTGCCGGCACCGTCGTCGAGCTGCCCCGCGCCGGCGCGGACCTTCGCCGTGCCGGTCGCCTGCAGCTCCTTGGCCCCATCGGCCACCTGGGTCGTGCCACCGTGGACGGCGTCCGCACCTGCGGTGAGCGCGTCGACGCCGTCGAGCAGGTCGAGACCACCGAGGCCGATGAGGTCGACGCCGGCCTGCAGGTCGTTGACGCCACCGCGGAGGGTCTTGTCCTCCGCGTGGTCGGTCGGCGTGCCGATGCCGCCCTGGACCTTGGCGACGACCCCGTCGACGAGCTGGCTGACGCCCCCGTCGACGAGCTGCGCGCCCTCGAGGAGCCCGGGCACCATCGGGTCGCAGATGCCGGCGAGAGTCGTGTTGCTCAGGCCGCACTCGACCTTGGCCAGGCCGACGGCCGCGGCCGACAGCTTGCCCTTGAGCGTCGCGAGGCCGCCCGAGACCTGGCCGAGGCCGCCCGAGACCTGGCCGAGGCCGCCCGAGACCTGGCCGAGGCCGCCCGACACCAGGCCGAGGCCGCCCGACACAGTGGTCAGGCCCGTCGAGACCTGTCCCAGCCCGCCCGACACCTGGCCGAGGCCGCCCGATGCGGTCGTCGTCTTGCCGCGCAGGTCGGTCAGCCCGGCCTGCACCTGCGTCAGGATGCCCTTGCAGACGACGCCGCAGTCGGCGCCGCCCGCGGCGAGGGCCACGCCGCCGCTCAGCTGGTCGATGCCACCGCCGGACTTGAGAGCGTCGTCCAGACCGGCCTTCACCTGGTCGACCCCGCCCTTGGACTGGTCGACCCCATCCTTGGACTGGTCGACCCCGCCCTTGGACTGGTCGACCCCGCCCTTGGACTGGTCGACCCCATCCTTGGACTGGTCGACCCCGCCCTTGGACTGGTCGACCCCGCCCTTGAGCTGGTCGACCCCATCCTTGGACTGGTCGACCCCGCCCTTGGACTGGTCGACCCCGCCCTTGAGCTGGTCGAGGCTGTGACCCGCCGCGGTCGCGTCGGCGAGACCGGCGCGCACCTGGTCGACACCGTCGATGAGGGTGCCGGCCTGGCCCTTGCCTCCGAGGCCTGCGCGGAGCTTGGCGATGCCTGCGTGCAGGGGCTTCGCCTGGTCGGGCAGGCCGCCGATGCCGTCGTAGAGCTGGGTGAGTCCGCCGTCGACCTGGTCGAGGCCGTCGGCCACCTGGGCGAGCCCGTCGAGGAGCTCGGGGGCCTTCGAGCCGAGCAGGTGCAGGCCCGCGGCCACCTGACCCGCGCCGTCGTCCACCTGCGTGGCGCCTCCGGACAGCTTCTTCGCGCCGTCGTCGAGCTGCGCGGCTCCGTCGTTCAGCTTCGCGGTGCCGTCCTTGAGCTGCCCTGCGCCGGTGGCGAGCTCGCGCGAGCCCGGCAGCGCCTGGGCGCCGAGGCCGGCGTCGAGCTTCTTCGCACCGTCGCGCAGCTGGACGAGCCCGCCCAGCAGCGTCGCGGCGCCGTCGCGCAGCTTGAGGAGGTTGTCGTCGATCTGCGTCGCGCCGGCCGTCAGCTCGACACCCTTCTGGGCACCGCCCTTGTAGCTGTCGGCACCGCCCTTGAACGACGGGCTGTCGAGCGGGCTCACCGGGAGCGCCTGCACGGAGGCCGTCGGAATGAGGCCGCTCGTGATGTCGGCGGCGTAGCCGAAGGTCGCCTCGGGCTTACCGATGGGACCGAACAGCGTCATCGTGTAGCTGAGCTTCGTGCCGCCGTGCCCGTCGCCGGCCACCGACGCTCCCGGGGAGGACACGTTGGTGAACCCCTCGGGCAGCACGGTGCTCAGCTGGCCGACCATGGGGATGACGACGTCGACGGTCTTGCTCACCTGGGTGCCGGTGCCGTCGTCGAAGGAGACCTCCTGCTGGGACCCGGTGACGTTGCGCACCGTGTAGGTCACCTGGAGGCGACCGCTGCGCCCGGCGACGTCGCCGGGCTCGATCGGCTTGCCGTCGAGGGTGTAGGTGGCGTGCACCTCGAGCGGCAGCTTCTTGGTGAAGTCGCTGACGGTGCGCAGGTGCTGCTCGCCGTCGACGTCGTAACGGCCGGTCATGACGCCGTTCTCGACGTTGAACCCGCCGAAGCCGTCGAGGTTGCGCAGGCCGCGCGTCTCGATCGGGTTGGACAGGTCGACGCTGCCCTTGCCGCGCATGCTGACCTGCTCGTAGACCCGCGCCGTGTCGAGGGCGCCGGTCGGGTCGAGGTAGGCCTGCACCGTCTCGGTGTTCGTGACGGCGACGCCGCCCGAGCCGGTGGCTGCGGCAGCCGCTGGGGCCGCTGCGAGGAAGGCGATGGTCGGGGCCGTGGCGAGGCCCGCGACGAGGGTGGCGATGGTGCGGCGGCTCACGAGGCTGCTCCGGTCACGAGGTCGTCGATGCTGGTCTGGTCGTCGCGGTCCGAGCGACGGTCGGTGCGCTTCGCGTGGCGGGCGGGCGTCGGGTCCTCGTGCTCGGCGGCCACTGCCGCGACAGCGGAGTCCTGCTGCAGCGGAAGAAGGTTCGTGACGAGGAAGCCGAGCGCGACCGCGAGCAGCACGGTCGTGGCCGCCCCCGGGGAGTCGCTGAGGAACTGCGGCGGCGCCGCCGTGTAGGTCTCCTCGTAGGCACCGACGATCGCGGCCGCGCCGAGCAGCCCGCTCCAGAGCGGGAGTCGCCCGCCGGTCACGGCCGCGACGACCGCGACGATCGCGACGACGAGGAACGCGGCGACGGCCCGTCCGGCGGGCGCGTCGGGCAGGAAGGCGGCGCGGAGCGCGAAGCCGAACCAGGCGGCGACGAAGCCGACACCGAAGCCGGCCACCTTGCCCCACCCCGGGCGGTGTCCCACGAGACCCAGCACACCGCCGAGCGCGGCGCCGAGGAGCGCCACGTGCTCGAGGTCGAGCGAGAAGGTCTCGCTCAGTGCGATGACGGCCGCCGCGAGGACGGCGAGACACAGACCTGTGACCAGGCTCTTGACCATGTCCACCTCACAGTAAAAGCACCCGTCTCCGTCGACGGGTGCAAGTTACCGAGGAGTATGCAGGTCCCGGCGTCGACGCGCACCGGCTCGTGACCGATCTGTCACGGCCGTTGCCAGAACGTGACCAAATCGGACGTGACGGACGGGTATGTCGCTCGTTCGCGCGCCTGCCGTCAGTGCGCGGCGTCGTGCCAGGAACGGCCGACCCCGACGTTGACGTCGAGCGGGACGTCCATCGGCGCAGCGTTGCCCATCTCGTCGCGGACGAGCTTCTCGACGTCGTCGCGCTCGCCCGCCGCGATCTCGAGGACGAGCTCGTCGTGGACCTGGAGCAGGATGCGGGACTTGGCGCCGGCCGCGGCGAGCGCGCGGTCGACGCCGATCATCGCGACCTTCATGATGTCGGCGGCGGAGCCCTGGATCGGCGCGTTGAGGGCCATCCGCTCGGCAGCCTCGCGACGCTGACGGTTGTCGGAAGTGAGGTCGGGAAGGTAGCGCCGACGCCCGAGCATCGTTGCGGTGTAACCGGTTCCGCGCGCCTCGGCCACGACGTCACGCAGGTAGGCGCTGACGCCGCCGAACCGCTCGAAGTAGCCGTCCATGAGGCCGCGGGCCTCCTCGGTGCTGATGGTCAGCTGCTTGGACAGCCCGTAGGCGGACAGCCCGTAGGCCAGGCCGTAGGACATCGCCTTGACCTTCGAGCGCATCGCGGCCGTGACGTCGTCGGGCTCGACGCCGAAGACGCGTGAGCCGACGAACTTGTGGAGGTCCTCACCGGTGCGGAACGCCTCGATCAGCCCGGCGTCGCCGGACAGGTGCGCCATGACGCGCATCTCGATCTGCGAGTAGTCCGCGGACATGAGCGCCTCGTAGCCGTCGCCGACGACGAACAGCTCACGGATGCGGCGGCCCTCCTCGGTGCGGATCGGGACGTTCTGCAGGTTGGGCTCGGTCGAGGACAGCCGCCCGGTGGCCGCGATGGTCTGCAGGTAGGTGGTGTGGATGCGGCCGTCGTCGGAGACCGACTTCTGCAGCCCCTCGACGGTGACGCGCAGGCGCGCGGCGTCGCGGTGGCGCAGGAGCGCCTCGAGGAACGGGTGCTCGGTCTTGGTGAAGAGGTCGGCGAGGGCGTCGGCGTCGGTGGTCCAACCGGTCTTGGTCTTCTTCGTCTTCGGCATGTTGAGCTCGCCGAAGAGGACCTCCTGCAGCTGCTTGGGCGAGCCGAGGTTGATGCGGTTGCCGCCGATGGCGTCCCAGGCGTCCTCCTGGGCCTGCGCGACCTTCGCCGCGAAGTCGGTCTCGAGGGCGTCGAGGCCGGGAACGTCGACGGCGATGCCGGTGCGCTCCATCCGGGCGAGCACGTCGATCAGCGGCAGCTCGATGTCGGCGAGCAGCTCGGTGCCGCCGATCGCGGCGACCTGCTCGTCGAGTGACACGGCGAGGTCGCGGACGGCGGTGGCGCGGACCATCTCCTGACCGGCCGCCTTCTCGTCGGCGTCGCCGCCGAAGTCGAGCATGCCCTGGCCGTCGGCGGGCGCGGCGCCGCTCAGCTCGCGCTTGAGGTGGCGCAGCACGAGGTCGTCGAGGTGGTACGTGCGCTGGTCGGGCTTGACGACGTAGGCCGCGAGCTGCGTGTCGCTGCTCAGACCGGCCAGGGTGAAACCGCGCGCGGTCAGCGCCTCGACCGGCCCCTTGGCGTCGTGCATCGCCTTGGGACGCTCGGGATCCTCGAGCCAGGAGGCGAGGGAGGTCTCCCCCTCCTCGGTGAGGGTCGTGAGGTCGACGTACGCGGCCGCGCCGTCAGGTGCGGCGACGGCCAGTCCGGTGGCGTCGCCCGTGCCACGGGCCCACGTGCCGCTGACCGAGAGTCCCGCGCGCTCCCCCGCGGGAAGGTGCGCGGCGACCCAGTCGGCGACCTGCTCGGGGGCGAGCACCTCGCCGTCGACGTCGAAGCCCTCCTCGGCCTCCGGCTCGGCGGCCTCGACCGACGCGAAGAGGCGGTCGCGCAGCACGCGGAACTCGAGGCGGTCGAAGACCTCGTGGACCTCTTCGCGAGCCCACTGGTGGCGCACGAGGTCGGCCACGCCCACCCCGACCGGGGCGTCGCGGACGAGCTGGTTGAGGTGGCGGTTGCGCAGCACCTGGTCGAGGTGCTCACGCAGCGACTCGCCGGCCTTGCCCTTGATCTGGTCGATGCCGGCGACGATGCCGTCGAGGTCACCGAACTGGGTGATCCACTTCGCGGCGGTCTTGGGCCCGACACCGGGCACGCCGGGCAGGTTGTCGGAGGTCTCGCCGACCATGGCGGCGAGGTCGCTGTAGCGGTTCGGCGGGACGCCGTACTTCTCCTGCACCTGCGCCGGGCCCATCCGCCACACCTCGGAGACGCCGCGGACCGGGTAGAGGATCGTGACGTGGTCGGTGACGAGCTGGAACGTGTCGCGGTCGCCGGAGCAGATGAGCACCTCGAGGCCCTCGTCGCCGGCCGCCGTGGCGATCGTGGCGATGATGTCGTCGGCCTCGTAGCCGTCGAGCTCGACGTAGCTGATGCGCAGCGCGTCGAGGACCTCCTTGACGAGCGGCACCTGCCCCTGGAACTCGTCGGGGGTGCGGGCCCGGCCCGCCTTGTACTCGGCGTACTGCTCGGTGCGGAAGGTCTGCCGCGACTTGTCGAAGGCCACGACGACGTGCGTCGGGTCCTCGTCGCGCAGCATGTTGATGAGCATCGAGGTGAACCCGTACACCGCGTTGGTGTGCTGGCCCGTGCTCGTCGAGAAGTTCTCGGCAGGGAGCGCGAAGAACGCACGGTAGGCCAGCGAGTGTCCGTCGAGGAGGAGAAGTCGGCTCACGGGGCAACCCTAGTGGCGAGCGCCGACGGCGTGATCGCGGGCAGGGCTCCGGCGCCGGTGCGACAGCAGGCTCCCGGCCGCCGCACCGGGCGGCATACCATCGCCGGCATGACGGACCCCACCGACGGCACCACCGGCGAGCCCACCCCGCACGAGACGGCCCTCGCGGTGATGCGCGACATGGCGTCCGGCACGCTCCTCGAGAGGATGGGCATCGAGGTGACCGAGGCGACACCGGACCGCCTCGTGGCCACGATGCCGGTGGCCGGCAACACCCAGCCGTACGGGCTGCTCCACGGCGGCGCGAGCGTCGTGCTCGCCGAGACCCTCGGGTCGGTCGGCGCGCAGCTGCACGCCGGACCCGGCCGGGTCGCGGTCGGCCTCGACATCAACGCCACCCACCACCGGGCCGCGCGCTCCGGCGTCGTCACCGGAACCGCGACGGTGCTGAGCGCCGGACGGACCCTCGTCAGCTACGAGGTCGTCGTCGAGGACGAGGACGGGCGCCGCCTGTGCACCTCGCGGATCACCTGCCTGCTGCGCGACGCCGCGCCCGGGTCCTGACCTGACGCGCGGTCCGCTGACCGCCGGGCGCGAGCGCCTGGGGGCGGGGTCGACGCGTCAGCCGGCGACCTGCGGACCGGGGTGACGCGGGTGCCGGGTGGCGCCGAGGACGCGCGGCTCGCGCGTCTCCCGGGGCTCGCGGCGCAGGTCGCGGCGGCGTCGGAGCACCTGCTCGAGACCGACGCGCTGCGAGCGCGGGGCCGGCTCGCCGGCGAGCTTGCGCTGCACGGTGGCCGAGGTCGCGACACGGCGGACCGTCTCGGCGGCGAAGCCGAGGCGGGCGAAGAAGCGGTTGGCGTCGCGGTCGCCGGCCGGCACCGTGCTCGCGAGGTGCTCGGCGCCCTGGCGGTCGGCGTAGCGCGAGGCGGCCGTCAGCAACGAGCGGGCCACGCCCTGACGTCGGTGCTCGGGCAGGACGAAGAGCATGTCGATGGACACGCACGGCGAGTCGACGAGCAGGCTGCGCGTGGAGTCGGCGAGCACGACGTAGCCCGAGGGTTGGTCGCCGGAGAAGGCGACGAAGGCGCAGATGTCCTCGCGCTGCAGGGCGTGCCGCAGGGTGCCGTCGAGCGCCAGGCGCTGGGCCGCCTCGGGCGTCGTGCCGCCCTCGATCCGGTGCGCGATCCACAGCTCGATGAACATCGAGTGCAGGGTCTCGTCGACCCGCCGCACGGACACACCCGCTCGCCCCATCGTCCCTCCAGTCGAAACCCCGGTCTCCCCCGAGGCCACCCGGCAGACACTACGACCAACCACGGACCGGCGGAAGGGGAACCCCGGATCGAACCTCGCATTTCGGTCAGCCGACGCCGCCCCGGGCATAGAGCCGACCGGCGCCCGACGCGTCCGTCGTCACGACGTAGAGCGTCCCGGCCGACGCGGCGGACGCGGACGGCTGCCCCGGCGGGGACGGCTCGCGCGACCACGCGTCACCGAGCAGCACGAGCAGCGCACCGGGAGCCACGACGACCTCGGCGTCGCCGACGGCGACCGGCGCCGGGAGCTGGACGTGGTCCCCGACCGCCACCTCCGGGGCCTGCAGGCGGGTCGGCGTCCCGTCCGCGACGCGCCACACGGCGAGCCGGCCCTCGTCCTGACCGACGACGAGACACTGCCCGGCCGCGCACCGGGCCGCGTGCGCCTCGGCGAGCGGCGACGTGGCGGGCAGCCGGACGAGCGTCCACGGGCCACCGGCCGACGGCGAGGTCCAGACCGCCGGCGTGGACCGCACCGAGCCACCGGCCAGGTCGGTGACCGAACCGGCGAGCACGGCCCCCGAACCCGAGCCCGACAGCGTCCGGGCCCCGTTGAGGGCGACCGCCGTGCTGCCGAGCGACGTGCCGGTCGAGCTCTGCCGACTCCAGCGCGATCCCGCGAGCCGCCACAGGGAGACGTCGTTCCCTGCGCGGTCGCTCTGCCATCCGCCCGACACGAGCGGCACGCCCGCCACGAACGCCGCACCGCTGAGGTCGCCGGCACCCCAGCCGCCGAACACCTCGAAGGGCTGCGGCTGCTCGGCGACGGCCCGGGTCGTGCCGGACCAGACGGTCCACCGGACGTTCGAGTGCGCCCCGCCGCGCGCGCCGCCCACGGCGAGGACGCGGTCGCCGTCGACGGCGACCGAGAGCCAGCGCGCCTCGAACGCGTAGGGCGACACGGGGGTGAGCCGGACCGGTCGTGCCCCCGCGGTACTCGCTCCGGTGAGGACCCACAGCCGCGGGTTCGGTCGGGTCGCGGCATAGCTGCCGACGAGCAGCGCACGGTCGGTCGCCGCCAGCGTGACGGGCTCCGACGCGTCCGGCAGCGCGACCTGCGCCCACCCGGCCGGGAGCCCGGACGGTGACGTGGACGGAGGCGTGGACGGAGGCGTGGACGGGGGCGCGCCCTGGCAGGCGCCGAGCAGTGCGAGCAGCGGCAGGAGCAGGCAGAGCAGCAGCCGGGTGGCGGCCTCGAGCCGGGAGCGGGGGCGGCCTCGACGGGCACCGTTGCCCGGTCGTGGCCGCCCCCGGTCCACGTGGTCAGTCCTCGCCGAGATACGCCTTGCGGACCTCGTCGCTGGCCATGAGCTCGCGCCCCGTGCCCTTGAGCACGATCCGCCCGACCTCGAGGACGTACCCCTGGTCGGCCCGCTGCAGGGCAGCCTGGGCGTTCTGCTCGACGAGCAGGATCGTCGTGCCCTGCGACTGGAGGGTCGTCACCGTCGACATGATGCGCTTCATCATGATCGGCGACAGGCCCATGGACGGCTCGTCGAGCATGAGCAGCTTGGGGCGGCTCATCATGGCCCGACCCATGGCCAGCATCTGCTGCTCGCCGCCGGAGAACGTGCCGGCCGGCTGCTGGCTGCGCTCCCCGAGGATCGGGAACAGCTCGTAGGCCGCCTTGAGGTCCTTCGGGATGTCGTTGTCGCGCCGCGAGTACGCGCCGAGCAGGAGGTTCTGCTCGACGGTGAGCCGCGGGAAGATCCGACGCCCCTCGGGCGAGTGCGCGATGCCGAGGTCGACGATGGTGTGCGCCGCCGCCGCGTCGATCCGCTTGCCCATGAAGGTGATCGACCCGGAGGCCGGCTTCATGAGCCCCGAGATGGTTCGCAGCGTCGTCGTCTTGCCGGCGCCGTTGGTGCCGATGAGGGAGACCACCTGGCCCTCGTCGATGGAGAAGCTGATCCCCTTGACGGCCTTGATCTTGCCGTAGGACACGACGAGGTCCTTGACCTCGAGCATGGCGGTCACTCGGTTGCTCCTTCGTGGTTGTCGGCGCTCTCGGCGCTCTCGCCGACGGCCGTGCCGCCCTCGTCCTCGTCGTCCTCGGCGCCGCCGATGTAGGCCTCGATGACGCGTGGGTCCGACTGCACCTCGTCGGGGGTCCCCTCGACGAGCACCTCTCCACGCACCAGACACAGCACGCGGTCGCAGAGGTTGAAGATGAACCGCATGTCGTGCTCGATGACGACCACGGCCATGCCGCTGTCGCGGATCTTGAAGATGAGGTCGCTGGCCTGCTGGGTCTCGCGCGGGTTCATGCCGGCCGTCGGCTCGTCGAGCAGGACGAGCTTCGGGTCGGTGGCGAGGGCACGGGCGATCTCGAGCCGCCGCTGGTCGCCGTAGGGCATGTTGCGGGCGAGGTTCTCGGCCGACTTGCCCAGACCCACGAAGTCGAGCAGCTCCTGGGCACGGGCCCGGGTCTCCTCCTCCTCGCGTCGGAACTTCGGCCCGCGGATGATCGACGTGAAGGCCATCGCCCCGGTGCGGCAGTAGCGCCCGACCATGACGTTCTCGAGGGCCGTCATGTTGCCGAAGAGCCGGATGTTCTGGAACGTGCGGGCCATCCCGGCCACCACGACGGCGCGCGGCTTGGGCGGGATCTGGGTGCCGAGCAGGTCGACGCGTCCCTCGGTCGGCTTGTAGAGGCCGGTGAGGCAGTTGAAGAACGTCGTCTTGCCGGCGCCGTTGGGGCCGATGAGACCGACGATCTCGCCCTCGTGGACCGACATCGACACGTCGTTGACGGCGGTGAGCCCTCCGAAACGCATCGTGACCCCGGTGGCCTGCAGGACGGGCGTGCCCGCGGCTGACGCCGCGGCCCGCTCGGACTGGTCGACGGCGGTCATGCCTTGGCCTCCTGCTCCTCGACGATGTGGACTTCCTCGATGCGCTCGGCCAGCTCTTCGTCGTCCGCGTGGAACTCGAGCTTGCGCCGCTCGCTCGCGACCAGTCCCTCGGGACGGAACCGCATCATGAGCACGAGCAGCAGGCCGAAGAGGAGCAGCCGGTAGTCGGCGACGAAGCGCAGCTTCTCCGGGAGGAGCTTGAGGATCGCCGCTCCCACGAACACGCCGGCGACGGTGCCCATGCCACCGAGGACGACGGCGGCGAGCAGGAACGCGGACTCCAGGAACACGTACTGGTCCGGGGAGACCGACACGTCGAGGTGCGCCTTGATCGTGCCGGCCATGCCGGCGAGGAACGCGCCGCCGGCGAAGGCGAACAGCTTGAGGCCGAAGACGTTGACGCCCATGGCCTCGGCCGCCTTCTCGTCCTCGCGGATCGCGACCCAGCCCCGGCCGATACGGCTGTTGTTGAGGCGCGTGAAGATCGTGATGACGATGACCGCCACGATGAGGAGCAGGAAGTAGTAGTTGGCGAACCGGCCCAGCGGGATGCCGGCCACGACGTGCGTCTCGCCGAAGTCGAACCCGAAGAAGTTCAGCTCCGGGATGGCCGGGATGCCGTTCGGGCCGTTCGTGAGGTTGGGCCCGTTCTCGCCGTCGAGGTTGTTCATCGTGATGCGGAAGATCTCACCGAAGGCGAGGGTCACGATGGCGAGGTAGTCGCCCGAGACGCGCAGCGTCGGCGAACCGATGATGAGGCCGAGCGTGGCCGACGTGCAGGCGCCGACCGCCATGACGACGAGGAACGGCGGCTTCCATCCGACGGTCGCGAAGGCCGAGGTGGACAGCATGGCGGCGACGTAGGCGCCGGCGCCGAGGAAGGCGATGTACCCGAGGTCGAGCAGGCCGGCCAGGCCGACGACGATGTTCAGGCCGAGGGCGGTGACCGCGAAGATGATGACCTGCGTCGCGATCGACATGTTGGCGTCGGACCCGTTCTGTGTGAACGGGAAGAGGAACGCCACGACGAACGCGCCGAGGCTGAACACCCGCCGGTTCCGCGCCGCGATGTGCCCGAGCCACTCGAACCCGCGCGACTTGGCGAGCGCGAACGCGAGGCTTCCGGTGAAGACGACCATGAGGCTGAACGTCTCGCCGTCGGGGATGCCGAGCAGGTAGGCGGCCCCGAAGAGGACGATCGCGAGCAGGCCGACGACGACGAGGATCTCGACCCACGACGGCAGCACGAACCGCAGCAGGTCGCCCTCCGGGGCGGTCTGCACCTCGCGCGAGCCGACGAGCATGGCCAGCGACCCGACGAGGGCGAGCCAGCCGCCCGGGTTGATGTTGATGAGACCGCCGGACTGGTAGGCGATGAGCACCAGCGCGATGACGACGTAGATCGCCGCGCCGATGGACAGCGCCCGGACGGCGGCCCCCGTGTCGAACCACTCCGCGACCCGGCGCAGCGGGCCGCGGACGGTCAGCAGGCCGAGCACGACGAGGAGGCCGCTGATGATCATCGCGATCTGGACGGCGTTGGGGTAGAAGCTGACCGAGAGGTCACCGAGCACATCGCTGGTGTAGCTCCAGGACAGGAACGTCGAGACGATGAGCAGGACCGCACCGACGAGGGTGACGGCCCAGGCCGCGCTCGGCGAGAGCGGGACGCGCAGACGTCCGGTGGGCTCGGGCACGGTGGCCTCGGGGCTGGTGACGGTGCTCATGCGCGGTCCACCACCCGGGCGCCGAGGAGGCCCTGCGGCCGGAAGACGAGGACGACGATGAGCAGGACGAACGCCCACACGTCCTTCCACGCCGGTCCGCCGAACTGGCCGGGGATGTACTGCGTCGCGAAGGACTCGACGAGCCCGAGGACCAGGCCGCCGAGGATGGCACCGGGGATGTTGCCGATGCCGCCGAGGACCGCGGCCGTGAAGGCCTTGAGACCGGCGAGGAAGCCCATCCGGAAGTCGATGTTCGAGTTGAGCAGGCCCTGCGCGATGCCGGCCACCGCGGCGAGCACGGCACCGAGGGCGAACGCGATGACGATGATCCGGTCGACGTTGATGCCCATGAGGCGCGCGGTGTCGGGGTCCTGCGAGACCGCCTGCATGCCGCGCCCGGACTTCGTGCGGTAGACGAAGAACCACAGGAGGGTGCCGCACACGACGAGCGAGGCCAAGGTGAAGATCGCGGCCCGCGGGAAGACGAGGCCACCGACCTGCAGCGCGGGCCCGGTGACGACGTCGATCTGCGGGTACGGGATCTTGCTCTTGGCCCCGGGGTAGAAGAGGCGGACGGCCTCCTGGAGGAAGACCGACACACCGATCGCGGTGATGAGCGGTGCCAGGCGTGGTGCCCCGCGCAGGGGCCGGTAGGCCACGCGCTCCATGGCCACGGCCACGGACACCGACGCGATGACGGCGCCGATGACCATGAACGGCAGCACCCAGAGGGCGGTGGTGCCGGAGAAGAAGATCTGCCACACGGCGAGAGAGCCGAAGGCACCGATCATGAACACCTCGCCGTGGGCGAAGTTGATCAGCTGGACGATGCCGTACACGACGGTGTAGCCGACGGCGATCAGCGCGTAGAGCGAGCCGATCACCAGTCCGTTGATGAGGGTCTGCAGGAACTCGTTCATGAGGTCAACATGTTCGTCGAGGGCCACCTGTCTGGGGGCCGCGCCGGGGCGCGGAAGGGCGGGAGGGGCGAAGCAGGCTGGGTCGTGACGCCGTGGCCGGGTCGTCGGGAGCCGGCGCCGGGGTACGGGCACGGCCCGGGTCGGAGCTGTCCTCCGGCCCGGGCCGTGTCATCGTCGTCAGCTGGCGGCGATCGTCTCGGTCTTGACCGAGACCCACTTGCCGCCGTCGACCTTGTAGCCGGTGATGACGCGGGCGAGCGTGTCGCCGAAGTCGTCGAACTTCACCTGGCCGGTGACGCCCTGGAAGTCGACGCCCTTCATCGCCGCCACCGTGGCCTCACGCGCGCTCTTGGCGTCCGAAGCGCTCGCGAGCGAGGTCTTGAGCGCCGCGATGATCGCGTTGGCCGCGTCGTAGGAGTAGCCGCCGTAGGCCGCCGACGGGTCGGCGTACTTCGCAGCCTCGTAGTCGGCGAGGAACTTCTTACCGGCCTCCGTCGAGTCGGTCGGGGCGCCGACCGAGGTGGCGAGGTCACCGTTGGAGCTCGAGCCCGCCAGGTCGATGTACTTCGGGTCGAAGATGCCGTCGCCGCCCATGAGCGGGACCGTGAGGCCGCTGTCCTTCATCTGCTTGGAGAGCGGGCCGGCCTGCGGGTACTCGCCGCCGTAGTACACGGCGCCGGGCTTGCTCGGCGCGACCTTGGAGATGACGGGGGCGTAGTTGCTCTCGTCGGGGTTGATCGTCTCGGCCGCGACGACGGTGCCGCCGCCCTTGGTGTAGGCCTCGGTGAAGTACTTGACCAGACCCTGGCCGTACGTCTTCTTGTCGTTGATCGTGGCGGCCGTCTTGATGCCCTGGTCGAGGAGGAACTTGGCCGCGAACGCGCCCTGCGTGATGTCGGTGGTGCAGGTGCGGAAGTACGTCTTGTACGTGCGCGTGTTGAGGTCGGCACCGCGCGTCAGAGTCGGGTTCGTGTTGGCCGGCGACACCTGGACGATGTTGGCCGCCGAGAACACCGGCTGGGTCTGCTGGGAGACGCTCGAGTTGAGGTTGCCGACGACGCCGACGACCTGGTCGTCGGAGGCGAGCTTCGTCGCGCCGTTCTTGCCCACGTCGGGCTTGGCCTCGTCGTCGACCGGCTCCACCTGGAGCGTCCAGCCCGGGATCGTGTTGTTCGCGTTGGCCTGCTTGACCGCGAGGTCGACCGAGTTCTGGATGCCCTTGCCCAGCGCCGAGAGGTCGCCGGAGAGGGGCGCGATGACGCCGATCTTCGCGATCTTCTTGGATCCGCCGGATGCGTTGCCGTTGGTGCTGCCGCTGTCGCCGCGGGTGCCACAGGCACTCAGGGCCAGCGCTGCAGCCAGGACCGGCACAGCGAATTTCATGTGGGAACGCACAGGTGTCCTCCTGATGTCACATCCCCTCGTGCGAGGGCTGACTCGGAGACTAGGCCCAGTGCCCCCGACTGGTCACCAAATCCGGACGATCGGTGACCGTGTCGTGACCTGTCGTGACCTGTCGGGACGCTGCCCGCCGGACGATCTCCGGCGGGCCCGGCGTCACGACGACGGGAAGCCGTTGATGACGGCCTCGGCGACCTCTTTCATCCCGAGACGGCGGTCCATCGCGGTCTTCTGGATCCAGCGGAACGCGTCGGACTCGGACAGCTTGAGCTGGGCCATGAGGACGCCCTTGGCGCGGTCGACGAGCTTGCGGGTCTCGAGTCGCTCGCCCAGGTCGGCGATCTCGGCCTCGAGGGCCTTGAGCTCCTGCCAGCGCGAGGTCGCGATGTCGATGGCGGGGCGCAGGTCGTCGGCCGTGAACGGCTTGACGATGTAGGCCATGACGCCGGCGTCGCGGGCGCGCTCGACGAGCTCGGTCTGGGAGAAGGCGGTCAGCATGATGACCGGGCAGGCCTTGGTCTCGTGCAGCTGCTCGGCGGCCGAGAGGCCGTCGAGGACGGGCATCTTGACGTCCATGATGACGAGGTCGGGCGACAGCTCCTTGGCCAGCTCGACGGCCTGCTGGCCGTTGTTGGCCTGGCCGACGACCTCGTAGCCCTGCTCCCCCAGCATCTCGACGAGGTCGAGCCGGATGAGGGCCTCGTCCTCGGCGACGAGGATGCGGGTGGCGCCGGGCACGGTGCCCTGGGCGGGCGCTTCCTCGACCGGCGCGGCCGCCTTCGTGGGGCGGGGCTTGGGCGTCGCACCCTCGGTGGTGTCTGCGGTGGTGTCTGGGGTGGTGCTCTCGTCGGTGCTCTGCTCGCTGGTCACGCGTCACAGCGTAGCCGGGGGCACGTTTCGGGCGCGTTTCGGGCCGGTGACGCTGCGCGCGCCGCGCACCCGCGGGCGACAGCGGCGTGCCGAGGGTGCTGCGCCGTTCGGTGCCGAGGGCGGGACTCGAACCCGCACGACCTTGCGGCCAGAGCATTTTGAGTGCCCCGTGTCTGCCATTCCACCACCCCGGCCGGAGTGCCGGGCCAGCATACCGATGCCTGTCCGAACCGGCGGAGGGCCGGTGCCCGCGGTGGCGGACACCGGCCCTCCGTGCGGGCAGGTGCGACGGGAGGACGGGTCAGCCCGTGACCTCCTCCGGGCGGTAGGCGGGCGCCCGGCGGTGGACGGCGTCGCCGACGCGGTGCACGCGCAGCGCGTTCGTCGAGCCCGGGATGCCGGGGGGCGAGCCGGCGACGATGAGGACGCGGTCGCCCTCGGTGACCCGGTGCTCCGGGATGAGCGTGAGGTCGACCTGCATCGCGAACTGGTCGGTGTGGTGCATGCGTGGCACGAGGTAGGTCTCGATGCCCCAGGTCAGGGCGAGCTGGGAGCGGACGCGGGGCTCGGACGTGAAGGCGAGCATCGGCAGCCGCGGGCGCAGGCGCGCCATCCGCGTGGCCGAGCCACCGGTCTCGGTGAAGGTGATGAGGAACTTCGCCCCGACCACGTCGCCGATCTCGACCGCCGCCTTGCTCACCGCGCCGCCGACCGTCTTCGGGTTGGTCTTCATCCGGGCGATCTTGTCGTAGCCGCGCTCCTCGGTGGTCTCGATGATGCGGGCCATGGTGCGCACCGCGTCGATCGGCCACGCCCCGACGGACGTCTCGCCCGAGAGCATGAGGGCGTCGGCGCCGTCGAGGACGGCGTTGGCGGCGTCTGAGGCCTCGGCGCGCGTCGGGCGCGGGTTCTCGATCATCGACTCGAGCACCTGCGTCGCGACGATGACCGGCTTGGCCTCGCGGCGGGCCAGCTCGATGGCCTGCTTCTGGACGAGCGGGACGTCCTCCAGGGGCATCTCGACGCCGAGGTCGCCGCGGGCGACCATGATCCCGTCGAACGCGGAGACGATGGCCTCGAGGTTCTCGACGGCCTGCGGCTTCTCGATCTTGGCGATGACCGGCAGGCGGTAGCCGAACTCGTCCATGATCTCGTGGACGTCGGCCAGGTCGTCGGGCGAGCGGACGAACGACAGCGCGATGAGGTCGACGCCCAGGCGCATCGCGAAACGGAGGTCCTCGCGGTCCTTCTCCGACAGGGCCGGGACGCTCACGGCGACGCCCGGCAGGTTGATGCCCTTGTTGTTGCTGACCTCGCCGGGCACGACGGTCTCGGTGAGGACGTCGGTGGCGGTGACCTCGACGGCCTTGAGCATGACCTTGCCGTCGTCGATGAGCAGCAGGTCGCCGGGCTTCACGTCGCCGGGCAGGCCCTTGTACGTCGTGCCGACGATCGAGTCGTCGCCCTCGACGTCGCGCGTGGTGATGGTGAACTGCTGGCCGACGCTGAGGGAGACGGGTCCGCTCGCGAACCGGCCGGTGCGGATCTTGGGGCCCTGGAGGTCGACGAGGATGCCCACGGCGCGGCCGGACTCGTCGCTGGCGGCGCGGACGTCGCGGTACACCTGCTCGTGCACGGAGTGGTCACCGTGGGAGAGGTTGAGGCGGGCCACGTCCATGCCGGCGTCGACGAGGGCGCGCAGCTGGTGAGGGGAGGAGGTCTTGGGTCCGATCGTGCAGACGATCTTGGCGCGGCGCATGGTTCTCACCTTATGGGGCTTGTGACCTGAGTCACCAAGGGGGTTCGCCCCGTGGACGAACCCCCTTGGTGTAGCGGCAGGACCGGCCCCGTCAGGCGGTGAGCGGGCGGTCGTTCGGGCCGATCGGGCGCGGCAGCGACGAGGACCCGGTGAGCCAGGCGTCGACGCCCGCGGCGGCGGCCCGGCCCTCGGCGATGGCCCACACGATGAGCGACTGGCCACGACCGGCGTCGCCGGCGACGAAGACGCCGGGCACCGAGCTCATGAAGTTCTTGTCGCGCCGGACGTTGCTGCGCTCGTCGAGGTCGACGCCGAGCTGCTCGACGACGCCCGGGCCCTGCGGGCCGAGGAAGCCCATCGCGAAGAGCACGAGCTGTGCGGGGATCTCGCGCTCGGTGCCCGGCATCGGCGTCAGCTTCCCGTCGACCATCTCGACCTCGGTCAGGCGCAGCGCCGCGACGTTGCCGTCGTCGTCGCCGACGAACTCGGTGGTGCTGACGGCGTAGACGCGCTCGCCGCCCTCCTCGTGGGCGCTCGCGACGCGGTAGAGCATCGGGTAGGTCGGCCAGGGCTGGCCGGCCGGGCGGTCCTCCCCCGGCTGGGGCAGGATCTCGAGGCTCGTCACCGACGCGGCGCCCTGGCGGTGCGCCGTGCCGATGCAGTCGGCGCCGGTGTCGCCGCCGCCGATGACGACGACGTGCTTGTCGGTGGCGAGGATCTGGTCGGGCACGTCCTCGCCGAGCGCGGCACGGTTGCCCTGCGGCAGGTAGTCCATCGCCTGGTGGATGCCGCCGAGCTCGCGGCCCGGCACCGAGAGGTCGCGCGGCACCGTGGCGCCGAGGGCGAGCACGACGGCGTCGTAGCGGTCACGCAGCTGCTGGCCGGTGACGTCGCCGCCGACGTCGACGCTGTTGCGGAAGCGCGTGCCCTCGGCCTCCATCTGGGCCAGGCGCCGGTCGAGGACCGACTTCTCCATCTTGAACTCGGGGATGCCGTAGCGCAGCAGGCCGCCAGGCTTGTCGGCCCGTTCGAAGACCGCGACGGTGTGGCCCGCGCGGGTCAGCTGCTGGGCGGCCGCGAGGCCCGCGGGCCCGGAGCCGACGACCGCGACCGTCTTGCCGGAGAGGCGCTCGGGCGGCAGCGGCTGCACGAGCCCGCCGTCGAAGGCGCGCTCGATCGTCGTGACCTCGACCTGCTTGATCGTCACGGCCGGCTGGTTGATCCCGAGGACGCACGCGGTCTCGCACGGTGCCGGGCACAGGCGTCCGGTGAACTCCGGGAAGTTGTTCGTCGCGTGGAGCCGCTCGATGGCGTCGGACCAGTCGCCCCGCCACGCGAGGGTGTTCCACTCGGGGATGAGGTTGCCGAGCGGGCAGCCGGAGTGGCAGAACGGGATGCCGCAGTCCATGCAGCGTCCGGCCTGGCGCTCGAGCTGGCCGCGCTCCTGCTCCTCGTAGACCTCCTTCCAGTCCCGGATGCGCACCGGGACCGGGCGACGGGTGGGGAGCTCGCGCTCGCGGGTGGTGAGAAAGCCCTGGGGGTCAGCCACGGGAAGCCTCCATGATCCGGTTCCACACGTCGGCGCCGTCGGGGTCGAGGCCCTCGGCCTCGGCCGTGGCGCGGACGTCGAGGACACGCTGGTAGTCGCGGGGAAGGACGAGCGTGAACCGCTCGCGGGCGGACGCCCAGTCGTCGAGCAGGGCCTGGGCGACCGGCGAGCCGGTCCACTGCGCGTGCCCCTCGAGCAGACCTCGCAGGGTCGTCTCGTCGTCGGGTCGCAGCGGCCCGAGGTCGACGAGCTCGGGGTTGACGAGGAGCGGGTCGAGGTCGAGGACGTAGGCGACGCCGCCGGACATGCCCGCCGCGAAGTTGCGCCCCGTGGCCCCGAGGACGACGGCGACGCCGCCGGTCATGTACTCGCAGCCATGGTCGCCGACGCCCTCGACGACCGCGTGGGCGCCGGAGTTGCGGACGCAGAACCGCTCCCCCACGACGCCGCGCAGGAACAGCTCGCCGGTGGTCGCGCCGTACGCGATGACGTTGCCGGCGATGACGTTCTCCTCGGCGACGAGGCGCGCCTCCTTGGCCGGCCGGACGACGACACGTCCGCCGGACAGGCCCTTGCCCACGTAGTCGTTGGCGTCGCCGAACAGCTGCATCGTGACGCCGGACGGCAGGAACGCCCCGAAGGACTGGCCGCCTGAGCCGGTCATCGTCAGCTCGATGGTGTTGTCGGGCAGGCCGTACGGGTGCGACTTGGTGACGTGGTGCCCGAGCATCGTGCCGACCGTCCGGTTGACGTTGCGCACCGCGATGCTCGAGCGCACCTGCTCGCCGCTCTCGATGGCCGGCAGGGCCCGCGTCAGCAGCTCGTTGTCGAGCGCCTTGTCGAGGCCGTGGTCCTGGGCCGTCGACTGGTGCAGCGTGCCGCCGGACGGGTTGTCGGCGACGGACAGGATCGGCGTGAGGTCCAGGCCCGAGGCCTTCCAGTGCGAGACGGCCTTCTCGATGTCGAGGCTGCCGACCTGGCCGACGGCCTCCTCGATCGAGCGGAACCCGAGCGCCGCGAGGTGCTCGCGGACCTCCTCGGCGATGTACTCGAAGAACGTCTCGACGAACTCCGGCTTGCCTGTGAAGCGGGCCCGCAGCTCAGGGTTCTGGGTGGCGATGCCGACCGGGCACGTGTCGAGGTGGCAGACACGCATCATGACGCAGCCGGAGACCACGAGCGGGGCCGTGGCGAACCCGAACTCCTCCGCACCGAGCAGTGCGGCGACGACGACGTCGCGGCCGGTCTTCAGCTGGCCGTCGACCTGCACGACGATGCGGTCGCGCAGCCCGTTGAGCACGAGCGTCTGCTGGGCCTCGGCGAGGCCGAGCTCCCACGGGGCGCCGGCGTGCTTGAGCGAGGTGAGCGGGCTGGCGCCCGTGCCGCCGTCGTGGCCCGAGATGAGCACGACGTCGGCGTGGGCCTTCGACACACCGGCCGCGACGGTGCCGACGCCGACCTCGGAGACGAGCTTGACATGGACCCGCGCCGCCGGGTTGGCGTTCTTGAGGTCGTGGATCAGCTGGGCGAGGTCCTCGATCGAGTAGATGTCGTGGTGCGGCGGCGGGCTGATGAGGCCGACGCCGGGCGTCGAGTGCCGGGTGCGCGCCACCCACGGGTACACCTTGTGACCGGGCAGCTGGCCGCCCTCGCCGGGCTTGGCGCCCTGGGCCATCTTGATCTGGATGTCGTCGGAGTGCGTCAGGTAGAGGCTCGTGACGCCGAAGCGCCCGGAGGCGACCTGCTTGACGGCAGAACGACGCTCGGGGTCGAGGAGGCGATCGAGGTCCTCGCCGCCCTCGCCGGTGTTGGACCGGCCGCCGAGGTGGTTCATGGCGACCGCGAGGGTCTCGTGGGCCTCCTGGGAGATCGAGCCGTAGCTCATCGCACCGGTGTTGAAGCGCTTGACGATCTCGCTGACCGGCTCGACCTCCTCGATCGGCACGGGCAGCCGGCCGGTGACCCCGGTGGGCCGGAAGCCCATGAGGCCGCGAAGCGTCATGAGACGCGTCGTCTGGTCGTCGACGCGGTTCGTGTACTGCTTGAACACGTCGTAGCGGCGCTGGCGCGTCGAGTGCTGGAGGCGGAAGACCGTCTCGGGGTCGAAGAGGTGCGGCTCGCCCTCACGACGCCACTGGTACTCGCCGCCGACGTCGAGGATGCGGTGCGGCTGGTGGACGCCGTCGGGCGGGTAGGCCTTGGCGTGCCGCTCCGCCGCCTCGCGGGCGATGACGTCGAGCCCGACGCCGCCGAGCTGGCTCACCGTGCCGGTGAAGTAGCGGTCGACGAGGTCCTGCGACAGGCCGATGGCCTCGAAGACCTGCGCGCCGCGGTAGGACGCCACGGTCGAGATGCCCATCTTCGACATGACCTTGAGGACGCCCTTGCCGAGCGCCTTGATGAGGTTCCGGACCGCCTTCTCGGGAGTGACGCCCTCGATCTGGCGCGACCGGACGAGGTCCTCGACGGTCTCCATGGCCAGGTACGGGTTGACCGCCGCGGCACCGAAGCCGATGAGCAGGGCGACGTGGTGCACCTCGCGCACGTCACCCGCCTCGACGAGCAGGCCCACCTGGGTGCGGGTCTTCTCGCGGATGAGGTGGTGGTGCACGGCCGCCGTGAGCAGCAGCGACGGGATCGGCGCGAGGTCACGGCCGGAGTCGCGGTCGGAGAGCACGACGAAGCGCGCGCCCCGGGCGATGGCCTGGGACACCTCGGCGAAGATCTCCTCGAGCCGGTCGCGCATGGCGCCGGCGCCGCCGGTGACGTCGTAGAGGCCGCGGACGACGTGCGTCGCGTAGCCCGGCAGGTCGCCGTCGGCGTTGATGTGCACGATCTTGGCGAGCTCGTCGTTGTCGATGACCGGGAACTCGAGCACGAGCTGACGGGCGTGCGCCGGCGACGCCGACAGCGCGTTGCCCTCCGGGCCCATGAAGGTGCCGAGCGAGGTGACGAGCTCCTCTCGGATGGCGTCGAGCGGCGGGTTGGTCACCTGGGCGAAGAGCTGGGTGAAGTAGTCGAAGAGCAGGCGCGGGCGCGAGGACAGCACCGCGATCGGGGTGTCGGTGCCCATCGAGCCGAGCGCCTCGCCGCCGGTGCGGGCCATCGGCGCCAGGAGGATGCGCAGCTCCTCGGCGGTGTAGCCGAACGTCTGCTGGCGGCGTGCGACCGACGCCGCGGTGTGGACGATGTGCTCGCGCTCGGGGAGGTCCTCGAGACGGATGAGGCCGGCGTGCAGCCACTCCGCGTACGGCTTGGCCGCCGCGAGCTGTGACTTGATCTCGTCGTCGCCGACGATCCGGCCGTGCTCGGTGTCGACGAGGAACATCTTCCCGGGCTGCAGCCGCCCGCGCTGGACGACGCGCTCCGGGTCGAGCTCGAGGACGCCGGTCTCGGAGGCGAGCACGACGAGGCCGTCGTCGGTGACGGCGTAGCGACCGGGGCGCAGGCCGTTGCGGTCGAGGACCGCGCCGACGAGCGTGCCGTCGGTGAAGCAGACGTTGGCCGGGCCGTCCCACGGCTCCATGAAGCTGGAGTGGAACTCGTAGAAGGCCTTGCGGGCCGGGTCCATCGTCTCGTGGTTCTCCCAGGCCTCCGGGATCATCATGAGGACGGCGTGCGGCAGCGAGCGGCCGCCGAGGTGGAGCAGCTCGAGGACCTCGTCGAAGCTGGCCGAGTCGGACGCCTCGGGCGTGCAGATCGGGAAGAGCCGGTTGAGGTCGCCCGGGATGATGTCGCTCGTGAGCAGGCTCTCGCGGGCGTGCATCCAGTTGCGGTTGCCCTTGACGGTGTTGATCTCGCCGTTGTGGGCGATGAGCCGGTAGGGGTGCGCGAGCGGCCACGACGGGAACGTGTTCGTCGAGAACCGCGAGTGCACGAGCGCGAGCTCGGTGGCGAAGCGCGGGTCGGACAGGTCGGGGAAGAACGGCTCGAGCTGGCCGGTCGTCAGCATGCCCTTGTAGACGATGGTGCGGGCCGACAGGGAGGCGAAGTAGACGTCGACCTCGCGCTCGGCGCGCTTGCGCAGGCAGAAGGCGAGCCGGTCGAGGCCGAGGGCGACCTGCCGGCCGATCGAGCTGCTGACGAAGAGCTGCTCGAAGTGCGGCATGCAGTCACGGGCCACCTGGCCGACGAGGTCGGCCTCGACGGGGACGTCGCGCCAGCCGAGGACCTTGAGGTTCTCCTGGGCCGCGATGTCCTCGATGCGGGCCTTGGCCGCGGCGCGCTCGACGGCGTTCGCGGGCAGGAAGGCGATGCCCGCGGCATACGCGCCGGAGTTCGGCAGGGTGAACGGCAGGACGCCCCGGAAGAACGCGTCGGGGATCTGCGTCAGCACGCCGGCGCCGTCGCCGACAAGCGGGTCGGCCCCGGTGGCGCCACGGTGGTCGAGGTTGCGCAGCGCCGTCAGGGCGTGCTCGACGATGTCGTGCCCGGCGCTCCCGCGCATCGTCGCGATGAGGGCGACACCACAGGCGTCGTGCTCGAACTCGCGGCGGTAGAGACCGGAGTCCTCAGGCTGAGCACTGAAGAGGTTCCGGGTACGGGTGTGCGGCGACATGTTCACCGTCCTTCTCGGGTACCAAGGAGCGGCGTGGAGGGCCGCAAACGCATGACGAAAGCGTGTGGACGGCGCTGGCCACAGGCTGTGTTGCGTCGAGGCTAGCGGAGGAGCCCGCCGTCCTACCTGTTGATACGCGAGATTTCGGATGCTGAGACGCCGTGCGCAGACGGCGTGGTCGGACGTGACGAAGGTCGCGTCAGGAGCCCGACGCGCGCTCCTTCTCCGCGGGGCTGGCGGGGGCGTCGTTTGCCCCGTCGCCACGCGTGCCGACCGCAGGATCTTCGGACGTGTCGGTGCCGTCGGACGCGTCGGAGCCGTCGGACGCGTCGGAGCCGTCGGACGCATCCGCGCCGTCGGACGCGTCGGACGCGTCGGACGCGTCGGACGCGTCGGCCTCCGGGCCGTCGTCGGCGCGGGGCGTGTCCGGCTGCGCCATCCCCCGGAACCGGATCCAGAGGAGGAGACCGAGGAGGAACACGAGGATCGAGACCCACGTGTTCACCCGCTGGCCGAGGATGCGGTTGGCCTCGTCGCTGCGCATGTTCTCGATGACGATGCGGCCCACCGGGTAGCCCATGACGTAGGCGGCGAACGTCTGGCCGGCCCGCAGCTGCCGGTGGCGCCCGAGCCAGATGAGGAACGCCGCGAGGGCGAGGCACCAGAGGGCCTCGTAGAGGAAGGTCGGCTGGAAGTAGCCCTTGACGACGGGCTGTCCCGCCGAGTCGAGGACCGCGCGCCCGGCGCTGGTGTCCCAGACGTAGATCTTCAGCTTCCACGGCAGGTCGGTGGGGGCGCCGTAGATCTCGTTGTTGAACCAGTTGCCGAACCGGCCCATCGCCTGGGCGATGGCCAGGCCCGGCGCCGCGGCGTCGACGAAGTGGCGGAAGCTGACGTCGTGCTTCCGCGCGCCGATCCACGCGCCGAGCGCGCCGAGCGCGACGGCGCCCCAGATGCCGAGGCCGCCCTCGTAGATGGCGAAGGCCTTCCACGGGTCGCCGTTCGGGCCGAAGTAGGGCTGCGGCGTCGTGATGAGGTGGTAGAGCCGGCCGCCGACGATGCCGAAGGGCACCGCCCACGCGGAGATGTCGATGGCGACGCCGCGCTGGTAGCCGAGCGCGGTGAGCCGGCGCGAGGTCAGCCAGACGGCGACCACGATGCCCGCGAGGATGCACATGGCGTACCCGCGGATCGGCAGCGGGCCGAGGTGCCAGACGCCGACCGTCGGCGACGGGATGTACGCCGGCAGGGAGGCGAGCGCGGTCATCCGCGCGCCGCCCGGACGCCGTCGGCGAGCTCGCGGGCCAGCGCGCCGAGCGCCTCGAGGCCGGCCTCGGGCGATGCCGCCTCGGTGAGGCAGCGCACGAGCGCCGAGCCGACGATGACACCGTCGGCGAAGCGTCCGACCTCGGCGGCCTGCGCGCCCGTGGAGACGCCGAGGCCGACGCAGACCGGCAGGTCGGTGTGCTCGCGGGTGCGGGCGACGAGGGCGTCGGCCTGTGCGCCGACGGCCGACCGCGCACCGGTGACGCCCATGACGGCGGTCGCGTAGACGAAGCCGCGGCTGGCGGCCGTGACGTAGGCAAGCCGCTCTGGCGTCGAGCTCGGGGCGACGAGGAAGACCTTGTCGAGGTCGTGGGCGTCGGCGGCGGCGATCCACTCGCCAGCCTCGTCGGGGATGAGGTCGGGCGTGATGAGGCCCGCTCCCCCGGCCGCGGCGAGGTCGGCGGCGAAACGCTCGACGCCGTAGTGCAGCACGGGGTTCCAGTACGTCATGACGAGGGCCTGGGCCCCCGCGTCGGCGACGGCCCGGACAGCCGTGAAGACGTCCTTGAGGTGGACGCCGGCGGCGAGAGCACGCACTGCGGCGTCCTGGATGACGGGGCCGTCCATGACGGGGTCGCTGTAGGGCACGCCGACCTCGACGACGTCGACGCCGTTCTCGACGAGGACGCGCATCGCCTCGACCGAGCCCTCGACGGACGGGAAGCCGACGGGCAGGTAGCCGACGAGGGCGGCGCGGCCCTCGTCGCTGCAGGCCTGCAGGACCGCTCCGACGCTCACAGCTGCTCTCCCATGCCCTTGGCGCCGTCGTCGGCGGTGGCCGCGACGTCGGCGGACGCGTCGGCGATGACGGTCTGGCCCTCGTCGCCGATGAGGCCGAACCACGCGGCAGCCGTGTGGACGTCCTTGTCGCCGCGGCCCGACAGGTTGACGAGGACGACGGCGTCGGGGCCGAGCTCGCGGCCGAGCTGCATCGCGCCGGCGAGGGCGTGCGCGCTCTCGATGGCCGGCAGGATGCCCTCGGTCTGCGCGAGGAGGCGGAAGGCCTCCATGGCCTCGTCGTCGGTGATCGGCCGGTACTCGGCGCGGCCGGTGCGCAGCAGGTGCGCGTGCTCCGGGCCGACGCTCGGGTAGTCGAGGCCCGCGGAGACGCTGTGCGACTCGATGGTCTGGCCGTCGTCGTCCTGCAGCACGTAGGTGAACGCGCCGTGCAGGACGCCCGGGGTGCCGGCGGCGAAGCGCGCCGCGTGCTTGCCCGACGCGACGCCGGACCCGCCGGCCTCGAAGCCGACGAGGCGCACCGACGCGTCGTCGAGGAACCGGTGGAAGATGCCCATGGCGTTGGAGCCGCCGCCGACGCACGCGCACACGACGTCGGGCAGCCGGCCGACGAGGTCGAGGACCTGCTGGCGGGCCTCGACGCCGATGATGCGGTGGAAGTCGCGGACCATCTCGGGGAACGGGTGCGGGCCGGTGACGGTGCCGAGGACGTAGTGCGTGGTGTCGACGTTGGCGACCCAGTCGCGGAACGCCTCGTTGACGGCGTCCTTGAGTGTCTTGCTGCCGTTGTCGACGGGCACGACGGTGGCCCCGAGCAGCTGCATCCGGGCGACGTTGAGCGCCTGGCGCTCGGTGTCCTTGCGGCCCATGTAGACGACGCACTCGAGACCGAGCAGCGCGGCCGCCGTGGCCGTGGCGACGCCGTGCTGGCCGGCGCCCGTCTCGGCGATGACGCGCGTCTTGCCCATCCGCTTGGTCAGCAGCGCCTGGCCGAGCACGTTGTTGATCTTGTGCGAGCCGGTGTGGTTGAGGTCCTCGCGCTTGAGGATGACCCGGGCCCCGCCGCAGTGCTCGGCGAACCGCGGCACCTCGGTGATGATGCTCGGGCGGCCGGTGTACGTCCGGTGCAGCCGCTCGAGCTCACCGACGAACTCGGGGTCGACGACGGCCTTGCGCCACACCTCCTCGAGCTGCTCGAGCGCCGGGATCAGCGCCTCGGGGACGTAGCGTCCGCCGAACTCGCCGAAGCGGCCGTGCGGTGCAGGCGCTGCTGCTGGCTGTGGTGCGGGTGATGCGGTCATGCCCTCTCCCTGACGCCGGCGGCGGGCGCACCGGCGGTGCGCGCCGCGGCGGCGGCGTCCATGAACGAACGAACGGCGGCCTCGGGGTCGCCGTCCTTGACGAGCGCCTCGCCGACGAGCACGGCGTCGGCGCCGGCGCGGACGTACGCCGCGACGTCGTCGGGCCCGGCGACGCCGGACTCGGCGACGGACAGGACCCCGGACGGGATGCGCGGCAGCAGGTCGGTGACGGTGCGGGGGTCGACCTCGAGGGTCTTGAGGTTGCGGGCGTTGACGCCGACGAGGACGGCGTCCGCGGCGAGCGCGCGCTCGAGCTCGGCGGCGTCGTGGACCTCGACGAGGCACGTCATGCCGAGCTCGTGGGCCTGCTGGCCGAGGTCGCGCAGCTGCGCGTCGTCGAGCGCCGCGACGATGAGCAGGACGAGGTCGGCGCCGTGCGCACGGGCCTCGGTGACCTGGTAGGCCTCGACCATGAAGTCCTTGCGCAGCAAGGGAGTCGGCACGCTGCGGCGCACCTCGTCGAGGTCGGCGAGCGTGCCGCCGAAACGGCGCTCCTCGGTGAGGACGCTGATGGCCGCGGCCCCGCCGGCGGCGTAGGCGGACGCGAGACGGCCCGGCTCGGGGATCTGCGCCAGGGCGCCCTTGCTCGGGCTCGAGCGCTTGACCTCGGCGATGACCGCGACGCCGTGGGCGGTGCGGAAGCCGGGCAGCGGGTCGAGGGCCGGGGCGGCGTCGGCCACCCGGCGCTCGAGCTCGGCGAGCGGCGTCGCGGCACGGCGGCGTCCGAGATCCTCCCGGACGCCGCTGATGATCCCGTCGAGGACCGTCGCCACGGTGCTCAGCTCTGGCCGAGCGTCTGGCTGCCGACCTCGTCCGGCGCGTCGACGAGGCTGCCGGCCTGCGCGTGGTGCGACGAGCTGCCGTACCCGGCCATCGACATGACCTTGCCGGCGACCACACCGAGGACGATGACGACGCCACCGACGATGCTGATCGGCAGGTTGGCCGCGACGACGCCGACGGAGGCGATGGCCGATCCGAGCAGGATGATGCCGACCGCCGTCCACGCGGCAACGCTGTGTCCGTGGTCCTCGTGCTGCTCTTCCATGGCGTCCTCTCTCGTCGCGTCGGCCGGGGTCCGGTGGGCCGACCCCGACATTCTGTCAGGTCTCGCGGTGGGCCTTGCCTCAGGTCTCGTCGGGGGCGTCGCGCAGGGTCGGGTCGCCACCGTCGGACAGCTCGTCCCATGCGGTGCGCACCTCCCCGCGCGGTCCGCTCTCGGGTCGTTCGCCGCGTTCGTAGCGGCCCGACAGGCCCGCCCAGGACCGGCTCGACAGGGCCGTGAGGACGCACCCGGCCACGAGCGCGACCGCCACGACGACGGCGACCCAGGCCCAGGGGGTCGTCGACCCGGTGGCGTCGGGCGCGGTCGTACGGGCCAGCTCGCGCGCGACCGCCCCGGCCACGGCGTCGACCGGGCGCAGCGCGACGAGGAGCGTGAAGGCCAGCGCCCCGAGGGAGGCGAGCACCATCGCCACCGCGGAGACGGCGCGGATGACGCGTCCGCCGGTGAGCAGCCCGAGCAGACCGACGGCGCACACGGCGGCGAGACCGGGGATGCCCGGGGCTGCCTGGCCGCCGGTCACCTCCGTCAGGCCGTGGGCGAGGACGTCGCGGGCCTCGCCGCGGGCCCAGGGCAGCGTCGACAGGCCGAGGAGCAGTGCCGCCGGCACGAGGACGGCGACCGCGGCGAGCCGCTTGGACAGCCTCATGCGCGCCCGACGCTGACCCGGCGGAGCCCGGCGGCCGCCGCGACGGCGCGCAGCGCGGCCGCGGCCTTGTTGACGGTCTCCTCGTACTCGAGGTGCGGCACCGAGTCGGCGACGATGCCCGCGCCGGCCTGCACGTGGGCCAGGCCGTCCTTGATGAGCGCCGTGCGGATCGCGATGGCCATGTCGAGGTCGCCGGCGAAGTCGAGGTAGCCGACGACGCCGCCGTAGAGCCCGCGCCGCAGGCCCTCGTACCCGTCGATGAGCGCCATGGCCCGCGGCTTCGGGGCACCGCTCAGGGTGCCCGCGGGGAAGGTCGCGACGAGGGCGTCGAAGGCGCTCCGGCCCTCGCGGAGGTCGCCGACGACCGTCGACTCGATGTGCATGATGTGGCTGTAGCGGCGGATCGACATGAAGTCGACGGTGTCGACGGTGCCGGCCCGGCAGATGCGCTGGAGGTCGTTGCGCGCGAGGTCGACGAGCATGAGGTGCTCGGCTCGCTCCTTGGTGTCGGCGAGCAGCTCCTCGGCGAGGTGGGCGTCGTGGTCCGGGCTCTTGCCGCGGGGTCGCGAGCCGGCGATCGGGTGCGTGATGGCCTGCCGGTCGGTGACCTTGATGAGCGCCTCGGGGCTCGAGCCGACGACGTCGTAGGCCGAGCCGTCGGGGTGCGGCAGGCGCAGCAGGTACATGTACGGGCTCGGGTTGCTGACGCGCAGCGCCCGGTAGACGTCGAGGGCGTCGGCCGCGCACGGCACGGTGAACCGCTGGGAGACGACGATCTGGAAGGCCTCGCCGGCCCGGATCGCCTCCTTGGCCTCCTCGACCATCGCCTCGAACTGCGGCTGGGTGTGGCTGCTCGTCGGCTCGAGGTCGACCGGCTCGATCGTCGAGACGGTGCTCGGCGCCGGTTCGGCGAGCAGGTCCTCCATCCGGTCCAGACGGGTCACGGCGTCGGCCCAGGCGTCCTCGATACGCTCGTCGGTGGCGTCGTGGTTGACGGCGTTGGCCACGAGCAGGAGCGAGCCGTCGCTGTGGTCGAACACCGCGAGGTCGGTGGCGAGCATCATCGCGACCTCGGGCAGGTCGAGCTCGTCGCGCCCGGCGTCGGGGACCGTCTCCCACCGGCGCACCGCGTCGTAGGTGATCGCCCCGACGAGGCCGCCGGTGAGCGGCGGCAGCCCGGGGATGCGCGGGGTCGCGAGGGCGGCGACGGTGTCGCGGACGGCGACGGTCGGGTCACCGGTCGTGGGCAGGCCGACGGGCGGCTCACCGATCCAGTGGGTCTCTCCCCCTCGCTCGGTCAGGGTCGCGGCACTGCGAGCGCCGACGATCGAATAGCGCGACCAGACGCCGCCGTGCTCGGCCGACTCGAGCAGGAAGGTGCCCGGGGCGTCGGCGGCGAGCTTGCGGTACACGCCCACCGGCGTCTCGGCGTCGGCGAGGACGCGGCGCACGACGGGGATGACGCGACGGTGCTCGAGCGCGAGCTCGGTGAAGACCGGCAGGCTCGGCCACGTGCGGCCCCACGCGAGATCGGCGTGCGGGGCGGGCGCGGGTGCGAGCGGGGCGGTCGAGTCGGGCACCGGCCCATTCTGGCCCACCGCGTCCGGACGCTCCCGCCGCCCCTCACCCACCGGACGTGCCGGGACCGGTCAGGTGGTCGGTCAGGTGGCGGGTGCGGCCTCGCCGACGACGGCGGGCAGGACCCGGGCGTCGAAGCACGTACGGTCGCCGGTGTGGCAGGCCGCGCCGACCTGGTCGACGGTGACGAGCAGGGCATCGCCGTCGCAGTCGAGGCGCACTCCCTTGACCCACTGGACGTGGCCGCTCGTGTCGCCCTTGCGCCAGTACTCCCGGCGGCTGCGCGACCAGAAGGTGACGCGGCCCTCGGTCAGGGTGCGCCGCAGCGCCTCGTCGTCCATCCAGCCGACCATGAGCACGTCGCGGGTGTCGTGCTGCTGCACGACCGCCGCGACGAGGCCGTGCTCGTCGCGCTTGAGCAGCTCGGCGATGCGCGGATCGAGCACGGTGAGGTCAGCGGGGCCGGTGGTGTCGGCGGGGTCGGCGGTCACCGGGACATTGTGCCGGACCTCAGAGCGCCTGCTGCTGGGCCACCCACGAGGCGTGCAGGCGCGTGTAGACGCCACCGAGGGCGACGAGCTCGCTGTGGTGGCCGCGCTCGACGATGCGCCCGGCGTCGACGACGATCACCTCGTCGGCGTTCTCGGCGGTCGAGAGCCGGTGCGCGATGGCGATCGAGGTGCGGCCACGGGTCAGCGAGTCGAGGGCCCGCTGCAGGCGCACCTCCGTGTGCGGGTCGACCGCCGAGGTGGCCTCGTCGAGGACGAGCAGGTCGGGGTCGGCGAGGTAGGCCCGGGCGAGGGCGACGAGCTGTCGCTCACCCGCCGACAGCGACTCGCCCCGCTGGCCGACCTCGGTGGCGAGGCCCAGCGGGAGCGTCGCGACCCAGCCGTCGAGCCCGAGGTCGGCCAGCGTCGCGCGCACCTGCTCCTCGGTGGCCTCGGGGCGCCCGAACCGGACGTTGTCGAGGAGCGTGCCGTCGAAGAGGAAGCCTTCCTGCGGAACGAGGACGACCCGGGACCGCAGCGAGGAGAACCGGATCCGGCGCAGCTCGGTGCCGTCGAGCAGCACCCGGCCGGTGGTCGGGTCCATGAGCCGGGTCAGGAGCTTGGCGAGGGTCGACTTGCCCGACCCGGTCTCGCCGACGATGGCGACGCGGCTGCGCGGCGCGATCGTGAGGTCGATGTCGTGCAGGACGGGCTCGCCTCCGGGGTAGGAGAACCCGACGCCGCTGAACTGCACCGTGATGGGCCCGCGCGGCAGCTCGACGCCCTCCTCTGCCGGGTCGCTCACGTCGGCCGGGGTGTCGATGATGCCGATGACGCGACGCCATCCCGCGACGGCGTTCTGCATCTCGTTGAGGATCTCGGTGGCCTGCTGCACCGGCATCGTGAAGAGGTTGACGAGGAACAGGAACGCGAGCAGCTCGCCGAGCGTGAGCCGCCCGTCGACGGCGAGGACGGTGCCGACGACGAGGACGACCGCGGTGGTCAGGCCCGAGACGAGCTGACCGGACGTGAACGCGATGACGGAACGGGCCTGGGCACCGATGGCGGCGCTGCGGTGCCCCTCGATCGCGGCGTCGATGCGGCCTGCGGTGCGGGCCTCGACGCCGTACGCCCGGATGGCCTGGGCGCCGACGACGGCCTCGGAGATGGCGCCGAGCATGTCGCCGACGCGCTCGCGCACCTTCGTGTACGCCCGCCCGACGATGCCCTGGAAGGTGCGGATGATGACGAACAGCGGCACGAAGCACAGCCACACGACCAGGGCGAGGATCGGGCTGTAGAACACCATGAGCACCGTCGCGAGCGTGATCTGCGCGACGTTGACGATGAGCATGAGCCCGCCGAACTGCACGAACATCGAGATCGTGTCGACGTCGGAGGTGACCCGGGAGACCAGCGACCCGCGCCGCTCGGTGTTCTGCGTCAGCATCGCGAGGTCGTGGATGTGGCGGAACGCCTTGAGCCGCAACGTCGCCAGCCCACCCTCGGACGCGCGGAAGAGCCGGACGTTGACGAAGTAGGCCGAGAACGCGGTGACGACCACGCCGACGAGCGCGACCGAGATCCAGAAGGTGACGACGGCGATGTCGGGGCCGCCGGCGGCGAGGATGCCGTTGTCGGTGATGCGCTGGACGACGAACGGCACGAGGACGCGACCGAACGTCGACAGGACGGCGAGGGCCATCGTGACGCCGATGCCGCGGCGCAGCTCGGGCGAGAGCTCGAGCCCGCGCCGGAGCGTCTCGCCGGTGGTCAGCTCGTGGCCGGTGGCGATGCCGTGGTGCTCGACCGGGGCCTGGGAGCGCATGCTCATCGGACCGCCTCCTGCTCGTCGCGTCCGTCCGGGGTGCCGGCGTCAGCGCCTGTCTCGGCGTCGACGAGGTCGTACTCGTCGAGGTCCTCGGCGCCGGCGGCGATCGCCTCGCGCTCGGCCGCCTCACGGGCGTAGGCGGTGACGAGCCGCTCGTAGCCGGCGCACCGGCCCATGAGCTCGGCGTGCCGGCCGTGGTCGACGACGCGCCCGGCCTCGACGTAGACGACCTCGTCGGCGAGCAGGATGGTGGCCATCCGGTAGGCGACGACGACGACCGTGGTGCCCGAGCTGGCCTCGCGGAGCCGGGCGAGGATCGCCTGCTCGACGCTCGGGTCGACGGCCGAGGTGGCGTCGTCGAGGACGAGCAGCTGCGGCTCGCGGATCACGGCGCGGGCCAGGGCGATCCGCTGTCGCTGGCCACCGGAGAGCGACGCGCCGCGCTCGCCGACGTGGGTGTCGAGGGCGTCGGGCAGGCGCTCGACGAAGCTCGCGCCCTGGGCGATGTTGAGGGCGCGCCACACCCCCTCGTCGTCGTGCTCGGCGCCGAGGGTGACGTTGCCACGGACGGTGTCGTCGAACATGAACGTCTGCTGGGCGACGAGTGCCGCGACGTCGCTGACGCCGCCGTGGCGCACCTCGCGCAGGTCGACGCCGTCGAGGAGCACTGCGCCGCTGTCGGGGTCGACGAGGCGCAGCAGGAGGTTGGTCAGGGTGGTCTTGCCGCTACCGGTGGGCCCGACGACGGCGACGGTCGAGCCGGGCGTGACGTCGAGGGTGACGTCGACGATCGCCGGGTTGAGATCGGTGCCGCCGTCCTCGGTCTCGATCTCGTAGGCGTAGGCGAGCCCGTCGGCCTGCAGGTGGCTGGCCCGGCCCCGGGGCAGCTCGCGCTCGCCGTAGGTCATGCTGCCGGTGGCCTCGAGCACCGCCTCGATGCGGCGCCAGCCGACCACGGCTCGCGGCATCTCGGCGAGCACCCAGCCGAGCGCCCGGACCGGGAAGGCGAGGATGGAGAAGAGGTAGGCGATCTGCACGACCTGCGCCGCCGAGAGGTAGCCACCCTGGACGCGCAGGGTGCCGACGAAGAGCACCGCGAGCGTGCCGATGGTCGGGATGGCCTCGATGACGGGGTCGAACCGGCCGCGGGTGCGACCGACCTCGACGTTGGCGGCGCGCAGGTCGTGGGTGACGGCCGCGAACCGCTCGGCCTCGTGGTCCTCACGGCCGAGCGACTTGACGACGAGCGCGGCCTCGAAGCTCTCGTGCGCCACCTCGGACACGTCGGCCCGCAGCTGCTGGGCCCGGGTGACGCGCGGCGACATGGCCCGCTGGAAGGCGACGTTGGCCAGGAACAGCATCGGGAACACCGTGAGGCCGACGAGCGCGAGCCACGGGTCGATGACGGTCATCTGGACGATGCCGAAGACGAGCATGACGACGACGCCGAGGGCCATCGGCAGCGGCGCGAAGATGTTCCACGTCGCCTCGACGTCGGCGTTGGCGTTCGACAGGAGCTGGCCGGACGGGTGCTTGTGGTGCCAGGCGAGCGGTAGGCGCAGGTACTGACGCGTGACCTGCCGCCGGTACATCGCCCCGAGGTTGAACATGGCGATGCCGCCGGCGAGGCGGCGGCCGATGACCCCGACGACGTTGACGAGCACGACGAGCGCGAGGACGCCGCCGATGGTCCACAGCTGCTCGGCCGTGACGTAGTGGGCGTCGATGGCCGGGCTGACCGAGTGCTCGACGACCCAGCCGATGGCCCACGCGGTGAGGCCGGTCATGACGCCGTAGACAACGCTGCCGAGGACGGCGAGGGAGAACCACCGCGGCTGGCCCTTGATGCCTCGGCCGATGACGCCGAGCCCCTCACGGAGGGTGGAGCGGCCGGTGTCGGCACCCGAGGTCGACGGTCCGTTCACGGTGTGGCGCTCCCCTGTCGCTGGGCCTCGTGGGCCGTCCTCGCTCGCTGGTCGTCGCCGCCCGGGCATCCCGGATCGGCGACTTCCCACCTTCTCACGGACCGGTGACCGCCCCGGCGCGGGCACGCGTCCACAGCCACTCGGCCTCGGGCCCCGGCTCCTCGCCCTCGAGGCTGCGCCGGAAGCCGAGCCGCGCGAGGACCCGGTGGCTGGCGACGTTGCCCGGCTCGGTGTGGGCGACGACGCACAGCCCAGCCGCCTCGAGCGAGCGCACCATGGCGCCGAGGACGTCGGTCATGAGGCCGCCGCCGCGCGCCTGCTCGACGAGTCCGTAGCCGACCTCGACGACGCCGGCGTCGTCGGGCGGGCCGAAGCAGCCGATGGTCCCGACGGCGACGCCGTCGGAGCGGCGCACGATGTGACGGGGCGACCACGCGTCGGGGTCCTGCATCATGCCGATGGCGTCGAGGTCGTCCTCGCGCGGGTAGCCGGGCGCCCACCCCGGACGCTGCTCGCCGCGTCGCATCGCGTCGGCCTCCTCGCGCGTCACCGGCACGAGCCGCGCGAACCGCGACTCGACCGGCCCCGGCCCGACCGGCTCGGCGGCTGCTCCCGTGGGCACCCAGTAGCGGCGGTGGCCCTCGACGGTCTGCTCGAGGTACCCGCCGCACGCCTCGACGGTGCGCGCCGACGCGACGTTGTCGTCGTCGCACGTGACGAGGACGGGGTCGTTGCCGTGGGTGGCGGCCACGGCCAGGGCGAGGCGGAGCGCGGCGGTGGCGACCCCGCGCCGACGCGCGAAGGGCGCGACGGCGTAGCCGATGTGGCCGCCCTCGACGAGCAGTGCCGCGTTGAGGTCACGACGGATCGCGATGGTGCCCACGACGCGTCCGTCCTCGACGACCCAGCGGTACGCCGAGGCGACGCGCCCCTCGGGCAGCTCGAGGTCGGTGCGCTCCTGCCGCCCGAGCCAGTCGACCCACTCGGCGAACGCGTCGGGGTCGGCGAGCTGCTCGCGGTCGGTGTGGCGGTAGCCGGAGCCGTGGACGGTCTCGCCGTCGAAGGCGTCGACGAGCTCCCACCACGACGAGGACAGGTCGGCGGTGGGGCGGACGAGCTCGATCACGGCACGACCCTAGGCAGGGGCGGACGGCGGGGCCACCGAGTTTGTCCCGGTGCGCCTGAGAGGATGACGCCCATGACGCGCCACGCCCGGACCGAACGGCTCCAGCTCTGCGACACGCTCGACCGCCTCGGCCCCGACGCCCCGACGCTGTGCGAGGGCTGGGCCACGCGTGACCTCGCGGCGCACCTCGTCGTGCGCGAGCACCGCCCCGACCTTCAGGCCGGCGCCTACGTCCCCTTCCTCGCCGACCGCCTCGACCGCGAGCAGCGCGCCATCGCCGCCGGCGACTACACCGACCTCGTGGCGCGCGTCCGGGCCGGCGCCCCGGTCTGGAACCCGATGCACCTCGCCGCGGTCGACGAGCTGACGAACACCGTCGAGTACGTCGTGCACCACGAGGACGTCCGCCGCGCCCAGGCCGACTGGACGCCGCGCGAGCTGACCCCGGACCTCGAGGCGGCCTTGTGGGCGGCCCTGCGCCGCACCGCGCGCCTCATGTTCCGCAAGGCACCGACCGGCATCGTCCTCGTGGCCCCCGGGCGGGGCCGTCACGCGGCGAAGCTGCCCGACGCCCACGGCACCGTCGTGCTGCGCGGCGCGCCCCTCGAGCTGGTCCTGTTCGCGTACGGGCGCCAGGACGTCGCAGGCGTCGAGGCGTCCGGCGACGCCGATGACATCGCCGCCCTGCAGGGCGCGCACCTCGGCATCTCCTGACGGCCGGTCTGCCGACCCCCGCCGAGGGCCCTAGCGGACGGTGACGCCGGCCTCGCGCAGAGCGTCCTTGACCTGGCCGACGGTCAGCTCGCCGAAGTGGAAGACGCTCGCGGCCAGCACCGCGTCGGCCCCGGCCTGCACGGCGGGCGCGAAGTGCTCGAGGCGGCCCGCTCCCCCGCTCGCGATGACCGGCACCGACACGGCGGCCCGGACGCGGCGGATGAGCTCGAGGTCGAAGCCGTCCTTCGTGCCGTCGGCGTCCATGGAGTTGAGCAGGATCTCACCGGCGCCGAGCTCGGCCGCCCGCGCGCACCACTCGACGGCGTCGAGGTCGACGGGCGTGCGGCCGCCGTGCGTCGTCATGACGAAGTCGTCGGTGAGGCGGCCGTCGTCGCCGAGGCGGCGCCGAACGTCCGCGGACAGGACGAGCACCTGCGCGCCGAAGCGGGCCGCGATCTCGGCGATGAGCTCGGGCCGGGCGATGGCCGCCGTGTTGACCCCGACCTTGTCGGCGCCGGCGCGCAGCAGGCGGTCGACGTCGTCGACGGTGCGCACGCCCCCGCCGACGGTCAGCGGGATGAACACCTGCTCGGCGGTGCGGCGCACGACGTCGTAGGTCGTCTCGCGGTTGCCGCTGCTCGCCGTGACGTCGAGGAAGGTCAGCTCGTCGACGCCCTGGGCGTCGTAGGCCTTCGCGAGCTCGACGGGGTCGCCGGCGTCGCGCAGGTTCTCGAAGTTGACGCCCTTGACCACGCGTCCGGCGTCGACGTCGAGACAGGCGATGACGCGGGTGGCGACGGGCATGTCCCAAGGCTAGGACAGCCGGAGGGCGAGACGCCGGTCGGTCTCGCCCACGGTCGGTCTCGCCCACGGTCGGTCTCGCCCACGGTCGGTCTCGCCCACGGTCGGTCTCGCCCACGGTCGGTCTCGCCCCCGGTCGGTATCGTCGCCGCCATGTGGGACGACGTCACGGCCGCGGCGCTGCCCGCGCACGTCGACGCCGTGGTCGCCCTGACCCTCGTGGCGAGGCCCCGCTGCGGCGACACCGTCGTCGTGGCCGTCGACGGCCCGAGCGGGTCGGGCAAGACGACGCTCGCCCTCGGCGTCCGGGCCGCGCTCGCCGAGCGGACCGGCGGCCACGTCGGCCTCGTGCACATGGACGAGATCTACCCGGGCTGGGACGGCCTGGCAGCTGCCCCCGACCTGCTCGCCGAGCAGGTGCTCGCGCCGCTCTCGCGGGGCGAGCCCGCCGCGCACCGGCTGTGGAGCTGGGTCCGCGACGCGTGGGTCGGCACCCGTGTCGTACCGCCCGGCCCGCTGCTCGTCGTCGAGGGATGCGGCAGCAGCGTCGGCGCGGCCCGGCCCTACGTCGCCGTGTCGGTGTTCGTCGAGGCCGACCGCGACCTGCGCCGCCGCCGTGGCCTGGCGCGCGACGGCGCCGCCTACGAGCCGCACTGGGACCGCTGGGCGGCCCAGGAGTCCGAGCTGTTCGAGGGCGACCGCACCAGGCGGTGCGCGGACCTCGTCGTCGACACATCTAGTCTCTGAGGCATGCACCAGTCCCCCACGGCGGCCGCCGCCCCCGGCACGAACGGATGACCCCCGGCTCCACCCGTGCCGTGCGTCCCCTGCCGCCCGTGTGGGTCATGGCCGTCGCCCTCGTGGCCGTCGCCGCCAACCTGCGCATCGCCATCACGAGCGTCCCGCCGCTGCTCGACAGCATCTCGGCCGACCTGCACCTCTCGCACGCCGCCGCCGGCGCCCTGACGACCCTCCCGGTGCTCTGCATGGGCCTGTTCGCCCCGGTGGCCAGCCGCCTGGCGCACCACCTCGGCGCCGTGGCCGCGGTACTCGCGGCGATCGTCAGCATCCTCGCCGGCACCGCGAGCCGCTTCGCCGGCGAGAACGGCCTCGTCCTCTACGCGGGCACGTTCCTCGCCGGGGTCGGCATCGCCGTGGCGGGCACGCTGCTGCCACGGCTCGTCAAGACGTTCTTCCCGCCGCGTCGGGTCGGGCTCGTCACCGGTCTCTACATGCTCGCGATGATGGGCGGGGCAGCCGTCAGCTCGGCGCTGTCGGTCCCCCTCGCCGAGCGGTTCGGTTCGTGGCAGGCCTCGCTCGGCTCGTGGTCGGTGGTCGCCCTCGTCGGCGTCCTCGCGTGGGCCCCTTTCACCCGACGCGCCAACCCGCACCACACGACCGGGGAGGAGGGCGCAGGGCGCCTTCCCTGGCGCAGCCGCACCGCGTGGCTCGTCGCGTTCTACCTCGCGCTGCAGTCGTGGTGCTTCTACTCCGCCGTCACGTGGCTCGCGCCGACCTACGTGGAGCAGGGCTGGTCGCCCGCGTCGGCCGGTTACCTCGCGGCCGCCTTCAGCGCCGCGCAGATCGTGTCCGGTCTCGTCGGCCCGCTGCTCAGCGACCGCACCGCCGACATGCGCCGTCTCCTGCTCCCCGCGGCGGTCCTCGGCGTCGCCGGCAGCCTCGGCATCTCGTTCGCACCGCTCGCCGCGCCGTGGGTGTGGGCCCTGGTCACCGGGCTCGGCCAGGGGGCGGCGTTCTCGCTCGCGCTCGTGCTGCTCGTCCGGTACGCCGTGACCCCCGAGGCGAGCGGCCGCCTCACCGGCATGGCGTTCCTCGTGTCCTACGGCCTGGCCTCGGTCGGTCCGCTCGCCATGGGGCTGGTCCGCGACGTCTCCGGCGGGCTGTCGCCGGTCTGGCTCATCCTCGCCGCCGTCGGCGTCGTCCAGGGCGGCGTCGTCCTGCTGCTGCGCCCCGGACTGCGACGCATCGACTGACGCTCCCCCGAGCAGGCCTCCTCGTCGGCCCGAACGTCGGCCCACACCTCGGCCGTCGACACCTGTGACGCGTGTGACGGGAGTTCACTGCTGCTCACTCGTGCGTCGCCAGGACAGGAATCCTGTCAATTCGGGCGAAACCGCTCACATCCTCGCGATCGGCAACGCACACTGCTTCTCGGCCGGCCTCGTGTCCTGTCCCCGTTAGGTGAGTCGGCACCCCTCCACGAAGGACAGCGACGTTCGCACACCTGACTTCCGAGGAGACGACCGATGCCCCTCCACCCGACGACGCACGGACCCGTGGCCACCCCACGGCATCCCCGCACCCGACACGTGAGGCGCCTGCTCGCCTCCGCAGTGACCCTCGCCACCGCTGCGACGCTGCTGCCGGCGACCGCCGCCGACGCTGCGGTTCCCACCGTCGCGCCCGCCGCGACCACCGCAGCCGCCACCGTAGCGACCGTTGCAGCAACCGCCGTGGCCGTCCCCGGCGCCGTGAGCCTGTCCGTCGTCGCCGGCCCGGTGCGCGGAGGGACGACCGTCGACCTGTCCGGCACGAACGTCGGCTCGGCGACCACGGCCTGGTTCGGGGGCACGGCCGTCACCAAGGTCCTGCGCATCTCGGCCACGCGCATCCGCGTCACGACGCCCGCCCGACCGGCGGGCGTCGTCTACGTGCGGGTCTCGAACGCGGCCGGCTTCTCCCCCCAGACGCTGCGCTCGACCTTCGCCTTCGACGCCGTGCCCACCCTGACGCGTCTGTCGACGACCTCCGGGACGACGAAGGGCGGCACGTCGGTGACGCTCACCGGCACCGGCCTCACCCGCGCGTCCGCGGTCCGCTTCGGCACGACCAGCGCCCCGATCGTCGCGCGGGTGTCCTCGACGCAGCTGCGGGTCACCGCGCCCGCCCACACGGCGGGCCTCGTCGACGTCCGCGCCACGACGCCGGGCGGAACGTCGGCCGCAGTCACGGCCACCCGCTTCCGCTACTCCGCGCCGGCCACCCCCGCCGCGCCCAGCCCGACGACGCTGCCCGCCGTCACGAAGCTGTCCACGTCGGCCGGCCCGACCGCGGGTGCGCAGACGCTGACGATCAGCGGCCTTCGGCTCACGGGCGTCACCTCTGTCCTCTTCGGCACGACCCGGACGACGAAGGTCACCCAGGTCTCGGCCGGCACGATCCGCGTCGTCACCCCGGCGCGACCCGCGGGCACCGTCGACGTCCGCGTCACCTCGAAGGCGGGCACGAGCCCCGTCGTCGCGGCCGGCCGGTACCGCTACGAGGCGATGCCGACCGTCACCAAGGTGTCGCCCTCGAGCGGCCCCTCGCGCGGCGGCACCGTCGTGACCCTGACGGGCACCAACCTCGGCTACGCCACCTCGGTCTTCTTCGGCAGCACCCGCGTCCTGCAGGTCACCCGCGTGTCGGCCACGACGCTGCGGGTCACCGCTCCCGCGCACGCGGCCGGCACGGTGTGGATCCGGGCCACGTCGGCCGGCGGCTGGTCGGCGGTCAGCCCGGCCACGACCTACACCTTCGGGGCCCCGCCGGCTGTCACCCGGCTGTCCACCGACGCCGGCCCGCTCGCCGGTGGCACCGTCGTCACCGTCTCCGGCACCCACCTCGAGGACGTCACGTCGGTGCGGTTCGGCACCACCGCCGGCACCGACCTCGTCGTCGTCAACGGCACGACGCTTCGGGTCACCACCCCGGCTCACGCGGCCGGCACGGTGGCGGTCCGCGCCGTCAACGCCAACGGCACCTCGCCCGACGTCGCCGCCGCGTCGTTCACCTACGAGCCGGCCCCGCGCGTCACCGCACTGTCCGTGCCGGCGGGCCCGCTCAGCGGCGGCACCGTCGTCACCCTCACCGGCACGACGTTCGGGCGGGCGAAGGACGTCACGTTCGACGGCGTGTCCGGCACCGGACTCGTGCGGGTGTCGAGCACCCAGGTCCGCATCACGAGCCCGGCCCACGCCGCTGGCACCGTCGACGTGCGGGTCGTCGCGCCCGGTGGCACGTCTGCCACCGGTGCGGCCTCCCGCTTCGACTACCTGGCCGTCCCGGGCGTCACCGCCGTCACCCCGTCGCTGTCGAAGACCAAGGGCGGGACGACCGTCACGGTCACGGGCACGGGCTTCGACCGCGTCAGCGCCGTCAGCCTGGGCACCACGCCCGCGACGGCCTTCACCCGCGTGTCGTCCACGACGCTGACGGTGACGCTGCCGGCCCGGCCCGAGGGCGTCGTCAACCTGCGAGTCACGACGCCGGGCGGCACCTCGCCCTCGGCGGCGGCCAACGCCTTCACCTACCAGGACCCGCCGGTCGTCACCCTCGTGACGCCGTCGTCGGGCCCGCTCGTCGGCGGCAACACGGTGACCCTGAGCGGCACGTCGTTCCAGAACGCGTCGGCGGTGCTCTTCAACGGTGTACCGGCCCTGTCGTTCACCCGGGTCTCGGCCACGAAGATCACGGCGGTCGTGCCGCCCCGCATCTGGACCGGCGCGATGCCGGTGCGCGTCACGACGCCGGCCGGCACCGTGACCAAGACCAACGCCTACCTCTACGACGCCGGGTCCCAGCTCCAGCCGGGCCAGTCCATGACCGCGGGCACCTCGATGCACTCGCCCAGGGGCGGCTACACCCTGACGCTGCAGACCACCGGCGACCTCGTGCTGACCAAAGGCACGACCCGCGTCTGGTCCGCGGGCACCAAGGGCACCGGCAACCGCCTGTCGGTGCGAGCGGACGGCAACGTCGTCGTCGTCAACGCCAGCGGCACGGCGATCTGGAGCAGCGCGACGGCCGGCTGGGCCGGCGCCCATCTGTCCCTCGGCGACGACGGCCTGCTGCTCCTGAGCCAGGGCACGACGCCGGTCTGGGACCACCGCGGCATGCGCTACGACCGGCTTCTCCCGGGCCAGACCCTGCGCTCCGGCGAGTCGCTCCAGTCGGTCAACACGTCCTGGCGCCTGACGATGCGCACCGACGGCAACCTCGTCGTCACGACCGCCGCCGGCAGGCTGCAGTGGTCGGCCCTGACGACGGGGTCGGGCAACGTCGCCGTCATGCGCGCCGACGGCAGCTTCGTCGTGCAGTCCCGCACCGGGTCCGTGCTGTGGTCGACGAGCACCGGTGACGCCGACGGCGCCATCGTGCGGATGCTCGGCGATGCCAACCTCGCCGTCTACGACGGCCCGAAGGTCGTGTGGGCCATCACCGGCGGACCGGGCCCGCGCAGCTGGTCCTGCTACTCGCGCGGCACGCAGACGTGCATCACCCGCTTCGGCTACTACGGCCAGCGCGCCTGGAACTACCCGGTCGACGCGTGGGGCAACAACTGTACGAACTTCTCCGCCTACCGCCTCTCCCGTGACGGGATCGTCAACCCGGGCAACCTCGGCAACGCGAACACGTGGGACGACCGTGCCCGGGCCAAGGGCCTCGTCGTCGACCAGAAGCCGAAGGTCGGCACCATCGCGCAGTGGAACAGCAACCACGTGGCCTACGTCGACTGGGTCAGCGCCGACGGCAACAAGGTCGCGATCTCCGAGAGCGGCTACGGCGGCACCGTCCTCGGCGTCACGTACACCTCGATGAGCGGTCGCCGGATCCTCACGCGGGGCACGTCGTCCTGGCCGTCGAACTTCATCCACTTCCGCTGAGCCGTGTGACGGCGACCGAGGGGGCGATCGAGATGTCGGACACGACCGGGCAGGTGGCGGGCACGGGAGAAGGGCTGCCGCGCGCGGCAGAGCGCGCCAGCAGGGTCGCGCGGCGCCGGGTGCTGGCAGGCCTAGGCGGCGGCGCGTCGCTCGCGGTCGCGCAGGCGGCCACGGCGCAGGCGGCGGGAGCACCGGCATCGGCACTGACATCTGCGCCGCCTGCCGCGGCCGTCACGAGCGCTGCGCCGGCGGTGATGGCCACCCTCGGCGCGTCGGCGACCGACCCCGTCCTGCACCTGCTGCGCCGGGCGACCTTCGGCCCGACCCCGGCGCTCGTCGCCGAGGTGCGCGCGACGGGCACGACCGCGTGGCTGGACGCCCAGCTGGCGCCGCTGACGAAGGTGCCGGACACGACGATGGACGGCGTGCTCAAGCGCTGGCCGCGCCTGGGCTGGAGGATCTGGGAGGTGCGCGAGCGGGTCGCGGCGAACGGCTCGTGGGACGTCATGTACGACCTGCTCGAGTCGCACCTGGCGCGGGCGCTGTGGTCGCGGCGGCAGCTGCTCGAGACGGTCGTCGACTTCTGGACCAACCACCTCGTCATCCCGGTGCCGAGCAGCGAGGTCTGGGACAACGCGCACCTGTTCCAGCGCGACGTCGTCCGCAGGAACGCCCTCGGCACGTACACCGCGATGCTGGGCGCGGCGGCACGCCACCCGGCGATGCTCAAGGTGCTCGACAACGCCGACAGCCGCAAGAAGGCCCCGAACGAGAACTACGGCCGCGAGCTGCTCGAGCTGCACACCGTCGGCGCCGGCGCCTACACCGAAGCCGACGTCAGGATGTCGGCGCTGGCCCTCACCGGCCTGTCGGTCGACTCCGAGTCGGGGCTCTACTCCTACAAGCCGCAGCGCCGGTACCTCGGGGCGCTCAAGGTCATGGGCTGGAGCCACGCCAACACCAGCCCCGAGGGCGGCGACGCCGTCGCGACCTCGTACCTCACCTACCTCGCGACCCACCCCGCCACGGCGAAGCGGATCGCGACGAAGCTCTGCATCCGCTACGTCTCCGACACCCCGCCGGCGACGCTCGTGACGAAGCTGGCGCAGGTGTACACCGCCAACAACACGGCGATCGCCCCGGTGCTGCGGGCACTGTTCCTCTCCCCCGAGTTCGCCGCGTCGATCGGCAAGAAGGTACGCACGCCGTACGAGGACGCCCTCGCCTCGTGCCGCATCCTCGGCCTCGGGCCCGAGCCGGTGCCTGCCGACCCGACCAAGGCAGACCTGCGCGGGCTGCTCTGGCTCACAGGGACATTCGGCCAGGCGCCGATGGGCTGGCCTGCGCCCAACGGCTACCCGGACGTCGCCGGGGCACTGGGTGGCGCGTCGAGCACCCTCAACCGCTGGAACTTCCACCTCGGGCTGGCGGGCAGCTGGACCCTCAAGGCCATGCCGCGCCCGGCGCTGTCGACGCTGGTGCCGGCGACCCGTCCCGCCACCTACGGCGCGTTCGTCGAGGCCCTCGCGGCCCGGCTGCTCGTGACGGTCTCGGCCGCCCAGCGCGACGCGATCTGCCGGTTCCTCGAGCACGCGCCCACCGACACGCTCAAGGCCGACGCGGCCGCCCTGTCGTGGCGGCTGCCGTACGTCGTCGCACTCCTGCTCGACTCCCCCACCTTCGCGACCCGCTGAGGACGACGCCATGACCACCAGGCCCGCGACCCCGACGCCCGACGCGTCCGCCGCCGGCTCCCTCGACCCCGCCGTCACCGGAGTGGCCGAGTGCGGCTGCCCGCAGGGCCAGGCGCTCGCCTCGCAGGTCTCCCGTCGGACACTGCTCGCGGGCGCCGGTGCCCTCGGGGCCATCGGTGCCGTCGTCGGCGTCGCGAGCCCCAGCGCGGCCACGCAGCTTGCTTTCGCCGGCACCGACTACACCGGCGACACCGTCGTCGTGGTCAGCCTCCGCGGTGGGTTCGACGGCCTGTCCGCCGTTGCGCCCGTGGGCGATCCGGCCTACGCCGCTGCGCGTCCGACGATCGCCGTGCCGACCTCGCGGGCCATCCAGCTCGACGCGACGTTCGGCTTGCACCCGGCGCTCGCGCCGCTCAAGGCCATCTGGGACCGGGGCGCCCTCGCCGCCGTCCAGGCGGTGGGCCAGACCAACCCGACGCGCTCGCACTTCGAGGCGATGGCCGCGATGGAGAACGCCGCCCCCGGCTCGACGCTCCGCACCGGCTGGCTCGACCGGATGATCGGGCTCACCGGCACGGTGACGACCTTCTCCTCCGCGGCCGTCGGGGCGACGAGCGCGCCGCAGTCGATGCTCGGCCCGAACCCGGAGATCGCGATCCGTCGGGTCGACGACTTCAGTCTGAGCGGCGCGTGGAACGACACCGAGCAGGCCCGGTGGGCCACCGCGCTCTCGGCGCTCTACGCCGGCGCCCCCGCAACGCTCGGTGGGCCCGCCCGCGCCACGCTCGGCGCCCTGGCGACGACGGCGCAGCTCAAGGCGCAGGGCTACACCCCGGAGAACGGCGCCCAGTACCCGAAGGGCGACCTCGGCGACGCGCTGCGCGAGGTGGCCCGGCTCGTCAAGGCGGGCGTCGGGCTGCGGGCGGCGACCGTCGACGTCGGCAACTGGGACATGCACTCCGGCCTCGGCGCCAGCGACTCGGGCTGGATGTTCCGCCAGCTGACCGAGCTCGGCCAGGCGCTGGCCGCCTTCGACCGCGACCTCGGGGCGAAGATGGCCGACGTCACGCTCGTGACGATGAGCGAGTTCGGGCGCCGTGTCGCCGAGAACGCCTCGGGCGGGCTCGACCACGGCCACGGCAACGTCTCGTTCGTCATGGGCGGCGGCGTGCGCGGCGGTCAGGTGTACGGCCGCTGGCCCGGTCTCGCGCCGGCGAACCTCGACCAGGGCGACCTCGCGGGCACGACCGACTACCGGACCGTCCTGGCGGAGGCGCTCGAGAAGCGGGCCGGCCTCGCCACCTCGACGGTGTTCCCCAACCTCCCGACGAGTCGCGTCGGGCTCTTCACGGCCCGCACCTGACGCCTCGAGGCGGCGTCCCGCGTCAGGACACCGTCGGTGGCCAGCGGTGCCGACGCCACGCGTCCCACGACGCGAACCCCTGCGGTGGGTCCCCCACCGGTTCGGTGCCAGCCAGCTCTCCCGGCGTCGGGGCCTCGAAGGCGGCGGCCCACTCGGCCAGCTCGGCGTCGGACATGGGCCACGTCGTGTGCGGCGCCTCGGCCTGGCGGCGGTCGAGCCGGCGGCGCTGCTCGGCCGGGCTGAGCTCGACGTAGCGCAGCTCCACGCTCGCGCCGAGGTCCGCCGCCGCCTGCCGCAGCGCGGACCGCTCGTCCCTGGACCAGAGGCCGTAGTCGATGACGACGTTGCACCCCAGGGCCAGGGCCCGCAGTCCGATCTCGATGAGGCGCCCCTCGATGACGTCCTGGGCCGACGGCGGGTTGTCCGGGCCGTAGAGGGCCTTGACCCACTCGTCCTTCGTCAGGCGCAGCGCCTGCTCATCTGCCTCGATGCGCCGGGCGAGAGTGGTCTTGCCGGTGCTCGGCAGCCCCACGGTCAGGAACAGCGTCGGTCGTGCCACGGCACCTTCCTTCGTCCAGAACCGGGGTCCACGGTCAGGGTGCCGGGTTCTGCCCTCGCCCGCACGCCGACGCGCCCCGGGAAAAGGGGTGGCTGCCGGACCGTCGCGTCCCTAGCGTGTGCGCCCGTGGAGACGATCCCCTACCGACCGCTGCCGATCGACCAGTCCGAGGTGGTGTACGAGCACGGCCCCGACTCGCAGCGCACGCCGGGCATCCCCGAGGGTCGGACGGTCGAGGTCACCCTGCCGGACAGCGCCGTCTACCCCGGCACGTCCCGGCGCGTCTGGGTCCACGTGCCGGCCGGGCACGACGCCGCGACGCCGTCCCGTGTGGTCGTGTTCCAGGACGGCTGGTGGTACCTCGACCCGGAGGGCGAGGTGCGGGCCGGCATCGTGCTGGACAACCTCGTCGGTTCGGGGGCGCTGCCGCCGACGATCGGGGTGTTCGTCGACCCGGGCGTCTTCGCCGACGTGGACGACCCCGACGAGCGGAAGAACCGCAACGCCGAGTACGACGCCTTCGACGACCGGTACGCCGCGTTCCTGCTCGACGAGGTGCTGCCCCTCGTGCAGGACCGCTGGGCGCTGAGCGCCGACCCCGCCGACCGCGCCGTCTGCGGCGGCAGCAGTGGAGGCAACGGCTCGTTCACCGCCGCGTGGACGCGTCCGGACCAGTTCGGCTGTGTCGTCGCCTTCCTGGCCAGCTTCGCCCAGATGCCCGGGGGCAACCCGTACCCGCAGCTCATCGCGGGCTCCCCCGCCAAGCCACTGCGGATCTTCCTGCAGGCCGGCCACCGTGACCTCGGCTGGAACGAGCCGGAGTGGAACTGGCTCGCCGAGAACCTGCGGGTGGCGGCGGCGCTGGCCGAGGCGGGCTACGACGTCCGGCTCGTGCTCGGCGACGGCGGGCACAGCCCCAACCACGGCGGGGTGCTCCTGCCGGACGCGCTGCGCTGGGCCTTCCGACCGAGCGACGCCTCGGAGACAGGCGCGTGACGCTCCCCGGCTCCGCGCCGAGCCCGCTCGACGGTGGCCGGGCCTGCCTGCTCGTCACCGGGGGGCCCGGCGCAGGCAAGTCCACGGTGGCCCGGAGCGTGGCCCGGGTCCTGTCCCGCTCCGCCCTCGTCGAGGGCGACGCCGTCGCCCGGCTCGTCGTCGGCGGCTACGTCTGGCCGCTCGGGGAGCCACCCGAGGAGGCCGCTCGCCAGGTGGCGCTGTGCAACGACAACATCTGCTCCCTCGCGGTGAACATCATGGCCGCCGGCTTCACGCCCGTCATCGACTGGATCGTGCCCGACGCCGAGCAGCTCGAGGTCTACCGCGCCGCCCTCGGCCCACGGCTGCGACTCGTCGTCCTCGACCCCGGCGCCGCCACGTGTGTGGAGCGTGACCGGGAACGGCCGCCGACGGAGCAGTTCGCCTTCGACGGCCACGACCGGCTGCGGGCGGGCATGTGGGCGGGCTTCGGGTCACGGGGATGGTGGCTGGACTCCTCCGGACTCGACCCCGACAGCACCACCCAGCAGATCCTCGACGAGGCGTACGCACGCGCGTCCTGCTGATCCCCGCGACGAGGTCAGGCCCTATACGTTGACGTCGAAGCCGAGGTCGTAGTCGCTCGCAGCGACACCGCCCGACCCCCAGTTCTCGGGAGGGCTCTCCCGCAGCAGGATCGACACGTGCTCACGCGGGATCCCTTGGTGGCCGAGGCGTTCCACGATCTCTCGGTAGAGGGCACGCTTGGCCTCGATGGAGCGTCCGGAGAAGCAGTCGATCGTGACCCGCAGGTACGTGTCGGCGACACCCGTGTGCAGGCCGTTCACCATGGCGTGCGGCTCGAACTCGGCCAGCCGGATGAAGCGGTCGGCCTCCGGGATCCGGAACGCCGCGACGAGCGCTGCATGGACCGCATCGATCAGGGCCACCTGCTCGTCCGGCGTGTAGTGGCGACGGACCTCGATCAGGGTGCTGGGCATGGGTTCCCTTCCGGCATCTGCGTGGTGGTCGCGCCATGCTTCCACGACCGCGACTCCCGTTGGTCGTATGCGCAACTCCTCATCGACGGAATACGTCTGTGCCACAGCGTCTTCGGCTCCTCAGGCTCTTGACATCTCGTTCGAACTGGTGTTCGATTGGGAGATGGGGACAGGGGTAGGTCAGGAGCGTGACGCGATCGGCGAGCTCTCGTCGCTGGCCGTGCTGTACCCGTCCCCCGTCGACGCTGAGGGAGCTCCTGTTCTGGCGCCGGTGCGCCAGCGTNTGACGCGATCGGCGAGCTCTCGTCGCTGGCCGTGCTGTACCCGTCCCCCGTCGACGCTGAGGGAGCTCCTGTTCTGGCGCCGGTGCGCCAGCGTGACCTCCCGATGCTCGAACGCGCGATCCGGCGCGAGATCGCCCGGCACGTGCTGGCCGAGCAGCTACCCGACCTCGTGGCCGAGCTGGTCGAGGCCGCCAGCGACGACCTCACCGCGGCGCCGCTGACCGACCTCGAGGCGCAGTCCGACGCCGAGCTGCGCGTCATCGAGGCC
>NZ_JAWIIL010000007.1:0-217957 GCF_034724055.1 Intrasporangium zincisolvens
ACCGCGTCGTCCCGCACCGCACCCGGGTCCTCGTCCTGGACCGGGACCGCGGCTGCCGGTTCCCCGGCTGCCCCACCAGCTCGGCCGACTACCTCGAGGTCCACCACCTGACGCACTGGCGCGACGGCGGCCTCACCGACCTCGACAACCTGGCCTGCCTGTGCACCTTCCACCACGACAGCCACCACCGAGGCGAGTACGCCATCACCGGCGACCCCACCACAGCGGACGGGCTCCGGTTCGACACCCGACAGGGCTGGCCCATCGGCCCACCGACCAGATCACCTAAGCCATCGCCCGACACACCCATCGGGCCGCCGCCACGGCCCCGCCGACCACGACCACGCCTCGGCCGCAGCTACCCCGCCCCGACCGGCGGCACCCTGCACCTGCACCTCGTCGACCTGACTCCGTCACGCGCAGCGCCCCGACGGGAGTGAGCGCTCCGCGCTCGCAGGTCATGCGCAGCAGACGGGGCCCCGACGAGGAGATGACAGGTGTCACGGCGAGGTCATGACCTTCGCCGGTGACGCGTCGGGCCCCGGGGGGCCACGCTGGTGCCATGACCAGGGACACCACCCCCGCCCAGAGCGGGACCGCCGTGCCGAGCGGCACCGGCACCGGCGCGAACGTCGACAGGCCGGCGACCACCGCCCCCGCGATCCTCCTGCGCGACCTCGTCCGCACCTTCCACCCGCTCCGCGGCTCGGCCGACACCGAGGTCCGCGCCGTCGACGGCGTCGACCTGCGGGTCGAGCAGGGCGAGATCGTCGCCTTCCTCGGCCCGAACGGCGCCGGCAAGACCACGGCCCTCGACATGGTCCTCGGCCTCACCGAGCCGACGAGCGGCACCGTCGAGGTCTTCGGCCGCCGCCCGCGCGCGGCTGTCATCGAGGGTCAGGTGTCGGCGGTCCTGCAGACGGGTGGCCTGCTGCGCGACCTCACGGTGCGCGAGACCGTCCGCATGATTGCGTCCACCTACCGCAGTCACGCCCCCGTCGACGACGTCATCGCCCGTGCCGGTCTCGCCAAGCTCGCCGACCGACGCGTCTCCAAGTGCTCAGGCGGGGAGCAGCAGCGCCTGCGCTTCGCCCTCGCGCTGCTGCCCGACCCGCGCCTGCTCATCCTCGACGAGCCGACCGCCGGCATGGACGTCACGGCCCGGCGCGACTTCTGGGACACGATGCACGCCGATGCAGACTCCGGCCGCACCGTCGTCTTCGCGACGCACTACCTCGAGGAGGCCGACGCCTTCGCCGACCGGATCGTCCTCATCGCGCAGGGCCGCATCGTCGCCGACGGCACCACCGCCGAGATCCGCGCCCAGGCCACCGGGCGCACCGTGTCGGCCGAGCTTCCCGCGTCGACGCTGGCGGCTTCGGTCCAGCGCCTCCGGGCCCTCGACGGCGTCCGCTCGGTGGAGGAGCGCGGCTCGCGCGTCGTCGTGTCGGCCGCCGACTCCGACGCCGTGGCCCGCCTGCTGCTCGTCGAGCTCGGCGGCCGCGAGCTCGAGATCCGCAGCGCCGGGCTCGAGGAGGCCTTCATGGCCCTGACCGGCGACACTGGTGCCGACGGCGCCGCCACCCCGACCCAGAACGACCGTCCGCAGGAGCTCGTCCGATGAACGCCACCTTCACCCTGCTCGAGATGCGCCGCATCACGCGGGACTGGTCCGCGATGTTCTTCACCGCCGGCCTGCCCGCGTTCTTCTACCTCATCTTCGGCGCGACGGTCGACGCCAAGGGCCAGGACATCGGCAACGGCAACGTCGCGATGTACGTCATGATCTCGATGGCGGCCTACGGCGCCGTCACCGCGACGACGAGCATCGGCGGCAACGCCGCGGTCGAGCGCGTCCAGGGCTGGGGCCGGCAGCTCGGCCTGACGCCGCTCGCCGACTCGTCGTACATCGCCATGAAGGCGGTCATCGCCATGACCGTCGCCGCCGTGCCCGTCGTCATCACCTACGTGCTCGGTGCCGCCACCGGGGCCCGTGGCTCGGCCAGCGCCTGGATCGTGAGCGCCCTGCTCACGCTCGCCGGCTCGGCCGTGTTCGCCCTCTACGGGCTCGTCATCGGCACGGCGTTCCGGTCCGAGGCGTCGGTCGGAGCCGCCGCCGGCACGCTCGTCATCTTTGCCTTCCTCGGCAACCTCTTCATCCCCCTGTCGGGGGCGCTGCTCACCTTCGCGAAGTTCACGCCGCTCTACGGCTACGCGGCGCTGGCCCGGTACCCGCTGACCGAGGGGTACCTGCCCGACGGCACGCAGGACCCGCTGTGGCTGCCGATCGCCAACGTCCTCGTGTGGGCGCTCGTCTTCGGTGGGCTCGCCACCTGGTTCGTCCGCCGCGGGCGGGAGCGTCAGTGACGCCGTTCCGGGCGTCCCGGCGCCGCGTCCCGGCCACCCGGTCCGACCTCCCGTCGGGCCGGGTGGCCGAGTCGAACCCGTGGGAAAGGTGGGGGTGGATCGTCCAGTCGGTCTGGCTCGTCTTCCTCGTCTTCCCCGTCGTCGCGATCCTCACCGGCCACCTGCCCGCCTGGCAGGTCGTCGTCGGCCTCGTCGTCACCGCCGCGTTCGGCGCCGTCTACGCACGGGGGGCCGCGCACCTCAACGCCCTCGAGAGGGAGTGCACGCCGTCCTACCGCTGGGGCGTGCTCTACGTCGGCGCGCTCGTGGCCTGCATGGCGGTCATGGGGCTGATCATCGGCTTCGAGGCCATCAGCTACCTGCCGTTCGTCGTGTCGTTCGGCATGTTCGCGCTGCCTCGTCCGGTGTCGCTCGCCCTCGCGGTGCTCGCGGTGGTCTCGTCCGCTGTGCTCGCGGCGGTCACGGACGGCGACGAGGGTGCGTGGGTGGTCGTGGCGATCGTGTTCGCCGTCGCTGTCATGACCGGCGGCGTCCGGCTCATGAGCGACCGCGGCCGCGCCTACGACACGATGTCGCGGGAGCTCGCCCTCGTCGCCGAGCGCGAGCGGGTCGCCCGCGACGTCCACGACGTGCTCGGCCACTCGCTCACCGTCGTCACGGTCAAGGCCGAGCTGGCCGAGCGGCTCGTCGACCTCGACCCCGAGCGTGCCAAGCGCGAGCTCGCCGAGATCCAGGTGCTGAGCCGCCAGGCGCTGGCCGAGATCCGTGAGACCGTCGGCGGACTTCGCCAGGCCCGGCTGGACAACGAGCTCGCCTCGGCGAGAACGGCGCTCGCCGGCGCAGGCATCCAGGCACTCGTGCCCGAAGACCCTGCTGCCGTCGACCCCCGGCACCGCACCGTCCTCGCGTGGGTGCTGCGCGAGGCCATGACGAACGTCGTGCGGCACAGCGACGCCGACGCGTGCTGGGTCGAGCTCGACTCGAACCGGCTCACCGTCCGCGACGACGGCCGCGGTCTCGAGGACCGTCCCGAGGGCAACGGCATCCGCGGCATCCGTGAGAGGGTCGAGGCCGCCGGGGGCCGGCTCTCGCTCGCCACCGGACCGGAAGGACACGGGACCGTGCTGGAGGTGACGCTGTGAGCGACCCGATCAAGGTGCTGCTCGCCGACGACCAGGCCCTCGTGCGTGGGGCGCTCGCCGCGCTGCTCGCCCTCGAGAGCGACCTCGAGGTCGTCGCCGAGGTCGGCCGCGGCGACGAGGTCGTCGACGCCGCGCGCACGTCGGGCGCGCAGGTGTGCCTGCTCGACATCGAGATGCCCGGCCAGGACGGCATCGCCGCCGCGGCCGCCGTGCGCGACTCCCTCCCCGGCGTCCGGACGCTCGTCGTCACGACCTTCGGGCGTCCGGGCTATCTGCGTCGCGCCCTCGAGGCGGGCGCGTCGGGCTTCGTCGTCAAGGACACCCCCGCGCGCCAGCTCGCCGAGGCCGTCCGACGCGTCCACGCCGGGCTGCGCGTCGTCGACCCGTCGCTGGCCACCGAGTCGCTCGTCGACGGTGCGAACCCGCTGACCGAGCGCGAGCGCGAGGTGCTCACCGTCGCGCTCCGGGGCGGCACCGTGGCTGTGATCGCCGGGCACGTCCACCTGTCGCCGGGCACCGTGCGCAACCACCTCTCCTCGGCCATCGGCAAGACCGGCACGTCGACGCGCGCCGAGGCCGCCCGGGTCGCCCAGGAGCGCGGCTGGCTCTGACGAGTCTGGGCGCCCGCTCCACGACTCATGGGTCGTGGCTGGGAGAACGGCAAAGGACCGACGCGTCCGTGGGAAACACTTCGCAAACTCCGTGGCGCCGGACCTCGCGAGGCCCTGTGGGGGCAGGGGGCGTGGCTAGCGTGCGTGACGCGTCCGGGCTCGCCGACCGGATCGCCTTCGGCACCACCTCTGTCGTCCAAGGAGATCCACCATGTCCCGACCCTCACGCCTGGCCCTGGCCGGCGGTGCGGTGAGCGCCCTCGCGGTGTCCGCCCTCGCCCTCGGCAGCGTCTCGGCCGCCGGCGCCGCCACCGCGACCGACACGGCGACCGCCCCTGCGTCCCACGGCACCCGCACCTCGACGCCGATCAAGCACGTCGTCGTCATCTTCGGCGAGAACGTCTCGTTCGACCACTACTTCGGCACGTACCCGCAGGCCGCCAACCGCGCCGGCGAGACGCTCCAGGGCACCACGACGCCGGCGCCCGCCTTCCACGCGGCCCCGAACACCCCGCGGAACGTCGCGACCCTCGCCCACGACGGCCTGCTCGCCCCGAACAACCCGAACGCCGAGCAGCCGACGCGCCTCACTCCGGGCCAGGCGGTGACCTGCGACCAGGACCACACGTACACCAACGAGCAGAAGGCGTTCGACGGTGGCGCCATGGACCGGTTCGTCGAGTACGTCAGCAAGGACACGTGCAAGCCAGGCCGCTACGCCACCCCCGGCCTGACGATGGACTACTACGACGGCAACACCGTCACCGCGATGTGGAACTACGCGCAGAAGTACGCGATGAGCGACAACTCCTACAGCACGACCTTCGGGCCGAGCTCGCCCGGCGCGATCAACCTCGTGTCCGGCCAGACCCACGGCGTGCGGGAGTTCACCGCCGCCAGCGACCCGGCCCACCCGACGCCCGTCGTGCCCACCTCGAGCGACTACACGGTCCGCGTCCCCGACGCGAACGGCGTCGGCACCATGACCAACGACCCCGACCCGGTCTACGACGACTGCTCCAACAGCAGCCACACGACGTCGAACACCCTCGCCGGCATGCAGGACTCGAACAAGAACGTCGGCGACCTGCTCAACACCAAGGGCGTCTCGTGGGGCTGGTTCCAGGGCGGCTTCCGCCCGACGACGGCCGCGGACCCGGCCGCGGGCACCCCGGCCGTGTGCCTCGCCACGCACACCAACGTCGCCGGCGTCAGCTCGACCGACTACAACCCGCACCACGAGCCGTTCCAGTACTACGCGTCGACGGCCAACCCGCACCACGTCGCCCCGGCCTCGACGGCCGAGATCGGCCACGCGGGCCCGGCCAACCACCAGTACGACCTCAGCGACTTCGACAAGGTCGTCGGCACCGACCAGCTGCCGGCCGTCACCTTCCTCAAGGCCGCGAACTACCAGGACGGCCACGCCGACTACTCCGACCCGGTCGACGAGCAGCGCTTCGTCGTCAAGGAGATCAATGCGATCCAGCAGTCGCCGAACTGGAAGGACACCGCGATCGTCCTGGCCTACGACGACTCCGACGGTTGGTACGACCACCGCGCCGCCACGCTGACCAACGCCTCGAACAGCCCCGACGACGCCGCCCTCTGCACCGCCGCGGCGGCGTCGGGCGTGCCCGTCGAGGGCGGCTACCAGGACCGCTGCGGCCCCGGCCCGCGCCAGCCGCTGCTCGTCGTCTCGCCGTACGCCCGTACGAACTTCGTCGACCACACCCCGACCGACCAGGCCTCGATCCTGAAGTTCATCGAGGACAACTGGGGCACCGGACTCGTCGGTGACCACTCGGCCGACGCGCGCGCCGGCTCGCTCGAGCACCTCTTCCACTTCGCCACCGCGAAGGCCCCGAAGGTCCTGCTCGACGCGTCGGACGGCACCGTCGCGTCCGTCGAGCCGGTGCACGGCTCGTCCCACCGCTGACGCCGCAGCCGTTCATACACACCGCCCGAATCTCCTGCGCCAACCACCGGACACGCCGTCGTGACCCATTCGTGTCCGGTGGGTTCGGCGCGCAACCTCCCGCGGGGGGTCCCCCGACCGCTACAGTCCGCTCGCGCGATCCCGCGTCCCACCTGAAACCACAGGGAGCCTCACATGGAGTGGTACACGAAGGTCCTGCAGAACTACGTCGGCTTCTCGGGGCGCGCGCGGCGCACCGAGTTCTGGATGTTCGCGCTGTTCAACGCCATCATCGCGGGTGTCCTCAACGTGCTCTGGCGCGTGACGGACGTCGGCGTCTTCTACTGGCTGTACGTGCTCTACGCGGTCGCGGTCTTCCTGCCGAGCCTCGCGGTCGGCGTGCGTCGCCTGCACGACACCAACCGCAGTGGCTGGTGGATCCTCATCGGCCTCATCCCGATCGTCGGGGCGATCGTCCTCATCGTCTTCTACGCGACCGAGGGCAACCGCGGCGCCAACCAGTACGGCGAGGACCCCAAGGCCATCGAGTCCGGCGCCGCTCCGGCGACCGCCTGACGCCTCACCGCGCGAACGCCCGACGCCGTCCACCTCCGGGTGGGCGGCGTCGTCGCTCGTCCGGGGTCCTTCGGGATCCGAACGGCCTGTCGTGTCGAAAGGCGTCGCCACCGGTCGACGTCGTGGTGGAGGCTGGGACCGACTCGGCCCGACCGCACCGACCGCACCGACCGCACCGACCAGAGGAGAACCCATGCGCTACCTACTCATCCACCGCCTCGACGAGAGCCGGCCCGAGGCGTGGAACCCGAGCCCCGAGTTCATCGACGCGATGGGCGCGTTCATGACCGAGTGCGCCGAGTCCGGCATCCTGCTCGCCGCCGAGGGGGTCCACCGCAGCGACGAGGGCGCGATGGTCACCAAGCGGTCCGGCGGGAGCCCGTCGGTCACCGACGGCCCGTTCACCGAGGCGCGCGAGGTCGTCGGCGGGTTCGCCGTCATCGACGTGGCCTCCAAGGACGAGGCCGTCCAGCTCGGCACGCGCTTCGCCGACCTCTTCCCCGAGGTGTCCGTCGAGGTGCGCCGCGTCATGGAGTTCGAGGACCTGCCCGAGGACATCCAGGAGCAGCAGGGCTCGCACGTCATCGACGCCGCGCAGGGCCACCGCGACGCCTGACGCGCCGACCCGCGGCGCCGACCCGTGGCGTCGATCCGTGGCGCCCCTCCGCCCGGCCCGCTAGCGTCGGGCTCGTGAACATCATCTTCGTGGAGCCGTCGTTCCCGGCCAACCAGCGTCGCTTCGTGCAGGCGCTGGCCGCCGTCGGGGCGAACGTCTACGGCATCGGCGAGTCGGAGGAGGGGCACCTGGGCGACGACCTCCTCGGTGCCCTGCGCGGGTACTACCGCGTCGGCTCGGTCACCGACGTCGGGCAGATGGTCGACGCCGTGCGCTTCTTCCAGGACAAGGTCTGGATCGACGCGCTCGAGGCCGTCGTCGAGGCGCACACGATGCCCGCCGCGCAGGTGCGCGAGGCGTGCGGCATCCCCGGCACGAGCGTCCGCACGACGTGGCTGTGCCGCGACAAGCCGTCGATGAAGGATGCGCTGCGCGAGGCCGGCGTGCCGACCGCGGCGAGCGCGGCCGTCGACTCCGCCGCCGAGGCAAGGGATTTCGCCGAGCGGGTCGGGTACCCGCTCATCGTCAAGCCGCGCGCCGGCGCGGGCGCGCAGGGCACGACCCGCGTCGACGACGACCGCGAGCTCGAGGCGGCCCTCGGCGCGTTCGGTGCCGAGGGTGCCGGGTCGATCGCCATCGAGGAGTTCGTCGAGGGGCACGAGGGCTTCTACGACACCATCACCGTCGGCGGGGAGGTCGTGCACGACTGGGCCACGCATTACTACCCCAACGTGCTCGAGGCGATGCGGCACCGCTGGATCTCGCCGGAGTTCGTCACCACCAACCGCATCGACGAGCCCGGCAACGCCTTCTACGCCGAGGTGCGCGAGCTCGGCCGACGCGTCATCAAGGCCCTCGGCATCGAGACCTCCGCCACCCACATGGAGTGGTTCTACGGGCCGAAGGGCCTGCGCTTCAGCGAGATCGGCTGCCGCCCACCCGGCGTCGGCGCCTGGGACCTCTACTCCGCGGCCAACGAGGTCGACGTCTACCGCGAGTGGGCCCACGTCATCACCCACGGCGGGCCCGAGCAGCCGATGCGGCGCACGTACTCGGCCGGCATCGTGGCGCTGCGACCCGACCACGACGGCGTCATCCAGGGCTACTCCGGCATCGACGAGATCCAGGCCCGCTACGGCGAGTGGGTCATCGACGGCCACTTCCCCCCGCAGGGCACCGGCACCCAGCCGGTCGAGGCCGGCTACATGGCCAACGCGTGGGTGCGGGTGCGCCACCCCGACTACGACACCGCCCGCGCCATGCTCGACGACGTCGGGCGCACCATCCGCGTCCACGCGGGCTGAGGGCTCGTGCCGGAGACCATCCTCCTCGGACCCCAGCGCTTCACCACGACGGTGCAGCCGGTCGTGCGCTCCCTCGACGTGCCCGGACGCGTCGCGTTCACCAACGCCGGCTGGGAGGAGCGCGAGTCCGACGACGGCGAGCTGAACGGCCTGCTCGACGAGCGGGGAGTCAACCTGCGCCTGCACCACCGGATGATCGACGTGCTGACCAAGGACGAGCGCGTCGCCGCGGCTGCCCTCGCCTTCCGTGACCGCCAGGACGAGCTGCGCACCTTCTACGGCCTGCGGCTGCAGAGCGCCGTCGACGCGGTGCACGCCGTCGCCCACCGCACCTCGCTGCACGGCGTCGGGCCGATGGCCGTCGACGCCGCGATCGAGGCCGTGCGCGAGGTCGACCGCTGGTACGAGGCCGAGCTCGCCGAGCTCTACGCGTCGACGTTCGCCCGCAGCCCACGCGAGGAGAGCGGGCTCATCGGCTGGCACCGCGGCGAGATCAACGCCGTCCTCGACGAGTGCGGGGCGCTCGTCGTCGCCGGCGGCAACGTGCGGACGCTGCTGCGCACCCTGCGCCTCTTCGACGTGACCCCCCGGCCCGAGCAGCACGTCGTCGCCTGGTCGGCCGGCGCCATGGTCCTCACCGACCTCGTCGTGCTCTTCCACGACCACACGCCGCACGGCGTCACGGCCGCAGAGGTCCACGACACCGGGCTCGGACGCGTCCCGGGCGTCCTCGTGCTCCCGCACGCGCGGCGTCGGCTGCGCCTCGAGGACCACGAGCGGATGGCGGTGCTCGCGCGAAGGTTCCCCGTGCACCGGCTCGTCCTGCTCGACGACGGCGCCGTCGTGCGACTGGAGGCCGGTTCCGCCGTCGATGAGGCCGGCCCGCTGCCACAGGGCACCCGCTACCTCGACGCCACCGGCCACGTCGCCGTCGAGGGGGCCGCATGAGCCCCCCGACGCGCCTCGCCATCAACGGTCTGCGCGACCGGCTGCCGCTCGACGGGCCGGCCATCGACCGGTTCATCGCCCGGTGGGGCTGCCCCATCGTCGAGGGCGAGCGCGCCACCTTCCTCTACCGCGGCGACGTCGACGAGGCGTGGATCCGCCACCGGGTCGTCGGGCTGCCGGACCCCTTGCCGCTCAAGCGGATCGGCGAGTCGGACCTCTGGGCCGTCACCACCGTGCTGCCCGAGGGCTCACGCGTCGAGTACCAGGTGGAGATCCGCAAGGGCGAGCACTACGAGCGCTTCAACGACCCCCTCAACCAGCGCCTCGCCCACAGCCCGATGGGGTCGTCGTCGGTGTGCGCGGCCGTCGGCTACCGGGTGCCCGACTGGGTGGCCTTCGACCCCGAGGCGCGCCCGGGCACCCTCGTCGAGGAGGTCGTGCGCAGCCGGGCCCTGCGCCGCGAGCAGCCCGTGCAGATCTACCTGCCGGCGCGGTTCAACCGGGCCCAGCGCTACCCGCTGCTCATCGTCCACGACGGCACCGACTACCTGCAGTACGCGGCGATGAAGACCGTCCTCGACAACCTCATCCACCGCCTCGACGTCGACCCGCTCGTCGTCGCGTTCGTGCCGCCGCGCGACCGGCTCAAGGAGTACCCGAACCACGCCCCGCACGCCCGGTTCGTAGCCCGCGAGCTGGTGCCGCTGCTCACCGACCGCCTGCCACTGCTCGACGCGCCCGAAGCCCGCTGCCTCATGGGGTCCTCGTTCGGCGGCATCGCGTCGCTGTCGACGGCGGTGCGCTACCCGGGCGTCTTCGGCTCGCTCGTGCTGCAGTCGGCGTCCCTCGTCTTCACCGACATCGGCTTCGACCACGGCGGCGGGCCGGCGTTCGACCCGGTCGTGAAGTTCGTCAACCGCTACCGCGCCAAGCCGACCGCGGTCGTCGACCGCATCCACATGTCGTGCGGCGTCTACGAGCCCCTCATCACGCCCAACCGGTCGATGGTCCCGGTGTTCCGCCACACCGGCATGCGGGTGCGCTACACCGAGGCCCGCGACGGCCACAACTGGGAGAACTGGCGCGACCGCCTCGGCGACGCGCTCACGTGGGTCTTCCCGGGGCCGCAGAAGTACGTGTACGAGTGACCGACCAGTGACCGACGCGAGCTGAGGAGCTTGACCCATGAAGGTGACAGACCGCTGGTACTCCGACCGGCTCGAGCAGGACATCACGGTGGCCCGCTGGGGCACGTGGGGCACCCCGGTGCTGCTCTTCCCGACCGCCGGGGGTGACGCCGAGGAGGTCGAGCGCCACAAGCTCGTCGCCCACCTCATGCCGCTCGTCGACGCCGGTCGCGCCAAGCTCTACTCCTGCGACAGCGTCGCCGGGAAGGCGATGGCCGAGCGTCAGGGCTCGACCGAGTACCGGATGGCCCTGTTCAACGCCTTCCACGACGCCGTCGCCTCCGAGATCATCCCGGCGATCCACTCCGACAGCGGCGGCCCGATGCGCGTCGTCGTCGCCGGGGCGTCGATCGGGGCCTTCAACGCGCTCGCCGTCGCGTGCCGCTACCCGCACCTCGTCGACGCCGCGGTCTGCATGAGCGGCACGTACTCCATCGAGAAGTTCATCGGCGGGCCCTTCACCGAGGACCTCTACTACAGCTCGCCGCTGCACTTCCTGCCCGGCCTCGAGGGCCCGTCCCTCGAGATGCTGCGGCACCGGATGATCGTGCTGGCCTCAGGCAGCGGCCAGTGGGAGGACGTCGGCGAGGCCTGGGCAGTGGCGGACGTCCTCGGCGCCAAGGGGATCCCGAACCGCGTCGACGACTGGGGCCCTGCCTACGACCACGACTGGCCGACGTGGTGGGCCATGCTGCCGGCCTACCTCGACGACCTGCTGCCCTGACGCCGTGGCCACTCAGTCCTCCGTGACCGACACCCCGCCCGACGCGTCCGGCCTGCCGTTCCTGCTGCTCACCTCGCGGCTCGACGACGGGCTCGCGGCGCGGGAGCGCGAGGCCTTCGTCCGCCTCACCGGGCTGCCCGACCGACGCGTCGCCCACGTGCGGATGGAGCAGGGCCCGTTCACCCCGCTCGACGCGTCGGCGTACGCGGGCGTCGTCCTCGGCGGCAGCCCGTACACCGTCACCGACCCCGAGGCGCAGAAGGCGCCGGAGCAGCGACGCGTCGAGGCCGAGCTCACCGTGTTCCTGCGCGGTCTCGTCGACGACGGGGTCCCCTACCTCGGCCTCTGCTACGGCATCGGGGCCACGGGCCTGGCCCTCGGCGGCGTCGTCGACCGCACGTACGGCGAGCCGGTCGGCACGACCACCGTGAAGGTCACCGGCGCCGGACGCGACGACCCGCTCTTCGCCGACCTGCCCGAGGTGTTCACGGCCTTCGTCGGCCACAAGGAGGCGTGCAGCGAGCTGCCGCCCGGCGCCGTGCTGCTCGCGACGAGCGACCCGTGCCCGGTGCAGGCCTACCGCGTCGGCGAGCGGGCGTGGGTCACCCAGTTCCACCCCGAGCTCGAGCTCGACACGCTCGTCGAGCGCATCCACGCCTACGCGAACCACGGCTACTTCCGACCCGAGGAGAAGGACGACCTCATCGCGTCGGTGCAGGCCGCCGACGTCGAGGCCGCCCACGACGTCCTCCGCGCCTTCGTGCGCACCTTCGGCTGACGCGTCGCGCCCGGCGACGCGGCAGCGGGCCGACGACGTCGCCTGGGTCCGACGACCTGTCGCCCGAACGAGGCCGTTGCACGAACCTGCAGCCCGAATCGCCGCCCCGGCGCGGCGGGGTGCCCTAGGTTCGGCCCCATGTCGGCGCCGACGCCCGTGCCCACCCGTGACGCCTACGGCGGGATCGTCGACGGCCTCGGCCGGGCCGCCCTCGTCGTCGCGGCGGTCGTCGTGGCCGTCGCGGTGGGGCTCCTGGGCACCCATCCCACCCCGCTCTCGGAGCTGCGCACGGCCATCGCGTCGGGGCAGGTCCACGACCTCCGCGTCGCCGGCACCCTGCCCGAGGGGGCGTCGGGCTTCGCCACTGCGTACGTGCGCTGGTCAGCCGGCGGGTTCGACCGGCTCACGACGGTGCGCCAGGTGAGCAGCCCCGACCAGGGGGAAGGGGCAAGGTCCGACGTCGTGGTCGGCAGCATCGAGCAGCACCTGCGCGAGGTCCAGGGCGCCGGCGTCCTGCGCATCGTGCACGACGAGTCGGCGCGGCCGACCGGCGGCTCGATGGTCGGGATCGAGCTGCCGTCGTGGGTCGTGGGCGGCGCACTGCTCGTCTGGGTGCTCTCGCTGCTCCTGCTCGTCATGGGCCCGGAGCCCTCGCGGGCCACCCGTTGGGGGTGGTTCTGGCTCCTCGTCAGCACCTTCGCTCCGCTGACCACCGTCCTGTTCCTCGTGCTCGGCGAGCCGGCGCAGCGCCGGTCGGGCGAGCCGGGCCGGCGTCGGCGGTTCGGCGGTGGCAGGGCCTTCGTCCTCATGCTGCTCGTCGGCGGATTCGTCTGGTCCCAGCGGTAGGACCCGCGCCCTGCCGCCCCTCGTTACCCTCGAGGCATGAGCCGGATCTTCACCACGAGCGTCGCGTCGGTGTACCCCCTCTACGTCGCCAAGGCCGAGCGCAAGGGGCGCAGCCAGGCCGAGGTCGACGAGGTCATCGAGTGGCTGACCGGCTTCGACGACGCCCGGCTGCGCGAGCACCTCGACGCCGGCACGACCTTCGAGGACTTCTTCGCCGACGCCCACCTCAACCCCAACGCCTCGCTCATCACGGGCAGTGTCTGCGGCGTCCGCGTCCAGGACGTCGAGGACCCGCTCATGCAGAAGATCCGCTACCTCGACAAGCTCGTGGACGAGCTGGCCAAGGGCAAGGCCATGGAGAAGGTCCTCCGCGCCTGACGTGACCGGGCGGAGCAGGTCGAGCGGGCGGAGGCGCTCGGGTGGGCGGAGGCGCCCCGCCCGACCGAGCCCATGCACCCGCCCGACCCTCCCTCTCCCTCTCATCGAGTGAGCACTGAGTCCCAGGGGTCTCAGGGGTCCCAGGGCTCACGTGACGGGTGGGGCTGGTGTGACGGGGTGCTCACTCGATTGGGAGGGGGAGGGGCCGGGCCGCACGGCGAGGGGACGTCCGGCGCGGCTCGTGGCGGTCCGTCGGGGGCGCCTGACGCGGGCGCCTGAGGTGATCGTCGACGCTCAGTCGTCGAAGGTGTTCCAGCAGATCGGGCTGCGCAGGCGCTGGTCGTCGAGGACGAGCTCGCGGACGGCGCCCGGCAGCTGCGCGCGCTGCCAGTCGCGCTCGCGCAGGCGTGCCGCTTCCGCCTCGCCGGCGGGTGCCGACGACGACGCCGCCCGGATCGCGTAGGCGGCGGCGCCCAGCTCGTGCGCGGCGACGTGCGCGACGGCGACGGCCTGCCCTGCAGACAGGGCCGCGAACCGGGCCGGGTCCGGCAGTCCCCGCCCGGCAGCGTTCGCCGCGAAGGCCGCGTTGTGCGCGACGCGCATCGGCACCTCGCCGCGGATCCACCGGCGGCTGATGTCGAACGCCTCCCGGACGCGCGGGTCGCCGGTGCCGGCGGCGTCGAACAGGGGCAGCACGTGCTCGGCGCACACGAGCGCCCACTCGGCGAGCAGCCGGTGGTCCTCGTCGGTCAGGGTGCCGCCGCGGCGGATCGTGACGAACCGGGGGTCGCGCGGCATCGGCAGGATCGGCACCCGCCCATTCTCGCCCCGTGGGCCGTCCAGATGGCGGGACGGCGTCTCGCGGGTCGGACAAGAGGGGCGGATCGGGCTGCGCCGCAGCCGATTCCGCAGCTGCCGCCGCACGCCCTGATGCGTCGGGGGCATGCCTCAGGAACCCGTGGCACCGGCCCGGCCGGCGGCGCCGGACTCGCCCTCGAGCCGGTCGCCACGGATTGACACGTGATCGAATGTGCTCGATTGTAGTCCCGCCCAAGCACAAACGAGCGAATCGGCTTGGGTTGCCCGACGAAGTGCACCCCGTCCGAGGAGACGCCCATGCGCATCCCGCGCCGAACGTCCACGCTGGCCGCCACGGCCCTGCTCCCCCTGGCCGCCCTGGCCCTGACCGCCTGCGGCAGCACCGGCGGCTCCGGCTCGTCCGGCCCCGAGAACGGGCCGGTCACCCTCTCGTACGGCATCTGGGACAAGAACCAGGCGCCCGCGATGCAGAAGATCGCCGACGAGTTCCACGCCGCCAACCCGAACGTCACCGTCAAGCTCCAGGTGACGCCGTTCAAGCAGTACTTCACGACGCTGCAGACCGCGGCCGCCGGTGGCGGCGCCCCCGACGTCTTCTGGATGAACGGCCCGAACGTCAAGCTCTACGCCTCCAACCAGCAGCTGCTGCCCCTCGACCAGACGATCAGCACGGGCAAGCTCGACCTCGCCAAGTACCCCAAGGCGCTCGTCGACCTCTACTCCTACGGCGGCAAGACGTACGGCATCCCGAAGGACTTCGACACCGTCGGCGTCTGGTACAACAAGGCGCTCTTCGACGCCAAGAAGCTGCCCTACCCCAAGGACGACTGGACCTGGGCCGACTTCCAGTCCGCCGCCCGCGCCCTGACCGACAAGGGCAAGGGCGTCTGGGGCGCCGCCGCCCCCGTCGAGGACCAGTCCGGCTTCTACGACACGATCCCCTCGGCCGGCGGCCAGGTCATCGACGCGGCCGGCACCAAGAGCGGCTTCGGCTCGCCCGAGGCGCTGCAGGGCATCGAGTTCTGGACCTCCCTCGTCAAGGACGGCGCCTCCCCGACCGTCCAGCAGATGACCGACACGAGCCCCGGCGACCTCTTCAAGGCCGGCAAGGTCGCGATGTACTGGAACGGCTCGTGGGCCGCCGTCGAGTACAACGACGTGCCCGAGCTCAAGCAGACCGTCAACGTCGCGCCGGTGCCGAAGGGTCCCAAGGGCCAGATCTCGGTCATCCACGGCCTCGGCAACGTGATCTACGCCAAGACCAAGCACCAGGACGCCGCCCAGAAGTTCGTCGCCTTCCTCGGCGGCGAGCGCGCCGCGCAGATCCAGGCCGAGGCCGGCGCCGTCATCCCCGCCTACGAGGGCACCCAGCAGGCGTGGGTCAAGGCGATGCCGCAGTTCAACCTCAAGGCCTACCTCGACGAGGTGCCGAACGCCGTGCCGTACCCGGCCTCGAAGAACACGAAGGTCTGGACGACGCTGCAGACCGACATCCTCACGACGGTGTGGAACGGGCAGGTCGACGCCGCCACCGGCCTCAAGGACCTCGCCACGCAGATGGACGCGGCGCTCGCCAAGGAGCAGTGACCGTGGCCTCCGGTACGGCCACCGCCACGAGCGGCGCCACCGCCGTCCGGACCGAGTCGGGGAGCCGGGCCACGAGCCCGGCCCCCGGCCCCCGGGCCTCCCGCCACCCGGCGCGGACGCGTCGGCCGGCGTCGGCGAAGCGGCGCAACGACGTCTTCTGGGCGGCGGTCTTCATCACCCCGACGCTGCTCGGCCTGCTCGTCTTCTACCTCTGGCCGGTCGTGCGGACGCCGCTCATCTCCTTCACCGAGACCGGCCCGTTCGGCGGCTCCCAGTGGGTCGGGCTCGACAACTACACGAAGCTCTTCGGCGACGCGCGCCTCTGGGAGACCCTCCTCAACACGCTGAAGTTCACTGTCGTCGCCCTGCTCGGCATCCCGATCGCGCTCGTCGTCGCGGCGCTGCTGTCGACCGAGGGGCTGCGCGGCGTCAAGGTGTACCGCGTCCTCTACTTCCTGCCGGTCGTGACGATGCCGGCGGCGGTCGGTCTCATCTGGCGCACCCTCTACAACGGCGACGTCGGCGTCATCAACGCCATGCTGCACGTCGTCGGCATCCAGGGCACCAACTGGCTGTCCAACCCCGACACCGCGCTGTACGCCATCGCCGGCGTCGGCATCTGGCTCGGCCTCGGCACGCAGATCGTCATCTTCCTCGCCGCGATCCAGGGCGTGCCGAAGGAGCTGTACGAGGCGGCCGCGCTCGACGGCGCCGGACGCATCCGGCAGTTCTGGTCGATCACGCTGCCGACGATCAGCCCGAGCGTCTTCTTCATCTCGGTGCTCGCCGTCATCGGCGCCCTGCAGACCTTCGACCTCATCTTCGTCATGAGCGGCCCGACCAACCCGGCCTACCCGGAGACCGAGACGATCGTCGCGCAGTTCTACCAGCGCGGCTTCGTCGAGAACCAGCAGGGCTACGCCGCGGCGATCGCCCTCGTCATCCTCGTGATCATCGTCGCCGTGACCGCGCTGCAGTTCCGCCTCCAGAAGAAGTGGGTGCACTATGTCTGACGTCGCAACCCGTGTGCCCGCGTCCAGAGCACCGGGAAAGCCGCTGCGGCCCAAGCACATCGGCGTCCACGTCGTGCTCATCCTCGGGGCCGTCGTCATGGTCGGGCCGTTCTTCTGGGAGGTCATGACCTCGCTGAAGACCCTCGGCGAGACGATGACCGTGCCGCCGACGATCCTCCCGAAGCACCCGCAGTGGTCGAACTACGGCAAGGTCTTCGACACCCTGCCGTTCACGCAGATGTTCTGGAACAGCACCCTGCAGACCCTGGGCCGTGTCGCCGGCCAGCTCGTGCTGTGCTCGATGGCCGGCTATGCCTTCGCCCGCTTCGAGTTCCGCGGCCGCGGCCTGCTCTTCGGCCTGTTCCTGTCGGTCCTCATGGTGCCGAGCCAGCTGTTCCTGCTGCCGCAGTACGAGATCATCGCCGGCCTCGGCTGGCTCAACTCGATCCAGGCGCTCGTCGTGCCGGGCCTCTTCAGCGCGTTCGGCACCTTCCTGCTGCGCCAGTTCTTCCTCACCCTGCCCCGCGAGCTCGAGGAGGCCGCGCGCCTCGACGGCGCCAACCACTGGCAGATCTTCACCCGCGTCATGCTGCCGCTGGCGCGCCCGGGCCTCGTGGCCCTCGCCGTGCTCGACGTGCTGTGGAGCTGGAACGACCTCATGTGGCCCCTTGTCGTCAACAACGACCCGACGAAGATGCCGCTGTCGGTCGGGCTCGCCTCTCTCATCGGCCAGTTCACCGTCGACACGACGACGCTCATGGCGGGGTCGGTCCTCGCGACGCTGCCCGTGCTCGTCCTCTTCATCGCCCTGCAGCGCCAGTTCATCCAGGGCATCGCGTTCAGCGGCTCCAAGGGCTGAGACCCTCGTACCAGACCCGTGAAAGGTGACCCCCATGACCACGACGACCCCCTCCCCGGCGCCCACGTCGAGCGACCCGACGCCCACCGCCGACCTTCGCCTGGCCATCATCGGCTTCGGCCTGCGCGCCAGCCTGGCGACGTACGCGCACCGCCCCGGCGAGGGCAGCCGCGTCACCGTCGTGTGCGACGCCGCCGAGCGCGGCCGCCGCGACGCCGCCGAGCGCGTCGAGGGCGTCCGCCTCGTCGACAGCGTCGACGAGCTGCTGAGCCCCGAGGTGCGGGCCGAGATCGACGCCGTGCTCGTCCTGACGCCGGACCATCTCCACGCCGACCACGCCGTGCGCACCCTCGAGGCCGGGCTGCCGACCTTCGTCGAGAAGCCGCTGGCCACGACGGTCGAGGACGCCGACCGCATCCTCGCCGCGGCGGCGCGCACCCGCACCCGGCTCTACGTCGGGCACAACATGCGCCACATGCCGGTCGTCCGGGCCATGCGCGCGGTCATCGAGGCGGGCACCATCGGCGAGGTCAAGGCGGTCTGGTGCCGCCACTTCGTCTCGGCCGGCGGCGACTACTACTTCAAGGACTGGCACGCCGACCGCACTCACACCACGGGCCTGCTCCTGCAGAAGGGCGCCCACGACATCGACGTCATCCACTGGCTCGCCGGCGCCTACACGCGTCGGGTGGCGGCTGTCGGTGACCTCGCGGTCTACGGCGAGATCACCGACCACCGCGACAACTCGGACCGCCGGATGGCCGACTGGTACTCGCTCGACAACTGGCCGCCCACCGAGCAGCGCGAGCTGCACCCGGTCGTCGACGTCGAGGACATCTCGATGGCCAACCTCGTGCTCGACGGCGGCGTCCTCGCCAGCTACCAGCAGTGCCACTTCACGCCGGACTACTGGCGCAACTACACGGTCATCGGCACCAAGGGCCGGCTCGAGAACTTCGGCGACGGCCCGGGCGCCGTCGTCAAGGTGTGGACCCGCCGCACCGACAGCTACCGCGAGGACGCCGACGAGGTGCTCGAGATCCCCCCGGCCGACACCACCGGCCACGGCGGCGCCGACCCGCTCCTCATGGCCGAGTTCGTCCGGTTCGCCCGCGAGGGCGGCCCGACGATGACCTCGCCCGTGGCGGCCCGCGAGGCCGTCGCGGCCGCCGTGTGCGCCACGTCGTCGCTGCGCTCGGGCGGGGGAGCCGTCGACGTGCCACCGCTCGAGCCCGACGTCGCCGCCTGGTTCGCCGCCGGTCAGGCGTGAGCCCCCGGCGTCGGGGAACGGGCCGTATCAGGAGGTCCGGCGCGGGGCTCTGACCCGGGAGGCCCGTTCGAGGGGCGGGCCCGGCCCCCGAGGATGTGCCCACCATGAGCGTCACCGACGTCTTCCCACTCATCAAGGTCCCCGACGCGTGGCCCGTGCCGGTCGTCGCGACGCTCGCGATGGTGTGCCTGGCCGGCCTCGACCTCGCCGGGGCCGTCCTCGCCAAGGAGTGGGCGAGCAACGGGAGCGTCCGCGCCCTCGTCCTCGGCGCCGGCGCGTTCCTCGTCCTCTTCTGGGTGTACGCGTCGTCGCTGCGCTACGCCGAGCTCGCGCTCGTGACGATGGGCTGGGTCGTCATGCTCCAGGTGGGGCTCGTGCTCGTCGACCGCTGGCGCTACGGCGTCGAGCTGCCCGTGGGCAAGTGGGTGGCCATCGTCGTCGTGCTCGTCGCGCAGGCCTACCTGGTGCTCGCGCCGAGTGCTGAGTCAGGAGGCGTCGCTGCGGGCGGGGCCGGATAGACTCGCTCGCACGGCCCCGGAGCGTCGTCAGGCAGGCGCGACCTCCGGCAGGCACACCGACCCGTCCGTGCCGGCGCCCGCGCGCAGGTTCTCGGGCGCGTCGGCCCTCGATCAGCGAAGGAACCCCCCGTGCGTCGACGTGTCGCCCGCCAGGTGGCGATCGCTGCCGTCGGGGCGGCGACCCTCCTCGTGTCCGCCTGCACCGACGCGTCGCCCGGCGGCGGCGCGAGCGCCACGACCGGGGGGACGCCCGTCGCAGCAGCCACGACGCCCGCACCGGCCCCGACGCCGCGGGCGCCGCTCGTGGTCGACACCGTCTTCGACCACGCGACGCTCGACCCATCGCGCCAGTTCGACCGCAGCGGCCTGCTGGTGTCCAAGGCGGTCTACCAGACGCTCACCGACCTCGACGCCACCGACCCGACGAAGGTCGTGCCCGGAATCGCCGAGTACACCCTCTCGCCGGAGGGCAAGTGGCTGACGATGCGCCTGCGCAAGGGCCTCGTGTTCTCCGACGGCACTCCGGTGACCACCGAGGACGTCATCTTCACGCTCCAGCGCGCGCAGGGCCTCGGCGGCACGGCAGCGGCCGTGCTCGGCACCGTCAACATCGTCAAGGTCGACGACCGCACGTTCACCCTCAGCTCGCCCCGCTCGAACTTCGCGCTGCCGTCCGTCCTGGCCAACCCGGCCTTCGGCATCCTCAACTCGGCGGCCGTCAAGGCCAACGGCGGCACGATCGGCCCCGGCGACACCGCGGCCCGGTACCTGTCGACGCACTCGGCGGGCTCGGGCCCCTACATGTTGACCGGCGCGACGTCGACCCACGTCACCCTCGCCGCCAACCCGGCCTGGACCGGAGCGGCGCCCGCGTTCGGCGAGGTCGTGCTGCGCGACGTCGCGCCCAAGGACCAGGTCGGCGACGTGCGCGCCGGCCGCGCCGACGTCGCCCTCGACCTCTCGCCCGCGCAGGCGGCCGCCCTCGCCGCGAGCGCCGCCGCGGAGAGAGCCGCGTCGGGCACGGCGTCGGGCACGGCGTCGGGCACGGCCACGGCGCCGTCGGGCAACGGCAGCACCGCGCCACCCTCCGGAACGTCCGGCACGTCGTCCGGCACGTCGTCCGGCACGTCGACCGGCAGCTCGACCGCGTCGGGCACGCCCACCCCCGGCGGGCCGGGCTCGGTCGCCGTCACGGCGTCGAACTCCTCGACGCTCGCCTTCCTCTCGCTGTCGCGCAACCCGCAGGTCAACCGCTGGACCGCGAACAGCGCCTTCGTCGAGGCGGTCCGCAAGGGCCTCGACGTCGAGGCGCTCGCCCGCGCCGCCGGCGACGCCCGCCCGGCCGCGGGCCTCGTGCCCTCGGGCATCGTCGGCTCGCTCGAGGACGGCGCCGTCCCGACGTCGCCACCGACCCCGACGCGCAGCGGCACCCCGAGCGCGACCGGCACTCCGTCCCCGACGCGCTCGACGACGCCGGGCCGGGCGGGCGCGTCGGGCACCGGCACCCCCGTCCCCGGGGCCACCGGCACGTTCCCGCCGCCGACCGCCGTGCCCACGGCGGCGCCACGTGACCTCGCCGGGGCCCGGGCAGCCCTGAAGCGCTCCGGGTACCGGGGCGAGCCGGTCCGCCTCACCTACGCGGTCGACGTGCCGATCTCCGGCATCCAGCGCAGCACCATCGCGAACGCCGTGCGGGGCCAGCTGGCCGCGGTCGGCATCCGTGTCGCCCTCGACCCGCAGCCGTCGTCGACGGCCCTGGCCGCCTACCGGTCCGGGCGCAGCGCCTTCAGCCTGTGGAGCTGGAGCCCCGACTACCCGGACCCCGAGAACTACCTTGCCTTCGCGCCCGGAGAGCTCGTCGGCCAGCGCGCCGGCTGGCAGCGCGGCCAGGACGCCCTCGTCGACGACCTGACCGAGGCCGCCCGCGCGTCGGTCGGCGACGACCGTTCGGGCGCGTACGCCGCGTGGCAGGTGGCGATGAACGAGCGCGGCCCGTTCGTGCCGCTCCTGCAGCCGATGACGCACGTCGCCACCGGCCCCCGCGTGCACCGCGTCCCTGCCAACCCGGTGTGGACCGTCGACCTCGCGGCCATCTCCTGACGCGTCCGCACCCGCGGGGGCGGCCGCGTCCCGTAGCGTCGGCGCCATGAGCACCGTCCCGCACGTGCGCGGGCTGCTCCTCGCGGCCGGAGCCGGCCGCCGGATGGGCGGCCCCAAGGCGCTCGTGCGCCGCTCGCCCGACGAGCCGACGTTCGTCGAGCGCGGCGTCGAGGTGCTCCACGCCGGAGGCTGCCGCGGCGTCACCGTCGTCGTCGGGGCGGCGGCCGAGGAGGTCGCCGCGATCGTCGACCGGCTCGGGCACGACGTCGACGTCGTGCGCTGCCCGGACTGGCACGAAGGGATGGGTGCCTCGCTCCGCGCCGGGCTGGGCGCCCTCGCCCGCACGGCCCACGAGGGCGACGCCGGCATCGACGCCGTGCTCGTCAGCCTCGTCGACCTGCCCGACCTGACGCCCGAGGTCGTGGCCCGCGTCCTCGCGACGACCGGGGGATCCGACGCCGGGACGGGCGCCGCGACGGGAGCGGCGACGGACGCCGGGGCCGCCGCGGGGGGCCGCCGGTCGGTCCTGCGTCGGGCGTCCTACCGCGGCACGCCGGGCCACCCGGCCCTCATCGGCCGTGACCACTGGGACCGCGTCATCGCGACGGCCACGGGCGACAACGGCGCCCGCGACCACTTCCGCACCCACGCCCACGAGCTCGTCGAGTGCGGCGACCTCGCGACGGGCCGCGACGTCGACACCCCGGCCGAGCTCGACGGTCGACACTGAGGCCTCGCGCTTCCGCGACGGCCCGTCATGCGTGATGCTCGGGGCATGGAGACCGCCTTCACCAGCCCCGCCGACGTCACGTCGGCCCTCGCGCGCACCGGCTACCTCGCCGACGAGGCGCTCTCCACCATCACCTTCCTCGCCAGCCGCCTCTCGCGCCCGGTCCTGCTCGAGGGCGAGCCGGGCACCGGCAAGACGGCCCTGGCCGAGGCGCTCGCCGAGGCTCTCGACCTGCGTCTGATCCGGCTGCAGTGCTACGAGGGGATCGATGCCACGCAGGCCCTCTATGACTGGGACTTCCCGCGGCAGATCCTGCACCTGCGGGCCGTCGAGGCCGTGGCCGGTGAGATCGGTGGGGCCGGCGCCGACCGTGACGCGCGCGCCCTCGAGGAGGAGCTCTTCGACGAGCGGTTCCTCCTCGCGCGGCCCGTCCTCGAGGCCCTACGCGCCGCGCCGTGCGTGCTGCTCGTCGACGAGATCGACCGCGCGGACGACGAGTTCGAGGCGTTCCTGCTCGAGGTGCTGTCGACGTGGCAGGTCACGATCCCCGAGCTCGGCACGATCAGCGCCGCCATCCCGCCGCTCGTCGTGCTCACCTCGAACCGCACCCGCGAGCTGCACGACGCCCTCAAGCGTCGCTGCCTCTACCACTGGATCGACCACCCCGGCCTGGCCCGCGAGCTCGAGATCGTCAGGTCGCGGTTGCCCGAGGTGCCCGAGGCGCTGGCCGAGCAGGTCGTCACGGCGGTCCAGCGGCTGCGCTCCACCGGCGAGCTCATCAAGCCGCCGGGCGTCGCCGAGACCCTCGACTGGGCGCGGGCCCTCGAGGCCGTCGGCGCGACGCGTCTCGACACCGAGGTCGCCGCCGCCACTTTGGGCGCCGCCCTGAAGTACCGCGAGGACTCCGAGCGCGTCCGCGCCGCCCTGGACAAGCTGCTCACGGCATGACCCTGGCGCCCGACCTGCCGACCGGGGTGCCCACCGAGGCGCCGCCGGAGGCGTGGCTGCTCGGCTTCGCCCGCGCCCTGCGCGCTGCCGGCCTGTCGGTCACGGCCGACCGCGAGCGCACCTTCCTCGTCGCGGCCGCCACGGTCGGCGTCGGGGAGCGGTCGGGCGTCTACTGGGCCGGCCGTGCCACCCTCACCTCGGTCCCGGCCGACTTCCCGGTCTACGACGAGGTGTTCGAGCGCTGGTTCGGCACCGAGGAGGTCCGCCGCGGCTCACGCGTCGACCTCGTACGGCCGCCGGTGCGCCAGGCCCCGCTCGGTGGCGAGGCCGAGGGGGAGGACGCGTCGGCCGGCGACACCATCGAGGCCCGCGCCAGCGCCACCGAGGTGCTCCGGCACCGCGACCTCGCCGCGCTGAGCGCCGCCGAGCGCGCCGCCGCCGCCCGCCTCTTCGCCTCCCTCGACCCGCGGTCGCCTCGGCGACGGGCCCGACGGCACGTGCGGTCCCGCTCCGGCGCGGTCGACGGCCCCGCGACGCTGCGCGAGCAGCTGCGCCGGATGGGTGAACCGGGGCGAATTCGATACCGGCGCAAGGGAGTCCGCGCACGACGCGTCGTCTTCCTCGTCGACGTCTCCGGCTCGATGAGCCCGTACGCGGACAGCCTGCTGCGTCTAGCGCACGCCTACGTCCGGCACTGTGACCACGTCGAGGTCTTCACCATGGGCACGCGCCTGACCCACGTGACGCGGGCGCTGCACGAGCGCGACCCCGACCGGGCGCTCGCCGCCGCCGGGCGCGTCGTGCCCGACTGGTCCGGCGGCACCCGGCTCGGCGACTCCATCGGCGCCTTCCTCGACCGCTGGGGCCGCCGCGGGATGGCGCGCGGCGCCGTCGTCGTGGTGTTCAGCGACGGCTGGGAGCGCGACGGGCCCGAGGTGCTCGGCGAGCAGATGCGTCGCCTCGCCGGGCTCGCCCACCGGGTCGTGTGGGCCAACCCGCACCGCGGCAAGGTGGGCTACGAGCCGGTGCAGCAGGGAATCGTGGCCGCGCTGCCGTACGTTGACGACTTCGTGGCGGGTCACTCGCTCGCCGCGTTCGAGGAGCTGATCGAGGTGGTGGCCCGTGCGTGAGGTGCTCTCGGACCTGATGCGTTGGTGGTCGGCCGGCGAGACCGTCGGGGTCGGCACCGTCGTCGGCACGTGGCGCTCCGCCCCCCGCCAGGCGGGCGCGTCGATGCTCGTGGGCCCCGGTGGCGAGGCCGTCGGCTCGGTGTCGGGCGGCTGCGTCGAGGGCGCGGTGTACGAGCTCGGCCAGGAGGTCGTCGCCTCCGGCGCGCCCGTGCTCCAGCGCTACGGCGTCAGCGACGACGACGCGTTCGCCGTCGGCCTGACGTGCGGCGGCATCCTCGACGTCTTCGTCGAGAAGGTCTCGCGCGACACCTTCCCCGAGCTCGGCGAGGTCGCCGCGGACATCGACGCCGGCCGCCCCGTCGCCGTCGCCACCGTCATCGCCCACCCCGACCCGTCGTGGGTCGGGCGCCGCCTCGTCGTGCGTCCTGAGGAGGGCGACGAGGAGGACGTGGCCGCGTCCACGCTCGGCAGCGCGCGCGCCGACGACGCCGTCCGCGACGACGCGCGCGGCATGCTCGCCCAGGGCACGACGGGCACGCTGACCTACGGCCCCGACGGGGAGCGTCGGGGCGAGGGCCTGCGGGTCTTCGTCGCCGCGCACGCGCCGAAGCCGCGGATGCTCGTCTTCGGCGCCATCGACTTCGCCGCCGCCGTGGCCCGGGTCGGCGGGTTCCTCGGCTACCGCGTCACCGTCTGCGACGCGCGTCCCGTGTTCGCGACCGCCTCGCGCTTTCCCGGCGCCGACGAGGTCGTCGTCACGTGGCCGCACGACTACCTCACGGCGGAGGTCGAAGCCGGACGCGTCGACTCCCGCACCGTCATCGCCGTGCTGACCCACGACCCGAAGTTCGACGTGCCTTTGCTCGAGGTGGCCCTGCGCCTGCCCGAGGTCGCCTACATCGGGGCGATGGGCTCGCGGCGCACCCACGAGGACCGGCTGGCGCGGCTGCGCGAGGCCGGCCTCACCGAGGATGAGCTGGCCCGGATGAGCTCACCGATCGGCCTCGACCTCGGGGCGCGCACGCCCGAGGAGACGGCGGTGTCGATCGCCGCCGAGATCATCGCCCTGCGCTGGGGCGGCGGTGGTGAACGCCTCGGCGGCCTCGCCGGCCCGATCCACCACCACCATCCGGCACACGACACCGAGCCCGACGCCCTGACGCCGACGCCCTGACGCGTCAGGAGGGGCGGGGGCGCCAGCGCTTCCACAGGGCGGTCGCCTGCGCGCGCACCTTGCCGTCGAACCGGAGCTGCACCTCGACGGTCATCTGCGGCTCGGACGCATCGACGACGGTGGCGAACAGCTCGACCTCGTCGTGCAGAGGGGCCGGGCGCAGGTAGCGCACGTCGAGCCCGGCCGTCACATAGGACAGGTCCGCGCCGGGCAGCGGCGGCCAGCCGCCGCGCTCGGCCTCGAGCATGACAGCGGCGGCGCTGTGGCAGTCGAGGACCGTGCCGATGATGCCGCCGTTGAGGTAGCCGAGCCCGTTGTCGTGCTCGGGCCACGGCGTGAACGACGCGGTGACCCCGTCCGGGGCGGTGTCGCCGAGCGGGTAGCTGCGCAGGCGCAGGCCGCGCTCGTTGGCCTGGCCGCACCCGAAGCACGGGAGGTCGGGGTAGAGCCGCTCCTGGATGCTCAGGGCGCTGGGAGCGCTGGGGTCGCTGACGTCGGTGTCGGGCACGGCGCCAACCTATCGGGCGGCCTTGGTCACATAATTGGTCCAACCTCTTGATGAGTGGACCAATGGTCGGGCAGGCTGGCCCGCATGATTCAGCGTGGATTCACACCGGTCGCCCGGCGCTCGGTCTCCGACGAGGTCTTCGCCGAGCTGCGCGACGCCGTCCTGACGCGTCGCTTCGTCCCCGGCGACTCCCTCCCGCCCGAGCGCGAGCTCGCCGCCTCGTTCGCCGTCAACCGGCACGCCGTGCGCGAGGCCCTCCAGCGCCTCCAGGCCGCCGGCTTCGTCCGCGTCGTCCACGGCGGCGGCACCCGCGTGCTCGACGTGCGCAGCAGCGCCGGCCTCGACCTGCTCGCCCACCTGGCCAGGTCGGCCGACGCGCTCGACCCGGTGGTCCTGCGCGACGGCCTCGAGATGCGTCGGTGCATCGGTGTCGACGCCGCCCGGCTCGCCGCCGAGCGGGCCACCCCGGAGGCGCGCGAGCGCGTCGTCGCCGCGGCAGCCGCCTACGACGACACGACCGACCCCGACGCCGACCGCGCCTTCTGGCTCGAGGTCGTCGAGGCGTCGGGCAACCTGGCGTTCCGCCTCGCGCTCAACTCCCTGCTCCACGCCATCGACGCCCGTCCCGAGGCGATGGACGCACTGCTCGCCGCCGACCGCGCCGACCTGCTCCCGCACGGCCCGCTCGCCGCAGCCGTCGCGGCGGGCGAGGCCGAGGAGGCCGCCCGGCTGGCCGACGCCATCCTGTGCCAGGCGCTCGACGTGTGGGCCGTGCTCGACGCGAGCGGCGGCCTCACCGGAACCGGGCCCGGGACCGACACCGGCGCCAAGGGGGCGTGATGGTCGACCTCATCCTCGCAGCGGTCCCGTTCTTCGTCCTCTTCATCGTCGTCGAGGTCGCCTCACTGTGGTTCGCGCCGGACGACGACGAGGTCGGCTACGAGGTGCGCGACACCTTCACGAGCCTCGCGATGGGGCTGGGCAGCGTCGGCGTCGGCGTGCTCTACAAGGCGGTCCAGCTCGTCGTCTACGCCGCCCTCTACGAGCTGAGCCCGCTGCGCCTCGACACCGCGCTGTGGTGGACGTGGATCGTCATCTTCCTCGCCGAGGACCTCGCCTACTACTGGTACCACCGCGCCCACCACGAGGTGCGGATCCTCTGGGCCAGCCACGTCGTGCACCACTCGAGCCAGCGCTACAACCTCTCGACCGCGCTGCGCCAGACGTGGACGCCGTTCGGCGGGGTGCCGTTCTGGGCGCCGTTGGCCCTGCTCGGCGTGCCGCCGTGGGCGATCTTCCTCCAGCAGTCGATCTCGCTGCTCTACCAGTTCTTCCTGCACACCGAGCGCGTCGGAACCCTCTGGCGCCCGGTGGAGCTGGTCATGAACACGCCCTCGCACCACCGCGTCCACCACGGCACGAACAACGCCTACCTCGACCGCAACTACGGCGGCATCCTCATCGTCTGGGACCGGCTGTTCCGCTCCTTCGAGCCCGAGGGCGACCGCGTCGTCTACGGCCTGACGACCCAGCTGCGCACGTACAACCCGCTCGTCGTCGCGACGCACGAGTACGCGTCGATCTGGGGCGACGTGCGCGCCGCGGCGTCGTGGCGCGACCGCGTCGGGTACCTGCTGCGCGGCCCCGGCTGGCACCCCGGAGGTGCCAGCCTGGGCTGACCGGGGGTCAGTGGGCGCTGGAGCGCTTCCAGAGGTTGATGCCGCCCTCGACGGCGTGCTTGTCGATCTTGGCCAGCTCCTCGTCGGAGAAGGCGAGGTTGTCGAGGCAGCCGAGGCTGTTCTCCAGCTGGCCGACCGACGACGCGCCGATGAGCACCGACGTGACGCGCTCGTCGCGCAGGATCCACGCGAGCGCCATCTGAGCGAGGGACTGGCCGCGCGCCTTGGCCATACGGTTCAGGGCCCGGATGTGCTTGAGGTTCTGCTCGCTCAGCAGCTTCGGCGAGAGCGACTTGCCCTGGGAGGCGCGCGAACCCGCGGGCACGCCCTTGAGGTACTTGTCGGTGAGCATGCCCTGGGCGAGCGGGCTGAACGCGATGCAGCCGACACCCTCCTCGCCGAGGACGTCGAGCAGGTCCTCCTCGACCCAGCGGTTGAGCATCGAGTAGCTCGGCTGGTGGATGAGCAGCGGCGTGCCCATCGAGCGGAGGATCTCGACGGCCTCCTTGGTCCGCGGGCCCGAGTAGCTCGAGATGCCGACGTAGAGCGCCTTGCCCGAGCGGACCGCGGTGTCGAGCGCGCCCATCGTCTCCTCGAGCGGCGTCGTGTCGTCGAAGCGGTGGCTGTAGAAGACGTCGACGTAGTCGAGGCCCATCCGCTGCAGCGACTGGTCGAGCGAGGCGAGGACGTACTTGCGGCTGCCGCCGCCCTGGCCGTACGGGCCCGGCCACATGTCGTAGCCGGCCTTGCTGCTGATGATCAGCTCGTCGCGGTAGCGCGTGAAGTCCTGGGCGAAGATCGTGCCGAAGTTGCGTTCGGCGCTGCCGTAGGGCGGGCCGTAGTTGTTCGCGAGGTCGAAGTGCGTGACGCCGAGGTCGAAGGCCCGACGCAGCGTCGCGCGCTGGTTGTCGAGCGGCACGTCGTCACCGAAGTTGTGCCACAGGCCGAGGGACACGGCCGGCAGGTCGAGGCCGGAGCGACCGGTCCGGCGGTAGGTCATCGAGTCGTAGCGCGAGCGGAGCGCCTGGTAGTCGTCGGCGTGGAGCGTCATGCCCGACAGTCTGCCGGGAGCGGGCGCCGCCGACGAGTGCGGGTCGCGCAGGTCGGAGAGCAGAACGGGTCGAGGAGCTCGGGTCGCGGCCGCCTCATCCGCAGAAACTCTTGTGCGCAGGCCACTTCTGACAAAGACTCACCGTGGGGAAGTCAACTGCAGCGCGGCAGGAGGACACATCGAATGACCCGAATCACCGTGAACGTCGACGGGGTCAGCTACTCCGACGACGTCGAGCCCAGGACCTTGCTGGTCCAGTACCTGCGCGAGACGCTCGGCAAGACCGGGACCGTCGTCGGGTGCGACACGAGCAACTGCGGTGCGTGCACCGTCCACCTCGACGGCACGAGCGTCAAGTCGTGCAACGTCCTCGCCGTCCAGGCGGACGGACACGAGGTCACCACGATCGAGGGCCTCGCCACCGACGGCGAGCTCCACCCCGTCCAGAAGGCCTTCCACGAGTGCCACGCACTCCAGTGCGGCTACTGCACGCCGGGCATGATCATGCAGGCCTGCGACGTGCTGAAGGAGAACCCGGACCCGAGCGAGGAACAGATCCGCGAGGGCCTCGAGGGCAACCTCTGCCGGTGCACCGGCTACCACAACATCGTCAAGGCCGTGCAGCAGGCGGCCAAGGACCTCAGCTCGCAGGCGGTGACGTCATGACCGTCACCGAGGACCGGCCCGCCGAGGCCGGCGGCGAGATCGGCAGGGCCCGACGCCGCAAGGAGGACCAGCGCCTCATCACCGGCCGCACCCGCTGGACCGACAACATCCAGCTGCCGGGCATGCTGCACCTCGCGATGGTGCGCAGCCCGTTCGCGCACGCCCGGATCACCTCCATCGACACGGCCGCGGCCAAGGCCGCTCCGGGCGTCATCGCCGTCGTCACCGGCGCCGACGTCGCGGGCAAGCAGGGCCTCGTCGCGACGGCGTGGCCGCTCAACGCCGAGCAGAAGACGCCCGAGCACCTGCCGATCGTCGTCGAGCACGTCGCGTGCGCCGGCGAGATCGTCGCCGTCGTCGTCGCGCGCACCGCGGCCGCCGCCCGTGACGCCGTCGAGCTCGTGGACGTCGACTACGACGAGCTGCCCGCGGTCCTCGACCTCAAGGAGGCCGCCACCGACGCCGTGCTGGCCCACCCCGACCTCGGCACGAACACGAGCGCCGTCTGGACGCTCGACTCGGCGGCCCAGGGCTCGGGGACCGACGTCGAGGACGAGATCGCCAAGGCCCGCGAGGGTGGCATCGTCCTGGAGCGCGAGTACCGCCAGCAGCGGCTCATCCCCGCCTTCATGGAGCCCCGCTCGACGGTGTGCGACCCGACCGGCGAGCAGATGACGGTGTGGACCAGCTCGCAGGTGCCGCACGTGCTGCGGTTCCTCGTCGCGGCCACCACCGGCATCCCCGAGTCGAAGGTGCGCATCATCGCGCCCGACGTCGGCGGCGGGTTCGGGGGCAAGCTGCAGACGACGCCCGAGGAGTTCGCCACCATCGCCGTGGCGCGGCTCGTCGGCAAGCCGTGCAAGTACACCGAGACCCGCTCCGAGTCGCTCCTGTCGGGCCACCACGGCCGCGACCAGTGGCAGAAGCTGACCCTCGCCGCCGAGAAGGACGGCACGGTCACCGGGCTCAAGGTCGAGCTGCTCGCCGACCTCGGCGCGTACGTCGGCGTCGTCGGCGGCGGCGTGCCGGTGCTCGGCGCCTGGATGTTCAACTCGATCTACAAGTTCGCCGCCTACCACTTCTCCGTCCGCACCCTGCTGACGAACAAGACGTGGGTCGACGCGTACCGCGGGGCCGGGCGCCCCGAGGCGACGTTCGCGATCGAGCGGCTCATGGACGAGCTCGCCGTCGAGGTCGGGGTGGACCCGCTCGCGATCCGTGAGAAGAACTGGATCACGCACGACGAGTTCCCGTTCACGACCGTGGCGGGCATGACCTACGACTCCGGCAACTACGAGGCCGCAACGGCCAAGGCCAAGGAGCTGTTCGACTACGACGGTCTGCGTGCCGAGCAGCAGCGCCGCCGCGAGTCGAACGACCCGCTGCAGCTCGGCATCGGCATCTCGACGTTCACCGAGATGTGCGGCCTGGCACCCTCGCGCATCCTCGGCGCCCTCAACTACGGCGCCGGCGGCTGGGAGTCGGCGAGCATCCGGATGCTCGCCACCGGCAAGGTCGAGGTCGTCACCGGCACGTCGCCGCACGGCCAGGGCCACGAGACGGCGTGGAGCCAGATCGTCGCCGACCGGCTCGGCGTCCCGTTCGAGGACGTCGAAGTGCTCCACGGCGACACCCAGAGCGCCCCCAAGGGCATGGACACCTACGGCTCGCGCTCGCTCGTCGTCGGGGCCGAGGCCGTCGTCCGGGCCGCCGACAAGGTCATCGAGAAGGCCAAGCCCATCGCGGCGCACCTGCTCGAGGCGAGCGTCGACGACATCGAGTTCACCGGCGGACGGTTCGGGGTCAAGGGCACCGACAAGGGCGTCGGGATGGCCGACGTCGCGCTCGCGTCGTGGACCGGGCACAACCTGCCCGACGGCGTCGAGCCGAGCATCGACGCCGACGCGACCTTCGACCCCGAGAACTTCTCGTTCCCGCACGGCACCCACCTGTGCGCGATGGAGGTCGACACCGAGACCGGGGCCACGACGATGCGCAAGTACGTCTGCGTCGACGACATCGGCACCATCATCAACCCGCTCATCGTCGAGGGGCAGGTGCACGGCGGCCTCGTCCAGGGCATCGCGCAGGCCCTCTGGGAGGGCGCCGAGTACGACGACCAGGGCACCCTCGTCACGGGCTCCTTCGTCGACTACACGCTGCCCACGTCGGCCGACACGATCAGCTTCGTCACCGACCACACGACGTCGCCGTCGACCTACACCAAGCTCGGCACCAAGGGCGTCGGCGAGGCCGGCGCGATCGCCTCGACGCCGGCCGTCGTCAACGCGATCATCGACGCGGTGCGCCACCTCGGCGTCGACGACATCGTCATGCCGTGCACCCCCGAGCGCGTCTGGAAGGCCATCCAGGCGGGGGCGCCCGTCACGACCGAGGGCGAGCGCGGCGCGCAGCCACACTTCGACGAGGGAGCGCCGAACGCCGACCCGGCAGCCGGCCTCGGTGAAGGGAGCGGACAGTGATCCCCGCCGAGTTCGACTATGTGGCGCCGGAATCCGTCGCCGATGCCATCGCGGCACTCGCCGAGCACGGCGATGAGGCGAAGGTCCTCGCCGGTGGCCAGTCGCTGCTGCCGATCCTGCGGATGCGGCTCAACGCCCCCGGCGTCATCGTCGACCTCGGCCGCATCGCCGAGCTGCGCGGCGTCTCCGAGGACGGCGACCACGTCGTCATCGGTGCCATGACGCCGTACGCCGAGGTGCTCGCGTCCGACCTGGTGTCGACGCACGCGTCCCTGCTGTCCAAGGCCATCGCCACGGTGGCCGACCCGCAGGTCCGCCACCGCGGCACGGTCGGCGGCGCCCTCGTGCACGCCGACCCGGCGGGCGACGTCGGGGCGCCGGCGCTCGCGCTCGGGGCCCAGCTCGTCATCGCCGGGGCCGGCGGGGCCACCCGCACCGTCGCGGCCGACGACTTCTTCGAGGACCTCTTCACGACCGCGGTCGGCGAGGGCGAGCTGCTGACGCAGATCCGCATCCCGAAGCACACCGGGTGGGGCGCGCACTACGAGAAGTTCGTGCGGGTCAGCCACCAGTGGTCGATCGTCGGGGTCGCGGCGGCGGTGCGCACCGACGGCGGATCGATCGCTGAGGCCCGCGTCGGCCTGACGAACATGGGCTCGACGCCCTTGCGCGCCAAGGCAGTCGAGGAGGCGCTGGTCGGCAAGCAGGCCACTGACGAGGCGGTCCGCGCGGCCGTCGCCTCCGTGGCCGAAGGCACCAACCCGCCCTCCGACCTCAACGGCGACGCCGACTACCGCCGACACCTCGCCACGGTGCTGACGCGGCGCGCGGTCCTCGCCGCGGCGGGAGCGTGATCGCCGGATGGAGCTGACGCACTCCTTCACCGTGCCGACCTCGGTCGACGATGCGTGGGCCCTGTTCATGGACCTCGAGCGCGTCGGCGGCTGCTTCCCGGGGGCGACCGTGACGGAGGTGACCGCAGACGGCTTCTCCGGCACGGTCAAGGTCAAGCTCGGCCCGATCGCGCTCGTCTACGCCGGGTCGGGCTCGTTCGTCGAGCGTGACGACGCCGCGCACCGGGCCGTCATCGCCGCCAAGGGCAAGGACAAGCGGGGCAACGGCACCGCCGGCGCGACCGTCACGATCGGGCTCGCGCCCGACGGCGACGGCACCCGGGCCGACGTGACGACCGACCTCGCCGTCACGGGGAAGCCGGCGCAGTTCGGCCGCGGCGTCATGCAGGACGTCTCGGACAAGCTGCTCCAGGCCTTCGTCGCGTGCATCGAGAAGCAGCTCGGCGAATCCGTCGCGGGCGCAGGGGAACCCGCTCCCGAGCCTGCCGGTTCCGAGCCCGCAGCCACCGAGCCGGGCGGTGCCGGCGCACCCACCGCGGAGGCCGGCGCAGCGGCAGGGGCGACGCCCGTCGCCGCGCCCGGCGCGCCGACCAAGGACGCGACGGCGCCGGCAGCGGCACCCCGCCCGACGCGTCCGGCGTCGGTGGCTCCGCCCGAGGACGACGCGCTCGACCTTGGCACGGCGGTCCTTCCGGTGCTCGTGCAGCGCTACGCGCCCTACGCCGGGGCGGCCCTCGTCGGGCTCGTCCTGGGCTGGTTGCTCGGTCGTCGCCGCGGAGGCTGACGCGACGACCACGGCCGACCGCCCCGAACCGTGGGCGGGCCGGCGAGAGGGCCCATCCGCATCCGGTGGATGGGCCCTCTGCCGTCTCCCGGGAAGTTTCGACCGGGGCCGGCTGCCGTCCAGCGCAGGCCCCTCAACGTGCGCAGCGGACGACCACGTCCTGCCATCGTCGACCGATCGCCGGCGCCGTGGGGCCGGGTTGCGAGAAGTCGTCGTCGGCGCAACAGCCGGGCGACACCGGGGAAGAGAGACGGGCGTGCCGGACGTTGCCGACGAGGACAGCCCGAACGGAAACGAACCGGACCGACCGGGTCCACGAGACCGGGCCGGACCGGACGAAGGAGAGCACACATGGCACGCGTCGTCGTCATCGGAGCCCACGGGAAGGTCGCCCTGCTCGCGGCGCCCCTGCTGCGTGAGGCCGGCCACGAGGTCACCGGAGTCATCCGCAACCCGGCCCACGCCGCCGACGTCGAGGCCTCCGGTGCGACGCCGCTCGTCGCCGACGTCGAGACGCTCGACACCGACGGCCTGCGCGACGTCCTCGCCGGGCAGGACGTGGTCGTCTGGTCGGCGGGCGCCGGCGGCGGCAACCCGGCGCGCACCTACGCTGTCGACCGCGACGCCGCGGCCCGGGCCGTCGACGCGTCCGTCCCGGCGGGCGTCCGGCGGTTCGTCATGGTGTCCTACTTCGGCGCCGGTCCCGGGCACGGGGTGCCCGAGGGTGACCCGTTCTTCGCCTATGCCGACGCCAAGACGGCGGCCGACGCGCACCTGGCCGCGTCCGACCTCGACTGGACGATCCTGCGTCCGAGCCGTCTCACCGACGACCCGGCCACCGGACGCGTCGAGGCCGGCCCCGACGCCCGCCCCGGCTCCGTACCGCGCGCCGACGTCGGCCGTGTCATCGCCTCCGTCGTCGACCACCCGGACACCACGGCGCGGCGGGTCATCGCCTTCAACGGCGGCCCGACGCCGGTCGACGAGGTCGTCGCCGCCCAGGGGTGAGGGCGCGACTCAGCGCCCGACCGGCACCGCGACGAGGACGCTGATGTCCTCGTAGTTGCGCGTCGCGGCGTTCCAGCTGCCGCCGCACGTGGCGAGGAAGAGACGCTCGGGGCCGTGCCGGTCGTAGAGGTGCTCGGAGCCGATGATCCGCGGGTAGTCCCGCGCGGAGTCGACGGCAGCCCACACCCGTGCGACGCGGTAGGCGCACACCGACCCGTCGGGCTGGACGGTCTGCACGACCTGCCCGGCGCGGGCGCGCGTCGCGAAGTCCTCGCCGAACACGGCCGAGCCGTCGCGGTAGGTGTGGCCGTCGAGCAGCACCGTGCCCTCGCCGTCGCCCGGGCGCGGTCCGTCGGCGAACCAGCCGACCCGGCTCGTGTCCGCGGGGTTGCCGAGGCGGCGGCGCCCCTGCGCGTCCGGCGGGTGCTCGGTGTCGAGACCGATCCGCTCGACGGCCGCGTCGACGCCGAGGGCGGGGTACACGACGCGCCGGGGCGGCCCGGCCGTGCACGCGGCCCCGTGGGCGCTCGGCACCGGCGGCCGCGGCCGCGCCTGCGCCTCGTGGGCGGCCGCGCCGGCCTGCGCGAGGGGCCGGTCCACGAGCACCCAACCGCCTGCGCAGACGAGGGCCACCGCGAGCAGCGGAAGGACTGCCCGCGAGGCCCGCGCGCCGGAGCGCGCGGGCCTCGGGCGGTGCCTGCCGGCGATCAGTCGACCTCGGCGGTGCGACGGCGACGGCGACGCGCGACCTCGGCCCCGGCGAGCGCCCCGGCGGCGGCGATGAGGCCCACGCCGACGAGCACGTCAGCGGTGCGCGACTCCTCGGTGACCTCGCCCATGCCACCGGTGTGCGGCGCAGCGTCACCGAGCGCCGGGACCGCCTCGAGCGCGACGGTCGCCTGGGGGTCGGCGACCGCCGCTCCGTCGAGCGCGACCGGCGCCTCCGGGGAGCCCGCGACGGTGCCTGCAGCGTCGACCGTCGGGGTGGGCGTCGCGGGCGCGGCGGAGGTCGCCGGGGCCGAGGGCGTCGCCGTCGCGGTCGCGGCTGACCCGGCCGGTTGCCCGGCGGCCGCGCGACCGCTGGTGGCGCCGGCCTCGGCCGGGCACGCCGTGGTGGGTGCCTCGTCGTCGAGCGAGACGACGACCGAGCGGAACTGCCCGTCGGAGAAGGAGTCTCCGAGCTGCGGCTCGACGCCGCGGTCGTTCGTCAGGGCCGCCTCGTCGACGTGGATCGGGTTCTTGCCGCCCTTGAGGACCTCGTCCTCGCCGGGCTGGTGGACGTACTTGCAGACCCACACCTTGTGCGGGTCTCCGGGTGTTGCGGCGGCGGAACCCGCAGCGAGGACGCAGGCGCCCGTCGCGGCGAACGAGGCGGCGACGAGCAGGGCGGCGACGCGCGATGGCGTGGCGGCATGGATGGTTCGGGTCATCAGACAGTGCGCTCCCGTGGAGGGGCGGCGCATGGCCGGGTCAGGTCACGAGCCGCGAGTGGTGGAGGGTCATGTAACGCAGAGGAACTCGGTGACCGTGAGGGGAGTCGGTGAACCGTGCGCGAGGCGCCAGCGCCTCGGCCGTGGGAGAACATACCGGACGGGAGGGGATTGCGCCGTTCGAGCGACCTCGCGTGACGGACGCCATGACCACGCGCGAATTGCGGTGTGGGGGAACGGGCCTCAGTGACGGGCCCCAGCGACGGGCCCCAGTGGCGGGCCCCAGTCACGGGCCTCAGTGACGGGCAGCGTGCTCGGCGACGACGAGGTCCTGCCACGCCATCCCGACGCTCTTGAAGACGTTGGGCCGGTCGGTGGCCCGCTCGACGCGCCCGAGGACGAGGTCGGCGAGGGTGTGCACGGCGTCCCAGGGCAGGTGCCCCTGCGCGGCGGCCAGGACGACGTCGCCGGCCTCGCGCCGTGCCGTCGCGATGTCCTCGACGACCACGAGCGAGCGTCCGAGCAGGGCCCCGGGCAGCTCGCGGCGATGCGGCTCGTGCGACCCGATCGCGACGACGCACGCGCCCGCGGACACCCACCCGTCCTCGAGCACCGGCGTCGGGGCGCTGGTGGCGGTGACGACGAGCTGCGAGCCACGGACCGCGTCGGCCACGGCCTCGACGTCGGCGACGCCGTCGGTCGGCTCGCCCGCCGCCCAGCCGCCGGTGTGCAGACCCAGCGTCCGTACGCCGGGTGCGATCCCGGAGATGCGGGCGGCCGTGGCCCGGGCCGCCTCGGCCCGCCGGCCGACGACGGTGATCGTGTCCGGCTCGCGGATGGCGAGGATCGCCTCTGCGTGGCCGACGGCCTGGGGGCCGCTGCCGACGATGACGACCGAGTGCACGTCGTCGGGGGCGAGCGCGTCGGCCGCCACGGCCGAGACCGCGGGGGTGCGCAGCGCCGTGATCGCCGTGCCGTCGAGCAGCACCGACGGGCTCAGGGTGGCGGCGTCCATGAGCACGTAGACGGCCTGGATGCGTTCGAGCCCGCGCTCGGGGTTGCCCGGCGCCACCGACAGCACCTTGACGCCGGCGGCCCCGGCGGAGGTGGCCGGCATGACGAGGAGCTGGCCGTCGCCCGCCGTGGGCGCCAGGCGGGGCAGGTCGCTCGCGGGGTCGAAGCCGTCGGCGAGGCGCTGGCGCACGAGGCGCCGCGCGCGGTCGGCCGACACGGTGCGGCGGACGTGCTCGGCGTCGAGCCAGCGGGGCGGCGGCACAGGGGGCACGAGCAGACTGTATGCCGGGTGCACGCGTCGGGCGCGCGGGGACGTAGGCTCGATCGGATCCGTCCACACCCCTCGGGCGGTCGCCGTCAACGACGACACGAAGTCAGGACACCATGGCGCTCAGCGTTTTCGACCTCTTCTCGATCGGCATCGGGCCGTCGAGCTCGCACACCGTCGGGCCGATGCGTGCGGCGGAGATGTTCGCGCAGGGCCTGCGCGAATCGGGCCGCCTCGGCGACGTGGCGCGCGTGCGCTCGCAGCTCTTCGGGTCGCTCGGTGCCACCGGTCACGGGCACGGCAGTGACAAGGCCGTGCTCCTCGGCCTCACCGGCGAGCGCCCCGAGCTGTGCGACCCGCGCGCCGTCGAAGGACGCCTGGCCGAGATCCGCGCGAGCAGGCGCGTCGCGCTCCTCGGCGAGCACGAGATCGACTTCGTCGAGGACGAGGACCTCGTGCTGCACCGTCGCAAGACCCTCCCGGTCCACCCCAACGGCATGACGTTCACCGCGCTCGACGCGTCCGGCGCGACGGTCGACGAGCGCACCTACTACTCGGTCGGCGGCGGCTTCGTCGTCGGCGGCGACGCGGACGGCTCCACGAAGATCGTCGAGGACTCGACGCCGGTCGCGCACCCGTTCCGCACCGGCGACGAGCTGCTCGCCCACTGCAAGGAGACCGGCAAGTCGATCGCCCGCATCATGCTCGAGAACGAGCTGTCGTGGCGCACCGAGCAGGAGGTCCGCGACGGCCTGCTCGACATCTGGAAGGTCATGAAGGAGTGCGTCCGCAACGGCATCGACACCGAGGGCGTGCTGCCCGGTGGTCTGCGCGTGCGGCGTCGTGCCCCCGAGCTGGCCCGGCGGCTGCGCCTCGAGGGTGCGAGCGACGACCCGCTGCGCGGGATGGACTGGATCACCCTCTACGCCCTCGCCGTCAACGAGGAGAACGCGTCCGGCGGGCGCGTCGTGACCGCCCCCACCAACGGCGCGGCCGGCATCATCCCCGCCGTCCTGCACTACTACGCGAACTTCGTGCGTGGCGCCGACCGCGACGGCATCGTCCGCTTCCTGCTCACCGCGGGCGCCATCGGCGTCATCTACAAGGAGACCGCGTCGATCTCCGGCGCCGAGGTCGGCTGCCAGGGCGAGGTCGGCTCGGCGTGCTCGATGGCGGCCGGGGCGATGGCCGCGGTCATGGGCGGCACGCCCGAGCAGGTCGAGAACGCCGCCGAGATCGGCATGGAGCACAACCTCGGCCTGACCTGCGACCCCGTCGGCGGCCTCGTGCAGATCCCGTGCATCGAGCGCAACGCCATCGCGTCGGTCAAGGCCATCACGGCGGCCCGCACCGCCCTGCGCGGCGACGGCTCGCACGTCGTCAGCCTCGACAAGGTCATCAAGACGATGCGCGAGACCGGTCGCGACATGAAGGTCAAGTACAAGGAGACGGCGCGCGGCGGCCTCGCCGTCAACGTCATCGAGTGCTGAGGCCACCCCCGACGCCGCGCACGGCCTCGACCGGCAGCTCCCACCCCTCGAGGGGCAGCTCGACCGAGCACTCGTAGTAGCGCATGGCCAGGGTGGCCCTGGCCACGTCGATGTCTCCCTCGCCGACGGCCAGGACGGTGTTGAGCCACAGGTGGTCCGGCGCCGCCGTCTGGAACATCAGCACGTGCAGTCCGCGGCCGTCGTCGAGCGACGACAGCCCGGTGAGCGTGAAGAGCACCTCGCCGTCGGCGACCTCGATGACGCCGCGCGCGTCGGGCAGCGCGTAGCCGTCGCGGATGCGCGGGAAGTTCGACCACCGGGCGGTGCCGGAGAGCCGTCCGGTGAGCGTCCCCGTCCCCTGTCCGTACACCCGGCCGTCACGGTGCTCCGCCGGCGGCGCCTCCTTGAGCAGGTCGTAGGTCCAGCTGGCGTCGCACAGGTGCTCGAGGTGCATGGCATCCTCCCGGAGTCTCCGACCTGTCGACGCTACTCCGCGCCCGCGCCGACGTCACCGGGTTCCGACGCGTCGGGCGGGGGCGGTCAGTCGGCGAGGTCGGCGCGCTGGCAGACCATGAGCGGGTTGCCGTCCGGGTCCTCGAACTGGACGAAGAAGACGCTGCCGATGTCCTCGACGTCGGAGGTGATCGTCACCTCGAGCCGGCGCAGGTGCTCGATCGTCGCGGCCAGGTCGTCGGTCCAGAGGAAGAACCGCGGCGGCCCGTCGGCCGTGAAGTCGGGGCGGTTGGCGTCGAGGGCGATCCGCGGGCCGTCCTGCACCGGGATGTCGAGGATCGTGCCCTCGTGCGACGCGGCGTCAGGCTCGAAGCCGAGCACGTCGCCGTACCAGCGTGCCGACCGCGCCAGGTCGCGGACGGGGACGAAGATCTGGCCGACGTGGCGCCGGATGGGGGAGCTGGGCATCCGGAGACCCTAGCCGCGCGGCGGGGTGCCGTCCGAGACGGGGTACTCCTGCCCTGCGACGTACCGCTCGCGCATCGCCGCGGTGATGCCCCCGGCGGCCGCGACCTCGGCGAAGAACCGGCCCGAGTCGCGGACCGTGCGCTCCTGCGTCGGGTAGTCGAGCGCGACGAGGCCGAAGCGCGGGCCCTCGCCCTGCGCCCACTCCCAGTTGTCGACGAGGCACCAGTGGTAGTACCGCTCGACCGGGACGCCCCGGGCCCGCAGCCCCGCCACGACCTCGAGGTGCTCGGAGAGGTAGCGGGCACGGAAGGCGTCACGCGCGTCGGCGGTGCCGTTCTCGGTCACCCACACCGGCAGGCCGTAGCGCTCCCACGCCCACGTCGCGGTCTCGGCGAGCCCCTCGGGATGCACCTCCCAGCCGAGGTCGTTGACGGGGACACCGGGCGGGGTGCCGTCCTCGAACCGGGTCACCGTGGTGCGCGAGTAGTAGTTGAGGCCGAAGAAGTCGGCGTACCGCCCCCGCCGGATGCCGCGGGGCCGGCGCAGCGGCGGCGCGAACTCTCCGGTCGTCATGGCCCGCACGATCGCGTCCTGGAACAGGTACCGCATGGCCGGCGTGAGGGCGCGGTGCCACAGGTTGCGGGGGTTGCCGGGCCGGAACGGGCGCAGGTGGTGCGCGACGCTGACCTTCGTCGCGAGCCCGGGCCGGAGCTCGTGGACCAGGCCGTACGCCCGGATGTGCGCCTCGGCGATCCGGCTGTACGCGCGTATCGCCTCGCGCAGGCTGCGGTGCCCGGGCGGGAACTCGCCGAAGACGTACGCGCCCGTGACGAAGACGTTCGGCTCGTTGACCGTGACGTACTCCTCGACGAGGTCGCCGATGCGCTCGACGACGGCACGCACGAAGCGCAGGTAGTGCTCCACCGCGTCGGGGCCGAGCCATCCGCCCTGCTCCTCGAACCAGCGCGGGCTGTTGAAGTGGTGCAGGGTCAGCAGCGGGCGGATGCCGTGGTCGCGCAGCAGCTCCAGCTCGCCGCGGTAGTGGGCGAACGCGTCGTCGTCCCAGCGCCCGGGGGCCGGCTCGAGGCGCGCCCACTCGACGCCGAGGCGGTACACCTGCACCCCGAGCGACGCCATGAGCGCGGTGTCCTCGCGCCAGCGGTTCCAGTGGTCGGTGGCCCGCACCGGGCTCGACCCGTCGGCGATGGTCCCCGGGCGGGCGGCCCAGTCGACCCAGTTGCTCGCGACGTCGCCGCCCTCGATCTGGGTGGCGGCCGTCGCGACGCCGAGGAGCAGCCCGCTCAGGTCGACCTCGAGGTCGACGGGAGACTCGGCACGGTCGGCAGCGGCCACGGACCGATCCTGCCGCAGACCCGGCTTCGGCGGGCGCCGCTGGTGCGGCAGACTTGCGGCGTGCCGAGCGACCACCCCGACCACGTCTCCGTGGACGCGCACCGTGCTGCGGTGGCGGGCCTGCTCGGCGCCGCGCCCGTCGTCCGGGTGGCTCTCGACCACCGCGCCCGCGGCCGGTATCTCGCCGCCGACCTGGTGGCCGGCGACGACCTGCCCCGCTTCGACAACAGCGCCATGGACGGGTACGCCGTCCACCCGGACGCCGGGACACCCGATGCCTGCACCTACCCCGTCGTCGGCGACGTCGCCGCCGGTGACGCCCCCGCGTTCGCGCTCAGCCCCGGCGAGGCCGCGCGCGTCATGACCGGCGCCCGCGTCCCCGAGGGCACCCACGCCGTCGTGCCCGTCGAGCGCACGGACGCCGCCCGCACCGGCCCGGCACCGGCGTCGGTCACGGTCGGCGGTCCCGTCGAGCCCGGCCAGCACGTGCGCCGACGCGGCGAGGACCTGCGCGTCGGCGGCACCGTCGCGCGCGCGGGCGACGCCCTGACGCCCGGGGTGCTGGCGCTCGCCCGCTCCGCCGGCTGCGTCGACGCGCAGGTGCACGGGCTGACCCGGGTCGCCGTCGTCGCCACGGGCGCCGAGCTGACCGACCCCGGCCTCGACCCCGGCCCCGGCGGCATCCACGAGTCGAACTCCGACATGGTCGCCGCGCTCGTCGAGGCCGCGGGCGCCACGCTGGCCCGCGTCGACACGTGTCCCGACGACCCCGCGACGCTCCGCGCGCTGCTCGACGAGCTCGACGCGTCGCCGACCGTCGACCTCGTCGTCACGACGGGCGGCGTCAGCGCCGGCGCCCACGAGGTGGTGCGCCAGGTGTGCGAGCCCGTCGACGGCTTCCGCTTCGTCCACCTCGCGCTGCAGCCGGGCGGCCCGCAGGGGCTGGGCCGGTGGGGCTCGACGCCGGTCGTCTGCCTCCCGGGCACGCCGACCGGCGCATTCGTCGCCTTCCACGTGCTCGTGCGCCCTGCGCTCGATGCCCGGCACGGTGCCCCGACGCGTCCCGTCCTCAGCGCGACCTACCGCGGGCCGCGCCGGCGCACCCGCGCCGGCCGGCTCCAGCTGCTGACGAGCGTCCTCTCGCCCGACGGCACGGTGCGCGCCCCGGACGCGCGCCACCTCACGGCGCTCGCCGCCGCCAACTGCCTCGTCGAGGTGCCCGAGCCGGCCGACGAGATCGTCGACGGCGACGTCGTCACGGTGCACCCGCTGTGAGCGCCACCCTGGTGGCGAAGGACCTCGCCGGCGGCCACGCCCACCGCACGCTCTTCGAGCACCTCGACCTCACCGTCGCGCCCGGCGACGTCGTCGGCGTCGTCGGGCCCAACGGCGCCGGCAAGTCGACGCTGCTGCGCCTGCTCGCGGGCGTCGACACCCCGCTCGGAGGCACGGTCACCACCGCCCCGTCCGACGCGTTCGTCGGTTGGCTGCCGCAGGAGCACGAGCGGGTGCCCGGCGAGACCGTCGCCGGCCACGTCGCGCGCCGCACGGGTGCGGCGGCCGCCACCGCCGAGATGGAGGAGGCCGCGTCGCTGCTCGGCACCGACGCGGCGGCCGACGACCGGTACGCGGTCGCCCTCGACCACTGGCTCGCGAGCGGCTCCCCCGACCTCGAGGACCGGCTGCCCGCCGTGCTCGGCGAGCTCGGCCTCGATGTCGGGCCCGACGCGCTCATGACCTCCCTCTCCGGCGGCCAGGCCGCCCGGGTGGCGCTGGCGGCGCTCCTGCTGAGCCGGTTCGACGTCGTGCTCCTCGACGAACCGACCAACGACCTCGACCTCGCCGGGCTCGACCGGCTCGAGGCGTTCGTCGCGGGCCAGCGGCGCGGCGTCGTCGTCGTGTCGCACGACCGCGAGTTCCTCGCCCGCTGCGTCACCCGCATCGTCGAGCTCGACCTGCACCAGAACGCCGTCCACGTCTACGACGGCGGTTACGAGTCCTACCTCGACGAGCGTGATCGGGCCCGCCGGCACGCACGCGAGGCGTACGACGAGTACGCCGGCACCAAGGCCGACCTCGAGGGCCGTGCCCGCACCGTGCGGGAGTGGTCGTCCAAGGGTGTGCGCAACGCCATGAAGAAGAGCCCGGACAACGACAAGATCCGCCGCGCTGCCCAGCAGGACTCCGCCGAGAAGCAGGCCCGCAAGGTGCGCCAGATGGAGTCGCGCATCGCCCGGCTCGACGAGGTCGTCGAGCCGCGCAAGGAGTGGGTGCTGAAGTTCGCCATCGCCGCCGCCCCGCGCTCGAGCAGCGTCGTGTCGACGCTCGACAACGCGGTCGTGCGGCGCGGCGACTGGTCGCTCGGGCCGACGTCGCTGCAGGTCGAGGCCCGGCGCCGTATCGGCATCACCGGCCCGAACGGCGCCGGCAAGACCACGCTGCTCTCGCTGCTCCTGGGCCGGCTCGCGCCCGACGAGGGACGCGCCTCGCTCGGCGCCAGCGTCGCGATCGGCGAGATCGACCAGGGCCGCACCGGCCTGCGCGAGGACCTTCCGCTCGGCGACGCGTTCGCCGACGCACTTCCCGACCTCGCTCCCGCCGACCTGCGGACGCTGCTGGCGAAGTTCGGTCTCAAGGCCGACCACGTCAGCAGCGCGGTCGGGCGCCTCTCACCGGGCGAGCGCACCCGGGCCGCGATGGCGCTGCTGCAGGCCCGCGGCGTCAACCTCCTCGTGCTCGACGAGCCGACCAACCACCTCGACCTGCCGGCGATCGAGCAGCTCGAGGAGGCGCTCGAGTCCTACGACGGCGCGCTGCTGCTCGTCAGCCACGACCGCCGCCTGCTCGAGAACGTCCGCCTCGACGAGCGCTGGCACGTCGAGCACGGCACCGTCACCCGCGCCTGACGCGTCAGGCGGGGGACTGGGTGGCGTCGGCGACCCAGGGGCCGAGCGGCGGGTCCCAGGCGCGGACGACGCGGCGCAGCACGTAGCCGCCCTGCCAGTACGGGTCCTGGTCGAAGCTCGCCGTGACCGACTCGAGCGAGTCGCCCGAGACGACGATGAGTGCCGCATTCGCCGGCTCCTGGTCGGTGGTCTCGCCCTCGCTGACCTCGTCGATGCCGGTCTGGTACATGCCGGCGACGAGCAGGCCCGGCTGGCTCGTGAGCCACTCGCGGTGCGCGGGCCGCACCGTCAGCATCTCGGTGGGGTCGTCGGGGTAGGTGTAGTGGATCGCGAAGACGGGCACGGCTGCTCCTTTGGTCGGCACGGGTCGGCACTGGTCGGCTCGGGTGGGCTGCTGGGCGGTTCAGGTGGTGACGCGGTGGGCGCCGGTGTAGATGTTGAAGCGCGTGCCGCGGACGAACCCGACGAGGGTCGCCCCGGCGTCCTCGGCGAGGTCGACGGCCAGTGACGATGGCGCGGACACCGCTGCCAGGCAAGGGATCCCGGCGACGATCGCCTTCTGCACCAGCTCGAAGGAGGCCCGTCCCGACACCATGAGGACGCACCCGGCGGCCGGCAGCCGGCCCTCGAGCATCGCCCACCCGACGACCTTGTCGACGGCGTTGTGGCGCCCCACGTCCTCGCGCACGACGAGCAGCTCGCCGTCGGCGGTGAAGAGCCCTGCCGCGTGCAGCCCGCCGGTGCGGTCGAAGGAGCGCTGCCTGGCCCGGAGCGCGTCCGGCAGGGCGAGCAGCGTCGAGGCCGTGACGCCCATCGGGTCGGACGCGACGTCGAAGGCGGTGCGGGTGCGCAGCTGCTCGATGCTCGCCGTGCCGCAGACGCCGCACGAGGACGACGTGAGGAAGGCCCGGGCGGCGGACGCGTCGGGAGGGGTGACGCCGGGGGCGAGGGTCACGTCGATGACGTTGTAGGTGTTCTCGTCGAAGCCGGTCTCGCCGGAGGTGACGGCCCCGGCGCAGTACCGCGCGAGGGACACGTCGTCGGCCGAGCCGATGATCCCCTCGGACAGCAGGAACCCGTGGACGAGCTCGATGTCGTGCCCGGGCGTGCGCATCGTGACCGTCAGGGGGACGTCGCCGATGCGGATCTCGAGCGGCTCCTCGACCGTCAGGGTGTCGGGGCGCAGCGTCGTCGTGCGGTCCGCGGGAGCCGCGACGTCGACCGTCGTGACCTTGCGCCGCACCGTGACCCTGCCCATGCTCCCCAGCCTAGGAGACGGCGCGCCCGATGCGGCGGCCCAGGTCCCGACGCCCTCAGCGGGCGGGGGCCCGGGGCGTCGGCGGGCGCCAGTCTGGGAGAACCGCCAAGCCACCGCCAGTCGCGAATCTCCTTGTCGCCAGCCGTCACTCCGCGTTTGGACCGAGTTTGGCAAAGACTTGGTAAGCCCCGTTGACCCTGATTCGCGGCGGCTGGGAGCGTCGCGCTCGTTCCGCCGCATCCCACTCAGCGAGATGCCAGGAACACCCCTCCGAGGCGGCTCTCTGCCGCGTCCTGACAAGGAGTTCCCAGTGAATCGACTGAAGTCCGGCCTTGCGACCGGGGGCCTTCTCGCCCTCGCGCTGGCCATCTCGCCGGCAATCCCGGCGGGTGCAGCGGCAGGTGGCGGCCACGACAAGGCACCCGCTCCCGAGTCGCAGTCCCTCAAGGCGAGCGAGCAGTCCCACGCGGCGGCCACGGCCAGCGCGCTCGGCCTCAAGGGCGAGGCCCTCACCGTCAAGTCGGTCATCGCCGACCCGAACGGTGCGACGCACGTCCGCTACGAGCGCACCATCAACGGCCTGCGCGTCGTCGGCGGCGACTTCGTCAGCCACAAGGACGCGTCCGGCTCCGTCAAGAGCGTGACGTGGAACATCCGCAAGGACGCCACCCCGGCCTCCTTCTCGCCGAAGATCGCGAAGAGCACGGCCCAGGCCGCCGGCCTCGCCGCGTCGAAGGCCAACAACGAGAAGGCAGCCGGCGGCGAGCTCGTCGTCTTCCAGTCGCCCACCGGCCCGAAGCTGGCGTACGAGGTCATCACCGAGGGCATCAAGGCCGACCAGACGCCGACTCGCCTGCACACGATCGTCGACGCCAACACGGGCAAGACGCTGACCAGCTGGGACGACATCAAGGAGGGCACGGGCAACGGCATCTTCGTCGGCACCGTGACCCTCGCGACGTCGGGCAGCGCCGGCAGCTACACGATGCAGGACACGCACGGCAACTACACGACCGACCTCAACCAGGCCACGAGCGGCAACGGCACGACGTTCACCGACGCCGACGACGTGTGGGGCACGGGCGCGCAGAGCAACCGCCAGTCGGCCGCCGTCGACGCCCACTACGGCGCCGGCAAGACGTACGACTACTACAACACCCAGCTCGGCCGCGCCGGCATCTGGAACAACGGCACCGGTGCCCGCAGCCGCGTCCACTACGGCCAGAACTACGTCAACGCCTTCTGGGACGGCACGCAGATGACGTACGGCGACGGCGCCGGCAACGCGGCCCCGCTCGTCGAGCTCGACGTCGCCGGCCACGAGATGAGCCACGGCGTCACCGAGAACACCGCTGGCCTGGCCTACACCGGCGACGCCGGGGGCCTCAACGAGGCGACGTCCGACATCTTCGGCACCGGCGTCGAGTGGTACACGAACAACCCGAGCGACGTGCCCGACTACCTCATCGGCGAAGAGATCAACATCAACGGCAACGGCACGCCGCTCCGCTACATGGACAAGCCGTCCAAGGACGGCGCGTCGAAGGACTGCTGGAGCAGCACGCTCGGCGGCCTCGACCCGCACTACTCCTCGGGCCCGCTCAACCACTGGTACTACCTGGCCTCCGAGGGCTCGGGCGCCAAGACGATCAACGGCGTCAGCTACAACAGCCCGACGTGTGACGCCTCGACGGTGACCGGCATCGGCCACACCAAGGTCGAGAAGATCTGGTACCGCACGCTGTCGACGTACCTCACCTCGAGCAGCAACTACGCGGCGGCCCGCACCGGCGTCATCAAGGCGGCCAAGGACCTCTACGGCGCCGGCTCGGCCGAGTGCACCGCGGTCGACAAGGCCATGGGCGCCATCTCGGCCCCGGCCAGCACGGAGACCTGTGGCACCGGCGGCGGTGGCGGCGGCGCTGCGCTGACCAACGGCGGCTTCGAGTCCGGCCAGACCGGCTGGACCGGCACGGCGGGCCCGATCACGAACAACACGGGTCGCCCGGCCCGCACGGGTTCGTGGAAGATGTGGCTCGGCGGCAACGGCACCTCCGGCTCCGAGAACGAGTCGCAGACCTTCTCGGTCCCGGCCACGGCCACGAGCCCGACGCTGACGTACTACATCCGCATCGACACGTCCGAGACCTCGACCACGACGGCGTACGACACCGCCACGGTCCAGATCAACGGTGTGACGAAGCAGAGCTACTCGAACCTGTCGACGCCGAAGGCCTCCTACGTCGCCAAGACGATCGACCTCACCGCGTACAAGGGCACGAACGTCACGCTGAAGTTCGCCGACACCGAGGACTCCTCGCTGCAGACGAGCTTCGTCATCGACGACGTGTCGACGAACTTCTGACGGTTCGTCCAACCACCCCTCCACGCTCGACGCGAGGCCGGTGTGTCGCCCAGGCGGCACACCGGCCTCGCCGTGTCAGAAGGTCGAGGTGTCAGGGCGCGGTGGTCACGACGCCGCGGCGTCGGTGCAGCGCGTCGTGGCAGGGGCGCTCAGCGTCACGTCGGCCACGAGCGTTGCCACGAGACCGGCCACCTCGCCGACCGATGGGTCGGTGAGATCGACTGCGCGGGAACGGTCGTCGGTGACCGAGATGATGATGGGGTCGCTGGCCGGGATGCTCGCGGGGTCGGTCGCCCCGTCGCCCGCCCCGTCGGTCGGCGTCGTGCCGATGCTCCACGGCCCGAGGCGCAGGGTGCTCAGGGCGCCGACGATCTGGTGCAGCTGGGCGCCACCGAGGGTGCAGACGCGTCCGTGCACCGACCGGGTGTCGACGAGCAGCTTGCCGTCGGCGCGCAGCACGATGCGGTCGTCGAAACCCGCGACGCCGCCGGTGCGGCGCAGCGTCAACGGGAACTGCGGCCCGTACTCGGGCCCGGCGCCGGCATCGGCGGTGGCGTCGCCGGTGGTCGGGGTGCCGGTGCCCGCCGCACCGGGGGAGGCGCTGGTGGCGTCGTGACCGGGTGGCGTCGTGAATTCGCCGTCGGTCGAGGGGACGTCGACGCCGCACCCTGTCAACAGCAGTACGGCGGCCGCCAGTCCCACGCACCGGCCTGCGCGCCCCATGACATCCATGGTGGCCCTCGGCCGGGGCCCGTGTACGGCGGACGCGTCGACTCGAGGCAACGCTTCGGTGAACTTTTTCAAGTGGCGGGTGCCCCAGACCGGGGGAATGCTCGGCGACAGAGGTGTCTGCCGGGCTCGGGGCCGGTGGCGCCCACCAGACCCACCCAGGGGACACGAAAGGGACTTCGAGTGATTCCGAGCTCACCACCACGCCCAGCACCGCGCGCCGCCCGGCGCACGCGCCGGCTCCGCCAGGGAGCAGCGGCCGTCGGGGCCGCCGCCGTCGTCGTCGCAGGGCTGGCCCTGCAGGGCCCGAGCGCCCAGGCCGACACCACGACGGGCACGGCCTCCACGGCGGCGACGTCGGTCGGCACCGACTCCGGCAGCCGGGCGCGTGCGTTCGCGGCGGCCGCGCAGGAGTACGGCGTGCCGCTCACGGTCCTCGAGGCCGTGTCGTACGCGCAGACCCGCTGGGACTTCCGCCCCGGCCACAGCACGTCCGGCGGCTTCGGCCCCATGCACCTCGTCGACGCGTCCCTCGGCTCGCCCCAGGAGGGGCGCGGCCTCGGCGACGCCCCCGACGCGTCGGACGCGTCGGGCGCCCCCGACGCGACGCCGGTGGCCGACACGCTGGGACGCGCGGCCGAGCTGACCGGGCTGACCGAGGACGCCCTGCGCAGCGACGAGCTGGCCAACATCCGCGGCGGGGCGGCACTGCTCGCCGACACCCAGCGGCGCCTCGGGCTGCCGACGGGCACCGCGAGCGAGGCGGGCGACTGGTACGCCACGGTCGCCGACGCGTCCGGCGCCGGAGAGCAGGAGACCGCATCGGCGTTCGCCGACGACGCGTACTCCGCTGTCGCAGAGGGTGCCTCGCGCACGACGAACGACGGCAAGGTCGTCTCGCTGGCTGCGACGACGGTGTCGCCGCAGCGCGGCCAGGTGGGCCGGCTCTCCCTGCCGAAGGCCAACGCGAACGGGCCGGTCGACTGCCCGCCCGGGCTCGACTGCGAGTGGGTGCCGGCGCCGTACGCCAAGACCGGCCCGGGCGCCGGCAGCTACGGCAACCACGACCTCGCGAACCGCCCGACCTCCCCGGCGATCACGAACATCGTCATCCACAACACCGAGGCGTCCTGGGACACGACGCTCAAGCTCGTCAGCGACCCCACGTACCTCGCGTGGAACTACTCGCTGCGCTCGAGCGACGGGCACATCGCCCAGCACCTCGAGCCCAAGGACGTCGGTTGGCACGCCGGCAACTGGTACGTCAACAGCCACTCGATCGGCCTCGAGCACGAGGGCTTCGCGGCCACCGGCGCCCAGTGGTTCAGCGAGCCGATGTACCGCTCGTCGGCCCGGCTCGTGCGCTACCTCGCCGCGAAGTACGACATCCCGCTCGACATGCAGCACATCGTCGGCCACGACCAGGTCCCGGGCGTGACGCCGGGGAACGTGGCCGGCATGCACTGGGACCCGGGCCCCTACTGGGACTGGCAGCACTACTTCCAGCTGCTCGGGGCGCCGCTGCAGAGCCACGGCGTCGACGGCGCCCATGACCTCGTCCGCATCCTGCCCGGCTTCGACCACAACGTGCAGCCGGTCACCTCGTGCACGACCGCCGGACAGCCGTGCGAGCCGCAGGGCACGAACTTCGTCTACCTGCACACGGCCCCGTCCGAGGCCGCGCCGCTCGTCAACGACATCGGCCGCAAGCCGAACGGTGCCGCGTCGACGACGTCGGTCTCCGACATCGGGGCTCGCGCCCAGACCGGCCTGACCTTCGCCGTCGCCGAGCGCCAGGGCGACTGGACCGCGATCTGGTTCAACGGCGTCAAGGGCTGGTTCCACAACCCGGTGAGCGACCCGACAGCGATCCCCGTCGGCGGCCAGTACGTCGTGCCGAAGGCCGGCCGCACGTCGGTGCCGGTGTACGGGCGCGCCTACCCCGAGGCGTCGGCCTACCCGGCGGGCATCCCGGTGCAGGCGCTCGCGCCGCTGCAGTACCAGTTCACGCCCGGGCAGCGGTACGCCGTCGGTGACCTCACCGTGCCGACGAACTACTACCGCGCGACGACGTTCGGGGCGGACACCCCGAACGACCACGTCGACGTCGTCGGCAAGGACGTCTACTACCAGATCTCGCTCGGCCACCGGTTCGCGTTCGTGCGCGCGGCCGACGTCGACGTCGTGAAGGCCCAGTAGCCGGAGTCGACCGCCTCGAAGGAGCAGCTCGTCCACCCGGACGGGCTGCTCCTTCGGTGTCTCAGCGGAGGTTGGTCTTCTTGAGGAAGTCGACGATGAACGGGGCCGACCCGGTGACGCCGTTGTCGCCGAGCTCGTTGTAGGCGGCGATGGCGATGTCGCCGCGGCCGGCGACCATCCACGTGTGGGTGTCGGGCGGGTTCTTCGTGCCGAACTCGGCCGTGCCGGTCTTGGCGTACTCGACGCCGAGGGGCTTCAGCACCGTGCCCGAGCCCTCCTGCACGACGGCGCGCATCTCCTGGCGCAGCACCTGCGCCTCCTCCGGCTTGAGCGGCGTCGCCGGTGCCGGCAGGGCGGGGCTGCCCTTGACGAGCAGCGGGCGCACCGTCTGGCCCTTGACGACCGAGGCGACGACGAGCGCCATCGTCAGCGGCGAGGCCTCCACGCGTCCCTGCCCGATGAACGACGCGGCGTGCTCGACGGTGTTGTCGGTGCCGGGGACCGAGCCGAGGAAGCCGGTGAAGGGCAGGTCGAGCTTCTCGCCCATGCCGAGCGACTGGGCCGCGCTGATGAGGTCGTCCTGGCTGACCTTGTCGTGCTGGCTGATGAAGGCCGTGTTGCACGAGAAGGCGAGGGCGGTCTGCATCGGGATGTCGCCGAGGTGGTTCTTCGGGTAGGTCGTGTAGTTGCCGAACCTGCGGCCGTCGACGGTGAGCGAGTCGGTGCACGGCAGCTTCGTGTCGGCGGTGTCGCCCTTGCGGACGAGGGCGAGCGAGCTGATGATCTTGAACGTCGAGCCGGGCGGGTTCTTGCCCGCGAGGGCCAGGGTGGCGCCGTTCGCGCCCGGGCCCACGGCGGCGGCGAGCACCTCACCGGTCGAGATGCGCACGGCCACGAGCGCGGTCGGGCGCTTGGTCTGCGAGGCGAGCGCCGCCTCGGCGGCGCTCTGGAGCCTCTGGTCGAGGGTCAGCGTGACGGGGGTGCCGTCCTTGGACTGCTCGGCGAACACCTCGCGCTTGTCGAGGACGCTGCCGTCGGCGCCGCGTCGGACGGCCTGCACGGCGAGGCCCGGCGTGCCGCGCAGCTGGGCGTCGTAGCGGTACTCGAGGCCGTTCTTGCCGATGGTGTCGCCGGCCTCGAGGGTGCCCTTGGAGTCCTTGACGTCCTCGGCCGACACCTCGCCGACCGTGCCGAGGATCGGGGAGGCGAAGGTGCGGCTCGGGCCGAGCACGGTCAGAGCCGGCACGGTGACGGCGCCGGTGACCTTGTCGATGGCCGGGCCGGTCTTCGTCAGCTGCGGGTCGTCGGCACGGAAGGTGATGGCCTCGACGAACGCCTTCGTGCCTGCCTGCGACACCTTCTTGGCGTACCGGTCGGGGTCGACGCCGACGAGGGCGGCCAGCCTGCGAGCCGACGCGGTGGCGGCCGCTCCGGTGGCCTTCGTCTTGTCGATGCCGACGACGGCCACCTCGCGCTCGGTCATGAGCTTGGCGCCGTTGCGGTCGAGGATGTCGGCGCGCCGAGGCCAGGTGCGCGCGAGGGTGAGGCTCTCGTCGGAGCGCAGGTCGGGGGCGACGACGCGGGGGCTCCACGTGGCCTGCCAGGCGTCGTCGACGAGGTTGAGGTCGACCTGCGTCGTGTACGACCACTTCGCGGGGGACGCCGCGGCGGACGAGGAGACGTCCCACGTCGTGGCGAGGGTGGCGGTGGCCTTGTCCGACCCCTCCGCGTGGGTCACCTTCTGCAGCGACACCGTGGGCCGCTTGCCGTCCATCCCCTTGAAGGCCGTGGCGAGGAAGGCGTTGGCCTTCTGCGCCGTGGTGCCCTTGAGGGCGACGCCGGTGACGTCGGCCTTGGCGAGCCCGGCGGCGAGCGCGCGGGCGGTGTCGTCGGGGGCGGGCGGCTGCTGGAACATCGAGCAGCCCGCGCCGAGGCCGCCGACGACCGTCGCGGCGAGGGCGGCGGCAGCGGCTCTTCTCATCGGGGTCCTGCGGAGCATGGCCCCCACCGTACGTGGCGACAGCCGAAACGGGCGTGTCGGTCAGCGCGTCGTGCGCTCGGCCGGCACCGGGTCACCCGTCGCCGCAGTCGACGCCGTGGCGGGCGTCGGCGCGGGCGCGGGAACCGTCGCGCGCGGGGTGCTGGCGGCGCCGACGCGTCGGACGCGTCGGGCGCGTCGGGTGAGCGGCGCACCGGCGAGGGCGACGCCGACGGCCACGACGAGCCACCACCACGACTGGTGGGCGGGTGCGAGCGCGTCGACGAAGATGCCGCGGGACTCGCCGGCGAGGCCGCGGAGGGCGCTGGGCAGCCCGGTGCCGGTGTGCAGGCTGCCGGCGAGGTGCTCGAAGGCCGAGAAGGCGGCCTGCGCAACGGCGACGACGACCGTGACGGCCACCCACGCCCAGAGGCGTCGTGCCGGCGCTGCACCGACGCGGGCGAGCCCGATGCCGACGACGAGGCCCACGGTGGCCGCGGAGGTCCACTGCACGACCGAGCCGGCATCGTCCGGGCCCAGGCCCACGACGACCAGACGCGTCGTCCACGCCCCGGCGGCCACGGCGACCGGGGCGCTCGCGAGGGCTGCCGCGCCCGGGCGCGCGTACGCCAGGCACCACCCGAGCACGAGACCGAGGAGGCCGCCCGCGACCGCGACGGCGACCACCCCGATGAGCACGCGGTCGTCGCGGTCGAAGTCGCTGCCGAGCTGTCGGGTGGCGCCGGCCGACTGGGCGACGGTGTAGGCCATCGCCGCGAGCGCGCCCACAGCAGAGGCGAACCCGGCGAGGACCGGGCGTCGGGCGTCGCGGCTCGTCCACCGCACGGTGATCCCGGCAGCAGCACCGCCGACGAGCGTCAGCGCCACCAGCAGCGGCAGGAAGACGGCACGGAAGGGCAGCAGCGTGATGTACCCCCCGCTCGCCTCGCCCGTGACGGCGTCGGCGACCCAGTACCGGGGCGAGGAGGAACCCAGGCCGTCGACGATCCACGGCAAGGCGCCCACCACCCACCAGGCGGCCGCCGCGAGGGGCAGGACCGGCCAGACGAGCGTGCGGGCGTACCGGAGTCGTGCCTCTGGGCTGAAGCGGCGGTCGGCGGTGTCCACCGGGAGATCCGATCACGGCGACCGCGGTCGCGCCAATCGGTCGTCGAGGGTTGCGGGGACGTCAGCGGGCCGGTCAGCCCCTCTCCGGCCGCCACAGCTGGACCGAGGCCACCGGCTCGAAACCCGCTGACAGGAAAGCCCGGAGGGCCCGGGCGTTGCCCGGCGCGCACGTCGCGACGACGACCTCGTCCTGCGCCACGAGCGTCAGGCTGTCGCGCACGACGTCGGTGCCTGAGCGCGACTGCTCGGGGTCGGTCTCGACGCCGACCTCGTGGAGGCCACCGAGACCGCGGGAAAGCGTCACGAGGGTCTTGTCGCGGGCCTCCGGGTAGCCGAAGGTGCGGACGCTGCTGCGCACGATCGTCGCGTGCTCGGCCCGCGGGTGGTTGCGCAGGTCGCTGCGGGGTACGAGCGCGGGGTCGCCGCCACGGCCGCGCGCGACGAGGACCACGTCGAGAGAGTCGATCCAGCCGCCGGAGGCGAGCGCCGAGACGACGCGCGGGTTGCTCGCGCCGCCGAAGCCGTCGGCCCCCAGCGCGGCGACGTCGTCGTCGTGGACGTCCGCGCCGATGGCGAGCACGGCATGACCGGTGAACGCGATGACACCCTCGATGCCGTCGCGCCACGGCTCGACGCGGCGCCAGGCGCCGTCGACGTCGGGGAAGTCGCCCGTGGCGGCGCTGGACAGGGCGGTGGCGATCGGGTGCACGAGCCCCATGAAACCCCCGGACGCCGCGCGGCGCGCGTCGTCGTCCACGACGTGGCCATCCGCGCCCACGACGCCACGGCACGGGCGCACCGAAGCCGCGACCGCGCCGGGTAGGGTCGGGTCATGTCCCGACCGCACGCGGCCGCCATCCTCGAGGACACCGTCCACGAGCAGATCGAGCGCGTGCTGCGCGGCCGTGGCTGGGGCAACCGCGTGATCACGCACGTCGGCTACGGATCATCGTCGTTCGTGCGTGTGTACGCCCGAATCCTGCTGGGGCGCAAGGGCCGTGAGCAGACCGAGGGTCCCGAGGCGCGTCAGGACGCGACCGGCGCGCTCAGCCCGGCCCACTACGACCGCGGGTGGCGGGCCTTCATCACGTCGCCGGCCACCGGCGTCCCGGTCAAGGTCACGGCCGGCGACCGAGAGGTGTACGGCCGCTCCGACCGCGGCGGCCACGTCGACATCGTCGCCCGCGACCACGGCCTCGCACCGGGCTGGCAGCAGGTGATCGTCGAGGTCCAGGGCACCGACCCGGTCGCGGCCGACGTCTTCATCGTCGCCGACGGCGTCACCCACGGGATCGTCAGCGACATCGACGACACCGTCATCACGACGATGCTGCCGCGCCCGATGATCGCGGCCTTCAACACGTTCGTGCGCCGGGGCAAGGCCCGCCACGCGGTGTCGGGCATGGCGCCGATGTACCGGCGCATCCTGGCGGCGCACCCCGGAGCGCCCATCGTCTACGTGTCGACGGGTGCGTGGAACGTCTCCGCGACGCTCAACCGCTTCCTCGTCGACAACGGGTTCCCGCTCGGGCCGCTCATGCTCACCGACTGGGGCCCCACCAACACCGGCTGGTTCCGCAGCGGCCAGGACCACAAGCGCACCTGCCTGCACCGGCTCGCCCGCGACTTCCCCGACATCACGTGGCTGCTCGTCGGTGACGACGGCCAGCACGACCCCGCGCTCTACACGGAGTTCGCCGAGGCGCGCCCGGACCGGGTCGACGCCATCTGCATCCGGCAGCTGACGCCGGCCGAGCAGGTGCTGTCCAACCCGATCAAGCTCGACCCGCCGCTGCGGCCGTGGGCGGCCCGCACCGTGCAGACGTTCTCGGCGCCCGACGGGCACGGCCTGCTGCGCCTGCTCGAGGAGCACGGACGCGTCGGCGAGCCGGTGGCGCCCGACGAGCAGCCGTCGCGTCCCGGGCCGCGGCGTCCCCACCGGGTGACAGACTGACGCCATGCCCGAGCTGCCCGAGGTGCAGGCGCTCGTCGACTTCCTCGCCGAGCGCACGGACGGCCTTGCCGTCACGAAGCTCGAGCTCGCCTCGTTCAGCGTCCTCAAGACGTTCGACCCGCCGCCGCAGGCGCTCGAGGGCGCGCCGGTCGACGGCGTCCACCGGCACGGCAAGTTCCTCGACCTCGACGTCGACGGCACGCACCTCGTGTTCCACCTCGCGCGGGCGGGCTGGCTGCGGTGGTCCGACCACCTGCCCGACACCGTCCTGCGCCCCGGCAAGTCGCCGATCGCGCTGCGGGTGCGCCTCTCCGACGGTTCGGGCTTCGACCTGACCGAGGCCGGCACGAAGAAGTCCCTCGCCGCCTACATCGTCCGCGACCCCTCGGAGGTGCCGGGCGTCGCGCGCCTCGGCCCCGACCCGCTCGCCGACGACTTCACCCGCGAGCGGTTCGGGCAGATCCTCGACGGCCGCCGCACCCAGATCAAGGGCCTGCTGCGCGACCAGGAGGTCATCGCCGGCGTCGGCAACGCCTACTCCGACGAGGTCCTGCACGTCGCGAAGATCAGCCCGTTCGCCATCGCCGGGTCGCTGTCCCCCGAGGTCGTCGACCGGCTCTACGCCGCGCTCCGCGACACGCTGACCGCGGCGGTCACCACGGCGTCGGGCAAGCCGGCCAAGGAGCTCAAGGACGCCAAGCGCGCCGGCATGCGCGTGCACGCCCGCACCGGCGAGGCGTGCCCCGAGTGCGGCGACGTCGTGCGCGAGGTCTCCTTCGCCGACACCTCGCTGCAGTACTGCGCCACGTGCCAGACGGGCGGCAAGCCGCTCGCCGACCGGCGGATGTCCCGGCTGCTCAAGTGACCCGCTGACCCGGTGACACCGAGCCCGTCCTCGACCGGGTCGAGGCAGGATTCGAAGGCCGGGTTCGTCCGGAGTGCAACGTTTCGGCCGACGTGGTTGTCTCCACCGTCATGAAGCCGATCCGTCGCGCCCCCTCCACCACCCTCGTGCCCGTCGCTGCCGCCACCCTCGCCACCCTCGCCGCCCTCGCCCTCGGCGCCTGCGGCAGCGCGGCCTCCCCGGGCGCCGGCTCCTCCGGCGGCTCGACCGTCGTCGGCGGGACGATGCCCGCCGCCTCCGGCAGCGGCTCCGGCGGGTCGGGCGGCGTGAGCGAGGCGACCGGCACGTCGGGCGACGTGCGCCTCGTCGCGACCGTGGCTCCCGGCTCGCCGGCCACGGGTGGCGGCATCAAGGCCGAGCCGGGCGTCGTCGTCGAGTACACGCTGTCGAACACCGGCTCGGCGCCCCTCGCCGCCGTCGACGTCGTCCCCACCGCCCTCGGCTCGGCGAGCCTGCCGGCCGACGCCGACCGCCAGCACGCGTGGGTGTACGCCCACGAGGGCACGGTCCGGGTCAGCAAGCAGGGCTTCGCCACGGCGCCGAACGTGCGCTTCGCCGCGGCACCGACGATCGGGGCCCGCACCCTGCCCGCGGGCGGCACCCTCACCGGACGCGCCTTCGTGCCGACGCCGCTCGCACGGGCCGTCCCCGGCGCCGACTTCACCGCCCCGAGCGACCCCCTGCCGGCCGCGGCCGGTTCCTTCTCCTTCTGCGTGCAGGTCGGCCCGGCCGGCAGCCCGATGCGGCGGTCCGCGGCGGTGCAGGGCGTCCTCGAGACCCCGGTCGCGGCGCCTGCGGGGGACACGCTCGTGTGCACCGACGCCCTGGCACTGCCGGAGTCCTGACGCGTCAGGGCGCCGCGGTCAGCGCCCCGCGAGCATCGCGAGACCGTTGACGGTGCCGAAGAGCAGGAACGCGAACGGGATCGCGACGATCGCGGCGACCGACCAGCGCCGGGCCGACCGCGACGCCTTGCGCGCTTGTTCGAACCGTCCGGCGGCCCAGTGCGGCGACACCTGCAGCGACCGGGCCAGCGCCACGAGCCCGAACGGCACCGCGAAGAACACCAGGGCCAGCAGGGCCAGGCCGAGGTACGTCGGCGGCTGGCCGGGCGCGAGGTGCGGGGCGGGTCGACCGGCCCCGTAGGTCCAGCCGGTGCTGTGGCTGCGTCCGCCCAGCGGCGTGACGGTGATGCTGAAGGAGGCCTGGGGAGGGCTCGGCGGCGGCAGGTGGGGCAGGGCGGGCGGAGGCGGGAGCGGCGGTGGCGTGGTCGCCGTAGGTGGTGTCTCCGGAGCGTCCGGGGTCCTTGGGGTGTCAGGGGTCTCCGGCCCGGAGGTGTCCGGCGGGTCGAGGTGGGGCAGCCAGGCCGACCACTCGTCGGACGTCGGATCGGGGTTCGGGTCGCGCGACGCGTCGTGCCTCGGGTCCGGTGCTGACGCGTCGACCATGGTGCTGCTCCCGAAAGGTCAGATGATCCTGGCGTCGCCGTCGGCGATGACCGTCTTGCCGGCGCGCTCCCACTCGAGCATGCCGCCCTCGACGTTGGCGACGTCGTAGCCCTGCATGACGAGCCACTGCACGGCGCGGGCCGACCGCCCGCCCATGCGGCACACGATGCCCACGGTGCCGTCGGACTCGGGCAGCTCGCCGAGGCGTGCGGGCAGCTCACCGAGCGGGATGTGGACGGCGTTCGGGGCGTGGCCGGCCTCCCACTCGGCGGGCTCGCGCACGTCGACCATGAGGGCGTCGTCGGGCAGCTCGGAGACGGTCGTCGTCGGGATGCTCATGCCTTCATCGTGACACGGCGGAGCGGCCGGACGGCCACGTGGCAGCAGGTCAGGGGACGCGGGCCGCGAGAGTGTTGAGGACGGCGGCCGCCTCCGCCGCGTCGTCGACCGTGACGACGACGGGTGGTTCGCCGACGCGCTCGACGACGAGCGCCTCGCCGCCACGGGTGACGAACCCGCGCCGGCCGTCGCGGCCGATGCGCCAGCCCCACCCGCCGAACTCGCGCAGCGGGGAGACGGTGGTGACGTCCGCCCGGGCCACGCGCCGCAGCGGCACGCGGCCCCACGTGACGAAGAGGCTCGTGATGCGCAGCCCGTCGGCGTCCACGACGACCCGGGCCGAGCACGTGACGACGAGGAGGACGACGAGGGCGGCGAGGAGCAGGAGCACCCACGGCTGACCGACGACCGCGATGACGAGCAGCGGCAGCAGGGCGACGACGACGACGAGCACGACTCCACGGCCGGGCAGGGCGGCGTGGCCGGTCCAGGCCAGGCGCGTCGAGTCGGGCACGTCGAGCCGCGGGGCGTCGGCGGGCACCGGCCGCCGGGCGGCGTCGAGCGGTGGGGGCACGACGCGTCCCCACCACCACAGCGCGAGCCCGACCGCGACGGCGCCCACGAGCGTCGGCACCACCCACGGCGTCGGGAAGGCCTGGGGCGGCACGCCGGGGCGCTGGGACGTGAGCCCGCCGAAGCCGAGGCCGAAGAGGAGGACCGCGAGGGCGCCCGCGAGCCCGGCGAGGGGGCCGCGGCCGCTGCGGTGCACGGCAGCGCCGAGCCCGACGAGCAGCAGCGGCAGCAGGGCCGTCATCGCGGCGGCGGTGACGGCGGCGCCCGCGACCGACGCGTACCGGTCCGGGTGGCCGTCGAGGCCCCAGTGCACGGCGATGCTCGCGGGCAGCTCGTCGCGCACCGACAGCGTCAGCGCGACGCCGACGAGCGCGAGGACCGGGCCGACGAGGGCGCTCGCGACGAGCGCGGCGGTGGGGCGCCGGTCCCGGTGGCCGGGCTCAGGGGCGGTGGTCATGTCAGTACTCGCTCTCGATGAGTCGGGCCAGGTCGGTGGGGGTCGCCCCGACGCGTCGCGCCTCGGCGACGAGCTCGGTGACGAGGGTGCGGAGGCGGGCCTCGGGGGCGGGGTCGGTGGCGCTGACGACGGCGCCGCGGCCGCGTCGGAGGTCGATGAGCCCCTCGTCCCGCAGGGACTGGTACGCACGCAGCACGGTGTGGAGGTTGACGTCGAGCAGGCCGGCGACCTCCTTGGCCGACGGCAGCCGGTCGCCGCGGTCGAGCCGGCCGGCCGCCATCTCGCGACGGACGCACGCGGCCACCTGGACGTGGAGCGGCGTGCTCGAGGTCGGGTCCACCTGCCACAACATAGTTCTATTATGACTAGAACTAGCCGCGATGTGCAACGCACTAGGGTGAGGCGGGTGAAGATCCTGTCGATCCAGTCCCACGTCGCGTACGGCCACGCCGGCAACTCGGCCGCGGTCTTCCCGCTCCAGCGCCTCGGCCACGACGTCTACCCCGTGCTCACGGTGACCTTCTCCAACCACACCGGCTACGGCGCGACGCGTGGCCCGCTCATCCCCCCCGCCGACGTCGCCGAGGTCATCACCGGCGTCGAGGAGCGGGGCGCCTTCCCGTCGATCGACGCGGTGCTGTCGGGCTACCAGGGCGCCGAGTCGGTCGGCGAGGTGGTCCTCGACGCCGTCGCCCGCGTCAAGGCCGCCAACCCCGCGGCGATCTACTGCTGCGACCCCGTCATGGGTGACGTCGGTCGCGGCTTCTTCGTCCGCGAGGGCATCCCCGAGTACATGCGCGACCACGTCGTGCCGCAGGCCGACATCGTGACGCCCAACCAGTTCGAGCTCGAGTTCCTGTCCGGTCGCACGGTGCAGACGCAGGACGACCTCCTCGCCGCGGCGGACCGGCTGCGCGACTCGGGCCCGGACGTCGTCCTCGTCACGAGCGCGCTCACCTCCGACACCCCCGAGGGCTCGATCCAGATGGCCTGCGTCACCGGCGAGGGCGCCTGGACCGTCACGACGCCGATGCTGCCGATGACGGTCCGCGGGGGCGGCGACGTCACGGCCGCCGTGTTCCTCGCCCACCACCTCACCGACGGCCCCGAGGTCGCGCTGCGACGCACCGCGGCCACGATGTACGCCGTCCTCGAGCGCACCCATGCCGAGGGCTCGGAGGAGATGCTCCTCGTTGCCGAGCAGGACGCCATCGCCCATCCCGACGAGAAATTCGAGATCACCCGGGTTCGGTGACCCATTCCGGCGCCGGAGGCCGTATAGTCACAGGCGCGCCGTTCCGCATGACCACCCCTGACCGTGCGGAACGGCGCCTTTTTGTCCCTGTTTTCAATGGAATTCGCCTCTAACGACGGGTGATTGCCCGCAGGCCGTGCATCGGTCGGCCGACACGCTCTCGCCCCGTATGCGGATGTCTCCGGTCTTCCGTAGAGACGCGTATAGCCTCCGATCGTGGACCCGATCACGAACCCGTACGCACCGGGCGCGGGCCAGCGTCCGCCCGAGCTCGCCGGACGCGACGAGCAGCTGCGCACCTTCGACGTCGTCCTCGAGCGCATCGCCCGCGGACGCTCCGAGCGGTCGATCGTGCTGACCGGGCTGCGCGGCGTCGGCAAGACCGTGCTGCTCAACGCCCTCCGCTCCTCGGCGGTGCGTGCCGACTGGGGCACCGGCAAGTTCGAGGCGCGCCCCGACCAGCGGCTGCGCCGGCCCCTCGCGGCCGCGGCCCACCAGGCGGTGCGCGAGCTGGCGCACCCGCGCGGCGAGGACGTCGACCAGGTGCTCGGCACCGTCAAGGCCTTCGCCCTGCGCGACAACCCGACCGGCGCGAAGCTGCGCGACCGGTGGCAGCCGGGCATCGATGTGCCCACCGTGTCGGGGCGGGCCGACAGCGGGGACATCGAGATCGACCTTGTCGAGCTGTTCACCGACATCGGCGGGCTCGCCGCCGACGTCGGCAAGGGCATCGCCTTCTTCATCGACGAGATGCAGGACCTCGACCCCGACGACGTCTCGGCGCTGTGCGCGGCGTGCCACGAGATCTCGCAGTCGGGCCTGCCGGTCATCGTCGTGGGCGCCGGCCTGCCGCACCTGCCGGCCGTGCTGTCGGCGTCGAAGTCGTACTCGGAGCGGCTGTTCCGCTACTCGCGGATCGACCGCCTGCCCCGTGAGGCCGCCGACCACGCGCTCGTCGGGCCGGCAGCCGAGGAGGGCTGCGCCTTCACGCCCGAGGCCCTCGACGAGATGTACGCCGTGACCGCCGGCTACCCGTACTTCATCCAGGCCTACGGCAAGGTCGTGTGGGACGTCTCGCCCACCTCGCCCGTCACGGCCCAGGACATCCGGGTCGCCGTGCCGGAGGCCGAGAGCGAGCTGGCCGTCGGGTTCTTCGGCTCGCGCTTCGAGCGTGCGACCCCCGCTGAGCGCGAGTACCTGCGGGCGATGGCCGACGCCGCGCTGACGGATCCCGCTGCGCCGCAGGAGGACCCGCACCCGGAGGAGCGCGATGCGGTGCCGACCTCCGCTGTGGCCGAGGTGCTCGGCCGCAAGCCGCAGTCCCTGTCGCCGGCGCGGGACTCGCTCATCAAGAAGGGACTCATCTACTCGGGCGAGCGGGGCCTCATCGCCTTCACCGTCCCGCACTTCGGCCGGTACCTGCGCACCCAGGCCTGAGCCCGCATCCGAGGGGCTGGAGCGACCCGGGAGGATCGAGCGGGTCGCGCACGCTGGGCAGCGCCTGCCACTGTGGCGGGATCAGGGTCCGGGGTCGGGGCTCCTTCTCGACGAGGCCGGCCACCTCCAGCACGGGCGCCCGGTGGATCGACCAGGTCCTGCCCTGGTCGAGGCTGACGACGAGCTGGAACCGGTCCCCGGCGACGGCCTGGTAGTACGCGACCTCGCAGTCGGGCCCGCCCTCGGCCATCATCGCCGCGACGTCGTCGTCCGGGATGTCGGCGGTGGCGAAGGACCCGTCGCGCTGCTGGATGACGAGTCGCAGGTTGCCGCCGGTCCCGGCCAGGGCCCAGAGGCCGCATCCCGCAGGTGTCGGGGTCGACCAGCGGCTGTCCGGGACGTCGGGGCGGGCGAGGCGGTCGATCGTCCTCGCGGCCGTGTCCAGCGTGCACACCCCCACCCGGTCGGGGCACTCGATGCCGGGGACGCCGAAGGCGTGCGTGACGGCGCGGTCCCGGAACGTCAGCTCCGCCGGCCGGTCCATCGTCGCCGAGAAGAGAGCGGGCCCGGGGCTGCGGTGCGCCCAGTACCAGACCCCGTCCTCCACCTCCCGGAACAGCCCGTCGTCACCGAGGTCCGGCTGCTCGCTGGAGCCGGTCGCCGCCCCGAGCGCGGTGAGGCGGTGACCGTCGTCGTCGGTGACGGCGATGGCCTCGCGTCCGAGGCAGTCATGGTCCGCGGTCGGGGACGCGCACCGCTTCCACACCCTCAGGACGCGGGGCGGGTACGAGTGGGAGGACAGCTGCCTGACGACGAACGCGTCGGGGTGCCCGACGATCTCGTCGGCGGTCCACTCCGGCAGCAGCCCCGGCAGCGCCTGCGCCGACCGGTGCTCTCCACCGAGCCACCCCAGGCCCGCGACCAGGAGCGACACGGCGAGCAGCGCCGCGACCGCGGCCCCGGATGCACGCAGGACGCCGCGGCGCCGACCGCGACGCCGAGCCGCGATCATGAGCTCGAACGGCGGCGGGTCGAGGAACCGCTCGGTGTCGCGGGCCAGGGCGGCCAGGTCAGACACGGGCCGCCTCCTCGAAGGCGCTGAGGTGGGGGGCCATCTCGGTGTGCGCCCTGGCCAGCCGCGCCATGACCGTGCCCTCGGGAATGCCGAGCTCGCGGGCGATCTCGGCGACGTCCCGGCCGTCGAGGTGCCGCAGGACGACGGCGACGCGCACCGGCAGGCTGAGCCGGCTCAAGGCATAGACGACGGCGGCGTGCTCCTCGGGGACGCCAGGCCCCAGGTCGATGCTCGGCTCGGACCGGAACCGCGGCCGGCCACGCCCGACGAGACGGGCCCGGAACCAGCGGTGGCGCAGCTGGGTCAGCGCGACCGCGCGGAGCCAGGCCTCCTTGTCGGTGGCCTCGGCGAGGTCGTCCCGGTGGGTGACTGCGACGAGGAAGGCCTGCTGCACGACGTCCTCGGCCTCGGAGCGACTGCCCGACAGCGCCGTGCAGTGCGCGACGAGACGCCGGTAGGACCGTTCGTACACCGTGCGGACCAGGTCATCGTCAGCCATGTCGCCCCCTGTGGATCCAGCGACGTCCTTCGACGCTACGACCCCCCGCCTCGAGGCCACATCCGTGGATCCACCGGGATTCCCTGCCGTGCCGGAGACCCCGTCAGCCCGGGGTCCGCACGCCCGGCCCGGCCGGTGCGAGCGGCTGCTGGCCGATGAGGCCGAGCCGGTGCGAGCGGAGACCGGCGTACTCGGCGAACGTCCGTTCGCGCGGGTGCCGGCGGCGCAGGTAGAGGTAGTGGGCCACGATGATCGGCCCGAGCATGACCATGATGGCGGCCGACCGCGGCACGAGGCCGAGGAGCAGCAGCGGGTCGTAGACGAGGGGAACGAGGGCCCACGTGAGGCCGAAGGCGACGTGGGCGTGCCTGCGGCCGTAGGCCTTGTCGACCACGGCGACCCACAGGGCCGCTACGAGCATGTCGCCGAGCCCTGCCCCGGCGAGGCCGTCGCCGACACCCCACGTGAGGATCGGTGCGAACGGCAGGTCCTTGACCCGCAGGAAGAACTCGTACGTGACGGGCGAGAGCCACGTCGCGCAGAGGTCGTAGACCGCGATGAAGGCCGCCATGGCTGCCACCGCCCGCGCCCGGATGCCGCCCTGGACCCAGGTGTTCGACGCGCCGACGACCATGAGGCCGATGGCGATCCCGTTGACGACGTTGAACGCCACGGACGGTGCGTGTCCCGACACGACGAGCCCCACGTCGGTGGCCGCGACGGCAAGGCTTGTCCAGCGCCCCGCTGCACCGAGCCAGGGCGACAGCGTCATCCACATCAGGCCCGTGCCGAAGACGACGAACAGGGCGCCGACCACCCAGGCCGGCAGCCACTGGTAGACGACGGGCATGACGATGACGACCCCGGCGAGGAACACGAGATCGCTGGTGTTGAACACCCCGACCGGCGGCCGGTCCATGCGCACCCGGCGCAGGTAGGCGAGCGCCGCCGCGATGACGACGCCCGACAGCAGGACGACGATCGTGATGTTGACCAGGTCGATCACTTGAGCCTCCACCCTCCGGTGGCCGCGTCGTGCGCGACGGTGGTGTCCTTGAGCAGGGCGCGGACGAACTGTCGGTTCGGCACGGAGGACGCGGACTCGTGCAGCACCACCCCGGCGACCGGCAGCGATCGTGCGGCCGCCACCCGTTCGAGGTCGAGCGCGAGACCGTCCGAGACCGGGCCCACCACGTGCACCTCGACGCCGTCGCCGGTCGGGACGAGCCCGTACTGCGTGGGCAGCGGCAGGCGGGTGTCGGCGTGCAGCAGGTCGAGCAGGTCGCGCTGGAGCAGTCGGCGCCCCGCAGCCTCGGCGTCCCGGCCGGCCAGCCTGCTCGTGGCGGGGATGCCGGCCATCTCGCACGTCAGCTGCGACCCGTCGAGACGCCGGGCGATGTCCCCGGTGACGTAGCGCAGCACGAGGGTCGTCTCGCGGAACGGCGGGAAGGGGGTCATGACGAGGCTGCCCCACTGACCCGGCGCGACCGGCGCACCGGTCGCCGGGTCGACGACCTCGACGAGCCCGGCGTCGGCGGAGAAGTGCAGGTGCTCCTGGCTGCACGTCGTGCCGCTCATCGGAAAGGTCTCGGTGAGCGAGTAGACGTCGCTGACCGGGGCCCCGAAGACCGCGACGGCCCGGGCGCGCAGGTGGTCGGTGAGGACCTCGCCCCCCGACAGGACGAGCTCGAGGCCGAAGTCCTCTGGCCCGTGGCCCGCGCGCTCCGCAGCGTCCACGAGCGCCCCCAGCTGGCTCGCGGTCGTCGTCAGGACGCTGGCCCGGGGCTTCTGTCGGCCCACGCCGGTCCGCGCCATGAGGCCGACGAGGGTGTCGTGCGGGTCCATCACGCCGACGTAGCGCGCACCGGCGCCGATGAGGTGGAACGTGTCGATGGTGAGGTGGACGGCGAGCGTCGACCGCGCCGGCACCGCGACGTGCACGACGTCCTCCTCGGAGATGCCGTACGCCGTCATCATGCTGATCGCGGCGAACGCGGCGGCGAGGCGCATCTCGTAGACGGAGAACCAGCACGACGTGGGACGCCCCGTCGTGCCGGTCGTCGTGGACAGCAGCTGCGGCCGGCTGCGCTCGGAGACGAACGGCGTGCAGTCCGCCCGGAGCAGGTCCTTGCTCGTCAGGGGGATCGCCGCGAGGTCGTCGAGCCGGACCGTGGCCGGGTCGAGGTCGAGGCGCGCGAAGAGGTCGCGGTAGTACGGAGTCCGGGCCGCGGCGCGCACCGCTCGGCGCCAGCCGCGCTCGTCGAAGGCTCTGCGGGCATCGGGGTCGACCGGTCGACCGAGCGCCTCCTGCAGTCCCCGCTGGTCGATGGCGCCGAACTCGCGGACGCTCGCGCCCAGGTGGCGCACGATGGCCTCGGCGTCCGAGACCCTGATGCGGCTGCCCGTCGCCACGCACCAGGCGAGGCGCAGCTGCCGAAGTCCGGCATCCAGCACGGCCGTCTCCTTCACTCGTCCGTCAGGTGGTCGGAGGCAGGCCCGGGGGGGGGGGCCCCCCCCCCCGGGGCCCCCCCNCGGCCGTCTCCTTCACTCGTCCGTCAGGTGGTCGGAGGCAGGCCCGGCGGACGGCGCCCCCTGCCGGGGCGCCGTCCGCCGGGCCGATCAGCTCACGTGCTGATGCACTGGAACATCGTGGCGGCGAACGAGCTGAAGACGTGCTTCAGCTGCTTGGCGGTGGTGATCATCTCTGGCCTCCTTCCGGGGGGAGTGCGGATCGGGCACAGCGGACGCTAGGGCGGGTCGATACACGCGACCGCACAGAGAGCGCACATCCCGCCGACCGCGCCGTGCTCGACCCTCGGTCCAGCGCAGGCCCCTCCGGGGTGCGCCGGGGCCCCGGCTGTGGGAGGGTCCGAGCGCGACGGGTCCGGCCGGTGGGACCCGGAGAGGACGGCCATGACAGGGGTGCGCTTTCGGTTGCTCGGCACGGTCGAGCTGGAGGTCGACGGCGTCGCCGTCCGCCCGGGCGGACCGAAGCAGCGAGGGCTGCTCGCCACGCTCCTGCTCAACGCGAACCACCGCGTACCGATCCAGCGCGTCATCGAGGCGCTGTGGACCGACCCGCCCGCGTCGGCCCGGGCCAACGTGCGGACGTACGCAGCGGCGCTGCGTCGTCACGTCGGCGAGCGCCTCGTGGCCCGCGACGGCGGCTACACCCTGGCGGTCGGTCCGGGTGAGCTCGACCTCGACGCCTTCCGGGCGCTCGTGCGCTCCGCCGAGGCGAACGCCGACCGTCTCGACTCGGCCGCGGCGCGCGACGACCTCGACGCGGCGCTCGCGCTCTGGCACGAGGAGGCGCTCACCGACCACGCGTCCGACCTGCCCGTCGACCGACAGCTGCGCGCGATCGGCGACGAGCGGCTGCCGGCCGTGGAGGCCCACCTCGAGGCCCGCTTCGCGCTCGGCGAGCTGACGACCCTGCTGCCGGACCTGCGCGCCTTCGTCGCGGAGCACCCGACCCGTGAGCGCATGTCGGCGTTGCTCATGCGCGTGCTCTACCGGGCGGGCGACGTCGCAGCGGCGCTCGCGGCCTACCGCGGTGCCGTCCAGGCGCAGGCCGACGAGCTGGGCCTCGAGCCCAGCCCGGAGCTGCGCGAGCTGCACCGACAGATGCTGACGCGTGACCCGGGGTTGCGCCCTGACCAGCCGGCCGTCTCCGTGTCCCCGGCGCCGGCCGTGTCGCTGTCGCCGGTGCCGGCTCAGCTGCCCCGGCGCGACCGCCACTTCACCGGCCGGGTCGCGGAGCTCGCGCTGCTCGACGGCATGCTCGACGGGCGCGAGCCCAGCCCTGTCGCCCTCGTCGTCGGCCCGCCCGGCGCAGGGAAGACGGCGCTCGCCGTCGAGTGGGCCCACAGCGTGCGCGATCTCTTCCCCGACGGTCAGGTGCACCTCGACCTGCACGGCTACGCGGAGGGCGGCCCGATGGCTCCGCTCGCCGCCGTGACCGAGGTGCTCGTCGCCTTCGGCACGGGACCCGGCGCGGTCCCCAAGGACCTCGACCGGGCCGCCGCCAGCCTGCGGTCGCTGCTCGACGGCAAGCGCTGCCTCATCGTGCTCGACGACGCGCGCGACGCCCGACAGGTGCTCCCCGTGCTGCCCGCGTCGCGGGGGACCGTGGTCGTGGTCACCGGTCGCGGCCGGCTCACCGGGGTGGTCGCCGATGCTGCCACGCAGGTGGTCGACCTGGGGCCACTGGCCGACACCGACTCGATGGAGCTGCTCACCCGGCTCGTCGGTCCCCGCATCGCGGATGACAGCACGGCGGCGGACAGCATCCGCCGCAGCTGCTCGGGCCTGCCGCTCGCGCTGCGCCTCGTCGCGGCGAACCTCATGGTCAACGCCACCGACAGCCTGGCCGAGCACGCCGAGCGGCTGCGACGCCAACCGTGGCTGGAGCTGTCCACCGACGACGGGGACCAGCCGGTCGCGACGGCGTTCACCCAGTCCTACGACGGGCTGGACGAGGCGTGCCGCACCCTCTTCGCCCATCTCGGCGCCCTGCCGTGCCGCACGTTCACCCACGCGTCGGCCGCGGCGCTCGTCCTGGACCATCCGGCCGTGACCGACGTCGAGCGGGCGCTCGTCGACCTCACCAACGCGCACCTCGTCGTGACGCTCGGCCGCGGCCGCTTCACCCTCCACGACCTGCTGCGCGTCTTCGCCGAGGACCTCGGTCGTCGTCTGGGAGCCGACGCAGCCGTGGCCGCGGCGCACCGCGTCGCCGACTGGTACGTCGCCACCACCCGCCTCGCCATGGGAGCGCACACCCCGGGCGAGCGTGACGTGCTGCTGCCGGTCGGGCCGCGTGCCCTCGACGTCGTCGAGCGGGTGGGGGCGCCGGAGTTCCCGTCGCGCTCGGAGGCCCTCGGGTGGCTCGAGGCGGAACGCGGCAACCTCCTCTCCCTCGTGCACCGGCCCGTGACGGGCGGTGACGAAGCCGTCTCGGTGCTGCTCTCCGACCACCTCTACCGCTACCTCGACCAGGCGGGGCACTGGCACGACGCGGCAGCGGTGCACGCCGCCGCTGCGTCCGCCGCCGTGGCGGACCCCCAGCGGCTCTCCGCGCTCGGCCGCCTCGGCATCGCGCAGCTGCGGCTCGGCGAGACCGACGCGGCCGTGCGGACGGCGACCGAGGTCGCCGAGCTGTCCGAACGGTCGGGCGACCGTGTGCGGCTCGGCCGCGCGCTCGCGAACCTCGGGACGAGCCGGTACTACGCGCGTGACCTCGAGGGGGCGCTGGAGGCGGCGCAGCGCGGGCTGCGGGTGCAGGAGGAGTGTGGGGACGCCTACGGCCTGGCGGCGACGAACAACACGCTCGCGCAGATCCTGCTCCAGCTGGACCGACATGCGGAGTCGGTCGAGCGGGCCGAGGCGGCCCTCGGGCACGCGCGCGCCCACGGCAACCGCGCGAGCGAGTGCGCAGCCCTCGGCAACCTGGGGGTGGCCCTGCTGCGCTCCGGTGCGACCGACCGCGCCCGCCCCGCCCTGGAGGACACCCTCGCTCTCGCCCACGACCTCGAGTCCTCGGTCCACGTCGTCGAAGCGCTGCTCGACCTGTCCGAGCTCGAGACGGTGACCGGTGCACCCGCCGAGGGGTTGCGCCATGCCGACGCCGCGGCCGCGCTGGCCCGCGAGATCGCCGACGTCCGCGCGGCGACGCGGGCCGACCTGCGTGCCGGCCAGGCGCTGGTCGCCCTGGACGACCTCGACCGCGCGGTCGAGCGGCTCGAAGACGCGTGCCTGCGCGCCGAGACGGTCGAGGACCAGGACGCCGACCGGGCGCGGCGGCTGCTCGACGCGGTCCGCGCGCGACCGGTGGCACCCAGTCTCACCGGGTGAACGGGGAGTGCTCCCCGGTTCTCCCCGCGCCGACCGGCCCGGTGCTGCCCTAGCGTGATCGCGCTACGACCGCGGGCGTGACCGCGCACGCGGAGCCAGGGGCCACGGCCCCGAGACCACAGGGGATCACATGAAGAAGACCATCGCGGCGACCGCGCTCGCGGCCGCCCTCGCCGCAGCGCTCGTCACGCCGGCTCCGGCCGCGCAGGCGGCCACCGCCCGCAACGGCGTCTGCGAGAGCGGCGAGTTCTGCCTGTACTACAACTCCGGCAACGGCGGCTCCCTCGTCGACCTCGCAAACAGCCAGTCCGACTACGGCACCGGCGCCGGCTGCATCACGTTCGTGTCGGCCGGCAACGGCCAGGGCCAGTGCGTCAAGAACAACGCCGCGTCGGTCTGGAACCGCGAGGCCTCCGTCGCGACGGTGTTCTACCGCAGCGGCTTCTCCGGCGCCATCGACTCCATCGACCCCGGCGTCAAGGCCGACCTGCGCTCGGAGCTGAAGAACGAGGATGCCGGTCACCTCGTCGGTGACACCGCCAACGACTCGTTCGAGTACGGCGTCTACCACTCGTCGTCGGCCCGGGTCACGGCCTGGTTCGACGGCTACCTCAACACCGCCGGGCGCCACGAGGGCATCGACGTGGCCGACGCGGCGGGCGCGGACGTCTTCGCCGTGCTCGGCGGGACGGTGACCCGCGTGACCGAGGGCAGCGACGCGACCGACGCCTTGTCGACGCTCGCCGTGTACAACGCGACGTACGACAAGACGGTCATCTACCTGCACCTGAACCCGCTGGGCTTCACTGTGGGACAGTCGATCTCCAAGGGCCAGAAGATCGGCGACGAGGCCGCCCGCGGTGCGACCGGCTCGCACACCCACGTCGAGATGCGACCGGGTCGCCAGACCGCGGCGACGTTCAGCAGCGACACGACGCTGGTCAACCCGGTGCCGACCCAGTTCTGGATGGACCGCGGCTACAACGCGTGCTGCCAGTGACCCACTGACGCGCTGAACCGCGTGTCGGGGCGTCCGGGCGCATGTCGCCCGGGCGCCTCAGGCGCGTGCGTGCACCGACAGCTGGACGCCGCCCGGCAGCGGGGTCGTCGACACGTGCCGGAAGCCGCGTGGTGCGCTGTCGGCGAGGCGCGTCGGCGCGGTGCCCCACGGCAGCCCGGTGACGCCCGGATGGCCCGAACGGGTACGTACCGAGTCGTCAGCAGACCAACCGTCCGCCCCGGGAGGCGCAGTGCCGGCCTATCGCCTCGAGTCCGTCGCGCCCGCGCTGACCGCGCGCATCGGTGCCGCGACCGCCGGAGGCGCCCGTCGGTTCGCCTTCGCGGTGGCGCGGCTCGCGTGCGGCGTGGCCGGCGTCCACGACCGCAGCGCCCTCGACGTCGCACGGGGAGGGCTGGCCGCCGGGCCCGGCATGGACGAGCTCGTCCGGCTCTGGGAGCTCGAACGCCGACTCGACGCCGCCTGCGACCAGGGCCTGGACCCCGACGCCGCCTACCCCGACCCGGCGACGCTGCGGCTGCACGGCGAGTGCGCCGAGGCCAAGGCGGTGGCGTCGGTCATCGCCGCGCTCAAGCCCGACGCGTACGACGCGGCCCGCGAGTCCGCATACGAGGCGTGGGCCGCCGGGTGTGAGCCGACCGCGCTCGACGCCCTCGCCGATCACCTCGGGGCCGCCGACGCCGACGCCGACGCAAGCCACTGAGACCGCCCGCGGTCCGTCGGCGCGCTCAGTGGCCGGCCGAACCGACCCCGACGAGCTCGAGCGTCGCGTCGATGGAGGGGAGCAGCACCTCGACGCCGCCGGCGAGCGAGAACGTCAGCCACGCCGCGGCGAGGAAGAGTGCCGGCCCGACGACGAACCGCTCGGTGGCGTGGTCGGTGCTGAGCGAGGCGAAGTTGTAGCGGTGCCGGTGGAACGGCCAGAACAGGGGGCACCCCTGCACCGTGGCCATGTCGCCGACGAGGTGCGTCAGGGCGCCGACCGCGACCGCCCATGGCACGACATCGACGGGGAAGGAGTCCATGAGGGTGCCCCGGGCCAGGAGGGCGCCGACGGCGAGGCACACGAGCGTGTGGCCGACCGTCGCGCGGATCATGCTGAGCCGCAGGGCGGCCGACGCGATGGCGAAGAGGAACGCGAGGAAGATGCCGAGCGCGAGGCCACCGACGTGGGTCAGGAACGTGGCGAGCCCGGTGAAGAACGCCACCCCGAGGAGCGAGTGCGTGCCGTTGCGGTGACCGCCCGAGATGGCCCCGACGCCACGCGCGAGCAGGGCCGTGACCGGCCCGACCGAGCGGGCGATCGTCGCGTGGTGGTGGTCGAAGTCGGGCAGCATCGCGCCGCCGGCCCCGACGACGGCGGCGACGGGAACGGCCCAGCCGTCGACCGTGACACCGTGGTCGCGCAGCACCGGCACGAGGGCGAGAACCGCCACGGCGCCCGACGTGGCATGGGTTCTACCGAGCACGGCTGGCCGCCAGCCAGATTCGCGTAGGGCGATGGCAGCAGCCAACGGGGACAACGGTTCTCGCGGGCAGCATCACGCGCCAGAGCGTAGCCGCGTCCGCCGACAGCCCCTCCGGCTACCCCTCGGCGAGGTCGTCGCGCAGCACCCGCTTGAGCAGCTTGCCGCTCTGGTTGCGCGGCAGCTCGTCGACGAAGTGGACGCGCTTGGGCAGCTTGAAGCCGGCGAGCGAGGCGCGGGCGTGCTCGACGAGCTGCTCGGCCGTGACCGCGTGCCCGTCGCGGACGACGACGACCGCGGTGATCGCCTCGATCCAGCGCTCGTCCGGGGTCGCGATGACGGCCACCTCGGCCACGGCCGGGTGCGTGTAGAGCGCGTCCTCGACCTCGCGCGAGGCGACCATGACGCCGCCGGTGTTGATGACGTCCTTGATCCGGTCGACGACGGTCAGGTAGCCCGACGCGTCGCGACGCACGAGGTCGCCGGAGTGGAACCACCCGTCGCGGAACGCCTCCTCGGTGGCCTCGGGCTTGTCCCAGTAGCCGGTGCACAGCTGCGGGGAGCGGTAGAGCAGCTCGCCCGGCTCGTCGGCCTCGACGTCACGGCCCTCGGGGTCGACGACCCGCGCCTCGACGAACAGCACGGTGCGGCCCGCCGCGTCCGGGCGCTCGTCGTGCTCCTCCGGGCGCAGCACCGTGGCGAGCGGCCCGATCTCCGACTGGCCGAAGCAGTTCCAGAACCCGAGAGCGGGCAGCCGCTCCCGGAGCCGGTCGCGCACCGGTCCGGGCATGATCGACGCGCCGTAGTAGGCCTTGCGCAGCGACGACAGGTCGGCGGTCGCGAGGTCCGGGTGGTTCGACAGCGGCACCCAGACCGTCGGGGCGAGGAAGAGCGAGCCGGCGCCGTGGGCCGCCACCTGGCGCAGGACCTCGGCGACGTCCGGCCGCGGCAGCAGGTGGTTGGTCGCGCCGACCGCGAGGTAGGGCAGCAGGAAGACGTGCATCTGCGCCGAGTGGTAGAGCGGCATCGAGTGCAACGGGGCGTCGTCCTCGCGCAGGTCGAGCCCGACGATGCTCGACACGTACTCGTGGACGAGCGCGCGGTGGGTCATCATCGCGCCCTTGGGCAGCGAGGTCGTGCCCGAGGTGTAGAGGAGCTGGACGAGGTCGGTGTCGGCGCGCTCGACGTCGAGGACGGGCACGTCGCCGGCCCGCCAGGCCTCGAGGACGGCGTCGTCGGTGCCGTGCAGGACGAGCACCTGCTCGAGGGCCGTGTCGCCGCGGACGGCCTCGACGCCGTCGCGCAGGGCGGTGTCGACGAGCGCGACCCGCGCACCGGAGTCCTGCAGGAGGTAGCGCAGCTCGGACCCGGTGAGCGCGTAGTTGACGGGCACATGGACGAGGCCGGCGCGGGCACAGCCGAGGAAGGCGAGCAGGTAGGCGTCGGAGTTGACCCCGACGGTCGCGACCCGGTCACCCCGGGCGAGCCCGAGCGTCAGCAGGTGCGCCGCGGCCCGCGTGACCGCGGCGTCGAGCTCGGCGTACGTCCACGTGCGGTCGGCGAAGACGAGGGCGGTTCGGTCGGGGTGACGCGTCGCGCTGCGGCGCACGACGTCGTCGACGGTGCTCGAGGTGGTGACGCTCACGGGCGCTCCTTCGGCGAGGCGTTCTCGGTGGGCTCGGTGGGGTGGTCGCGGTGGCCGGACGCGTCGGCGCCGAAGGCGCGCAGCAGGCGGTCGGCGTCGGGTGTCGTCGACAGGCGGGCGATCGTCGCGGCCTCGTCGGCGAGGTGGTCGGCGTAGGCACGCTCGGGGGCGGCGCGGAGCAGCCGGGCCGCCTCGCCGACGGCGAGGGCCGGCTGGGCGACGATCCCGGCCACGACGGCGTCGACCGAGGCGTCGAGATCGTCTGCGGCACAGACCTGCCCGACCAGCCCCCACTCGAGTGCCGTCGGCGCGTCGATGCGCAGGCCGGTGAGCAGCAGTAGTGCGGCCCGACGTGGGCCGACGACGAGCGGCAGCAGCGCCGACACCCCGCAGTCGGGGGAGAGGCCGACGGCGGCGTAGGCGGCCAGGAACGTGGCCTGCTCCGAGGCCACGACGACGTCGGCGGCGAGCACGAGGCCGAGTCCCGCTCCCGCCGCCGGGCCGTGCACCGCCGCCACGACGGGCACGGGCAGCGACCGCAGGCCGGTCAGCGCCTCGTGCAGCAGCCCGGCGAGCTCGGCGACGAACGCCGACCGGTCGGGTGCGGCCGTCATCGCCCGCACGTCACCGCCGGCGCAGAAGAGGCGGCCGTTCGAGCGGAGCACGACGCACCGCAGCGCTCCGGGCCCGGCGGCGTGCGCGAGCTCGTCGAGGCGCGCCACCGCATCGCGCAGGGCGAGCGCGGTCGGCAGGTCGAGGGCGTTGCCGGCGTCGGGGCGCACGAGGCGCACCGTCGCCACACCGTCGACCACGTCCACCACCGGCAACGACGTCGTCACGTCGCCATCCTGCCTGCCGCGCCGCGGCCGGTGCGGCGATCGGCCGCTGCGTCTCGCCCACCGGTCGCCCGTAGGGTGGGCGCATGACGGGCCGGGCACGACGCTGCAGCGACCGGGCGCCGTGGGGTCCCGCCGCGTGAGACCTGCCCTCGACCTCGCCGTCGCACTCCTCGCCCTCGCCATGGCCGGCGCGTGGTGGCGCCGCGACCCGCGCCGCTGGCGCATCGGCGTCGCGCTCACGGTCGTCGTGTGGCTCGCCGCCGCGGCCGTCCTCGACGGCCTCGACGCCCTCCTCGACGGGACGCGGTGGGGCGATGCCGTCGTGCTCACCCTGCCGTGGGCGCTGGCCCTCGTCGCCGGCGTCGTCCTCGTCGTCAACGGCGTGCGGATGGTCCGCCGCGAGGGCCGCACGCTGGGCAACCTCCTCTCCTTCGTCCTCGGGGCGGTGATGACCGCGGCGACGGTGCTCGGCGTCGCGCTCTTCTGGTTCGGCTCGGGCTTCGGCGTCGGGTCCACCCCGCTCGCCGTGCTCGGCGTCGTCGTCCTGCTCCTGCCCGGCTACCCGGCGCTCGTCATGCTCAGCTATCTCCTCTACTGCGTCGCCTACCTGCGCCGCCGGCCCCGCGCCGCGCCGGCGGCCGTCGTCGTGCTCGGCTCCGGGCTCGTGGACGGGCAGATCCCCCGCCTGCTCGCAAACCGGCTCGACGCGGCGCTGTCCGTGCTGCACGCCGAGCAGGCCCGGGGCCGCTGCCCCGTGCTCGTCCCCTCCGGAGGCCAGGGCGAGGACGAGCCGATGTCCGAGGGCGCCGCGATGACGACCTACCTCGCAGACCGGGGCGTCGACCCGGCCGACATCCTCATCGAGGACCAGGCCACGACGACCGAGGAGAACCTCGTCCTGTCTCTGCGCCTGCTGGCCGAGCGCGGCGTCCACGGCCCGGTGCGCGTCGTGACCTCGAACTACCACGCCGGCCGCGCCGCGCTGCTGACGCGTCGGCTCTGCATCGACGCCGACCTGACCCCGGCGCGCACCGCCTGGTACTTCCTGCCGAGCGCCTTCCTGCGCGAGGTCGTCGCCGGCGTGACCTACCACCCGTGGGTCAACGCGGCTGGCCTCGCGCTGTGGGCGGCGTTCACGGGCGTCGTCGCCCTGGCCGTCGTCCTGGGCTGACCCGGAGCGTCGCGGCCCCGTCGTGACCCCGCGTGGCCCTCGCCACGGCGTCCGGCGTGCCGGGAATGTTCCGGAGGCGCCGCGTCGTTGGCCACGACCGTACCGATCGTCGAAATGTCAACGAACGAGGAGCTGTCCACATGTCGCGTGCCTTCGAGAGCATCCGGGTCGGAGCCTTCGACCTGCCCCAGCGGTTCGTCATGGCGCCGCTGACGCGCAACCGCGCGGGTGCCGGCGGCGTGCCCACCGACCTCAACGTCGAGTACTACCGCCAGCGCGCGTCCGCCGGACTCATCGTCACCGAGGGCACCCAGCCCTCCGCCGTCGGCCAGGGCTACCTCGACACCCCCGGCATCCACAGTGACGAGCAGGTGAGCGGCTGGCGCCGCGTCGCCGACGCCGTCCACGAGGAGGGCGGACGTGTCGTCGTCCAGCTCATGCACGCCGGCCGGATCGCCCACCCGGACAACAAGGCCGGCCTCGAGTCCGTCGCCCCGAGCGCCATCGCCGCGCCCGGGCAGATGGTGACGGCGAACGGCCAGGAGCCGCACCCGGTGCCCCGCGCCCTCGGGACCGACGAGGTGCCCGGCATCGTCGCCGACTTCGTGCACGCCGCCCGCCAGGCCCGCGCGGCCGGCCTCGACGGCGTCGAGATCCACGCCGCCAACGGCTACCTGCTGCACCAGTTCCTCGCACCGTCGAGCAACACCCGCACCGACGCGTACGGCGGCTCCCCCGAGAACCGCGCCCGTCTCGTCGTCGAGGTGACCCGCGCGGTCGCCGAGGCCATCGGCGCCGACCGCGTCGGCATCCGCATCTCGCCGGCGCACAACATCCAGGGCGTCCTCGAGGAGGACCCGGCCGACGTCGCCGCCACCTACGGGTACCTCGTCGACGCCATCGCGCCCCTCGGCCTGGCCTACCTCAGCGTGCTGGCCGACCCGGCCTCCGACCTCGTCCGCGACCTGCGTCAGCGCTTCGGCGGCCCGGTCGTCGTCAACACCGGCTTCAGCGCCGTCACCGACCTCGAGGAGGTCGAGGACGTGCTCGCGCGCGACGACGCCGACCTCGTCGCCGTCGGCCGCCCCTTCCTGGCCAACCCCGACCTCGCCCGACGCTGGCGCGAGGGCCTGCCGCTCAACGAGCCGAACCCGCAGACGTTCTACGGCGGCGGCGCCGAGGGCTACACCGACTACCCGTACGCCGCGGCCTGAGGTTTCGGGGGCGTCAGGTCAGCAGGGCGTGGATGCCGATGGCGCCGAACACGACGACGAGCAGCACGACGGTGACCCCGCCGAACCACAACGCCCCGAGCTGTTCGCCGTTCATCTGCTCCTTCCACCCCAGGTCGGTCGCGGCGCGCCGGATCAAGGAACGGCCCTCGCCGGCGCGGAAGGTGTAGTCGACGACCTTGCCGACCTTGCCGGTGCGCGCGTCGACGCCGAGCTCGACGCGGCGCTGGTAGCTGAGGACGCGACCGCGGGAGACCTTCTTCGCGGCCGACAGGTGCACGCCACCGGGACCGGCGCCCCCGCCGTAGGACACCTCGTTGTCGACATCGGTGATGCCGTAGCGCCCGGGCTTCTTGACGTGGACCTCGTGGGTGAAGACCCGCTCGAGGCCGTGCGCCGCGGTCAGCGTGAGCCAGCGCGCGTCCGCGACGTCGACCGTGAGGTCGAAGCCGTACGGCTTCTCGACGACCGTGTACGGCGTGCCCTCGGCGTCCGCGCGGACACGCTCCATCAGCTCGTGTGCAGAATCCATCGATATCCCCTGTGAAGTGGTCGCCCGGGTGTCCGAGAGCTCGGACACCCGGGTGCGTGGTCAGGCCTCCGGCTGAAGGCCCGCCTCGACCGCGGCGATGATCCGCGGCCGGATGTCGTGCGGTGCGACGACCTCGTCGACCGACCCGACGGTGACGGCGCGCTGGATGCTGTGCACGCCGTCGAACTCCGAGGCCACCTGGCCGAGCTTCTCGGCCCGGACCGAGCCGCGCACCTCGGCGAGCTCGGTGGCCAGGCGCGCCCGCTCGACGCCCGACGCCGCGGCGACCTGCTCCTGCAGCTGCGCGACGCGCGGGTCGGCGGACGTGCGCGCGTCGACGTCGCGCGAGAACACGACGGCGGCGGCCGGCGCCCCACCGAGCACCGAGGCGAACGAGCCCTCGACGGCGAGCACCGTCATGCGCGGGTTGAGCGTCTTGGAGAAGACGACGAACGCGCCGCCGTGGTAGCGGGACACGACGGTGAAGACGATCGGGCCGTCGAAGTTGACGATGGCCCGGCCGATCTCGGCGCCGTACTCGAGCTGGAGGCTGCGCATCGACTCCGGTGAGCCGTCGAAGCCGGACAGGTTGGCCAGCACGACGACCGGCCGGTTGCCGCTGGCGGCGTTGATGGCGCGAGCCACCTTCTTGCTCGACCGGGGGAACAGCGTGCCGGCCGTGTACGTGTCGGGGCCGTCGGTGGGCGGGAACCCGCGCCGCGGCACCGGCTTGGACTCGATGCCGATGAGCGTCACCGGGATGCCGCCGAGGTGGGCGTCCTGCACCACCGCGGTCTCGGCGTCGGCCATGCCGGCCCAGCGCTCGAGCGGCTCGTGGTCCTGGTCGCTGACGGCGCGCATCAGGGTGCGGATGTCGAACGGCTTCTTGCGGTCCGGGTTGGTGACGGCGGAGAAGATGTCGCCGACGGTCTTGAACCCCGACTCGGGCAGCTCGTGCGGGTACAGCGTGACGTCGCGGTGCGACGGGTCGCTCGTCGGGACGCGTCGGGGCCCGGACTCGCCCGGGGCCACGTACGCGTGGTCGTAGTGCGCCATGAGGATGGCGCGCGCGCCGACGAGGTCCTTGGCCCAGTACTGCGCCTGGCCGTTGGGGCCCATGACGCGGTCGTAGCCGCCGATGCCGAAGTTGTCCTCGGCGCTGACGCCGCCGGAGAAGTCGAGCGACTGCTTGCCGGTGAGCACCATGGCGCTGTCGGGCGTCATGACGAGGATGCCCTTGGTGTGCATGAGCATCGTCGCCTCGGCGTTCCAGTACGGCTGGGCGCCGACGTTGATGCCGGCGACGACGATGTTGATCTCGCCGCCCGCCTGGGTGAACTCGATGATCCGCTTGAGCGCGCGGGCCACCCAGTCCATGTTCTCGGTGCCGGAGTCCATCGAGATGCGGGCGCCGGCCGACAGCGAGTACCACTCGAGCGGCACGTGCATCCGCTCGGCGAGGTCGATGGCGGCGATGACGCGCGCGCACTCGGCCTCGGCGACCGAGCCGAGCGAGCGGAGCGGGTCACCGGAGAGCACGACGCGCGTCACGCCCTGCGGGTGCCGCTGCGTCGGCGTCGTGACGACGGCGACGATGATGCCGGCCTTGTTGAGCCCGACCGGGCGGTCGACCGGCACGAGCGCGCCGGTGTCGTCGAGGTCGTGCTCGACGACGGTGCCGCCCTGGCCCGCGATCATCGACTGCAGCTCGTACGGGTACACGAGGCCGCGGCGCCGGGCCCGCACCACCTTCGACGCGTAGTCGTCGAGCGGTGCGAGCGGCTCGGTGGGCGGGGCGCCGACGGACGCCTCGACGCCGGAGCCCGGCTGGTAGAAGAAGCGCCCGGCGATGGGGGCGGGCTTCTGGTCGGGGGCCGTCGCGACGTCGGCCTCGACGAGGACCTCCTCGATGCCGGCTCCGGCGGTCAGCGGGGCGATCTTGCCGCGCAGCGCCGTCAGCTGGCCGAGGTCGGCCTCGATCGTCGGCCAGATCTGCACCCACACGTGGTTCATGTCGAGGCGCGAGCCGCCCGGGCCGCGCGCGGCGCGGACCCGGCGGATGGCCTCGAGGCAGTTGGCGATGGCGCGCTCGACGTGCGGCAGGCCGGACACCTGGCCGTGCTCGTCGCGCACGACGACGATCTGGCGCACCTGCGCGAGGGCGACGAGACGCCGGTCGTCGGGGTTGTCCTTGGCGACGCACTCGTAGAGCAGGACGTCGTCGGGGGCCTCGAGACGCGTCACGTCGAAGGCGGTGAGGCGCCACAGGTTGAGCCGACGGCCGACCATCGGGTGGACGCCGCGCACGAGCCGGTCCTCGACGAGGCGGCCCTCGACGGGTCGGAAGGTGAAGTAGTCGACGTGCCGCTCGACGCCGGCGCTGACGGCCACGGCGACGCGTCGGGTGTCGTGGGCGAACGGCAGCTCCTGGAGCAGCGCCGCGAGCCGGTCGCTCGCCTCGTCGGGCGAGTCCGGCTCGTCGGGCCAGCGCAGGTAGAGGTCGACGACCGAGTGGCTGCCCTCGGTGCGGGCCCAGACGTCGGCCGACACCGCGGTGTCGAGGGCGCTGCCCGGCACGAGCTCGTCGACGGCGCCGATGCTCGAGGTCAGGTGCGTGTGGCGGTCGTCGAGGGTGTAGTCGGCTGTCGCGAACGGGCGGCCGCCCTCGGTGAAGGTGCGCAGGGCGTGCAGCTCGTGCCCGCGGTAGTGGCGCTTGATGAGCACCTCGAGCATCGGCTCGTGCTGCTGGATGCCCTCGGGCGTGTCGGCCGACGCGTACAGCCGCTCGGCGAGGAAGCGCACGATCTGCTCGGGGATCGCCGCGAGCTCGTCGACGCGCAGCGCGTGGTCGGCGGCGTCGGCGTCGGCTGCGAGCGCCGCCACCTTGTCGCGGACGCCGGCGAGCACGCTGGCGCGGCCCTCGTCGACGAGCGGCTGGTCGAACCAGCGGAACCGGACGCTGCGGGCGAGGTCGCCGATGACCGGGAAGCGCAGCTGCGTGGCGACGACGAGGCGGTCCAGCGCGTCGCGGGCCGACGCGTCGAGCGGGGCCGCCGGGACCGGCTCGGCGAGCCAGCGCTGCAGCACCGACGTGGCGAAGGCGACCTCGGGGGCCGAGCGCTGCTGCGACAGGAAGATGCGGAACACCGCCTCCTCGAGCTCGGGCGTGCGCTCGAAGTCGGCGACGCCGTAGTGGCGCAGGACCCGGGCGAGCTTGTCGCGGAAGTCGGTCGGCAGGCCGGCCCGGTCGGGGTCGAGGCTCTGCAGGTAGGTGTGGAAGAACTCCTTCGGGCTGTGCACGAGCAGCTCGGTGTGGCGCTCCTCGAGGGCCGGCCGGTTGCGGCTCAGCTCGGCGAAGTCGCTGATGAGGTCGAGGATCGCGATCTCCTCGGTGAGCGGCTCGTCGCCCCGCGTGCCCTCGGCGGCGAGCTCGTCGCGCGCGGCGAGGTAGGCCGCGAGGGTGCCGCGGTCGCCGCCGTCGGCGCCGCCGTCGAAGCCGAGGACGGTGGCCGACAGGTCGGCCAGGCCACGGGTCGCGCGCTGCTGCGCCGTGGCGGTGCCGGTGGTCGGCTCGGGCAGGTCGAGGTCGACCGACTCCTCGGCGGCGGGGGCGGCGTCGGCCGCCTCGTCGGCGTCCTCGAGGGGCTCGAGGCGCACGAGCGGGGCGCCGGTCTCGACCTGGCTGCCCACACTCGCGAGGATCTCGCGGACCCGCGCGGCCATGGGGGAGACGAGGACGGTCTCCATCTTCATCGACTCGAGCACGAGGACCGGGGCGCCCGCGGCGACCTCGGCGCCGACCTCGACCGGCGTCGCGACGACGAGCGCCGGCGCGGGGGAGCGGACGACGCCGCCCTCGTCGCGGCTGACGCGGTGGGTGACGCCGTCGACCTCGACGAGCTGGACGGTCCCGTGCGTCGCCGTGACGAGGCGGTGGCCGCGGCCCTCGACGCTGATGCGTCCGGCGTACTCGTCGATGAGGTCGAGCTCGGCGTCGACGACGTGCTCGGCGCCGCCGCCCGCGACCGTGACCCGGTAGCGGTGCGAGGCGGTGCGCAGGACGGTGACCTTGTAGGCGGTGCCGCGCAGCTTGAGGTCGATGGCCCGGCCCACGGTGTGCTGCACCTGCGGGCGGCCGCCGCGCGCGGACTCGAACAGGCGCGCCCGCTCGATGGCCTCGGCGTCCTCGTAGGCCTCGATGCCGGCGGCGACGAGCGCGACGCCGGAGTGGCGGTGCGACACGAGGCGGCCCTCGGCGCGGACCCGGTCGATCCAGCCGGTGTCGGCCGAGCCGTCGATGATCTCGGGCTGGTCGAGCAGGTCGAGGATGAACGACTTGTTCGTCGAGCCGCCCTCGATGACGACGGTGGTCTCGGACATGGCGCGGCGCAGTCGGGCCAGCGCCTCGTCGCGGTCGCGGCCGTAGGCGATGATCTTGGCGATCATCGAGTCGAAGTCGGCGGGGATCGAGTCGCCTTCTCCCACACCGGTGTCGACGCGGATGCCGGGGCCGGCGGGGAACTGGAGCAGGCTGATGCGGCCGGGGCTCGGCGCGAAGTCGCGGTCGGGGTCCTCGGCGTTGAGGCGGGCCTCGACGGCGTGGCCGCGCTCGGTGGGCCGGCCCTGCGGGAGGTCGTCGAGGCGTCCACCGTTCGCGACGTGGATCTGCAGCTTGACGAGGTCGGTGTCGGTGACCGACTCGGTGATCGGGTGCTCGACCTGCAGGCGGGTGTTGACCTCGAGGAAGGCGAAGAAGCGCTCGCCCGGGTGGTAGAGGAACTCGACGGTGCCGGCACCGGCGTAGCCGACGGCGATCGCGAGCCGCTCGGCGCTGTCCTTGACCTCCTGCGCCTGCTCGGGGCTGAGGACCGGTGAGGCCGACTCCTCGATGACCTTCTGGTTGCGCCGCTGCACGGAGCAGTCGCGGACGCCGACGGCCCAGGCGGTGCCCTGCCCGTCGGCGATGACCTGCACCTCGATGTGCCGGGCGCCCGTGACGAGCTTCTCGAGGAAGACGACGCCCGAGCCGAACGCGCGCTCGGCCTCGTCGCGGGTGCGCTCGTAGGCGTCGGTGAGGTCGGCGTCGGAGTCGACGCGGCGGATGCCGCGGCCGCCGCCGCCGGCCGTCGCCTTGAGCATGAGCGGGTAGCCGATGCGCGCGGCAGCGGCCGTGGCGTCCTCGAGCGTGTCGACGCCGCCGCGGCTCCACGGCGCGACGGGCACGCCGACCTCCTCGGCGATGAGCTTGCTGCCGATCTTGTCGCCGAGCTTGGTCATCGCCTCGGCGCTCGGACCGATGAAGGTGACGCCGATGCGGTCGCACAGCTCGGCGAACGCCGGGTGCTCGGCGACGAAGCCCCAGCCGACCCACGCGGCGTCGGCGCCGGTCTCGCGCAGGGCGCGCTCGAGGACGGCGTAGTCGAGGTAGGGACGCGCGGAGGCCGGGCCGAGGTCGTAGGCGCGGTCGGCCTCGCGGACGAACATCGCGCGGCGCTCGCCCTCGGTGTGCAGGGCGACGGTCTCGATGCGGTGGCCGTCCGGCCCTGCTGCTGCGTTGAGGTCCCGCACCGCGTGGATGAGCCGCATGGCGGCCTCGCCGCGGTTCACGATGGCGATGCGCGAGATCATCGAGTGCTCCTTCGACCGGGGTCAGACGGGTGCTGCAGGGGTGCCGACAAGGGTGGTGTCGCACCCTGCAGCCTTCCACGCCACCTCGGTGACCGGCGAGTAGACGGGCCTGCCGTTCGCCCGTGCGTGGCTGGTCGGCACGCTACCGTCGGCTCGTGGTGGGGACCCCGGCCGTCGGCGCCTTCGGTGCGCGGCTCCGCGCCCTGCGCGAGGCGAGGTCGCTGACGCAGGAGGAGCTGTCGGAGCGAGCCGGCCTCAGCGTCAAGGCGATCAGCGCCCTCGAGCGTGGCGAGCGGCTGCGGCCGCACCCGCACACCGTCCGTTCCCTGGCCGACGCGCTGCACCTCGACGATGCGGAACGCGCGGGACTCGTGGCCTCGGTGCCGCGCCGTGCCGAGCCGTCCGAGCATGGGGACCGGCTGGCAACGGGAGGCGCCTTCGCGGCGTCGGGGCTCGCGCCACTCTTCGGCCGCGACGCGGACCTGACGCGTCTCGCCGACCTCCTGACCACGCACGGCGCCCGGTTCGTCACACTCACCGGGCCGGGCGGCGTCGGGAAGACGCGTCTCGCGACGGAAGTCGCCGCGCGCGTCGGCGACGCCTTTCCCGGCGGCGTCCGGCTGCTCGACCTAGCGGCCGTGCGCGAGCCGGAGGACGTGATGCCCCAGGTCGCCGCGGCGCTCGGGGTGGTCGAGGAGCCGACCGGCACCGTGCACCTCGTGGAGCGGGTCGCAGGCCACCTCGCGGACCGTCGGGTGCTGCTCGTCCTCGACAACCTCGAGCAGGTGGTCTCCTGCGGTCCTCGTCTGGCCGAGCTCCTCGGTCGCGCGCCGGGGCTGACGCTGCTCGCCACGAGCCGTGCTCCGCTGCGGGTCCGCGCCGAGCAGGAGGTACCGGTGGCGCCGCTGGCCCTCCCCGTCCTCGACGACGGGCCCGACGCCGAGGCCGACGTGACCGCCTCGCCGGCCGTCGCGATGTTCCTCGACCGGGCCGCGGCGGTCGGCGCCCAGGTGCGCGCCGGCGCCGTCGGGTCCAGCAGCGCCGCGACGCTCGCCGCCATCGCGCGCCGCCTCGACGGGCTCCCGCTCGCCATCGAGCTGGCCGCCGCTGCGGCCCGCGTGCTGCCGCCCGACGCGCTGCTCGCTCGGCTCGAGGCGGGCACCACCGACGTGGGCGTCGCCGGCCCGCGCGACCTGCCCGAGCGGCAGCGCAGCATGGCGACCGTGCTCGACGGGAGCGTCGGCCTGCTGGAGCCCCGGCAGCGCGACCTGTTCCTGCGCGCAGCCGTGTTCTCCGGCGGCTTCTCTCTCGACTGGCTCGCCGCCGTCGAACCGGCCGCCGAGCCGGCGGCGGAGCCGCTCCTGACCGGGTGCGCCGACGACGTGCTGCCCCGGGTCGCCGCCCTCGTCGAGCAGGCGCTCGTGCTGCCGGCGCCCTCGCCGGACGGCGTTCCGCGCTTCCGCCTCCTCGAGCCGGTGCGGCAGTACGCGGTCACGCGGGCGCACGTCGCCGGTCTGGCGCTGCCGACGGCCGACGCGCACGCTTCGTACGCCCGGCAGGTGGCCCTGGATGCGCACCGACGCCTGTGGTCGGCCGGCATCGGACCGGTGCTCGACCGCGTCGAGGCCGAGCGCGGCAACCTGAGGTCGGGACTGCTGCGGCTCCTCGAGCTCGACCGGGTGACAGAGGCTGCCGACCTTGCCGGCGGCCTGTGGCCGTACTTCGCCATGCGCGGACGCGTGCGCGAGGCGCATGAGTGGCTCGAGCGGGTCGACGGCACCGGCACCCCGAGCGCCGTGGCGTGGGCAGCGGTCGGCCGCATGGGGCTGATGCTCGTCGTCGGCGAGGTCGGCGGGATGCGCCTGCTCAGCGACCTGGCGATCCGGCTGTCCGAACGGGCCGGCGACACCCTTCTCGTCGTGGAGGCCACCCTGCTCGGCGGGCTGGGGGCGCTGTTCGCCGGCGACCTGGCCGCGGGGGAGCGGCTCCTGGCCTCGGCCGAGGCGCGGGCGGAGGACCTGGGCGTCGAGGAGGTCGGCGAGGGAGACCCGCGCCGGTGGGCGCGGCTGCACGTGCAGGTGGGGCGCGGACAGTCGCTCCTGCTCGAGGGCGACGCCGAGGGTGCCACGCGACTGCTCGAGGAGGCGGTCACGTCGGCGAGGGCGCTGGGCAACGAGTTCGGCCTCGCCGCCTCGCTCAACACCCTCGCGACGGCGCGCCAGGTCGCGGGCGACGACGTCGGGGCCGCGGCCCTGCTCGGTGAGTCCCTCGCGGTGTCGTTCCCGCTCCGCCTCGGCTGGACGCTCGGCTACGCGGTGCCCGAGCTCGCCGGCGTGGCGGCGCGATCAGGGCGAACCAAGGCCGCGGCATACCTCTTCGGCGCTGCCGCGACGCTCGGCGACACGACCTCGGTGGACCCGCACTACCCGCCCTCACGCGCCAGCGCGCAGGCCGGGCTCGTCGTCGCCCGGACGCAGCTGGAGCCCGACGAGTTCGGCGGGGCCTGGGAGGCCGGCCGGACCGCGACGCAGGAGGAGGTGGCCCGCTTCGCGGCCGCGGTCGTCGCCGACATCGCCGCCCCGGGCGACGCGGACCTCAGCCTTCGCGGACGCGGCTGACGAAGCGTCGGTACTGCCGGGCGCCCAGGGTGCGCAGGAGGACGCGGGCCGGCAGGGGGAGCTTCGCGAGCATCGCCCGACGCTCCTCCGGCGAGCAGTCCTCGAGGATCGCCCCGAAGAGGATCGGCAGCTGCGAGCGGGTCATCGACTCCATCCCGTGCTGCCCGAGGCTGTCCCACTCGGCGACCGTGACGTACCGCAGGCATAGCGGCAGGATCTCGCGCTCCTCGAGGTCGAGGTGCTCGGCGAGGTCGGCGGCGAACCGGTCGAGGACGTCGGCCAGCTCGATGCTGCGCGCGCGGGTCGGCCCGGCCTCCCACGCGGGCAGCAGGTGCGCGACGCGCTCGAGGTGGTCCTCGATCCCGTGGTGCTGGGCCTGCATCGTCTCGACGAGGCCGGTGGACGGCGCGGCCCGCTCGAGCAGCGCCGGCCACAGGACGGCGTCCTCCCCGGTGTGGTGCATCTCGAGGCCGGCGAGCACGAGGCGAAGCACCTCGGCGAGGGTCCGGGCCCGCTCCACGTCGCCGTCGGCGACCTCGCGGACGAGTCCCGGCAGCAGTCGCGTCTCGCGGCGGAAGGCGCGGTGGACGATGACCATCTCGTGGACCCACGGGCGGTCGGTGGTCGGCGTGGTGCTGAAGGTCGTGGTGCTCACGGTCAGGGCCTTTCGCTGGTGTGGTGCTGACCTCTCCAGCGTCGGCGGTGGCCGCGGCACGCCCCAGCCACGGAGCACCCACAGCGCCCCCACACCACCGCCACGACGGCGCATCAGGCCAGCGGGTCAGGCCAGCGGGTCAGGCCAGCGGGTCAAGCCAGCTCGGCGATGACGGCGCGCACCATCCGGCGGCCGTGCTCGGCCATCCGCGGGAACGTGTGGCGGTAGTAGCCGATGCCGTAGAGCGAGGGCGCGAGGGCCCAGCCGCAGGCCCGCACCCACGTCGCGTCGTCGGGCGCCACGGCGTCACGGTAGGTGTCGCGGGCGGCGCCCGTGAAGGTCCACAGCGCGGCGGCGACGTCGGGTGCCGGGTCGCCGACCCCGAGTGCGCCCCAGTCGATGACGGCGGCGAGCCGGCCCGCGTCGACGACGAGGTTGCCGGGCTGGAGGTCGCCGTGGATCCACACCGGGTCGCGGTCCCAGTCGGGTGCGGCGAGGCACGCGGCCCAGGCCCGCTCGGCAGCGCCGAGGTCGAAGCCGTCGTCGTGGCCGCGCAGCTGGTCGAGCCCGGCTCGGGCCATCCGGTCGGCATGCCGCAGCGGCGTGCCGCGCGAACCGGGCGGCTTCGTCGGGCCACCGGTGGCGTCGACCGCGTGCAGCGCGCGGGTGAACGTCGCGAGGTCGCGGGCGAGCAGGACGTCGTCCGAGCCGAGGCGCGGCGGCGTCGTGCCCTCGACCCACGGCACGACCGACCACGCCCAGGGGCAGCCCTCGCCCGGACGGCCGAGGTGCGTCGGCACCGGGACCTCGGCGGGCAGGTGCGGCGCGAGCCCCGGGAGCCAGCGGGCGTCCGACGCGGCCTGCCCCGACGCGTACTCCACCTTCGGCATCCGGACCACGAGGTCAGCACCGAGGCGGAAGAGCACGTTGTCGGTGCCTTCCACGTCGTCGGGCAGCGACGTCACCGGCCGGTCGGCCCACTGCGGGCACTGGTCGTCGACGAGCCGGCGCACCAGCTCGGGCGTGGCCCTGACCTCGTCCTCATGCATCGGCACGCCGCCACGCTAGGTGTCGAGGCATTCCGCGGGCGAACGCTTTTGCAGCGCAGTAGCGTCGGCGCACGGCGTGCACAGGGGCCCGCCACGTCGACAGGGGATGTCATGGACGCGACCTCGCAGGACGCGGGCGGCTCGCCGCGCGTCGACCACCTGGCGCCGGCGCCGCCGCAGTACTCCGAGCAGGGCCCGGAGCCGCCGATGGGCGGGGTGGAGCGCAGCCTGCGCCGGCCACTCAGCGTCGGCCTGGCCCTGCTGCTCGTCGTCGGCAACGTCCTGGGCTGGATCTGGTTCGTCGACAGCCAGGACCAGCGGTTCGACCAGCTGGAGTCGCAGGTGTCCTCCGTCGACATGGGCCCGCCTCCGCCCGCCGCGGACCCTGCGCTGTGCTGGCTGATCGGCGCCTCCGTGCGCTCGAGCGGGCGCGGCAGCGAGCTGGCGGGCCAGATCTCGCAGTCCGGGGTCCTCGACGACTGCAGCGAGTCCGCGATCCGGGGCGCGAACGGGTACGGGCCGTGACACGCGCGGGCCTGGCCCTGACCGTCGGCGCGGGGGGATACCGTTGCCGCCCGTGACCACGATCGACGACGTCAGGCAGGCCGTCCGCACCGCGAGCGAGGTGTCGCTCGACGTCGTCCTCGGGCCGATGAAGTCGGGCAAGAGCCTCGAGCTGATCCGCCTGCTCTCGCCGCTGCAGTACACGCGCGTCAAGCACCGCGTGTACCAGTCGGCGCGGCACGTCCGCGACACCGGCGTCACCTCCCGCAGCGGCGGCGTCCTCACGACGACCAAGACGCTGGCCCTGGCCGAGGCGCTCGAGGTCGAGCTCGACCTCGTCGCGGTCGACGAGGTGCACATGTTCGACATCGGCGACATCGAGGTCGTCGACCAGCTGCTGCGCCGGGGCACGCGCGTCGTCGTCGCCGGCATCGACCTCGACCACCGCGGCGAGCTCTTCGCGCCGGTGCGGGCCCTGCTCGAGCTCGGCCCCGACGCCGTCACCTACCGCCGCGCCGTGTGCGACGTGTGCCGCGACTTCAGCGCCACGCACACCCAGGTGCTCCGCGCCGGCGTGCCGTTCCTCGAGCGGCTCGGTGCCCCTGGCGAGGAGAGCGGGTCGGAGGCGCTGCCCGACGACGGCACGTTCTCCTACGAGGCCCGCTGCCGCACGTGCTTCGTGCGCCCGCGCGACTGACGCCGGTCACTCGCCGCGTCGGCGGGCGCGGTGCGCCGCGGCCTTGACGCGGCTCTGGCAGCGGGCCGAGCAGAACCGGCGCCCGCCGTTGCGCGAGGTGTCGACGTAGACGCGGTCGCACGCCGGCGCCGCGCACACCCCGAGCCGCCCGGCGAGGTCGGAGCCGACGGCGATGGCCAGGCCGGCGGCGATGCCGGCTGCCCAGCCGCGGTCGAACGAGTCGTCGGGGCCGTGGAAGTGGAGGCGGTAGGCGCCGGCGGCGTCGCGGTCGAGCTGGGGCCGGGGTGCCGTGGCGTCGATGAGGGCGTTGACGCGGGCCGCCGCCGTGTCGAGGTCGTCGGCGTCGGTCGCGGCGAACACCTCGCGCACCTCCGGCGCGAGGGCCGCGAGGCGGTCGGTGGCGGCGCGGGAGGGGTGGGGGCGGCGTCCGTCGGCGTCGAGGAGCACGCCCGTCACGGCCTCGTGGCGCGCATCCCCTGTCGGTGCGGTGACCGGGTGCCCGCCGTCCTCGCCCGGCGTCAGGGCGTTGACGAGCCCGGCCGCGGCGTCGAGAAGGCGCCCGAGATGACTGTCGAAGTCCACTTGACCAGTCACGCCTCTCATGGTTGGGTGCGTCGGGTGGTGACCGCTCAACTCTAGGTCACCGGTCATCGACCGAGGGAGAAGCCGTGCCGCGCCCGTTCGCCGTCCTCGTCCTGGCGCGCTGCGTCAACCGCCTCGGCGGGTTCAGCATGGCCTTCCTCGGGGTGCACCTCGCCACCGACCTCGGCGCCTCGCTCGCCCTCGTCGGCGTCGTCCTCGCGGCCTTCGGTGTCGCGACGATCCCCTCGCGGCTGCTGGGCGGGTACCTCGCCGGACGCGTCGGGGCCGTCCCGACGATGGTGGCCGGTCTCGTCGGGTGCGCCGTGGCCCAGCTCGTCCTCGCCGCGGCGCCGACGCTCGGCTGGGCCCTGGTCGGCGCGGTGCTGCTCGGGCTCGCCTTCGAGGTTGTCGAGCCGCCGAGCCAGGCCCTCGTCGCCGACCTCGTCGACCCGGCCGGCCTGCCCTCGGCCTACGCGCTGCTGTGGTCGGCGATCGCCGTCGCGGGGGTCGCCGCCGGTGGCATCGCCGCACTCGTCGTGCGCGCCGGGGTCGCCTGGCTCTTCGTCGTCGACGCGGCCACGTGCCTCGCGTGCGCGCTCCTCGTCGCGGTCCTGCTCCGCGTCCCGGACTCCACGCCCGGCGGCGACGCGGGCCGCACGCACGGGGCGACGCCGACGGGGCCGACGCGCTTCCGGCCCCTCACCGTCGCCGCCGGCGACCGTCGCCTGCTGCGCCACACGGTCGTCGGCACGGTCTTCGCGACCGCCTTCATGGTCGTCGTGTTCGCGCTGCCCCTGACCGTCGGCCGCCTGGGACTGAGCGCGTCCACGACCGGGGTGCTCCTCGCGGTCGAGGCCGCCGCCGGCCTCGCGGCGCAGCCACTCGTGCGGCGGGTCCGCGACCAGGTCCGTGCCGACGCGTCGGCGCTGCGCCTCGGCTACGGCGTCGTCGCCCTCGGGCTAGCGGTCGTGGCGCTCGCGACCGGTGCGCTCGAGGGGTCGGGCCTCGGGTTCTCGGTGGTCGGGGCGATCGTCGTGCTCGGGGCGGGCCTGTCCGTCGTGGCCGTCGGGTCGACGCTGACGCTGGGCCCGCTGCAGGCCGGGGCCGCGCGCCTGGCTCCGGCGTGGGGCCGTGCTGCGTACCTCGCCGTGTTCGGGCTCTCGTGGGGCATCGCCTCGACGCTCGCGCCGTTCGTCGTCTCGACCCTCCTGCCGCTGGGGGCGGCGTGGCCGTGGGTCGCGGCCGCGACGCTCGTCGTGGCGCTCCTCGCCGTGCCCGGTCGCGACGAGACGGCGCCGGCCGCCCCTGCACCGTCACGGATGACGACCACGACTCCCGCTCGCGCCACACGCTGAGCACGCCCGACGCGTCCACCGGGCGATGGTGGTCGTCATCCGGAACGGCCGTCGGGCCGCGTTCGCCTCAGCGGGCGGTGGCTGCCGCACGCGCGGCGTCGAGGTCGGCGCGCGTCAGCACCGACCGCGTCTGGACGTCGACCTCGTGGAGGCGGTTGGCCCCGGGCTCGCTCCGGTCGATGGCGCACACGACGACCCCGACCGACGCGTCCCGCTCCCGCAGCGCCACGGCCGCGTTGCGCACGGCGCCGCCGGTGGTCACGACGTCCTCGACGAGGGTGACGCGTCGCCCGGCCACGTCCGGGCCCTCGGCGAGCTTGCGGGTGCCGTACGCCTTGGGCTCCTTGCGCACGAAGAGCGCCGGCAGCCCGGTCAGGCCGCTCAGCACCGTGACGATCGGGACGCCGCCGAGCTCGAGCCCGCCGAGCAGCTCGGTGTCCTCGGGCAGGAGCGGCACCATCGCCTCGGCGACGCGCCGCAGCAGGGCCGGGTCGCTCTCGAAGAGGTACTTGTCGAAGTACTCGTCGACGACGAGCCCCGACCGGAGGGTGAACTCGCCGTGGAGGCGGCACGTGGCGTCGATGTCGGAGGCGAGAGCGTGCACGTCGGTCGTCATGCCCGTCATCGTGCCAGCGTGGCGTCGGGCGCGGCCGCTGCAGGAACCTGCAGAAATGTGGCAAATCGCTGCGCCCCTGCACCTCGCCGGTGACACTCCTCTCCGTGAACCGCACCCTCCGCACCCAGCGCACCCGCATCGCCCTCGTCGTGGGCGGCGTCCTCGCACTCGTCGTGTCGGGACTGGCGAACGGCGGCGACGGGGCAGCCGAGGCGGCAGGGACCATGGGATCCTCCACCCCGATCCGCACCGTCAAGTCGCTGGCCAACGGCCAGACCGTCAAGACGTTCCGCTACCACACCCAGTCGCCCGACGAGATCGGCGACGTCTACTACAACCGCACGTGGGTCGGCACGAGCACCAAGCGGGCTGCGGTCATCGTCGTGCACGGCGGGTGGTGGCACAACGCCGACCGCGCCGCCGGGACCCGCGCCGCGCAGAAGTGGCTCGACTCCGGGTTCGTCGTCTTCAACATCGACTACCGCGTCGCGGCGGACCACGCCGCCTTCGCCGGTTCCGGTCGTGAGGGCACGGCCGTCCCCGGCGCGCGGTGGCCGGCGCAGCGCACCGACGTCGCGCTCGCCTACGACTGGTTCAAGGCCAACGCCGCCCAGTTCAACGTCGACCCCAGGCGCGTCGCCCTCTACGGCTTCAGCGCCGGCGGCCACCTCGTCAACTCGGCCTCCGGGTACTACGGCACGGCGCGGTTCCGCGCCTCGGCGTCGGTGTCGGGCATCCAGCAGCCGAAGCGCACCGCCGAGATCGTCATGAACCCTGCCGGTGGCGCCTCCTCGCCGATGCTCGTCAAGTCGTTCGGCTACATGACCTCGGCCATCGGGTGCTCGTACGAGCCGACGTGGAGCACCTGCGGCGCCAAGTGGAGGGACTTCCAGCCCGAGAGCTACTTCGGCGCGACGAAGCCGGCGATCTACGCCGCCAAGGGCACGGTCGACCCGGTCGAGCCGATCGCCGCCCTGCAGGCGACCGACACCCTGCTGACCAGGGCCGGTCAGCGACACCTGGTCGTCTCCGTGACGGGTCGGGGCCACGACGAGAACATCGTCCTGGGCACCGGCGCCGACGACGTGACGCGGTGGAAGCAGCTGCTCGCCTGGATGCGCTCGGTCACCGCCTGACGCGCCGGCCGGGCAGCGGCGTATCACCGGCGGCCGCCCGGCTCACTGTCTGGGATGAGCGATGATGTCGTGTTCGTCCACGGCACCCCGGTGCGGGTGCCGGACGGGGAGTGGCGCCGCGGCGACGGCCCGAGGGTCGTGGTGCGGTTCGGTGCGCCGGTCGACGCGCGGCTGCGGGCGGCCCTCGCCCGCGCCGGCGTGACGGTCCGGTTCTGGTGCCCGCCGTCGGGGGCGTGCGTCGACCTGCCCGACGCGTCGGGTGGCCTCGAGGACGCCGTGCCCGGTGCGGTGGGAGCGGTGCCCTACGACGCCGCCGCCTGCGCCCGCGAGGTCGTGCCGCCGTCGGTCGTCGGGCGCGACGTCGTCGACGTCGTCGTCTTCGCGCGGGCCGAGCGTGACGCCGTGGCCCGCCGCCTGAGGCGGGCCGGGCACACCGTCCTGGCGCAGGAGCGCAGCAAGCTGCGGGTGCGTCTCGCGCCCGGCTCCTCGCCCGCCGACATCGCGGGCGTCGTCGGGGTCAAGCTCGTCACGACGCCGCGGCTGCCGCACGTGCTCGACGACCCCCTCGATGCCGCGGTCGGGGCCACGGTGCCGCGCCACGACGGCCTCGACGGCAGCGGCGTCGTCGTCGGCGTCGTCGACACCGGCCTCGACTCCGGGCGGCTCGACGACCTCCACCCCGACCTGCGCGGCCGCGTCGCAAGCCTCGTCAGCCGCCCGATCGACGCCAGCTGGGACGCCGTCGCCGTGCACCCCGGCGCCGACGACGGCGCCGCCGACACCAACCGCGGCCACGGCACCTTCGTCACCGGGACGGTCGTCGGCACGGGCGCGGCGAGCCAGAGCGGCAAGCACGGCGTCGCACCCGGGGCCCGCGTCGTCATGCAGGCCATCGAGCAGTATGTCGACGCCAAACCGTTGCAGGAGAAGGCCTTTCCCGACGGCTACTACCTCGCAGGGCGGCCGCTCGACCTGCGCGACCTCTTCGAGTCCGCCGCCGGCCTCGGCGCGCGGATCCACGTCAACGCGTGGGGCGACGCCGTCGCCGGCGCCTACACCGACGACGCCCACGAGGTCGACCTCTTCCTGGCCGAGCACCCCGAGCACCTCGTCCTCTACGCGTCCGGCAACCTCGGCTCCGACCCCGACGCCGACCGCGCCCCCGAGGGCACGACGGTCTACTCGCCGGCCTGCGCCAAGAACGTCCTCGCCGTCGGCGCGACCGAGGGGCCGACGGTCGGGGTCGGAGAGCGTCGGGGCTGGGCCGCGTTCGAGAACGCGTCGCGCCGCTACCCCAACCCGGCCGACCGCGTCGACCCGGTGAGCGGCGAGCCCGACCGCATCGCCCTGCTCACCTCCACCGGCCCGACGCCGGACGGGCGTCGCAAGCCCGACCTCTGCGCGCCGGGCACCAACCTCGTCGGGCTGCGCAGCCTCGTCTCGTCCGACGTCGGCAACGGCATCGCGTCGCCGCAGCCGTACTACTGCTACCGGTCCGGCACGTCGATCGCCGTGGGTGTCCTCGGCGGCGGCGCCGCGCTGGTGCTGCAGGGGTGGCGCCTCGCCCGGCGTCGCCCGACCGGCCTGGGGCTCAAGGCGATCCTCATGATGGGCGCGGCGCCGGTGCTGCGTCGCGGCGGGGCGAGCGGGCAGCGCGAGGACCCGCAGGTGTGCGGGTGGGGGCGCCTCGACGTCGCCGGGTCGCTGTCCTCGGGGCCCGACCACGTCGCCTGGCTCGTCGACGCGGCGGCCGATGCCGTCGACACCGGCGGCCGACGGGGCTGGACGCTGCGCGTGCCTCCGGGCGGTGGCCCGGTCCGCGTCGCGCTCGCGTGGTACGACGCGCCCGACCCGCGTCTCGTCGACGACCTCGACCTCGTCGTCGCCACGCCCGACGGCACCGCGTGGTGGGGCAACCACCCCGACGGCGCCCCGGGCCGGCCCGACACCGTCCACACGGTCGAGGTCGTCGACCTCCCGACCGCGACCGACGGGCTGCACCGCATCGAGGTGGCCGGCAGCCGCGTCATGACCGGCCCGCGCCGCTTCGCCCTCGCGGTGCGCGCGCCGCGGGGCAGCCGGCTACGGCGCACATCGGGACGTATCACTCACACGCCGTCGTGACTCTGACCCCCATCGGGGGCACGGGTCCGCCCCCGTGACGGTCTGCCGAGGCAGACCGGCCACGCACAGAGTCAGGAGCCACATCATGGCTGACACGAAGACTGCGTCCCGCGCCCGCCGGTCCTCGGCACGTCGTCCCGCGACGGCGTCCAGGACGGCGAGCGCGGCGGCGCCCACCAACGGCGCGAACGGCTCGAACGGGTCGAGCAGCGCGCGGGCCGTCACCCGACGGGCGACGCGTCCCGTGGGCGGGGTCGTCCTCGACGACACCGTGCCCGCCGGGGCCGCGACGACGCCCGCCGAGCTCGGCGCCGACGTCACCGACGAGCTCGGTCGCGTCGCACCGACGTTCGGCAACGTCCTCTCCTCGATCGGCCTCGGCGTCGCGACGTCGCAGACCGCACTCGACAAGGGGCTCGTCGACAGCGTCCAGGCCTTGTCGGACAAGAAGATCAAGGTCGTCACCGACGTCATCCAGACGCTCGACGACGACGGCCTGCCCGACCTCGACGCCACCGAGCTCTTCACCTCCGAGGTGTCGGTGCTCAACTTCATCACCCCGACGGTGCACGAGTGGAAGTACGTGCGCCTCGCGATGGACCTCGAGGTCGGCGAGATCGACAACACGCAGGCCATGACGTTCAAGCGCGAGCAGGTCTCGATCGGCTACAACGCCGTCGGCATGTTCTGGGGCTTCCTCGGGTGGTTCGACACCCACGACACGTCGAAGACGACGAACGTCACGTCGAGCTCGGAGCAGGAGGTCGACTGGTCGCAGGGGCAGGTCCGCGTCGACGCGCTCCTCGCGCCGCGCGAGGCCGACGGGTTCACGCCGCCGGCCAACGTCGACATCGGCCCGCGCGTGTACTTCTCGCAGGGGTCGGTCACCGACGCGACGACCGCCGGCGTGCGGACGCGTTCGGTCAAGGTCCGCATCAAGGTGCTCAAGGCCTCCGGGGCCGTCAACCCGGCCAAGAACCTCGTCGTCGAGGCGACCGGCCTCGGCATCAGCTTCACGACCGGTGGCGGGTTCGACGGCAGCACCACCAACACCGACGGCGAGGTCGAGGTCACCCTCTCGCGCGTCGTCCCGGTCGGCGCCACCGTGACGCCTCGCCAGTTCCCGGTCACCGCCTCGCTGGGGCAGGTGCGCCAGAGCAGCCAGGTCACGCTCTGACGCGTCGCGCCGGAGCCCACCCACCACCGCGCGACTTCCGCGACTTCAAGGAGCAACCATGACCATCACACCGGTCGGGGCCGGAACGGCCCCGCTCGACATCCCCAACTCCGACGTGAGTGACGAGCTCGCCCGCGCCGGAACGTCCTTCGGCGACCTCATCGCCGGCGTCGGCCAGGCCGTCGCCACGACGCAGCGCAAGCTCAACGACACCGCCGTCACCACGACGACGGCGCTCGCCGAGACCACCGTCGACATCCTCGCGGTCCAGGAGACCGTGTACGACGACGACGGCAACATCGACGAGTCGGTGTCGCACGAGCAGCGCCTGCCGCTCATCACCTTCATCGACCCGGTGCTCTACCAGTGGAGCCAGGTGCGCCTGCAGGGCAGCTTCGTCGCGAGCGAGCTGTCGGCCGGCTCGTCGAGCACGACGACGACGTCGACGACGAGCGAGGGCTCCAGCCAGGGCGGCCTGTTCGTCTTCCTCGGCGGCGGTCGCACGTACCTCGACTACGACCGGACGACGACCTCGGGCACCAGCCAGGTGACCTCCGACGTCTCCCGCGGCCGCATCCGGATGTACTCGGAGCTGACGCCACGCCACGACATCGGCGTGCCGAAGCCGCGCCAGGCCGTGCAGGGTCCGCGCCTGGCCGTCAGCGCCGGCGAGATCATCGACATCCCGGCCGCCGGCGGCACGCCCGCGCAGCGGACCATGCAGGTGACGATCGAGTACTTCCGTCGCGACAGCACGCCCATCGCGGGCAAGACGATCTCGATCGAGACCTCCGGCGTGCCGTTCGAGTACGTCGGCGGGGTCGACCAGACCGATGCAGACGGCACGGTGGAGGTCCTGCTGCGGCGGACCTTCCTCGACGAGACGGCGGACCGCTCCCCGGTCGAGTCGATCGTGTCGGCCCGCATCGGCATCGTCTCCAACGACACGACCGTCGTCTTCTGACGGCCGCGACCGCCATGGGCAGCACCAGCCCGGCCGCGGAGCTCGGCGACCTCGTCGCCGGGCTCCTCGGCGCGGTCGTGTCGGCGCAGTCGACGATCGACGCCGACGCGCAGGCCCGCACGGACGCCTGGCTCAACGACCCGCCCGGCGACGTGCCGATCCCGCCGCCGCTGTGGTTCACCGTCGGCTCGACGGCCCTCGAGGTCCAGCTCGCCGCGCGGGTCTCGGCCACCCTTCCCGGACGCCCGAGCCTGCTCGTGCGCACGGCCAACCCGGTCGACGCGGCGCTGCTCGGCTACGAGGCGTCGACGCAGGTGCGCCTGCGGGTCGTCATGGACGCCCGCCCTCGCAGCGCCCTCCCGACCGCCCCACCTGCCGACCCTCCGGCCGACCCTCCGGCCGACGCCGACCCCACCCCCTGAAGGCCCCTGAACACCCTGACCCGTGGAGGACGATCCCCGTGAACGGCAAGACCGACCACATCACGCTGCCGCCCGGCGCGGCGACCCACCTCGGCACCGCGACCGCCGGCCCGCTGTCAGGAGCGGTGCTCGCCGGGGCGGTGCTGCGCCCCAGCACGGCGGTCATCCGCAACGACGGCGTGCTCGGCATCTTCCGCCCCGTCGACTCGGTCGAGGACGACAGCGACCGCAAGCTCGTCGAGGACCTCGCGGCCGAGGTGGCGCGGCTCCAGAAGGAGAACGACGCGCTGCGCTCGCAGGTCGCGGCGCTGCAGGGCCCGGGCCGGCACTACGACGAGCTCGGCACGGCGATCGCCAACGCCACCGACCAGCTGCAGCGTCAGCTGTCGGAGTCGGCCAACGGGGTCACCCGCTTCGCGCTGCGCGAGGTGCAGCTCGACACCAGGGTGAGCCTCGACCTCGACGAGCTGGGCAACCTGCGGTACCGCTTCCCGACGCCGGGTGCCCCCGAGGACGCGTCGGTGGGCCGGCTTGCGATGACGATCGTGCCGATCCCCGTCGAGAACGCCGAGGCGGCGTCGCTGCTGCGCCCGTCGGTGCCGCTCGAGACCCTGCCGTCCGTCGACGCCGCCGGACGCAAGGCGCTCGCCGCCGCCGGGCTGTTCCGCGCCGGTGATCTCGTCAGCGTCGGGTCGCGGGCCCGTGTCGCCACCGAGCTGCAGCGCCTGCTCGGCGTCGACCGCGCGACGCTGCGCACGTGGGTCAGCGAGGCCGAGCTCGTGACGCTGCCCGAGGCCACCGGCAAGCACGTGACGGTGCTGCGCGCGGCCGGCTTCGACTCCCTCGCCGCCGTCGGCACGGCGTCGGTCGAGGACCTCGTGGCGCGCTTCGACAAGGCCGCCGGCTCCGTGCCGGGTGCCAAGCCGCTCGACGCGGCGCTGGCCGAGCGTTGGGTCGCCGCGGCCGCCGCCTCCCGCCGCGCCTGAGGCGCCGCTACCGTCGGGGCCATGACCGCACCCGACAGCGTCGTCCGGCTCGTCCGGTCGACCGCGCTCACCGACACGGCGCCGTACGCGTACGCGGCGACGACGGACGGGCCGGCCCGCCTCGTCTTCGCCGCCGGCGCGTGCCCGCTCGACGCCGACGGGGCCACGGTGGCGCCCGGCGACATCGCGGCCCAGGCACGGCAGTGCCTCGAGAACCTCGTCACCGCACTCGCCGAGGCCGGTGCCCGTCTGACGGACGTCGTCTACACGCGGGTCCTCGTCGCGACGACCGTGCGCGAGGACCTCGTCACCGCCTGGGCGGTCGTCCACGACGCGTTCGGCGAGCACGAGGTGCCGAGCACCCTGCACGGCGTCACGGTGCTCGGCTACCCCGACCAGCTCGTCGAGATCGAGGCCGTGGCAGCCCTCCCTGCCGACTGAGCTCGGCCACTGAACCCCGGCCGCCGAGGTCAGAGGCACGAGGGCCTGAGCGGGAGGACGACCTGGCTGCTCTGCATTGCTCCGCCATGCGAGCCAGGTCGCTCTGAGTCCGCGGTGGCTCACTGGGTGGAGCAATGCAGAGCGCACGGACGGTCGGGCTCAGGCGGGCGGGTCGGGCTCGTGGGTCGTGACGATGTCGTGGGCCGCCGCCCACGCCGTGATGTCGCGCTTCTCGATCGCCGTGGCCATGAGGTCGGGGAACTTGTCGGGGGTGCAGGCGAATGCCGGCACGCCGACCGCCGCCAGCGCCGCGGCGTGCTCGGCGTCGAAGCTCGGGCTGCCCGAGTCGCTGAGGGCGAGCAGGGCCACCATCGTGGCGCCCGAGGCGACGATCGAGGACGCGCGGCGCACCATCTCCTCGGCGATGCCGCCCTCGTAGAGGTCGCTGATGAGGACCAGGACGGTGTCGGCCGGCTGCTCGATGAGCGACTCGCAGTAGGCGAGGGCCCGGTTGATGTCGGTGCCGCCGCCGAGCTGCACGCCGAAGAGCACGTCGACCGGGTCGTCGAGCTCGTCGGTGAGGTCGACGACCTGGGTGTCGAAGACGACGAGCCGTGTCTCGACCGACCGGAGCGAGGCGAGCACCGCGCCGAACACGCTCGAGTACACGACCGACTCGGCCATCGACCCGGACTGGTCGATGCAGAGGATGATCTGCCGCTCGACGCGGTGCGCCCGCCGCGCGTAGCCGACGAGCCGCTCGGGCACGACGGTGCGCAGGTCGGGCTGGTAGTGGCGCAGGTTCGCGGCGATGGTGCGGTTCCAGTCGATGTCGGAGTGGCGCGGGCGGCGGGTGCGGGCGGCCCGGTTGAGCGCCCCGGTGACCGCCTCGACGGTGCGCTGCCGCAGCCGCTCCTCGAGCTCGTCGGTGACGGTGCGCACGACGGCGCGGGCGGTGGCGCGCGACCGCTCCGGGATGACGCGGCCGAGCCCGACGAGTGTCGACACGAGGTTGATGTCGGGCTGCACGGCCTCCATGAGCTCGGGCTCGAGGAGCAGCTGGGTGAGGCCGAGGCGGTCCATGGCGTCGGCCTGCATCACCTGCACGACCGACGACGGGAAGTAGCCGCGGATGTCGCCGAGCCACCGCGCGACCCGCGGCGCCGACGCCCCGAGCCCACCCTTGCGCTGCCCGTCGTACAGCTCGCGCAGGGCCTCGTCGCGCTTGACGTCGTCGGCGTCGAGCGAGGCGGCCTCGCCGATGCCGTCGGCGTCCTCGCCGCCGAGGACGAGACGCCACCGTGTCAGCCGGTCCCGCCGCGTCGAGGGTCCTTGCGGCTCAGGATGTTCCGTCATCGGACGCCTCCGGTCTCGAGCCCGAGCAGGCGGGCGACGGTGGCGACCGCGGGCGCCGCGCGCTCGAGGTCGACCGACGCCGACGCGTCGTCCCTGTGAACGCGGGCGCCGGTGCCGAGCGCGCGCAGGTGCTGGCCGATGAGCCGACGCTCGGCGTTCTCGTACCGCGAGAAGGTGCGCCGCACGAGCGGCAGGAGGTCCTCGAAGACGGCGTCGGGCGCGCCCGTCAGCCACTCGTCGATGATCGCGAGGAGCGCGTCGTCCGTGACGAGGATCAGCGCCTCGCCGGTCAGGAACCCGTCGACCCAGGCCGCGGCCGCCGTGGCGTTCGCGCCGGTCGAGAGTCGCCGGCTCAGGCGGCCGGCGGCCTCGTCCCGTTCGAGGAGCCCGGCGTCGAGGAGCAGGCGGTTGGCCCGCCCGGCCACGGCGCCGTGGAGGTTCTCGTCGGCAGCGACCGAGGCGAGGGCGCGCTGCCACGGCTCGCGCAGGTCGGGCAGGTCGAGCAGGGCGACGCCGCGGTCGGCCGACTCGACGGCGGCGCGCATCGCGGCGGCCGCGTCGTCGTCGAGCGACGCGCAGGCCGCGCGCAGCCCGACCGATGCCCGGACGACGACGGTCCGCAGGACGTGCTCCACCTCGCCGACGTCGACGCCGCGCACGTCGCCGTAGCGGCACGTGCGGGCCAGCGGTTCGACGGTGTCGAGGAGGGCCCGGGTGTCGTGCTGGCGGGCCGTGCGGTCGGCCAGGGCCGCGACGACCGCGCGCAGCGCGTCGGGCAGCTCGGCCAGGAGGCACTGCTCGATGAGGGTGCCGAGGCGGCCGAGGTCGTCGGCGCTGCCGGCCTCGTCGGCGACCTTGGCCTCGGCAGCGCTCTGCACCGTGTTGCCCCAGAGGCTCGCCTCGACGACCGACACCGCCAGCTCGGGGTCCCACTCGAGCTGCCACGCCTCCTTGAAGGTGCCGGTCGACCGGCCGGCGTCGACCTGCTCGCCCCACGGCACGCCGAGCAGGCGCAGCCGGTGCAGGAGCACGGAGCGGGCCAGCTGGGCCTCGCGCCGCAGGTCGAGCTGCACGGTGGTGACCGACGCGGACGGCTTGAGCCGCAACGACTTCTGCTGCCGCGACAGGTCGGAGGCCAGCGGCACCATCGGCGTCGAGTCGGGCACCCGGCCCAGCTGCTCGCCGACGACGATGCGCCGGTCGACGAGCCGCAGCGGCAGGTCGGAGCCGTCGGTGAGCACGGCCTGCGCCGCGTCGGTCAGCTCGGCGAGCCCGACCGACGGACGGCCGCGGACCGCAGCGAGCGCGTCGGCCAGGCGGGTGGCCTCGACGACGGCTGCGGTGGAGGTGTCGAGGTCCTCCTCGCGCAGGGCCCGGGCGACGCGGACGAACCACGACGGCACGACGTCGTCGTCAGGCGTGACGAAGAGGTGCTGGTACCAGCCGGGGGAGCGGACCCCGGCGCCGTACCCGCTCGCGTACGCGAGGCGCGCGGCGGTCCACGGCGCCCACGTGGCCGCTACCTTGACCTTGGGCAGCTTGGCGAGCAGGGCGTTGTCGCGGGTGGCCGGCGGGAAGGTGTCCGGGTCGAGCACCGGCGCATGGAAGGCCCCGCACACGACGGCGACGCGCTCGCGGCCCGACTTGACCTCGCCGCGGATCACCTTGCGCATGAATGCCTCCCGACGCGCGTCGTCGCCGATCGTCGTGTCGCCCCGGACGCCGCGCATCGCCTCGCGCAGGAACCGGAAGTGCTCGAGCGAGGAGGTGCGGCGGTGCTCGACAGCGTCCTCCCACCAGCGCTCGGGATCGTCGTAGCCGGCGGCGCGGGCCAGGGTCGAGATCGGGTCGACGCGTTCGCGGACCACGCCCTGCGCCGGCCCGGGGGTGTCTTCGACGTCGGGCTCTTCGGCGTCAGTCGCGGGGGCGTCGGGGGCCGGTGCGTCGGCGAGGAAGTGCGCGGCGGGCAGGTCGGCGAACCGCACCGCGACGCCACGCGCCACGGCCCACTGCAGCGCCACCCACTCCGGCGAGAACACCGCGAACGGGTAGAACGCCGCGCGCCGCGGGTTGTCGACCGCGTAGACGAGGCCCGCCACGGGCGGCACGAGGTCGGGGTCGGCGACGAGCGGCACGAGCGCGTCGAGCTCGGGCGGCCCCTCGATGACGACCGAGTCGGGCTCGAGCTCGTCGAGGGCGCGCGCCACCGACCGGGCCGACCCGGGCCCGTGGTGGCGGATGCCGAGCACCTCGACGGTCATGCGCGCGAGGCCCGCTCAGCCGAGCTCGCGGCAGGCGCGGTAGAGGTCGGTCCACTCGCGACGGTCCTTGACGACGGTCTCGAGGTACTCCTGCCAGACGATGCGGTCCTGGACCGGGTCCTTGACGACGGCACCCACGAGGCCGGCCGCGACGTCCTCGGCCCGCACGACGCCGTCGCCGAAGTGTGCGGCGAGCGACAGGCCGTTCGTCATGACCGAGATCGCCTCGGCGGTCGAGAGCGTCGCCGACGGCGACTTGACCGTCGTGCGCTGGTCGGCCGTGACGCCGGAGCGCAGCTCGCGGAACACCTGCACGACCCGCTCGATCTCGGCGAGCGACTCGAGCTCGGCGGGCAGCTGGAGGCTGCGGCCGAGCGACGCGACGCGGGTGCGGACGATCTCGACCTCCTGGTCGATGGTGTCCGGCAGCGGCAGCACGACGGTGTTGAAGCGTCGCTTGAGCGCCGAGGACAGGTCGTTGACGCCCTTGTCGCGGTTGTTCGCCGTGGCGATGACGTTGAAGCCGGGCCGGGCCTGCACCTCGGAGTCGAGCTCGGGCACCGGCAGCGTCTTCTCCGACAGGATCGTGATGAGGGAGTCCTGCACGTCGGCCGGGATGCGCGTCAGCTCCTCGATGCGCACGAGGGCGCCGGTCTCCATGGCGCGCATGACCGGGCTCGGCACGAGGGCGCCGCGGGTCGGGCCCTCGGCGAGCAGCCGGGCGTAGTTCCAGCCGTAGCGCAGCGACTCCTCGGGCGTGCCCGCGGTGCCCTGCACGACGAGCGTCGACGCGCCGCTGATCGCCGCGGCGAGGTGCTCGCCGACCCACGTCTTGGCCGTGCCCGGCACGCCGAGCAGCAGCAGCGCGCGGTCGGTGGCGAGCGAGGCGACCGCGACCTCCATGAGCCGGCGCGACCCCAGGTACTTCGGCGCGATCTCGGTGCCGTCGGGCAGCGTGCCCCCGAGCAGGTACGTCGTGACGGCCCAGGGGGAGAGCCGCCAGCTCGGCGGCCGCGGACGGTCGTCGGCCGCGGCGAGCGCCGCCAGCTCGGACGCGTAGGCGTCCTCGGCGTGCGCGCGCAGGACGTCGGGGGTCGTCGCTTCGGTGGTGTCGGTCATCGGAACGCCTCGCTGATCGATCGCTTGACGGAGTGGAGCTGGAGCAGGTTGCGCAGGTGGGTCGCCAGGGCCCGGTCGCCGTCGCCGAGCGCGCGCTGCCAGCGCTCGAGGGCGTCGAGCGCGGCGGGGTGCAGACCCGCGACGAGGTGGGGCATCGCGTACGACACGAGGGTCGGCGCGGTGCGCGCCTGCCGCAGGCGGCCGACGAGGGCCACGCTGGTGTCGGGCGACCACGGCGCGTCGAGGGTCGCGATGGCCCCGACGACCTCGCCGACCTTGTCGCCGGACGCCCGGACCCGGTCGAGCACGACGGCCTCGCGCTCGGCGCGGGGGAGGGCCGGGACGAGTGCGGCGTCCCAGCCCCGGCGCAGCAGGGCTGCGGCCCAGACCGCGTCACGCCGGGCGACGACGGCGCGGCGCAGGCCGAGCAGGGCGTCGTCGTCGGTGATGCGGGAGAGGGTCGTGGCGACGTCGGCACCGGTGGTGTCGGTCCACACCTCGAGGGGCGCACCGGCGACGATCCGCTCGAGCCACCAGCCGCGCGCGGACCGGCGCGGCGGCTGCTTGCCGAGCCCGTCGCGGCGCCCGGCCACGTCGGGCTCGTCGGGCAGCGTCACCTCGAGCCCGCGACGCAGCATGCCGGTGGTGTGGACGAGGGGGCGGAGCCGCTCGCGCATCCGCGCCGCCCGCGCCGAACCCGGCAGCCCGTCGAGCAGCTCGGTGGCGACCTCCCGGACGCCGGCGGACCGGTCGTCGAGGGCGCGCTCGAGCAGCGGCTCGTCCGCCGGTCCGAGGCCGACGCGGAACGTCTCGAGGTGGGCGCGGCGGTCGCGGGCCGCGTCGGTGGCCCACGTCGACCCGACCAGGGCCCGGGCGGCGTCCGGGTCGCGGGCCCGCAGCGACGCGACGACCGGGACCCGCTCGGCCGACGGCAGGCGCGCCCAGTCGTCGGGGTCGACGTCGGGCTCGGCAGACACGTCGGCGCCGGCTGCGGCGTCGAGCACCCACGACCACTCGGGGCGCAGGGCGGCGAGCCAGAGCCCGCGCTCGTCGACGACCCGGGCCGCGACGCGTCGCAGCGACCGCTGCGCGGTGGCGAGGTCGAGGAGCGTCGGCAGCAGGGCGTGCGGCACGCGCTGGCCGCCGGCGTCGCACGCGCGCAGCCAGTGGGTCAGCAGGGCCGGGCGCTGCTGGGCGCCCGCCGGCGGCTGGGTCATGACGAGCTCGAGCAACTGCACGGCGAGCCGCGACGCCTCGGGGCGCACGTCGGGCGGCGCGGTCGGTGGGGTGTCGGCCGGGTGCGAAACCCGACCCGACTGGAGCGCTGCCGCGCCGAGCGCCGCCGCGTCGAGGAGGGCGCCCTCGCGCGGGCCGTCGGCGGCAGCGTCCGGTCGCCGCACGCCGAGCACGTCGAGCGGTGGTGCGCCGCGACGGGCCGTGCCGATGAGCGCGACGTTGCCGACCTCGCGCCACCAGGCGTCGAAGTCCCTTGTCACCGTGGGCTGCTCGTTCACAGCGCGACCACCTCGCCGCGCTGCACGATGGTGAGGGGGCGGAAGCGTCCGTGGTCGAGCTCGCCGAACACATCGGTGGGGTGGCCGCCGGTGCGCGCGAGCAGCGCCCAGACGTCGGCGTCGGGCGTGAGCCGGATGGCGGAGCCGCCGGGGTCCACCACCTGCTCGACGCCGACCCGGACGGCGGCCAGGCCCACCGGGACGCGCCGGGTCCACGGGTTGGCGGCCCACACCTGCGCCGCCCACTCGTGGGCGCCCTCGACGTCGACGCCACCGGGCAGGCTGCCCTCGGCGGGCACGGGGGCGGGCTCGTCGACGAAGAGGGCCCGCCGGACGCCACGCCCCGGGTACCGCGCGACGGTGGCCTCGAGGACCGACCCGGCGAGCCGCGCGACGGGGAGCGCCTGCATGCCGGCGGCGAAGTCGAGCACGACGACGGTCTCGCCGGACTCGGCGCCGCGTAGCCAGGTGCGCTGCTGCTGGAGGCGTCCGTCGTCGGTGCGGTGCGCGCCGAGGACCGTCCACCGGTCGCGGAGGGCGTCGCCGGCGCGGACGGTGTCGGTGGGGGTGGACCAGCCGAGGTAGGAGCGGAGGTCGCCGAGCTCGGCGGCGTCGAGGGCGTCGCGGCCGGCCCAGGCGCGGGTGGCGGTCCACCAGCGCCCGAGCGCGAGGAGGAGCCGCTCGGACCAGTCGGCGCGCCAGGCCACCTCGCTGCCGACGGTGCGGACGTCGTCGGCGATGCCGGGCAGCTGGGCGTCGACGAGCCGGGCCGCGGTGGTCTCCCACCACGCCTGCGGCTGGCGCCGGGCGGTCGCAGTGCCGCCGCGCACGAGGTCGCCGAGCCAGCGGGCGAAGTCGTCCATCCCGGCGCTCATGAGGGCCAGCCGCTCATCGAGCCGCCTGGCCTGCGCGTCGGGGTCGGGGGCCTTGTCGGCGCGCGCCTCGGCCCGGGCGTCGGCCGCGGCTCCCCGGGCGGCCCGCTCCGCCGCCCACTCCTCCGCGAACCCGGCCACCTCCTCGGCGTCGGCGACCGACCCCGACCCGTCGACCCACAGCAGGAGCAGGGCGAGCCCGTGCTTGCACGGGAACTTGCGGCTCGGGCACGAGCACCGGAACGCCGGCCCGGCGAGGTCGACGCTCACCTGGTACGGCGTCTTGCCCGAGCCCTGGCACTTGCCCCACACGAGCGTCTCGGTCGAGCCGGTGTCGCTCCACGGCCCCGGGCGCGCGAGCCTGCGGGCCGCCGCCAGCGACGCGTCGTCGGGGGCCAGCCCGGCCACCTGCGCCGGAGTCCATCGGGTCATGACGGGCACATCATGACCGAGAAGGCGGACAGTCGGGGGCGGTCCGCGCTCGACGCGTCGTGTCAGTCCTCGTGCAGGTCGAGGTCGACGAGCAGCTCGGTGGCGAGCCGCTCGAGGTCGGCGCGCAGGTCGGCGAGGTCCGTGGAGGCCGGCACCTCGACGACGACGTGGGCCTCGAAGAGCAGCCCGCCGGCCATCGGTGCCTCGCGGGTGCCGGTGGTGATCGTCTCGATGGAGAGGTCGTGGCGGCTCAGCACCGAGGACACCTCGCGGACGATGCCGGGGCGGTCGTTGCCGAGCAGGTGCAGCGTCAGGCGCCGCGCGGGCTCGGTGGACGTGGCGTCGGCGGACGCGTCGGCGCCCGGGTGGGCGGCCACCTCGAGCAGGCCGTCGAGCCCCCGGAGGGAGGTGGTCAGCTCCTCCCGGCGCGCGTCGGGCACGGTGACGACGACGATCCCGGCGAACTTGCCGGCGAGCTCGGCCATCTGGCCCTGCTCCCAGTTGCCGTCGTGCGCGGAGACGACGTCGGCCAGGGCCGACACGAGTCCGGCGCGGTCGTCGCCGATGACGGTGAGCACGAGACGGGCCATGACCGCAGCCTAGTCAGCGGCGGCGCCGTCGGGGAGGAGTGGCGTCTCGGTGGGGTCGGGCGGCAGCTCGACGGACATGTCGGGCGTCGGGTGGTCCTCCTCGACCTCACCGATGTGGATGATGGCGTCGCCGCGGTTGAGCAGCGGCGCGTGGGTGCGGCCGATGACGATGCCGGGCCGGTCGGCGCGCACGAGGCGGACGCGTCGACCGAAGGAGTCGGACAGTCCGCCGAGGCGGTCGCCGGGCTGCACGCGCTGCCCGAGCGTCGCCTCGAGCTGGAGGATGCCGCTGCCGGCGGCGCGCACCCAGCCGCTCGACCGGCACACGAGGCTCGGCGCGGGCGGCGGCTCGTCGATCGGGTCGATCATCCCGAGCCGGGCCAGCACCCGTCGCACACCGACGACGCCGGCCTCGATGGCCCACTCGTCGAACCGCCAGGACTCGCCGCCCTCGTAGAGCAGCACCGTCGACCCGCGCTCGCGGGCGGCCGCCCGCAGCGAGCCGTCGCGCAGCTTCGCGTGGTAGACGACGGGCGCGCCGAAGGCGGAGGAGAGCTCGAGGGTGCGGGGGTCGTCGAGGTCGGCGCGGATCTGCGGCAGGTTGCTGCGCCGGTCGGCGCCGGTGTGCAGGTCGATGCCGACGTCGCCCTTGGCGACGACCTCGGTCATGAGCAGGTGGGCGATGCGCCCGGCCAGCGACCCGCGCGCCGATCCGGGGAAGGCCCGGTTGAGGTCGCGGCGGTCGGGCAGGTACCGCTCACCGGTCTGGAAGCCGAGGACGTTGACGATCGGCACCGCGATGACGGTGCCGACCAGGGTGCGCGGGCGCAGCGAGGCGAGGACGCGGCGCACCACCTCGACGCCGACCACCTCGTCGCCGTGGATCGCCGCGGTCATCCACACGGTCGGGCCGTCGGTGCGGCCGTGGACGACGCGGACCGGCAGGCTGACCTCGGCCCCGGTGACGAGGCGCGTGATCGGCAGCCCGACCTCCCGCGTCGAGCCGGGCCGCACGCGGACGGCACCGATGGCGAACGACGGACGTGGCATCAGCGGCCCCGGTTCCTGCGTCGGACGGCGAGCGGGGGTCGCCCGCCGAGGTAGGAGCGTCCCGAGTCGACGAGGAAGCCCTGGCGCAGCGCCTCGCGGCCCACGAGCATCCGGAAGCCCATCTCGTCGCGGTCGGTCAGCGACACCTCGGCCGTCACGGTGCGGTCCACGAGGCCGATGTCGAGCAGGACGATGAACCGCTCCTCGGAGTGCCCCGACGACGAGCGGACCGAGCGCCGGTCGTGGACCGGACGCTCGACGACGGCCGCGTCGGCGTCGGAGCGCTGCCACGGGTGGATGGAGAACCGCACCCAGTCGCGGCCGTCGCGCTCGAAGAGGGCGACGTCGAACGCATGGATCGACGAGGACCGGGCGCCGGTGTCGAGCTTGGCCTTGACCCACTCGACATCGCACCCGGGCAGAGTCACCCATTCCCGCCAACCGGCGAGAGTGCTTGAATGTGGCGGCCCGGACATCCGACCATCCTTGCAGGCATCCCCCATGAAACTTGCGCTCCTCTCCCGCGCCCCGCGCGCCTACTCCACCCAGCGGCTCAAGACCGCTGCCCTGTCACGCGGCCACGAGGTCAAGGTGCTCAACACCTTGAGGTTCGCCATCGACCTGTCCGGCCCCGAGCCCGACCTGGTCTTCCGGGGCCGGCCGCTGTCCGACTACGACGCGATCCTCCCGCGCATCGGCAACTCGATCACGTACTTCGGCACCGCTGTCGTGCGCCAGTTCGAGCAGATGGACGTCTACACGCCCAACACGGCCAACGGCATCAGCAACGCGCGCGACAAGCTCCGGGCCACGCAGATCCTCTCGCGCCACGGAATCGGCATGCCGGCAACGACATTCGTGCGCAACCGCGCCGACGTGCGCCCCGCCATCGAGCGCGTCGGCGGCGCCCCGGTCGTCATCAAGCTGCTCGAGGGCACGCAGGGCATCGGCGTCATCCTCGCGCCGGAGATCAAGATCGCCGAGGCGATCATCGAGACCCTGCACAGCACGAAGCAGAACGTCCTCATCCAGAGCTTCGTCAAGGAGTCCAAGGGCCGCGACATCCGCGCCCTCGTCGTCGGCGACCGCGTCGTCGCCGCGATGCGGCGCAGCGCCGAGGGTGACGAGTTCCGCTCCAACGTCCACCGCGGCGGACGCGTCGAACCCGTCGAGCTGACAAAGGAGTTCGAGGAGACCGCGGTCCGCTCGGCGCAGATCATGGGCCTGCGCGTCGCCGGTGTCGACATGCTCGAGGGCAACGAGGGGCCGCTCGTCATGGAGGTCAACTCCTCGCCCGGGCTCGAGGGCATCGAGCGCGCGACGAAGCTCGACGTCGCAGGCGCGATCATCGACCACATCGCCAACCAGGTGGCCTTCCCCGAGATCGACGTGCGCCAGCGGCTCACGGTGTCGACGGGCTACGGCGTCGCCGAGCTGGTCGTGCACACCGGCGCCGACCTCGTCGGCAAGACGATCAGCGAGTCGGGTCTCGACGATCGCGACATCCAGGTGCTGACGCTGCACCGCGGCACCTCGGTGATCCCCAACCCGCGCCGTCGCACCGAGCTGCAGGCCGAGGACCGCCTGCTCTGCTTCGGCCGCCTCGAGGAGATGCGCTCGATGATCCCCGAGCGGCGACGCCGCCGCAGCAAGGTGCGTCGCCTGCCGAAGGAGCCCATGCTGGTCAGCCTGAGCGAAGCCCCGGCGCCTGTCGCACCTCCCGCGGCACCCGCAGCGCGCTGAGCGCCACGCCGAGCGCGACGAGCGCCAGCGTGACGACCGACGCCACGACGCCGGCCCAGCCGCGTCCGGACCACGCGTACCCGAGCAGCCAGCCGACGACGGCCGACCCGCTGTAGTAGGCGACGTTGTACAGCGCCGTGGCCTGGGCGCGTCCGGTCGTGGCTCGGGCGCCGACCCACGCCGACGCGGTGGCGTGGGCGGCGAAGAAGCCGGCCGTGAACACGAGCAGGCCGACCACGACGAGCACGAGCACGCCGGACAGCGTCACGACCGCGCCGGCGACCATCGTCACGGTGCCGCCGACGAGGACGGTGCGGCGACCGAAGCGGGGCACGAGGCGTCCGGTGAGCCGTGAGCTGACGGTGCCGGCCGCGTACGCGGCGAAGATGAGCGAGCCGAGCGTCGCCGGCAGCGCGAACTCGGGCCCCTCGAGCCGGAAGGCGAGGTAGTTGTAGACCGCGACGAAGCCGCCCATGAGCAGCGCGCCCTGGGCGTAGAGGGCGAGCAGCCACGGGTCGCGAAGGCTGGTGTGGACGCCGGCGAGCACGTCGCCCAGCGTGGCCCGGCCGGTGGGGGCCCAGCCCCGGGCGCGGGGCATCAGGCGCAGGAAGACCGCCGACGCCACGGCGCACAGGGCGGCGACGGCGAGCAGGGCGCCGCGCCAGCCGATGACGCCGGCGAGCGGCCCGGCGACGAGGCGCCCGGTCATGCCGCCGATCGTCGTGCCGGAGATGTAGGCGGCCGCGGCGGCCGCCGTGTGGGACGCGTGGACCTCGTCGTGCAGGTAGGTGACGGCCAGTGCGGGCAGGCCGCCGAGTGCCATCCCCTCCACGAGCCGCAGGCCGAGCAGCGTCGGCAGGTTCGGGGCGAGGGCGACGGCGACTCCGAGCACCGTGGAAGCGATGATCGCCACCTGCATGGCGCGCAGCCGTCCGACCCGGTCGGCGACCCACGACCACGGCAGCACCGCGAGGGCGACGCCGAGCGTCGCGACCGACACCGACAGCGCGGCCTCCGCGGGGTCGACCCCGAGCCCGCGGGCGAGCGTGGGGAGCAGGCCCTGCGGCGAGTACAGCTGGGCGAAGGTCGCGATGCCCGCGGCGCCGAGCCCGACGAGGATGCGCCGGTACTCGCGGCTCTCCGGCAGGTGGCCGTCCCAGAGGGTCTGGGGGCGGGTCGTCGTCATGACCTCGACGCTAGGAGTCCGCCGCTCAGAGCACCAATGCATGTCATGGACACAACCCATACGCTGACGGCATGAGTGTGGATCGGCGGGCCGTCGCGGCCCTGCTCCCCGTCCTCGTCACCGTCGCCGAGGTCGGCCAGGTGACGACCGCGGCGGCCGTCCTCGGCCTCCCGCAGCCGACGGTCAGCCGCGCGCTCGCGCGCCTCGGCACGCTGCTCGGCGCGCCCGTCGTCGAGCGGCGGGGGCGCGGCATCGCCCTGACCGCCGCCGGGAGGGCCCTGCTGCCGCACGCTCGCGACGCCGTCGCCGCGCTCGACCGCGGGGTCGACGTCGTCACCCGGTCGACGCTCGTGGGGCACGGCACCGTCGCCCTGACCTTCCAGACGCTTCTGGGCGAGACGGTCGTGCCGGCCCTGATTCGGCGGTTCCGCGACCAGTGGCCCGGCGTCGGCTTCGACCTCTCGCAGGGCGCCCGCGCCAAGTGCCTCGACGAGCTCGCGGCCGGACGCGCCACGGTCGCGCTCGTCGCGTCACCGCCGGAGCAGCCGGGCGTGTCGACGACGGTCCTCTACGACGAGCCGCTCGTCGTGGCCGTGCACCGCTCGCACCCTGCGGCGTCGGTCGCGTCGGTCACCGTCGACGCCCTGGCCCACGACGACGTCATCGTCCTCAAGACCGGGTTCGGCCTCCGTGGCCGCGTCGAGGAGATCTGGGCCGATGCCGGGGCCGACCTGCGCGTCGGGTTCGAGGCCGAGGACGTCCACACGGCGCGCGGGCTGGTCGCCGCGGGCCTCGGCGTCGCCGTGCTGCCCGCCTTCGCGCCCGAGGGCGACGTCGTGCCGGTCGCCCTCGACCACCCGCGCGCCGACCGCACGATCGGGGCCATGGTGCGCAACCCGGCGCACGACCCGACGATCACCGCGTTCGAGGAGTTCGTCGCCCGGTCCGGGCGTGCGGTCGCTCTCGCGGCGCTCAACCGGAGAAGCTGATCACCAGGGCCACGAGGCCCCCGACGAGGGCCGCCGCCAGGGCGATGCCGGCGACCGCGAGCGCCACCCGCGGGTCGCGTCGGTCGATGACGGGGGCGAGTGGCGCGCCGGCCTCACCGGTCGCGTCGGTGAGGGGCTCGGGGGCCGCGTCGGCCATCTCGCCGCTCAGGGCGTCTGCGAGCGTCTCTTCCGGACTCATGAGGCGCGAGCCTAGCCCGGCCCGGCGTGAGGACGAAAGACCTACACCGCAGTGGATTCCGCGCCGCCGAGCCCCGGAGCGACCGGCCGGTGCCCGTCGTCGACGACGCGCGCCGCCCACACCGGGTCGCCGTCGAGCCACGTCGCGTCGCACAGCTCGGCAACCTCGGCGGAGGCCCCGGCCGCGCCGACATAGAGGGTCGCGGTCCCGGCGAGCCGGCGCAGCGCCGGGGCGTGCGCCGCGAACGCGGTGGGTCGCAGTGCCGCCACGACGACCGCGTCGGGCAGCACGGTGCGGCACGCGAGCGAGAGCTCGGCCGTCGGCGTGTTGGCCCCGAGGTAGCAGACCTGCCAGCCGAGGCGCGAGAGCGTCAGCGCGGCGGCCATGAGCCCGAACTCGTGGTGCTCGCCGGGCAGGCAGGCCAGCACCACGAGCGGGCGCTGGGCCGTGACCTCGTGCGCGGCGTCCTGCATGAGCAGCGACAGGCGCGACCGCAGGACGTTGCTCGCGAAGTGCTCCTGGGCGACGCCGATCCGCCCGTTCTCCCACCGGTCGCCGACGGCCCTCAGGTAGGGCAGTACCACCTCGCTCAGTGCGTGCTCGACGTCGAGCTCGGCGAAGACGTCACCGAGGACGCGGTGGCCGCCGGCCTCGTCGAAGGCCTCGAGGGTCTGTTCCAGCTGCTCCACCCGGGTCGCGGGGAGCGTGCGGTCTGCCGACATGTGGGGGGTGCCCCTTCCGGGGTGGTGGTGCGGGCGTCCGGTCAACGTACCCACCTGGAGGGGCGCCAAACGACCTGCGCACGACCGGTCGGCGACCGTGACCGAAACGTGTCGTGCGCCCGCGGGGGTCGGTCGCACACGACCGGCCGCGACCGCAGGGAGAACCCGCGGCGCGCGGCCGGATCATGTTGTGCCACAAGGGCGGTCGTACAGATGTGGTTCAGCGGAAGAGGTCGAGCTTCCCGTACTTCTCGGCGAGGAGGTAGTAGACGGTGACGCGGTTCTTCGTGCGATCGGCGTGCATCGTCTTGCCCACGTCGGCGAGTGCGGCGTCGAGGTCGGCGTCGGAGTCGGTGAGCGCCAGCTTCTTCTTCATGAAGCCGTCGCGGACCCGGTCGGTCTCGGACTTGTCACTGAACGACACGAGCGAGGAGTCGCGCTTCTGCAGTGCGATGCCACAGTGGCGGACGATGCCCTTGATCGCGGCGTCGTCGGCGTTCGGCGAGTACTTCCTGACGTCTGCTGCCCAGTCTTCTGCCATGTGCCCTGCCCTTCTCCATCGATGGACGGCGACACGCGTGACGCTAGTCCTGCGGCGGGCGCGGTGGTGGTGAACGGACGGCGAACTCTCAGGCGGTCAGCTTGGCCCAGGTGCGTGCACCGACGATGCCGTCGGCCGTGAGGCCGTGCGCCCGCTGGTAGGCCTGCGTCTTGCTCGTCGTCGTCGTGCCGAAGACACCGTCGGCCGTCAGGCTGTAGCCGCGGTGCGTCAGCAGCTTCTGCGCCGCGACGACGGCCTGGCCCTTCGAGCCCTTCTGGACCGTGACGACGAGGGCCGTCCACGTCTTCGGGCCGACGACGCCGTCGGCGACGAGCTTGCGGGAGGACTGGAAGGCCTTGACCTTGCTCTCGGTGCCGGCGCCGAAGACGCCGTCGACGGTGAGCGAGTAGCCGCGCTGCCGCAGCAGGTGCTGGATCGCCGTGGTGCGGAAGCCGTTGGCGCCGCGCTTGACCGTCGTCCAGGTGATCGGCGCGGGTGTCGGGGTGCTGCCGCCGCCGATCTTCTTGACCAGCTGGGCGATCCGCGGGTCGCCGGGGCGCACGTTGATCTCGAAGTGCATCTCGTCCTTGCGGCCCGAGTAGTCGCCGCCCCAGCGCACGACGCCGTTGCACGAGGCGACGATGGCGTGGATCTTCGAGCGCTGCGCCGCCGAGAAGGTGCCCGACTTGCCGAGGGGGTGGCGCGGGGCGTTGCAGTCGATGGCGGTGCCGCTCGAGTGGTTGGACAGGGTCGTGCTGCCGGAGATCGGGCGGTAGCTGTGGCCCCAGCACCAGCCCTTGACGAGGGCCTCGACCTCGCGGTCGAACCGGCCGGCGACGTAGGCGAGGATCGTGTGCACCTGGCCGCTGCGGACTCCGGCGGGGAAGGTGACGCCACCGGCGGTGAGGCCGACGATCGGGATCTGCGAGGTCGAGCCGGCCGGCCAGCCGTTCTGGGAGGTGGCGGCGCTGGCCGCGGTCGCCGTGGCGGCGATGAGACCGCCGCCGAGGAGGAGGCCGCCGGCCCCGCGGATCAGCGTGCGGCGACCGACGCCGTCGGTGACGGTCGAGGCCGGCGCGACGCCGGTGCTGCCGAGGTCTTCGTGGAGCTCACACATGACTACCCCTGTGTTCCGTGTGGTGGGTGGGCAAGTGCTCCTGCCCGAGCCGACCGTAGGGGCGGTCCCGCCACGCGTACATGGGGAGAACTACCCGGAGGCGGCCGCGCCTCCGGCCCCCGACGCGACCAAGGCGTCGCCGAGCGCGGTCCGCCAGTAGAGGACCTCACGGCCGGAGCGGCGTCGGAGCACGACGCCGGCGGCGAGGAGCACCTGGAGGTGGTCGCCGACCGTGCCGAGCGCCATCCCCGTGGTGGCGGCGAGTCCCGTGGTGCTGCTGGGCGACTCGAGAGCCACGAGCAGGGTGGACCGTGAGCGCCCGACGAGGCGTTCCAGCCCGTCGGGAGCGCCGGCGTCGACGCGGGCGAGCGCCCCGGTGACGGGGTAGTACACGGCGTACCGACGCGGCAGCAGCCACCCGACCCAGCGCGCCTTGTGGTTGACCGGGACGAAGAAGAGGTCGGCGTCGTCGGGCAGGACGCGCGAGGGCAGGTCGTAGTGGTTGATCCGCAGGTGCCCGTCGCCGATCCACTCGCGGTCGCGGCCGAGGTCGCGCACGACGGCGGCCCAGCCCTGGGTCGCGAGGCGCGAGGTCCGGGCGACGACGTCGGCACGCAGGATGCGCTCGCGGCGGGCCCAGTCGGTGGCGAGGACGTGCGTCCAGACCCACTCGAGCAGGTCTACGGCGTGGTCGGTGACGCCGTCGCGGAGCAGGACGTCGGGCAGCCGCCGCGTCGGCGAGCTCTCGGCGAGGCAGTCGCGCAGGTGTTGGTCGCCGAGCTCGCGCACGTCGTCGAGCTCGGCGGCGAAGGTGCGGGTGCCGGACGTCGGTGCGTGCGGCGGAAGGCAGAGCCAGTCGGAGATCCACTGCGGGCGCCAGCTGTGGTCGAGGACCGTCTGCCGAATCGGGTGATCGTCGAGCATGGCGCGAAAGGCCTCGCCGTGGGCCGTGGCCAGGGCCCGGCCCTGCGGGTCGGAGGGGCGGACGAGGTCGTTGAGGGCGCCGACCGTCTCGATGCGTGGCGAGACGACGAACCGGCTCCGCGCGAGCAGGTCGGCCGAGATCTGCCAGGTCCCCACGGTCCACCACCTTTCGACTCAGCCCGAAACATTAGCGTCGGGCCGCCGGTGTCGGGCACCGTGTGCCGGTGCAGACGTACCGACAGCTGTTCGCCGTGCGGGAGTTCCGCGTCCTCTTCCTCGTCCAGTGCCTCAACATCGGCTCGTACTCCGTCGCGTCGCTCGCGCTCGGGACCATCACCTACGCAGCCACCGGCTCGCCCGTCCTCACCGCGTTGTCGATGTTCGGCGCACCGCTCATGCGGATCGTCGGGCAGGCGCTCTTCGGCTCCGGGTCCGACCTCGTTCGCCCGCGCACCGCGCTCGTCCTCGTCACGGCGACGACGCTCGCCACCGACCTGCTCCAGGCGATCCCGGGCCTCCCGTGGGGCTGGCGCTTCGTGCTGCTGGCGGTCGGCCCGCTCATCACCTCGGCGCTCGGGGGCAGCATGATGGCGCTCGTCTCCGACATCCTGCCGCCCGACGGCTTCATCCTCGGCCGGGCGACGATGAACATCGCCGTCGGCGGCATGCAGATCGTCGGCTACGGCATCGCCGGCCTGCTCCTCATCCGCTTCACGACGACGCAGCTGTTCCTCGGGGCTGCGACGGCCCTGTTCGTCGCGGTGCTGCTGCTTCGCCTCGGGCTGTCCGACCACCCGCCGCGCCACGCCGGGGTCTCGGTCGTGAACCGCACCCGCGAGGTCAACCGGCGCCTCCTCGGCTCGCGGGTCGTCCGCCCGATCTACCTGACGCTCTGGGTGCCCAACGGTCTCATCGTCGGCTGCGAGGCGCTTTTCGTGCCGTTCGCGGGCGAGCGCGCCGGCTACCTCTTCGCCGTCACGGCCGCGGGCATGCTCATCGGCGACGTCGTCGTCGGCCGGTTCCTGTCGATCCCCGTGCGCGACAGGCTGATCGGGCCGCTGCGGCTGCTGCTCGCCGTGCCCTACCTCGCGTTCTTCGTCGTGCCGTCGCTGCCCCTCGCGGCCGCGCTCGCGTTCGTCGCGTCGGCCGGGTACTCGGCCAGCCTGCCGTTGCAGGAGCGCCTCGTCACGCACACCGACGCCGAGGCGCGCGGCCAGGTGTTCGGCCTGCAGGGCACCGGCCTCATGGTCGGCCAGGCCGTCGGCGCGCTGCTCGGTGGCGCAGTCGCCAGCGCCCTCGGCGTCGGGCCGGACGCCGCGGCCCGCGCCATGGGCGTCATGGCCGTGGCGTCGGTCGTCGTGTCGGTCGCGCTGACGCCCGGGCTGCGCCGGTCGAGCCCTGACCTCACTCCCGGGCGTCGGCCATCCGAAGGAGCAGCTCGCTCGCGCGCCTGAGCACCTCGCGGTCGGCGTCGTCGAGCGCGCCGAGGTGCGCCGAGATCCAGGCGTCGCGCCGACCCCGGGCCTCCACCGAGAGCTCGGCGCCCTCGTCGGTGGCGGCGATGAGGACGCGCCGGCCGTCGGCCGGGTCGCGGACCCGCTCGGCATAACCGCTCGAGGTGAGGCGGTTGACCGACTGGCTCATCGACGCCGGCGTGACGCGGTAGAAGTCGCTGAGCTCGGTGAGGGTGTTTGGCCCGTACTTCTCGACGCGCGCCAGCACCTCGAGCGCGCCGTCGCCGAGGTCGCCGGGCGGCCGCTCCGAGCGGGTCCGGGCGTAGAAGCGGCTCACCGCCCGTTTGACGGCGAGGACGAGCTCGGCATCCGACCCGGCACTTGATCTGCGCGTCACAAGTGCTTAGTGTACCTAAAGAAATGGTTAGGCTTACTAAAGATCTGTGGCGTCGCGGCGCCGAGCGCGACGCGTCGGGCTTCGACCGCCGGCTCGTCGCACCCATGGTGCTCGGGTCGGTCCTCAACCCCGTCAACAGCTCGATCATCGCCATCTCGCTCGTCCCGATCGGGCGCGACCTCGGCGCCGCGCCATCCCAGACGGCCTGGCTCATCTCCTCGCTCTACGTCGCCACCGCGATCGGGCAGCCCGTCGTGGGTCGGCTCGTCGACCGTTTCGGCCCCCGCGCGCCCTACCTCGTCGGCACGGCGATGGTCGGGGCGGCCGGCGTTCTCGGCATGCTGGCGCCGGGCCTCGGCTGGCTCGTCGTGGCCCGGGTCGTGCTCGGCCTCGGCACCTGCGCCGGCTACCCGGCCTCGATGCACCTGATCCGCCGCGAGGCCCAGCGCACCGGTCGCGACTCCCCGAACGGCATCCTCACGACGCTCGCCGTGGCCAACCAGACCGTGGCCGTCATCGGCCCGACCCTGGGTGGCCTGCTCATCGGCGTCGGGGGCTGGCGCGCGACGTTCGCCGTCAACCTCCCGCTGTCGGTGGCGTGCCTCGTGCTCGGCGCGACCCGCCTGCCGCGCGGCACCGGGGCGCTCAGCACGCCCCGACGCGAGTCGACGCTCCCGCGACCCGGTCGGCGCGACGTGCTCGGCCCGCTCGGCGTCGTGCGCGGCAACCGTCCCCTCGGGCTCACCTACGTGCGGATGCTGCTGACCGCCGTCGTCAGCTACTCCGTGCTCTACGGCTTCACCCAGTGGCTCGAGGAGGGCCGCGGCCTCGCGCCGTCGCAGGCCGGCCTGCTGCTCCTGCCGATGTTCGGCACGGCGATCATCGTGTCGACGCTGACCGGACGTCACGCCGCCGTGCGCGGCAAGCTCGTGGTCGGCGGGGTGCTCCAGGTGGTCGCCGCCGTGCTCATGCTGGCCCTCGGCGGGCACAGCGCCATCTGGCTGCTCGTCGTCCTCGTGCTGCTGCTCGGGGTGCCGCAGGGACTGCTCAACCTCGCCAACCAGAACGCCGTCTACCACCAGGCCGACCCCGACCGGCTCGGCGCGTCGGCCGGTCTGCTGCGCACCTTCATGTACCTCGGCGCCATCGCGGCCTCCGCCGCCACCGGGCATTTCCTCGGCGCGTCCGCCGACAGCGACGGGCTGCACGAGATCGCCGGGTTCGCCGCCGTGGCAGCCGCGCTCATGCTCGTCGTCACCCTCGCCGACCGGTCGCTGTCCGCGATCGGCCACCCCCGCAATGAAGGAGAACCTGTGCCGCTCAGCACCCTCGACGAGACCCCCGCCCTCGTCGTCATCGACCTCCAGAAGGGCATCCTCGCTAGCCCGGCCGCCCACGACCTCGACGACGTCGTGCGCCGCAGCGGCGACCTCGCCGCGGCCTTCCGCGCCCGCGGTCTGCCCGTCGTCCTCGTCAACGTGACCGGCGGTGCGCCGGGCCGCACCGACGCCCAGCAGGCGGGGGCGCCGCGTCCGGCCTTCAGTGCCGACTTCGCCGAGCTCGTCGCGGGGCTCGACGTGCAGCCCGAGGACGAGCTCGTGACGAAGCAGACGTGGGGAGCCTTCGCCGGCACCTCGCTCGAGTCCTACCTGCGCAGCCGCGGCGCCACCCAGGTGGTGCTCACGGGCGTCGCGACGAGCGCCGGGGTCGAGTCCACCGCGCGTTTCGCCCACGAGCTCGGCTTCAACGTCGTCCTGGTGTCCGACGCGATGAGCGACCGCAGTGCCGCCGCGCACGACCACTCCGTGTCGCACGTCTTCCCGCGCATCGGGGAGGTCACGACGACCGCCGAGCTGCTCGCCGCCCTGCCCGAGCCGGCCCGGCCCTGAGCCGCGCGCCCCTAGCCGACGAGCCCGCGGCGTCGGGCGATCGCGGCGGCCTCGGTGCGGCCGCTCGCCCCGAGCTTGGCCAGCAGGTTGGACACGTGCACGCTGACCGTCTTGGTGCTGATGAACAGCTGCTTGCCGATCTGCCCGTTGGTCAGGCCGCGGGCGAGCAGCTCGAGCACCTCCTGCTCGCGCGCCGTGAGGGCCACGGGTCCCGAGGCCCGTGAACCGGCGGCCGGGCGGACCGCGCGGTCCAGCTCGGCCAGGAGCGGGCGTGCCCCGAGGCGCGTCGCCACCTCGCGGGCTGCCGCCGCCTCGTCGCGGGCGGCGGCGTCGTCACCGACGGCGTGGAGCGCGGCAGCGAGCCGGGCCCGCGAACGGGCGGTCTCGTAGACGTGCCCGTAGCGCTCGAACGCGACGACGCTGGTGCGCCAGGCGGACACGAGGTCCTCGCCGGCCGGCGGGTCGTCGAGCTCGGTGGCCCGCCGCAGCCGCAGCGCCTCGGCCTCGGCCCGCGCGAGCCAGGCCCAGGTCTCGCGGCTCGTGCGCTCGAGGTCGCTCGTCTCCCACCGTTCGAACTTCGGCCGGCTGGCGCGCTCGACGGCCGGCTTGAGCCCGCCGATGCGCCTCGCCCGGACGAGCAGCCGCTCGGTGAGCGCGACCATGCGGTCGCGGACGGCGGGGTCGGCGGTCGGCGCCGCCGTGGCGGCCTGCCCGCCGACGAGCGCGGCGAGCCGCACCACGGCGTGGTACTCGCCCCAGGCCGCGTCGAGCCGGCCGATGGCGTCCTCCACGAGGTCGACGAGCTCGTCCCAGCGACCGGCGTCGCCGAGGAGGTCGATGCCGGGCATGACCGACAGCACCACCGCCAGGCCGTCATAGGGCCACCAGCGCCGCAGCCGCGCGAAGAGGTCGGGGTCGGCGGGCTCGCCGCGGCCGGCGTCGACGTGCAGCCTCGCCCCGGTGAAGATCGTGCCGCCCGGCTCGGGCGCGGGCGCCTCACCGAGGTCGAGACGCCGGAGCGCGCCGTCCCAGTCGCCGAGCTCGTAGGCGGTGAGCCCGCCGAGCATCCGGCACTCCTGGCCCCACGGCGCCCACTCGCGGTTCATCCGGCGGGCCAGCTCGGCCCCGGCGTCGTAGCGCTCGAGCGCGCCGGGGAGGTCGCCGCGCCGGTGGGCGAGGGAGGCGAGCTGGTGCTGGGCGCGGAGCCGCAGCGGGTCGTCGACGTCGAGCCCGGCGATGACGCCGCGCAGGTGCGTCTCGACGGCGTCGAGGTCTTCCTGCACCTCGAGGACGCGGGCCTGGATGGTGCGCACGACGGCGAGCTGGCCGGTGAGACCGAGCTTCTCGGCGAGCATCGACACCTCGTCGCCGACCCCTGACGCGTCGATCCACAGCCCGAGGTCGATGAGCGCCTGCAGCCGTGCCGACAGGACGCGGACGCGACGCTCGTCGGGCGTCGCCGGCTCGACGAGGGCCAGGGCCTCGTCGGTCAGGGCCAGGAAGTCGAGCTGCACGTCGAGGTTGCGACCCACGTGGACGAGCGCGGCGAGCAGGTCGGCGCGCAGCTCGGGGCGCTGGGCCCGGCCGGGGTGGGCGAGCCGGTCGCGGAGCAGGTCGACGGCCCGGACGGGGTCGCCGGCGACGGCCGCGGCTTCGGAGGCCCGGAGCGTCACCTCGTCGCGCTGCGGGTCGTCCTCGTCGAGCCACGTGAGCGCCCGCTCGAGGTGCAGGAGGGCGTCCTGGGGGCCGCCCATCGACATCGCCGACTCCGCGGCCCTGCGGCTCGCCGCGACCGCGGTGGTGAGGTCGCCGACGGCGGCGGCGTGCCGGGCCAGCTCGGAGGCCGGGGCCAGCCCGGGGTGCTCGGCGAGCACCGACGCGTACGCCCGGTGCAGCCTCAGCCGCTCGCCGGGCAGGAGAGAGTCGGCCACGGTCTCGCCGAGGAGTGCGTGACGGAAGGTGTACGCCGGGGGCCAGCGGGTCTCGAGGACGTGGTGCTCGACCGCGGCCGCGAGCGCCGCCTCCAGCTCGGCGTCGGGGAGGTCGACGACGCGGGCCAGCAGCTCGTGCCCGAGGTAGACGCCGCCCTTGAGGGCGATGGCGCGCAGGACGCGCTGGGCGGTGTCGTCGAGCTGCTCGACGCGGGCGCGCAGCACGCGGCTGAGGCCGCCGGTCAGTGCCTGCCCGGCGGCGGCGCTCGCGACGAGCTCCTCGGCGAAGAAGGGGTTGCCCTGGGCGCGGTGGGCGATCTCGTCGGCGGTGCCGCGGTCGGTGGGCGCGTCCTCGAGGTGGGCGACGATCTCGCGGACGGCGTCGTCGGGCAGCGGGGCGAGCTCGACGCGTTCGAGCCCGGCGATGCGGGCCCACACGGCGAGCGTCTCGTGGAGCGGGTGGCGTCGGTGCAGGTCGTCGGAACGGTAGGTGACGACGAGCGAGACGTCGGTGGAGAACCCGCGCGTCAGCAGCAGGGTCAGCAGGTCGCGGGAGGAGTGGTCGGCCCAGTGGGCGTCCTCGACGACGAGGAGCGACGGCGTGACCTCGCCCAGCGCCGTGAAGAGGGCGTGGACGCCCTCGGCGACCTGACCGGGATCGGTGCCCAGGGTCACCGGGGTGTCGGCTGCCGCGTCGGTGCGGGTGGGCAGGAGGCGGGCGAAGCCGGGGTGGGTCGCGACCACGTGCTCGACGACGTCGGGGTGGTGCGCGTCGATGGCACCGAGCAGCTCGACGAAGGGCAGGTAGGCGATGTTGCCGCCGGCGAGGCCGACGCAGTGGCCGACGGCGGTGAACCAGCCCGCGTCGGCGGCGTCGGCAGCCAGCGCCCCGAGCAGGCGCGACTTGCCGATGCCGGCGTCGCCGGACACGACGACGACGCCGGTCCGGGTGGGCGACGACGAGGCGTCCACGGGCAGACCGACGGCGTCGGAGAGGTGGTGCAGGTCGGCGTCCCTCCCGATGAGGGCGCCGGTGCTGAACGGCATGGTGGGAATCATCCCGTACCCCGGCGACAGTGGCGGGAGGGTCGCGCGCATGTCGCCGGGGCGGGGGGAGGTGGCGCCGGGGTCGGCGCCGGGAGGGAGGATCACAAGGGCCGGACGGAGGGGGATGGTGGTCGTGGTGGCCACCACCGTCACCGGGTCCGGGTGCCCTGCTGAACCTCGCGGTCGGTGCGGGAGTGCGCCCGCCGGATGACCTCGAGCGAGGAGAGCCGGCGCGAGACGTGGCCCCGCGGTGCGTAGCGGGCCTCGACGGCCGCACGGACGATGCTGTAGTCGTTGAGCGACGTGCTCATGATCGGTGTCCTTCGCTGCTGGTCCGGTGGTTCTGCTGACTGCTCCAGACTCGGCGGCTGAGGTAGGGCCGCACATCGGACGACCTTCGTATCCTTCGGGGCCCGGCTACCTCAGACGGGTGCCCCGGATACCTCAGGAGGGGCCGGACGCGCCTCAGGCGAGCACGAGCGTCGCCGCGACGGCGAACATGACGAGCGCGACGACGACGTCGAGCACGCGCCACGTCGCAGGGCGGGCGAACAGCGGGGCGAGCAGCCGCGCGCCGTAGCCGAGCCCGGTGAACCAGGCGACGCTCGCCGCCACGGCCCCGGCGACGAACCACCAGCGTCCGGTGGGCCCGTGCTGGTTGGCGAGCGAGCCGACGAGCAGGACGGTGTCGAGGTAGACGTGCGGGTTGAGCCATGTCAGCGCGAGGACGGTGGCGAGGACGCCGCGCCGCCCGGGGCCGTCGTCGCCGGCGCGCAGGGCCGCCGGGTGGCGCGCGCTCCACAGCGAGCGGAGGCCGAACGCGACGAGGTAGGCAGCGCCGAGCCAGCGCACCCACGTCAGCACCGTGGGGTGGTCGGTGACGACGCGTCCGACGCCGAGGACGCCCAGGACCACGAGCACGGCGTCGGACACCGCGCACACGGCCACGACGATGCCGACGTGCCGACGCGTCAGGCCGGTGCGCAGGACGTAGGCGTTCTGCGCACCGAGGGCGACGATGAGGCCAGCCATGGTGAGGAAGCCGGTGAGCGCGACGGTCATGGATCGACGGTAGGTGCCTCGGGACCAACAGTGAAGCGAAAGTTGCTTCACGATCCTTAGCATGGCTTCATGCGTCTGCAGCCCGACCAGCTCGCCGCCCTCCTCGCCATCGTCGAGACGGGAACCTTCGAGGCCGCCGCGCGGCAGCTGCACGTGACGGCGTCGGCCGTGAGCCAGCGGATTCGAGCGCTGGAGAACGAGATCGGCCAGGTCGTGCTCGTCCGGGCGACGCCGTGCCGGGCCACCCCGGCCGGGGAGTCGCTCGTGCGGCTCGCGCGCCAGCAGCGCCTCCTCGAGGACGAGGTGGCCCGTGAGCTGGCTCCGGCGTCAGGCGGTGTCGTCGAGCTGAGCGTCGCCGTCAACGCCGACTCGATGGCGACGTGGTTCGGGGGGGTGCTGCGTGAGGCGGCCACGTGGGACGGCGTCGTACTGCGCCTGCGCGTCGAGGACCAGGACCACTCGGCGTCGCTGCTGCGAGCCGGACACGTGCTCGCCGCCGTGACCTCGGATCCCGCTCCGGTGCAGGGGTGTTCGACTGAACCACTTGCGACGCTGCGGTATGTCCCGGCGGCGTCCCCACTGCTGGTCGAGCGCCACACGCGCGGCCGCGGCGTCGACTGGTCCGCGATGCCCGTCGTGCGGTTCAACGCCAAGGACGACCTCCAGCAGCGGGTGCTCGAACGCCACGGCGTCACGACCGTGCCGCCGACCCACGAGGTGCCCGACGGGACCGGCTTCGTCACCGCGGTGCGGTCCGGGCTCGGCTGGGGCGTGCTGCTCGAGTCGCAGCTCGAGCCTGCGGTGGCGGCCGGAGAGGTGGTCCGCCTCGGCCGCCGCGACCACGTCGACGTCGCCCTCTACTGGCAGCGGTGGCGCCTGGGATCGGGCCACCTCGACCGGCTCAGCGACGCGGTGCGTCGCGCGGCGGCGCGTGGCGGCATTCGTCCGGATCGCTCCGGGAGGAGCTGAGCCCCGGCGTCGGTGGTCTGCTCGCCCGGGCCGGCGCCGATGCTCGCCCGGGCCGGCGCCGATGCTCGCCGAAGCCCGGCGCCGGGCCCCGACCCGGGGCTACCTTGGGACGCGAGGACGCACGTACGTCCCGTCTCGAGCGGGACCTCGGGCGAGGAGGCACACCGAGGTGACTGACGCGGCCACGCCACCCGGGTCTCCGGGCGCGCTCGACCCGGCGCGCATCCTCCGGTCCCGCGCCTACCTGTCGGCCCTGGTGCTCGCGGCGCTCCTCGGCATCCCGATCTCGGCCGTCGCCTACGGGTTCCTGGCGCTCGCAGGTGCGCTCCAGACCTACCTCTTCGACGACCTCCCGTCCGGTCTCTTCGACACCGGCACCCCGGCGTGGTGGCCGGTGCCCTGGCTGGTGCTGTGCGGCCTGCTCGTCTCGCTGACGATCCGTCACCTGCCGGGCACAGCGGGTCACTCGCCCGCCCTGGGCTTCCACACCGGCGGCGGACCGGTCCTCGACCGTGACCTCCCCGGCGTCGTCCTCGCCGCCCTCACGACCCTCGGACTCGGGGCCGTGCTCGGACCTGAGGCGCCGCTCATCGCGATCGGCGGTGGCCTGGCGGCCCTCACCGTGCACCTGGCGAAGCGCGACGCGCCCCCCATGGCCGCGACGGTCATGGCCTCGGCCGGCAGCTTCGCCGCGGTCAGCACGCTGCTCGGTTCGCCGCTGCTCGGCGCGTTCCTCATCATGGAGGCGGCCGGCATCGCCGGGGCGACCCTCAGCCTCGTCGCGCTGCCCGGCCTGCTCGCGTCGGGCATCGGCGCGCTCGTCTTCGTCGGCCTCGACGCCTGGACCGGGCTCGGCACGTTCTCGCTCTCGCTGACGACGGTGCCGCAGGCGGTGGCGCCGACCATCGCGTCGTTGCTGTGGGCCCTGCCCGTCGGCGTGCTCGGGGCGCTGCTCGGCTGGACGATCCGGTGGGTCGCCCTGACGGTGCGCCCCCTGGTGCACCGCAACCGGGTCCCCGTCACCGTGGCCCTGGGCCTGCTCGTCGGACTGTGCGCCACGGCGTACCAGGTCTTCACGGGGCGCGCGTTCGGCGAGGTGCTGTTCTCGGGGCAGGACGCGCTTCCCGGCCTCGTCGCCGACGCGACGAGCTACTCGCTCGGCGTGCTCGTGCTGCTCGCCCTGTTCAAGGGCCTGGCCTACGGGCTGTCGCTCAGCGCCTTCCGGGGTGGGCCGGTGTTCCCGGCCATGTTCATCGGTGCGGTGCTCGGCATCGCGCTGAGCGGCCTGCCCGGCATGGAGCTCGCGGCCGCGATCGGCACGGGCATCGGCGCGATGTGCTGCGCGATGCTCCGGCTGCCGCTCACGTCGGTGCTCCTCGCGACCCTGCTCATGGGCAAGGACGGCCTCGCGGTCACCCCGCAGGTCGTCGTCGCCGTCGTCGTCGCGTACGTCCTCACGGCGGTGCTGCCCACGCCGGGGCCGACCCAGCCGGACCCCCCGGCCTCAACGGCCTCGCCGGCCGACCCGGCCTGAGTCATCCCGAGGGGGTGAGTCGTCACGACGATGGTCCGCCGATAGTGGATGACCGAGCCGTCGTCGAGAGCGAGCACCGGATGCATGTGCGACCAGACCACCTGAACACGACGATCGCCTGGCTCTTCATGGCCGGGTCGGCGTGCTTCGTGGTCGGATCGGTCCCGGCGTACGCATCGGCCACCGGGAGCCTGGCTGACGACGTCACCTACGTCGTCGGGTCGGTCTTCTTCACGTGCGCCTCCTACTGCCAGCTCGTCCAGGCGCAGAGCCCCGGCACGACCGTGGTCGACGAGGTCACGCAGCGCCGGCGGGTGCGGGCGCGTCTGGTCGGCTGGATGCCGCACGACCGTGCCTGGCTGGCCGCGGCCGCCCAGTTCCCCGGCACGCTGTTCTTCAACATCAGCACCACCGCCGCCCTGACCCACAACGCGACGGCCGCCGAGTCGGACCGGTACGTGTGGCGTCCCGACCTGTACGGGTCGGTGCTCTTCCTCGTGTCCAGCGCCTTCGCCGTGCTCGCGGTCTCGCGCCGCTTCCTCAGCGTGGAGCCCGAGTCCCTGCCGTGGCGGATCGCCTGGGTCAACATGCTGGGCTCGGTGCTCTTCATGGCCTCGGCGCTCGCGAGCTACGTCGTCCCGAGCACCGACGAGGTGCTCGACACCCGCCTCGCCGTCGCCGGCACCTTCTTCGGCGCCGCGTGCTTCCTCATCGGCGCGGCCCTCATGCTCCCGGCGTGGCGCCGCGCCCTGTCGGCTGCCGCGACGCCGACCCCCTGAGCGACCTGACACCTGAAGACCCTGACCGAGCGAAGGAGAAACACATGAGCACCCCGTCGGACCTCGAGGCCGCCGCCCTCTACGGCAACCGTTTCGCGACCCTGGAGGTGCCGAGCCGCGAGTTCCCCGCCACGGGGATGAGCGCGGTCGACGCCATGCGCCTCGTGGCCGAGGACCTCGCCCTCGAGGGAGACCCGGGCCGCAACCTCGCCACATTCGTGACGACGTGGATGGAACCGGAGGCGCAGCGGATCATCGCCGAGAACCTGCACCGCAACTTCATCGACCACGCGGAGTACCCCCGCACGGCCGAGATCGAGCAGCGCTGCATCCGCATGCTCGCCGACCTCTTCCACGCACCGGGCGAGACCACAGGCGCGCGCACCCAGGGCTCGTCGGAGGCGATCATGCTGGGCGGCCTGTCGCTCAAGTGGAACTGGCGCACCCGTCGGCAGGCCGAGGGCGGCTCCACGGAGCGGCCGAACCTCGTCTTCGGCGGCGACGTGCACGTCGTCTGGGAGAAGTTCTGCCGCTACTTCGACGTCGAGCCGCGCATCGTCCCGCTCCAGCCGGGGAAGTACACGATCGGGCCGGAGGACGTCGAGCCCCACGTGGACGAGAACACCATCGGGGTGGCAGCCGTCCTCGGCACGACCTTCACCGGCCACAAGGACGACGTCGTCGGCATCAACGACCTGCTCGTGCGGATCAAGCAGGAGCGCGGCCTCGACGTGCCGCTGCACATCGACGGGGCGAGCGGCGGCTTCGTGTGGCCGTTCCTCTACCCCGACTCGCCGTGGGACTTCCGGCTCGAGCAGGTGCGCTCGATCAACGTGTCGGGGCACAAGTTCGGCCTCGTCTACCCGGGCATCGGCTGGCTGGTCTTCCGCGAGGTCGCCGACCTGGCACCCGACCTCGTCTTCAAGGAGAACTACCTCGGCAAGACCGACTCGACCTTCACGCTGAACTTCTCGACCGGCTCGGCGATGGTGCTCGCGCAGTACTACAACCTCGTGCGCTACGGCCGCGAGGGATACACGTACATCATGCGCAACATGCAGGAGAACGCCAGGGCGCTCGCCGACCAGCTCGAGGCGATGGGGCGGTTCGAGCTGATCGGCCGCGACGAGGAGCAGCTGCCGCTCGTCGCCTTCCGGCTGTCCGGCGAGCACGACTACAACGAGTTCGACATCGCCTGGCAGCTGTCCGCCGAGCGCGGCTGGATGGTGCCGGCGTACACGATGCCGCCCGACGCCCAGGACGTCACGATCATGCGGGCCCTGGTCAAGGAGACGATGAGCCGCGAGCACGTCGACACCCTGTCCCGCGACATCGAGGCGGCCTGCGCGACGCTCGCCGCCAAGGGCGGGGCGCACGAGTCGGAGCGCGCAAAGATGGTCGTCGGCCCGGGCCACTGACCGTCGTCAGTCGGCCGGCTGTCCGGCGAGCCAGTCGCGCCACGCCGCATACCCGCCGATGACGTCGGTGGCCCGGTGGATGCCGAGGTCCTGCAGCGACGCCGCGGCCAGGCTCGAGGTGTAGCCCTCCTGGCACAGGACGACGACCTCGAGGTCGTGGCTCGCGATGGGGAGCGATGCGTCGCTGCTCGGGTCGAGGCGCCACTCGAGGACGTTGCGCTCGATGACGACGGCGAAGGGCAGCTCGCCGTTGGCCCGGCGCTGCGCCTCGGGGCGGATGTCGACGACGACGGCGCCGCGCTCACGGACCGCCGCGTCGGCCTCTTCGGGCGTCACGCGGTGCAGGTGCGAGCGGGCCTCTGCCAGGACCTCGTCGATGGTGCGGCTCACCAGTCCACTCCTGCTGCCTGCTCCTCCTCGACGACGAGCGCGCCGTCGATCTCACGATAGCTCGTCATGAGCGTCAGCTTCGGTGCGTAGACGTGGAGGCTGACCGCCGGGTCGGGACCGAGGTTGGTGACCCGGTGCAGGTGGCGGCGGCCGAAGGTGCGCTGGTCGCCCGGGGTGAGTCGGATGCCGGGGCCGGTGACGCGTCGGACGTCGTCGAGGTCGACGGCGCTGCGATAGCCGGCGACCTCCTCGGTGAGGACGCCCTGGAGCACGACGAACGAGCCGGAGCTGCCGCCGTGGTCGTGCCACGGCGTTCCCTGGCCGGGCAGCCACGTGAGCAGCCAGGCCTCGTGGTCGTCGTCGGCGTGGAGGCGCGCGTAGTAGCGGGTGACCGGGTCGAAGTCGACGAGCCGCGACCAGAGGGTGTGCTGGCGGGAGAGGCGTCGGGCCGTGTCGGCGAGCTGGACGGCGGTGCGCGGGGCGTGGCGGGACATGGTGTGGCCTTTCGTGGATGCGGTGGTGACGGCGCGGGCGCAGTGGGTCGGAGGTGAGGGATGGGGGTCGGCTCAACGAGCCGTGCGACATCGCTCCGGGGCGCTGGGCATCACATAACTGCACGTTTCCACGATTGCAACCATAACTTATGGAAGTGGATGAGTAGGAATTCGCGTCCGCCATGTGGCGAGATGCTGTGGGTGGCTGTCCGGAAAAGGGGCGGCGTGCTGTCGGTGCCGGGGCCTAGGTTTCTCGGGTGAGCCTCGAAGCGCAGCCCAGTCGCGACGCCCAGCAACGCCCTGCTGACGCGTCCTCGCCCGATGCCGCGCGCGCGGTTGCCGAGCCGGCGTCGAACCGATGGCTCGTGCTCGGGGCGATGAGCCTGACGCTCGTGCTGTGGGCGTCCGCCTTCGTCGCGATCCGCCACCTCGGCCACTCCGTGCCGGCCGGCGCGCTGTCGCTCGGCCGGCTCCTCGTGGCGTCGGTGGCGCTCGCGGTCCTCGTCTTCCGCCGGCCGCGCACGTGGCCGGCCCGGCGTGACTGGCCCCTCCTGCTGCTGTGCGGCATCGCGTGGTTCGGCATCTACAACCTGGCCCTCAACGAGGCCGAGCGACGCATCGACGCCGGCACCTCGGCGCTCATCGTCCAGATCGGCCCGATCATCGTCGCGCTGCTTGCCACGGTGTTCCTCGGTGAGGTCATGACGCGGTGGCTGCTCATCGGGATGGCGGTCGGTTTCGCCGGCGTCGTCGTCATCGCGCGCGGGTTCTCCACCGGCAGCTCGGGTGACCTCGTCGGCGTCTGGCTCGCGGTCCTCGCGGCGGTCACCTACGGCATCGGGGTACTCGCGCAGAAACCGCTCCTCGGGCGACTGCCCGGGCCCGAGGTCACGTGGATCGCGTGCGTCATCGGCACCGTGACCTGCCTGCCGTGGACCGGCCAGCTCGTCGACGTCGTGCGCACGGGCGACTCGTCGTCGCTGCTGTGGATCGCCTACCTCGGGGTCTTCCCGACCGCCATCGCCTTCACGACGTGGGCCTACGTGCTCGCGCGGGGGAACGCCGGCACGGTCACCCTGACGACGTTCCTCGTGCCGTTCATCGCGACCCTCATCGCCTGGGTGCTGCTCGACGAGGTGCCGCCGGCGCTGACCTTCCTCGGTGGCGCCCTCTGCATCGCAGGCGTTCTGCTGACCCGACGCAAGTCCCGGCCGAAGGTGCGTGCCTCCTAGCTGCTTCCGCGCTCCTCGCCAAGACGTCCGGGCTGCTTGCCCGTCGGTGTGCGCCTCCGAACCGGCCTGTGCGACAGGATCGGTCGTGCAATCGGGCATGGTGACAACTCTTTCATCTAACTCGAACATGTGTTCTAATTGACGGAAGAGACTACCTGGCGAGAGGAGGGCGGCGATGCCCTACCTCGACGCGCCGCCCGCGCCGGGCGTGCCCGGTCGTCTGGCTCGGGTCCGGCGCATCCTCGCCGCCGACCGGTTGTGCCGTGAGGGCGGGCCGGGTGCCGCTGGCGTGACCCGACCGGGCGGGTCGGGCGCGGTGGTCGTGCTCGAACCCGGCGTGCCGGTGCCGGTCCCGGGCTCACGGGTGGGCAGTCTCGTTGCTGCTGCTCCGGTCGGGTTCCGGGACGAGCGGCTCGACGCGTGGGGTGACCGGGTGCTGTCGCAGGTCGAGGCGCTGGAGCGGGCCAAGGCGCGGCTGGAGAGCAGGCTGCTGCAGGCGTATGCGGCGCTGCACACGATCCAGGCGCAGCAGCTGGCCCGCATGGTCACCGCCACGCCGGTGCCGCTGAGCACCGACCGGCTGGTCGCGGACGAGATCGCAAGCGCGACCGGGGTCGGCCAGGCGGAGGTGTCCCGGCGGCTCGAGCTGGCCCTCGCGGTGCGCCGGCACCGGGTCCTGCACGCGGGCCTGCGCCAGGGGACGGTGAGCCTGCACCGGGCGGTGACCGTCGTCGCCGAGACCCGTCACCTGCCTGACGCGGCCCTGCCCGCCCTGGAAGCCACCGTCCTGGCCCCGGCCCCCGACGGCACGGTCGCCTCGCAGCGGCTGTTCCGGACCCGGCTGCGGCGCGCCGTCACCGCCGCCGACCACCGCGGCACCGACGAACGCCGCACCGCCGCGACCCTGCGCCGGGGCGGGTTCGGGCGCCTGACCGAGGACGGCATGGGCGTCCTGACGCTGACCGCCACGGCCGAACGGGTCGTCGGCGTGCTGGACCGCGTCGACGCGCTCGCCCGGGCCGCCCGCGCCGCCGGCGACCAGCGCACTTTGGACCAGCTGCGCTCCGACCTGCTCACCGACCTCGCCCTCTTCGGCACCACCCCTGAAGGCCCGACCGCGAGCGCGCCGGCCGCGGTGGTGCGGATCGTCGTCCCGTTCGAGGTCGCCACCGGCACCGCGGACACGGCGTGCGAGCTGCCCGGGCACGGCTGGGTCACCGCCACCCATGCCCGAGCGATCATGACCGCCCCCGGGTCGATCTGGCAGCGCCTCGCCGTCGACGTCGACACCGGCACCGCGCTGCAGCTGTCCACCGACCGGTACACCCCGACCCGCGCCATGGTCGAACACGTCCGCGCCGTCGACGGCATCTGCCGCGCCCCCGGCTGCCAGGTCCCGGCCGACCGCTGCGACCTCGACCACATCACCCCCTGGCCCACCGGCCCCACCCGAGTCTCGAACCTGCAGGCCCTGTCCCGCGGCTGCCACCACCCCAAGACCGCCGGCGCCTGGACCGCCAGACGCGAAGACCCCGGCGGCGACACCACTCCTGGCGGGGGCGGCCCTATCCGATGGACCACCCTGGCCGGCCGCGACTACATCACCTTTCCCAAGAACTGGCGCGAAGCCCTCGCCGACCCCGGCGCTGGCATCGGAACCGGCCCGCCCCGGCCAGAACCCGATCCGGATCCCGAACCGCCACCCTTCTGACACAAAGCAGTACGTGACGTGCTGTCCGGCTGGGATGGCCAACGCCTACGGGGCGTCTGTCGACTTTGCGCGACTTGTCGCCTGCAGGCGGGTCGAGGGTGCTGTCGCGGACCGCGTCGCTAACGACGCGTTGGTCGCGGTGTCAGGCTCGTGCATGGTGCGCTCGACGGCTGCGCTTGTTGCCTGGGTGTTCCCTGTCCTCCCTGCCTGGCAGGGAGGTGTTTCGGGCGGCGGAACGAGGTTCCAAGCGGCCGACAGTCCGCAGCAACTAGGTCGGGCCAGGTCGTGCGGTCGGGTCGTCGGAGGGTGTGGGGCGGGTCAGCGCAGGAGGCTGAGGTCGTGCTGGGCTCGGGCGGTGTCGCGGTCGAGCTCGGCGTCGGCTCCGAACGGTGCGCGGGGCAGGCCGTGGGTCCGGCGGTGGGCCGGCTCGAGAGCGGCGGCCAGAAGGGCGATGAGGGCGATGACGATGATGATGTCCATGGCAGAAATCCTCCGCCGATCAAGATGCCGCCACGAGTGGCAGAACTGACGTACCCCATTCATTTCCTGCCAGTCTCGTGCGAGACTCGTCAGATGCTGCGCACCGTCGCCGTCGTCGTCCAGGAACCCGTCGCCGCCTTCGAGCTCGGCGTCCTCTGTGAGGTCTTCGGCATCGACCGGACCGACGACGGCGTCCCCGCGTTCGACTTCCGCGTCTGCTCCTCACGCCCAGGCGAGGTCCACCGGACGACGAGTGGCATCGGCGTCGTCCCGACCCACCCGCTCGAGGCTGCGCGCGACGCCGACCTCGTCGCCGTGCCCGCCGGCACCGTCGACGGACCCTTCGACCCCGCGGTCCTCGACGTGCTCCGCGACGCCGTCGACCGCGACGCCTGGGTCCTCTCGGTGTGCTCGGGGGCGTTCTCCCTCGCCGCGGCCGGCATCCTCGACGGCCGCGAGGTCGCAACCCACTGGCGCTACGCGGCGAAGCTCGCTGAGGTCTGCCCGAGCGCCACGGTCGACCTCGACGTCCTCTACGTCGAGGACGGACGCGTCATCACGAGTGCCGGCACCGCCGCGGGCATCGACGCGTGCCTGCACCTCGTGCGCACCGAGCTCGGCTCCGAGGTGGCCACCCGGATCGCCCGCCGCATGGTCGTGCCCCCGCACCGCGCGGGCGGCCAGCGCCAGTACGTCGAGACGCCGGTCCCCGAGCAGTCCTGCGACTCCCTCCAGGACGTTCTCGACTGGGTCCTCGAGCACCTCGACGAGGAGCACTCCGTGCCCTCCCTCGCCCGCCGGGCCGCCATGTCCGAGCGCACGTTCGCGCGGCGGTTCGCCGCCGAGGTCGGCACGTCACCGCACCAGTGGCTGACCGGCCAGCGGGTGCTGCGCGCCCGCTACCTGCTCGAGACGACCGACCTCGACGTCGAGCGGATCGCGCGCGAGTGCGGGTTCGGCACCGCCGCCATCCTGCGCCACCACTTCCAACGACGCATCGGCGTCCCGCCCATGTCGTATCGGCGGACCTTCACCCGCGAGCCGGCCTAGGCGCCGACGCGCACCGTCGAGTCCCACCGCCACTCGGTGAGGCGGGGCCGATCGCCGAGCGGGAGTCGTCCGGCGCAGTGCAGCAGCACCTGGGCAGGGCTGCCGGCGGGCGCGTCAGGGAAGAGCCGCGCGACCACCGGAGCGCAGAGCGCGTCGGGCGGCAGCCACTCGACGCCGAGCCCACGTGCGATGTCGTAGCCGTGGACGAGCGTCTCGAGGGCGCCCATCGCGGCGAACCCGTCAGGATCCGAGATTCCGCACGGGTGCCAGGCCCGGGCCTCGAGCGGCGCCGCGTCGACGGCAAGGCGCAGCAGGTCGCCGCACATGACGACGACGTCGAGCACCTCCGCGTTCGTGCCCCGCTCCTCGATGACGGCCTCGACCGGCAGGTAGCCCGCGACGGGTCGGGCCAGGACCTGCGAGGCGTAGGAGAAGAGGTCGTCGGCGATGTGTGCGGCCGTCCGCCGGCATGACCACTCCACATCTCCGGCCGCCACGGACCAGTCGGCCTCGGCGGCCGGCGTCAGCGCCCGCCGCAGCTCCTCGGTCGCCGTCCCCACGAGCTCGCTCATCGATGACATGTCCCGACCGTAGCCGCGCGCGCCGACGCCCGGCCGGGGTGACAGGACCTCGATGCCGCCGTCTTCGGTCGTATGTCTCCAGCACTAGAGAGCCGGATACGACGCCAGCGTAGCTTCGACAGGACAGCGGCGGTTACCCCCAGTAGGTTGGCTGCGGTCGAAGCGAAGGAGCCTCGCCGTGAGCCGTGCCGCCCGCCTCCTGCCGGTCCGCACCACTGCCGCCGTCCTCGTCCTCCTCGGGGGAGTGACCGGCGGTGCCGTACCGGCCTCGGCCGCACCCGATGCGACGCCGCCGCCACCCAGCGCGTCCTCCACCGCGGTGGGTGGCGGCTTCTACGACCCGCCCGCCACCGTCGTCGGGTCGCCCGGCACGGTCATCCGGTCCGAGGCGATGACCTTCTACCTCGACCCGCTCCGTGTCGTGCCCTCCACCGACCGTGCGACGCGCGTCATGTACGTCTCGCGCGACCGGGCCGGCCGGCCCGACGCCGTCACCGGGACCCTGCTCGTGCCGCCCGGCGCGTGGGTCGGCCCCGGCCGCCGCCCGGTCGTCGGCTACGCCGTGGGCACCCAGGGCATGGCCGACCGCTGCGCCCCGAGCCGGCAGCTCGCGGCCGGCTCCGAGTACGAGGGTGCCTTCGTCAGCGGGCTGCTCGCCCGCGGCTACGCGGTCGCCCTCACCGACTACGAGGGCCTCGGCACCCCAGGCACCCACACGTACATGACGCGCGTGTCCCAGGCCCACGCCGTGCTCGACATGGTGCGCGCCGCGCAGCGGCTCCCGGACTCGGGCCTGCCGGCCGACGGACCCGTGCTCCTCGCCGGGTACAGCCAGGGCGGCGGCGCCACCGCTGCCGCCGTCGAGCTCGCCCCGGCCTACGCCCCCGAGCTGCACGTCCGCGGCGCCGTCGCCGGGGCGGTCCCGGCCGACCTCGTCGCCGTCGCCGACCACCTCGACGGCGGGCTCTACGCCGCGTTCGCCCTCTACGCCGTCGCCGGCCTCGGTGCCGCCTACGACCTGCCCCTCGACGACTACCTCAACGCCCACGGGCGGGAGGTCGTGGCCGCCGTGAAGGGGGAGTGCGTCGCGGAGTCGATCGGGCTGCACGCGTTCACCCGCTCCTCCGACCTCACCGCCGACGGGCGAACACTGCACGACCTCGCCCAGGCCGAGCCGTTCCGCACGATCCTCGCCGAGCAGCGCCTCGGGCGGATCCGTCCTGCCGTCCCCGTGCTCGTGACCCACTCGCTCGCCGACGACGTCATCCCCTACGCCGTCGGCCGAGGCCTCGCCCACGACTGGTGCCGCCTCGGGGCGAACGTCTCCTTCTCGCCGAGCCTCACCCCGACCCACGTCGGCGGCGCGGTGCCGTCGTTCGCCACGGAGTTCGCCTTCCTCGAGGCGCGCGTGGCCGGGCTGCCCTAGCCCTCCGACTGCTGGTGGCTCTAGCGGCGCCGGTTGCGCCGGGCGATCGCGGCCGAGAGCACCGTCGCGAAGCCGCACCATGCCGCGTAGGGCAGCAGGGCCGCGCCGGCCGGGCGCTTGACCTGGGCCGAGCGACGCGCGAGGTCGAGACCGCTCGCCGTCAGCAGCGCCGACTCGACGGCGGCCAGGCCCGGCCGCCGAGCCGGCCAGAACACCCAGCTCCACCCGGCGTTGAGGGCGAGGTTGGTGCCGAACGCCTTGAGGTAGGCGGACCGGCCGGACGCGTCTCCCGCGCGGTCGAGAGCCGTCAGCGTCGAGGCCGCGCTGGCCGCGACGTCGGCGTAGAGCGCCGTCCACACGAGCGGGAACGCGAGCGGCGGCGGCTGCCACGACGGCTTGTCCAGCGACCGGTACCAGCGCGACTCGGGCTTCGTGGCCACCGACCCGGCCACGGCGCACGCCACGACGGCCGCGCCGGCGATGACGGCGTTGCGCACCGCGGTGTCGCGCGGCACCGTCCGCATCGCCGACCGCACGGCGTCGTCGAACGGCGTCGCGCCGCCGGGCAGCTCGACGTAGCCCTCGAGGTCGCGCTCCTTGGCCACGACCTCGTGCACGAGGCTGCCGACCAGCGGTTTCGCCAGCCCGGCCGAGATCGGCGTGACGAGCCCCACCCAGTGGCTCGCGAGCCGCGGCGTCAGCACCGGCACCGTCACGACGACCGGACGCCGCCGCCCCGTGACGTCGGAGAACCGTCCGATCATCTCCCTGTAGGTCAGCACGTCCGGACCGCCGATGTCGAAGGTCCGGTTCACCTCCGGCGGAAGGGAACCCGCGCCCGCTAGCAGCGTCACGACGTCGTCGATGGCGATCGGCTGGATCCGGTTGTCGAGCCACTTCGGCGCGACCATCGCCGGCAGCCGCGTCGTCAGGTAACGGAGCATGTCGAACGACGCCGACCCGTCGCCGATGACGACGGCCGCCTGCAGGACCGCCGTCGGCACGCCGGAGTCGAGCAGGATCCGCCCCACCTCGACCCGTGAGGCCAGGTGTGGCGAGAGCTCCTCATCGGACGGGTGCAGCCCGCCGAGGTAGACGATGCGCGAGACGCCCGTGGCCTCGGCGGCCTCCGCGAAGGTCGTCGCCGCGTCGCGGTCGCGCTGCTCGAAGTCGGGTCGGTCGTCCATCGAGTGCACGAGGTACCAGGCGGCGTCGACGCCCTCGAGCGCCGCGCGCATGTCGCGGGCCGAGGACACGTCGCCCTCGGCGACCTCGACACGGGAGTGCCACGGCCGGTCCTCGACGGACGAGGGGTGCCGGGTGAGGACGCGCACGGTCCATCCGGCGTCGAGCAGCCGGGGCACGAGGTGGCCGCCGATGTAGCCGGAGGCCCCCGTCACGAGGGCTGTTCGGGTGGACGTCATGGGATCACCTGGTCAGTTCGAGGGCGGGTGGGAGGAGCACGAGCATCCCGGTGGACCACACGACGTGCGTGATGATCGGACCGAGGAAGCCACCGGTGACGCGACGCTGCAAGCCGGTCACGAGGCCGAGCGCGGCTGCGGCGAGCACGAGGAGCGGCACGCCGCTGCCGACCGTGGTCAGGGCGTAGAGCAGCGTCGTCAGCGTCACCTGGTGGCGGGGGAGAGCGGCGTAGAGGGCGCCGCGGAAGTACAGCTCCTCGACGACGCCGTTGACGAAGGTGATGGCCAGCACGGCCGCGAACGCGCCGAACCGGGCGTGGTCGAGCAGCTGGTCCACGGGCTCGCGCAGCACCGGGATGCGCGCCACGACGAGGGCGCCGACGAGGAAGACGAGCAGCAGGAGCACGCCCAGGACGAGCGACTGCACGATCGGCCGCGCCGTCTCACCGCGTCGGGTGTGCCCCATCCCGGCGTGCAGCGGCCCGGACACCAGCGCGCCGACGAGCCACACGGCGGCCAGGGCCAACGTCGCGACGTAGAAGAGCGGGTCGCCCGGGGTGATCCGCAGGGCCCACGCGAGCACGGCGCTCCCGACGACGAACGTCACCGCGACGACGAACTGCCGGCGCCGGAAGACGTCGTCGGGGTCGCGGTGGTCCCTCTCCACCTTCTGGATGAGCGCGGCGTTGACGAAGGCGCGCAGCTCGGCGACCGGGCCTCGCATCTCTCGCCTCCTCGCTAGCGTCGGGCCCGCTCGTAGCGGGCCAGGGTCTCCTTGCGCTCATCGTCGTGGTCGACGATCGGTTCCGGATACCCCTGCGCATACCCGTCCTCGTGCTTCCAGGGTTCGTGCGCCGACGCCCCGGACATGTGACGCAGCTCGGGCACCCAGCGGCGCACGTACTCACCGTCGGGGTCGAACTTGCGCCCCTGCGTCACCGGGTTGAAGACGCGGAAGTACGGCGACGCGTCGGTGCCGGTGCCGGCGACCCACTGCCAGCCGTGGTTGTTCGAGGCGACGTCGCCGTCGACGAGGTGGTCGAGGAAGTGCTGGGCGCCCACCGGCCACCACACGTGCAGGTCCTTGGTGAGAAAGCTCGCGGTGATCATCCGCACCCGGTTGTGCATCCAGCCCTCCGCGAGCAGCTGGCGCATCCCGGCGTCGACGATGGGGTAGCCGGTGCGCCCCTCGCGCCAGGCATCGACGAGGCGGTCGGTCTCGGCGCCGGAGTCGTAGGGCAGCTTCGCGAGCTCGGGCCGCAGGTCGTGCCAGGAGGAGCGCGGGTGGTGCCAGAGCACGTCGGCGTAGAACTCCCGCCACGCCAGCTCGGTCGTGTAGGTGGCGGCGCCCGTCGACCGGCCGCTGCCGTGCGCGGCGATGTCGGCGAGCATCGTGCGCGGGTGGATCTCGCCGTACTTGAGCGGGGCCGACATCCGGCTCGTCGTGTCGAGGTCGGGCCGGTCGCGCTCGTCGGCGTACGCGTCGAGCCCCTCGTCGACGAACTCCTCCCACCGCTTGCGCGCGGCGGCCTCTCCGGCCTCGAGCCGGACGCCGTCCGGCAGGGCGGGCAGGTCGTCGGATGCGACGCGCGGGCGGGCCCACCGGATGCGTGCCGGGCGCTCGGCGGGATCGGGCCAGCCGTGCTGGCGCCACGCCTTGGAGAACGGGGTGAACACCTTGTACGGCGAGCCGGACCCGTTGACGACGATGCCGGGCCCGACGGCGTACGGCGTTCCCGTGGCGACGAGCTCACGGTCGTCCGCGGCGAGAGCAGCAGAGACGGCGTCGTCGCGGCGCCGGCCGTACGGCGTCGTCTCGCGGGTCACGTGCACCTGGGCGGCGCCGACCTGACGCGCGAGTCGGGGGATGACGTCGACGGGGTCGCCCGTGCGCAGCACGAGCGCGTCGCGGGTGTCGGTGGCGAGCGAGCGCAGTGACGCCACGAGCCGCTGCGAGCGCGGCACCGCGGTGTCGAGCAGCGTCGGGTCGAGGACGAACACCGGCAGCACCTCGTCGGCCGCCTCGAGCGCCGCGAGCAGGGCCGGGTGGTCGTGCAGCCGCAGGTCGCGACGAAACCAGAGGATCGCCGTCGTCCGCTCGCTCGCCATGCGTCGCCTCCTCAGGCCGGGGTCGTCGTGCCCGCCCGCTCGAACCGGATCTGTGCGACGTCGAGGTACCCGGTCGAGAAGCCGGCCTCGCAGTAGGCGAGGTAGAACTCCCACTTGCGCCGGAACGTCTCGTCGAAGCCGAGGGCCCGCACGTCGTCCCAGCGCGCGGTGAACCGCTCACGCCAGCGTCGCAGGGTCTCGGCGTAGTCGGTGCCGAACGCGTGGACGTCGGTGACGCGCAGCGAGGTGTTCTCGACCGTCGTCGAGCGGATCGCCTCGACGCTCGGGATGAGCCCGCCGGGGAAGATGTGCTTCTGGATCCAGCCGTAGCTGTGCTTCGTCGCGAGCAGCCGCTCGTGCGACATGAGGATGGACTGGACGGCGGCGACGCCACCGGGGGCGAGCCGCTCGTCGATGGTGCGGAAGTAGGTGGCCCAGTACTCCTCGCCGACGGCCTCGATCATCTCGACGCTGACGACGGCGTCGTAGCTGCCCTCGACCTCGCGGTAGTCCTGGATGCGCACGTCGACGCGGTCGGTGAGGCCGGCCGCCGCGATGCGCTCGCGGGCGAGGGTCGCCTGCTCCTTCGACAGCGTCACGGTGGTGACCTGCGCGCCGCGCTTCGCCGCCTGCAGGGCGAGCGTGCCCCAGCCCGTGCCGATCTCGAGGACACGGCTGCCCGCGGTGACGCGCGCGGCGTCGAGGATGGCGTCGACCTTGCGCAGCTGCGCCTCCTCGAGGCCCTGGTCGGGCAGCGGGGTCGGGGCGGCGTGGTCGAAGAGCGCCGAGGAGTAGGTCAGGGTGTCGTCGAGGAAGGTCTCGAACATCGCGTTGGACAGGTCGTAGTGCGCCTCGATGTTGCGCCGCGAGCCGAGCAGCGAGTTGCGCTGCATCGCCGGGATGCGACGGTCGACGAAGCCCCGCAGCCGCAGCCACCCCGCGGGCACGGCGGTCGTCATCCGCTCGGCGAACGGGCGCAGGACGTCGGCGAGGTCGGTGCCCTCGGCCGCCTTCCAGTCGCCGGCCATGTACGCCTCGCCGATGCCGATCTTCGGGTGGTGGGCCAGGCGCTCGAACACCGCGTTCGGCCGCACGATCTGCAGACCCGGCCGGGAGGCGTCGCGGGCCCCGCCGCCCAGGAGCGTGCCGTCGGGCAGCACGAGGTCGACCGGGACGCGTCCGGCCACCTGGGCCACGATGCTCCGGGCGAGCTTGCCGCGGACGCAGAACGGGCGCAGCACGGGGCGACGCAGGCAGATGGGCTGGCTGACGGGGGACGGCGCGGCGGTCATCGGACGGCCTCCTTCGGGTGGCGGGGGCGGGGCATCACGGGCAGGCGGCGCAGCCAGAGCCGGATGCCGTGGGCGCGGATCAGGGCCGTCACGCGCTGGGTCATCAGCCCGTGGCGGCGGACGAGTCGGAGCAGGGCGGTCGGGGTCGCCGGCTGTGGCGTACCCCGGGTCACGGCGGTGAGGACGGTCTCGCCGCCGCGGTCGAGCCTGACCGTCACGGCGACGTGGCCGGGGTCGAGCCGCAGCCGGATCGCGTACCGGCCGCTGACGTCGTTGAACGGCGAGACGTAGAACTCCTTGTCGACGCCGGTGGCTCCGGCCTCGTCGACGTCGAGCAGGTAGGCGTGGCGCTCGCCGTAGGTGTTGTGCACCTCGAAGACGACGGCGCGCACCGAGCCGTCGGGGCGCAGGCACCAGAAGACCGACAGCGGGTCGAAGACGTGCCCGAGGACGCGCGCGTTCGCGAGCATGAGCACGCGGTCGCTGGCGTCTAGCTCGACGCCGCGGTGGGCGAGGAAGCGCTCGACGTCGCCGCGAAGGCCGTCGCCGAGGCGGCCGCCGTCGAGGTGGTCCTCAGCTCGGAAGCCAGCGAACAGGCTTGCGGGCCAAGGGAACCGGGGAATCGCGTCGATGTCGACGAGCCACTGGTAGGCGCCGTGCGTGAAGGCGTGGTGCAGCGGGGTGCGCCGCGTGTGGCTGACGGTTCCGTCGACGAGGGCCGGTACCGGGGGTGGGGTGACGACCTGGGTCACCAGTGGGCCCCCAGGCGCTGGGCGGCCTCGACGCCGGAGCGGCAGCCGTCCTCGTGGAAGCCCCAGCCGAGGTGGGCGCCGGCGAAGGAGAGGCGGTCGCCGCCGCCCACCCGCAGCCGGGCCGCGGCCTCGACGGCCTCGTGCGTGAAGATCGGGTGCTCGTACTCCATCCGCGCCGTGACGACCGACGCGTCGACGTGCCCGCCCGGGTTGAGGGTCACGACGTGGTCGTCGCCGTCGTGCAGGTCGTGCAGCCGGTTCATCCAGTAGCTGACGAGCACCTCCGACGCCGGCGCCTCGCACGCACGCATCCGGTAGTTCCACGACGCGCGTGCCTGCTGGCGTCGGGGCAGGACCGAGGAATCGCGGTGCAGCCAGGTCTCGTTGCGGGAGTAGCGGATCGAGGCGAGGTCGCGCTTCTCGTCCGGCGTCGCGTCGGCGAGCAGGTCGAGGGCCTGGTCGGCGTGGGTCGCGACGACGGCGCGGTCGAAGGTCTGCACGTGGGCGCCGTCGACGACGACGTCGACACCGTCGTCGTGACGCGTCAGGGCCGTGACGCGGGCGGCGGTGCGGGCATCGCCCAGCCGGGCCACGAGCGCGTCGACGTACGTGCGCGACCCACCGGTGACGGTGCGCCACTGCGGAGATCCGGTGACGGTGAGCATCCCGTGGTGGTCGAGGAACTGGAACAGGTGCCGGGCCGGGTAGGAGGTTGCGTCGAGGTCGCCGCAGGACCACACGCAGGACACGAGCGGGATGGCGAAGTGGCGCACGAAGTACGGGGAGAAGCCGCTCGCGTCGAGGAACTCGCCCCAGGTCGGGTCGCCGCCGGCACCCTCGTCGGCGAGCAGGGCCCGGGCCGCGCTGTGGAAGCGGGGCACGTCGGCGAGCATCCGGACGAACCGCGGGTCGGCGACGCGCCACGGCTGGGCGAACATGCCCTTGGCGCCGCGCCCGCCCGCGTAGGACAGCCCGCACCCCTCGCACGTGATGCTCATGCTCATCTCGGTGGCCTGGGTCGGCACGTCGAGCTCGCGGAAGAGGCGCAGCAGGTGCGGGTAGGTGCGCTCGTTGTGGACGATGAAGCCGGAGTCAATGCGCAGCGGCCCGTCGGTGCCGCGGACGTCATGGGTGTGGGCGTGGCCGCCGAACCGGTCGGCGGACTCGAAGAGCGTGACGTCGTGGGTCGCGGACAGGACGTGGGCAGCGGTCAGTCCGGACACTCCCGCGCCGATGACGGCGGCGGTCGGGCGGGCCGATCCGTGGGGTGGTCCCTGGGGCGTGCGGGTCACCGAGGCCTCCTGCGTGAGTTGTGGTCCCGGATGGTTCGGCACGACGCTCCGACCGGATTGGAGGGTGGACACGGCACGACGAGTTTTGCCCGGTACGTTGTCCATCCTTCGCCCACACCGTAAGGTGGTTGTCGAAGGTGTGTCAAAGGTTTGGAGAGGGTATGGAGATCGAGCGATCGGTGACCGTGGATCGGCCGGTCGACGCCGTGTTCGCCTACCTCAGCGACTTCACGACGACGACCGAGTGGGACCCCGGGACCGTCAGCACCGAGCGTGTCTCGGGCGACGGTGACGTCGGGACCCGCTACCGCAACACGTCCTCGTTCCTCGGCCGGCAGACCCGGCTCGACTACCTCGTCATCGAGCGGGTCCCCGGGCAGCGTTTCGCGCTGCGCGGCGAGAACCCCACCGTCGTCGCGAACGACACGATGACCTTCGTCGGCCAGAACGGCCGCACGACGGTCACGTACCGGGCAGACTTCGAGTTCAAGGGCATCGCGCGCTTCGTCGCGCCGTTGCTGGCCCCCGCCCTGAAGAAGCTCGGCGACGACGCCGAGAAGGGCATGCGTGACGCCTTGGAGCGTCTGGAGTAGGTCGCCGTGTACACCATCAAACGAGCAGCGGAGCTGACCGGGATCAGCGTCGCGACCCTGCGCGCCTGGGAGCGCCGCTACAACGTCGTGTCGCCGAAGCGGTCCGACGGCGGGTACCGCCTCTACGGGCCCGAGGACGTCCGCGCCCTCGCCATCATGAACTCCCTCGTCACCGACGGCTGGTCGGCCCGCGAGGCCGCCGCCGAGACGCTGCGCCGCCTCACCGCGCCCGAGCCCGCCGGGCGGGCGGGCCGTGGGTCGCGCGTCTCGCCGATCCGGCCTCACGGCCCCTCGCGCGGCGGGCCGCAGTCCGAGGACGCCGAGGCCTTCCTGCGCGCCGCCGAGCGCCTCGACGCCGCCTCGGCCACCGCGGTCCTCGACGCCCGCTTCGCCCTCGGCACCTTCGAGCACGTCGTCGACGACTGGCTCATGCCGACCCTCCGGCTCGTCGGGGAGGCCTGGGCGCACGGCCGGCTCACCGTGGCGGGGGAGCACCTCGTGTCCTACGCGGTCCAGCGCCGGCTGGCCGCCGCCTACGAAGCCGCGTCCGGCCGCTCCGACGGCCCCGGGCTGCTCATCGGACTGCCGACGGGCGCCCGGCACGAGCTCGGGCTGCTCGCCTTCGCGGTCGCGGCCCGCCGCGCCGGGTTCGCCACCGCGTACGTCGGCGCCGACCTCCCGGCCGAGGAGTGGGTGCGCGCCGTCGAGCTGCGCCACGCCTTGGGCATCGTCATGGCCGTGCCGCGCACCGACGACATCAACGCCGCTCAGGCCATCGTCGACGCCGTCCACGCCCGTCACCCCGAGGTCGTCATCGGCCTCGGCGGCAGCGAGCAGGAGGCCGTCGAGGACGGCGTCGTGCACCTCGGGCACTCGATCACCGTCGCCGTCGGCGAGATGACGCGGCACCTTCGCATCTCCGCCTGATGCGGGTGCTGCTCCTCGGGGGCACGGGCGAGGCCCGTGCCCTCGCCGCCGTGCTCGTCGGTGCGGATGTCGACGTCGAGTCGAGCCTCGCCGGACGCGTGAGCCGCCCGGCGCTGCCCGTCGGGCCGGTGCGCACCGGTGGCTTCGGCGGCGTCGACGGCCTGGCCGGCCACCTCACCGACGGGGGTTTCGACGCCGTCGTCGACGCCACCCACCCCTTCGCCGCCGGCATCAGCGGCAACGCCGCGGCCGCGTGCCGCGCCACCGGCATCCCCCTCGTTCGGCTCCAGCGCGCCGGGTGGGACGAACGGCCAGGGGCCGAGGCGTACACGTGGGTCGACTCCGTCGAGGCCGCCCGCGTCGCCGCCGAGGCGATCGGCACGCGTCCGTTCGTCACGACCGGCCGCCAGCAGCTCGACGCGTACGCCCGGTGGGACGACCGCTACGTGCTGGCCCGCGTCGTCGACCCCCCGGAGTGGCCGGTGCCCGCCTCGTGGGAGGTGCTGCTGACCCGCGGGCCCTTCACGCTCGCGGCGGAGACGGCTCTGCTCACGTCGCGGCGCGTCGACGTCCTCCTGACGAAGGACTCCGGTGGCCCGCTCACCGAGGCCAAGCTCGACGCCGCCGACGCGTTGGGCGTGCCCGTCGTCGTCGTGCGCCGCCCACCGGTGCCGGACGGCGTCGAGGTCGTCGAGGACGTCGAGGCGGCGGCGCGCTGGGTGGCAGGCGCGTCCTCGCGGACCTGACCCGCAGGCGGCTGCGCGCCGGTACGTTCGAAAGGTGACGTCGGGCCAGCGGCGGGAGCAGGCCACGTGGGAGCGGGTGCTCCCCGGTGTCGCCGTGCTGCGCCGCTACCAGCGCGCCTGGCTCCGAGGCGACGTCCTCGGCGGCATCACCGTCGCCGCCTACCTCGTGCCGCAGGTGCTCGCCTATGCCGAAGTGGCCGGACTGCCGGCGGTCACCGGGCTGTGGGCCGTGGGTCCGGGCCTGCTCGTCTACGCGGTGCTCGGCTCGTCCCGGCAGCTGTCCGTCGGGCCCGAGTCGACGACGGCCCTCATGACGGCGGCCGGGGTCGGCGCCCTCGTCACGGCCGCGGGCGGCGTCCTCGCCCGGGAGAACGCCGCGGCGCTCATGGCGGTGGCGGTCGGCATCATCTGCGTCATCGGCTTTGTGGCCCGGCTCGGGTTCCTCGCCGACCTGCTCTCCAAGCCGGTCCTCGTCGGCTACATGGCCGGCATCGCCGCGCTCATGGTCGTCAGCCAGATGGAGAAGGTGACCGGCCTGCAGGTCGAGGGCGCCTCGTTCGTCCAGGAGGTCGGCTACGTGCTGACCCACCTCGGCGACATCCACCTGCCGACGCTGCTGCTGTCGCTCGGCGTGCTGGCCACGCTGCTGCTCCTGCGGTGGTGGCGGCCGCTGTGGCCCGGCCCGCTCATCGCGATGCTCGGGGCCACCGTGCTCGTCTGGGCCTTCGGGTGGTCCGACCGGTTCGGCATCAAGGTCGTCGGGCCCATCCCGCAGGGGCTGCCCGGGTTCAAGCTCCCCTCACTCACCGACATCGACGTGTGGGCGCTGCTGCCGGCCGCCCTCGGCGTCGCCGTCGTCGCCTACTCCGACAACGTCCTCACGGGCCGGGCGTTCGCGGCCCGGCACCGCGAGGTGATCGACAGCAACCAGGAGTTCCTCGCTCTCGGCGGCGCCAACGTCGCCACCGGTCTGCTGCAGGGCTTCCCGATCAGCTCGAGCGGCAGCCGCACCGTCATCGCCGACGCGATGGGCGCGCGCACGCAGCTGCACTCGCTCGTGTCGCTCGTGCTCGTCATCGCGACGCTGCTCTTCCTCGGGCCGGTCATCGCGGCCTTCCCGCTCGCGGCTCTCGGCGGTGTCGTCGTCTACGCGGCGATCCGGCTCGTCGACGTCGCCGAGCTGCGGCGCATCGCCCGGTTCCGCCACAGCGAGCTGGTGCTCGCGCTGTCGACGACCGTCGCCGTGCTGCTGTTCGGCGTCCTGCCGGGCATCGGTGCCGCGGTGGCGCTGTCGGTGCTCGACCTGGTGCGCCGGATCGTCCACCCGCACGACGGCGTCCTCGGCTACGTGCCGAACTACGCCGGGATGCACGACATCGACGACCATCCCGGCGCCGTCCAGGTGCCGGGGCTCGTCGTGTATCGCTACGACTCACCGCTCTTCTTCGCCAACTCCGACGACTTCGTCAAGCGGGCGCTCGCGGTCGTCACGGAGGCGCAGTCGCGGGGGCGCGTCGAGTGGTTCCTGCTCAACGCCGAGGCCAACACCGAGATCGACCTGACCGCCGTCGACGCCCTCGACTTCCTGCGGTTGCGCCTGGAGGACAAGCGGATCCGGTTCGTCATGGCCCGCGTCAAGGAGGACCTCCGGTCCTCGCTCGCCGCGGCCGGGTTCGTCGAGCGTCTCGGTCAGGACGCCATCTACCCGACCCTGCCGACGGCCGTCGCCGCGTACGTCGACGCGTACGCGGCCGAGCACGGGGCGCCGCCGGCCGGCCTGCGCATCCCCCCGGTGCCGGCTCAGCCCGACCCGGCCGCCCCGGAGCCCGACTGACGCGATCGTTCGCGGCCCAGCGCCAGCAGCGCGGCCACGGCCAGCGCGCCCGCGGCCACGCGTCCGGCCAGGCGCACGGCGGGGGCGATGTCGGCGACCGACGCCGCCGGGCCGGTGCCGAGCGTGCCGCGGTCCTCGACGCGTCCGTCGTAGGTGTTGGACCCACCGAGCCGCACGCCGAGGGCGCCGGCGAAGGCGGCCTCCACGACGCCGCCGTTCGGGCTCGGGTGGGCCGGTGCGTCCCGCTTGACGGCCTCCCACCCGGCGCGCACGCGGGCCGGCGTGGCCGCCGATGCGAGGGTCAGTGCTCCGGCAACCCGAGCCGGCACCCAGTTGGCGACGTCGTCGAGCCGCGCTGCGGCCCAGCCGAACTCGCGGTACCGCTCGGACCGGTGCCCGACCATCGCGTCGAGGGTGTTGACGGCCCGGTAGCCGAGCAGGCCCGGCACGCCGAACAGCCCACCCCACAGCAGGGGCGCCACGACGGCGTCCGACGTGTTCTCGGCGAGCGACTCGACGCAGGCGCGGGCGACGCCATCCGGGTCGAGGGTGGAGGGGTCGCGCCCGACGAGGTTGCGCACCTGGACGCGGGCGGCGGGCAGGTCGCCGGCACGCAGCTGCTGTTCGATCGTCGTCGCCTCCCGTGCCAGGGAGCGACCGCCGAGGACGGCCCACGTCGCGGCGGCCGTGGCCACCGTTCGGGCAACCCGGTGGCGCCGGGTGGCTGCCTCTACGGCCGCGCCGGCCGCCACGGTCACGCCGACGAGCACCGCCACGTGCGCGGCGCCACGGCGGCGGCTGCGGGCGTAGGTGCGTCTCTCGAGCGCGACTGCGACGGAGCCGAACCCGGCCACGGGGTGCCACCGGCGCGGGTCGCCGACAGCCTGGTCGGCGAGCCAGCCGAGGGTGAGCCCGAGCGCCCGCGCGCTCACCGCGGTGCGAGCACGTCGAGCCCGGCCACCGCGCCGATGACCGCGACCGCGGGGGCACCGAGGCCGGCCGCCCGCGCCGCGGCGTCGATGCCTGACAGGGGTGCCCGCACGGAGCGCATGCTCGGCAGGCCTGCGTCGGCGACGACGGCAGCGGGGGTGTCGGCGGGAAGCCCCTCGCGCACCAGGGTGTCGGCGATGGCCCCGAGCGTCGCGACGCCCATGAGCACGACCAGCGTCGTGTTGCTCCGCGCCACCGCCCCCCAGTCGAGGGTGCTGCGCGGGTCGCCCGGTGGCACGTGGCCGCTGACGACGGTGAACCCCTGCACGAGCGCCCGGTGCGTCACGGGGATGCCGGCGAGGGCCGGGGCCGCGATGCTCGAGGACACCCCGGGCACGACGACGACCGGCACGCCCGCGGCGACGCACGCCTCCGCCTCCTCGCCGCCACGGCCGAAGACGAAGTTGTCGCCGCCCTTGAGGCGCGCGACGTCCCGCCCCTCGAGGGCGTGCTCGACGATCACCCCGTTGATCTGCTCCTGCGGGGTGAAGGCACCTCGCGGGATCTTGCCGACGTCGACGAGGATCGCGTCGGGGCGGGCATGGCGCAGCGCGTCGATCGGTGCGAGCCGGTCGTGGACGATCACGTCTGCGGTGCGCACGGCGTCGAGACCCGCCACCGTGAGCAGCCCGGGGTCGCCGAGGCCACCCCCCACCAGGGTCACCGTGCCGACGCGTCGGTCCTCGGGCGTCGTCCGAGGCGACGCTTGCGCGTGTTGGGGTGCCCGCACCGGCCGGGCGCGGATGACCACGTCGAACTCGGCCGGGTCGGCCGCTGGGTCCCGGGTGACGAGGCCCCGCTCGACGAGGTCGCGGAGCGTGGTCCCCAGGGCGTCGTCGGGTGCGTCGACGGTCACCGTGGCGCCCTCGCGCAGCAGTGTGGACACTGTTGCGGCCGTGGACGGCTCGACGCCGACGATCAGGACCCGGCGACCGCGGAACATCGACTCAGGCGACACGACGACTCCTCAGTTCGGACAGGGCGGACACGAACGCGTGCGACGTCGCGGCGTCGCGGACGGCGACGCGGATCCATGCCGGACCGAGCCCCGGGAACGTCTCGCCGCGGCGCACGGCGAACCCGCGCGCCGCGAGGTCCTCACGGACGGACGCGGGGCCCAGCGGCGACGTGTCGACGAGGACGAACGGCGTGGCGGGTTGTCCGGCGACCGCGAAGCCCGCGGCGTCGAGGGCGGCCAGGAGCACGGCCCGGTCGCGGCCGAAGGCGAGGGCAGCGGCCTCCGCCTCGGCCCTCGCGCGGTCGGACGTGCAGGCGACGGTGGCGGCGAGGGCGGGAGTCGACACCGACCACGGCGGTTGCACGGCGCGGAGCCGGGCGACGAGGTCGGGGTCGCCGACGACGTAGCCGGCCCGCAGCCCGGCCAGCCCCCACGTCTTCGTCAGCGAGCGGAGCACGAGGACACCGTCGAGGTCGTCGCCGTGCCCCAGCAGCGACTCCGGCTCGCCGGGTACGGCGTCCATGAACGCCTCGTCGACGACGACCACGCGGCCGGGGGCCCGGAGCGCGAGCACGTCGGCGCGCGGGTGCAGGACGCCCGTCGGGTTCGTCGGGTTGCCGACGACGACGAGGTCGGCCTCGGCGCCGGCGCCGCCCGCGCGGTAGGCGGACGGGTCGAGGCGGAAGCCGTCGTCGGCGCCGAGGACGTGCCGGTGCACGTCGTGACCGGCGGCCCGGAGCGCGGCCTCCGGCTCGGTGAACTGCGGGTGCACGACCGACGGGCGACGCACCTCGATGGCTCGCGCGACGAGCGTGAACGCCTCGGCCCCGCCGGCGGTCGGCAGCACGGCTTCGACGGGGACGCCGTGCCGGGCGGCGATCGCCTCGGAGGCGGCCGTCGCGTCGGGGTAGCGGCCGAGGTCGGCGAGCGACCGGGCCACGACGTCGGCGAGCCACGGCGGCGGCGCGGGCAGGCGCACGTTGACGGCGAGGTCGACGAGGCCGGGGGCGACGTCGCGGTCGCCGTGGTGGTGCAGGTCGACGCTCACCGTCGGCTCCCGGCGGCGGCCGGTACGTGGCGTTCGGCGTACGCGTGGATCGACGACGCGAACTGCGCTGCGAGGAAAGGATGCCCGGCCCAGTGGGTGTGCAGGTACGACGCGTGCAGCGTCGCGCGCCCGGTGCCGGCGGGGTCGAGGGCGAACCCCTCGGGCTGCCCGTCGAGGAGCCAGGCCGCCTCGCCGGCGGCCACGTCGCCCGCGTCGGTCGTCACCACCGTGCGGTGGAACTCGTGCCCCGTCACGCGTCGGCCCGGCTCGGCGACGACCGACGCCGCCGGCGCCACGGCCGACCGGTAGCCCATCGTCAGGCGCGGCCCCATCGAGGCGACGGCGGGAAGGACCCCGGCCATCCGGTCGCCGTCGAGGCTCTCGCACAGGTAGAGCAGACCGGCGCACTCGGCCACGGTCGGCAGCCCGCCGAGCACGGCGTCGCGGACCTCGCCGAGCAGCGAGGAGTTGGCGGCGAGCGCCTCGGCGTGCACCTCGGGGAAGCCGCCACCGAGGTAGAGCCCGGCCGTGCCCGGGGGGAGCGACGCGTCGCGCGTCGGGTCGACGACGACCGGCTCGAGCCCCGCGGCGCGCAGCAGCTCGTCGGTCTCGGTGTAGCGGAAGGTGAAGGCGGGGCCGCCGGCGACGGCGACGACGGGGCGGTCCGCGTCCTCAACGGGGTGCCCGAGCTCGGCCGCGGCGTCCCACGGCGTCCCGGTGAGGTCCGGGGCGGACCGGGCGATCGAGAGGACCGCGTCGAGGTCGACGTGCGAGGCGACCCGCTCGCCGAGCCGCCCGACCGCGGCGGCCGCCTCGTCGCGCTCGGCCGCGGGCACGAGGCCGAGGTGGCGCGACGGCGCCTCGATGCCGACGTCGCGCGGCAGCACACCGAGCACCGGGACACCCGAGGTCTCGACGGCCGACCACACCTCGCGCAGGTGCCGGCCCGACGCCGCCTTGTTGAGCACGACGCCCGCCACCCGGATGCGCGGGTCGAAGGTCGCGAGGCCGTGGACGATCGCCGCCGCGGTGCGCGTCGTGTTCGACACGTCGACGGTGAGCACGACGGGCGAGCTCGTCAGCGCCGCCACGTGCGCCGTCGAGGCGAACCCGTCGGTGCCGAGCCGGCCGTCGAACAGGCCCATGACGCCCTCGACCACGGCGACGTCGGCCCCGCGGCCGGCGTGGAGCAGCAGCGGCTCGATGCGGTGCTCGCCGCAGAGGAACGGGTCGAGGTTGCGGCCGGGGCGACCGGTGGCGACCGCGTGGTATCCCGGGTCGATGTAGTCGGGGCCGACCTTGAGTCCGGCGACGTCGAGGCCCCGGCCGCGCAGCGCCGCCATGAGCCCGGTCGCGACGGTCGTCTTGCCGTGGCCCGAGCCCGGGGCGGCGACGACGAGCCGTGGCAGCCGCGTCGTGGAGGGCGGGGGCGTCGGGTCGGGAGTCTGGAGCCGGCCGAGCGCGGTGTCGAGGGCGCTCACCACTCGATCCCCCGCTGGCCCTTCTGGCCATCGTCGAACGGGTGCTTGACCTTCGTCATCTCGGTGACGAGGTCGGCGAGGTCGACGAGCGCCTCCGGGCAGCGCCGGCCGGTGATGACGACGTGCTGGTGGCCCGGCCGGTCGCGCAGGGTGGTGACGACGTCGTCGACGTCGACCCAGCCCCACGCCATCGGGTAGGTGAACTCGTCGAGCACGTAGAGCCCGTGGGCCTCGGCGGCGAGCCGGCGCTTGATCTCGGCCCAGCCCTCACGGGCCGCCTCGGCATGGTCCTCGTCGGTGCCCTCCTTGCGGGTCCACGACCAGCCGCTGCCCATCTTGTGCCACTCCATCGGGCCGCCGACGCCGGCGTCGCGGTGCAGCTGCCCGAGGGTCTCGACGGCGGTCTGCTCGCCGATGCGCCACTTGGCGCTCTTGACGAACTGGAACACCCCGACCGACCAGCCCTGGTTCCACCCCCGCAGCGCGAGGCCGAACGCGGCCGTCGACTTGCCCTTGCCGTCGCCGGTGTGGACGACGACGAGCGGGCGGTTGCGGCGCTGGCGGGTGGTCAGTCCGTCGGCGGGGACGGTCGTCGGCTGTCCGCGCATCAGGCGGCCCTCCTGCTCGTGGTGGCGGTCGCCGTGCCGGTGCGCGCGGCGTCGAGGATCGTCTGCGCCGCGACCTCGCCGACGGGCACGTGCTCCGCCCCGAGGTCGACGGCGAGGCGGGCGGCCAGGCCGAGCCGCATCCGGCCCGACTCGCAGTCGACGACGACGGCGTCGACGCCCTCGTGGTGCAGCTGCCGGGCGACGCGCGTGGCGCGGGCCACGGCGTCGGGCCCCGCGGTGGCGCGTCCGTCGGTGACAACGACGAGCAGAGGGCGCCGGCTCGGGTCGCGCAGCCGCTCGACGCGCAGCGTCTCGCGTGCGGTCAGCAGGCCCTCGGCGAGCGGCGTCCGGCCGCCGAAGGGCAGGTCGCGCAGGCGGGCTGCGGCGACGTCGACCGAGCCGGTGGGCGGCAGGACGAGCACGGCGCCGGTGTCGCGGAAGGTGACGAGGCCGACCTTGTCGCGCCGCTGGTAGGCGTCGAGGAGCAGCGACAGGACGGCGGAGGTGACGGCCTCGAGGCGGCGTCGCGCGGCCATCGAGCCGGACGCGTCGACGCAGAGGAGCACGAGGTTGGACTCGCGGCCCTGGAGCACGGCCCGGCGCAGGTGGCTCGGGTGCACGTGGAGACGTGTGGCGGTGCCGGGGGAGTCGTTCCTCCGGTCGGCCGCCGCGGCGCGGACCGTCGCCGGCAGGTGGAGCGGGCCGGTGGGCGCGGTGGTCTCGCGGACGCGTCGGCCGGTCGTCGTGACGGCGGCCGAGCGGCGTCCGGCGGCGCCGTGGCCGAGGCCGCGTGCGCTGAGCAGCCGGGCGCGGGGTGCCTGGTCGGGCACCGGCGCGGACCGCGCGGGCGCGCTGCCGCCCCCGGCCGGGCGTCCCTCGGTGTCCTCGGGCTCGCCGGGCTCGCCGGGCTGGCCAGGCTCGCCGAGCTCGGACGCGTCACCGTCCGGCGCGTCCCCCTCCGGCTGCGCCTCCGGGGGTCCGCCGTCGTTTCCAGGGCCGCCGCCGCCGTCGTCGTCCCCTGGGTCCTCCGGGTCGTCGTCGCCGAGGAGCTGGTCGAGGAGGTCCTCGTCGAGGCCGGGAGCGTCGAAGGGGTTGCGCCGGCGGCGGTGCGGCAGGGCGAGGCGCGCGGCGGCCCGGACGTCGTCGCGGGTCACGACGGTGCGCCCGCTCCACGCCGCGTGGGCGACGGCGGCGCGGGCCGTGACGATGTCGGCGCGCAGGCCGTCCACCTCGAACCCGGCGCACACCTCGGCGATCCGCGCGAGCACCGCGTCGGGCAGCACGACGTCGCGGACCCGCTGACGGGCGTCGGTGATGCGCTCCCGCAGCGCGTCCTGCTCGGCCTCCCACCGGCGGGTGAACCCGGCCGGGTCGGCGTCGAAGGCCATCCGGCGGCGGACGACCTCGGCGCGCAGGGCCGGCTCGCGCGGGGCGGCCACCTCGACGGTGAGCCCGAACCGGTCGAGCAGCTGCGGCCGCAGCTCGCCCTCCTCCGGGTTCATCGTGCCGACGAGGACGATCCGGGCGGCGTGCGACACCGAGACGCCGTCGCGCTCGACCGTGCTACGCCCCATGGCGGCGGCGTCGAGCAGGAGGTCGACGAGGTGGTCGTGCAGCAGGTTGACCTCGTCGACATAGAGGATGCCGCGGTGGGCGGCGGCGAGCAGGCCCGGCTGGTAGGCGGTCTCGCCGCGTCCGAGCGCGCGCTCGAGGTCGAGGGAACCGACGACGCGGTCCTCGGTGGCGCCGATCGGCAGCTCGACGAGCCGGGCCGGCCGGGTGTCGGATCCGGCGCCGGCGCCGGCGTCGTGCGGACCGTCGGGGCACGACGCGTCCGGGAGGGCGGGGTCGCAGCCGAAGCGGCAGCCAGGCACCACCGCGAGCGAGGGCAGCACCGCGGCCAGGCCGCGGACCGCCGTCGACTTGGCGGTGCCCTTCTCGCCGCGCACGAGGACGCCGCCGACCTCCGGCGAGACCGCCGTGAGGACGAGCGCCAGGGCGAGGTCGTCGGAGCCGACGACGGCCGAGAACGGGAACGTCGGCGTCAGCGTGGGTGCCGCACCTCGTGAGGGGGTGGCGGGGTCGGTTGAACCGTCGCGCATGCGTGGCCTCCTGCGGGTGCCTCGCCCGCGTGGTCGTCCAGGACCGGCCCGGACGGGCGCGGTCGGCGACGAGGGACGTCCTGGCTCCCCCGCAGGCGGGGATCACAGTGGCGGGACCGCTCCGGACTCTCACCGGATTCCTCTCCCGTCGCCACCGGGCAGTCTGCCAGAACCCTGCGCGGCCCGACGGGCCGAGCCCGCGGGGCAGGCGTCAGGCGGTGCGGGGCAGGAGGTCGAGACCGACGTCGGTCGGCAGGGCGCCGACGATGGAGCGCCACACCTGGCCGGCCGAGGTGCCGGCGAGGAACGGACCGTCGGCGTCGGCGTCGATGCGCAGCAGCCCCGCCGGGGTGTCGAGCCAGGCGACGCGTCGGGTGACGGTCGTCGGCCCGACGGCGTGGGCGACGTCGATGCCGCACACCTGCCACCGGCCCGAGCGCAGCGACGCGGCGACGACGGGCCAGGCGGACGCGGCGCCGGCCAGCTCCTCGGCGGCGTCCTCACGGGTGAAGGGGTCGCACGACAGGAGCGCGTCGAGGACGTCGGCGTGGACGCGCCCACCGCGGCCCTCGAGGCGCGGCCGCGACTGGAGGTCGGTCACGCGAACGAGCGTCACGGCGAGGAACTCGGCGTCGACCTCCAGGAAGTCGTGCGTGCCGTCGCCCCGGTCGAGCAGCAGCGCCGACACGCGGTCGAGCCAGCCCTCGTGCAGCCGAGTGCCGCACGGCGTCGACACCTCGACCTCGAGGCGGGCGCACGGCTCCTCGACCGTGCCGAGCCCGGCCCGGACCGACGGGTGCGCGCGCCCCTCGACCGCGACGCCCGATGCCGCGAACGACACCTCGGCGAAGGGGTCGCCCGAGCGTCCGACGTGGTCGACGAGAGCGAAGAACGTGTCGGCATCGGTGCGCAGCCGCGCGGTCGAGGCGTCGAACTCGAGCGTGCCGATGGGCCCTGCTGCCTGGTGGTCGTCCGTGTGCATGCTGCTGCCTACCCTTGTTCCCCCTGGGGCCGGGCCCCGTGCGATGTACTCGCCCCCGCGAGTGCCGTGCGAAGCAATGATGGGGCAAATCCTCCTCAAATGGACGGTTACGACCGTCGAATCTGCGCCGGGCGACCGATTCCGTGGGACGACCGTGGTCGGCGCTAGGGTCACCCGCGTGGTCGAGGTGATCGTCGAGGTGGTCGGGGTGGGTGCCTCCGGGCTGTCGTCGCTCGGCGCGGACGCGCGTCGGGTCGTCGACGCCGCGGACGTGCTCGTCGGCGGGACGCGGCACCTGGAGCTGGCCGCGGACCTCGTTCCGAGTGCCGAGCGGATGCCCTGGCCCTCGCCGTTGCTGCCGGGGCTGCGCGAGCTGCTCGGACGCGTCGCTGGGCGTCGCGTCGTCGTCCTGGCCAGCGGCGACCCCCTCGTCTCCGGGATCGGCTCGACCCTCGTGTCGGCGCTCGGTCCCGACGCCGTCCGGATCCACCCCGGCGTCTCGTCCGTCGCGCTCGCCCGCGCCCGGATGCGGTGGTCGGCGGAGGAGTCCGACGCCGTGACGCTCGTCGGCCGCGACGTCGACCGGCTCCGCCGCGAGCTCGCCCCGGGCCGGCGCCTCGTCGTGCTGACGAGCGGGCCCGACGCCCCCGACCGCGTCTGCGGGGTGCTCACCGAGGAGGGGTACGCGTCGAGCCGCGTGACGGTGCTCGGCCACCTCGGCGCCGACGACGAGACGCGCACCGACGGAGTCGCTGCCACGTGGCCCGGTGGGCCTGCCCCGACGCTGCACCTCGTCTGCGTCGAGTGCGTGCCCGACGCCGGTGCCCGCCCGCTCTCGCTCTCGCCCGGCCTGCCCGACGACGCCTTCGACCACGACGGCCAGCTGACCAAACGCGTCGTGCGGGCCGCCGCCCTCGCGCACCTCGCACCGCAGCCCGGCGACGTCCTCTGGGACCTCGGCGCCGGAGCCGGCTCGGTCGGCATCGAGTTCGCCCGCCAGCACCCGCGCAACCACGTCATGGCGGTCGAGCGCGACCCGGTCCGCGCCGAGCGGGTGCGCGCCAACGCCCGACGCCTCGGGGTGCCCGGCCTCGAGGTCGTCGAGGCGCGGTCGGCCGACGTCGTCGACGACCTGCCCGCGCCCGACGCCGTGTTCGTCGGCGGTGGGGCGAGTGCCGACCTGCTCGACCGGGCCTGGGCTGCACTGCTGCCCGGCGGCCGGATCGTCGTCCACGGCGTCACCGTCGAGACCGAGCTGCTGCTCCACGACGCGCGCGCACGCCTCGGCGGTGCGCTCACCCGCATCGCCGTCGAGGACCTCGAACCGCTCGGCTCGCTCACGGGCTGGAAGCCCGCCCGAGCCGTCGTCCAGTGGTCCGCGACGAAACCGCACCCCGCCACCGAGGAGCCCGCGTGACCGTCCACTTCATCGGTGCCGGGCCCGGCGCGGCCGACCTGCTCACCCTCCGGGCCACGCGTCTGATGGCCGCGTCGCCCGTCTGCCTCTACGCCGGCACGTACATTGGCGCCGAGGTGCTGGCGCACTGCCCCGACGGTGCGACCCTCGTCGACACCCAGGACCTGTCGCTCGACGAGATCGTCGCGCGCTGCGTCGAGGCCCACGAGGCCGGGCACGACGTCGCGCGGCTCTGCTCCGGCGACCCGTCGATCTACTCCGCCGTCGCCGAGCAGACCCGACGCCTCGACCGGGCCGGCGTGCCCTGGGACGTGACGCCCGGCGTCCCCGCCTACGCCGCGGCCGCCGCGCTCGTCGGCCGCGAGCTGACCGTGCCCGAGGTCACCCAGTCGGTGGTGCTGACCCGCGCGCACCGCGACTCGACGGCGATGCCGCCCACCGAGGCGCTCGCGAACTTCGCCCGCACCCGAGCGACGCTCGTGCTGCACCTCGCGATCCGCCACGTGCGCCGCCTCGCCGCCGAGCTCGTCGACGACTACGGCTCCGACTGCCCCGTCGTCGTCGTCGCGAACGCCGAGCAGCCCGACCAGCTCGTCCTGCGCGGCACACTCACCGACATCGCGGACGCGGTGGAGCAGGCCGGCCTGCGGCAGGCCGCGGTCATCCTCGTCGGACACGCTCTCGGCGCCCGCGAGACCGACGACTTCGTCGAGTCGCACCTGTACGGAACGCGAATCACCAACCGGCAGTGAGTGTTTGGGTGTCCTGATGGCATCGGGGCGCGTCGTGTGTCAGGATGCGACTGCCGCAGTGCACGGGAAGTCGGTGTGATTCCGACGTGGTCCTCGCCACTGTGACCAGGGAGCAAGTCCCCACCACCGCCACTGACGACCGCAGGTTCGCGCCGGGTCGTCGGGAAGGCCGGGGAGGAGCGTCGATCTGGAAGCCAGGAGACCGGCTGCGGCGTGATCTGTCCACGAGGCATGGAAGAAAGGGTCCATCCACCATGGCCACTGCCGCTGTCGCAACCCCCACCACCCGCGTCCACGTTCCCGTCTGGGCATGGGCGCTGCTCGCGTTCGCCGTCTTCGCGCTGTACGTCCTCGCGCAGGAGAACGGCGCGCTGCTCAGCGCGCCTGCCGCGCAGATGCTCCACGAGCTGACGCACGACGCGCGCCACGCCCTCGGCGTGCCCTGCCACTGAGGTGGGGGTGAGCTTCGGCTCCGTGCTGCGGCGCGGGGCCCTCTCCGGCGTGCTCGCGGGCCTCGCGTCCGCCGCCGTCATCTGGCTCGTCGTCGAGCCGGTCATCCGTCGGGCGCTCGCGATCGAGGACGCACGGAGCGAGCACGCCCACGGCGGAGGGCAGTCCGGCCTCGGGCTGCCCGCGTCGCTGCTCGCGCACGGCGGTGACGAGCCGCTCGTGTCGCGCACGGCCCAGGTCGTCGCCGGCGGCGTCACCGCCGTCCTCGTCGGCCTCGCCGTCGGCGTCGTCTTCGCGGTCGTCTTCGCGCGGATGCGCGACCGGCTGCCCGGGCGCGGCGACCTCGGTCGCGCGCTCGTGCTCACCGCCGTCGGGTTCGCCGCCGTCAGCCTGCTTCCCGGGCTGAAGATGCCGGCCAACCCACCGGCGGTGGGTGATCCCGACACCGTCGGGCAGCGGACGACGCTCTACGTCCTCGTCCTCCTGCTCGGGGTGGCGCTCGCGCTCGCGGTGCCGACGCTCGACCGCGCGCTCGCTGGACGCGTCGAGGCCCCGACGCGCTGGGCGCTCGACGTGCTCGCGGTCGTCGTCGGCGTCGCGCTCGTCTTCGCCCTCGTACCGGGCACCCCCGACGTCGTGCCGGTGGACGTACCGGCCGACCTGCTCTGGGACTTCCGCCTCGCGTCGCTGGCCCAGCTCGCGACGATGTGGCTCGCCCTCGGGGTGTCGTTCGGGCTGCTGATGGAGCGTGCTCACCAACGTGAGCGGGTCGCCGCGTGAACCGCACCGGTGAGCGACTGTGCATCGTGCGCGCCTGCCGTGACTGCTGCTGCGGCACCGAGGCCAAGCACCCGGGCGTCGACCACGACGGGCTCCTCGCCCGCCTCGAGGCCGGCACGCGGGGGCGCGCCCGCGTGCTGCGCAGCGCGTGCCTGCTCGCCTGCGACGAGTCGAACGTCGTCGTCGTGACGCCCTCGCCGATCGGGCGCAGCCAGGGCGGGCGCCCGGCCTGGCTGCGCCGGGTGCTCGACGACGCCACGGTCGACGCCGTGGCACTGTGGGTTCGTCGTGGCGGACCGGGCGTCGTGCCGCCGCCGGCCGAGCTCGCCGGGTCGCTGTTCGCGCCGAACGCCCTGTCGGTGAGCTACGCCCCGGCCGATGCGGTGGAGGCGGTCGGCTCGGGCGTGTGACGCCCGGCGTCGACGGGTCACCGCCGCAGCGTCAGCCAGCGTTCGTCGACGACGAACCCGAGCGCCTCGTTGGCGGCGAGGATCGCGGAGTTGTCGTCCGAGCCACCGGTGCGCACCGACGCGACACCGTCGGCGGCGAGCCCCAGCAGCGACGCTGCCTTGACCCCGGTGGCCAGGCCCCGGCCGCGCCAGGCCGCGGCCACGACCGTGACGTCGACCTCGGCGCGGGAGCCGTCGACGTCGACCCAGGTCATCGCCACGAGCGCGTCGTCGGGATGGAGTGCGCCGAACGCGCGTCGACCCGGCGTCGGCGTGGCGGACTCGGCCGTGAGCGGGTGGTGCGCGGTGGCGACGTCGCCCGGGTAGTCCGCGACGGTGGCGTCGTCGAGGGCCAGCGCGGCGTCGGTGTCGGCCGGTCCGAGCTCGCGCACCGTGAGCGGCTGCTCGACGCGTCCGGCGGCCGCGCGGAGCACCGCATGGTCGGTCGCGGTCAGGTCGATCTCGGCGGCCCACGACCGCGCGCTCACCGACCAGCGCTCCGCCAGGAGCGTCGCCACGCGAGGGTCGTCCGCACGCAGCACGACCGCCGCGGCCGGGCCGGGCGTCGGCACCGGGTCAGTCCTCGTCAACGGCCGGCGCCTCGTCGACGAGAAGGTCGAGGTGGACGCCGAGGAGGCGGCCGTCCGCGTCGTAGGTGCCGACGACGGGGTAGTAGCCGTCGCCCCAGCCGGAGTGGCACAGGACGACGTTCTCCCCGGCTGCCGCCGCGGGCATGATGATGTTGGCGCACCCGCCCCGGAGGTGGGACTCGTCGTCCATGCGGTCGAACCAGGCATCCGGGCGGCCGTTGTCGAACACCGTCTCGTACCAGTTGCCCTCGGGCATGCAGCGCGCGATCGCATCGGCGTCGGCGAAGCCGACGGTGCCGGCGTCGACACCGACGCCGTAGAACTCGCCGTCGGATGCGGGCTCCCGTCCCTCGGGCGTCAGCGTCTCGCTGCGGACCGCGACGCCGTCGGCGAGGACGACGCTGAGGTAGGCCTCACGCAGGTGCGTCCCGTCCTGCCCTTCGCTGACGTCGGCGACCGTGACGCGGACGGGGTGGTCGCCCGGCGGCACCGCGACCACGAGGCCCTCGCCGAGCGTGACGAAGGGGTCGCTGGCCTCGAGGCGGCCACTCGGCACTCGCACGGTGCCGAGGTCGTGGACCTCGTGGGCGTAGCGCGTGCCGTCCACGCGTCCGGAGGTCAGCGGCAGGAACGTGTTCGGCGGCGTCATGCGGCGAGACTAGGGGTAGTGACCGACGGTGCGGGGCGCTGCCGTGGCAGGCGACCGGTACCCGTCACGAGCCTTAGGGTGAGGCCATGACGGACGCCTCCCGCACCACGTACGTGCTCGTCGACGGCGAGAACATCGACGCCACGCTCGGCACCTCCATCCTCGGGCGGCGTCCGCGCCCGGAGGAGCGGCCGCGGTGGGAGCGCCTGCTCCAGTTCGCCGAGGAGGAGTGGGGCCAGCCCGCGCAGGGCCTGTTCTTCCTCGCGGCGAACACCGAGCTGCCGATGGCCTTCGTGCAGGCCCTGCTGGCGATCGGGTACCGACCCGTGCCGCTGTCCGGGGCGCCGGGCCAGAAGGTCGTCGACATAGCCATCCAGCGCACCCTCGTCGAGCTGCGTAGCCGCGAGTCCGACGTCGTCCTCGTCAGCAACGACGGCGACTTCCTCGAGCAGCTCGGCGACGTCCTCGACGGGCGCCGGGCCGGGGTCGTCGGCTTCACCGAGTTCCGCAACAAGGGCTTCGACGCGCTGACCGACCGCGGTCTCCAGCTGTTCGACCTCGAGTACGACGTGCTGGCCTTCAACACGCACCTGCCGCGGGTCCGGATCATCCCGATCGACGAGTTCGACCCGACCCAGTTCCTCTGAGCTGCAGACGGGTTCGCCCCGCTCGTCAGTCGACGAAGCGGGGCGTCCACACCTGCCCGGACGGCGTGACCCGGGTGCGCGTCGCGCCGACCATGACGAGGCACTTCATGTCGATCGACGCCGGGTCGAGCTCGCCGAGCGTCGTGACGGTCAGCGACTCCTCGGCCCGGCCGACGTCGCGCCCGACGACCACCACCTGGTCGGCGCCGCGGACCTCGAGCAGTAGCTCTCGGGCCAGGGCCACCTGCTCGGTGCGGCTGCGCGAGGCCGGGTTGTAGATCGCGATGGCGAGGTCGGCCTCGGCGGCGGCGTGCAGGCGCGCGGCGACGACGTCCCACGGCTTGAGCCGGTCGGACAGGGAGATGACGGCGAAGTCCCCGCCCAGGGGCGCGCCGGCCCGGGCGGCGACGGCCTGCGCGGCGGTGACGCCGGGGACGACGCGGATCGCGACGTCGCCGTAGCCGTGGGCCTCGGCGGCCTCGAAGACGGCCGAGGCCATGCCGAACACGCCCGCGTCGCCACCGGACACGACGGCGACCCGCTCACCCTTGCGGGCCAGCTCGAGGGCGTCTCGGGCGCGGTCGACCTCGACGGTGTTGCCCGACGCGTGTCGCGTCAGCCCCTCCCGCTGCGGTACCCGCGCCACGTACGGCGCGTACCCGACGACGTGCCCGACGCCGGCCAGCTCGGCCGACGCCTCGGGGGTGAGCCATCGCTCGGGGCCCGGTCCGAGTCCGACGACGACCACCTCACCGACGCCGGTGTCCGCGGAGGGCGTGACCGAAGTGCTCTGCGCCGCAGCGGTGTTCGCCATCGACGAGGCGGCGCGACCGGCGGCATCCGCGCGCAGGTCGCGCCCCGGCACGACGACCATGGACATGTACGGCACGGTCGACGCGTCGACGTCGGCGACGGGAAGCACGCGCTCGGCGTCGCTGCTCGCCCGTTCCACGTACCGTGCCTCGTCGAGGCGGCCGGCCTGGCGCAGCGCCTCACGGACGTTCTCGAAGGTGCGGCCGAGCTTCATGACGACGGCGGCCTCGGTGTCGGCCAGTCGCCTGGCGAGCTCTGGCACCGGCAGGGTCCCGGGCAGGATCGTCAGGACGTCCTCGTGCCGGCACAGTCCGGTGGCGACCGCCGCCGCGGACCCGCTGACCGACGTCACGCCGGGCACGACGGCCGTGTCGTAGCGGTCGGCGAGCCGGTCGTGCAGGTACATGAACGTGCCGTAGAAGAGTGGGTCGCCCTCGGCGAGGACGACGACGTTGCGGCCCGAGTCCAAATGCGCCGCAAGGCGATCCGCCGACGCGTCGTAGAAGTCGGCCATGAGGCCGTGGTAGCCGAGGGGGTGGTCGGTGGTGCCCGTCGTCACCGGGTAGGCGAGCAGCTCCTCGAGCACGCCCTCGCGGACGTACGGCGCGGCGATGCGTCTCGCGATCGAGTCGCCGCGCGGCCCGCTGTGGTAGGCGACGACGTCGGCGTCGCCGATGAGCCGGGCCGCCTTGACGGTGACGAGCTCGGGGTCGCCGGGGCCGACGCCGACACCGCGCAGCCGGCCGCTCACAGCTCCTCCTCACGGGCCAGGGCGTTGACGGCCGACGCGGCGAGGGCGGACCCGCCGCGCCGCCCGTGGACGACGAGCCACGGGATTCCGTAGGGGTTCTCGGCCAGGGCCACCTTCGACTCGGCCGAGCCGATGAACCCGACCGGGATGCCGACGATCGCCGCCGGGCGGGGGCCGCCGTCGGCGACGAGCTCGAGGAGGTGGAACAGCGCGGTGGGTGCGTTGCCGATCGCGACGACCGCACCTTCGAGCCGCTCGCCCCAGAGGGACACCGCCGCGGCGGACCGCGTCGTGCCCCACTCGCGGGCGAGTGCCGGGACCCGTTCGTCGCGCAGCGTGCAGACGACCTCGTTGTCGTGCGGCAGTCGCGCGCGGGTGATGCCCGAGGCGATCATGTGGGCGTCGGTGAGGATGGGCGCCCCCGCGCCCAGCGCAGCCCGGGCGGAGCGCACGAGGTCGGCGTGCACGGCGATGTGCTCGGTGAGGTCGACGTCGCCGCTCGCGTGGACCATCCGCACCGCGACGACGCGGGCGTCCTCGGGCAGGTGGTCGAGCCGGGCCTCCGAACGGATCGTCGCGAAGGACCGGCGGTAGATCTCCTGCCCGTCGTCGACGTACGCGTACCGCCGCGTGGGGCGGGTCAGGGTGGTCATCGGTCCTCCGAGGGGTGGGGCGAGGGGGATGTCGTACGGGTGACTGTGGCGACGGCGTCCGCGAGCGAGCGCGGTGCGAGCACGTCGACGAAGCAGGATGACGGTGTGCCGCAGCGTCGTTCGCAGCCGCTGACGTGGACCGGGAGGGTGCCCGGCGGAAGGGCCGGGGCGAGCGCGCGGGCGAGGCCACGGGTGTCGACGTCGGTGCGCTGGCAGCCCGGGGCGCCGGTGCAGGCGTGGAGTCGCAGCCACGGCGACCCCGGCTCGACCACGAAGCCTGCCTCCTCGAGACGGCCCAGCCCGGTGGCCGCACCCGGCACGACGAGGGACCGCCACGGGGTCACGACGACCTCGTCCGCCAGCCGGGACAGGCTGTCCACGTGCTGGCGCGTCAGGAGCCCGAGCGGTACCGCGACGACGGCGTGGTCGCCGACGGCGCCGACGGGTCGAGCCTGCTCCCGGGGGAGCGGGAGGTCGATCGCCGACACCTCGAGGTGGTCGACGATCTCGCGGACGTGCCAGGCTCCGGGCGCCACGGTGGTACGCACGTCGAGGAACCGCCGCGCCACCCCGACCATCGCCTCCGCCGCGCCGTCGAGGTCGACGACGAACCCTCGGTCGGGCGAGCCGACGAGGACGGCCGCGCGTCGCGCGTCGAGCGCGAGCAGGCCGACGTCGAAGGACTCGCGGACGACGTCACCACGCCCGTCGTCGACGACGAACAGGAAGCGTCCGGGCAGGCGGGCGAGCCCGGCGTCGGCGCACAGTGCGGCGTCCAGAGTGCGGACCACGGGTCTCAGATCGCCGTGCCCGAATCTGTCCAGGCCCGACAGCGGCGAGGCGACGACGTTGCGGACCAGCTCGTGGGCTGCCGACGGTACGAGGCCGGTCGCCGTGATCGCACGGCGCACGTCCGATGGCAACGGGTCCTGCAGCCCGCGCAGCTGCAGGGCGGCGCGCGACGTCAGCTGCAGCGTCGGATCCGGTTGTGCTGCAACGATGTCGAGCAGTCCAGCGAGTGCGTCGACGGGAACCGGTCGGCCCCCCGGGCGCACCCTGACGATGGCACCGTCGGCCGCGGCGAAGGGTCGCGAGACGCCCGGGCAGGCGTCTGCTGCCGTTCGGTCGCGGGTCCCCGGGGCGGTCACGCGGCACATCGTAGGCCCGCCCCGTCGGAGGGCAAGCGGTCAGGGAATCTCGAGCTCTCCCTCGACGACGAGCGCCGTCAGACCGCCCGAGCTGCGGGTCTCGTGGCTCTCGCCGGGCTCCCACAGCGCCGCGCGACCGGGGCCGAGCACGACGACCTCGCCGTTACCACCCGACACGTCGGCGTCACCGGCCAGCACGACGAGCAGCTGGCGGCCCACAGCGTCGTGGCGCCCGATGACCCCGCCCGGCTCGAGCGTCAGGACGACGTGGTGGGTGTCGCCGCCGCGGCCGACGGGCGACACGGCGAACCCGACGCTGCCGAAGTCGGCGACCGGGCGTCGGGGCAGGTCGGTGAGGTCGAGGACGCGCATGGTCCTGAGGCTAGGGGCTACCCGCCCGCCGGGCGTCCTGCGCGCGGCGACGACGCTGCGGCTAGGGTGGCCCCAGCGTCGTCGACCAGGAACCCGGTGAGAGTCCGGGACGGTCCCGCCACTGTGAGCCCGCCACTGCGAAGCGGAGGGTGAGTCAGGAACTGCCGGCAGCGCTTCGTTTCCTTTCGACCGCGGGGCGTGGACACCCCGCCGAGGAGTTCCAGTGACGCGCATCGCGCTGCTCTCGACGTCTGACACCGACCTGCTCTGCGCCCGCGGCAGCGGGGCCGACTACGTCGTGGCCAACCCGTCCCGGCCCGGCCACACCTCGATGGCCGAGGCGATCGAGGGCGCCGACGTCGTCGTCGCCCGCATCCTCGGCGGCCCGCAGGACCTCTGCGACGGCTTCCGTCGGATCGCCGCCACCGGCGTCCCGCTCGTCGTGCTCGGCGGCGAGCAGACGCCGAACGCCGCGCTGATGGAGCTGTCGACCGTCGCGCCGGGCATCGTCGCCGACGCGCACCGGTACCTCGCCGAGGGCGGCGCGGACAACCTCCGCGAGCTGCACGCCTTCCTCGGCGACACGCTCCTGCTGACCGGCGAGGCCTTCGAGCCGCCGCGGACGCTGCCGACGTGGGGAGTCCTCGACCGGCGGGAGATCGCGCCGAGCACGGACGCCGCGACCCCGGCCCCACGCGTCGGGATCCTCTTCTACCGGGCCCAGCACGCCGCCGAGAACACCGCCTACGTCCACGCCCTCGCCGACGCGGTCGACGCGGCGGGCGGCGTCGGCGTCCCGCTGTTCGTGTCGTCGCTGCGCGACGCGTCCGAGGACCTCCTCGAGCACCTGCGCAAGTACGACGCGCTCGTCACGACGGTCCTCGCCGCGGGCGGCACGCGTCCGGCGACCGCGAGCGCGGGCGAGGACGACGACGCGTGGGACGTGCAGGCCCTCGCCGCGCTCGACGTGCCGATCGTCCAGGGCCTGTGCCTGACGTGGAGCCGCGCCGACTGGGAGGCCTCCGACGACGGCATGAGCCCGCTCGACGTCGCGACGCAGGTGGCGGTGCCCGAGTTCGACGGCCGGATCATCGGGGGAGTGTTCTCCTTCAAGGAGACCGACGCCGACGGGCTCCCGCACTACGTGCCCGACCTCGAGCGATGCGGCCGCCTCGCCGCGCTGGTCGTCAACCATGCCCGGCTGCGCCACGTGCCGCCCGCCGAGCGGCGCGTCGCCGTCGTCCTGTCGGCCTACCCGAGCAAGCACTCGCGGCTCGGCAACGCCGTCGGCCTCGACACCCCCGTCTCGGTCATCCGGCTGCTGCGAGCGATGCGCGAGGTCGGCTACGACCTCGGCGCGCCCGGCGAGATCCCCGGCACCGGCCCGCTCGACCCCGTCGACGGCGAGGAGCCCGACACCACCGCGGGCAACGCCCTCATCCACGCGCTCATCGCCGCCGGCGGGCAGGACGAGGACTGGCTCACCCAGGAGCAGCTGAGCGGGCAGCCGGTGCGCATCCCCGCCGCTCGGTACCGCGAGTGGTTCGCCGAGCTGCCGGCCGAGCTGCGCGACGCCGTCACCGAGCACTGGGGTGACGCGCCGGGCGAGGTCTTCGTCGACCGGCACACCGACGCCGACGGCGAGCTCGTCGCCGCGAGCCTCCGCGCCGGCAACCTCGTCGTCCTCGTCCAGCCACCGCGCGGCTTCGGCGAGAACCCCATCGCGATCTACCACGACCCCGACCTCCCGCCCACACACCACTACCTCGCCGTGTACGGCTGGCTCGCAAGGGAGTTCGGCGCCCACGCCATCGTCCACATGGGCAAGCACGGCAACCTCGAGTGGCTGCCTGGCAAGAACCTCGCCCTCTCCGCGGCGTGCGGCCCGGACGCGGCGATCGGCTCGATCCCGCTCGTCTACCCGTTCCTCGTCAACGACCCCGGCGAGGGCGCCCAGGCCAAGCGCCGCGCCCACGCGACGATCGTCGACCACCTCGTGCCGCCGATGGCCCGGGCCGAGAGCTACGGCGACATCGCCCGGCTCGAGCAGCTGCTCGACGAGTACGGCAACGTCTCGGTCATGGACCCGGCCAAGGCGCCGGCCCTGCGCGCCGAGATCTGGTCGCTCATCAAGGCCGCCGAGATGCACCACGACCTCGGGCTCGCCGACCGGCCCGAGGACGACGACTTCGACGAGTTCGTCATGCACGTCGACGGTTGGCTCTGCGAGGTCAAGGACGTCCAGATCAGGGACGGCCTCCACGTTCTCGGCCAGGCCCCCGCGGGGGCGGGCCTGGCCGACCTCACCCTCGCGATCCTCCGCGCGAACCAGGTGTTCGCCGGGGCGACGGGGGCGGTCCCAGGTCTGCGGACGGCGCTCGGCCTGGGTGAGGGGCAGTCCGAGCGCCGGGCCGTGGACCGGGTGGAGGCGCAGGCCTCCGCCCTCGTCCACGCGCTCGCCGACGCCGGTTGGGACCCAGGCGCGGTGCCCGCGGTCATCGCGGCCACGCTCGACGCATCCGACCCAGGCGCGTCGGAGGTCCCCGATCTCGACGGCGTCCGCCGGTCGCTCGAGTTCGCCTGCCGCGAGGTGGTGCCGCGCCTGCTCGCCACCCGCGGGGAGATCGACGCCGTGCTCCACGCACTCGACGGTGGCTACACGCCGGCCGGGCCGTCGGGCTCACCGCTGCGTGGTCTCGTCAACGTGCTGCCGACCGGCCGCAACTTCTACTCCGTCGACCCCAAGGCCATCCCGAGCCGGCTCGCGTGGGACACCGGCCAGGCCCTCGCCGACGCCCTCCTCGAGCGGCACCGCGCCGACACCGGCGAGTGGCCGCGCTCGGTCGGCCTGTCGGTGTGGGGCACGTCGGCGATGCGCACGTCGGGCGACGACGTCGCCGAGGTCCTCGCCCTGCTCGGCGTCCGGCCGCGGTGGGACGAGATGTCGCGACGTGTCGTCGGCCTCGACCCGATCCCGCTCGCCGAGCTGGGTCGTCCCCGCATCGACGTCACCGTCCGCATCTCCGGCTTCTTCCGCGACGCGTTCCCGCATGTCATCGCGATGCTCGACGACGCCGTGCGCCTCGTCGCAGGCCTCGAGGAGCCCGACGCCGACAACTACATCCGCGCCCACGCGTCGGCCGACCTCGCCGAGCACGGCGACGACCGTCGGGCCACGACCCGCATCTTCGGCAGCAAGCCCGGCTCGTACGGCGCCGGCATCCTGCCGCTTATCGAGGCGGGCAGCTGGCGTACGGACGCCGACCTCGCCGAGGTGTACGCGACGTGGGGCGGGTTCGCCTACGGCCGTGACCTCGACGGCACCCCGGCCCGCGGCGACATGGAGCGCTCGTACCGGCGCATGGACGTGGCCGCCAAGAACGTCGACACACGAGAGCACGACATCGCCGACAGCGACGACTACTTCCAGTACCACGGCGGCATGGTCGCGACGGTCCGCGCGCTGACCGGCCGGGCACCCCGCGCCTACGTCGGCGACTCCACGACGCCCGACGCCGTCCGCACCCGCAGCCTCACCGAGGAGACGGCGCGCGTCTTCCGGGCCCGCGTCGTCAACCCGCGATGGATCGCCGCGATGCGTCGGCACGGCTACAAGGGCGCCTTCGAGCTGGCCGCCACCGTCGACTACCTCTTCGGGTTCGATGCGACGGCCGGCGTCGTCACCGACTGGATGTACGAGCAGCTCGCGCAGACCTACGTGCTCGACAAGGAGAACCAGGACTTCCTCCGGCACGCGAACCCGTGGGCGCTGCACGGCATGGTCGAGCGGCTCCACGAGGCCGTCGACCGCGGCCTGTGGGAGTCGCCCGACCCGCAGCTGCTCGCCGACCTCCAGCAGGTGTACCTCGACGTCGAGGGCGACCTCGAGGCGTGAGGTCGCCCTCGGGCGTCGGCGCGCGCTGCGTCGGCGCGTCCGGAGTCAGTGGCAGTAGAGCACCTGCGTCGAGTGGCCGGTCTCGTTCCACCGACGCGTCGACCACGAGAGGTTGACGGCGTACGCGCAGGCCGGGTCGGCGCTGACGTCGACGGGCTGCCCGCCGGTGCTCGTGCCGTTGTGCGGGCCGGTGTGGTGGCCGCGGAACCACGGCATCGCCATGCCTGGGGTGTACGCGCCGGCCGGCGTCGCCTTCGCGCCGGGTGACGCGTCCGAGTGGACCGTGCCGGCGTTGCTCGAGATCGTCACCGCGTAGTCACGCAGCATCGGGTGGTCGACCGTCGCGAGCAGGTGGATGGTGCTGACGCTCGAGAGCGGGTTGCAGGCGTTGGCATGCAGCTCCTCGAGGTCGAGGGCGACCTGCACCGGCGAGTTGTCGAAGACGACGGCCGCCAGGTGGTCCGACCACAGGACGGGCCCCGGGGTGCCGCCGTTCTCGCGCACCTCGAAGGCGAGGGCGTACCGGCGCACCGGCTCGCGCTCGGCGGGCGTCAGTGCGCGGCCGGCGTCGGCCTTGGTCAGCGCCGTGCTGAGCTTCGGCGGGTGCAGCGCCGTGATGGCCGCGGTGTTGACGACGGCGAGGTCGAAGGTGCGCAGGAAGGTCGACGGGCTCACCGTGACGACGGTCGAGCCGCCGGGCGGGTTCACGAGCGGCACGGTGACCGCGTGTCCGTCGAGCGTGAGCCAGCCGTCCGGGTCGGCGTCGGCCGCGGTGAGGACGACCGGGTGGGAGGTCGTCGTGCCGGTGCCGTCGTCGTAGAAGACGTAGCCGACATGGACGCTGCCCAGCTGGGAGGTCATCGGCTGCATCGACGCCGGGGCGACGCTCGGCAGCACCGACGCGTCCTCCGGGCCAGGCCAGGTCCACTCGCCCCAGAGGAACCGGTACTGCAGCGACGTGCCCGACACCGGGTGGCGCAGGGGGCAGTTGCCGTGCAGCGTCACCGAGCCACCGAAGAAGTAGTGCCCCGACGCGGTGTCGCCGTCGGTCGTGAAGGCCGCGCCCGCGGAGCCCGGCGCAGGGTGGATGTCGAAGACCTCGACCTGCTGCCAGTGCGGCTCGCTCTCGGGCCCGCCGCCGTGCACCTGGTCGGTGCAGAGGCTGACGCAGAAGCACGGGCCGATGTTCTGGCGCCCGCGGCGTCGGCCGTCGGACTGGGTCTCGGTGAGGATCGGCGTCGAGCCCAGGGTGGCGGTGAAGTACACGTCCGGACCGCCGACGAGCTCGACGTTCAGCCACGGCGACCACGGCGTCCGCTTGAAGTCGGCCGCGACGTAGCTGATGAGGAAGTGCCCGGTGCCGTCGGTCGTGGCGCTGCCGAGCGCGTCGTCCTGGAGCCAGTCGGCGTCGAAGGCCGACACGGTCGCGCCGGGCACCGCGACGCCACCGTCGCACGTCGTGAGCCGGCCGCAGATCGTCCACACGCCGAAGAGCGACAGGATGTGGCACCAGAACCGGTGCGGCACGACGTGCGACCACTCGGCCACGAGTCCCTTCTCGGTCTGTCGCCACTGCGGCTGGACGGTCGTCACGGCGACCTGCACCGGCTCGTGCGCACCGGCCTTGGGCCTGGCCACCGTGTCGAGGCGGACGTGCACCTCGACCGGGCCGCCGTCGTAGCCCTCGCGGCGGAACGCCACGGCGTACGCGCCGTCAGCGCCGACGGTCCCGGTGCCGAGCGGGGAGTCGCTGCGCGCATCGTCGGGACCGACGATGCGGTAGGTGTCCTTCGGCGCGGCTGCGGCAGCCTCCGTGACGTGCTCGCCCTTCGCGGCGTACACGAGCACCGCCCCGCCCGTGAGTGGTTCGCGGCAGTCGCCGTCGCACAGGGCGCCGAACACGGTGCCCCGGATCTCGTGGTGGTCCATCTCTCGTCCCCAGGCCCGGTGGCCCCGTCCCCGTGACGCGGCCCTCGGCAGGTCAGAGATCAGGACGAAGCGGCCTGATACGTGACGAGTCGGGCGCTAGCTGTAGATCCCGTGCTGGGCGTTCCACCGGCGGGCGCCCTGGTAGCCGTCGACCATGCCCCAGACCCAGAAGCCGAAGACACCGACGAACCCGACGAGGACGATGACGAACAGCCAGCTGACGAAGTAGCCGATGAGGATGCCGACGCCCTTGCCCACGTCGCCGTTGATCATGCTGCCGAGTCCCGGGAGGAAGAACGACGCGAGCAGGGACACCGCCGGGTTCTTCGGGGCGACCTGGGTGAAGTGGACGGGAGCGCCGGGCGCGGCCCACTGAGTCGGCCCCGCTCCCTGGTGCGGCAGCCCGTAGGCGTCCGTCGGCACCGGGGGTGCCATCGCCGGACGCGTGTGCGGCGTCCAGGCCTGCCCGTCCCAGTACCGCTCACCCTCGCCCGCCGGGTACCAACCCGCAGGCGCCGCAGGTCGCTCGTTCATGCGTGACTCCTCGTGCTTCGCCAAGGGCACGAGAGTAAGTCGGCGCGAGGGCCGACCTCGGCGTTTCGCCGGAACGGCTCGCCGTGTCCGCTGGCCTACGGGGCGACCGGGACGCAGGGAGGGCTGCCGGCGAGGCGGGCGGTGGTCTCGGCGTCGGCGGCCCGGGCCACACGGGTGATCCGCACGACGACCGTCGCCCACAGCGCGAACCCGACGACCGCCGACGCAAGCCGCCACCAGGCACTGACGACGATGCCCGGCTGCCAGTCCACCAACGGCACCAACGGGCTGACGTCGTCGCTGGTGAGGCGAGGCTGCCAGAGCGCGTAGCTGCACGTGGGCACCCAGCAGACCGCCCACGCGTACACCGCCCACGACGCGTGCCGCGTACCGTGCAGGACCCGGTCGAATCCCGCCAGGCGTCGCGCCGGGAGCACGAGGTTGCCGAGGGGGACGGCCCACATGATCCAGAGGCCACTGTCGGGGTGGTAGACGTCGACGAGGTCGGCGCGCACGAGGATGCGCTGCACCCGCACGAGCCAGATGCACGCGAGGACGCCCGCGAGGAGGAACGCGGCCGTGCCGAGGTTGGTCGTCACGTGTTCCACGGTCAGGACCGGGCTCGGGCCCGGGTCCTGACCGGCAACGGTCGCGTCCCACGCGGCCTGGAGTCCGAGCGCGTTGCCGGCGCGCACGGCCACCGGCAGCAGCGACAGGGCGCCGATCGCGAGGGCGGCAGCAGCCGGACGGGCGAGCTCGCGCGACTTCGTCGCGAAGGGCAGGGTGTCGGCGTACCCGTCGACCGCCCGCACTCCTGTCGTGGCGTCCCCCGTCGCGTCCATGGGCGAAGGGTACGCACCGCGGGTCAGCTGGGGCGGACCTTCGCCCAGTAGTACTCGTCGGAACGGGTGCCGTCGGGGTTGACGAGGCGCGCCGCGTGCAGGCCCTCGCGGGTGAACCCCGCCTTCTCGGCTGCACGGCCGGAGGCGACGTTGCCGACCTTGTGGCCGAGCTCGAGACGGGCGATCCCCGTCTGGGCGAAGACCCACTCCGTCACGAGCACGAGCGCGCGGGTCGTGTACCCGCGGCCGCGAAACTCCGGCAGCACGCCGTAGCCGATGAGCGCGACCCCGGGAGGTCCGAGCGAGAGCACGCCGATGAGCCCGGCGCCCTCGCCCGTGGCGGCGTCGACCATGACGAACCGGGCGCCCCGTCCCCGCCGCCAGTCGCGCGGCGCCTGGGCCGCGCTGCGTCGGGCGTCGGCCTCGGTCAGCCGATCGCTCGTGAAGCCCCACTTCAGCTGCTCGTCGTTGTTGTGCTCGCCGAGGACCACCGGCCAGTCGGCCGCCGTCATCGGACGCAGCGTCAGCTCGCCGTCGGACAGCGACACCAGGTCGGGGAAGGCCGGGAACGCAGGTCCGGCATGCCCCGGCGTCGGCGTGCCCTCCGGCGCGCGCAGCAGGTAGGTGTCCATGACCCAGCCGTGGCGCTCGCGGGCCTCGGCCCGAACCCGCCGCACCTCGTCGATGACGTCGGCGAGGCGGCCGCGTACGAGCAGCTCGTCGGGCGTGCCGAGGTAGGCGCCCCAGAACAGCTCGAGGTCGGGGGCGAGGTCGACGAGACCCGCGCACGCGAGGCCGCCGTCGAGCATGACGACGACGTCACCGAGCGACGCGTCGTACTCGTCGACGAGGCGCCGGCCGGTTGTGATGTGGATGGGAGCACCGATGCGGTTCAAGGGGATCCGGTGCCGCGCGGCGAGCAGCTGAGGGGCACTGACGCCGGGCAGCACGTCGAGCTCGACGTGCATCCCCCGGGCGGCCCAGCGGGTGACGAGGGCGTCGACGACGCGGATCGTCGAGTCGTAGAACGCCGGGTCGCCCCACACGAGGAATCCGACGGTCTCGACGCCGTCGCCGAGGCCCTCGACGACCGACGCGTAGGCGTCGACGCGTGCCGCGTGCCAGTCGCGCACCCCACGGTCGTAGCCGGCGGCGTCCCGGTCGGCGTCCGGGCCACGACGCGGGTCGGGCACCTCGACGAACCGGTAGGACGACCGGTCGGGCACGAAGGCGTCGACGACGGCCTGCCGCGCCGCGACGAGGTCGGTGGCGCGTTCGCCCTTGTCGGCAACGAGGAAGACGTCGACCGACGCGATCGCCTCGGCGGCCTCGCCCGTCACCTGGGCGGGACTGCCCATACCGATGCCGATGATGCGGATCCGCTTGATCACGAGACCTCCTCGCGTTCGGTTTCCACTGCGCGCCCGGCGCCGACGCGGGTCAGGGCCAGCAGGGCGTCGACGTCGACGTGCTCCTCCAGGGCGTCGGCAAGCGTGTCGAGCATCCGCTCACGCCGCTGCGCGAACCCCGGTGCCGACGCGTCGGGCTCCCACTCGGAGCCGCTTGCGCGGGCGACGCCGGTGAGCCAGGCGCGCCGGAACGCGTCGCTCTCGAAGGCGCCGTGCCACATGGTGCCCCACACGCTGCCGGCCCTCCAGCCGTCGAGGAACGGCTCGGGCTCGGCGCCGGGGTAGGGGTCGTCGTCGGGCAGGCGCGAGGCGATGCCGTGGTGGATCTCGTACGCGCCGTCGACGGGATGACCCGCCCACGAACCGGCCGGCCGCGCCAGGACCTTCGCCTCGCCGAAGGCGACGCGCGTCGGCAGCAGCCCGAGGCCGGGGACGGTACCGACGCGGCCCTCGACGTCGTCCTCGATCTCGTGGGCGAGCATCTGGTAACCGCCGCAGATCCCGAGCACCGGGCGCCCGGCCGCCGCCCGTCGCAGCACGACGTCGGTGAGGCCGCGTTCGCGGAGCCACGCGAGGTCGCTTGCAGTGGAACGGGACCCGGGCAGGATGACGAGGTCGGCGGCGTCGACGACGGCCGGGTCGACGGTGACGAGGACGTCGACGCCCGGCTCGACTGCGAGGGCGTCGACGTCGGTGGCGTTGGAGATGCGGGGCAGCCGGACCACGGCCACCTTGAGCCGGTCTCGGGCCGTCGCGGACAGTGCCGTCGACGCGCGCCAGTGCCCGACCTCGAGGGTGTCCTCGCTGTCGAGCCACACGTCGAGCAGCCACGGCACGACGCCGTGGAACGGCACCCCGGTGCGTCGCGTGATCTCCTCGAGCCCGGGCTCGAGCACCGACACGTCGCCGCGGAACTTGTTGATGACGAAGGCCTTCAGCAGCTCACGGTCGGTGTCGTCGAGCAGGGCCCACGTGCCGTAGAGGGCCGCGAGGATGCCGCCGCGGTCGATGTCACCGACGACGACCACCGGCAGACCGAACTCGCGGGCGAGCCCCATGTTGACGTAGTCGCCGGATCGGAGGTTGACCTCGGCGGGGGAGCCCGCGCCCTCGCACACGACGACGTCGTAGGCGTCGGCGAGCTCGCGGTAGGCGGCGAAGGCGGCCTCGCGCAGGTGGGCCCGCCCGGTCGCGTACTGACCGGCCTCGAGCGTCCCGGACGGCTCGCCGCGCACGACGACGAAGGCCCGCCGGTCGGTTCCCGGCTTGAGCAGCACCGGGTTCATCGCCGTCGTCGGCACGAGCCCGGCGGCCAGCGCCTGGAGGTACTGGGCGCGGCCGATCTCGCCGCCGTCAGCGCACACCATCGAGTTGTTCGACATGTTCTGCGCCTTGAACGGCGCCACCCGCAGCCCGCGCCGCGCGAGCACCCGGCACAGCCCGGCGACGAGCACCGACTTGCCGGCGTCCGACGACGTGCCGGCGACGAGCAGGCCCGACGGGGGCGGGGAGGACGACGCGACCACCCGCCCATCCTGCCGGAGCAGCCCCACTCACGGGCACCCGGTCCTACGCTGCGGGGATGGCCTCGACCTTCGACCAGGCGAACGCGTTCCAGCGAGGGCTGCGCCGGTTCTCGGCCACCGCGCCGGGGTCGTGGTTCTTCAAGCGGGTCCTGCACCACCTCGACCTCGTCGGTCACCGCCTCGCACCGGGCCGGCCGGCCGTCAGCACCGTCCTCGCCGGCATCCCCGTGGGGCTGCTCACAACCTCCGGGGCGCGGTCAGGGCAGCCGCGCACGGTGCCCCTCCTGGCCGTCCCGCTCGACGACGGCTGGGGCCTCATCGCGTCACGCTTCGGCTCCGAGCGCCCGCCCGCCTGGTACTTCAACCTGCGGGCCGACCCGCGCGCCACCTTCGAGGTGGACGGCGTCGCCCACCCCGTCCACGCCGAGCAGCTCGTCGGTCCCGACCGGGAGCGGGTGCGCCGTGCCGCGCTCGCCATCTACCCCGGCTACGCCGTGTACGAGGACCGCGCGGGCGGGCGCGATCTCGGCTTCTTCGTCCTGCGCCCGGCGACTCCCGTGCCCGACGCGGGGCCCGACGGTCGCGCGGACGGCGCCGCGCCGGCGTGAAGCCACCGCGACGACGCCGGGCCACCCGATCACGGGTGGCCCGGCGTCGACTCGTGCGGCGCGGTGCCGGGACGGTGGCTCGGGCGTCGGTCTACTCCGGGTCGCCGTCGGCGAGCAGCTGGTAGAGCTTGCGGCGGGTCTCGGTGAGGATCTCCGCGGCCTCGGCCCGCTGCTGCGAGGTGCCCGTCGTGACGATCTGCCACATGGCCCCCATGACCTGGCCGACGATCGGCATGAGCTCGGTGCCGGAACGCTGGTCGCGCGGAGCGCTCTCGGGGCCTTCCTCGCCCGGCTCCTCGAAGGCGCGCCACGTGGCGGCCATCTCCTCGGCGTTCTCCTCGACGTAGGCGCGCCCGGCGTCGGTGAGGCGCAGCAGTCGCCGGCCCTCGACGTCGCGCCCCTCGACGAGGCCTTCGTCCTCGAGCTGCTGGACGGTGGGGTAGACCGAGCCGGGGCTCGGCTTCCACGCGCCGCCGCTGCGCTCGGAGATCTGCTGGATCAGCTGGTAGCCGTTCATCTCGTCGCCCGCGAGGACGTCGAGGATGGCGGCGCGCACGTCGCCGCGTCGGGCGCGGGGGCCGCGGCGTCCGCCGAACTCGGGGCCGAAGCCGGGTCCGCCGAAGTGGCGGACGAGGTCGGCGACCCACGGGGGCGGGCCGGGGCGTCCGCGGCCGTGGCCACCGGGCGGTCCCCAGGGCCCTCGGCCGCCGGGTCCGGGTCCCCAGCCGCCCCAGCCCTGGTCCCATCCGGATTCGCGTCGGGTGTGTCGGTGTCCGTGCATCGGACTCTCCTTTCCGTCGCGACCCACGAACAGTCGCGATACGTTGACGATATATCGCGAACGGTCGGAAGGGAAGAGATGGTTCCCGGGGTCGTGAGAAAAGTCGGGCCGTGTACGTATCACCGGCTCTGTCTGCGTCTCTGCACGTCTAGGGCCATGCGTAGACCTCCCGAGACACCCGTCGACACTCGCCGGACGCCAACGGAAGGCCCCGAAACGTCACCGGCTCGTCGTCGGAGATTTCTCATGGTTCGTTGAGGTATGCAGCAGGTTTGGTTACGGTTCGACGGTGGCGGAGTGACTTCTTCGCCGTGAGGAGGCTGTACGTGGCGACCAACCAGAGGAACGGTGCGGCAGACGGCAGGACGATGACGGCCGGCAGGCCCGCGCCGATCACGAGGAGGCACGCGATGGGGGACGGTGCCGCTATGCCGATCGGCGAGAAGCGCACGCTCCGCCTGCAGTGGGCCCCGTCCGCAGCCCCGCGGATCCGGCGCGAGCTCGTCGCCGACCTCGTCGCGCGTCAGGTGACCCCCGAGGTCGTCGACGAGGCCGAGATCGTCGTCAGCGAGCTCGTCGCCAACGCCGTGCGCCACGCGCGGCCCCTGACCGACGGCGCCATCCGGATCCACTGGAAGGTCAAGAACAACGTCGTCGAGGTCGAGGTCTCCGACGGCGGCGGCCCGACCGTCCCGCGCCCCTCGCCGCCCACGACCTGGGGCCCCGGCGGCCGCGGCCTGCGCATCGTGCGCTCCCTGGCCCACGAGTGGGGCGTCATCGACGACCCGAACGGCCGCACGGTCTGGGCCTCCCTCGGCGGGCCCTCCCGCCGCCGCTCGCACTGAGCGACACGTCGGCATGACGCCGACGGCGGCGCTGACGTCGGCACTGCCCGACCCCGCCCTCGTCGTCCTCGTCGGGGCCTCCGGCTCGGGCAAGTCGACGTGGGCGCTCGACCGCTACCGGGCCGCCGAGGTCGTCGCCTCGGACGCCCTGCGCGCCGTCGTCGGCAGCGGTGAGCACGACCTCGACGCGTCGGTCGACGCCTTCGCCGTGCTCGAGACGGTCGTCGACGCTCGCCTGCGGCGCCGGCTCACGACCGTCGTCGACACGCTCGGCACCGACGCGTCCCGCCGCACCCGCTGGCTCGCGGCGGCCCGCGCCGCCGGGCTGCCCGCCGTGGTCGTCGTCCTCGACACCCCGGCCGCACTGTGCCGGGAGCGCAACCGCGCCCGCGAGCGCGCCGTGCCGGCACGCGTCCTCACCGCCCAGCTCGCCGCAGTGGCGTCGGTCCGCGAGGCCCTCGCGGCCGAGGGCTGGGACGCCGTCCACGTCGTCGCGCCCGACGCGGCCGGGCGTGTCAGTGCCGAGACCGGCCGCGTCGACGAGCGCGCATCCGGCCCGGCACGCGTCCCTGGCCTGCGTGGCGCCGTCGTGCTGCAGGTGTCGCGGTTCCCGGCCGACACCGACCTGCTCGAGTGGCTGCGCGGCGTCGCGACCGCCGCCGAGGAGGCGGGGTTCGCCGGGCTGGCGCTCATGGACCACCTGATCCAGATCCCGCAGGTCGGGCGGGCGTGGGACCCGATCCCCGAGCCGTGGGTGACGCTCGGGGCGCTCGCCGCGTCGTCGACCCGCCTGCACCTCGGCACGCTCGTCTCGCCGGTCACCTTCCGGCCGGCGGGCGTCACCGCCAAGGCGGCCGCGACGCTCGACGCCCTGACCGGCGGCCGTGCGTTCGTCGGCGTCGGCGCCGGGTGGTGGGAGCGCGAGCACGCCGCGTACGGCATCCCGTTCCCGGCGCCCAAGCGGCGCCTCGACCTGCTCGAGGCCGGGCTCGAGACGATGCACGCGCTCTGGGCGCGGGGCACGAAACCGTATGCCGGACGCCACGTCCTGCTGCCCGAGACGACGCTCTACCCGCGCCCCGTCGGCGACCTGCCCGTCCTCGTCGGCGGGGGAGGGGACCGCACGCTGCGCGTCGCCGCTCGACTCGCCGACGGCTGCAACGTGCCCTCCGACGCCGCAGGCCTCGCGAAGATCGCCCGCTACCTCGACCTCGTCGAGGCCGCCGGCCGCGACCGCGAGGCCGTCCTCGCCACGGTCCTCGACGTACCCGTCGTCGGCGCCGACCGCGACGCCGTGTGGTCGGCCGTCGAGCGCCACCGCGGCCGCACCCCCGCCGCGACCTTCGCCGAGCGCCACCACGCGGGCACGCCGCAGGCCCACCGCGAGCGCCTGGCCCGGCTCGCCGACGCCGGCGTCACGACCGTGTTCCTCGCGCCGCCGGACCTCCGGGAACCCGACGACGTCCTGGCCCTCGCGCCCCTCGCGAGCGCCCTGGCGTGAGGCCACGCGCGTGCGGCCACGCGTGCGGCCACTAAGGTGGCGCGCATGGGTAAGGCATCTCGTCGTCCGCGCGGCGCCCGCGCCGACCGCACCACTCGTCCCGCACCGGCCCCCTTCGTCGCCCGGCCCTTCGAGGGCCTGCCCGGCGAGACCGAATGGGTCGCGATGCGCGAGATCGTCCCGGCGGCCACGGCCACCGTGCGGTTCGCCAAGGGCAAGGCCCCCGAGGGCGCGCCCGACGAGGTCACCATCGCCACCGTGCTGCCGCTCGCCTGGCCGGGCCTGCACCGCGACAACGGCGAGGTGCTCGTCGGCATCCAGTCCGGCAACGCCAGCGGCGACACGAGCCGCGACATCGCCCAGGCCATCGCGCTGGCCGTCGAGGCCGACGCCGGCACGCCGGTGCAGACCCTCCCGGTCTCGTCGGTCGACACCACGCGCCTGCAGGACCTCCTCGACCTCGACGCGCCGTTCGAGGTCGACCTGCACGACGGCTTCGACTTCTGGGTCGCCGACGCCGAGCTCGACGCCGACGGCCAGGAGTCGCTCCAGCGCGCCAACGAGTCGGCCATCCCGACCGTCAAGCTCTCCGCGGCCCCGTCCTGCTACTGGTGCCGCATCGGCGAGCGCACGTACGTCCGCTGGGTGCTGCCCTTCGCCGAGGACACCGCCACCACGGCCCTCGCGCGCCTCCACGCGTCCGGCGACAGCCTGCTCGGCGGCGAGGGCCGACTGCTCGGATGCTTCCGCTCGAGCGGCCTGCTCATCCCGGTGTGGGAGGTCGACCCGTCGGCCGAGCCGGCCTCGTTCGAGGACGCCGTCACGGCGATGAAGGAGCGCATCGACGCCGCAGCCGCCTCCACCGAGCCGCTCACCGCCGAGGAGCGCGGAGCCAAGGCCGGCCTGACGAACCGTCAGGTGACCCTCCGCTGAGCGGCTCCGCGACGGTGACCGCGCAGCGGCCCACGGGCGAGCCGCCCGTCGTCGTCGTCATCCCGGCCCGTGACGAGTCGGCCCGGATCGTCGAGACGATCCGCGGCGTGCGCACCATCCCGGGCGTCGTGGCGGTCATCGTGGTCGACGACGGCTCGACCGACCGCACGGCCGTCCTCGCGAGCCAGGAGGGCGCCGAGGTCGTCAAGCTCGTGCGCCACCACGGCAAGGCCGACGCCATGATGAGCGGCCTCGGTCGCCTGGCCGGGCTGCGCCGCGTCGGACGCGTCGACGCCGAGGCCTCGGTGCTCTTCGTCGACGCCGACCTCGAGGCGTCCGCGCAGGCAGTCGGTGCCCTCGTCGGGCCCGTCGCGCGTGGCGAGGCCGACCTCACCATCGCCACCCTGCCCGAGCAGCAGCAGTCCGGGGGCGGGCACGGGCTCGTCGTCGGGCTCGCGCGCCGCGGCATCGAGGAGCTGACCGGCTGGGCGCCGAAGCAGCCGCTGTCCGGGATGCGCTGCCTGTCACCGGCGGCGGTGGCGGCTGCCACCCCGTTCGCGCGCGGATGGGGCGTCGAGGTCGGCATGACGATCGACGCGATCGACGCCGGCCTCACCGTCGTCGAGGTGCCGTGCGAGCTCTACCACCGCGTCACGGGCCACGACTGGCGCTCCCAGGTGCACCGGGCCGCGCAGTACCGCGACGTCGCCCTCGCCATCGGCGTCCGTCGCCTCCGCCGCCGCCTCGGCACCGACTGAGGCAGGCCCAGAGCACGGTTCGGCGCGCCGTCACGCCTGGACTGACGAGCGAAACGAGCGAAGCGAGTGAGCCGAGGAGGGAAGGCGTGACGTCGGGCGCGCCGAACCCGGGCGAGCGAAGCGAGCCCAGACAACTCAGAGCGAAGCGAGTCAGCCGAGGAGGGAAGGCGTGACGTCGGTGCGCGCCGAACACGGCGAGCGAAACGAGCCAGACTTACAAATGGTGGCGGTCGCGGCGGCGGCGGACCGGGGCGTTGCGCGCCTCGATCGACAGGAAGTGCATGGCCGCCGAGATGACGAGCGGCACCGTGAAGATCGTGGCCACCGGCGGGATCGCCGCGCCGGAGTCGTTGGTGAGGAAGCCGATGACGGCCATGACGACGATCGACCACAGGCCGCGGTGCAGCAGCGGCGCCTCCTCGAGCAGGCGTCGCAGCGGCTCGGTGCCGAGCGCGCCCGGCCGGGCCAGCACGTAGACGCCGAGGGCGGTGATCGCGACGACCACGACGAGCAGCACCGGCAGGTGGACCGCGAGGTCGACGTTGGCCCACAGCTTGCGCGACATGACGTCCCACGCGCCGCCGTCGATGACGGTCTGCAGGAACCGGCCCGGGTGGCTGCGCTCGGACTCCGGGCGGCGCCAGTCGAGGTAGGAGACGCCGCCGACGACGAGCCCGGCGACGACGAGCACGAGCACCACGTTGCGCAGCGAGGTCTTCCAGCCGAGCACGCCCATGAGGAGGAAGCCGAGCGCCGGCACGAGGGCGATCGGGCCGCCGAAGTCGGCACCCCAGGCGGGCAGCACGTCGACCGCGAGCGCCGCACCGCCGATGATGACGACGGCGAAGACCGCGAGGCGCGGGGCCTCGCGGCGCACCAGCGCGTGCGCCATCGCCGCGCAGAGCAGGAGCACCGCCGACGCGTAGAGGGCGAACGCGACGTTGCCCATGCCGTAGAAGCGGCCGCCGACGAGGGGCTGGAGACCGAAGATCGAGGAGATCTGCAGCCGGGAGCCGGTGATGAGGTCGATGCCGATGACGGCCGCCGTGAGCGCCGACATCGTCGCCAGCGGCCCGAGCGCCGAGCTGCTCCACGGCCCGCTCAGGGAGATGAAGGCCAGGGCGGCGCTCATGACGAGCACGAGACCGAGGAGCATCGCGGTGAGCACGACGGTGTTCTCCGACCACCGCCACCACGGCACGAGGTTGGCCAGGAAGGTCGCGGCCGGCATCGCGGCGCCGGTGATGCCGACGAGGCGCACGAGCCGCAGCCCGCGCTGACGCGTCAGGCGCTGGTTCCACGGCCGGGCCCGGCGCACGCTCCACCAGAGCGCGAGGAGGGCCAGCACCATCGTCGAGAGCCAGATGATCAGGAACGGCGCGACGATGCGGTGCATCGCGTCGGCCTTGGTGTCGATGTCGGTGAGGACGGTCAGCTTCGTCGCGGCCGTGGACTCGCTGTTGTTCGCCGACGGCACGACCGACAGGGCCCGGCCGCCGATGCCGGTGAGGGGGTTGACGCCGCCGCGCTGCATGATCGTCGCGGTGATGTCGGACAGCTGCGCGACGCCGGTGGTGCGGGTCGAGGCCGAGGCGAGCAGGCCCGGCCCGTAGTGCGGCCCGGTGGCAGTGAGCAGCCGCAGGCGCTCCTGCCGGTCGCGGTCGGACAGGCTGACGACGACGAGGTCGGCGCCGTTGGGCATGGCGTCGACGACCTGGTCGAGGCGCCGCTCGAGGATGTTGATCCGCTCGACCTGCTTCGCCGGGTTCGGGTCGGTGGCATCGAGCGAGCCGACGTCGACGATCGACACCGGGCACTGGGCCAGGTCCGACACGAGCGTCGTGACGGAGAACTCGGAGTACTTGGCGACCTTGCCGTCGCTCGTGGCCGCCGCGAGACCCGCGCCGGGGCCGACCGCCTGGATGCACGTGTTGCCCTTGGCGAAGCTGTCGCCGAGCAGGCCCATCTGTGCGCGGAACTCCGACTGGGCGGAGTTCTCGGCGAGGGCGTCGTAGCCGATGACGCGGAAGCCCTGGGCGGCGTTGCCGGCGACCGACGGCAGCGGCCCGCACTCGGGCCGGTCGGACTCGGCGGCCGGGCCCGCGGACTCGCCGGCGCCGACCGTCGACCAGCCGTCGACCGGGCACGTCGTGAGGCCGAGCGTCTTGACCGACACCGACGCGGCCGAACCGTCGCGGAGCAGGCCCCACAGGGTCGGTGTCTTCTCGGGACTCACGTCGTCCCACGACAGGCCCCCGATCCCGACGACGACGAGCGACTCGCCCGGCTTCGGCGTGGAGGTCGGCGGCACCGGGACCTCGCTGCGCTTGACGTACGCGAGGGTCAGCACGGCCACCACAGCGAGGAGGGCGACGACGAGCGTCTTGACGGGGTGGCGGCGGATCACGCAGGACAGAGTACAAACCGTATCTGGGGTCGAGGACCTCCGATCACCCGCTGGATCACGGGCTGGAACTCCGAACCGCCACATGCGCCCCGCGACTACCCTTGCGCCTCGTGGACGACACGACGCTCGCGACCGTGGCCTTCGCCGCCGCGGGCGTCGCCCTGCTCGCGCTCGTGCTCGCCGTGCTCGTCCAGTCGCGGCTGCGTCGGGTCCGGGCCGACTTCGAGGCCCTGGGCGCCGACGGCGGCCGCACCGACATCGCCCGCGTGGCCGCCGACCAGAACCGCCGCCTCGACCGGCTCGCCGCCGACGTCACCCGGCTGCGGGCCGACGTCGCCGCCGCCGAGGACGACGTGCGCCAGAGCCTGCGCAACGTCGCCGTCGTGCGCTACGACGCGTTCGGCGACATGGGCGGCCGGCTGTCGTTCTCCGCCGCGATCGTCGACGACGAGGGCGACGGCATCGTCATCAGCTCGATCCACGCCCGGGGTGAGTCGCGCACCTACGCCAAGGGCATCGTCGGCGGCCGGTCGAGCATCACGCTGACGCCCGAGGAGCAGCAGGCCCTCGCCTCGGCCACCAAGGGCGAGCCGGGCACCGACCCGGGCGCCCGCACACCTGCCCGCACCACCGCCCGCACCACCGCCCGCACCAAGGACCCGTCGTGACCCCTCCCCGCACCCCCGACGAGCTGCACCGCTTCGGCTACCTCGGCCCGCGCGGCACCTTCACCCAGATGGCGCTCGACGCGTGGGACGCCGCCGAGGGCCGCGAGCACGTGCCGTTCGGCTCGGTCGACGCGGCGCTCGCCGCCCTGCGCGCCGGCGACATCGACGCCGCGATGGTCCCCATCGAGAACTCCGTCGAGGGCGGCGTCTCCGCGACGCTCGACGCCCTCGCCACCGGTGACCCGCTCGTCGTCGTCGGCGAGGTGCTCGTGCCGATCACCTTCGTGCTGTGCGCACGGCCGGGCACGACGCTCGCCGACGTCAGGGCCGTCGGCACCCACTCGCACGCGTGGGCGCAGGTGCGCTCGTGGATGGGCGCCAACCTGCCCGACGCCGTCTACGTGCCGACGCTGTCGACGGCGGCGAGCGCCACGGCGCTCGGGGCGCCCGGCGAGGTCATGTTCGACGCCGGCGTCTGCGCGCCGGTTGCCGCCGCCGACGGGGGTCTCGCGGTGCTGGCGTCGGACATCGGCGACAACAAGGCGGCCGTGACGCGCTTCGTGCTCGTGTCGCGCCCCGGCACGCTGCCCGCGCCGACCGGTGCGGACAAGACGACGGTCGTCCTCTTCCAGAAGGAGGACCACGCCGGTGGCCTGCTCGAGCTGCTCGAGCAGTTCGCGGTGCGCGGCGTCAACATGACGCGGCTCGAGTCGCGCCCGACCGGCGAGGCGATGGGGTCCTACTGCTTCTCCATCGACGTCGAGGGCCACGTGCTCGACGAGCGCGTCGGCGAGACCCTCATGGGCCTGCGCCGCGTCTGTGCCGAGGTGCGCTTCCTCGGCTCGTACCCGCGCGCCGACGGCGGCCTGCCGGGCACGCGGCCGGGCACGACGGACGAGGACTTCCGGGACGCGCGGGCCTGGCTCGCCGACCTGCGCGCCTGACGCGCCTGTCTCGCGCCGGCCCGGGGGCTCAGCCGATCGTCGCGCCGCTCTTGAGCAGGAAGAGGGTCTCCTCGCCGACGACGCCGTCGACGCCGATGCGGTTGGCGGCCTGGAGGGTCTCGACGGCCTTCTTCGTCTCGGCGCCGAACGTGCCGTCGACGGCGAGCTTCGCGCCGGCGGCGCGCAGGGCCCGCTGGAGCGTCGTGACGTCGGCGCCCTTGGACCCGGACTTGAGCGTGCCGTCGCCGAGCGAGCGACTGATGACGCCGACCCAGAAACCGGCGTCGACGCGGCCCGGGCGGCTCGGCCCGCCTTCGAAGGTGGCCTCGACCTTGGTGACCGCGGCACGCGTCGGCACGCCGTAGCTGCCGTCGACGGCCACGGGGCCGAAGTCGGCGTCGTTGAGGAAGCACTGGAGCGCGCTGACCGCCGGGCCGGTGGCGCCGGGGTCGAGCTGCGGGTAGGCGTCGAGCGTGCGGGTGCAGCTGCCGGCGACCGAGCCGGCCGACGTCGTGGCCGACAGTGTGGAGGAGGGCGTCGGGCGGGTCGGCGTCAGCGGCGCGGCCGTCTCGGTGGGGATCGGGCCCGGCGTGGCGGACGGGTCGTCCGCCGTCGGGGTGTCGCTCGGGTTGTCGCTCGGGGCGTCGACCGACGCGGTGAGCGGGGCCGACGGCGCCGCAGTCCCGTGGTCGGGGCCGCACGCGGCGAGCGTCGGCGCGAGCAGGACCGCCGCCAGAAGCGGCGTCCAGCGCCGGAGTCGGCGGCCGGTGCGCGTCGTGGTGGACGTCGTGGTGGACGTCGTGGACGGGAGCGTCTGGTGCTGCGGTGTCATGCGGGTACCCCTGGTCATCGAGACGGCCCGCCCTCGCCGGGCCGCGGTCCGAGTATGCGACGCGGCACGGCGGGCGGTCCGCAGACACGGCGGTTCGTGACGAAACGGACACCTACGCAGGCGCGGGAACGAGGCCCGAGCGCGAGGAGGGGGCGTCGGCGCTGCCGAGCCGACGCCCCACGGGAGCCTGGGCGACCCCAGCGCGCCCTGGCCCCACAGGTCACCGAGCCAGCCGCCCCTCCGCGGCCCCCGTACGGCTCGATGACCAGGTCCCCGAGTGGTTCCCCCGACAGCACAGAGACGGTCGCATCCGGCCTGATACGTGCTCCGCAGAAAAAAGTTGACGCGGCGCGGTGTATCAGTTCCGCCCCGCTCGCCACCATTCCGGTGAGAGCGTCGGGTGCACACGGGGCCGGCCACGACGCCGTCGTGCTCGGCTGCAGAGCGCACCCCTCGCGCACACCACGCTCGCTCCTCGCTCATTCCTCACAGGAGGCACTTCATGGCAGAGACCGGTCAGCCCGGTGGGGGAGGCCAGGGCGGCGCACCCCGTCCCGTCCGGCCCCCCGTCCGCGTCCTCGACCCGGCGACCGCGATGCGCCGGACCGACGGCCAGGCGCCCGACCCGGCGCTCTACCTGTCCGACCGGCTCCTCGTGCGCAACGAGCCCGGCGGCACGCGCGGTCTCGGCGACCTCGCGGAGGCGCTCGACCCGCTCGGCCTCGACTACGTCGAGACGCCGCGCACCGGCGGCGGCACCCGCGACCTCGACGCGTCGAGCGACTGGGGCACGAGCATCACGCTGCGCCCGCGTCGGTCCATCGACACCGTCGACGCGTGGAACGTGCTGCAGCAGCTGCGGGCCCTCGGCGACCCGATCTCCGAGCGGCTCAGCCTCGAGCACGTCCTGCGCCCGGCCGACGGCTACTGGGGCGGTATCGGCTACTGGGGCGGCATCGGCGGGTACTGGGGCGGGATCGGTGGCTACTGGGGTGGCATCGGCTACTGGGGTGGCATCGGGATGGACGCCCTCCAGGAGTACGCGGTGCCCGGCCGAGGCGGCCGGATGCCGGTGAGCCTCGCACTGCCCGACCCGGCCCTGCGCGCCCGTGAGATCGCGCGCCGCCCGGTCGTCGCCGTGCCCGACACCGCGGTCGCCAAGCACCCGTGGTTCAAGGACGACCGCACCATCGTGCGCCTGAGGTACGAGAACGGTCGCCTCGTGCCGGCCGGCCCGCCCGAGGACGTCGCTGCTGCGGCAGCCGCAGGTGCCGCAGCCGGGGGGCTCAGCGACACCCCCAAGCCGCAGGAGCCGGTGGGCCTGCTCCACGGCCACGCGACGTTCATCGCCGGGCTGGTCCGCCAGGGCTGTCCTGAGGCGACGATCCTGTCGATCCCGGTCATGGGCGAGGACGGCCAGGTCGACGAGGCCGACATCCTCGACGTCCTCGAGGCGCTCCTCGACCGGCACGTCCACGGGCAGACGAGCAACCACCCGGAGGACTGCATCGACGTCCTGTCGCTGTCGCTCGGCTACTACGCCGAGGACCGCACCTACACCTCCGGCCCCGTCGCCGACCTGCTCGACCGCTTCGCCGAGGCCGGGGTCGCCGTGGTGGCCGGCGCCGGCAACGACGGCACGAGCGCACCGTTCGTGCCGGCGGCGCTCGCCGCGGCGCTCCCGCAGCGGATCACCGCGAAGGCGCTCCCGCCGCTGTCGAGCGTCGGGGCGAGCAACCCCGACGGATCGACCGTCGCGCTCTTCTCCAACCCGCTGCCCGTCATCACGGCCGTGCGCCCGGGCGTCTCGGTCGTCAGCACCCTGCCGCTCACCAACGGCATGGGCCAGCCCTCGAGCAAGGTCGACGGCGACGGCCCGGTGCGCTGCACCGTCGACCCCGACGACTACACCGGAGGGTTCGGCGTCTGGAGCGGCACGTCGTTCGCGACGCCCGTCTTCGCCGCCGAGGTCGCGGCCGCGATCGCCGCGGAGAAGGACGTCGCCGACGTCTCGCGGACCGTCATGCGCAAGCGTGCCCTGCGCGCGCTGCGTCGCTGCATCTCGAAGGAAGGCGCGTCATGACCCCGACCCCCACCGCGCCCGACGGCCTCGGGACCCTCGCCGGCAAGGCCTTCGCGGCCTTCCTCGGCGGCGAGCGCGAGCGCCTGTCCGAGCTCGTCGACCTCGTGACGCCGGTGCTCTGGAACGCGGCCCGCTCGCAGGGTGCCAACGCGGCCACGTGCGAGGACGCCGTGCAGACCGCGTTCCTCCAGCTCGTCGACCGCGCCGAGTCGATCAACGAGCCGGCCGCGGTGCTCGGCTGGCTCGTCGTCGTCGTCAAGCGCGAGGTGTGGCGCCTCGCGCGCGGCTCCCGCCGCGAGATCGGCGTCGAGGAGGTGCCGGAGGGTCCGGCGCAGAGCCTCGACCCCGAGGCGCAGGCGGTGCTGAGCGAGCGCCAGGGCGTGCTGTGGAAGCACGTCTCGACCCTGTCCCCGCGGTGCCAGGAGCTGCTCCGGGTCATCGCGTTCGCCGACCGTCCCGACTACGCGGCCATCGCCGAGTCGCTCGGGATGCCCGTCGGCAGCATCGGCCCGACCCGCGGCCGGTGCCTCCAGAAGCTGAGGACGACCCTCGGCTCCGACCCCGGATGGGCGGTGTGACATGAGCTCGCACAAGGACGCCATTGACGACCTCGACGTGGCCGCGCTGCGCCAGCTGCGTGAGCTGTTCTCGCACGCCGACCCCGTACCGTCCGACCTCACCGAGCGGATCAAGTTCGAGCTGACCGTCCAGGCCCTGCACGCCGAGGTCGCCGAGCTCATGGACTCGGCGCTCCTCGCGACGCGCGGCACGAAGGTCGAGCCGACGCCCACCGAGTCGGTGACCTTCAACGCGGCGTCCGTCAGCCTCATGGTGACGGTCAACGCGAGCGACCTCGAGGGCCGGGTGCGCGTCGACGGCTACGTCACCGTGCCGGGCGCCACCGTCGAGGCCGTGTCCACCGACGGGAGCACGTTGGTCGATACCGATGCGAACGGACGTTTCGTTCTGGATGATCTACCACATGGCCCGATCCACTTCGTGATCCGGGTCGACCCCGACGACGAGAACGCGCGACCGGTCATCACGCCCACGATCCAGGTGTGACGCAGGTGATCCCGGCCGTGCAGGGAGGCGGCCGCGATCAGCGCACAGCGCACCCTGGACGAGGTCGAGGCCCTGCGCGAGGAGGCGGCGGCGGAGACGGGCGCCGGGCGGCCGGACCGGGCCGTCGGCCTGCTCCGTGATGCGCTGGAGCGGCTCGAGGCGTCGGGCGCCCGGACGGTCGCCGCACCCGCCCTGCGGGTGCGCGCCCGCACCCTGACCACGCTGGCCCTGACCGAGTTCCTCCTCGAGGGAGCGGACGCGGCGCATGCCCGGTTCGCCGAGGTCGAGCAGATCGTGGACTCCCTGGGCGACGACGACCTGCGCGCACGGCTGGCCTACCAGCGCGCCAACGTCGCCGGACGCGGGGGCGACCTCGCCGGGGCCCGCGCGGGTCTCGAGGGGGCGATGCGCCGGCTCGACGCGTTCTCGCCGCGCGAGCAGTGCTCCGTGCTGCTGAGCCGCGGCATGCTCGCGTTCGAGATGTCCGAGCCGGCCGTGGCGCTCGACGCCTTCTCGCGGGCGGCCGCGACGGCGCGTGAGGGCGGGTGGCGGCCCCAGGAGTTCATGGCCGCGCACAACGAGGGCTACGCCGCCTATCTGCTCGGCGACGTGCCGCGGGCGCTCGCGACGATGGCCGCGGCCGTCGAGGACGCCCCCGACGTGTCGCTGCTGCCCGCGCGCCTCGACCGGGCGCACGTGCTCCTCGAGGCCGGGCTCATCGACGAGGCGGTCGAGGTGATCGTCGCTGCGGCGGCCTCGCCCGACGCCGAGCAGGACCAGGTGGCCGCCGAGCTGCAGCTGCGCCTGTCGCGCGCGCACCGGCACGCGGGCAACCTCGCCCGGGCCGGGGCGGCCGCCGAGCTCGCGGTCGAGGGCTTCGACCGCGTCGGGGCCCTCGGTTGGGCGGCCAAGGCGCGCCTCGCCCTCGTCCACGTCGAGCTGGACCGGCTGCGACGCGGGTCGGCGACGGACGGCGTGCCCGACGCCGCTGCGGTGCTCGCCACGGCCGAGGAGGTCACGGCGACGGCGGCCCGCCTCGGCGACACCGAGCTCGGCGACTCCGCGCTCGTCGCGGCGGCGGACGCCCACCTGCTCGCGGGGCGCGTCGAGGCCGCCCGCACCTGCCTCGACGCCGTCAGCGGGCCGGGTGCCTCGCTGACGGGTGAGCTGGACCGCGCCGTCGTCGAGGCCGGCCTGCACGTGGCGGCGGGCGAGCCGGCCCGGGCCCGGCGCGTCCTCGGCCGGGCCGCGCGCGGCCTGGCCGCCGGTCAGGAGGGCAGCGCCAGCCTCGACCTGCGCAGCGCCCGGGCCCTGCACGGCGTGCGGCTCGCGCGGATCGACCTCGCGCTCGCGCTGCGGGGTGGCAGCTCGGCCGTGCTCGAGGCGCTCGACCGCTGGCGCAACGCCACCGACCGGCTGCCCTCGCTGGGCCGGCCCGACGACGAGGCCCTCGCCTCGCTCACCGAGCAGCTGCGTTCGACCCAGGCCCTGCTGCGCGGCGACGTGCCGGCGGCCGAGGCGGCCGACCTCACCGCACGGGTCCGGCGGCTCGAGCGCGACATCCGGGCCCGTGACTGGACCCTGAGCAGCGGCTCGCCGTCGGGCACCGCCGCGGAGGTGCGGGTGCGCCAGGGCCGCGAGGCGCTCGACCGGGCCGACCGCGACCTCCTCTGGTTCTTCCCCGACGGGGACCGCCTCATGGGCGTCGGGGTCGTCGGCGGCCGGGCCCGCGTCCGCGACCTCATGCCGCTCGCCGAGGCCGTCGAGCTGGCGCACCGCATCCGCGTCGACCTGCGCACGGCCGCGACGCGTGAGCTCGGGCCCTTCGCGCAGGCCGTGTGGGGGTCGCTGCGTGCCGCCGCCGACCGGCTCGACGCTGCGGCGGTCCGCCCGTGGGGGCTGCGCCGCTCCGGGCTCGTCGTCGTGACGTGCGAGGAGGTGTCGGCGCTGCCGTGGTCGCTGCTGCCGTCGCTCGCCGGGGTGCCGTTCACCGTCGCGTCGTCCCTGACGTCGTTCGCGCGTCGCGCTGACAGCGTTAACGGCGTGGGGGTGCCTGCGGCGCATGGGAATTCGGCCCGGGTGCACGTCAGTGTGGGGCCTTCGCTGCGACGCGCGTCGGGCGAGGCGTCCGCCGTGGCGCAGGCGTGGGCCGACCACGCCGAGGTCACGGTCGCGGAGCCCTCGGCCGCGCGGGGGCTCGTCGAGGCGATGGGCGCCGACGACGTCGTCCACGTCGCGGCGCACGGCACCCACCAGGTGCAGTCGCCGCTCTTCTCGTCGGTCCACCTGCACGACGGGCCGGTGTTCGCCCACGAGCTGCAGGTCGCCGGCGTCCGGGCGCGGCACGTCGTGCTGTCGGCGTGCGAGGTCGGGTCGGCGACGTTCCGGCCCGGCGAGGAGCAGCTCGGCCTCGCGGCGGCCGTGCTCAGCCTCGGCGCCCGTTCGGCGGTGGCCGCGGTGTCGCCGGTGCCGGACGAGGTCGCGGCCGACACGATGGTGCGCCACCACCGCGCCCTGGCCCGCGGCGTGCCGAGCGACGAGGCGCTCGCGTCGGCGCTGGCCGCCGGCGAGCCGATCGCCGCCGCCTTTTTGCACCTCGGCGGCCGCTTCACCCACGCCTGACCCGCCGCGTGCGTCCTCCCGACCTCAGCGCACGAGGCAGGGGCGCTTCGGGTCGAAGGTCCAGTCGTCGACGAGGTACTGCATGGCGACGGCGTCGTCGCGGGCGCCGAGGCCGTGCTCCAGATAGAGCTCGTGCGCGGTGGCGAGGGCGTCGCGGTCGAGCGTGACGCCGAGTCCCGGAGCGGTCGGCACCTCGATCGCGCCGTCGCGGATCGCGAGCGGAGCGGTGGTCAGGGCCTGGCCGTCCTGCCAGATCCAGTGCGTGTCGAGGGCCGTGATCTCGCCGGGCGCGGCGGCCCCGACGTGGGTGAACATCGCGAGCGAGATGTCGAAGTGGTTGTTGGAGTGCGACCCCCACGTCAGGCCGAAGTCGTTGCACAGCTGGGCGACCCGGACCGAGCCGGCCATCGTCCAGAAGTGCGGGTCGGCGAGCGGGATGTCGACGGCGTTCGTGCGGATGGCGTGGGCCATCTCGCGCCAGTCGGTCGCGATCATGTTGGTCGCCGTACGCAGCCCGGTGGCGCGCTTGAACTCGGCCATGACCTCGCGACCGGAGAAGCGCCCCTCGGCGCCGCACGGGTCCTCGGCGTAGGCGAGCACGTCGCCGAGCCCGCGGCAGAGCCGGACGGCGTCGGCGAGCAGCCAGCCGCCGTTGGGGTCGAGCGTGATCCGCGCGTCGGGGAAGCGTCGGGCCAGCGCCGTGACGGCGGCGACCTCCTCCTCGCCCGCGAGGACGCCGCCCTTGAGCTTGAAGTCGCTGAAGCCGTAGCGCTCCTGCGCGGCCTCGGCGAGGGCGACGACGCCGTCGGGCGTCAGGGCCTCACGGCGTCGCAGCTGCGACCAGCGGTCCGTGCCCTCGTCGTCGATGCGGTAGGGCAGGTCGGTGCGGCCGGGGTCGCCGACGTAGAAGAGGTAGCCGAGCATCGGCACGTGGCTGCGCTGCTGTCCGTCACCGAGCAGCTCGGCCACCGGTACGCCGAGGTGCTGGCCCAGCAGGTCGAGCAGTGCCGACTCGAGCCCGGTTACGGCGTGCACCGTCGTGCGGAGGTCGAACGTCTGGACGCCGCGGCCGCCGGCGTCGCGGTCGGCGAAGGTGTCCGCGACGAGGCGCAGGAGCTGCCGGAAACGGGCGATCTCCTTGCCCTGCAGCAGGTTCGCGGCCTCGCGGATCGTGCCGGCGATCTTCTCGCCGCCGGGCACCTCGCCGAGGCCGGTGTTGCCGTCGCTGTCCGTGACGATGACGACGTTGCGGGTGAAGAAGGGGCCGTGGGCGCCACTGAGGTTGAGCAGCATGCTGTCGTGGCCGGCGACGGGCACCACCTCGACGGTGGCGATCTTCGGTGACATCGGGGTGCTCCTGTCAGTGCTGCGCGAGGCGGAGGCGTCCGTCGACCCGCTGCGTCAGGCCCCACGGGTTGTCGTCGCGGGTGGCCTCGGGCAGGAGGCCGGCGGGCACGTCCTGGTAGGCGACGGGCCTCTGGAAGCGGTAGATCGCGAGCGAGCCGACCGAGGTGGTGCGGGGGTCGCTCGTCGCGGGGAACGGTCCGCCGTGCACCATCGCGTGCCCGACCTCGACACCCGTCGGCCACCCGTTGAAGAGGATGCGTCCGGCCTTGGTCTCGAGCAGCGGCAGCAGGGTGCGGGCGACCTCGTGGTCGGACTCCGCCGCCTGCACGGTCACGGTGAGCTGCCCCTCGACGCCGCGCAGCGCGTCCGTGAGCTCGCCGACCTCGGTCCAGCGCACGAGTACGCCGGCCGCGCCGAAGACCTCCTCGCTCACCGCGGCCTCGTCGCGCAGGGCACGGGTCGTCGTCGAGGCGAGCAGCGGGGCGGGCGCGTTCGCGGACTCGCCGGCGCGGCCCTCGGCCTCGACGGTCACGCCGGTGGCGCCGCGCAGTGCGTCGGTGCCCTTGTCGAAGGCCTGGGCGATGCCGGTGGTCAGCATCGTCTGCCCGGTGGCGTCGGCGATCGCGCGCGCCGCAGCGGCGACGAACGCGTCGCCGTCGGCGCCCTCCGGCACGAGGGTGAGGCCGGGGTTGGTGCAGAACTGGCCGGAGCCGAGCGTCAGCGAGCCGACGTATGCCGCCGCGAGTGCTTCCGCACGTCCCTCGGCGATGCTGCCGGGGAGGACGACGACGGGGTTGACCGAGCTCATCTCGGCGTAGACCGGGATCGGCTCGCGCCGGGCCGCGGCGGTCGCGACGAGGGCCAGACCGCCGGCGCGGGAGCCGGTGAAACCGACCGCCTTGATGCGCGGGTCGCGGACAAGGGCCTGCCCCACGGACGTGCCGCCGCCGAAGACGAGCGAGAACACCCCGGCCGGCAGGCCGGAGGCCGCGACCGCGCGCGCGACCGCGGACCCGACGAACTCGCTCGTGCCGGGGTGGGCGTTGTGCGCCTTGACGACGACCGGGCACCCGGCGGCGAGCGCCGAGGCGGTGTCACCACCGGCGACCGAGAAGGCGAGCGGAAAGTTGCTCGCCCCGAAGACGGCGACGGGGCCGAGCGGCACCTGGCGCTGCCGGATGTCGGCGCGGGGGAGCGGCGCCCGGTCCGGGAGGGCTGGGTCGATGCGTGCCTCGAGGTGGTCGCCGAGGCGTACGACCTCGGCGAACATCCGCAGCTGGCCCGTCGTGCGGCCGAGCTCGCCCGTGAGACGCGCCAACGGCAGCCCGGACTCGGCGACGGCGCGTGCCACGATGGCCTCGCCGTCGGCCTCGATCTCGTCGGCAACCCTCTGCAGGAACGCTGCTCGCTGCTCGGGCGAGGTCGCGCGGTAGGCGTCGAACGCGTCGGCCGCTGCCTGCGTCGCTTCCTCGAGCTGGGCTTCGTCGACGTAGGTGTAGACGGGCTCGAGCGAGTCTCCCGTGGCGGCCTGAACGCCGGCCGAGCCGGGGAGGCGGCCGGCAACGGGCGAGCCGGCGATGATCGAGTGTCCGGTCAGGGTGGTCATGCGGAGGAGCTCCGTTCAGCTGATCTTGTCGATGAGGATCTTGAGGTCCGACACGTCCTGCTCGGTGAGGTTCGTCAGCGGCGGGCGCACCGGTCCGGCGGGGCGACCGATGGCCTCGAGCCCACCCTTGATGATGGAGACGGCGTACCCGCGCTCGCGGTCGCGGATGTCGAGGTAGGGCAGCACGAAGTCGTTGAGCTTGCGGTAGACGGTCTCGAGGTCCTGCCGGCGCACGTCCTCGTAGAAGCCGACGGCGAACTCCGGCACGAAGTTGAAGATCGCCGATGAGTACGTCGTGACGCCGAGCTGGAGCAGCGGCAGGGCGAACGTCTCAGCCGTCGGCAGGCCGCCGACGTACAGCAGCCGCTCGCCGACACGGGCGTAGGTGCGGGTCATCGCCTCGACGTTGCCGACGCCGTCCTTGAGGCCGATGAGGTTCGGGTTGCGGTCGGCCGCCTCGGCGACGGCGACGTCGCCGAGGACCGCGTTGGCGCGGGAGTAGGCGATGACGCCGAGCGAGGTGGCGCGGCACACGGCCGAGACGTGCTCGACGAGGCCGCGCTGGCCGGCCTCGGTGAGGTAGGGCGGGAAGAGCAGGATGCCGTCCGCGCCGGCGGCCTCGGCAGCCCTGGCCTGGGCGATCGCGACGGCGGTGCCGCCCGTGGCGGGTGCGAGCACGGGGACGCGTCCGCCGATCTCGTCGACGGCGACGCGCACGACGGTGTCGATCTCCTCGGTGCGCAGCGAGAAGCCCTCGCCCGTGCCGCCGGCGGCGAAGAGCCCGGCCACGTCGTATCCGCTGAGCCACGAGAGGTGCTCGCGGTAGCGGGCCTCGTCGAAGGCGAGGTCCGGGGTGAAGTGGGTGACGGGGAAGGACAGCAGTCCGGTGCCCAGCTGGTGAGCGAGTTCGTCGGGAGCCAGAGGCACGAGGAGGTCCTTTTCGACAGTGCGGCTGCCCGTCCGGACGTCGGAGGGCCCGCCGCTGGGCCAGTGAGTCCCCTCAGGCTAGGAAGCCGCTGGATACCTGTCCAAGACGCATTCCGTATCCTGTGATGCCCCTGGGGCATCGACGAACGCAGCCCCGCTCAGCTTCCGTCGCCGAGCTGCATCCGGCCGATCTGGGCCAGGACGCGGCGCAGCATCGGGCTGCGGCGCCCGCGTGCCCAGATGGCGTGCAGCTCCACCGGCCGCCCCGGCTCCTCGCTACCGTCGGGGTCGCCGCCGCCGTCGACGAGGTCCTGGTAGACGACCCCCTGCACCCCGAGCGACCGGGCGGAGGCGGGGACCAGGGCGCACCCGCGTCCCGCGGCGACGAGCAGGACGGCGGTGAGGATCTGGTGCACCTGTTGCTCGACGCGGGGGTGGGCGTTGGTGAGGAACCGGACCGTCAGCTCGTGGAAGTAGCGGGACTGGACGGGGTTGTAGCTGATCACCGGCACCCCGTCGAAGTCCCCGGCCGTCAGCGGGCGCCGCACGCCGGCGAGCGGGTGCCCGGCGGGCACGGCCGCGCAGAGCGGCTCACGGAAGACGACGCGCGACTCGAGCTCGGAGGTGTCGAACGGCGGGCGAGCGAGCCCGAGGTCGAGCTCTCCGCGCCGGATGCCGTCGGCCTGGGCGGCCGTGACCCGCTCGTGGAGGATGACCTCGACACCCGGCAGGCTGCGGTCGAGCTCGGTCAGCAGCGGCCCGAGCACGCCGATCGCCGACACCGCCGTGAACCCGAGTCGCAGCGTGCCGGCGGCACCCCCGTCGATCCGCCGGGCCACGTCGCCGGCGCTCTCGACGAGCGCGAGCAGCCGGTAGGACTCGTCGAGGAAGGCGCGCCCGGCCTCGGTCAGCTCGACGCGTCGGTTGTCGCGCTCGAGCAACGTGCACCCGACGGTCCGTTCGAGCTTCTGGATCTGGCGGCTCAGCGGCGGCTGGGTCATGTTGAGCCGTTCGGCGGCGCGGCCGAAGTGCAGCTCCTCCGCCACGGCGACGAACGCCCGCACCTGGTCGAGGGTCATCATGTCCGGCGACGATACCGCCTGCGATGCGGCGAAGGTATCAACCGATGCAGCATCGGGTTTGGACAGGCATTGAACCGCGTTCGTAGTGTCGGGCGGCACGGGGACCGACCATCCGACCTCCCGACCCTGCACCGACGCCGGTGCCCCAGCTCGTAGGAGACCTTCAATGACGAATGTTGCAACGAGGACCCGCATCGCGTCCGTGGCGGGCGCCGCCGCGCTCGCCCTTGCCCTGTCCGCCTGCGGGGGCGTCAAGACGGGTGGCGGCGGCGGGGCCGCCTCGGGCGGCAGCGACTACCCCGCCAAGAGCATCGAGATGACCGTCGGCGCGTCGGCCGGTGGCAGCAGCGACCTCATCAGCCGTGCCATGTCCAAGGGCATGGGCCAGACGCTCGGGGTCGCGATGCCGGTCGTCAACAAGCCGGGTGCCAACGGGGCGCTCGTCGCCAAGGAGCTGCAGAACGCCGCCCCCGACGGCTACTCGATCGCCATCCAGAACGCGTCGCTGTTCGCCATCACGCCGCTCGCGGTGTCCGAGTCCGAGGCGGTCAAGGCCGACGACTTCGACATCGTCTACGGCGTCTCGCGCGACGACTACGTGCTCGCCACCAACCCGAAGACCGGGTGGAAGAGCATCGACGACATGAAGGCGTCCGGCAAGACGATCCGCTACGGCACCACCGGCGTCGGCACCGGGGCCCAGCTCAACTCGGCCCTCACCTTCGCCACGGCCGGCATCAAGGCGACCGCCGTGCCCTTCGACGGCGGCGCCCCCAACCTCACGGCCCTGCTCGGCAACCAGGTCGACGTGTCGACGATGCAGGTCGGCGAGGCCATCGAGAACATCCGCGCCGGCAAGCTCGTGCCGCTCGCCGTCTTCTCGGCCGAGCGCGTCAAGTACCTGCCCGAGGTGCCCACCGCCAAGGAGCAGGGCTACGACGTGCAGGTGAGCCAGTACCGGTTCATCACGACGCCGAAGGGCACGCCGCAGGCCGTCAAGGACAAGCTCGTCGAGGCCGCGAAGAAGACCTACGCCACCGACGAGTACAAGAAGTTCAACGAGCAGAACAACCTGACGCCGCTCGAGCTGCCCGGCTCCGAGATCGCCTCGATGCTCAAGGCCGACCTCGAGTCGAACACCGCCAAGCTCAAGCAGTTCGGCATCTCGCTGGCCTCGAACAGCTGAGCGTCGCTCCACCCGATCGCAGACCCGCCGACCCCACTCGAAGAGGAGCCAGGGATGAGCACGACGAGCGAACCGACGCGGCCCGACGCCGCCGAGGTCGACATCCTCGATGAGCTCAAGGCCGAGCTCGCCCAGGACCTCGAGGAGGAACGGCCACCGCACGCCGGGCCCCTCGCCCAGGTGGCCGCCGGCGTCGTGACGCTGGCGCTCGGGGTCGGAGGCACCGTCCTGTCGCTCGGCTACGGGCTCGGCAGCCTGACCCGGCCCGGGCCGGGCCTCTGGCCCTTCGCGGTGTCCGTGGCGGTCACGGCGCTGTCGCTGGCGCAGATCGCCTTCGGCCGCGACGCCACGGACACCGAGCAGTTCACCCGCTCCAGCGCCCTGACGGCCCTCGGCGTCCTGACGATGGTGGGCCTCGCGGCCCTGCTGCCCGTCGTCGGGTTCGAGGTGCCATCGCTCGTGCTCATGGTCATCTGGCTGCGCTTCCTCGGCGGCGAGTCCTGGCGCTCGACCGTCGTCGTCAGCGTCGTGACGGTCGCGGCGTTCTACGCCCTGTTCGTCCTCGCCCTCGCCATCCCGCTCCCGCGGCTCATCTGAAAGGGCAGGCGACATGGACTTCACCCCGATCATCGACGGCTTCGGCATCGTCCTGCAGCCGACCAACCTGCTCTACTGCCTCATCGGCGTCGTCATCGGCATGCTCATCGGCGTGCTGCCCGGGCTCGGCCCGGCCGCCACGATCGCGATCCTGCTACCGATCACGTACGGCATCGAGCCGGTCTCGGCGATCATCATGCTCGCCGGCATCTTCTACGGCGCCCAGTACGGCGGCACCATCACCTCGGTGCTGCTGCGCCTACCCGGAGAAGCGAGCTCGGTCGTCACCGTCTTCGACGGGTTCGCCATGGCCAAGCAGGGCCGGGCGGGAGCGGCCCTCGGCATCGCCGCCATCGGCTCGTTCATCGGCGGCACCGTCTCGATCATCGGCCTGTCGGTGCTGGCCCCGGTCATCGCCGGCTACGCGCTCGACTTCGGGCCGCCCGAGTACGCGGCCCTCGGCCTCCTCGGAGTCCTGCTCGTCTCGACGGTCGGCAACGGCGGCAAGCTCAAGGCCGTCATCGCCGCGGCCCTGGGCCTGCTCATCGCGACTGTCGGCCGCGACACCTTCACCGGCGCCGAGCGTTTCACCTTCGGCAGCCTCAACCTCGCCGACGGCATCGACTTCGTGCCGATCGCCATGGGCCTGTTCGGGCTCGGCGAGATCCTCTACAACCTCGAGGAGAACCACAAGAAGGTCCACGCCCCCGCGAAGGTCACCAAGGTGTGGCCCAGCCGCCAGGACCTCTCCGACTCCAAGGGCGCCATCGCCCGCGGCTCGGGCATCGGCTTCGGCCTGGGCGTGCTGCCCGGCGGCGGCGCCGTGCTGTCCTCGCTCGTGGCCTACGCCGTCGAGAAGCGCCGCGCCAAGCAGCCGGAGCGCTTCGGCCGCGGCGCCATCGAGGGCGTCGCGGCGCCCGAGACCGCCAACAACGCGGCCGCGACGTCGTCGTTCATCCCGCTGCTGACGCTCGGCATCCCGGCCAACGCGACGATGGCGCTGATGTTCGGGGCCCTGCTCATCCAGGGCGTCCAGCCCGGCCCGCAGCTCGTCGACACCCACCCCGACATCTTCTGGGGCGTCATCAACTCGATGTACATCGGCAACATCCTGCTGCTCGTCATGAGCATCCCGATGGTCGGCGTCTTCGTGCGCATCCTCAAGGTGCGGCCGGCGATCCTCGCCCCGATCACCGCGCTCATCACCGTCCTCGGCGTCTACACCGTCAACAACTCGGTGTTCGACATCTACCTCGTCATCGTCTTCGGCGTCGTCGGCTACCTCATGAAGAAGTTCGGCTTCGACCCCGGCCCGATGGTCCTCGCGTTCGTCCTCGGCACGCTCATCGAGTCCTCGGCCCGCCAGTCGCTGCTCATCTTCGGCGGCGACCCCACCGGCTTCCTCACCCGCCCCATCAGCGGCACGATCCTCGCCGCGGTCGTCGCCGTGGCGCTGTTTCCCTTGCTGCGCAGGGTGGTTCGGGCCCGACGCGGTGAGCCGACGCCGGCGCTCGACGGGATCCCCGACCACACGCCCGACCGCACCCCCATCCCTGACCCCGACCGAGAGACCACGGAGGCGAGATGACCATCGTCGTCGGCTACGTCGCGACCCCTGAGGGCCGCGCTGCCCTCGAGACCGGCATCGCCGAGGCCCGGCTGCGCGGCAGCGACCTCGTCGTCGTCAACTCGCCCCGGCGGGGCGCCCCCGTCGACGCCGCGATGATCGACGACGCCGACGCCGCGGCCCTCGTCGAGCAGGCGGCGGCAGCCGGTGTCCGCGCCGAGGTGCGCCAGCCGGCCCACGGGGACTCGCTCGCCGACGTGCTCGGCGACACCGCGAGCGAGGTCGACGCGTCGCTCGTCGTCATCGGGCTGCGGCGTCGCACTCCGGTGGGCAAGCTCGTCCTCGGCAGCACGGCCCAGCGCATCCTGCTCGACGCGTCGGTGCCGGTGCTGGCGGTGAAGGCGCCGTGACCCGCAACCGGATCAGCTGCGTCGAGATCGTGCCGGTCGCCTTCGCCGACCCGCCGCTGCTCAACGTCGTCGGCGTGCACCAGCCTTTCGCGCTGCGGGCGGTGGTGCGGCTGCGCACCGACACCGGTCTGCTCGGCCTCGGCGAGACGTACGCCGACGAGACCCACCTGGCCCGGCTCGAGGCCGCGGCGCACGGCATCCTCGGCACCGACGTCTGGGACCTCGCCGGCCTGCGGCGGGCCGTCGCCGCGTCGATCGGCTCGACGTCCGGCGCCGGCGCGAGCTTCGGCGGCATGCTCGAGGTCGACTCGGCCCTCGACACCGTGTACTCGCCGTTCGAGGTGGCCTGCCTCGACGCCCAGGGCCACGAGACAGGTCGGCCGGTCAGCGACCTGCTCGGCGGTGCCGTGCGCGAGAGCGTGCCGTTCAGCGCCTACCTCTTCTACAAGTGGGCCGGTCACCCCGGGCAGCCCGACGACGCGTGGGGCGAGGCGGTGACGCCCGAACAGGTCGTCACCCAGGCCCGACGCATGGTCGACGGCTGGGGCTTCGAGGCGATCAAGCTCAAGGGCGGCGTGCTCCCGCCCGCCCAGGAGGTCGCCGCCATGCAAGCGCTGCGCGACGCCTTCCCGCAGCACGCGCTGCGCATCGACCCCAACGGTGCGTGGACCGTCGAGACGTCGGCCAAGGTCGCGGCCGAGCTGACAGGGGTCATCGAGTACCTCGAGGACCCGACGCCCGGCATCGACGGCATGGCCGCCGTGGCGCGCACCACCGACCTGCCGCTCGCGACGAACATGTGCGTCATCGCCTTCGAGCACCTCGAGCCGGCCGTCCGGGCCCGCGCGGTCGGCGTCGTGCTGTCCGACCACCACCTCTGGGGCGGCCTGCACCGCTCGCGGCTGCTCGCCGGGATCTGCGACACGTTCGGGATGGGCCTGTCGATGCACTCGAACAGCCACCTCGGCATCAGCCTCGCGGCCATGACGCACCTCGCCGCCGCCACGCCGAACCTCACCTACGCGTGCGACACCCACTACCCGTGGAAGACCGAGGACGTCGTCGAGCCGGGCGTGCTCGAGTTCGTCGACGGCGCCGTTGCGGTGCCCACCGGCCCCGGCCTCGGCGTCACCCTCGACGAGGACGCGCTCGGCACGCTGCACGAGCAGTACCTCGCGTGCGGCGTCCGGCGTCGCGAGGACACCGTGTACATGCAGTCGGTGCAACCGGGCTTCCGCCCCAACACCGCTCGCTGGTGAGATGCGTGTGACGGTGTGCTCACTCGATCATGATCGAGTGAGCACACCGTCACAGGCGTGACACCTCAGTCGTGCTGGAGGCGGGCGCGCGAGTTGGCCAGGTGCAGGCGCATCGCCGCGCGCGCGGCCTCGGCGTCGCCGCGGGCGATGGCGAGGTGGATGTTCTCGTGCTCGAGCGAGACGCGGGTCAGGTGCGTGGCGTCGGACACGGTGTACTCGGCCTCGAGGCGCGTGCGCGGCAGCATGATCATCATCGGGCCCAGGGAGGCGAGCAGGTCGCGGTAGAAGTGGTTGCCCGAGGCGGCCGCGATGCGCAGGTGGAACTCGTAGTCCGCCTCGACGGCGTGGCTCGGGCGCTCGCCGGCGCGGCCGAGGTCGCGCAGGGCCCGCTCGATCGCCTTGAGCTGCACGTCGGTCCGCCGCGCCGCCGCGAGGGCCGCCGCCTCGGACTCGACGCCGATGCGGAAGTCGATCATGTCGAGCACGTCGCGGTGGCTGCGCACCCGGTCGGCCCCGACCTCGAAGCGCTCGGGCTCCGGGAGCGCGAGGACGAACGTGCCTCGCCCCTGGAAGGTCTCGACGAGGCCGGCCGCCTGCAGCCGCGAGATCGCCTCGCGCACGACCGTGCGGCTGACGCCGAACTCGTCGACGAAGGCGGCCTCGGTGGGCAGCTTCTGCCCCGGCTCCATCTGCCCGGCGAGGATGCGCTCCTTGAGCCGCTCGACCAGCTCGTGGGCCAGGCTCCGGCCGGTGTCCCGGTCGAGCTTGCCGGCGTCGTCCTGCGTCACGCGGCCCAACCTAGCGGGCGCCCGCAGTGGCGGCCGGCAGCGTCACGGTGTCGACGGTCCACCCCGACGCCTGCTCCGCCAGCGTGAGTCCGAGCCCGGGGCGGTCGGGCACGAGCATCGTGCCGTCCGCGATCTCGAGCCGCTCCTCGAACAGCGGGCTGAGCCACTCGATGTGCTCGACCCACGACCGGCGCGGGTAGGCGGCGGCGAGGTGCACGTGCACCTCCATGACGAAGTGCGGCGCGACGTGCAGCCCGGCGTGGTCGGCGAGGGCGACGACGCGCAGGTACGGCGTGACGCCGCCGACGCGAGGCACGTCGGGCTGCAGGTAGGTGACGGCGCGCAGGTCGACGAGGCGGACGAGCTCGGCGACGCTCGTCAGCATCTCCCCGGTCGCGATCGGGGTGTCGAGGGCGCGGCTCAGCGCGGCGTGCCCCTCGGCGTCGTACGCGTCGAGCGGCTCCTCGATCCACACGAGGTCGTGCTCGCCGAGGGCGCGGCCCGCGCGCAGGGCGGTGGTGCGGTCCCACTGCTGGTTGGCGTCGACCATGAGCGGGACGCCGTCGCCGAGGTGCTCGCGCACGGCGGCGACGCGCCGGAGGTCCTCGCGCAGGTCGGGCTGGCCGACCTTGACCTTGATGCCGCCGATGCCGGTGGCCCGGGCGGTGGACGCGCGCTCGCAGACCTCCTCGATCGGGGCCTGGAGGTAGCCGCCCGACGTGTTGTAGACGTCGACGGCGTTGCGGTGCGCGCCGAGCAGCTTGGCCAGCGAGAGGCCGGCCCGACGTGCCTTGACGTCCCACAGGGCTGTGTCGACCGACGAGATCGCCTGTGTCGCAACGCCGGAGCGGCCGACGGAAGCGCCGGCCCAGAGCATCCGGTCGTACAGGCGGGCGATGTCGTTGGGGTCCTCGCCGAGGATGCTCTCGACGACCTCGCGGGCGTGGGCGAACTGGGCGCGGCAGCCGGCCCGAGTGGTGTACGAGAAGCCGAGCCCGGTGAGGCCGTCGGTCGTCTCGACCTCGCACGTCAGCACCGACACCTCGGAGAGGGGGCGCTGGCGCCCGGTCAGCACCTTGGCGTCGCTGACCGGTGCCGGGAGCGGCACGTCGTGCAGCCCGAGCCGGACCGACGCGATGCGGTCAGCCGTCACGCGACGCCGATCTCGAAGGTGTCGACCGTCCAGGCCTTGGCCTGCTCGCTCAGGGTGAACCCGAGACCGGGTCGGTCCGGCACGAGCATCCGCCCGTCGCGGGTCTCGAGGCGCTCGTTGAAGAGCGGGTCGAGCCACTCGAAGTGCTCGACCCACGGCTCACGGGGGTAGCAGGCCGCGAGGTGCAGGTGGATCTCCATCGCGAAGTGCGGGGCCAGCTGCAGGCCCGCGTGGTCGGCGAGGGTCGCGAGGCGCAGGAACGGGGTGATGCCACCGACGCGGGGCGCGTCGGGCTGGATGATGTCGGCGGCCCGCGCCTCGATGAGCCGGACGTGCTCGGCGACGCTCGAGAGCATCTCGCCGGTGGCGATCGGGGTGTCCAGCGCGGCCGCGAGCTGGGCGTGGCCCTCGGCGTCGTAGGCGTCGAGCGGCTCCTCGATCCACACGAGGCCGAGGTCCTCGACGGCCCGGCCGAAGCGCAGGGCGGTGGGGCGGTCCCACTGCTGGTTGGCATCGATCATGAGCGGCACGTCGTCGCCGAGGTGCTCGCGCACGGCTGCGAGGCGGGCGAGGTCGACGCGGGTGTCGGGCTGGCCGACCTTGATCTTGATGCCGCCGATGCCGGCCGCGAGCGACGCGGTGGCCCGCTCTTTGACCTCCTCGACCGGCGCGTGGAGGAACCCGCCCGACGTGTTGTACGTGCGGACCGAGTCGCGGTGCGCGCCGATGAGCTTGGCGAGCGGCAGGCCGGCACGCTTGGCCTTGAGGTCCCAGAGCGCGATGTCGATCGCGGCGATGGCCTGGGTGGCGACGCCGGAGCGGCCGACCGAGGCGCCCGCCCAGAGCAGCGTGTCGTAGACCTTCGCGATGTCGTTGGGGTCCTGGCCGATGAGGCGGTCGGCGACCTCCTTGGCGTGGGCGAACTGGGCGGGGCCACCGGCGCGCTTGGAGTAGCTGAAGCCGATGCCGTGGTGGTCCTGCTCGGTGGCGACCTCGGCGAAGAGGAGCACGACCTCGGTCATCGGCTTCTGGCGTCCGGTCAGCACCTTGGCATCGCTGATCGGTGTCGGCAGGGGCAGCACGACCGAGGAGAGGGAGACGTGGCGGATGCGGTCGGCGGTCGTGCGCTCGTGCGTGGTCTCGTTCATGGTCGGGCCCTTCGTGGTCGGCGGTGACTTGGGCATCGTATGAGTCGAATACTTGTATGACAAGTTGTCGGGCGAAGGAATGAGATTGGAGCGACGGCGCGACGCGTCTGGCGCCGCGGAGGTCAGGCCGAGCGCAGGGCCCTGGTGTCCCGCCGCTTGGCCAACGCCATGGCGAGCGCGATCTTGCGCGCGTCGATGGCGATCTCGCGGAGCATGCCGGAGATGGGGTTGGTGTAGCCGGTGTACCAGAGGCCCCGTGCGCCCCGGGCCGTGGCGCCGCCGCGCTCGACGGGCCGCCCCTTGTCGTCGAGGACGCCGAGGTGCCCGAGCATCGGCTCGAGGCCCTGGCTGTACCCGGTGGCGAGCACGACGACGTCGGGGCGGATGCGGCTGCCGTCGGCGAGCACGACCTCCTCGCCCTCGACCGACGCCAGGGCCGCGACCGGCTCGACCGCTCCGGATCGGACGGCGTCGATGATGCCGACGTCCTGCACCGGGATGGCGTTGTCGCGCTCGACGCGGGTCAGCAGGCCGGTGTCGGGGCGGGGGAGGCCGTGGGCCGAGAGGTCGGGAACCTGGAGCCGCTCGACGTACGGCGCGACGGCGTCGACGAGGGCGGTGGGCAGGTGGCGCACGGCGATGCCGGTGTACTGCGCCGCGACGGGGCCGCGGTTGCGGCGCAGGATGTGCGGCACGGTGCGCACCGCCATCCGAACCCGCGCGGCGCCCTGCTCGGTGAGGTCGACGGCGATCTCGGTGCCGGTGTTGCCGGTGCCGACGACGAGCACGTCGCGGGCCGCGTAGGCCGCGCCGGTGCGGTAGTCGCGGGCGCGGACGACCTCGCCCGGCCAGTCGTCGAGGCCGGGCACATCGGGCTCGCGCGGTGTGTGGTTGAAGCCCGTCGCGACGACGGCGTACGGCGCGGTGAGCGTCGAGCCGTCGGCGAGCGTCACCGTCCACGCCTCGCCCCAGCCGGGGTGCTCGGGGGCGCGGTCGACCCGGGCCACCTCGGCGCCGGTGCGCACGTCGAGGTCGTGGTGGGCGGCGTACTGCTCGAGGTAGCGAACGACGTCGTCGCGGGCCACCCACCGGCCCATCTCGCGCGGGATCGGCAGGCCCGGCAGGCCGGACAGCTCGCGCGGCGTGTGCAGGTGCAGCCGGTCGTAGTGTCCGCGCCACGAGGTGCCGACACCGTCGCTGCGCTCGAGGACGACCCCGTTGAGGCCCCGCTGCCGCAGGGCCGCCGCGGTGGCGAGGCCGGCGGGTCCGCCGCCGATGACGTACGCGTCGACGCGTGCACTGCGCTGGGTCACGGGCATCAACGTAGCGGGCCGTCGGCCACGTGGGCCGCGACCCACTCGACGAGCGGGCGGACGTCGCGCCAGACCGTGCGCACCTCGGTCAGGGTGCGCTTCGTGCCGAGCCACTCGGGCTCCCCGAAGGGGCGGGTCACCATGACCTCCTTGAGCCGCAGCGTCTCGATGCGCGGGTGGTCGGCCGAGTAGCCGCGTGGCGTGGTCTTCACGGCCTCGCCGTGCTGCTCGAATCCCTTGCGCGACAACGACGCCAGCAGCTTCTCCAGTTCTGTGCCGGACGCCGGGGCGTCGACGGCGGCACGGAACCGCTTCGTCTCCGCGGGGCTGTGCGCGCGGAAGCCGCCGCCGGCGAGGAGCCCGTCGGCGCTGACCTGCACGTACCAGCCGCCGCCCCGCTCGTCGGCCACGAACGCGCCCTGGTGCGTCTTGTACGGCGACTTGTCGGCGCTGAAGCGGATGTCGCGGTTGGGCCGGAAGAGCTTGGCCGGGCCGAACTCGTCCTCGAGCGCGTCGAGCAGGGCGAGCATCGGCTCGCGGACAGCCGCCTCGTAGGTGCCCTTGTGGTCCTGCCAGTACGCGCGCGAGTTGTCGGCCTCGAGGCCGGCATAGAGCTCGAGCGCGTCGGGTGGGAAGCCGGCGAAGGGCGGGTGGTCCGTGGACGCGGCGGCGGGGCTCATGCCCCCACTGTGGCACCCGGATCCTGTGGATCCCCGGTGAACCTCGTCTCACCCGCCGGGGCCGGCTTGTTAGGCAAGGCTTACCTGTGCTTTCCTGAATTCCGGCAGCCCGACGTGCCCTAATTGCCCGCCCCGCTCCCACCACACCAGCCACACCAGGAAGAAGGACGCCGTGCTCGCCAGCAACGCGCTCATCGGGCTCCGCGAAGGCCTCGAGGCCGCCCTCGTCGTCGTCATCCTCGTCGCGTTCCTCGTGAAGTCCGGCCGCCGGTGGGCGCTGCGGTACGTGTGGACCGGCGTCGGCGTGGCCGTGGCCCTGTCGGTCGCGCTCGGCGCGCTGCTGACCTATGGCACGAGCCAGCTCTCCTTCGAGCAGCAGGAGCTCATCGGCGGGTCGGCCTCGATCCTCGCCGTCGTGTTCGTCACCGGCATGGTCTTCTGGATGCGCTCGGCCTCGCGCACCATCTCCGGCGAGCTCAAGGGCCGCCTCGACAAGGCCCTCGACCTCGGACCCGCCGCCGTCGTCCTCGTCGCCTTTCTCGGCGTCGGCCGCGAGGGCCTCGAGACCGCGATCTTCTTCTACGCCACCACCGAGGCGGCCGGACGCGGCAACAGCCAGCCGCTGCTCGGATGGGTCATCGGCCTCGTCGGTGCCATCGTCCTCGGCTGGCTCATCTACCGCGGTGCCGTGAGCATCAACCTCGCGACGTTCTTCCGCTACACCGGCGTCCTGCTCGTCCTCGTCGCGGCCGGCATCCTCGCCTACGGCCTGCACGACCTGCAGGAGGCCGGCATCCTGCCCGGCCTCAACAGCCTCGCCTTCGACGTCAGCGCGACGATCAGCCCCGACAGCTGGTACGGCGCGCTCCTCAAGGGCATCTTCAACTTCTCGCCGAACACGACGTGGCTCCAGGCGGTCGCGTGGACGCTCTACGTCGCCGTCGTCCTCACGCTCTTCCTTCGCCCGGTCAAGACGCCGCCGAAGCCCGTCGCCGCCGACGCGCCCCGGACGCCGCTCGCCGCCTGACGCGTTCGCACCCACCGGCCTGCCGGCCGTCCACCCGCAGCTCATGACCCGCACGCCCGCGCCCGCGGCCTCTCGCGGCGCCACCCCACAGGAGAACCATGCCTCGCCCTGCCCTGCGCCTCGCGACGGTCGTCGCCCCGGTCGCCGTCGCCGCCCTGGCCCTGACGGCCTGCTCCGGCTCGACCGGCGGCGGGTCCGGCTCCACGGCCGCCGGCGCCATCGCCGTCAACGCCACCGACACGGCGTGCGAGCTGAGCGCCACGACGGCCAGGGCCGGCACGGTCACCTTCGAGATCACGAACGCCGGCTCCAAGGTCAACGAGTTCTACCTCTACGCCGAGGGCGACCGCATCGTCTCCGAGGTCGAGAACATCGCGCCGGGCCTCTCACGCCAGCTCAAGGTCGAGATCACCGAGCCCGGCACGTTCACGACGGCCTGCAAGCCCGGCATGGTCGGCGACGGCATCCGCGGGTCGTTCACCGTCACCGGCACGGCCAACGCCGGCAGCGCCGACGCCAAGGTCAGCAAGGCCATCGCCGACTACCGGGCCTTCGTCGCGAGCGAGGCCGACGAGCTCGAGACGAAGACCGCCGCATTCGTCGCCGCGGTCAAGGCCGGCGACGTCGAGAAGGCCAAGGCGCTATACCCCGAGGCCCGCCACCCCTGGGAGAGCATCGAGCCGGTCGCCGAGAGCTTCGGCGACCTCGACCCGAAGATCGACGGCCGCGAGGACGTCACGGCCGAGGGCATGGCCTTCACCGGCTACCACCGCCTCGAGAAGGACCTCTGGACCGCAGGCCTGCAGAAGGACTCCGGCGCCGTCGCCGACCAGCTGCTCGCCGACGTCAAGGAGATCGTCGCGAAGAGCAAGACCGTCGAGCCGACGGCCCTGTCGATCGCGAACGGCGCGAAGGCCCTGCTCGACGAGGTCGCCACGGGCAAGATCACCGGCGAGGAGGAGCGGTACTCCCACACCGACCTCTGGGACTTCGACGGCAACCTCGAGGGCTCCAAGCAGGCGCTCGCGACGTTGCGCCCGGTCATCACCGAGCGAGACCCCGCGCTGCAGAAGGCCCTCGACGAGAAGTTCACGGCGCTGTCCACGATGCTGAACAGCAACCGCGCGAACGGGGCGTTCGTCAGCTACACCGCCCTGTCCGACGCCCAGGTCAAGGACCTGACCGTCGCCCTCGACGCGCTGAGCGAGCAGGTCGCCAAGGTGCCGGGCGTCGTGGAGGCGAAGTGACGCCGGCTGCGCCGCACTCCGGGACGCCGAGCCGCCGCCGCGTCCTGGGCGTCGGTGGTGTGGCCGCCGCCGGTGCCGTCGCCGGGGCGGTCGCGGGCGCCGGGGCGGGCTGGGCCGCAGGGCGTTCCGGCTCGGACGTGTCGGGCCCGAACGATCCGTCGGGTTCCGACGCGTCGGGCGCGGCGCTCGACGCCCCGGTGCCCTTCCGCGGCGCCCACCAGGCGGGCATCGTCACGCCGGCGCAGGACCGGCTCCACTTCGTCGCGCTCGACGTCGTGACGAAGGACCGTGACGAGCTGGCCCGGATGCTCGAGGAGTGGACCCGCGCCGCCGAACGGATGACGGCCGGTGCGGAGGCGGCGCCGGGCGGTCTCGTCGGGGGCGGGCCGTACCAGGCACCGGCCGACACGGGCGAGGCCTACGGGCTGGCGCCGTCGGGCCTGACGATCACCATCGGCTACGGGCCCTCGCTCTTCGACGACCGGTTCGGCCTGGCCGCCCGCAAGCCCGACGCGCTGCGCGACCTGCCGGCCTTCCGGGGCAACGCGCTCGACCCGAGGCGGTCCGGCGGCGACCTCTGCATCCAGGCCTGCGCCAACGACCCGCAGGTCGCGGTGCACGCGGTGCGCAACCTCGTGCGGCTCGGCTTCGGCGTCGTGTCGGTGCGCTGGTCCCAGCTCGGGTTCGGTCGCACGTCTTCGACCTCGACGACGCAGGCCACGCCGCGGAACATGTTCGGGTTCAAGGACGGCACGGCCAACATCAAGGCCGAGGAGGCCGACGCCCTCGCCGAGCACGTGTGGGTCGCGCCGGGCGACGAGTCCGGAACCGCATCGACCGGCGGGGCCTGGATGGCGGGCGGCAGCTACCTCGTCGCGCGACGCATCCGGATGCACGTCGAGGTCTGGGACCGCTCCACCCTCCAGGACCAGCAGGACACGATCGGCCGCGACAAGAAGGACGGTGCGCCCCTGGGCCAGAGCGGGGAGTTCACCGAGCCCGACTTCGCGCGCACCGGCCCCGACGGCGCGCCGGCGATCCCGCCCGCCTCGCACGTGCGCCTGGCACACCCGAGCAACCTCGGCGGCGTCCGCATCCTGCGCCGCGGCTACAACTTCACCGACGGCACCGACGGCGTCGGCCACCTCGACGCCGGGCTGTTCTTCATCGCGTTCGTCCGCGACGCGCAGAAGCAGTTCGTGCCGATGCAGCGGGCCCTCGCCGCCAAGGACGCACTGAACGAGTACGTCGAGCACACCGGCTCAGCGGTGTTCGCCTGCCCTCCCGGTCTCAAGGACGGGGAGCACTGGGGCCAGGCGCTGTTCGCCTGACCGTGGCCGCTCGGGGGGCGGCTGGGCGCGAGGGTCCGTCCCGACGCGTCGGTACGGTTTCGCCCATCCAGCGCGACGGGTCGCGGACGACGTCGTCGAGCACGCGAAGGCCCGCTCCGGTGACGGCCGCGTCGGGCCCGGCGACGGCGCGGCTGACGCCGACCTCGGCCCAGCGGGCGGCGAGCACCCGGGTCGTGATCTGTTCGCGGATCCCGCCCTCGAGGTGCTCGAAGAGCGCGCCGTAGACGCCGCCGAGGACGACCTGCTCGACGTCGACGAGGTTGAGGGCCGTGGCCACCGCGACGCCGAGGGCCTCGGCCGCGGTGTCGAGGGCGCGGCGCGCCCGGTTGCGGCGCGGGCCGGTCGACGCCGCGGCGGCGAGCTCGGCCACCGGGGTGTCGCGGGGCAGGCTCGCGGCGTCGGCGATGGCGTCGCGCCCGGCGTAGGTCTCGAGGCAGCCGGTCGCGCCGCACCCGCAGCGCGGACCGGAGCGGTCGATGACGGCGTGCCCGATCTCGCCGGACCAGCCGCCGCGCCCGGCCGCCACCTCGCCGTCGACGACGATCGCACCGCCGATGCCGACCTCGCCCGCGACGTAGAGGAAGGACTGGGCTGCACGCGGGGTGCCCTCGGCGTGGGCCCTGGCCTGGACCTCGGCGCGGGCGGAGAGGTCGGCGTCGTTGCCGACGCGCACGTCGATTCCCTGGAGCGCGTCGTCGGCGGCGAGGAGGGCTGCGAGGTCGACGTCGTGCCAGCCGAGGTTGGGCGCGAGGCGCACGAGCCCCTGGTCGAGGAGTGCGGGCACGGAGACGCAGGCACCGACGACGGGTCCGGTGCCGGGCGCGTGCGGTCCGCCGTCGAGGCCCTCGACGATCGGGGCGGCGAGGCGGGCCAGCTGCCGGGCGACGCGTCGGGCGTCGCTGCCGCGGTAGTCGCCGGGGCGGTGCGCCTCGGCGACGGGGGCGCCGGTCAGGTCGGTGGCGCGGACCGTCAGGTGGTCGACCTGCACCTCGAGCCCGAGCCCGACGACCGCGCGGGTGCCGACCCCCAGGAGCATGCCGGGGCGGCCGGCGCGGCCGAGCGACTCCTGCTCGAGCTCGACGAGCAGCCCGGCGGCGATGAGGCGGTCGACGAGGTCGGAGGCGGTGGCCCGGGTGACGCCGAGCGCCGATGCGAGGCGAGCGCGGGTCGGCGCCTCGGGGGCCTCGACGACGGCGCGCAGCACCTCGGAGAGGTTGTGGGTGCGCAGCGTCGCCTGCTGGACGGCCCCGCGCCGCACCCGGTCGGCCATCCCGCCCGGTGGACGTGTCGGGCCCTGGCTCGTCGTCGCGCCGGTCCTCACCCGTTGACCCTATCGCCCTCCTGGTAATAAGTTTGTTCATCATACAAATGGCGGCGACGATACTGCCCGCTCGAGGAGGAGCCCCGCATGGTCCGCACCCCGACCCCCGATGACCGGTTCTCGTTCGGCCTCTGGACCGTGGGCTGGGAGGCGCGCGACCAGTTCGGCGACGCGTCGCGCCCGCACCTCGACCCGCTCGAGTCCTGCCGCCGCCTCGCCGACCTCGGCGCCTGGGGCGTCACCTTCCACGACGACGACCTCGTGCCCTTCGGCAGCAGCGACGCCGAGCGCGACCGGATCGTCGCCGACTTCCGCAAGACCCTCGACGAGACCGGCCTCGTGTGCGAGATGGTCACGACGAACACCTTCAGCCACCCGGTCTTCAAGGACGGGGCGTTCACCTCGAACAACCGCGACGTGCGCCGGTACGGGCTGCGCAAGGTGGTGCGCAACGTCGACCTCGCGGCCGAGCTCGGCGCGGAGACGTTCGTCATGTGGGGCGGCCGCGAGGGTGCCGAGTACGACGGCGCCAAGGACCTCAACGCGGCGCTCGACCGCTACCGCGAGGGCATCGACACCGTCGCGGCCTACATCAAGGAGCAGGGCTACGACCTGCGGATCGCCTTGGAACCCAAGCCGAACGAGCCGCGCGGCGACATCATCCTGCCGACCGTCGGGCACGCGCTCGGCTTCATCGCCCAGCTCGAGCAAGGCGACATCGTCGGGCTCAACCCCGAGGTCGGGCACGAGCAGATGGCCGGGCTCAACTACACGGCCGGGATCGCCCAGGCGCTGTGGGCGGGCAAGCTCTTCCACATCGACCTCAACGGCCAGCGCTCGATCAAGTACGACCAGGACCTCGTCTTCGGCCACGGCGACCTGCTCTCGGCGTTCTTCACCGTCGACCTGCTCGAGAACGGCTTCCCCGGGGGTGGCCCGACGTACGACGGCCCCCGGCACTTCGACTACAAGCCCTCGCGCACCGAGGACGTGGCCGGCGTCTGGGACTCCGCAGCCGCGAACATGAGCACCTACATCCTGCTCGCCGAGCGGGCCGCCGCCTACCGCGCCGACTCCGAGGTGCAGGCGGCGTTCGCGGCCAGCCGCGTGCTCGAGCTGGCCGAGTCGACGCTCGGCGCCGGCGAGACGCTCGCCGACCTGCTCGCCGACCGGTCCGCGTACGAGGACGTCGACGCCGACGCGCTCGCCGAGGCCGGCTACGCCTTCGTCGCGCTCAACCAGCTCGCCGTCGAGCACGCCCTCGGCGCCCGCTGAGGGACGCCGCCCTCCTCATGCACTGCCCCCGTGGTGGGAGCAGTGCGTGAGGGCGCGAGGGTGTGGCGGCGAAGAGGGCTGGTCAGGACTGGCTGACGCGGACCGTCAGGGCGGCCGGGCGGATCCGGGCGAAGACCTCGGCCGCCTCGCCGATGACGTCGCCGTCCACCTGCAGGGCGATCGGCCGGTCGGCGCGGACCCGGATCTCCTGGCACACCTTGTGGTCGAGGGTCGGGTGGCCCTTGCGGCGGCGGGTCGCCACGCGCGTCGCGACGGGCACCCAGCCGACGACGCCCTTGGGGGAGGCGATGACGGCGTCGAGGCGTCCGTCGTCGACGCGGGCGTTCGGCATGAGCACGAGCCCGCCGAGCAGCCGCCCGCAGTTGCCGATGACGACCATCCGGGCGCGGCGGCGGAACTCCATGTCGTCGTCGACCTTGATCCGCACGCGGAACTCCGGCGACACGAGCGACTTGAGGCCCGAGACCATGTACGCCGGCCAGCCCACCTTGTTCTTGAGGTTCTCGTTCGTGGCGGCCATGATCTCGGCGTCCATGCCGAGCCCGCTCATGACGAGGAAGTGGTGCAGCGGACGCGGGTCCTCGGCGTCGTCGGCGGCGTCGTCGGGTGCGGCGCCGATGAGCACCTCGCCGACGTCGATGCGGCGGTTGCGGCCGGTGAGGGCCACCTCCAGGGCGTTCTCGAGCGCCACCGGGAGGTCGAGGTTGCGGGCCAGCAGGTTGCCAGTGCCGGCAGGCAGGATGCCGAGCGGCATCTCGGTGCCGACGAGGGCGTGCGCCACGTTGCGGACCGTGCCGTCGCCGCCGAGGCTGCAGACGAGGTCGACGCCCTCGCGCACCGCGAGCGCGGCCTGCCCGGCCCCGGTGTCGTCGGGCGTCGTCTCGTAGAAGACGGGGTCGCCCCAGCCCTGCGCGTGGCACGCCACGGTGATGCGCTCGCGGACCGAGGGCAGGTCGGTGAACTTCGTCGGGTTGACGACGACGGCGGCGCGCTTGAGCGGCACGGGGGTGTCGTCGTCGCCGGAGCGGAAGTGGTCGCGCGGGGGTCGGGGACGGCGCCGGAGCGTCGCCGTGGCCTCGGGCGCGACACGCGTGAAGACCACGCCGCCGACGACCAGGGCCAGAACCACGACCCCGGTGACGATCCACGGCAGGTAGTCCTTGAGCACCAGTGCACGGTATCGCCCGGCCCCCGTATGTCCGGAATCCGGTCGGGGCGCGGACGCCGGGCCCCGCCGCCGCACGGCGGCCCTAGGCTGACCCGCATGAGCGAGCCGACGGGCCCCGGGCCCCTGAGCGTCGAGGATCCCGGTCCCGCCACCCCCGACACCGCCGACTGGACGTGGGTGCTGCGCCAGCCGTGCCCCGACTGCGGCTTCGACCCCTCGCGGCTCGAGCCGACGGCGGTGCCGGCGCTGCTGCGCGACGCGTCCGCCCGGTACGTCACCGCCATCGCGCGCCCCCAGGCGCGGATGCGACCGCGGCAGGGCGTGTGGTCGCCGGTCGAGTACGCGTGCCACGTCCGAGACGTCTGCGACGTCATGCGCGGGCGGCTCGAGCAGATCCTCGACGGTGGCGGCGACGCGGTCCGGTTCGCGAACTGGGACCAGGACGAGACCGCTCTCGAGAAGCAGTACTGGCGCGCCGACCCCGAGGCGTTGCGCGACGAGCTGCGCACCGCGTTCGAGGCCGCGGCCGCCACGTACGAGCGCCCGGTCGGCGACGAGTGGGGCTGGGTGGCCCTGCGCAGCGACGGCTCGGAGTTCACGGCCGGAACCCTCGCCGTGTACTTCGCCCACGACATCCGCCACCACCTGTGGGACGTGAACGCATGACGCTGCCGATCGACGTGCCGCTCACCCTCCCGGACGCCCGCACCCCCGACCCCCACGACGCCCCCGCCATCCGCTGGGGCGTCCTCGCGCCGGGAGGCATCGCGCACGCGTTCGCCGAGGCCGTCGCCGTCGGCACCGCCTCGGAGGTCGTCGCCGTCGGCTCGCGCAGCCACGCCCGCGCCCAGGACTTCGCCGACGAGTACGGCATCGGCCGCGCGTACGGCAGCTACGAGGACCTGGTCGCCGACCCCGACGTCGACGCCGTGTACGTCGCCTCGCCGCACTCAGAGCACCGCGCCCACGCGCTGCTCGCGCTCGAGGCCGGCAAGCCCGTCCTCGTGGAGAAGGCCTTCACCCGCAGCGCCGCCGAGGCCCGCGAGGTGCTCGATGCCGCGGCCCGGCGCGACCTGCTGGTCGTCGAGGCGATGTGGAGCCGGTTCCTGCCGCAGTACGACGTCGTGCGCCACGTCGTCGAGTCCGGCCTCATCGGCGAGGTCGTCGCCGTCTTCGCCGACCACGGCCAGCGGCTCTACCCCGACGGGCCCGAGCGCCTCTCGCAGCCCGAGCTCGCCGGAGGCGCGCTCCTCGACCTCGGCGTCTACCCCGTGTCGTTCGCCGACGTCGTGCTCGGGGCCGCCGAGTCGGTCGCGTCGGTCAAGGCGTCGGGCACGCTCACCGACCTCGGCGTCGACGCCACGACCACCATCGCCGTCACCAACGCGGCCGGGGCGCAGGGCGTCCTGTCGTGCACCATGGCCGGCGTCACGCCGTGCACCGCCGTCGTCGCCGGCACGAACGCCAGGCTCGAGCTGACCGGCGCGTTCTACGGCGCCGGCTCGACGCTGCGCCTCGTCGGCCGCGACAACGAGGTGCTCGACGAGCGCCCGGGCGGCCTGCCCGAGGACGTCCGCGGGTTCTCCTACGAGGCAGCCGAGTTCGCCAGGTGCCTGGTCGCCGGCGAGACCGAGTCGCCCCTCCTGCCGCATGCCACGACGCTGCGGGTCATGGAGACGATGGACGAGGTGCGCCGCCAGATCGGGGTCGTCTACCCCGGGGAGTGAACCCCGATCGGGTGCGAATGCAACCCGCGCGGCCTCTCGAGCAGTCATACTGCGGACCGCACATGCTAGAGACACAGGGGTCCGCATGCTCACCGACGACTTCGTCCCGTTCGACCCGGCCATGACCGGGCCGCCGACCGGTTTCTTCCTCTTCTTCGGCCTCGTCGCGGCGCTCGCCGTCGCCGTGTTCGGCTACACGCTCGTCAAGGGGGTGTCGCGGTGGCGGGCCGACGAGATGTCCCCGTTGCGCAGCGTCGACGCGCTCGTCGTGTCGCGCCGCACGGACGTGCGGAGCCGCGCCGGCTCGGCCGCGATACCGGGCACCGAGCCGGGCACGATGCTGAGCCAGGGCACTCCGGCCACCTCGAGCACGACGTACTACGTGACGTTCGAGGAGGAGTCGGGGGAGCGGCGTGAGCTGCAGGTCAGCGGCTCCGAGTACGGGCAGCTGGCCGAGGGCGACCGTGGCCACCTCATCCACCAGGGCAGCCGCTACAAGGGCTTCACCCGCAGCGTCGTCCGCGACTGAGCGGCGCGGGCGCGCGTGAGGCGCGTCTGGCGCGTCAGGCGCCGAAGTCGTTGGGGTCGCGCCACTGCCGCTCGAAAGGCAGCCGCCACGTGAACGGCGCGACGAGCTGGTGGATCTGGTTGGGCCCCCACGTGCCCGCCTGGTACGGCCGCACGGTCGGCGGGTTGTCGATCAGCGGCTGGCTCACCTCCCACAGCCGCTCGATGCCCTCGGCCGAGGTGAAGAGCGTGCGGTCGCCGCGCGCCGCGTCGTAGATGAGCCGCTCGTAGGCCTCGAGCACCGACCCGGCCCAGTGCGTCTCCTGCACGGAGAACTGCATCGACAGCTTGTCGAGCTTCATGCCCGGCCCGGGGCGCTTGCCGTAGAACGACAACGACATCCGCGACTTGTCGGCGAGGTCGAAGGTCAGGTGGTCCGGGCCGTTGTCGCCGACGCCGGAGCCGGGCGGGAACATCGAGCGCGGCGGCTCCTTGAACGCGATGGAGATGATGCGGGCGCCCTCGGCCAGGCGCTTGCCGGTGCGCAGGAAGAAGGGGACGCCCGCCCAGCGCCAGTTGTCGACGAAGCACTTGAGGGCCACGAACGTCTCGGTGTCGCTGTCGGCCCTGACGCCCGGCTCGTCGCGGTAGCCGACGTACTGGCCGCGGACGACGTCGTGCGGGTCGATGAGCGCCATCGACCGGAAGACCTTGTTCTTCTCCTCGCTGATGGCGTGCGGCTCGAGCGAGGTCGGCGGCTCCATCGCCGTGAACGCGAGCACCTGGAACAGGTGGGTCACGACCATGTCGCGGTAGGCGCCGGTGCCCTCGTAGAAGTCGGCGCGCTGGGACAGGCCGAGGGTCTCGGGCACGTCGATCTGGATGTGGTCGATGTGGTTGCGGTGCCAGATCGGCTCGAAGAGGCCGTTGGCGAACCGGAAGGCGAGGATGTTCTGCGCCGCCTCCTTGCCGAGGAAGTGGTCGATGCGGAAGATCTGCTCCTCGGCGAACACCTCGTGCAGCTCGGCGTTGAGGGCCCGGGCGCTCGCGAGGTCGGTGCCGAACGGCTTCTCCATGATGATCCGGCTTCGCTCGACGAGCTTGGCCTCCTCGAGCTGGCGCACGACGGCCAGGGCCGCTTTCGGGGGCACCGACAGGTAGTGCAACCGCCACGCATCCGGCCCGAGGATGTCCTCCGACTCCTCGACGGCGGCCCGGATCCCTTGCGGCCCGGCCGAACCCGGCACCCAGTGGATGCGGTCGGCGAACTCGCGCAGGTCGTCATCGGTGACGTCGTGGCTCGAGTGCTCGCGGATCGAGGCGAAGACGAGGTCGAGGAACTCCTCACGGGTGAGGTCATCGAGGCTCGTGGCAACGACGCGCAGGCCCTCGAGCAGCTGCGTCTCGTGCAGGTGGAGCATCCCGGGGAGCAGCTTGCGCTTCGCGAGGTCTCCGGTGGCGCCGAACAGGACGACCGTGGTGGCGGGCATGTCCTCAGCGTGGCGCAAATCCGGCCCGAGCGGGAGGGTCGGGCCGGGTGCCGCGAACCGGGCGCGTTCGACGGGCCGGGGGCCTACGCTCGGAGCATGCTCTTCATCGGCATCATCCTGTTCGGAATGCTGGTCGGCGCCGCGGCGCAGCTCATCCTCGGCAAGGGGTCCACGGGGATCGACTGGACGATGGCGATCGTCGCCGGCCTCGTCGGCTCGCTCGTCGGCGGTCTGCTCGCGAGCCTCCTGTCGGGCGATGGCCTCGACCTGCGCCCGAGCGGCATCATCGGCTCCATCGTCGGCGCCGTGATCGTCACGGCGGGATGGCGCTGGAGCCGCACCCGCAACGTCACCCGCTGACCGCTACCCCCTCCACGGCCACCCGGCCGCGCTCGACGTGCCAGCGGTGCGTCAGCCGCAGCCCGGCGAGCAGGCTCTCGTCGTGGCTGACGACGAGCACGGTGCCACCGAACGCCGCCACGGCGGCCTCGAGCTGCTCGATGGCGTCGACGTCGAGGTGGTTGGTCGGCTCGTCGAGCACGAGGACGTTGACCTCACGGCCCTGGAAGAGGGCCATGAGCGCGCGAGTCCGCTCACCCATCGACAGGCTCCGCGCCGGGCGGCCCACGTGCTCGGCGCCGAGCCCGAACTTCGCGAGCAGCGTCCGCACCTCGCCGACCGGCCACTCCGACCCGGTCCGCGGGTGGGGGCCGAGCTCGCGGCGCACGACGTCGAGCACCGTGGCGTCGGTCTCGAGGAGCCGGCGTCGCTGGTCGAGCACGCCGACGGAGACGCGGGTGCCGAGCGTCTGACGGCCCGACGTCAGGGGGAGGTCGCCGAGGAGCGCTCCGAGCAGCGTCGTCTTGCCGCTGCCGTTGTCGCCGACGAGCGCGATGCGGTCGCCACGGCCGAGCGTCAGCGACACCGGCCCGAGCCGGAAGCCGTGCCGTTCGACGACGGACTCCGACAGGGTCGCGACGACGTCGGCCGGCGGCCGGCCCTCGGTGATCGTGTACCTCAGCTGCCACTCCTTGCGCGGCTGGTCGACGACGGTGAGCCGGTCGGCCGCCCGCTCGAGACGGGCGCCCTTGGCGGCCTGCCGGTCGGCGCGGGCGCGGTGCTTCTCGCGGATGTGCTTGTCCGGCTCCTTCGTCGCCTTCGGCCCGGTGCGGCCCTTGACCGCCCAGTCGGCGCGCTGCCGGGCCTGGCCGAGGAGGGCGTCGCGGTCGGACGCGTACTCCTCGTAGGCGTCCCACGCCTGCGACCGGGCCAGGGCCCGCTGCTGCACGAAGTCGCTGTACGTGCCGGTGTAGTGGCCGATCCGCTGCTGGGGCAGGTCGAGCTCGACGACGCTCGTCGTGACGCGGTCGAGGAAGGCGCGGTCGTGGCTCGCGACGAGCACGGGCCCGTCGTGCGACCGGACGAACTCGGCCATGAGGTCGAGGCCGCGCGCGTCGAGGTCGTTGGTCGGCTCGTCGAGCAGCAGCACGTCGTACTGGCTGAGCAGCACGGCCACGAGGCTGGCCCGGGCCGCCTGCCCGCCCGAGAGCGTCCCGAGCCGACGCGACGCGTCGACGTCGAGGCCGACCCGCGCCGACACCTCGGGCAGGCGCTCCTCGAGGTCGGCGGCACCGAGGGCCAACCACCGCTCGAGGGCGAGCGCGTACCGGTCCTCGGCCCCGGGGACGCTCTCGGCGAGCGCGGCCGAGGCGGCCTCGAGCTCGACGTCCGCGGCAGCGACGCCGGTGCGGCGCCGGGCGTACGCGAGCAGCGACTCCTGCGCGTCGGGCGGCACCTGGGGGAGCCAGGCCACCGTGGCGTCGGAGGGGGCGAGCCGGATCGAGCCACCCTCGATCGGCAGCTCGCCGACGAGCGTTCGCATCAGCGTCGACTTGCCGGAGCCGTTGGGCCCGACGACGGCGGTGACGTCGCCCGAGGCGAGCGTCAGGTCGAGGCCGGAGAAGAGGACACGGGCACCGAAGGCGACGTCGAGGCCGGTGACGGTGAGCGTGGTGGACGGCGTGGAAGACATGAGCGAGGTCCTTGATGGTCGGCAGGGCCCCGCCGGGAAGAGGGACGCGTCAGGCGTCGCGCATCAGCCGGGCGGGCGGGCTCGAGGCATCAGGAGATCCACACGGGACGGGACACTAGGGCCGCGGGCCGACGGCGTCCACCCCTTTTCCGCGGACAGGTCTCGCGGTCAGAGCAGGCCGGCCTCGTGGACCGTGATGGCGACCTGG